>JAWKOL010000033.1:0-73261 GCA_041391225.1 Caldilineaceae bacterium
GTTATATTCGAAGTGACAAGGGGACCAACCATATTGATCTGCAACTGACCTACGACATCTTTCCTGACGATTTGAACGCGTTCTACGATCCGGCAGCAGTGGGGAATGGCGTCTCCTTGGCCTGGGGTCAGGACGGGGAGGTGATCTTCCCGGTGATGCGAGACTTCGACGGCGACGGGCTGCTCAGCACTGCGGTGGGCGGCAACGACGTAGACGATCGCTTCTGGGATGCAGACGGCGACGGACTGAGCGATCTCTTTGAGACACAAGCAGGGACGAAGCCCAGCGCAGCAGACAGTGATCAGGATGGTCTCAGCGACCGGATTGAGCAGTTGGTCGGCTCAGATCCCCTGCGCGCGGACAGCGACGGTGACGGCCTGTTGGATGGGGAAGAGGTCTTCCACCAAGACGACCAGGGGAACTGGGTGGGCGGCTGGGAGTTCGTCTACGACATCGTGGACGGCGTACCCCAGAGCACCTGGGTCACCAGTGATCCACTTTCTGGAAACGGGGATCGAGACACCTTCACCGACTATCAGGAGCGGCTCTATGGGCTGAATCCGCGGGTGGTCTCGGATCCGACCATCCTCAAGTTGAAGACCCAGTTTGCCCGGACCGACGCACCCGGCGTCCTGCTGCGCTTTGAGGAGCGGAATGGGGCCACTGTCTTTGCCGATAGCGCCGGACTGGGCAACAACGCCAGTTGCAGCGGCGACGCTTGTCCTCAAGCCGGGCACGAGGGCCGCTTCACCAACGGCCTGGTCTTCGACGGCGTCGACGATGTGCTCCGTATGCCCCAAGCGGTGCCCCTAGGAGATCATTCCTTCACCGTGGCGGTCTGGGCGCGACGCAATGCCATTGATCGGCCCGATCTGCTCTTCAACACCCAAGAGGCCGACAGCGGCGAACAGATGTGGATAGGCTTTGGCGCCACCAATCAATTTACCTGTGGGTTCACGCCTCGTTCCTTCCTGGATAGCCCGGCCTACACGGATACGGACTGGCACCACTGGGCCTGCACCTATGATCTGACCCTACCCACCGTGGTTGGGGAAGTAGGAACGGTCACAGCCACGCTCTACCGAAATGGCGAAGTGGTGGAACAGCGCACTTTCAGTCGAGCACTCGGCTACTTTGGCAGTGGAGACTGGCTGATTGGCGGTTCCTATGACCAGTCTGGGAACTTCAGCAGCTTTGGCGGCGCCCTAGACGAATTTATAGTGGTTCCGGCGGCCCTGACTCAGGAGCAGATCCGGCTGTTGATGCAGGCACAGTACAACGTCGGCAGCGACCGGCTGCTGGTTGCCCCAGGAGATCGCCTCGCCTATGAGGCCGACCTGGTGAACAACCTATTGGGCCGCACCTCACCGGTCTGGTCGCAGCACGCCCACACAGGGTGGACCAACAACGAGAACCTCGTCACCGTCAACCCGAACGCCGGCTCAGACGCAAGCGCTCAACGGAAACCTGACAGTCAGCGAAAATGCGCAACGGGCGCCTATTCGGTAACAGTAACTGCGCGTGAGCGGATGCGTGCGCCTGCCTGATGCTCCCCAGGTCGGTGTCCCGGCTGCTACGGATGTCTACTTCAACTTCAATGACGCCCAAACCGGCTGACCGACGCATCCGACGCCGATATCACGTGGTGTGGGCAGGCACGACCGCCTGCCGGTGTTGGCGTGGGCGATGGATTGCAACTGAACGGCGCCACGCTACTGGATATAAGCGACAATCCTATCTTCGATATGAGCAACACGCCCTTCACCTGGTCTGTCTGGATGAAGCCAGATTCCGGCGCAGGCAACACTGAGCCATCTTCGTCAGCCGCCCACAGCGACGGCAACGGTCGTACGACAACGCCGGGTCCAACGCCTGGCGGCATCGATACAGACTTGATTTTCAGCTGGGGCGGCGGAACACCAGATCCCATCAGAGATGTACTTACAATTCCGCCTCGTGCAAACCACGCGGCAGCCATGACCAGCGCCATTGACCGTCTACGTCAACGGCGTACCAGCGCAAGATTTTTCACTTCCCAATAGCGCTCTCGCTCGCTGTCGCGCCTGATCATCGGTGATGACAACACGCGCCAATTTTGAATTGAAGAATGTGCGCACCAAGGAAGAAGGCGCGATCCGTGTAAAGCAAGCGCGAGAGTATGCCCATCGATTTGAAGATGACCAAGGCAAACAGAAAAGATACCTTGCTCAATGATGACAGTACCGCCGATACAGGAGAATGGGAACCCAAGAAATGGAATCAGCAACGCAAACGAGTGGTTCACCGACAAGACGCGCACCTTCTGTTTCAGTGGATCCGTTCGCGTGTATGAAGATGATGGTACCCACGCGCGGCATACAGCATGTCCCTGCATCAAAGTTCGACATTGCGACATCCAAAGTCACACGGTACAGCAGAAATTACACGAGTCCTTCGGTCTCCTGACAGCAGGGATGGCACGGAAGAGTTCATCATGAGATCCGCAACCTGAAGCTCTTCTTCACACGGCATCGACGAGTTATCTCATCGCTGTCTTCCTGACCGAAGAAGAGTGTGCAGCAGCTTCCAGCAGCAGCAATACCATCACTACACGCTGGACGATCTCGGGACAGGCCAGAGTGATCTTCTTGCCCAGGTGTCACCTTCACCAATGAAGGCGCGGTGGCCGATCCAGACATCCGGGTCACCTGTAGGATTCCGCCCCACCAGTGGCCTGCCGGGTCGTGTCAACCGTGGAGCTGTCTCCTTCGGCTACATCGCCAGCGACGATGCATATTTGATCGTTCAGTATCTCGCATCGACAACTTCAGCTTGCCCCGCAGGCTGCGCCGGGCTTTCTGTGGGTGAAGCCCAAAAGCGCCGGGGTCTTTCAGCATCACATGATCAGGTCACCGACGTAGAATCTTTTCTATAGTCCAGAGAACTGTTTCTGCCTCATTCGATGGTAGCAACGCCGTACCTACCTGTACCTCGGCAACCTACCCAATCAATGAATGACCCATGTCATGGTCAACTTTAGCGGAAGCACCATGACGTTGCATCAAACAACGACGAACGCAGAACGTGCAGACCCAGTGACCCGCTGGGCGCCGGAAATTACGGGGTTGGCTTTGGTCGGCACTAACTTCATGGGGCTGCTCGACGATCTGCGCATCCCCCCTACGACGGCAGCAATGTGGCGCCATGATGGCAACTGCGCCCACCCTGCACCTGGACGAGGAGGGCGCAAACATCACAGCGTGGGACAACTCTGGCAGCGGCGACGCCACGTGCAGCGGTAGCGCCTGCCCGCGACGCCCGCCAGCAAGGTAGCCCAAGCCGTTAGTCTGGACCGGCAGCAGAAGTGGACGACGGACGTTCTTCCCTGACAGCAGCGAGTTGGATCTCGACCGTCTCCTTAACCTTGGCGCTTGGGTCAGCCCTGCCCTGCGAACGGGGCACCCATCATTGCCAAGAGTGACGGCGATTTACGAACGCCATCTACCTGACTGAAGAACGACGATTTACCTCACTCGCAACTGCACTGGAAATCACTGGACTGTTGGAGCTCTTCAGCCAGGCTCACCCTACCGTTTGACCAGTTTTATGCCGCCACCTACGATGGCGCTTATCTATCCCTCTACATCAACGGCGCGTGCGTGACAGCTTCAAACAGGTTAAATCTCCGCCGACGCCTGTCACAACGATGCCCTTCTTGCCACCGGCGTCCCATGGCTCGTCCTTCTACCGCCACTTCAACGGGCTCGTTGGACGAAGCATCGTCTATCCCGACGCATCCTGGGACTATGAGATCCGCGGATCTCTACACAGTTCAGGCCAACTGGATCGAAATGAGGAAGAACGACCACAGGGTCCGCGTGATGATCGCGCCAACCAGCTGCTACCGAGATCGCTGCCGCTGGCGATAAATCGCTACCCCAACGCCGATGTGCAGCTGGGCGTCAACGCCACAGACGCAGGCAGTGACATCATCCTGTTGGAACTGGGCGTCAGCGTCCACGGCGGCCCTGTCAGCCGACGGCGGCGGAACCGTGCCAGGACGCAGCCCAAGGATGGAAGTCCCGCCTGGTGCCCCTGGTCTCTTGCCCACCCAGCGTCAGCGGAGAGGGTCGCTATACACTCCAAACCCGAGCCACCGACGCCGTAGGTCATCGCGAAAGCCCGACAGCCTACATACCATCGTGGTGGATGATACAGGACTGTCTCGACCGTCAATCAGTGGATGACGTTGCTGAATCTGGCGCCCCATCCCTGACTGATCACGCGGCGTAATCCAGGGCGCAAAGAGACGGCACACAGTCAGTGATCCGGTCATCGGCGGATGGCGCAGCGGCGTTGCCCACGTCCGCCACGTCTGCGCGACGTAGCGGGCGATCCAGTGGGCGATGCGCCTTACCCGGCGACCATCAACGATGGAAACTGGCGCCTGGCCTATCCCTTCCGCCAGGCCCAGGTCGCAGGGACCTATAGCTTGGACGTGTGGGCCGAGGACTCCCTTGGCAACCGGACGACCCTGCCCACCCGGTCGCTGGCTCTGGACGGAGCCAGACCAGGCATGACCCTCAACGAAGCGGCCAGTGGCCTGCCGCTGAACCAGAATGACTTCCGCTTGATTACCACGACCACCGTGCTGCAAGGCTGGCTGGCCGATCATCCGCCGCCGGTGGCGGCTATGCCTACCGCTTCGAGGAGACCACCGAGGTCGTCAGCGGCCAGCGGAGCACCTTCGACAACCTGATGGCGACCAGCGGCACCGAGAGCGCAGCCTGGTGCGTCGAGAACAACTGGGGATGCCCCACCTTGGGTGGTCGACTTGGCAAAGACGGCCGAGGGCTTGCCTTCGATGGCCTCTACGACTTCCTCTCCTACCCGAGGACGTGGCCCAGACCAGGACTTCACCTTCGCCTGGGTCTACCTGGATGGCCCATATCCAAGCCGAAATCAGCCGCTCTTCTATACCACAAAAAGATTGGCAGAACTATCTCTTCCTCACGCCGGTCGGAAGCTCCAGCACCGCACCTTCACCTGAAATGACAGGGCGAGCGCGAGGACGAGCTTGCGCACCAACGAACCACTGTTCAGGAGACGCAGTGGAACCACCTGGGCTTCAGCATCGCAGGCGGCGTTGGGCGCATCTACGTCAACGGCGTGGAACAGCCGGGCAACTGGCTCGGATCAACGCAGTGGATCAGGGCAACAGCCAGTTTTTACCCTCACGCCCCAGGATGTGGCCGGCGAAACCAACTGGATAGGCCGCCGATCCGCCGACCTCATAGCAGCGGCACCTTCGATTACTTCTGCTTGCGCTGATCAGGTTATCATCTATCACCGCGGGCTGAGCGGGGACGAAATATACGGATCGCCCGGCTTATCGTCGTCGGGTGTGGCGTCGGGATCCTGTCCTTTCACACCCCTATGGGCCGCAGAAGGAGACGATCTCGCCCACTTCGGCCGGAACTGCCAGGGCAGACGCTCTACCTGCCCCTGGATGAAGTCTCTTGCTCACCCCATCAGTGCTACCACGACCCTCTACCGCAACCTGGCGGGGGCAAACGCGTCCGGCGCCAGTTGCACCGGGGATCACTGCCCCCAACCAGCAGGCAACAGCCCGGTGGGGGCCGCCATCAGCTTCGACGGGCAGGATGACTTCATCCAACTGCCCGAAACCCTGCTTCAAGGGGACATAGCTCACGGCTTTCGCCCAGAAGAATCCTACTGCACGGCAACGACGTCTCAGCGCATCTTCAGCTTGCCGCGATGGATTCAATGTCGCAGAACTGTGGATGGATGGTTCCGGAACTTTACTCAGCCTGGATTCGCAAGGGAACCAGGAATCGCCAGAGTGCTCTAACGGGGCTGCCCACTGATCGGTGGGGTGCATCTATCTGCCACCATAGAAGATGCCTCTGCCCGACTATATATTGATGCAGTAGAACATGGATCGAAAGACGATTTTGTTGGCCGATCATCACAGATTACCGGTGACAACAACTGTTTTTCAATGGCAAACACATACACTCTGGTTCTGGCAGTCACTTCAACGGTATGATGAGCGACGCGGGTCTCCCAGGCATTGACCCTATGGATGTCGTTTGACGTTGCGTTTGGGAAGTCGCCCCTTGCTCTCTCTGTCCATGACGAACCTCAGCGATGGACGGTAAGCCTGATCTGATGAGAGTGGCTGGGGTGGACTGCCACGCTGCACAGCGGCGACGAGGATGATGTCGATAAATCTATCCCCTGGCCTTCGGGGATCCCATGCCTTGAACTTCGACGGACAAGACGATCGCAGTTGCCATGGGTCTGGGAATGTTATAGCTGAGAGTGCTGCATTCACCTTTGCCTCCCTGGGTCTACTGGCGTGGTGGTTCGGATTATACCCTGGAACTGTTGATGTGAATGATCCTTCGAATTCGTGCGATTCATTTTCGTCGATCCAGCAGTTATCATCTTCTTAGGTGTTCACGCGCCCAGAATCCCGCAGCTTACCAATCAGCAAGGTGCATGTGGCGGTTACTGGCGCAGCCTCAGCGGGCTGGTGGACAGTTCCAACCTCGTTGGCGCTTACCCCGTCCAGCATCATAGGCGTCAAAGAAACAGATCTTGTGATTGGGCGGATCTATTTTGACGGTGTAGGCCAGGTTCAACCCATGATGGTACAGGAAAAACAGAAATGTACAATTTCGGGTTTTCTAGCAGGAGCGGTTCCTTCCATTCTAGCGCAATTCGATTATGGCAGCACAACTACCCAATCACCTAACGGCGCACTGGATGATGTGCGCATCTACCCACGAGCGTTGGGTTGCGGCTGCTGAGATATTCAGATCTTGCCCGCAGTGGTCAACAGTCAGTTACCCTACACGCTAACAGCACGTGGACCTCCCGGCGATGCCAAACCGGGCTAGAATGATCTACCGCCTCGATCTGCTGAGCGTGGATCATGAACCGACCGGCTACGAACTCAACCCAGCCCGCTCATCAACCAGACCATCGATACCCTGTCCCCGTGTCAGCCCCTCCACCAGCCAGACCGTGGACCAGGGATGAGTACCGAGTACATCTTCCGGGCATCGATCTCTATCTGTCGGACGGAAGCGTCATCGCCCCCTGCGGCGGAGGGTCAGGTGCAGAAGACCTACCGCTGGGACAGCAACGTGCCGGGCACATTGACCGACCTGACCGTCTCCTGCCGACTGACGGAGCCACCCGCCAACCGCTTCAAACCGGCTCTTATCTGTGACGTGGCGGCAAACTGCGCCTTGACGCGGAGATCGATCCAGGCGCCCGGCAGAGGCTTCGTCCCAAGGCTGGTCGGCGTCACGAGATGCAGCTGAGAGAGCCACCGTGGTCTCCGCAGCGTCACCTGTGGAGCGTGTCGGCCATCGCCGCAATTGATCGGCTATTTCTCCTTCCTCAACGCGGTCCGCCGAGGAACTGCTACCGTCTCCACCCCAGCCGTCCCAGCGTCACAGAACCGCGCGGCGCCACAGTAGGCAACCCTATCTCCCAAGAGGATCCGGCGGGTGAGGTGAACGGCGACGATCTCAACAGCGGAACTGATCCTTCACTGGACCGGAAGAGGGGCCGGACACCTGCACAGTCGCGGATCGGGGCCCCAACGGTCCAGCTGCAACTGACCCAACATGGACTGCACAGAAGCCTGGCGCACAGATACCCCCAACGGTGAGGGCTATTCTCTATCTGGGCGGCGCCCGACAGGCGAATACCTGACCAGCGCGGCCAGCGAACTCTTCCCATCAGAGAATGCGCCGCAGCCTGTGCGTTTGGGCCAAGTCCACGGACGGCAAACCCAGGTGCGAACCAGTTGGGCCGAACACATGGTGAACTACGGATCCCCGATCACCAGTCAGGCCTTCTGGCGCAATGATCTACACCGGCAACACCTGGTACGCCCTCTACAGCCACGCCACGGATCTGAACACCGGCGTCCCCGCGGACACGGGAGTGGCATCACCACTGTGTGGTCTACGATGGGACGATCCTCACTACCTGATGGCCACAATCTGTGGCCTCCTCTCAGCAACAGTTGCTCTCGACACCACGCCCAACACGGCGATGGTGGTGGGCTTGCGCCCAGATCTGAACAGTACGAGCTTTGACGGGCTGATCGACGATGTGCGTCCGATCTCCGGGCCTTTGAGTTCACCGACGAGGTGCAGCGGCTTCACGTTCGCCTTCACCCGAAGCTGAACTTACCCGCCCAACACTTTCCGCTTTTATCGATCTGCCCAACCGAATCGACAGCATAGAGACGCCAGTTGACGTGAAGCTGATTGCTGCTGCCTACAATGGGCTGACGAATCTGCTCGTTGATACCGATGCGGCCCGGAGATCGATACGAACGCCTGGTCGACGAAAACTACGAAGGAACTGGTGCTCCCCAGCGGCAAGTCGACCTGACCTGGTCACCTCCGGCAGAAGGCGTCTATCATGTGATCGCCAGCCACCGACGTTGTGAGCGGTACGGTTGTCATCAGTCGTCCTTCGTGGATACCACGCCGCCCACCGTAATCCTCGATCAGAACAACATCACCACGCAGGGATACACATGTAGGCGGCAACTTGATTCTGACCGGTGAACTCACCGACGCCACTGGCGGATTGCCGCCACTGCGAACCCTGCCAAGCTGAACGCACATTGTCGGCGCTGCCGCTCTCCGTCCCAGACGCCGAGCCAGCGGGTCTACCTCCAGGGCAACCAGGTCTGTCGTCCGGTACGCCGTGGAGTGTGGTCTGCATCGTCTGTTGTCGGTGCCCCCATCGACTACAATGGGGCCGCATCGAATTGACGGTCTATGATACCTCTCTCAACCCTTCGGTCATCCAACGGATCATCATCACTTCGACCTTCAGGCCCCAATCCTGGCCAGCCTGGAGATCCTGATTAATGGCACCATGCGGTTGCAAAAGAAGTATACGTCGCCGATTCCATCGAACTCCGATCACGATTCCACCCGTCACCGACGCGGGCGGCATAGGCCTTTGGTATGGCTGGTCTACACATATCACAGAGACCGTCCTCAACTTTATCCGATCCGGTCGATCCCACGGAAGGCATTCAGATCAACCTGCTAGCGCTTCGACCTCGCAGCAGCGGATGGTGGACAAGATTTTTACTTCCACATAATCGCCCGCCCTCGACGGGCAACACCAGCCGCCGGGTCTATGGCCCCTATCTTCCGACGCGGCCGCCGGACTTTGTTCACATGCCCGAACTCCACGGCAGCCAGTTCGTTGATCCGCACCGGCAGAACAATGGCTGCACCCTGCTAGGGACCGACCTTCACGTCTCGGCGAGCAAGGCTCCCTCTACCTAACCTGGGACGACAGCCTGCTCACTTCGTGTGGACGGTGCGCTGATTTGGGAGACCGATGGGGATCTCTTTATATACCTAGATACAACCAACCAGGGCAGTCTGGCCGCCTATAACCCTTACCCCAGCACAGTCCAGAGTACAGTCCTGCTCTTACCGCCATGGTGAAGATCAGGCCGATCCTAGTGCAGGGGCCATGTATGCAGACTTCGCCCTGTGGGTGACGGCAGAACCATAACGCTTTCTTCATCTCACTGCAGCCCGGACGGCGCCGAGTGGATCGATGACGGTCCTGGAGGAGTTGGGCGGGGCTTATGCCTTCAACCATGATCCGCAGCCCAATACACCGATCTGGTGCTTCCCTTCTCCTGACGCACCCCGCCGGGAGCATGGATCTGGTTGCCTTTGCTGACGCCGAAGAAGCCCGCTCCAGCCAGGGGCTGCGCCTCTGGTCGACGCTGCCCTACGCCAATCCGGTGACAGTCGTCAAGTCGTGTCCAGCGCGCCGCACGCGGAGCAGCCGCATCGCATGATACTCACGGATCGCTACACAGTTCCTGACAGCGGGGACATGCTTGCAGCCTGAAGCCAATCTGAGACCGCCCCGGCATGAGGCCAACGACGGCTTCGCCTACGATCCCACAGACGATGCCACCCGCTTGCTCCTGGCTGAGCTGTCGGCGGCGCCCGAGGCTGGATGCCCTTTGCTCCTTACGACGATCTCTATCAGGCGTGGTTACTGATGAATACTGCCCCAACGCTCCCACTTTCCTGGTTGCCGGGCAGGAACCAAACCACCGGCGACGCTGGACGTCAGTCGCGACTGGCCCAATCAGGCCTGGCCGAGGGGCGCCACCATCCTCTGTTGCCGGCGGTTCACCACGAACTCCCGGACTTCAGCCAACCCCACGGCAGAGCAGATAGGCCCTGCCTACCATCTCACCGAACCGGAGATCGAGGAGAACCCACAGACTGGCGTCACCTTCCAGGATATGTCCTGGGTGGATGGCTGCCCGGGCTGGCTTGAACTGGCGCTGCCGCCGGGATCGGGGACGTTCCTATTCGCCGGTAGCGTCGGCGATGACGGTGAACAGCGTGGCGCTAAAGAGATCGACCGACTGCGACGGAAGACGGCTGTTCAACGGCGATGACGTCGATGGCCGTACCTACCATCGCCTGACGGTGGCACATACGCCCGACGACGGCGCTCCCGGTCACATTGCCATCGCACCCGACTTCAACACCAGCGGACCTGTCAGCGCCACGATCCGCGGCGTTGTGCGGGACATCTCCCCTGTGCCCCCTCCATCGAAATCGAGCGGTCGCGTTACCTTCGTACAGACGACACACCGCTGGACGGTCAGTGGGCCTGCGCTTGGGACATTTATCGCCAGGCCAGCAACGGCGGCGAGACACCTGCACATGGCGACATCTTCACCGCGCGCCTGAGCTACCGACATCTTCGGCCAGCAAGGGGCGTGGTCTGCCCCGCGAAGTGTTCATTGATACCCAGGCGCCTGAAATTCGACTGGCCACTTCAACATGGCCTTCTGAGCAGCACGGAATCCCTGCCAACGCTTGTCTCCGATTCTATCCTTCCACTCGTCGGGGAGTTCAGCGACAACATCCCCTTGCGCACGATTGAAGTCTGCCTACCCGATAGCGAGGAATGCGAACTGGCCGACCTGCGCCCAGCGCCCTTGAGCATCCCGCCATCGGTCTACAGCTACCATGATCGACCGGATGCGCCCCTGAGCGTGGATGGCGTCCTCAACGACGGTGCGACCTGTCCGGCGGATGTCGTGGGGCTGATCCGTACCTTCCAGATTGGGGAGAGCTTCACCATCGCCGATGTGGAAGTGGGGCTACGGCTGACCCATCCATATCGCAGCGATCTCGCCGTCATTCTCACCGCGCCGTCGGGAGATCAGGTCACCCTCTTCGACTTCGAACGCAACGTGCTGGCCAAAAACGTCAACGCGCTCTTCAGCGATCTGGGCATGGCTCGTTTGGCAGACGATCTGGCGGGGCATGAACTGGCAGGGAACTACAGAGGCAACGTCTATCATCCTCAGGAAAGCCTGTCGGCTCTGGCCGGGCAAAATGCGACCGGCGACTGGACCCTTACCCTGTGTGATCGAGATCCAAGCCGAGACAGCGGTGAGTTCTACGACGCTACCCTGCGCTTAACCCCGGTGGCGCCGCTCCTCACCTATATGGGGATCTGGTCGTACCGGGCAGAAGTGGACAACGAGGACGGCGCGCTCTATACCCGTCATCTCTTTGCCACCGACGAGAACGGTCACCGCAGCAGCACGCCTCTAGCTCTTCAGGTGCTGGTGGACAATGTGCCTCCGGTTCTGGATGCCACACAGCCCGTCACCAGCATGTTGATCAATACAGACCAGCAGATACTTAGCGGCTTTGTGGAGGATGGCGGCGGCGTGCAGGCACTCTGGGTGAGGGTGACCGACCCGTTGAGGCGTGTCACCACAGAAGCGGTCGATGTCGTAGACTCGCGCTGGGTCCACGTCATGTCCCCGTCAGTGGGAGGTGTCTACCAGATTGTGGCTTATGCGGCTGATGAAGCGGGCAATCAGGTTTCAACGGAGACCTTTGCCTTTTCCGTACTGCGTCCGCCGCGGATCAGCTATCAAGTGGCGCCAGAAGCGAATGTGCGGGCCGGGAGCCTGATCACCTACACGCTGCAGGCAGTGAATCCTAACTCAGATGCAGTGGCGGACAATGTGCGCCTGAGCATGTCCTTGAACGAATGGCTGACGCCCGTGGAGACGGCAGGGGCCGCGGCTACGGAAGGCGCGCTCACCTGGCCGCCCATTCAACTGGCCCCCGGTGAATCTGTCAGCCGCACTGTTCTCGCCCGCCTAACCGGCAATCTCATGATCACCAGCACCATCACCGGCACCCTCCCCATCACCGACTGGGTGAACCTGAACGGAGTCGCCATCATCAGTCAAGCAGTTGTGGAGACCGACAACCTGGGACGTCAGGAATCTTACCCAGCCAGCTTCACCATCCGAGATATCCACACTCAGCCGGAGAAGCGCGCTGGAGAACGAAGCGTTCGAGGGTGAAGAGCTAGCCGGTGAAGAAGTCCCAGGTTCCCCCATGCCCACCTTGCCAACCGAGGAAGAACCTGTTGACGAAGAGATCGAGGCGTCCACTCAGTTGATGTTGACCCTGGAGATGCACGAAGGGCCAATCAACAGTATGGCTTTGGGTTCTGGATCCGCCATTGTCACAGGCTCCGAGGACGGCACGATTCGAACTGTGAAAATTGAAGACGGCAGCGGCATCACGCTCGACAACGGCTCAGGCTCTGTCAACAGCATTGCACTTTCACCAGATTCAAGATTTCTGGCTGCTGGGCTAGAAAACGGCTCTGTGGAGATCTGGCAATGGGAAATCGAAGCGCTTATTACAATCCTGGAGGGCACTGGAAACTCAGTCAACGTTGTCGCATGGAGTAACAACGAAGAAGAACCATTACTGGCAACTGGCGATGTTGCCGGCATTATCCTGGTCTGGGATGCCTTGGCGGAAGACGTACTATTCCAACTTGAGGGCCACGAAGGCCCGGTAACCACTATCTCCTGGATACCGTCTTTCTTGAATGATGGTCGAGGCTTCCTTGCTTCTGCTAGCGACGATGGCACTGTGCGTCTCTGGGATATAGAGGCTGAGCAATCTGTACTTGTCCTGGACGAGCACGAAGGCCCAGTGAATGATCTATTGTGGGCTGGTGAGATTGTCCTGTCTGGTGGCGCCGATGGCACGGTACGGTTCTGGGGATTAGCCGGAGAATCCCTGCAATCCATCTCTGCGGAGCTCATAGCTGTGCTTAACCATCAAGAAGCAGTAAACGCCTTTGCGATAGTAGAATCATCAGGTTATGTTGTATCTGGAAGTGCAGATGGTGCCCTTTCAGTCTGGAATCTAGCTTCAGATGTGGCGCCTACTGAGCCACAGTTTACGCTCAGAGGTCATGCAGGTTCGGTCAATGCGATCATCTCCCTAGATGGAGTCATTATTTCCGGTGGTGACGATGGTACGGTGCGCGTATGGGATCTGCCAACTGCGGAATCAGCTCCAGAATCGAATGGGCAACGATGACATCTGCTTGGCCTCTGGCAATATGGCGCTTTCTCCAGCCAAGCTACACTCACCGGCCACGGCAGCCATCAGCAACGTCGCCAACTTCTCGAACAGCACGCGCCGCACATTGACGTGGATGTCGATGCGATCCATTCCTTGAGCGGGCCGCTGATGCGTCCTTGATTGCGCTGCACCAGGCATTCTTTGAAAGCACGCCATTGAGCAGGTGCATTCATTGCACTCATCGCCGCAATAGCCGCGAGGGCAGGGATACTCACAATATCCCTACGGTCATGCTGTATTCACTCAAGGGGAACGGACTAATATCACTAGCCTAAGGGCAACAAGGAATGTTGAGTGAGTATGCCTTGCATGTGTTCCATACTGTAGGGTCGTGGACCTGCGAGACAAACTCCAGTCCGCGCATCTGATTGCTGTAGTCTACGGAGTGGTCACGCCTCGCCATATCTGAATCAAGCGACGGCGTGCTCACTCTGTAATTGTCTCAATCTAACTTACTTCTGCAATGGTTGTCACGCGATTGCGGAGCACTACGATTGGATATTTGGGTGGTATGCTGAAAATTGTGTAAAAAAGCAGGGTGCCGGTATCCTCGGTAATAGACGACCAAATCTAGAACCGGAGGACCCAATGACACCCCAGTCCCATGATACTGCGAGCCTGGCACCGACACAAGAAACGTTCCAGGAGATGCTGCAAGAGAAACTACGAGCGGCGATTCGGCTGACGATGGCAACGGTGCTGGAAGAAGAACTCGAAGCGTATTTGCAGGCAGGACGCTACGAACGGACGCCCAATCGTCAAGACCAACGGAACGGCCACTACACCCGTGGGTTAGGCACGGGGTTAGGACAAATCGATGCGCTGCCAGTGCCGCGAAGCCGAAACGGATATCAAACACAGTTGTTTGAGCGCTACCAGCGACGCCAAAAAGAGCTGGATATGGCAATCTGCCAGATGTTTGTAGGCGGCGTGAGCACAGAGAAGGTGGGGGAGGTAGTAGCAAGCCTCACCGGCAAGCCGGCCAGTGCTTCGACGGTCTCTCGCACTTTTCACACGCTGGAAACAGAATATGCGGCTTGGAAAGCACGCACTTTGTCCGCCCACTATCTCTACTGCTTTGCCGATGGCACTTACTTTACTGTGATCTACGGTGAAGATGGACACAAAATGCCGATTTTGGCTGTGATCGGCGTCGATCCCAAGGGTGAGAAGGAAGTATTGGGCTTCACCACCGGCGAGAAAGAGAATCAGCATGCTTGGCAGGACCTCCTGGCAGACCTCAAACAGCGAGGGGTGCAGAAGGTCGACCTTTGGATCAGTGACGGCAATCAGGCCACTATGAATGCCATCGAGCACCACTTCCCAGACGCCCGGGGGGTGTCTAACCCTCTCGTAATGCGTAATTGGTAGACAAAATGATCACCCAATTGGCGACCAACTTTGTAGACCAATTACGCATTACGAATTACGCATCACCTCCGGGCTCGATCCGCCCCATGCGCCACGCAGGATACAGGTAAGCCAGCAGCGACGACGAGCGCCACGGCGAAGGCTTGGGCAAATTCACTCGGTTGGAGCTGCATCGTCAGTGTCCAGCCGAAGGAGCAGGTTGATGATGTAGATCAGCACCAGGGCCAAGATGTAGCCGGTGGGCAGCGCCACGAGACCGGCGGCGCTGCCCAGCAGGCCTGTCTCCAACAGCGTGAGCCGCCATAGTTGGCGGCGTGTCATGCCCCCGGCGCGCAGGACGCCGATCTCGCGCATCCGCTCCAATTGCATGCTCATCAACGTGGACAGGATGCCGATGAACGCCACCAGCGTTGCCAGCACCTGCAACGCAATCGTGATGGCGAAAGTGCGGTCGAAGACGTCCAACGCGGTCTGGCGGGTGCCGCGGTTGGAACGGATCAACAACTCGGCCTCCCCGGCGAAGGCGGCGCGTAACTCGGCTACCTTCGCGTCCACGTCCTCGCCGGGGGACACGAAGAGCGCAATCGCTGAGATTTCGCTGTCGTCCCAGTGGCGGCGGTAGACAGGATCGGCCATGAGCAGCCCCGGTTGCACGTCGAAATCGTAGGCCACGCCCACGATGGAGAACGAGGCCGGTCCTTGATCGGTGAAGATGGTCAGATCGTCGCCCACGCCGATGTGGTAGCGGTTGGACATCGGCTCGTTGATCACCACACCGCCCGCTTCCACCGCCGCCCATGTCTCCTGCCAGCTACCAATCGCAGACTTGTATCGTCGGTCCTCGTCGGCGAGGTCACTGCTCAACGCCGCCACGCTGATCGCCACGTCTTCGCCGTCAATTTGCGCGGTGACGTTCACCTCGCGGTTGGTCGAGAAATCGGCGATGCCGGGGAAACCGCGCAGCACGTCCACCAGCGCAGGATCCAGTCCATTCGTCACCCGATTCGCTTCCAGATTCGGCGCGGACACAAAGATGTCCGCCTGAGCACGTCGTCGAGCCACTGCTCCACGGTGAGGCGGAAGCTGCCGATCATCACGCCCACGCCGATGATCACACTCACCGACACCATCAACGCCGCAATCGCCACCGACGTGCGCGACAGCGAGCGCACGATGTCGCGCGGGGCCATGCGCACGAGGATGCCCAAACGTCGCCCGATCAAGCGCTGCATCCCGTCCATGAGCATAAACGTGATCCCCGGCGTGAGCAGCGCAATGCCGATGACAATGCCGAACAGCCCCGCAAAGGTGATGATCAGATTCCATTCGGGGATCAGCAGCAGCGCGCCCACAGCGAAGACGATGACGCCTGCGCCGCTCACCCACGGCAGTGCCGCCCGCACCTTTTCTTCCACGTCGGAGCGTTTGAGCGCGCCGGCGGGCGGCACGCTGGTCGCCTCGTAGGCGGGGACGAGGGCAGCCACCAATGCGGCGGCCAACCCGCTCACCACGCCTTTCACCAAAGTCCACACTGGTATGCTGACATCGCGCACCGCCACCACGAAGAAGAGATCGTTCACCGTCTGCGTCACCGCCTGCACGGCGCCCCGCCCAAGGACGATCCCCAGCCCCAACCCGGCCAGCGTGCCGAGGAAGCCCAACAGCAGC
The DNA here is from genome assembly GCA_041391225.1 of Caldilineaceae bacterium. Taxonomy (GTDB): domain Bacteria; phylum Chloroflexota; class Anaerolineae; order Caldilineales; family Caldilineaceae; genus RI-153. The sequence continues at coordinate 16,554 of JAWKOL010000033.1, forward strand.
GACTCCACCAAAATCATGCTGAAGATCTCTCGCCGCGTCATGCCCAAGGCGCGCAGCGTACCGATGACGGGGCGGCGCTGGATCACGCTGAAGGTGACGGTGTTGTAGATCAGGAACATGCCCACCACCAGCGCCAGCAGGCTCAACGCCGTCAGGTTGAGGCGGAAGGCGGCGGTCATCTCTTCCACGGTGCCGCTGCGCGCGGCAGGACGCACAATGCGCGCGCTCGGCGGCAGGATCGACTCAATGCGATCCAACGTCGCGGTGTCGCCCTCGGGGATGAGCAGATCGATGCGATCCAGCCGCCCGACTTTGCCCAACACCTCCTGCGCCGTGGCAATATCGGCGATGAGCAGGCCGTCCAGGGCGCGGCGGCTCAGGTCGTCCGACGGCGCAAGCAGGCCGATGATGGTGAGATCCACCGATTCGGTGCCGGCGCGGATGTTGATCGTGTCCCCTGGGTTGAGGCTGTAGCGCGCCGCCACGGCGGCACTGAGCAGGATCGTGTTCGGTTCCACGAGCAGCATGCTCAGATTGCCGTTGCTGTTGATTTCGGGGTCCTGGCCCAGGTAGCTGCGGAAGGGCGGCTCGGCGAACGCGTCCACGCCCAGCAGGCGCATGGGCTGTGCATCCAGCGCGGGGACGGAGACATAGTCTTCCACCACCGGCGCGCTGAGGCGGTAGCCCAGATCGCGGCGCAAGGACGTGTACAGATTCTCGTCGAGTCCACTGGGGCCGCCCACGATCTGGTGCGTCGCCTTGCCGGTGACCGTCTCTGTACCCAGTTCAAAGGCGCGACTCGCCGACCCGTTGGCGAGGTCGATGGCCACAATCATGGCCACCCCAATCGCCACACCGATCACAAGGAACAACGATTGCAGCGGTCGCCGCCAGGCATGTCGCCAGGCGAGGCGGAGTTGGGTGAGGAAAGGCTTGATCGTCATGGTGTATTGTCTTTGTGGGTCCCCTATCCCTAATCCCTTGCCCTGTGCGAAACCAGCTTGCCATGCTCAAGGTACAACACCTGATCCGCGTACTGTGCAATATCCGGATCGTGGGTGGCCATAATCAGGGTTTTGCCGGCGTTGCGACTCAGTTCGAGCAGCAGATCGAGGACGGTGTCGCCGGTGCCTTCGTCGAGGTTGCCAGTGGGTTCGTCGGCGAGGACAAGCGCCGGATCGTGGACGAGGGCGCGGGCGATGGCCACACGCTGCTGTTCACCGCCGCTGAGCTTGTCGGGAAAGCTGTCCAGACGGTCGCCGAGGCCGACGCGGGCCAGCAGATCGGCAGCGCGTCGGTGTCCTTTGCGGTCGCCGCCGGCCAACTCGATGGGCAGACTCACATTTTCCAGCACCGTCAACGTGGGGATCAGGTTGAAGAACTGGAAGACAATGCCGATGTTGCGGCGTCGGAAGAGCGTGCGTTCGTGATCGCTCAGCGCCGTCAGATCGACGTCCATCTCGTTTTCGTGGATCAGCACCTGTCCGCCGCTGGGTTGATCGATCCCCGAGATGAGGTTGAGCAGGGTGCTCTTGCCGCTGCCCGACTTGCCGAACAGACACGAAAACTGTCCACGCGGGAAGCGCCAGTCAATCGAAGCCAGCACCTCGTGTTCCTGCCCTGCCTCGCGGTACGACTTACTCAGCCCGCGCAACTGCACCAAGGTCGGCAGGTCGACCACAGCGCCATTCCGTTGCTCAGGCTGCTTCGTTGCCACACTATGTTGATTTTGCGTCATCACTTGACTCTTCTCGATCCTGAAACAAGAGACTTCCCTCGGTGTTCTCCGTGGTGAAAATGCTGGATATATCAATCCTGGACCAAGGTTCTCCATTTGAGAAAATCGGAACAAGTGGAAGTACTATAGCGCGGGTGGGATCTGTTCTCTGTTGGTTGGATGCCAAAGCGAGGAATCGATGTTCAGGCGAAGAAATCGTAGGCGAGGATGAACGCAAAAACAAGGAAAGCCACCAACCGGAAGCGGATCTCCCACAACGTCATCTTGAGCAGGCGCGCTTTGTTGGGGATGCGCACCACCACCGATTCCAGCTTCTGCATACGCTGATCCCGATCCTGGATGTCGGCCAGTTCCGACGCCGCGTTGCGCGTCGCCCGCCCAATCGCGGCCTGCAACGTGATGTAGAAGCCCCAGCCGTCCCCGCGTACGACGCGGCGCAGGAAGGCGTCACCGTCGGCGCGCAGCAGTTGATCGTCCTTGATGGAGCCGTACACAACGAAAAGACTGACGAGTAGGCCGATGGGGTACCAGAGGTTCAAGGTGTGCTCCGTGATGCGTGGGGTGAGGTTGGTACACGCACCACGCAATAAACTCTACAAGGAATCATTCGAACTCAGTGTCACCGATCTTAACCCACGCAGCACGCACCACGCAACACGTTGACATCGCTGATTGCCGGTGCTAACCTGCACGCACGGTTTATATCAACTGACCACTCGACACGAGGACACGCATGAAGGACGAACTTGGCCGCCTGATGGCGGATCGCAATCTAGACGGATTTTTGGTGATGGGCGATGGGCATGGCTGGATCATGCGCTACCTGACCGGCGGCGCATACTTCGAAGGAGCGGCGTTGCTCCAGCGCGCCGACGGCCCGCTGACGTTGATCCACGGCGCGATGGAACGGGACAGCGCCGCCGCCACCGGCTTGAAGTCGATCTGCCGCGACGAACACTTCGACCGCTACGAACTGTTAAAGAAGCACAACGGCGATCAACTGGAAGCAAACGCCGACTTCATCGCCCAGGCCATGGAGACGGTGGGGCTGCGCGGGCGCATCGGCCTCTACGGCGCGGACGAGATCGGCGCGGCGCTGGCGCTGGTGGGGCGTGTTAGCCAGTTGGTGGAAGACATCGAACTGATCGGCGAGTACGGTGAAACGCTCTTCAACACCGCCCGCGAAACCAAGGACGACGCTGAGATGGCCGAACTGAAGCGCGCCGGCGTCCTCACCTGCAAGGTGATCGGTGAGGTGCAAGAGTTCATCCAGAGCCACGGCGTGCGCAACGAGATCGTCCTGCGCAAGGACGGCGAACCGCTCACCATCGGCGATGTCAAGACCTTCATCCGCGAGCGCCTCTTCGTCTACGAGATGGATCAGGATCACGGCAACATCTTCGCTCAGGGACGCGATGCCGGCGTCCCCCACAACCACGGTGAACTGTCCATGCCGCTGCGGTTGGGCCAGAGCATCGTCTTCGATTTCTACCCCACCGTGCAGAGCGGTTACTTCCACGACGTCACCCGTACGTGGAGCCTGGGCTACGCCACCGACGAAGTGCAAGAGACCTGGGATCTGGTGAAGACCGCTTTCGACAACGTCATGGCCGAGTTCAAAGTGGGGCGCGCCACCCGTGATTTTCAGATGATGACGTGCGATCTCTTCGAGTCCAAAGGCCACAAGACGATCCGCAGCCACTCGGGAACGCAGGAAGGGTATGTCCACAGCCTGGGGCATGGCATTGGGCTGGAGATCCACGAATCGCCAAATATGAGTCACCTGGAGAGCAACAAGACGGTGTTGAAGCCGGGCCACGTCATCACCATCGAGCCGGGGCTGTACTATCCTGAGCGCGGGTATGGCGTACGCATCGAAGACGCCGTCGCCTTCAACGAGGCCGGCGAACTGATCTGGCTGACCGATTACCCGTATGATTTGGTGATTCCGATGGGGAAGCGGGCGTAGAGCGACTAGCGACGCCGGTTGAGTAGGTGCGTCTGCAAATCGTATCGAAACCAAGAAGCGAGTTCAACAAAAAAGACCCGCCGGGTTACGGATAACCCGGCGGGTCTTTCTTTACTCAATCGCGGCGCGCCAGCATTGGTCCGAGCGGTCGCCCGCCCATGAGGTGCATGTGCAGGTGATAGACTTCCTGGCCGCCGTGACGGTTGCAGTTGATGAGCAGCCGGTAGCCGTCTTCTGCGACGCCTTCCTGTTCCGCCAGTTTGGCCGCCACTGTGAAAAGCCGCCCCAGGGTGATCTCGTCCTCTTGGCTGACGTCGTTGACGGTGGGGATCACCTTGTTGGGGATGATCAAAATATGCACCGGCGCTTGCGGGCTGATGTCGCGAAACGCCGTCACCAGTTCGTCCTGGTAGACCATCTGTGACGGGATCTCTTTGCGGATGATTTTGCTGAAAATGGTCTCTTCGGCCATGTATCGCGCTCCAGCTCAGGGGGAGGGTTCGTCGTCTTCGGGATCGGTGGTGTAGGGTGTTTCCACGTCTTCGCGCAGGACCGGGTTGCCCTGCTGTGCGGCGCGGATCAAAAACCGCAACGCTTCGTTGACGGCTTCCGCGGTGGGGAAAAAGCGGGCGACGTCGGCGTCCAGGCGAACGAGGGATTTATCAGTCTGTCGGCCTGGCCCCACTGCTTTCACACGCAGCTTCGCCAAATCATATTCAGGGCGCAGATCGTCGTTGAGATCTTCAGTCGAACTCAGAAGCTTTGCGTTCATGGGCGGTTGCTCGTCGTGCGCTGATGATACGGTTGCCTTGTTCGTTTTCCGTGAAGGAAACAATCAACAGTCTTCCGCCGGTTGATTGCCCTACAAGCAGGTAACGTTCCTCGTCGTCGGAGTGATCCGGATCGAAGTAGATGATGTAGAGTGGATCATCGAAAACGCTCTGCGCTTCTTCGAACGACACCCCATGCTTGGCTAGATTCTGTTGTGCCTTCTGAGGATCCCATTCAATCACTGCACTGATCCCCGTTGTGACTACCGCGGCGGGTGCATGGGCATCACCACATGCAGAAATTCCTCGTTGCCCACCCCCACAGGACGAATCGCGCCAGGGCGGTTGGGCTGTGTGGTTTCGAGCACCACCTGCGGCTCGCTGATCTGGCTGAGCACGTCGATCAGGTAGCGGGCGTTGAAGGCGATCTCCAGGTCTTCGCCCTCCACCATCGCGTCCAATTCGTTGACGTTGTCGCCCATTTCGGTGCTGGTGGCAGTGAGGCGGATCGACCCACTTTCACCATTGTTGGGGATTACGGCCACACGGATGATGTTGGAATTGTCACGGGCGAAAAGCTGGGCCACACGCACTGCCTTGAGCAACGATTCGGTGGAAACCACTGTCCGCGTGGTGTAGTTCTTGGGGATAATCGCCCGGTAATCGGGGAAGCGGGCGTCGATGAGCGAACTGACGACGTCTACCTGCAAGAACGCGCCGCGCCTCGTTGCCCTTGCCCCACCGCGAAAGAGGATCTGGTTGCGCGCCTGGGTCACCGTCACCTGCACGGAGCGTTCCTCGTCGGCGTCGCCGATGACGCGGGCCAGTTCGCCCAGGCTGCGCGCCGGGATGATCACCGTGAGATCGTCTTCGAGTTCGTGATCCACTACCACGCTGCGCACGCTGAGGCGGTAACCGTCGGTGGCGGCCATCACGAGCCGCTCGCCCTTGAATGAGACTTCGACGCCGGTGAGGGTGGGGCGGCTCTCGTCGGTGGCGGCGGCGAAGACCACCTGATCGATCATCTTGCGCAGGCCGGCGGTTTCCAGGGCGATGGTGCTGCCTTCCAGCACTTCGGCGGTCTGTTCGGGGCCGTCGCCGTTGTCCACGGTGGGAACGATGGGGAACTCGGCGGCGTCGATACCCTTGATGTTGGCGTCGATGCGGCCACAGCTCAGGTGTAGCGTCTGCGTGCGCACGGAGAGTTCCATGTCGATACGCTCGGCAGGCAGGCTATTGACGAATTCGGCCAACAGGCGGGCCGGCACGGTGACGGCGCCTTCGTCCTCGACGCGGGCGCCGATCCAGCAGTTGATGCCGATCTCCAGGTTGGTGGCGGAGAGGCGCAGTTGGTTGTCCTTGGCTTCGAGCAAAATGTTGCCCAACACCGGTAGTGTGCTGCGCGAAGCGACGGCGCGCCCAACGATTGACAAGCCTTTGGCTAGATTCTCTTGAAAACAGCTAACGCGCACGGCGCCCTCCTGCTCGTATGGCAACGGCGAAAGTGATCGAGTTAAATTTTGCGTTGAAACCTATTGCTTGTGCCTGCGTAATGCAGACCAGTAACTGGGCGTAAAGACGTGGTTAAATTTCAGCTACTATAGCATAATTCTCTCTTTGTTAACAAACAAACCTTGCCAGGACAACGGTTTGTCCCCTGTGCAAACGGAACCTATAATACAGGTGTGATGAACCGCGCAGATTGCGCTGTTTGAGCATGTGCGTAACCAATTCCACTGTAGGGTGTTATAGATGCTACAGAAGATCGAAGGTAAGCGAGGCAAAAGCCATGACTGCTGAGACTCGCTTGCTATCCGTCGAACAACAGGCAGACAACAGCCGACGCGCCGAAGCGGCGTTGGTGGAGCAGGCCAAAGCTGATCCCGAAGCGTTTGGTCAACTGTACGAACGCTACGTCGACAAGATCTACGCCTACGTCTTTCATCGGGTGAATAATCAGCAAGAGGCGGAAGATCTGACGGCGCGTACATTCTTTCGAGCGCTGTCAAAGCTACACACCTACGAAGATCGCGGCCTGCCATTTTCGGCCTGGCTTTATCGCATTGCGCACAACCTGGTGGTCAATTGGCACCGCGACCAGAGCCGCCGACGCTTCCTCTCGTTCGATGATCTACGTTTGCCGGGGCGCAAGCGCAATGAGCCGGAGACTGTGGTCGAAGAACTGGAGGAACACGACGAACTCTGGCAGGCTATCGACCGCCTGCCCGATGACCGGCGCAATCTGTTGCTGTACAAATTCGGCAACCACCTTTCTAACATCGAGATCGGCGATTTGCTGGGCAAGAGCGAAGGCGCCATCAAGTCACTCTATTTCCGTACATTGGCCGCCCTGCGCAAAGATCTGCAAAGTATGGAGCAGAGAGCAGCGGTAGAGATCGAGGAATCGCATGAAGACAACGATTAAATTCCCCTGGTTTCGCGCCGACGCGAGCGACATTGGCGAAGAGATCTTGACGGCTGATCAAATATCGATCTGCCCCGATCCCACCTTCCGTTCGGATTTGAAGTCGAAACTGCTGGCGGCGCATCCGCGGCTAACCGAACGACGCAACCTGTGGCGCACAGTCACCAACGATCCTTTGCGTATCTGGTCGATGATCGCCACTTTGCCCGTCATCGTGGGCATCGTGGCCCTGCTCTGGCGCCGCTCCCAACGTACCGTCGAACAGCCCGCCTGAAGAGGCAGAATCAGGTGAGCAAAAAGGGACACTCCCTCTGGAGTGTCCCTTTTTTGTGGCAGCGATGGGGGGGATTAAGCGATTAGCTCGTCGAGAGCATCCTCTCTGAAATCTCCCAATCCGCCCCATCACTACTCACCAATCCCCACTCACCAACCTACTCAATCACACTCGCCTCATTGTTCCCGTACTCTTCCCACGAGCCGTCGTAGTTGCGCACGTCGGGGTAGCCGAGCAGCTCGCGCAGGACGAACCAGGTGTGCGCTCCGCGTACGCCCGTTTGGCAGTAGGTGATGATCTGCTTCTCGGGGACGAAGCCGGCCTTCTGGTAGAGATCGGCCAGATCGGCGGCGGCGCGGAATGTGCCGTCTTCGTTGACAGCGTTGCGCCATTCCACGTTGATGGCGCCGGGGATGTGTCCACCGCGATCGGCGCGCACATCGGTGCCAAGATACTCTTCGGGGCCGCGGGTGTCGCAGAAGAGCGTTTCGGGATTTTCCGTCTGTTCCACCACGTATTCCCAGGTGGTGCGGATGGCCGGATCGGCTTCACTTGCGACGTATGCCGTGGCCGCGGGTGCGGGCGGCGCGTCTGTCGCCAGCGCTTCGCCGTCCGCCGTCCACTTTTGGCTGCCGCCGTTGTAGACGCGTACATCGTCATGTTGGTAATACTTTACGGCCCAGTAGGCGCGTGTGGAGAGCAGATTGGCGTTGTTGTCGTAGAAGACAACGGTGTCATCGTGGTTGATGCCCAGCCCGCTGAAGAGCGCTGTCAGGGCATCCCGTGTCAAAATCTGCCCCTGCACCGGATCGTCGGGGTTGGTGAACTGGCCAAGCGGGGCGTGCAAAGCGCCGGGCAGGTGACCAGCGGCATAGGCGTCGGCGTTGCTGACGTCGATCAGGCGGACACTGGGATCATCGAGATGGGCCTTCACCCATTCTGTGTCCACGAGCACATCGGGCTTGGCGTAGCTGTCGATCACCTGGGCAGCGTTTTCAGCCGGCGCGGTGGTGGGCGCGGGGATGGCGCAGGCGCCGGCAAGCAGTGCAGTGATCAGCATCAATAGGTAGAGCAGTACTTTGCGTGGCATGGTTGGTTGTCCTCTCGTTTTGGGGGAATAGAAGATAGGTTTCAGCCATCCAGGGAGCGGGGGAACTCCCTGGTGACTGAAACGAACATCACTTGTTGCGTGTCAGCCGCAGCCGCCATTCCGGGTTGCCGGTCTCGGTAATTTCGGTGACGAAGCCGAGCCGCGCCGCCTGCGTGGGGATCGTCTCCAGCGCCGGGGCGTGGTCGGTGATCACCTCAAGACCCTCGTCGGCTGGCTTGAGCTTCTTCAACGCCTGCACCGTCTTCATCATGGGGTACGGACAGATTTCACCGCGTACATCGAGTTCGGAAAGCTTGGTGGACATGGGGAAGGTTCCTTTCTATGATTTGATTTGCTGAGCAATCGTTCTCAATCAATCCGCTGAATGATCCACGTGCCGATCCACGCGCCGATGGCCAGGAAGACGGCGAAAACCCAGCCGTTGACGGCCAGCGACGGGATGGCGGAGAAGAATGCGCCGATGGTGCAGCCCATAGCCAGCCCCGCGCCGTAGCCCATCACCACGCCGCCGCCCAGCGCCTGGACGTAACGCGTTTTCTTGCGGGGTAGGCGGATCTTGAATTCACCGGCAAAGGTGGCGGCGATAAACGATCCCAGCACCATGCCCCACACGAGGAAGAGCATGTGGTTGAGCACGCCGCCTGCCGTGTCCAGCGCGCAGCCCGGCAGATCGCTGGCCCCCTGCAATTCGCCGGGACCGACGCCCAGCGCATTCACCGCGCCCAGTACCCAGCGCGACACTTCGCCGGTGAAGCCCCATGGGTGCGCGGCGGTGAAGAGCAGCACATTCAGCCCGCCCAGGATCGCCCCGCCAATCGCAATCGGCCAGCCATGCACAAAGACCCGATTCAGCGAGTTGCTCAGTTTGGCGGCGAAGGTTTCGTCCTCATTGGCGGTGAAGGGCGCGTCGGGGATCGTCATGCCGGCGCGACTTTCCCACCAGATCACCAGCAGGTAGATGGCAAGCAGGCCCAGCAGCGTCACTGTCACCGCGCCGGCGTGGCCCAGGTAGGTAGGCAACCAGATGCGGGCGCCGTCGGCGATCTGGAAATTCCACCACCAGTTCCACGTGTACGCCGCCACCAGCAGACCGGCCCCAATCCCGCCAAAGCTCACCCACGAGGCGATGTAGCCTTCGCCCATGCGGTAGATGCTGCCAGAGACACAGCCACCGGCCACCACCATGCCCACACCGAAGAGCAGACCCCCCACCACCGTGTGCAACCCCAACGGCAGCACGTTGGCGTCGGGCGGGAGGATGCCCAGGCTGGTGTTGGGGATCTGGCGGCTCATCACCACGGCGAAACCCAACGTCGCCACAACCAACCCGGCGAGGACAGCCTTCATGCTGCGCCCGTGACCCAGCAAGAAGACGTCGCGGAAGGCGCTGGCAAAGCAGAAGCGGCTGCGCTGCAACACAAAACCGAATGCCAGCCCGAACGTCCAGAACAAGCCCATCTCACCGTCGATGACATTGGCCGACCACAGCAGGATCAGCGCCGCCGCCGACGCCAGCAGCCCGATCCATACCCGGCTGGGAATCTGCGTCGATTCGGGGTAGCCCAGGGCGATCAGCAGCCCACGCAGCGGCGATGTGCGCGAGGAAGACGAAATCGGTGTGCTCATCAGTGCCCTCCGGATTGGGGTACGAATTGTGACCATTCCAACCACGAGCCGTCGTAGTTGCGTACGCGCTCGAAGCCCAACTCACGCAGCAGCACGTAGGTATGCGAAGCCCGTGCACCGGATCGACAATAGGTCACCACTTCCTTGCCCGGCGTTACACCCAGGGCTGCCAGTTCATCGCGGACGGCGTCGTCTTGGCGCAGCGCGTCCCACCCTTCCTCGGGGACGCCGTTCATCCAGTCCCAGTTCACCGCGCCGGGGACATGACCTTGCTCGAATTCGGCGGGTGTACGGGTATCGATGAGGACGAGATCGGGGTGTCCGAGTTGCTGGAGAATCCAGGGACGCACAGCAATCTGAGCGTCATCTTGGCGGACGACAAAGTGGACCGATGGCGGCGTTACATCATCGGTACTCGACTGGCGGCCTTCCTCGATCCAACGATCCCAGCCGCCGGTAAGGAGAGCAACGTTGACGTGTCCGTAGCGGCGCAGGCCCCACAGCACCCGCGCCGCCGGCATCCCCCAATTGTCATCGTAGACAACCACGAGCTTGCTTTCGTCTACACCGAGTTCGCCCAGGCGGGCGCTGTATTCGTCGGGCGGCAACAGCATACCGGCGACGCCGCCCACCTCGCGGCTCAGCGTAGACAGTTCCACGCGCACCGCGCCGGGGATGTGTCCTTCGGCGTAGGCTTCGACGCTGCGCACGTCCAGCAGACGCAGATCGGGATGATCCAGCCGATCTGTCAGCCATTCCGGCGTCACCACCAGGCTGGAATGGGTTAGAAGTGTTTCGGTCATGGTGTTTCCTTCGCTGTGTGGCACTTGGGTTTTGAATTTCGTTGCGTCAAGCGCTGAATCTCATAGATCAAAAAAGCGCCGCCGGATCTCCGGCAGCGCTGTAGGCAACAAAAAAGCGCTCAGGGTTGCTGAGCGCTCAAAGACGTTCTGCTCCCCACCGGATTCCGCAACATCCGCGAAGACCGGCGGGTCTGATCAAAGTTCGGCTAACAAGCAGGCTCTTGCGCCGAAGACAGGATCCACCGTCTCCGCAATAGACAAGAGCAACAACACAAGCAAGTATGGGCTGTGATGGCGAGCAAGCCAGACATGGGTCAGGGTTTCCAGAATTGGGTTTCAAAATGGCGATTGGCAAAGTTTAGTCGTGGCCGGGGATGTTGTCAAATCGAGTATTGGACAATCAGAATAGAACGCGGATTGAGCGGATCAGACGGATTCAACCTGAATCAAAATCGAAGAATCCGCCCAATCCGCGTTCTATCCCAGATCAAGATCCCAGGTAAAGATTGTCGTGGATGATCTCTGCATATCGGCGCATACGATCTTCCTGGCCCAATTCTTCGCCGTCTTCGTCGCGGCTCTGGGCGCGCAGCCGCGTAGAGCCGATGCCGGGCACGTCCACATTGTAGGCGGCGTCGGCCTGGTGTAGTTTGAGAATCCCTTCGGCCAGGGCGGCGCCGGCCTGTTCACGCTGCTTGATGGCGGCGCCGGCGGTGAAATTCTTGATGTGGGTGATCAGCCCCAGGATATCGTGGGCTGGTTTTGTCCCCGCGCCGATGACGACGCCACTGAGGATGATGTCCCAGTTGTCGGGGATGTTGCCTAGCAATGTGGGCGCGCAGGGTGTCAGGTATTCCAGCAGGCGCATGCCGCTGTAGTTCGCCACCAGAATGCCCAACCCCAGACCGGCCAGCAGGCTGGTGCCGCTCTTGAATTGCACGTAACTGGCTGTCTTCAACGTGCTGGGCTGCCAGCGGAAGAAGCGGATCAGGAACCATTCGATGTAGTTCCAGCCCAGTTCGATGGCGCGTTCCACGGCGGCAGCGGCGAAGAGCAGCGGCAACAGCACCGGCCAGATCTCCAGTTGGGCGTCTTGTAGCGCCGGCTGCATGGTGTCCGCGGCAAATGCAGCGGTTGCGCTTAGCCCCATCAGAAAAGAACCAGCGCCAGCGCACCGGTGGTCTTTAGCCAACGGGCGCGCTGGACGCACAATCTCTGCGGTTGAATCCAAATCCCTATTCAACATGGGAAACTCCTGACAACAGGTGAAGAGAAGGCAAACGTCAAGTATCTATACAGGTGCGACGCACTGGCCAAGAGGGCAAACTCGTATGCGTCGTGGATCTGGCCAGTGCGTCGCACCTATACAGTTACAAAGTCAAAAGGCAGATCTCCTAGATCCCGCTGATCAACTCGACGAGCAGACGGACGCCGAAGCCGGTGGCGCCTTTGGGTGATTCCGCCTTGCTCGTGTCCGACCACACCATGTTGGCGATGTCGAGATGCGCCCAGGGATAGCTCCTCGGTGAAGTGCTCCAAGAACTTGGCGCTGGTGCTGACGCCGCCGGTGCGCCTGCCGCTGTTTTTCACTTCGGCCATGTCGCTGCGGATGGGATCTTTGTATTCATCCCACATGGGCATGGGCCAGATGCGCTCGCCGCTGCGCTGTGAAGCGAAGAGCAGCGAGTTTTGCAGCGTCTCGTTGTTGGCGAAGCAACCGGCGGCCTGTTTGCCCAAAGCGATGCCGATGGCGCCGGTCAAGGTTGCCAGATCCACCACCGCCGATGGTTTGAAGCGGCTGACGTACGCCAGCGCGTCGGCCAGGATCAGCCGTCCTTCGGCGTCGGTGCTGATGATCTCGGCAGTTTTGCCCTTCATGCCGGTGAGGATGTCGCCAGGGCGGTAGGCTTTGCCGTCGGGCATATTTTCCACCACAGGCGCCACGCCGATCACGCGGCGCGGCAGGTTCAGCCGACCGATGGCTTCCATCGCCGCAATGACGACTGCGGCGCCGCCCATGTCGTTCTTCATGCGCCACATTTCTTCAGACGGTTTGATGCTGATGCCACCTGTGTCGAAGGTGACGCCTTTGCCCACCAGGATCACAGGCTGTTCCGTTTCGTGGCCGTCGGGCGCGTGCTCGATGATCACCAATTGCGCCTCGTGCTGGCTACCGGCACTGACCGACAGCAGCAGGTTCATCCCGTTCTGCTGCATCTCCTCTTCGCCGAGGACGGCGTACTGCATGCCCACGTCTTCGGCCATGCGCCGCACACGAGCAGAAAGCTCGCCCGGCGTGAGGATGTTGGGTGGTTCGCTCACCAGATCCCGCGCTTTGCAGACAGCGCGAGCGATGACCTCGCCCTTTGTTATGCCTGCTTCCAGGGCTTTCATTTTGCCGCCGTCGAACTCAACGATCAGCACGTCGTTCAGGATCACTTCGTCGCGCTTGCGGCGGTATTTGTGAACACGGTATGTGGCCAACAGCGTCCCTTCGGCCAGGGCCTGGCCGGCAGCGGTGATGTTCACCCCGCCGATGCCCGCGCCATGCACAACCGTGGCGTACGCCTTCACACCCTTCAGCTTCTGCAATTCCTTTGCCGCAGCAGCAGAGGCGGCGCGCACGTTATGCACGTCGAACTTGTCAGATTTGCCCAGCCCCACAATCAGGACGCGCGCCGCCGGGATCTGCCCGTTGGTGTAGAGCATCGCTGTCTTCCCAGCTTCGCCGGTGAAATCACCGCCCGCGATCAGACGACGGATGGCGCCGTTTAGCGCCTTGTCCACAGCCCCGGTGGCGCCTGCCGGTTCTTTCACCCCTTCGAAGAGGTTGACGACGATACAATCGATTTCGAGATCAACGATATTGGCTTGGACTGGCTGCAAGTTCATTTTGCGCACGCTCCTTTCGTGCTGCGAAGCGGAGAGGAGAGACATATGTTGGCGTCGTTAACTGAGATGTTGTGATGCGTGATCCATAATGCGTGATGCGTGATGCGTTGAGCATCTTGACGCGGGATTGGAGCACATCGTTTGCCGCTGTACACACTCGCCGCGACGATAGAAACCCTACCAATTACGGATTACGCATCACGAATCACGCATTCAAAGATTGTCCTGCAACCTGCGCGCCGCTTCATCGAGGACGCCGTCGGTCTTACAGAAGCAGAAGCGTGCCAGGTCTTTGGCCAAGTGGGCGTGCGCGGCGCTGTAGAACGCGGACGGCGGAATCGCCGCCACGCCGATCTCGCCGGTCAGCCAGCGGCAGACGTCATAGTCACGCGGATCACCGCTGCCGCTCCCGGGTGTGGGCAGGTGGGTTGTATCCACCAAAATGAAGTAGGATCCGTCAGGCGTCATCGGCGGCAAGCCGGCGTCGGTGAGCGCGGTGAGCAGTTTGTCGCGCTTCTGCTGGTACATGTTGCGCAGATCGTCGAAGTAGCCGCGCGGACCGGCCTGCTCGAAGGCGATACCCACCGCTTCTTGCAGCGGTGTGGCCACGCAGAAGGGGATCCACTGGTGCGCCATGAGGATGGCATGGGCCAATGGGCGCGGCGCAATCGCCCAGCCGATCTTCCAGCCTGTCACCGAGAAGGTTTTGCCGGCGCTGCCCAGGGTGATGGTGCGTTCCCACATGCCGGGCAGTGTGGCGATGCGCACATGCTCGGCGTCGCCGTAGACCATCCACTCGTAGACTTCGTCGCTGAGGAGCAGCAGATCGTGGCGGATCACCAGATCGGCGATGGCTTGCAGTTCGTCGCGGCTATAGACTTTGCCCACCGGGTTCAGCGGCGTGTTGATGACCAACAGCTTCGTCTTCGGCGTGATGGCAGCTTCCAACTCGGCCATGTCCAGTTGCCAGGCCGCGGCGCTGTGCGATCCCGGCTGTGGGCGCAACGGCACATAGACAGGCGTCCCGCCGGCCATGATCACCGACGCCGGGTAGCTGTCGTAGAACGGCTCGATCAGGATCACCTCGTCGCCGGGGTTCACCAGCGCCTGCATCGTGGCGAAGATGCCCTCCGTCGCCCCCACTGTGACCACGATCTCGCTGAGCGGATCGAGTTCGCGCCCAAACAGCGGACTGTAGACGTCGGCGATGGCATTCACCAAGCGTGGGTGACCGGCGCCGCGGCTGTACTGGTTCAGGTGACGCGCTGCCGCGTCTTGCACGGCTTCGATGATGAAATCGGGCGCGGGAAAGTCGGGGAAACCCTGCCCCAGGTTCACCGCGTTTTTCTCAAGTGCAAGCGCCGTGAATTCACTGAAGACGGTGGTCCCGAAGCTGCGCACTCGCTCCGCCGGCTGAAATGTAGACGCGCCAGTTGGTGGATTCGACAGGGACACGCGCTCTGCTCCCATGCGTGGGTTGGCTGTGTGGATTTGATGCAGTCGCCATCATAGCATAGAGGCTGGTGAATGTCATGTGTGTTGGGTGTTTTTTGCTTGATTGACGCTCCACACGCGCTGTGATAGCATAATTTCCGCGTCGTCCGGCCCCATGCGGATGTGCGTTCCTTCCGACTTCTTCTAGCGATTCACCGACAATTCAGTGTGCTTTACAACGTTTCGAGAGCAGCGTGTTTACCGGCTGTGGGATGACGTTTGTCATGTCATGGCCGTTGGATGCAGTTGACCATCGAAGTTTGAGTTTGCCACTACCCCACCATCGGTTGTTCGTTGATCCACCCAATCACAAGGAGGAACCTAGGAATGCGGTAATTTGTTGACCCGGCGCGACTTTTTGCGCTCGACGGCGCTCACGGCCGCGGGCGGCATATTCTGGTAGCCTGTACGCCTGCCATACCTCAGGCGGGCGGCGGCGACAGCGGCGGCGGCACCCAAGACGTGAGCCTCAAATTCTGGATGTGGAACACCTACGCCCCCGCCGCCGATGATATCCTGGAACAGGGCATTCTGGCCTGGGCCGCCGAGAACGGCATGGACGTGGAGATCTCGCGCGATTCCGACAGCGACATCGCCGGCAAGGTGATGCCCGCCCTCGAAGCAGGCACCCTGCCCGACGCCCTGTTCGCAGGCTCCGGCGATGCCCTGCGCATCATGGACGCCGGCGGCGCTGCCCCGCTCAACGATCTGTGGCCGCTCATCGGCGACGCCCACGGCGGTTGGATGCCGCGCCTGGATCAGTACGTCACCCGCGACGGCGTCATCGGCTTCCTGCCCTACTCCATCGACACGCCTATGGTCCACTACCGCCAGGACATCTTCGACGCCGCCGGCATCGCCGTCCCCGAAGGGCAGTGGACGTGGGACGAGGTGCGCGATCTGTGTATGCAGGCGCAGCAGTACACCGAAGAACAGGGCGACAAGAAGGTTGGCTGGGGTTTCGGCGTGGTGAAGCAGCAGCACGACGGCTGGTGCGAAGACATTTTCCGCAACTTCGGCGCCGACATCTGGGACGAAAGCGGCCAGAACATCATCCTCAAGGATCAGTCGTCCGAAGCCGCGGTGCGCGCCCTCACCTTCGCCAAAGAAGGCTGGGACATGGGCCTCTTCCCCGCTGACGCCGCTTCGTGGGATTGGTCGTCCAACAACAAGTCGTACCAGGAAGAGCAGTCGATCTTCGTGATCAACTCGGCTTCGGTCTACACCTGGGCGCAGGCGAACAAGCCTGAACTGGTTGAGGTCACCGGCCTGGCGCCCGGGCCTAAAGACGCGCGCCACACCACCAACGCCGGTCTACGCTACACGGTGGTGATGTACAAAGAGACGAAGAACGCCGAGGCCGGTCAGTTGATCCAGGGGCCGTACACGCCGGAGATTCACGGCCTCGTGGCTGGAGAACGGCTTTGTCACCAACGTGGTGCGCGAGTACGACAGCCTGCCCATGTGGGAAGGCAAGCGCGCTTCCAGTTCAATCTGGCCGCCAACATCGGCGCTCCGTTTACGGTGGCTACCCTGCCCCGTACGACAACGCCGCCATGGCCGAACTGAACGGCCCCAACGGTCCCACGCTCGGCTCCATGATGGTGCGCGTACTCGTCGACGGCTGACACCTGAAGAAGCCATCGACGAAGCAGATGAGTTCTCCAAAAACGCGCTTTTTGAGAAGTACTTCTAGTGATTGGGGACCGGGGATTGGGCATAACACTTGATTGGGCAGCAGAAGGTGTAGACGATAGAATCGTATAACGCGCCACCGCGCCACCCAGCGTTCGCTCCCAGTCCCTAGTCCCTAATCCCCAGTCCCCAGCCACACACGCTGCGCCAGGCAGACAATGAGTCAAGAATCTGTCCCCAAGGTTTACGGCGATCCCTTTTTTCAGGAAGAGGTCGGGCGAAGGCAAGCCGTTGTCGGCTCGTGTCCGCGAAGCCCGCTTGGGATGGCTGTTGGTAGCGCCCGCCTTCATCGTGGTGGTGGGGATGGTGGGCTATCCTTTCGTCGAGTCGATCCGCATCAGCTTCACCGACAAGATGATCGGTCGCGGCCCCGGCGAATTCGTGGGGCTGGCCAACTACGAGTACATCCTGGGCTGGCCTGCCTTCGGCGAAATGGTGGTGCGCACCGTCCTCTTTACAATTGCGGCGGTCATCGCCAAGACGGTGGTGGGCCTGATCCTGGCGACGGCCTCAACCAGAACTTCAAAGGCCGCAACGTCCTGCGCGGCGTCTTCATGTTGCCCTGGATCCTGCCTACCTACATCATCGTTCTGGCGTGGCGCTGGATTTTGGATGGGCAGACCGGCGTACTCAACCAGATCCTAGTGAACTGGGGGATCGTCGACGCCAACATTCTTCCCAGCCAAACCGGGATCGGCGATAGCGGCGCGATCTTCGTGCTAACGTGGAAAGGTTCTCTACGCACTCACCTTCCTGGCCGGGATGCAGACGATTTCTGCCCGAGCTCTACGACGCCGCCAAAGTAGACGGCGCCGGGCGGCTGGCGCGCCTTCGTCTACATCACCCTGCCCGGCCTGCGCCAGGTGATGGGCGTGGTGATCCTGCTCTCCACGATCTGGACGATGAACAGCCTGGAGATCCTGCCCTGCTCACCGGGGCGGCCCCAGCAACAAGACCGAAGTCTTCCCACTGCTCACCTACCATCTGGCCATGCAGAATTTTCGCCTGCGGAAGGTGCGGCGGTGCTGATTTTGATGTTGCCGGTGATCGGTCTGCTCATCTTCTTTGTGGCTCGCTACCTGGAACGGGAGGCCATCTCATGAGCGCCCTCCTCGACCGCATTCTGAACCGTCTTCCGTTGTGGTTTTCGTAGTGCGATCGCAGCTGCTCATCATGATCATCTTCCCGCTCTACTTCATGGCCACCACCGCGTTCAAGATCGAAAGTGAGATTCACTGGAACTGACCTGGTTCCCGCGCACCTTTACCTTTGAAAACTTCCGGGCGGTGGTTGATTCGTTTCGCATTCACATCTACCTGCGCAACACCCTGATCGTGGCTTCGGCGGCGACGAGCATCGTGGTGGTGGTGTCGACGTTGGCTTCGTACGCGCTGACACGGCTACGCTTCCCCGGCCGCACGTGGATGGCGCGGGGCGTGCTCTTCGTCTACCTGATCCCCGGCGCACTGATGTTCATCCCCATCTACCTGATCATCGTGCGCCTGCGCCTGCAAGATACCTACACCGGCCTGATCCTGGCCAACATCAGCTTCGGCGTACCCTTCTGCACCTGGTTGATGATGGGCTACCTGCGCAGCCTTTCCACCGAAATGGAAGAAGCGGCTCTGATCGACGGTTGTACGCGACTGCAAGCCATGTGGTACATCGTGATCCCGCTGTCGCTGCCCGGCATCATCACCGCCGCCATCTTCACCTTCAACGGCGTGTGGAACGAGTTCATCTTTGCCCTGATCCTCACCCAGGACGAATCTCACCGCATGATTTCCGTGGGCCTGGCCAACTTCTACCGCACCGACTACTACATGGTCGGCCCCATGATGGCCGGATCGCTCATCGCCATGACGCCGGTGGTGCTCCTTTACATTTTGGCGCAACGCTACGTGGTTGGTGGGCTGGCGGCAGGCGCGGTGAAGGGGTAGGGCGCAACAACTTCACAACCAATAACAGCGCAGTGACCAGACAGGGCACTGCGCTAATTGCATTTGCATTGGGAGGGCATCCAATGATCATCGAATGGAACGTTCATCTGTTTTCGTCCGACACAGATCGCTATCCCTTTCATCCACGGGCCAGCTACATCCCCGACGCATCCCACTGGGTTGCTGATCCGCTGACCGACTACCTGGCGCACATGGACGCCTACGGCATCGACCGCGCCGTGATTGTGCATCCCGAACCGTACGGCGATGATCACCGGCTGGTGCTCGATGCGCTACAGCGTGAGCCAGAGCGGCTGCGTGGTACATCGCTGTTTTATCCCCGCGATGACGACGCCATCGCCAAGCTGCACGATCTGGTGGCGCAGGAGCCGCGCATCGTTTCCACGCGTTTCCATGCCCACCGCGGCACGAATCATTACCTCGATAGCTTCGCCGATCCTGGTGTGGTGGCACTGTGGGAAGCCGCCGCTGATTTGGGCCTGATCGTGGAATTGCACATTGGCCCCGATTTCGCCCGCCAGGCCGCGGACTTGATCCGCGCCCACCCGGCCACACCGGTGCTCATCGATCACCTGGCGGAGCCGAAGATGGGCACCGCCGTGGAGTACGCCGACGTCCTTGATCTGGCACAGTACGACAACGTCTACATGAAGCTCTCGGGCATAAACCACTTTGCCGACGACGCGCCCACCTATGAAAGCGCCCGAGCCTTCACGCGCCGCGTCGCCGAAGCCTATGGCCCGGATCACATGGTGTGGGCAGCGGCACGCCGCAGATTGTGGACGTTCACCTGGCGCACTGGTCGGAGGCGGAGCGGGAGCGGTGAAGGGTGGGAATTTGAGGAGATTGGTGTGGGGAGAGAAGTAATGCGTAATTCATAATGCGGAATATGGTGGCGTTTGGATCGCTGGATTGGATCTGTTCCGTACGACGTACCTCAATCACGCAATCGGGATCCTCAACCAACTACGCATCACGCACCATCTCCGCAATCTCTCAACGATATCAATCGTCGACTGCGGACGCCCCAAGGATTTCGCCACCGCCGCCATTTCGGCGAGTTTGTGCTGCTGCGGGCCGAACCAATGGCTGAGGATGGCGGCGATCTGTGCCGGATCTTCGTTGAAGGCGCCGGCGCCGCTCTCTACCACGAAGGGGATGTTGCCAGTTTCCTGGCCGGGGATGTAGCCACTGAGCAGGCTGGGCAGCCCGCTGATCATCGCTTCGGCGATGGTGCCAGGCCCCGCCTTGGTGACGATACAATCCGCCGCTGCCATCCAATCGGGCATGTTGTCCACGAAGCCGAGGACGCGCACGGGCAGCGGCCAGGCGCGGCTGCTCAAATTGGCGCGTAGCTTCTCATTTCGCCCGCAGATCACCACGAGCTGGGCGTTGCGTCCGTCGGCGGAGAGACGCCGCGCCGCCGCTTCCACGATTTTCGCCACCGGTCCCATTCCCTCACCACCGCCCACGATCAATGCCGTCAGCCGATCCGGATCGAGTTCAAGTTCGCTGCGGACTTCGGTCTTGTCTCGTGGGGCGCGGGCGAAGGCGGGGCGCACCGGCAACCCACACACCTTCAGTTGTTGCGGCGTCAGTCCTTGGCGCAAACCAGCCTCGTAGGCCGCCTGCGTGGGGACAAAACAGCGATCCACCCCGCGATGAAACCACATCGGCGTGATTGTCCCCAGATCGGTGATCACGGTGACACAGGGGACGTCGGGGCGTTCGAGATGCAGCACGAGCTCGGGGATCTTCGAGAGTAGCGGATGCACCGAGATCACCAGATCGGGGCGGTATTGGTGGAACATGCGGCGCACAGTACGGCGCACCACGCGTTCGGCCGTGGCAAGAACGGGTTCGGTGAGTGTCGGTTTTTCGCTGACAAACCAGATGAATTTCCAGAAGGCGATGCCGCGGTTCACCAGGGGGCTGTACGAGTTCGGTAGGCGGTTCATCGGCCACGGCGTGTACGATTTCCACAGATCCACGATTTCCACGCGGAAACGGTCGCCATAGCGTTGGGTAAAGCCGGCCTGCAACGCCTGCGCACTGGCGCGATGACCACCGCCGGTGTCGCTCATCAGGATCAGAATTGTGGGCATAACATCTCGTTTGGGTGTGTTGCTTGAAATTCCAGTCATTGGCGGTTCTCAACGTAGAAATTCAAGCGTCAGGTGAGCCACGTCCGCGGCGGCCAGGATCGGCGCAGCGTGATTTGCGTTAATACAAAAGTGCCGCTTACTGCGGTGACGCGGGCAGATCGTGATGACATCCTGGCGCCCCCAGATGTAGAGCGTCGGCACGCCTAGCGAGAGCAGGCTGTGTCCTTCGTCTGGGATATCGCGTAGCGCCTGACGCAGCACATGGATCGGCTGCGCGCCAATGTCGCGCGTCCACTCGGCTGCGCGGCGACCTGCGCGCCCGTTGAAGCCAAGTGATGTCACCAAACCGTAGAGCCTTGGCCCCGACAATGCCCAGTCGCCAAAGCTCGGCAGCACAGCATCGATGTGCAGAACCGTCTGCAACAGGCGCCAACGCCAGCCGGGTATGTGCAACGGGCAGAGGAAGATGCACCTGCTCACGGTGTCACCGTAGCGTTGAACGTAGATTTCGCCCATGCGCGTACCGGTGGAGTAGCAGAGCAGCGACCAGCGAGTGATCCCTAGCTCTCGGCGTAGTTCGTCGAGCAGATCTGCGCTCGCTGACGTAGTATAATGTTTGCGCGGGCAATGGCGGCGACGCGCCGATGCCGGGCAATTCCACCAAAATTAGCTGAAAATGGCTGTGGAGCAAGGGGACCAGTGCTTGCCAGATGTTGTACGAAATGCCGAAACCATGCAGCAGCAGCAGTGGCGGCCCTTCACCCACAATGCGATAGCTCAGGTCTGACATGGATACCGAAGGATGAACTTGATGGCGCAGAAACGAATTTTGATGCTGATGTCGAAGACGGGAGGCGGTCACCTAAGCCTGGCCGAAGCGCTGCGCGACCGTCTCGGCGAAGACAGTTACTCGATCTCGATTGCCGATCCACAGTCGCGGGCGTTTCACGTCCACTATCGGCTGGCCAGCCGCCATGCACTGTGGTTGTGGTCGGCAGAGTACACGTTTTCCGACACACCTGCACGCGCCACACTGGCTCATCGGCTCTTCACGCTGGCCAATCAGCAAGCACTCATGGATCTAATCGAGCGGGAACGCCCCGATCTGATCATGTCCACCTATGCGTTCTTTTCGTATTCGGTAGGGCGGGCGCTGGCTACGCTGGGGCGCAAAATACCGCTGGCAGTACTCTTTGCCGATCCGCAACAGTTGCATCACGCCTGGCTTACCTACAAAGACGCCGATGCCACCCTGGCCCCCACGCCGGAGACCGCACAAGAGGCGATCCGCGCCGGTTTCGATTCCCAGCGCGTCCACCTTTCGGGCTGGCCGGTACGCGGTCAGTTCTACAATGCTTACGGCGAAGACGCCGCCCTTTTCCGTCGCAGCCTCAACCTGGATCCGTCTCGGCTCACCGTCTTTCTGCAGGGCGGCGGCGAGGGGACGGCTCAATTCAGTGCCACCGTCGAGAATCTCTTGCGCCTTAACCAGGAAGCGCCCGCGCCGATGCTCCAGATCATCCTCGCCGCGGGGACGAATCAGGCCCTGCTGGCACGTTTTCGTGGCGTGGCACACTGCCACGTGCTGCCGTTCACCAAAGAGATCGCTCCCTACATCGCCGCCGCCGACCTCGTCATGGGCAAAGCCGGCCCCAACATGCTCTTCGAATCGGTGACACTGGGCAAGCCCTTTATCGCCACCACCTACATCCCCGGCCAGGAGACGCCAAACCTCGCCTTCATCCGCGATCACGGCCTGGGCTGGGTCGCCCTCACCCCGGAAGAACGCTTTTCTCTGCTACGCTCGTTGATCCAGCAGCCTGCTCAGATCGAGAGCATGCGCGCCGCCGTCGACGCCTACCGCCGCTGGAACACCGAAGCGACGGAGGGGATACCGAGGATTGTGGAAAGGCTTCTCAATACGCACCCTTCCCCAACAACACCTTCGGGATCGTCGTCAGCAGGATGCTGAGATCCAGCCCCACACTCCAATTTTCGGTGTAGTAGATGTCGAGAAGCACCATTTCGTCGAAGGTGAGATCGCTGCGCCCGCTGATCTGCCATAGCCCCGTCGCGCCAGGACTCACCGACAACCGCTTGCGGTGCCATTCTTCGTACTGCGCCACCTCTTCGGGCAGGTTGGGCCGCGGACCCACCAAACTCATCTCGCCGCGGAAGACGTTGATCAACTGCGGCAACTCGTCCAGGCTGAACCGGCGCAGCACACGTCCAGTGCGCGTGCGCCGCGGATCATCGCGCACCTTGAAGAGTGGACCAGTGGCCTCGTTGAGATCGGCCACCTCCTCGCGGCGCGCCTCGGCATTGACCACCATCGAGCGGAATTTGTAGATACGGAACAATTGACCGTTCCTGCCAACCCGGACCTGCGAGTAGAGCACAGGCCCGGGCGAGTCGAGGCGGATGGCCAGGGCAATGAGCAGTGTGATCGGCAGGGTCAGCAGCGCGATCAGTGTCCCCAGTACCAGGTCTAACCCCCGCTTGAGAATCAGGTTCCAGCCTGCAATCGACACCTCACGCGTGCTGATCAAGGGGATGCCGTTGATCTCCTCTACTTCCATCTGATTCTTGGTGAGCAGGAAGATATCGGGGACCACCTGCGCCTTGATCCCCTCCTGTTCGCACTCGCTGAGGATGCGCGCTACGGTGCGGTGGCTCTGCCAGGGCAGGCAGACGATCACCAAGTCGAGCGCGTACGTCTCGCGCACGCGGGCGAAGTTGTCCACCGAGCCAAGCGCCTTGAAGCGGCCAATGTCTGTGGAGCCTTTGGTTGGGTTGTCGTCGAGGAAGCCGATGAGCTGGTAACCTAACGTCGGGCGGGCGGCGATGGTGCGCATCACCATTCGTCCTACATCGCCCGCACCCACGAGGACAACCCGCTGCACGCCAATCCATGTCGGCGCAGGTAGCCACGCACCAGTCCGATTGCGGCGCGGCCTGTTCCCAAAAAGAGGACGACGAGAAAGGCTGTGTACAGGAAGAGCAGGCGGCTGTAGAGCATCGGGCTGAAGATGAGGTTGATGGTGATCAAAATCACCACGCCGATGGTGGTGGCGCTGGCGATTGTATAAACTTCTTCCAACCAGAGCCGCCCGCGGCGTTGACGGTAGACGCCGGAGAAGTGGAAGAGTAAGAACAGGATGGCCACCAGCGCCACACAAGAGAGGATGTACGAGGAAAAATCGGTCTGAAAAACAGGATCCACTGCTCTGAACCACTGCAATCGATAGCGGATCAAGTAAGCCACCACAAAAGCCAACACGATCAGCAGAGAATCGCTTACCCGCAACAGTGAGGGCCACCATTGCGGGTTCACACGTTGCACGGTTTGGATCAACCAGTTGTCCTTGGTGGTGACGGCAACATGATCACGGTTCAGCGGCTTGACAGTCATCGTTGAAAATAATCCCAGATCAGAAAAAACTCGGATCAACAGGTGCGTTGGTAGACGTTTATGGTTTCGGCGGCGCAGCGTGTCCACGAGAAACGGCGAACATGCGCCAGGCCGCGTTTGCGCAGATCGGCGCGTACTGCGTCTTCGGTGACGACGGCGTTGAGTGCAGCCGCCATCTCCGCTGTCGAATCCGGCGCGAAGGTGAGGGCTGCATCCTGCGCCACCTCTTCGATCCCCGGCGCCCGGCTGCACAGCACAGGCGCGCCGCAGGCCATCGCTTCCAGCACCGGCATCCCGAACCCCTCGAACAAACTCGGGTAGACGAAGGCCAGCGCTGCCCGGTACCATTCAGGCAGATCCGCCGATGGCACGTAGCCGGGAAAGCGGATCATCTCGGCCAGCCCCAACGCCTGCACCTGCTGGTAGATCGTATCGTAGAACCATCCCTGCGCGCCGGCCAGCACCAGGGCCACATCACGATCCGATGCGGTGGCCTGTGCGCGCCAGGCAGCGTAGGCGTCGATCAACCGTTCCAGGTTCTTGCGGGGTTCCAGCGTGCCGACATAGAGCAGGAAACGCGCTGGCAAATCATGCGCCCGCCGAAAGGAAGCACTGCGCTCCGCATCCCCTGGCGCGAAGCGTTCGGCCACCCCATTATACACGACATCGATCTTCTTGGCGTCCACATGGAAGTAGTGAACCAGATCATTCGCCGTCTGTCGGCTGACGGCGATCACACGCTGCG
Source organism: Caldilineaceae bacterium (assembly GCA_041391225.1). Classification (GTDB taxonomy): domain Bacteria; phylum Chloroflexota; class Anaerolineae; order Caldilineales; family Caldilineaceae; genus RI-153. The sequence continues at coordinate 41,574 of JAWKOL010000033.1, forward strand.
CCCTACGCACGCTCGCCGCGCACAGCTGTGTCAGGTAAAAGCGCTTGGCCGCGGGGAAACGCTCGGGCATGCGCACAAAACTCAGATCATGGACCGTCACCACACCTGGCGTCGACGTGGCCAGCGGCAGCACGTTGACCAGCCCATGCACCACATCCGCGTCCAGGCGGCTCAGTGCCGAAGGCAGCGCCGTCTGCTCCCACACGATCCGCGGCAGCGGGCGCTGCGCGGGCCAGCGCGTACGGCGCAGCGCCACGCCTTCACAGGAAAAGCCCGCGTCGTTGACAAACGCCGTCAGTCTCAGCCCACTGCCGTGCCGCCCCAGCGCCGTGAGCAACTCCTGGCTGTAGACGCTCACCCCGGCGCCCCGGTACGTCTCTGCTGTGTTGATCAGTTGCGCGTCGATGACAATGTGCATGGTTGGGGACTGGGGATTAGAGACTGAGAATTGGGGATTGGGGATCGGTGACTCGGCGCGATCAGCCACCTAGTCCCTAATCCCCAATCCCCAGTCCCCCATCTCTCGATACACGTTAGCCGTCTCCGCCGCGATCTGGCGCATGGTGTAGCGTTCTTCGACGCGGCGGCGACCGGCGGCGGCCAGGTGGTCGCGCAGCGTGGGCTTGTCCATGAGATCTTGCAGGTGACGGTGCAAACTCTCGACATCTTCTTCGGGGAAGAGCAGACCGGCGTCCCCGATGACGTTGGGGATCTCGCCACAAGTGCTGCCGATCACCGGCACACCGCACGCCATCGCCTCGATCAGCACGCGCCCGAACTGTTCCTGCCAGTTGGGGCGGCTGCGGCTGGGCAACACGAAGGCGTCCAGCCCACGGTAGAAAGATGGCATCTCGTGCGCGGCCAGGCGACGCCCCAGGTCGACGCGTTGGTCGATTCCTAGTTCGGCTGCCAATGCCCGCAAGGACGCGTCCTCCGCGCCGCTGCCCACCAGCGTCAAGCGCCAGTCGCCTGTCAGCCCGGCGCAGGCGCGCAGCAGCAGATCGACGCCCTTCTCTTCGATCAAACCACCTGCATAACCAATCTCAAAGGGATGCTCTCCACGTGTCAATTGCGGAGAGAAAATGGCCGGATCCACGCCGAATTGGGGGATGACGTGGATCTTACCGACGTAGCCCTTGCCGCGCAAAACCGCGGCGGCGTCCTGGTTGCCGGTCAGCGCCACAGGACAGGCTCGATAGTTGGCCGCTTCGAGCCAGGCGAACGGTGGTGGATAGCGTCGATGTAGATTTTGCCAGGTGAAGAAGAGCGCCTTGGCGCCCACCGCCTGCGCGGCCCGCGCCGCCAACCAAGTGGCAAGGTTGTACGGTTCCTCGTCCACATGCACGAGATCGGGCCGGATGTGGCGCAGTTCCGCGGCCAGCGTCGGGTAAAAATGCAGATGGTAGTTGCCGTTCAGCGCCAACGGAATCACACGCAGATCGTAGCCTTGCGTGTGGCGCGTCTCCGCCGACTGCCGTCCTCGCCGATCCTGCCACGAAGGCGGAATCAGCACCGTCAGGTCTACCCCCAGGGCGGCGATCTCCTCGGCTTTGCGTTGATAAGCGCCCACAATGAGCGCCTTGCTGATCAGTACAACTCGCATCTTTGGCATTATAGATGGCAGAGAAATGATCACCAAAAGTAGGGGTTTGCGTTGCAGCAGGTAGCGTTTCCCGCAACGCAACCCCCCAAAACAAAAAACGTCCCAGGTCGATCCGACCTGGGACATCTATGTTAAACTATCCAGGCTTGCGGACCGGTTCGCCCGCAACGTATTCGAGCGATATCAAACGCGGTTCGGGAAAGCGCCGGTCCACCCAGATAGATTGTTATCCTGCCACTCACTGCTGACGATTTTCATTCTCCCACAGTTTTGTTAACGCTGTGTTGCGATAACATTAGCATTTGGTTTGCTTTCGCGTCTGCGAGATCAAATGAATAGACGGGCGACGAATCGGGCATCGATGTGGGCAGCGTTTGGTTCATCGCCCGTCTATACAGGAAGTGCGTCGCCGCCCGTCGCAAAATACATGCACAGGCCAAAGTACGGAATATGACGTAGATCGGGCGAGCCTGCCTTTCGACCACGCTTATCGCCGCTGTGCCAGTGTCCCGATTACGCGCTGCGCGAAGACTCCTGGTAGAATACCAGCACCCGAGATTGGCCCACCGAGATCACCGACGTTCTCCGATCACAGACACTGCCGTCAATCCTACAAAACCGTGTGATCGATGAATCAGATGCCGCCGCCTTCCACCCAGGAGAATCTTGTGATGAAACGACGCCCTGCGCTGCTGACCTGGTTGATCCTGCCCGTACTGATCTTCGTGCTGGCCGCCTGTGGACAGCCTGAGCCGACGCCGGAACCGACGGCAACGCCCTTGCCCCCCACGGCAACGCCCGTCCCGCCCACCGCCACACCGGAGCCGACCGCCGCGCCCACAGATACGCCTGCCCCAGCGCCCACGGACACGCCGATCCCTGCTCCTACCGCAGCGCCTGCACAGGAAGCAACCGGCCTGGACCAGATCACCGTGGGGTTGAACGGCAATTTCCCGCCCTTCGCCTACCGAGATCAGGAAAACCAGTGGGTAGGCTTCGATGTGGAGCTGATGACCGCATTGGCTGTCGCCGGTGGATTCCAGGTTCGCTACCTGGGAATGCCGTTTGAGGGGATGTTGGAACGCGGGCTTTCATCCAGCGAGATCGACGCCGTGATCAGCGCCATCACCGTCACCGAGCAGCGCGCCGCCGTCGTCGATTTCAGCGACCCGTACTTCGACGGCAGCCAGGGGTTGGCCGTGCGCAACGACAACAACGCCATCCAGAGCAGCGCCGATCTCACGGCGGAGACCCGCGTCGGCGTCAAGATCGCCACCACCGGGGCCGAGTACGTCACCGGCAACCTGGCGGTGCAGGTTGTCCCCTACGAAGAAGCGCAGTTGCTGGTCGACGCCCTGGTCAACGGCGAAGTGGACGCCGCCGTGCTCGACGCCGGCGTGCTGGCCTGGTACGCTAACAACGGCGTTGCCATCAGATTGGTCGACAGTCACCTCACCAACGAGGTCTACGCCGTGGCCGTGAACCAGGCCCGCTCCGACGTGCTCGAAGCCGTCAACGCCGCGCTGGCCCAGGTCCGCGCCGACGGTACCTACGACGCCTTGCTCGTGAAGTGGTTCGGCCAAGAATACGCGGATCAGCAGTAGCCGCACGCGAAAACCCGCCAGGTTTCAGAAAACCTGGCGGGTTTGTCGATGGATCTTGTCAGTGCCAGGCACTGACGCGACACCGAATGTGCGGGATGACTGCTACTGCAACGCGTCGAGTTTGCCGCCGTCGATCTGGATCGTGGCCCCGCTCACGTAGGACGCCGCCTCCGACGCCAAGAAAACGACCACGTTGGCGAATTCTTCCGGCGTCCCCAGCCGCCCGGCAGGGATGCTGGCCTGCGATTCGGCCTTGACATCTTCCACAGATCTGCCGCTGCGCTTGGCAGCGGCCTGATCGAGTTCGTCGATGCGCTCGGTGGCGATGCGTCCTGGCGCCACCACGTTCACGGTGACCCCGTGGGGCGTCACTTCTTTGATCATGGTGCGCACTGTACCCAGAATGCCCGTGCGCATGGCATTGGACAGCACCAGGTTCGGGATCGGCTGCTTGATCGACGAACTGGTGATGGCGATGATGCGCCCCCAGCCCGCCTCCTTCATCGACCCCAATACGGCCTGCGAAAGCCAGACGAAGCTCATCAAGTTCTGGTCGAACGCCTTGTACCACTGCTCGTTGTTCACGTTCTCGAAGCCGCCCGCGGGTGGTCCACCGGCGTTGTGGACAGCGATGTCGACGCCGCCGAACGCCTCGATGCAACGCGTCACCGGCGCGGTGACGCCCTCTGCGCTGCTGACGTCGGCGGCCACGCCGATGACGCGCACGCCCGTCTCGGCACGGATCTGCTCGGCAGCAGCGTCGATATGCTCCTGGCTGCGGCTGGTGATCACCAGATCGCAACCTTCACGCCAGGCCCAGGGCGCAGGCGTAGCCCAATCCGCGGCTGGCCGCCAACACGACAGCGTTTGCCCTTCAATCCGAAATCCATTGATAGTCTCCTTGGGTGAGTGAGTTTGTTGCACGTGCAGTCTGGGAGAAACCAGAAAAAAACGATCCACGAAGATACACGAAGAAAGGGAAGATCAGACACAAGGCTATCCCGCTCTGCTGACCTGGTAATCCTGAAATCCGTGTCCCTCTCTTCTCATCTTCGTGATTCTTCGTGTGCCTTCGTGGAGCAAAAATGCTGAAATCTCCTCAGCGGAATACGTCCATATTCTTGTCGCGCTGAATCACTTTGGACGATGTGGCGGGCAGCGCCGGCGGCGTGTAACCGCGGATGAGCACCACAGGGCGGCCCTCGTTGCTCTGGCCCATGAGCAGGCTCGCCGCCGCCGAAAGTTCATCGGCGATGCACTCTTCGCTGGCCACCAACTCGTAGCCGAACAGATCGTGCAGGCCGCGCTGGTTCCACAGCGGGGGCAGGCCGGCGCAGCCGATACAGACGCCCACCGTGCCCACACGCCAGGGCCGACCGTGGCTGTCGTTGATGATCACCGCCACCGACTTGCCCGTCAACTCGGCGATGCGGGCGCGGATGCGCTCGGCGCTGGCGTCGCTGTCGGCCGGGAGCAGCGCCACCACCTCGTCGTCGGGGTCGTCACTGGGCGCGGGGACGTTGCTGCGGTCCATGCCGCCGTGGGCGCAAATCCAGCCGCTCTTCTGTTCCACAATGAGCAGGCCGGGGCGGGCGCGCACGATCTCGTTGCTGTCGTCGAGCACCACCTGCACGCGGCGCGGATCTTTGTGTGTCAACTCGGCCACTTCTTCGGCGTGGGCGTCGGGTGTCACCTCGGCCAGGCGCACCAGTCGGTTCTCGGCCTTGCTCACAATCTTCTGCGCGATTACCAGGATGTCGCCGTCCTGCAGACTGCGGCCCGTGGCATTGATGCGCGACACGATCAACTGCGCCACATCGTCGCCGGGCGTCACCAACGGCATGCCCGGCACGGCGTACAGGGTCATTTCATTGTTCATAGCAATATGTTATCTCATTCGATGGTTGCGTTTTGGGAAAAATGATACAGAATCGCTTCAAGTACACCGCCGCCGATGGCCGCGGACTTGTCCGAAATCGTCCACGCGTAGAACGGTTCGGCCCGAGGATCGAGATCGCCGATCTTCATGCCTGCCGTCACCGGTACGCTTGGGTGGATAAGACCACGCAACACACCGTCGAAGGGAGCGGTTAGCGTTGCATCATTGCCGTCGTCTGCGCGGCAGTGGGCAATGATCTCGCCCTTTGCCACCAACCCGCCAATACGGACGCGGGGGTGCACGCGTCCTGTGACCGGCGCGCGCAGCACCCGCGTGGCGTCGACGCCCAGGCCGGGCAGCGCGCCAGGCTGCGCGTATCGGGCAGCGCCGTCCCCTGCGCGATGACCCGCCCCAGCGTGTGGCGCGGTTGGTTTCGATCACGTAGTGACAGTCCACCTCCGCCGTAAAACCGGGGCCGATGCCGATCACCAGCGGCGCGTCCTCGATGCCGGTGCCGGTGTTCACCTTGGCCATGATGGCGTCTACCAGCACCGTGGGCGCAAGTTCGCCCGCCAACGCCGCCGTCGGGTCGATCACCACTGGGATCTCCTGCGCCGCCAGCACGTCAGGCACGTCCGCCGCGTCACAGCGCCGCGCCGTGATCCCTTCCACCGTCGTCTCCCCGTCGAAGACAGCCTGTGCAAACGCCGCCGCCCGTCGCACCACCAGTGGCCGCGCAATCTCCGTCATTGCTACGGCAAATCCACAACGCCGCAGCCGCCAGCCGATGCCGGTCGCCAGGTCGCCCGCGCCTTTGATTAGGACAAGTTGATCGTTGAACATGAACTATTCTGCCAACGGCTCGCCCGCGTCACTCACCGCGCACGCCACCGCTTCGTCTGCGCGCAGCGCCATGCAGTTGACGCCCTGCACCACGCCTTCTTTGGGCGGCACTTCATCGGCGGCGAAGCGGATCAGCTTGCTCAGTTGCGAGATCACGAAGACGTCCTCACCGGCGGCGACGGCGTGGGCGTCGATGATGCGGTCGGCCTTCATGATCGTCTTGCCGCCTGCGCCCGGCGACTTGTTGGCGCGCACGCCGCTCATCTGGCGGATCGTGCCTTTGCCATCTTCGCCGAGGACAAACACACCGCTCTTCTCGTTGACGTTGGCGATGGACAGCGCCTCGTCGCCGCCGTCGAGCCGAATGCCCAGGCAGCCGCCCTGGATCGGCACCAGCCGTTCCTCGAAGCGGATGCCCTGCCCACCGCGGGTGACGATCAGCAGATCGCGGTCACCCGTCCCCCAACACGCCGCCACCGGGCGGTGACCCTGCCGCGCTTCGAGGACGCTGCCCGGCGCCAGGCGCAGCAGTTGCGTCCCCACCACACGGCGCACCCAGCCGCGGTCGCTGAGCAGGTAGAAGTAGGCGGCGTTCTGTTCGGGCAGAGCGAGGACAACCTTCTCGCCCGGTTGCAGCGGTAACCAGCGTGACAATGTTTCGCCGCGGGCGCGCACCTGTCCTTCGGCCACTTCCGAAATACGCAGCGAAAAGAAGCGGCTGCGGTCGGTGAAGAAGATCAGCCGATCCTGCACATCGCCTACAGCCAGGAGTGCGGGTGGGTCGTCCTCGCTGCTTTCGATATCGAAAACGCCCATGCCGCCGCGACGTTGGCGTCCATACAGGTGACGGGGTGTGCGCTTGATCATCCCATCGCGGGTGATCGTCACCACCATCTGCGTCGTCGGCGCTTCGCTCGGCTCGGCCACGGACGCGCTGCGTCCGCCGGATGGTTCAGATTGCGCATCATTCAGCGCGTCTTCGAGATACTCGATGTACGCGCGCACATCTTCGGGGAGTTGAGACAGTTCGGGTCTTTGTGGGGGCATGGCGTTTCTCCTGCTGCGCTGGAATAATGCGTAATTCGTAATGCGTAATTGTTGGCAACGGGGCATGTTTTTTGATTACGCATTACGTTGTTTATCAACATAGCCACGTAAAACGGCACTTTATGGGAAAGTTGACCTCCATAGATCGTAACTGTAGTATACACAGAGAGTTGAAGTCTGTCCGAATCGATCCGTGGTGCGTAGTGCATGGTGCGTGTACTACGCACTACGAACCACGCATTACAAAGGATCACCCCATGCCCACTACCTACGACATCATCGTGATCGGCGCCGGTGGCGTCGGCGCTGCCACGGCGTATCACCTGGCCAAAGACGGGCGGCGCGTGCTGCTGCTGGAACAGTTCCGCGTGGGGCACAAGCAAGGGAGCAGCCACGGGGCCAGCCGCATCATCCGCTACAGCCATGCCGAGCACGAGTACCGTCGCTGGCGCCGGACGCGTTCGCGCTGTGGCGCACGCTGGAAGCCGAAAGCGGCGCGGATCTGGTGCTGGAAACCGGCAGCCTCGACTTCGGCCCGGCGGATCTGCCAGCCCTGCAAGGACGCATCGACACGATGGCCGAACTGGGCTACGCCGCCGAAGTACTCGATCAGACGGCGATGGCGCGTCGCTTCCCGCAGTTCCGCTTCCCTGCAGATTGGCTTGGCTTCTACCAGCCCAACGCCGGGATCGTCAACGCGGATCTAGCTGTGGCGACGATGGCGGCGCAGGCCGTGCGTCACGGCGCGGTGCTGCAAGAGGAGAGCCACGTACGCCGCGTCGCCCCGGATGGAGACGGTGTGGTGGTGGATGTGGACGGCCCACACGGCGCGCAGACGTTCCACGCTGCGCAGGCCGTGATCACGGCGGGGCCGTGGGCCGGACGCTTCTTCGAGCAATTGGGACTGACGCCGCGTCTCTCGCACCCGCTCAAAGTGACGCATCAGCAGGTGATCTTCTTCGACGTAGCCGCGCACGCCCAGGAAATGTGGCTACCGGATCGCTGTCCTGTGTACATTTGCCTGCCCACACCCCACTTCTACGGCTTCCCCACCTTCGAAGCGCCAGGACGTATCAAGATCGGCCTCGAACTCGACGACGACGGCGTCGATCCCGATACGCACCCGCGAGAACTGCTCCAATCCGCCGTGGACGAGTTGTGCGGGCTGGTGGAAGCGCATTTGGTGGGCATCATCCCCAAAGCGGTGGACGGTGTGGCCTGCCTCTACACCCAGTCGCCCGATGCAGAATTCATCATCGATCACCATCCCGAACACCCGCAGATCGTGTTCGGGGCCGGATTCAGCGGGCGTGGCTTCAAGTTCACCGTCCTCAGCGGACGGCTGCTGGCGGATCTGTCCGCGGCGCCGGGGGCGTATGCGTCGCCGCTGTGGCGCGATCTTTTCGCCCTGCGCCGTTTCGACTCAGCCACACCCGGCCACATCGCTGGCCTGAAAATGTAGAGGACCAGCGTGATCATCGGCGTCGACGCCTCGCGGGCCACCGGCGACATCGTCACCGGCACGGAACGCTATTCGCGGGAGATCATCCGTCACCTGCTGTCGTTACCTGCGGCGGAGGCGCACCGCTGGCGGCTGTACACGCGCGAGGACGTCGATCCGTCCCTTTTCGGCGCGGACAGCCTGCCCAATGTTGAGATCCGTCCACTGCGCGCCCGCCGCCTGTGGACACACACCGCCCTGGCTGCGGAGGTGGTGCGTCACCGGCCTGATGTGCTTTTTGTCCCCGCGCACGTGATCCCGCTGCTGCCGCCGCTGCTGTTGCCGCCGTCGGTGGTGACGATCCACGATGTGGGGTATCGACATTTCCCCCAGGCACACACGCGTGGACAGCGATTGTATCTGGACGCGTCGACGCGGTGGAGTGTGTCCGCGGCGCGGCGGATCATCGCGATCAGCCAATTCACCGCCAACGATCTGGCGCGGTTTTATGGGGTGAAGGCAGGGAAGGTTGATGTGGTGTATGAAGGAGTTGCGAGTTGCGAGTTGCGAATTGCGGATTGCGAATTGCGGGTTGCGCAGCGTTCGGGGGATGTGCCGGGTTTGAGTGGAGATCGTGCGTATGCGCTGTATGTGGGGACGATTCAGCCGCGTAAGAATTTGGGGCGGTTGATCGAGGCGTTTGTGCGGATCTGTGGGCAGGTGGATTGGGATCTGGTGCTGGTGGGGAAGCGGGGCTGGTTGAGTGAAGATCTTTACGCCGCGGCTGTGCGGTTTGGCGTGGGCGAGCGAGTCCACTTTCCTGGCTACTTGCCCGATGACGTTGTCGATCAATTGATGGATGGGGCGCTCTTTTTTGCGTTTCCGTCGCTCTTTGAAGGCTTCGGGTTGCCTGTCCTCGAGGCGCAGCAGAAAGGAATCCCGGTGATGACTTCGTACAATTCCTCGTTGCCCGAAATCGCGGGCGACGCCGCCATCCTCGTCGACCCCACCGATGTGGACGCCATCGCCGACGCCATGCTCCGCCTCAGCCAGGACGAGGCGCTGCGGCAGCAACTTATCGCAGCCGGCCACGAAAACGTCAAACGCTTCTCGTGGCAGAAGGCGGCGCAGGAGACGTTGGCGGTGTTGGAAAAGGCGGCGAAAAAGCGATGAACGAAGAAAAAGAATGGGTGGAGCGAGTTGGTCGCTCCACCCATTCTTTTTCTTCATTCATTGTTCACTGCGCAGCAGAGAATTACCCCTTCACCGCGCCTGCGGTCAAACCTTCAACGATCTTCTGCTGGAAGATCAACACAAGAATGATTAGTGGTACTGTGACCACAACCGACGCAGCCATGATTTCGCCAAAGGGTTCCTGAAATGCCCGTTCACCGCTAAACAGCGCAATGGCAACAGGTACGGTGCGTGCGGTCGGTTCGATTGAAGTGAACGTCAGTGCGAATAGATACTCATTCCAAGACTGAATAAAGGCCAGCAGGCCGGTGGTCACCAATGCAGGCATGGTCAGAGGCAACAAGATCATGTAGAACGTCTGAAATGGCGATGCGCCGTCGACTTGTGCCGATTGCATGATCTCAATCGGTAGACCACGGAAGAATGAAGTCAACACCCATACTGTAAATGGTAGTGTGAAGATCATGTACGAAAGGATCATACTGGCAATGGCGCCGATGCCCAATGTATTGATCACCGCATAGAGGCCCGCCAGCACTGCCACCTGAGGAAACATTGTCATGGCGAGAATCACGTACAGGGTCGGTGTCTTGCCACGAAAGCGCAGCTTGCCCAGTGCAAAGGCGGCAAAGGCCCCAACCAGTAATGACAGAACCGTAGTCGAGAGAGCAACTACGACACTGTTCAGCAGCCCACGCAGGAAGGCGTCATTTTGGAATACTGCTGCATAGTTCTGAAGTGTCGGCGAAACCGCGTATGTGTTTGGATTCAGTGGAACAAAGGTCGCCGGCGTCATGAACAACTGAGGTTCCGCTTTCAGAGATGAGTTGATCATCCAATAAAACGGAAACAGCATGTAAACAAAAATCAGAAAGACAACGATCCAGAACAAAATGTCATTTAGGATCTTGCTGGTTCGGCTGTTCATTCGGACTCAACCCCCAATGCGCGAATGTAAATGATCGCAAACACAAATATGATCAGGAAGATCACTACACTACTGGCCGAAGAATACCCTGCGGCGCGATTCGATATGAGTTCGTAGTAAGAGAAGCTCGCCATCGAGAATCGGCTTTGGGCCAATACAATCTGAAATAGATCGAACACGCGGAGTGCATCCAACGTACGGAACACCAGTGCAACCGCCAGCGTCGGTCTTAAGAGCGGTAGTGTGATATAGAAAAACTGCCGAATCTTACCAGCGCCATCTACATCCGCAGCTTCATAGACATCTCCGGGGATCAACTGGAGGCCCGCCAGAAGCAATAGCGCCATGAAGGGCGTCGTCTTCCATACATCGATCATAATCATCGACGGCATCTGCCATCTGTCGATCTCCAAAAAGGCAATCTGCCCATTGCCGAGTCCTAGATTTTGGAAAACCACATTAAAGAACCCCGTACGCGTTGATCCAAGCATCCACTCCCACATCTTTGAGGAAACCGCAGTTGGAATCGCCCACGGTACAAGCATCACTGCGCGCATTGCCCCACGACCAGGAAATTTTCGATGTACGACCAGCGCCACGATAATGCCAAGCACCGTCTCCAACAGCACTGTCCAGACCGTAAATGTGATCGTATCGCGCGTTGCAAGGATGAACTCAGGATCAGTCGCACCAAGGACGTATCGCTTGCCTAAGAACGAAAACTGATCGAGTTCTCGGTACCGAATCGGCTCTCGTGGCAAAATTCGAACAGCCAACTCATATTGTGGTTCACCCGTATCGGGATCTGTTAGCGCTTGACCTGTATTTTCATCGGTGCGAACAGGCAGTTCGCGAATGGTCATACTCAACAATTGCCGATAGTTCTGCAGACCGATAAATTCCGTCTCAGTAGCACTGGCAAAGGTCTCATTGGTTAAGCTGGTAAAAAAGACCTGACCAAGTGGATAGAGGGCGATGGCAAACAGGATGAAGAGTGTCGGGATCAGCAACAAAAGGGCCAAACGTTCCTCTTTGCGCGCCAATTCGCTTATTCCGCCTTGCTTGCTGCTAGTGGCTTGTGACATTGAACTGCTCCCTGGCGTCTGGACGTGTGTACGCAGGATTGCGCCGATACATGAAGGCTGTCTGCACAGGCGTTAGATGCAGACAATCTCCACCTAACGCTTTGCGATGAATATCTGATGTGTGGGGCGATGCTGCTTTGTGTTTGGGGAGATAAAGACCAGTGGGGCCGGCAGTTGCCGGCCCCACCAGAGTGCTTACTTACTGTCCCGCGACAGGGAGACCTGTCAGATCCGCCAGATCCAGTTCCAACTCGGCGAATGCGGTTTCTGCATCCGCGTCGCCCTGCAATACGCTGTGAACAGCCGTATAGAAGAGGCGAGAGGTTTCAGCATAACGTGGCGCTGTGATGGTAGAAGGACGCGCCACAGCATTGATGAACACATCGTACAGAGAACCGAAGAATGGTGTTGCTGCCAGCACGTCGGCATCTTCGTAGAGCGACATGATCGTGGGGTTGTACGAGCCTTCGATGGCCCGAATCTTCTGCTCCGATTCAGAAGCGAGGAACAACGCCACATCAGCCGCAATTTCTGGATTCTCACTGTACTTGCTCACAGCCAACTGCCAACCACCCAGGGTGGCGGCACCGGCGCCACTCGCACCGGCAGGCAGCGGACTCACATCGAACAGGCCGGCCACAGCACTGCCGTCAGCATTGCCCAGGCTGTAAGCATACGGCCAATTGCGCATGAACGCAGCATTACCGGCCTGCCATACGTTGCGGGCATCTTCTTCGGCGAAGCCAATGACACCATCTGGCGAAATCGTGCCGACCCAACCAGCAGCCTGGTCAACGATCTCGATGGCCTGCGGGTTGAAGATTGAGATCTCACCATCGGTACTTACAATGGTGCCACCGTCGTTCGACTTGATCCACTCAAGTGCATCACAGGTAAGCCCTTCATAGGCGTTGCCCTGCCATACGAAGCCCCAGAAATCCTGGTTGCCTTCGCCGCGTTCGCCATCCTGAATGGTGGTTGCCATTTCCTCAAGATCGGCCCAAGTAGCAGGGGGACCATCGTACCCGTACTTCTCCAGCAGATCTGTACGGTAATAGAGCAGGCCAGCATCAGTGAACCACGGAATGCCAACCAATTTACCGTCGACAGTGTTGTTTTCGACAATGGCCGGGAAGTGTTGGTCGGCAACATCGGCAGCGCCGTATTCGTAGAGGTCAACCAGGTGTTCAGCCAGGTCACCAGGCCAAATTACATCGATCTGGTAGACGTCCACCTCAGAAGACTGCGCTTCGAAAAACTGCAAGTAGAGACCTAGACGATCATCGGCCAGGTCGGGCGTGTCGAGGATTTCAACGGTCACACCAGGGTTCGCTTCCATGTACCGTTGCGCTGCGGCCTGTGCGAGCTCGAATTCGATACCGACGGCGCCGGCGGCAACAGTAATCACTGTTTCACCCTCGGCAGCGGCCGGTTCTTCGGCGGCGGGTGCTTCGGTCGCAGGAGCTTCTTCGGCGGGAGCCTCTGTTGCTTCGGCGGCGGGAGCTTCCGTCGCCGGTTCCTCTGCTGCAGGAGCCTCCGGTGAGCTGCATGCGGTTAGCACGAGCACTGAGGCCAAGACCAGCGCCAGGATGGTCAAAAGTCTTCGATTCATGTGCAACTTTCTCCTTGCTGAATCTGAAATGGGTTGGATTAACCGACTATTGGGAACAGTAACCCAAGCTCGCTAGGGATACTGGGTACTGGTAACCAGCAATATTCGCTGCAGTTCGACTTCTTGCTGGGCCGATCCCATCTGTTCACGGCCTTTCTGGAAGAATAAACTCTTCTGAACTGATTGAAGTCTTGTTGCGATTTCTAACTGCGGACGGCTTGTGGGGTTCCGCTTGAATTGCGTATGATCAACTCTAACGAAAGCTCACGGTGTTGTTCTGTGAGTGTTTTCCCATTCATTAGGTCAATGACCATCTTGGCGGCCTCGCTGCCCATTTGGTGCATGGGTTGGCGCACGGTTGTCAGCCCGGCAAAGGACGCCAGTTCGATGTCGTCGAAGCCGACCAGGGCCAGATCCTCGGGGATGCGGATGCCGTGGCTCTGCGCATACTCGATGACGCCCAATGCCAGCATGTCGCTGGCCGCGAAGATCGCACCAGGCGGATCCGGGCGGTTGAGTAGCTCGTTGGCGGCCTGCCAACCGCGCCGCCGACTGTGACCGTCCCCTTCGCAGATCAGGTTCAGATCCACTTCGATGCCCACTTCGAGCAAGGCCTTGGCGTAGCCACGTCGACGATCCAGGCCGGGCCAGTTACCGTCGGGGCCGTTGGGCGCTTTGAAGTGATCCTGAATGTAGGCGATGCGCCGATGACCGAGACTAAGCAGGTGACTCGTGGCCAGGTAGCCCCCGTAGACGTTGTCCACGTAGACCGAGGGCAGGTGTGTGTCGAGGTTGTCGGTGATCACTACTGGGATGTTGTAGCGCCGGAAACGCTCGATGAACTTCGGCGGCAACGAGAACGAGATGACGATCAAGCCGTCTGAGCGACGCCCTTCGGATAGCCGTTCGAGCAGCGGATTTCGCCTGTCCTGTGAATCGAGGTTGAAGATGATCAGATCCACTTCGGCCTGCGACAGCGTCTGTTCGATCCCTTGCAGTACTGCCACCTGAAAGGGATTGGTCAAGTAACTTAGCACCACCCCCACCGTGCGCAGGTGCGAACGGGAGAGATTACGCGCCATGAAGTTTGGTTTGTAGCCTAATGCCTCGATGGTATCGAGCACCTTGCGTCGCGTCTGTGCGCTGACATTCGCATTGTCGTTGAGGACACGCGAAACCGTACCAATGCCCACGCCGGCAGCTTTGGCTACGTCGTAGATCGTGACAGCCATTCAGGGAATCTTTCGGGTTTCCAAAAGCTGTGATTCGGTTGTGTGATTGAACAGTTCGCTGCTCGAAATGGATTGAGTTGCGCTTCGGTTTGAGAAAACTCAGCACCAATAAAACTCAGCACCAATGGGGGAAGGTGCGATGACGATGAGCCTTCAACCTGACTGAATTGGCTTGTATCATGTCTTTGGAAGCGCTTCCAATCCGATTATAGGGGAGGGTCAGCCTGTTGTCAAGTCGGGGTTTCCAGTAATGGGCATATTCGGACTATGTCGGATCCGAGAGGGAACGGTAGGCAATGCGCGACAACCCAGCCGAAACACCACTGCGCCGAAAGGTGACGGTGGCGCGCCGCCCCATCGTCAATGTGACAATGGCTTCGGCATCCAACCCAGCGGGGACCACGAAATAGTCCGCCGCGGGCAATTGATCGACCCAGGCCGAGAAGGGCGCGTCCTCGATGGCGCCGGTGGCGGTGAAACGCAGCGCTTCCCCCTCTTCGTCGAGGATGGTGATGGGCAGATCGCCCCGCCCTAGCACGTGGATGAGGATACCTTCGCCGCCTTCGGTCACGCTCTGTTCGTCGACGCGCCACTCCCAGGCCGGCGAAAGCGGGGGCAACGTCACCACTGCCATCTCACGCTCGTGGACGTCGATGCCCGGCTGCCAGTAGCCGTTGCCGCTCAGTGTGTAGCTCCCGGCAGGAACGCTTTCAAAACAGATCGACTGTCCTTCTTCGGCAGGCGGGTGGGTGTAGATTTCCCCGGCAACGTTGACCAACCAGAATGCTTCATCTAGTTCGGCGTCGACGGGCAGGTGAAGTTCCACCGCCCCCAGATCATCGCCGCTGTGATCTTCGGCTGTGTCGTCGGCGATGTAGGTGAAGTTCACCTGCACCTGGTTTTTGCCGTCGATGCCGATACGGTTGCGTGCGGTGGTCAATTCCTGGCCCACCAGTGCTACGGTGTAGAGACCGGGTGAGAGGTGATCGAATGCGTAGCGATCCTGTTCGTCCACTGCGGTGGTGCGTTGGCGCCCTTGTGCGTCGGTGAGGACGAGTTGCTGTCGCCATCCACCCGCCACTTGCCCGTAGATCTCGGAGAATTGCAGGAAGCCGCGCTCAAAGGGGCGATTGAAGACGAAGTTGATCATCGTCGGCCCGCCGATGCGCACCAACGCCTCCAGTTGGAAGGGATCGCCGTCCCCGGTGGTGACGCCTAGCACTTCCACGCGATACTCGCCGCTGGAAAGCGGTGTGATTTCACAGCCCGAAATGCCGTCGGCGCGGCGCGCCAGCGGCACCACGCGGCTGCTCTGGCCGGTGGCGTCGTCGCTGCGGCGCACGCGGATCGCCAACGTCCCCGCTTCGGTGGTGAGCAGCGAAGATTCCACGCGACAGCGCAACAAGGACGGCCCCGCCTCTTCCAACGGGATGGCTTCGTGTCCCCAGCGGTCGACGGTGAGTTTCAGTTCCACCTGGTTGCGGCCGTCGAGTTCGATGTTCTCGCGGCGGCTGCCCACCGGCTGTTCGACCCAGATGGTGTAACGCCCGCGCGCCAGATCGACGAACTCAAAGTGTCCATCGTTTGCTGCGAGCGTGCGGTAGAGGACGCCGTCGGCCCGCACCAGGCAGAGGGTCGCACCGGCGCCGCCGCGCACGTGTCCGCTCAGCGTCGACGATGCCGCTTCGGTCTGCGATCTGGCGGGCGCATCGATGCGTATCGGCGTGTCTGCCGATTGGAGCGGTTGCGCTGTCTGCCGCGACGGCGTCCAGAAGGGCAGTCGCGTGCGCTTGGGTTCGGCCTTGAGCGCGGGGACGATGGGCAGCGTCTGCTGCGGCCAAATGGCGCTGTACCAGGCTTCTTCCTCTGGCACGGCGCGGTCGCTTTCCACGGCTTCGTTGGCCAGTAGCCAGAAGGCAGTGCAGAAGAAGGCATCAGGCGCGGGGGCGTAGCGACGGCTGGTGCCCATCATCACGCGGCAGGCTTCAAGCGTCTGCGCCAGGTGCAACAGCGGCGTCATCACCGGGTAGCGAGGATCCGCCTTGGCGCCGATCACCCAGCCGCCCGCTGTAGAGAGGATGGGCAGGCTACGCCCCAGCAGGCGTTGGTTGATGGCATCGATGGCTTCGTAGGCCAGCCAACATTCATCTTCGGCGGGGATCTTTACTGTATCAGGCAGCGTATTTTGCGCTGCTCGGCGACGTAGATCGTTGATCCACGGGAGTTCATTGCCCTGCCAGGCGTCAACTTGCCGGTTTTCACCGGGTAAATTGACGCTGGACCAATCCTCATGCGCCAAAACGTCGTAGTATTCTTGTGTCAGCGGCGCGCCGTCGCGGTGTCCTGGATCGTGGGGGAAGTTGAGCGGGCGATTCAACCCGCCGTTGCGCAACGATTGCCAGATCGGCCCGCGGATCAGATCAAGGTGTCCGCGTTCGATGAGCAGACGCAGTAGATCAAAGTGGTGTTGAGGCGCCAGTGGCGGCAGGGCAGGCAGTCCACCACGGGCCAGCACCGATTCGAGATCGGCCACCACTCGATCCGCCACCACGTGAATCGCTTCGCGTAGCGGCGGCACACGCAGCGAACCGGCGACGTACTGCGGCTCAAAATAGCGTACACCTGCCGCCACAAGTTCGTCCACAGCTTCGATTTCGGCGCTGGAAAAGGCCAGTGTACGGCTACCCTGACGCTGGATCTGCACGATGGGCATGATGCCCGCGGCCAGCAATTCTTCGGCAAGTGACAGCGCGTAGCGGTGATCGGCGATCTTCACCCAGCAGACGCCAAGCGCCTGCAACTCAGGGATCCAAAATGAGCGCAACTGCGCCAGGCTCACATGGCTGATCCCTGCACTCCAGTGTACGCCGATCCCGGTATCGTTGATTGGTCGTGGGTAGTCCAACAAGTCCATTTGCGTTGCCTGTGTATGATGCGACGAGGCGAAGATGCGTCATTTGTCATCGGTCATCCGTCGTTCATTATACCAGCCCGCCCCCCACACCTGCACAGATCCGCGCGTCTTTGCCTTGTGGGGCGAATATGAGGTATTGTGTACGCTGTGTAAGTGCTATCTCACAGCCCATTGACGGATGAATCTATGCCTTCTTTTGTTGCACGGTTGCGCCCGGAGCAGGCGGCGTCGCCGGAATTGTTGTCTTTGTTGCACGAGCGGCTGCGCTACGGCCTGCCGCAGACGTTGGGGCTGGAACTGGTGTCGCTAGACTACGGGCGGCTGGTGATGCGCATGACGGTGACAGAGCGTCATCTGGCCGTGAACGGCTATCTGCACGCCGGTTCGGTGGTGACGCTGGCCGACACATCTTGTGGCTTCGGCTGCATCGCTCATCTGCCCGACGATGCCGCCAACTTCACCACGGCGGAGGTCAAGAGCAATTTTCTGGGTACCGTCACCGAGGGCGTGGTGATCAGCGAGGCCGAGTTGCGCCATGCGGGACGTTCCACCCAGGTGTGGGACGCCACCGTGCGCGACGAAAACGGCAAGGCATTGGCGCTGTTCCGGTGTACGCAAATGATCCTATATCGGAAGTAGAATCCGTAGAGATGGGATTGGTGATTGGTGATAAGTGATTGGGGCAGAGGTGAGTTCTGCCCCAATCACTTATCACCAATCACCAATCCCCAATATCCGCACAAGGAGCTTTCATGCAAGCGGTTCGTTCAATCGCAGAGCGCGTGATCGAGAATGTTGAGAAGGTGATCCTGGGCAAGGATCAAGAGGTGCGCCTGACGATGGTGGCGCTGCTCTGCGAAGGTCACCTGCTCATCGAAGACGTGCCTGGCGTGGGCAAGACGATGTTGGCGCGCGCCATCGCCCGCAGTATCGGCTGTACCTACCGGCGCATCCAGTTCACGCCCGACATGCTGCCCAGCGACGTCACCGGCGTGAGTGTGTTCAACCAGAAGACACAGGAATTCGAGTTTCGTCCTGGTCCGTTGATGGCGCAGATCGTGCTGGCCGACGAGATCAACCGCGCCACGCCCAAGACGCAATCTGCCATGCTCGAAGCGATGGAAGAGCGGCAGATCACCGTGGATGGTCGCACCTACGAAATGGAACGCCCTTTCCTGGTGTTGGCAACGCAGAACCCGATTGAATACGAAGGAACGTTCCCCCTGCCCGAAGCGCAGGTGGATCGCTTCATGATGCGGTTGCGTCTGGGCTACCCCGAAAAGCGCCAGGAGATCGAGATCCTCGACAACCAGGCACGGCGACACCCCATCGAAGTGCTGGAACAGGTGGTGAGCGTCGAAGAACTGGTCTCCGCGCAGGAAGCCGTCAAAGAGATCTACATCGACGACGCTGTGAAAGAGTACATCGTGGATCTGGTTACGGTGACGCGTGATCACCCCGATGTCTACCTGGGTGCGAGTCCGCGCGGCAGCCTGGCGCTGTACCGTGCGACGCGGGCCTGGGCGGCCGTCAACGGGCGCGATTTCGTGCTGCCCGACGATGTGAAACTACTGGCCGAACCCACATTGGCCCATCGCTTGATCGTCAGCCCATCTGCGCGCATCAAGAATGTGGACACTCGTCAGATCATCGAGGACGCGCTGTCGCACACGCCGGTGCCGGGCAGCCGTGTACGGCCCCACTGATGTCAACTCGTGCCATCACCCTGCTGATCGCGACGGTCGTTGCCTGGATCTTTGCCTTCAACGGCGGTCGTGAATTAGCCTTCAACCTGGCCTATCTGCTCACTGGCGTGCTGGTGTTGAGCTATATCTGGGCCTGGTTCAGCATTCGTTTTGTGCAGATCAACCGCTACACCCGGGCGCGACGCAGCCAGGTGGGCGACTTCTTCGAGGAAACGCTGGAAGTACGCAACCTGGGTCGTTTGCCCAAGTTGTGGTTGGAACTGCGCGATTACTCCACCGTCCCCTTTCACGATGTGAGCCAGGTGGTAAATGGGCTGGTGGGGCGTGGCACACAACGTTGGCAGGTGCGCACGCTCTGTCAACGCCGTGGCTACTACCGGCTGGGGCCGTTGAGCCTGCACAGCGGTGATCCGCTCGGCCTCTTTTCGATGAGCCAGGTGCTCGACTACACCGGTGGATTGGTGGTCTACCCGGCTGTGTACGATCTGGCCACATTCCGCCCGCCGGTGGCCGACCTGGCCGGTGGCGAAGCGCTCAGTCGGCGCGCCCAGTACCTCACCACCAACGTGTCCGGCATCCGCGAGTATGCCCCCGGCGATAGCTTCAACCGCATTCACTGGCTAAGCACGGCGCGCACCGGCCGCCTGATGACCAAAGAATTCGAGCTTGATCCTTCTGCCGACATCTGGATCTTCCTCGATCTCTTTGCCGCCACCGAATTTGCGCTGCCCTGGCAGCCCACCCGCCCCGAAATGTCCATCTTCGCGTTGAGCGGTCGCCGCAAGCGCGAGGATGCGCCTGTGCTCCCGCCCAGCACCACCGAGTACGCGGTGACAGCCGCCGCCAGCATCGCCCGCTATTTCCTGTTGCGTAACCGCGCCGTGGGCATGGTGTGGCACGGCGAGACGCGCCAACTGCTGCAAACCGACCGCGGCGAACGCCAGATCCGCAAGACGCTGGAGGCGCTGGCCGTGGTGGAGGCGGTGGGGCGGGTCCCCTTTGCCGAACTGCTGGCCACCGACGGCGTACGCCTCAACCGCAACACCACGATCCTGGCCATCAGCGCCGACCCAGATCCGGCGTGGGCGCGGTCTTTGCGCGAGATGCGCCGGCGTGGCGTCAACAGCATCGCCGTGGTCCTCGATGGCAGCACCTTCGGTCGCCGCGCCCGCTACGATGAACTCTTCCACGAACTGAACGTCAGCGCCATCCCCACCTACCAGATCCAGCAGGGCGACGCCATTGATCGGGCGTTGAGCAACCCGGCGCGCCTGCCGGAATGGGCGCCACGGCGGCGGTGACGGATGGCCGACGATGGACGACCGACAATCCGCAACGGGATTGAAATCCCGCCCTGACAAGAAAGGCGCCCTCAGGCGCTGCAGAAATCTCCGCATCCTGTCACCTTGCCACCCCGTCACCCCCTTACTTTCTCCTCCGTCTGCGGCTGTGCTACACTGCAAGGGAACTTACAATAGCTTCTACCCCTGAAAAGGAGTGCATCGCATGACGCAGAGTGTTGTTTCTCCTGAAGTGGCCGGCCGTTTGGCCCAGGCCATTGGCGCTCGGCTTTACCCCAACTCAGTTGCCCAGGATCACGCGATCACCTACTGCATGGTGAACGTGGATGCGGAACGCTATCTGGCGATCTTTGCGCCGGAAGGCGCCGATGTCCCCGCGGACTTTGAGGGCGAATCCAGCCAGGTGGAGGATGGCGGCGCGTGGACCGTTGTGCGCTGTCCGCGTACACCGGCCAACACGGCGGCGTTGCGGGAACGCTTCGAGTGGTTGCGCCCTGTGCCGTTGGGAACACAGACGTCGTTCGGCTTCGGTGACCGCATCGGCCTGGCCACGCCGGGGCATGTGCAATCGGCCAAGGGCGCGGGTGTGGCGCCGATCTTCACACAGCAGTCGGTGCGTGAGAACACACGCATTGGCCGCACACCGCAGCAGGTGATGGACGATGCCACTTGGGGCGTCTTCCAGGAAGGCTGGCGCATGCCCTGGGGCGCCGACGCCGATCACGTGAAGGTGGTGGAGAGCCTGCCTGAGTTCGTCGCCGCCGGCTACACCTTTTACACCATCGATCCCAGCGATCACGTGGACAATGACGCCGAGAGCGACGATGTGCCGACGCTACGTCGAAAAGTGGAGGCGCTGCCATACGATCTGCTGGGAACTACAGCCGCCGAACTGCAAGATTTATATGCCGGACAGACGGTGAATCTTGGTGAGAAGACTTTGGTCTTCAGCCAGGAGAAGACGCCGCGCCGCCGCCAAATATGGACGCGCCATCGGCCACGCCCGCACCGTCGCGCCTGAATTGACTGCGCAGATGTCGGGGCGCCCGTTTGAACTGGAGTTCTCCGTCGATGAGACCGACACACCCACCTCACCCCACGAACACTACTTCATCGCCGCCGAACTCCACCGACTGAACATCCCGGTGGTGAGCCTGGCGCCCCGTTTTGTGGGCAAATTTGAGAAGGGCATCGACTACATTGGCGATCTTGACGAGTTCTCCGAGGCGCTGGCCTGGGATATCGCCATCATGCACCACTTCGGCGATTACAAGATCAGCGTCCACACCGGATCGGACAAGTTCAGCATCTATCCCATTGTGGCACGGGCCGCGCAAGGACGTGTCCACGTGAAGACAGCGGGGACCAGCTACCTGGAAGCGCTGCGTGTCATCGCCGCCGAAGACGTCGCCTTCTTCCGCGAGATTCTCGATTTCTCCCGCGATCATTTCGAGAAGGATCGCAAGAGCTACTACCTCTCGTGCGATGCGTCCAAAGTCCACGCCGCGGACACGTACACCGACGCCGAACTGCTGGATCTGCTCAACCAGGTCGATTCGCGCCAGGTGTTGCATGTCACCTTTGGCTCGGTGCTCGATCATTACAGCGACCGGCTCAAGACCTTCCTGCGCAACCACGAAGCCGAGTACGAGGCCGTGTTGCTGACGCACTTTGCCAAGCATCTGGCGCCGCTGGCGGGTTGACCGCGCACGACTGACGACGGATGATGGACGACTGAAGTCCAGACCACCACACGAAAGCAAACACCACATCATGAACACAACCAATCTTTTCTCTCTCCAAGGCAAGGTCGCCATCGTCACCGGTGGGACGGGCGTGCTGGGCGGCGCGATTGCGCGCGGATTGGCCGGCGCCGGTGCGCAGGTGGCGATCCTGGGGCGGCGGGCCGAACAGGCCGAAGCCGTGGCGCAGGCCCTGGTGGCCGACGGCGGGCAGGCGATGGCCACCCCCGCTGATGTCCTCAAGCGCGAGGATCTGGAGGCCGTGCGCGGGCAGCTTCTATCGAAATGGGGGCGCATCGATGTGCTGGTCAACGCGGCGGGGGGCAACATGCCTGGGGCCACCATCGTGGGCGAGCGCACCTTTTTCAACATGGATCTGTCGGCGCTGGATGCGGTGATGGGGTTAAACTTCACCGGCAGCGTGCTGCCCAGCCAGGTCTTCGGTGCAGCGATGGTGGAAGCGGGCAGCGGCTCGATCATCAACATCTCGTCGATGGCAGCGGCCAAAGTGCTGACCCGAGTGATGGGCTACAGCGCGGCCAAAGCGGCCATCGACAACTTCACGCGCTGGCTGGCCACAGAATTGGCGTTGAAGTACAAAGCGCCGTTGCGCGTCAACGCCATTGCCCCCGGTTTCTTCATCGGCGAGCAAAACCGCGACCTGCTGCTTCAGCCCGACGGCAGCCTCACCGCGCGCGGACAGCAGATCGTCGATCACACACCCATGGGCCGCTTCGGCGAACCCGACGAACTTGTGGGTACGGCGGTATGGCTGGCAAGCGAGGCATCACGCTTCGTCACCGGCATCGTTGTGCCGGTGGACGGCGGCTTCTCCGCATTCAGCGGTGTGTGAATGAGGGGGGATCGGGGACTAGGGATCCCTAATCACCCCTCCCCCACTTAATTGTCATGCGCAATTAGATTGTGATAAAATTCGCTGATGGCTTAAAGAGCCTGAGCCACCTCGCCAATTGATTCATTTTCACCTGACGCTAACTGACCGCTTATGAGATCGACCAAGGCGCCTGCAAAGCGCAGCAAGAGTGACATCCCCGATATCGTGATTGGCCGCTTGCCGGTCTATTTGCGCACCCTGAACCTGCTGGCAAGCGAAGGCCGTGAAGTCACTTCGAGCCAGGAACTGGGTGAGCATTTGGGCATCAGTTCGGCGCAGATCCGAAAGGACCTGAGCCATTTCGGCGAGTTTGGCAAGCAGGGGACAGGATACAACATCCCGTATCTGTGCAAGCAACTCCAGAAGATTCTGAACGTGGACAAGGTTTGGTCGGTGGTGTTGGTGGGGGCCGGTTCTTTGGGCAACGCCATTGCCAACTACAATGGCTTCGAGAGCAGGGGATTTCGTGTCGCTGCGATTTTTGATGAAGATCCGCAGAAGATTGGCGCCCAGGTGGGCGCGCTTACGGTCGAATCGACCGGGGTGCTAGCGGAACGCATCAAAGAATTGGACGCGCACATCGCCGTCATTGCTGTGCCAGTGCAGGCAGCGCAACGAGTGGCGGATTACCTCATCGAATGTGGCATCACCAGCATCCTCTGCTATGCGCCGATTACGCTGGCTTCTCCTCCCCATGTGCGCGTGGAATACATCGATCCGGTGATCCACTTCCAGCACATGACCTACTACCTTGGTTGATCAGAGTGGATTTTTGCGCGGGAGTCCTCGTTGACGGGGGTACGCCTGCGGGGTGCGATTCACCTTTTTGATCAGGAGCACGCGGCGCTCTTCGGGCAGAAATGGCACCGACACTGGCGCGAAGCGCACAGTTTCTCCCCCTAGTTTGGCAATGGCTTTCTGCGCCTCCATGAATTCCTCGGCGGCGCTTGGCCCTTTGTAGGCCATCACATATCCACCGCGACGTGCAAAAGGCAACAGGTATTCCACCAGTGTGTTGAGCCTGGCCACAGCCCGCGCCATCACCAGATCGAACTGTTCGCGGTAGGTGTCCTGCTGCCCCAGTTCTTCGGCGCGGCCCTGTACAACGTCTACATCGGTCAGTTTTAACGCTTTGACCACCTCTTGCAAGAAGGTTATCTTTTTGCCGGTGCCATCCAGCAGCGTCAGTTGTAGAGACGGCCAGGCGATCTTGAGCGGAATACCTGGGAAGCCGGCGCCTGAACCTACGTCGATGGCGCGCAGCGCATTTTGCGGCGGGATAGATGCGCCCAATTCCCCGGCGATGAGCGGCAACCCCACCAGGCTATCGAGGAAGTGTTTTGTCTGCACGCCTTCGAGATCCTCGATGGCGGTGAGGTTCATCTTCTGATTCCAGTCCACCAGAAGCTCAAAATACGTCTGGAATTGAGCACTCTGTTGTGCCGAAAGTGGAAAACCGAGTTGGGCCGCGCCCTCGTCTACAAAAGCCATCAAGGTGTCTACTCCTTTTTGTACTCCTGGCCGTCGCGCTGCACTTGGATCGTCGCCTGTGCAGATGAATTGCGCTCATTGTACCACAGCGATGTACCCCAGGCTCCCACTTTGTTTTGACAGCGCTTTGCCCTACACCGTATAATTTTATTCAAAGTTGTCATAAAAATTATGGCTTTGAGCATCTAGATGCCCCCAACGATAGAGCGTCGATGAAAACTTTTTGCGGACTGACAACCGACGGAATGCTGGATTACCTCGCGAGTATCTACAAGCTCGACCAGCAGGATCACAAAGTGACCACCAGGGCCCTGGCCGACAGGATGCATGTTTCGGCAGCGGCCGTGAGCAGTATGCTGAAACGGCTGGAAGAAGCGGCGCTGATCGAACGATCCGGCGCGGATGGTGTCACGTTGACCGATCAGGGACGCTTGGCCGCTCTGCAACTGATCCGCCGCCATCGGTTGATCGAGGTTTTTTTGGTGGAGATCATGCAGTATAGCTGGGATCAGGTGGAATCGGAAGCGCACCGGCTGGAACATGCCGTAAGCGTGGCTTTCGAGGAACGCATGGACGAGTTGTGCGGCTATCCGACACACTGCCCGCACGGTGATCCTATCCCCACCAAAGATGGCGAAATGCCCGAAGATACCACCGTAGCGCTGATCAAAATGGCGCATGGTCAACAAGGCGCCATCCGCCGCGTGGCCACCAACGACGCTCGTATTCTGCGCTACCTGACACGGCTTGGCCTTGAGCCTGGTCAGCAGGTGCGACTGATCGAGATTGCGCCGTTTAACGGTCCTGTTTCGGTGGAGCGACTGGCGGCGCAAAATGGACATGCACCCGTCGCGGCGGATCAGCAGATCCTGGGGCATGAGCTGGCCAGTCTCCTCTATGTCGAACCACACCCAGAAGGCATTCTGGCTGCTTCCTGAATTTATCGGACTCTCCAATCCGTGTCCACAATTCTCTGGACGAACTTAGACGAAAGATAATCGCATGGAGATTAAGCGGTATCGCGCCGCCGGCGGCGTGGTTGTGCAGCAGGGCCTCGTGGACGGCTTGGATGCGGAGCAGACCTACGTGCTTGTGCTGGATCGCCCTACGCGCGGCGAAGTACGTCTGCCCAAAGGACATATCGAGGTAGGCGAAAGCGATGCAAGCGCCGCCCTGCGTGAGACGGCCGAAGAAGCGGGTTACGCCGATCTGCGTGTCTTGGCCGACTTGGGGCATCAGCAGGTGGCGTATGACTACAAAGGCTATCACTACATCCGCGAAGAGCGATACTTCCTCATGCAATTGGCATCCGATACACGGCAAGCCCAGGCCGAGGAAGATGCGGCGCAGTTCCAGGTGCGGTGGGTCACCGTAGACGAAGCGCTGACGGAACTGAGCTTTGATGCCGAAAGGCGCTGGCTGGAACGCGCAAGCGTCGTCCTGGCGCGACAGGCATCTTGAACCAACTACACCAATAACAAAAAGCCAAGGAAATCAATCCTTGGCTTTTTTGATCACAGACTATCCTGTTGTATTGCTTTGATCTTGCTGCAAACGGTTGATGCCAAGCGGAGATGTGGACTGCGTCTACGGCAGGCACTGGTCAACGCGCGGACGCGCGACAAGTGTCTATGCGTAAATTCACAGCAGCCAGACGAAACAATCCAGTGTGAGCTGATTGTACTGCTGCGCACTGTTATTTACGGATAGACACTAAGTGCGATACCGGTAGACAACACGCCCACGTGTCAGATCGTAGGGGCTCATCTCCACTTTGACCCGATCACCAAGCAGCACCCGGATGTAGTACTTTCGCATTTTCCCGGAAAGATAGGCCAGCACTTCGTGACCATTCTCCAGTTCCACTCGGAACGTTGCATTGGGAAGCGTTTCGGTGATCTTCCCATCGAACGTGACTGTTTCCTCTGCCATACATCTCCATTCAGTGTTGGTTAACACAGGTTGGTGTCTTTGGATCTATCCTGAAAATACAGTGCGCAGCAGAACATCCACTCTGAATTGGTGAAACTCGCCGGGCTGCTGTGAATTTCTGGATAGACTCTCCATCAAAAACACCCGAAAACACAATCAGTCGGCCCGCACGGATACACGGCGCGCTTTGCGGATTGCCTTTTGCTTCTTGATGCGTCGAATTTCGCTCTTCGACGTGAACCATCGCTTCTGCCGCACAATGGGCAGGATACGCGCCTCGGCAACGGCTTTGCGGAAGCGGCGCAGCAGGCTCTCTTGGGATTCTCCTGGTCGGAGTTCTACGCTCATGGGATTCACCCCCTTTCACAGCGATGCTAAGTGCTTCCTCGAAAGCCTCATTGGCCCGATGACATCGGTTATGCGGTTTCAGGCAAGCACCAAATGAACCATTGTTTCGACATCGCACGGAGGGCTATCTCTGCACGCGACTGCCGGACACAAGAAACCTGTCAGCGCGTGACTGAGATCTAGTCCAGTCACATGAGAACGTCTGACAGGTTCCTAATTATACGTGAAAACCAAGCTGCGGGCAAAAAACTATGACGCCTACAGCCGGTGCGTTTCTTGTACGGCCTTATTGTGGCTGAGGGCCGCTGTTTACTCTTCTGGGTCGGTCTCCAGTGCAGCTTCGGCTTCCGGCTCGGTTTGCTCGGCTTGCACCGGTTCACTTTCGGGATCGACATCTGCCTCGGCGTGTACTTCTTCTTCGGCCTCGGACGGCGTGTCTTCAGTTTCTTGCAGTTCCTGAGCCACCAGTTCGTCGGCCTGGCGACGGCTGAGGCCGATACGCTGACGGTCGGCATCCACACGTAGGATCTTGACGGCGACGCGATTGCCAGGTTCTACTGTGCGTAGCGGCTCGGCCACGGCAATATCGGCCAGTTCGCTGATGTGAATCAGGCCCTCGACACCGGGTTCGAGCTGAGCAAAGGCGCCGAAGTCGACCACCCGGGTAATGGTGACGAGCACCGTCTGGCCGGGTTTGTAGCGTTCTTCGATGCTTTCCCACGGGTTGGGCAGCAGCTTCTTGCGGCTTAGGGCGATCCGGCTGCGATCTGCATCCAGGCGTAGGATCTCGACTTGGATGATGTCGCCAACCTTGAGCACATCGCGCGGATGGCTGACCGGCGTCCAGCCGATTTCGCTGACGTGGAGCAGGCCGTCGGCCCCGCCGATGTCGACGAAGGCGCCGAACGGGCGCAGGCTGCGCACTTCGCCCTGCACCACATCGCCCACTTTCAGCTCGGCGAACAGCTCATTCTTGCGCTGCGAGCGGTATTCGCGTTCGGCGTAGCGGTGCGAGAGCACCAACCGCCGCCGTCGTCGTTCAACTTCGATGACTTTGGCTGGCAACGACTGACCGATCATCTCTTCGAGTTGATCGTTGCGCTCGTCTTCGTTCATGTTGCGCGGCAACCCGACCACGTGCGAGGCGGGGATGAATCCACGCAGGTGACCGAACGTCACCAACAGGCCGCCCTTGTTGTAACCGACGACTTCGTAGGTATCGATGTCGCCGCTTTCGAGCAGCTTTTCGGCAGTCAGCCAATCCTGCTTTTGCAGCGCGTCGGCGATGCTGAGGATCAACATCACTTCGTCGGTGGTCAGCTTGCTCACCACCACAGGGACGGTGTCCCCTTCGCGCAGGTTCTTGACGTATTCACTTTCCAGGCGCGCCAGATCTGACTGCGGGACGACGCCGTCGCGCTTTGCGCCGACGTTGACCAGCATTTCGTGTGAGCGAATCTCGACGATCATGCCCTCACGCAGATCCCCACGTTCAGGCAGGCTCAGATCTTCGTCACCGGCCAGATACTGTTCGAACAACTCACGATCTGCGGCATTCTGATCGTCGTCGGGGTTCTCAAAGCGGTGAAGCCCTTCGCTATAGCGTTCTGACTCAATCATCGTGCTTCTTCCAAAGGTGGATTTGGGTTTGATAACGTCGGACACATGCCGGGAGATGACAATGTATCCCAAACGTAGAAGGCCAATGTACTGCCCCCAAGACTCCGCCGCAAGCAGCCCGGCTCGTCGAACGTGTCACAAAAGTTTGCGAAGAGCGGAGTAAAGATACAGTTATTGTTTATCCGTAAGGGGATTATATCAGCCGGAATAGGGGGCGTCAAGGCGAATTCATTACAATTGAGTGGGCATTACTTGCCGGTGAGTTAAGATTGGTGTAATGCGTGCGGTGATGGGGTGGCGCTACTGTTCTTCGTTTGCACTGTCTGCGCTCGCCGGGTTGCGCAGTCGTTCGATTGCCTTACGAATTCGTTGCCATATCTGCTCAAGATGGGGGATCGATTCCGCCTGTGCGGGGCGCGCGGCAAACTGCACCTGGACGAATTCCTCGGTGATGGTTTGCACTGGTCGCTCGTCGTCGCTCAATGCGTCTTCGAGCCGGGGGGCGTAGCGTGTGGGCGTTTCGCCAGGACGGCGGGCGACGCCGCTGTCTTCTGCCTCTTGCAACATGGACAGATACAGGTAGCGCACACGCTGAGACGGATCCATCTCGCCGCGGCGCAACCCACGCAACGGACGCAGCCAGTCGAAGCCGCTCTTCTTTTCGTTTTGTGCGTCCTCGTCGTCGGCCAAAGTTGAGGTGCGCCACTGCCCAAACGATTGCCACAACATAAGCCAGGATTGGCGCAGCCGATCCCACCAGGCTTGCAGCCAGCCAAACTGAACGCCTTTGCCGCTAAGGTAGATGTAAGCGGCATAGCCCAAGAGCAACACCATGATGATCCAGAAAACTGTGCCGCCGAGCCAGGGTGCGACTTCCATCTGCGGCTGATTTGGCTCCAACGGCGGCGGCGGCGCGATGGGCGCGGCGGCGGGCGGCGGCGTCTCTTCTCCCCCGCCGGGTATGAGGGCCATGAACAGGCCGATGAGCAGGCCAATCACCGAGTAGACGACGAAATAGACCACGTTAAGAAAGCCCATGAGGATGCGCGCCAGCCAGAATGTGCCACCCAACGGCAGCAGCGCCGCCGTGATCCCCATCACGCCGATCAGCCCGACGACGTAGACAGGCCAATTGCGCGAGATACTCGTCGATGCGCTGATCTCTTCGATCTGCCACTGAGCGCGCAAAATAGCCAGGCGACCGATGGCAATCAAGATCAGCCCGACCAAAAAGTAGAGCACACCGCTGCCGATCACCGCGCCGGGGATGGCCTGACGCGTGATGGCGAAGAGTCCGTTGCTGCTGGGGCCGAACTGACTGCCTGCGGTGAGCAGCAGCATGAACATGCCGCCAAAGATCCAAAATTCCGTGAAGCGGTTGAGCATGCTGCGGCGATCTGAGCGGATGCGTGAATCGTAGATGGCGCGGTAACGATCCGGCAGTTTATCGGTCAACTCGTCGGGTTTGAGCGCCATTTCGAGGAACTGGCCTGTAACGGCGGCGGACATGCCCCACGAGAGCAGGATCATGATGATCGACACAACGTAGCTGCCGCTGAGCAGCGCACCCAGCGGTTGGTAGATGATCTCGTTGACCGTGGGCCAGCCGTCGACGACTGTCCACAACAGGGCGCGGGCGACGAAGAGGAGGATGGCCAGTTCGGCGGCGCGGTAGGCGAAGGTGCGTCGGTCAGCTGGTCGGGGCGGATCAGCAGTTGGTGGTGGTAGCTGCCCACGGCGGCGCTGCCCACGCCGAGGAAGATCAGTAACTGACCGTGGGTGATGGGCATCCCTGCCAAAATGTGACGCAGAAAGCCCACCATCGCGACGTCTATGCAGCCCACCAATAGCGTGATCAACAACGGTCGAAACAGGGAACTCTGCCAGAGTTCGTCGTAGCGCAGGGGGATGCGGCCGTCTTGCGGTGTTTCGTTCTGCTCCCCAGAAAAAATCTGTGTGGTTTTTGCGGCGTCGGGGGTATTCGACATGGTCAGACTCCGGCCACAGGCGCTTGTTGCAGGCGCGACAGATCCGATTCCCAGATGACTTCGTAGGCGGTGATGCCCAGCGCTTCGGCCCGAGCGTGAGCCTCTTTGAAGTCGGCGTGATGGACGCAGACGAGGACGAGCACGGTGATCCCACGACGGTAGAGTGAGTGGAGCGACCAGATCAGCGCTTCGCTGAGCCGCGGCGTGACGACGATCAGCGTCGTACCCCAGGTGAGCGAGGTGGCGTGGTTGAGCAGCCACGATTCGATGGCGACGTTGGGATGATCGGCGGCGGCTTCGGTGCCGTTTTCGGGCGGCGATTTGCGCAGTTGGATGCGGGCCAGGATGTCGAGGATGGCCATGAGGTGGCCGCGTCCTGTCTGGCTGTGGATGGGCTGCACTTCGTGTTCGCTAAACGGATCCCAGCCGTTGGAGAAGAGGCCGACGGCCTGGCGATTTTCGGCAAGGTGACTGACCAAAGATGCCGCGATCACAATCGCCCATTCACTGCCGCTGTAGCGCTCGCGTGAGGGAAAGGCTTCATCGTTGAGATCGAGCACCACGGTGGTGTCCAGCGCGATGGACGGTTGGAATTTCTTCACCAGCAGCGTGTTCTCGTGGGCGCTGGCGCGCCAGTGGATGTGGCGCATGCTGTCGCCGCTGTCGTAGGGACGCACGCCGCCGATGCGGGTGGGGTCCTCGAAGATGCGTTGGCGTGTCTTCACCGTGCCGAAGGGGAGTTGGCTGGGCAGGCCCAACTGTGGCAGCGTCAACACCTGCGGGTAGACGGTGAGGTGGGTGGGGTTGCTTTCTTGCCAGGCGCTTTCGGCGAACCCGAAGAGATCGCCGGTGTAGAGGCGCAGCGGACCGACGTCGTAGTAGCCGCGGCGCTGACAGTGCAGACGGAAGGTGTGTTGCGCCTGTGAGCGCCCGCCCACGCTGAGTACGGTCTTGTATGAGTCACTGCTCTGGAGTTCGATGGGCGCGCTTTCGTGGATGCGCAGCCAGGGGACGGGCAGGCGACTCTTGTTGGTGACGACGATTTCCACGTCCACGTCTTCGCCGGTGAAGGCTTTGGGGTTGAGGCGACGGCTGACGGTGATTTTGCCGAGGCTGCGTCGCACCCACCAGTGGCTGAACAGCCACACCCCGCCCACGACGTAGATCAGATAGTAGATCCAGTCCATGCGCAGGAAGATGGCGATGCCAAACAGGAAGATGAGGAGGAAGAAGAAGTCGACCATTGGTTAGGGCATGGCTCCCAGATCCACCGGCACCTGTTC
>JAWKOL010000034.1:0-63989 GCA_041391225.1 Caldilineaceae bacterium
GTGTCGTGGCCCAGCCAGCGTTGGGTGGCGATCAGGTATTCATCGCCACAGCCATCAATGTGATCAATACCATGCGCGAGGTGCGTTGATGCTCGCCCGGCCACATGCGCAACAGCCAGGATCGCGTCGCCCTGGATGGGATGCCCTGCTGCTGGCGGTGCTCGTCTTTGCGCAGTTGCGTATCGGCAGCCTGGCCGAACCGCTGGCGATTCCCCTGGCCCGCCAGGACGCGATGCGCCATCCGCTGTTGGGGCGGCTGCTCTCGGCGGAGGGCTGGGCGGAGATGGGCGAACGCGGCCCCTGGCCAGCGGAGCCGTTGGCTCTGCTCCTCATCGCGTTGACCCTGGCCTGTACGCTGGCCTATCTGCTCGTTGATCTCGCCCGCCCCGGCCGACTGCGCACCGCTGCCAAGTGGACATTTCTGGTCGCCATCCTCTCCACGACCATCGTGCTGCCCACAGCGCGGTTGATCCTGTTGCGCGCGCAGAGTGGACCGGCCAGCTACACCCACGACGGCGGCGTGATCCAGACCGAAGCCACCATCGACTTCTTCCTCAGTGGGCGCAACCCCTACGTAGAAGATTACACCGAGACGCCGATGGCCGAGTGGGGCTTCGACGAGTACCGCACTGCGCTCTACCACTACCCCTACCTGCCGTGGACGTTCGTTTTCAGCGCACCGTTCGCCCTCGTCGGGCAGGCGTTGGGCGGCTACGATCAGCGCATCGTCTACCTGTTGCTGTGGGCGATCATGTTGATCCTGGCGGCGCGGCTGGCGCGTGATCAACGAACGCAGTTAGGGCTGGTGATGCTGCTGGGGTTGAATCCGATCATGGGGTTGGATGTGATCTTCGGGCAGAACGATTCTTTCGTGTTGGCGTGGATCGTCTTCAGCCTGTTGGCGTGGCAACGCTGGCGCAAAGCCGGCCCCAGCCCCGCGGACGGACAAAGCTGGCTGTGGGCGTCGACGATCTGCTACGGGCTGGCCTGTGCCAGCAAGCCCACCGCCTGGTTCCTGGCGCCGTTCTACGCGTTGCTTTTGTTGGCGAAAGACGATAGTTTTGCCGCAGCGGGCTGGTTGGGGATCTTGCGGGGCGTGCCGGTGGTGCTGCGCCGCGTGTGGCCGGCGCTGGCTGTCTTCGGGTTGCTGGTTGGGCCTTACCTGGTATGGGACGCCGCTGCCCTCTACGATGACGTGTGGCGCTGGAGCAGTGGACAGGGAGAGACCGGCTACCAGATTTGGGGGTGGGGCGCCAGTAACTTCATCCTGGCGCTGGGGCTGGTGACGGATCGCTTCGGCCAATGGCCGTTCTGGATCGTCCAGGTGACTTTGACGCTGCCGGTGCTGCTCTGGTTCCTACACCGCCAGCAAAAGGACAATACGCTGAGCGCCGCTGCCTGGCACTACGCCATCCTGTTGGCTATCTTCTTCTACGGCAGCCGCTTCCTCAACGAAAACTACCTGGGCTACATCCTTGCCTTCATGGCGATTGGCTTTGCCACCGATTCTGAGGACGCCCCTGCTGCATAGGCAGGCAACTCAAACCAGAACGTGCTGCCCTCGCCGGGTGTACTTTCCACACCGACGTTGCCGTTGCAGCGTTCCACAATGCGCCGCACAATCGAAAGCCCCAGGCCATGACCGTCGGCGCGGGTGGGCTGTAGGCGCACGAACGGCTCGAACAGGCGCGCCTGATCCGCCGGTGTGATGCCGGATCCATTGTCGCACACCCAGAAACGCACGCTTTGCCCCTGCACCGTCGCCCCCAGCACCACACGCGGTGGTGCTCCCCCGTACTTGAGCGCGTTGGTTACGTAATTCACCCACACTTCCTCCAGCCAACCGGCGTGGCCAATCGCCGCCGGCCAATCGCCCAGGATGTGGATATTCGCTTTCGTCTCGACGAAGTGATCTTGCAGGCGGTGGGTCACTTCTTTCACCACGCTCTGCATGTCCACCACGTCCATCTCCATATCCATCGTGCGCAGCCGCGCCAGCATCAGCAGGCTGTCGATCACCTGCTTCATCTTGTAGCCGTGGCTGATGATCGTGTCGATGTAGCGCGCCCGATCGGCAGGCGTCACAATGTCGAAATCATCCGCCAGCAACTCTGCATAACCGATGACCGAAGCGAGCAGATTGCGTAGATCGTGCGCCACCGTGTACGAGAATGCGTCCAACTCAGTGTTGCGCACCGAAAGGTCACGCGTTTGGTTTCGCATTTGCTCGTACAATTCCACACGGCTGATGGCCAGCGCCACACGGTTGGACAGCGTCTGCATGAAGTCGACATCGTTCTGTGTGTAGATGCGCGAGGACGACTCAAGCGCGAACAAGACGCCGAGGCAACGCTGTTCCTGCAGAATCGGCACGCCGATGTAGGCGTGGATCGCGTGCGCCGCCAGGGCGCGTACCTCGGTCAGCGCATGGTTTGAAACGTTGCCAACGGTCTCGGTTTCGCCGGTGGCCACAATGCGGTGACAGGTGGGCTTGAGCACATCGTCGTTGGCGTGGAGACAATGGCTAGTGGCCGCACCGAGGACGAGTTCACCGCGCGCGGCATCGTGGAATACAATCGCAACGCCGGCAGACGTGGGCAGCAGTTCTGCCACAGCGTCGACCACGTAATCCAGCAGGGGTTGCAGTTCGTCGGGCTGCTGGCTCACCAGTTCGATACGCGACATGGCGCGTTGACGGCGCTCCAGCCGGTAACGGTCGATGGCAAAGCGCAACGTGCGCAGCAGCAGCGCGCCGTCGAATTCGCCCTTCACCAGGTAATCTTGGATGCCGTAGCGCGCCACGTTGAACGTCAGCTCTTCGTCGATGAAGCCGGTGAGCAGCACGATGGGCGCGCTGTCCACCGCCGCCGTCAACTGTTCGATGGTTTGGATTCCCTGCGTGTCGCCCAGGTTGAGATCGGCGATGATCACATCGCAGGCGCGCCGTGTGGACAACTCGATGCCCTCAGCCAGCGACTGCGCCCATGCCACCGAGCACTGCGGCGCGTTGCGCGACGACAATAGCGCCTGATCGAGCACTTCTTCGAGCTGGATGCGATCAGCCGGATCGTCCTCGATGAGCAGAATGCGGATCGAGCTTGTCATACATCGTTCCTTGACGTGGGCGTGGTGCAGTTAAGGAGAAACCAGAGAAAAAATGATCCACGGAGGCACACGAAGAAACACGAAGCCAGAAAAGAACAGACAGAAGCTTTTCCGCTCTGCTGTCCTGATAGTCCTGAAATCCGTGTCCATCTTCTCTCCTTCGTGCCTCGTCGTGGATCGATCTTCTCGCATCCATCAAGGAGTATCCGCGTGAATCGTAGCGCCGCTTGGACTTTGACCCGTGAAGATCAGGAACAGTTCCTGCAACTGCTCCACGTCTTAGTGATTGTGTCGATGCTGCTGAGCAACCTCACGCCCCTCCTGGCCGCG
The DNA here is from genome assembly GCA_041391225.1 of Caldilineaceae bacterium. GTDB lineage: Bacteria > Chloroflexota > Anaerolineae > Caldilineales > Caldilineaceae > RI-153. The sequence continues at coordinate 3,436 of JAWKOL010000034.1, forward strand.
GACCTGCGTCTGCCGTCTCTGCCCGCGCCACGGGTGACGTTGCCGCGCGCCTACGCCGCGCCCAGCGAGCTGACCGAGGACGCGGCCGCGCAGATGCTCAACGCTGCCCCCGTGGCACTGTCCCCCGTGGCACTGTCCCCCGTGGCACTGTCCCCCGTGGCACTGTCCACAGCGGCGTTGCCCAACTGGTTTGCCACAGAATCAACAGCGCTGGACCTGTCCGCGGGGACGTTGCCCAACTGGCTCACGACCTACAACGGCGGCGATCTGCTGTCCGTCAACCCAGCGCCGATCCTGAACCCCAGCACATGCAGCCCACCCGGCGAATTGGCGATGACGCTGGATCTTCCGTCGGTCGTCAACGTGAGCAGCGTGGGCGATCTCTACACTGTCATCGTCACCAACACCGGCGCGGTGACCACCACCGAAGCGCGCCTGTTGGTGGAACCAGGCGCGGGCTTCACCTACGTGGCCGCTAGCGCCGCGGCTTCCAGTGGCGTCACCACCACCGAAAGCATCACCGTCAGCCTGTCGCCGGCCACGCCCAGCGCGGGTGAAGCGTTCTCTATCGTCCTCAGCGACGTGATCACCGGCGCCGCCGACCTCGATCCCAGCGAGGTGATGACCTTCACCTTTAAGCTGGCCGCCGACGCCACAGTGGAGACGGATCAACCGCTGCGCGTCAGCCTGCAAAGCGGCGACGCGCCCACCGAGACCTGCGCTTCTGTGGAGGAGATCGTGCCGATTGCCAACACGTGCGCGCCGGCCAATCGCCTGGCCTTCAGTCTCAACGTCCCCGTGGAAGTGAGCCTGGCCGACAACGCCGGGCAGATCTACACCGCCACCGTCCACAACACCGGCGAGATTACCAGCACCAACGTGCGTCTGCGCGTGGACCCCAACGTGGGCTTCTACTACACCACCGGCACCGCCGCGGCCACAGACGGCCTCTTCACCAGCAACGTGACAGTATCACCGGCCACGCCCGCCGCGGACGAGCCCTTCACCATCACCCTCACCAGCCTGGACAACGGCGAAAACGTCCTCGCTCCGGGGGAAACGATGACCATCACCTTCGGCCTCAGCACCAACGCCTCGGCCAAGTCGGGCCAGATGCTGCAAGTTCAGATCCTGGCCCTGGCCGAAAGCTGCGACGTCACCCAGCAGAACGTGCAGGTGGTGCGCGGCAACCTGATCGCCTACGCCAGCCCCGCCGTGCAGAGCGTGGGCTTCGGCGAAACTGTCACGTGGACGGTGAGCATGGAGAACAACGGCCTCGGCTACGTCTACGGCGCCGTGGTGACGCCCACACTGGGCGCAGGGTTGACCGACCTGGCCATGATCCCAGCCTCCGGCGGCGTGGATCTCGCCGTGAACGAAATCAAACCGTACACGCTCACCGCCGTGGTCAACTCGTGTGACGTCTCCACGCTCAACGCCACGCTGGCCACAAGCTGGCCCGCCGGCAACCAGAGCGGACTGGCCAGCCCCGCCAACCCGCTCACCGAGAAGGTCTACGTCAACATCGACATCGACGATCCCGCCGTCAGCGTGGACGTGGGGCCGCTGCCCCCAGCCACTTACTGCGGACCGTACGCCGCCACCATCCCCGTCACGGTGACCAACACCGCGGGCGCGGCGCGCAACCTCACGCTCGATCTCAACCTCGATGGGCCGGCAGGCGTGGCCGCGGTGGTCAACGCCGCCGACAGCGGCAAATGGAGCAAGAGCGGCAGCCAGATCACCTACATCCCCGGCACATTGGTCAGCGGCGAGACGCTGAATTTCGCGTTGGACATCAGCAGCGACACCCTTTGCAGCGGATCGAACTTGAGCGTGGGCCTCACCCCGTCGTTCCAAGATTCGTGCCTGATCGTGAGCATGAGCGGCAGCGGTGACACCGAAACGAAACCCGTCCCCGACGACGTGCCGACGCTCAGCCTGAGCAAGAGCGGACCGTCGCTGATGGTGGCCGGGCGCAGCTACACCTACACCATCGGCGCAGGCGGCAACAACCAGCAGAATCTGGGCGACTACCTCACCATCACCGACACGGTTTCGTCGTACCTGGACATTGTGAACGTCTCCGCTTCGGGGACGACCACGGCGACGCAGACGGGCAACCAGTTGGTGTGGCGCAAGCCCATCACCGACACGGGCAGCTACGCCGAATCGTTCTACGTGCAGGTGCTTGTCCCCACGGATCGGGCGTGCAACGCGGGCGGCTTCATCGGCAACAGCGTGCAGGCTGTGGCCGATCCGCTCTGCCCCGACTGCGAAATGACGGACAGCGCCAGCACATCGGCCATGATCTATGATTTCCTCGATCCGGCGTTGAACAACTTCACCAAGACATCGTCGCCCATCGAGCTTTGCGGCCCCGACGACGCCCAAAACTTCACCGCCACCCTCAGCATCGGCTCCGGCATCACGTGGACGAACACAATCTACACCGACACCCTCGGCGCGGGGACGTTGTCCTACCCGTACATTGTGACGCCCGGCAGCGTCGTGATCAGCGTGGACGGCGTGGACCGCACCAGCGACGTCACCGTGACGCTGGGCGCGCCGTTTGTGGTGGACTTCAGCAACCTGGGCGCAGTCTTCGGTGACGTCTACAGCGACACCGCCGAGATCGTGATCAGCTTCGACGCCACCGCGGCCGCGGGGACGATCCCCGGCGACAAAGTGAAGACCAACCCGCATCTTTGGTCCACCTTCCAGCTCAACGGCCCCATCGACTCGTGCGACGGCGACAAAGTGGCCCACTTCGGCACGTGGGTCAACCTGCACCGCGGTGACCTGTCCATTTCGGCGTCGCCGGAGACGCTGGCTTCGTGCCGCCAGAACACGGTGACGCTCAGCGTGAGCGAGAACAGCAACGTCTCCGGCGATCTTACCGACGGCATCGAACTCGCATTCACCACCAGTGCGTCGGACATTGTGACGCCCACCGACTACGTCCTCGGCGGCGTGCTGGTGGGCCAGATCCCCACCATCGAACACACGATTGGGGCGACGCAGATCGTCACATTCACCTTCCCGCCCACCTTCGACGTGGACGGCGACGGCTCGATCTCGTTCCCGCTTTACCGGCCCTGCGGCGTCAGCGACAGCCTTTTCGTGGGCCTCACCTACCAGGACTACTGCGACGTCTCCCGCGGCGACAGCGACGTCGCCGGCACGCAGACGCTCAATTCCAACCTGGTGTTGCAGACGTCGGCCAACATGCAGCTCAACAGCCGCGAAGACGCCGACTGGTTCGCCACCGTCACCAACAACGGCGGCGTCTCGGCCACGGCCTTCACCGTGACCCAATCGCTGCCCGCCAGTGTGAACCTGAACAGCTACACCATCAACGGCAGCGCGGATCCGGGGCTGATCGCGGCCATCTCACTGATCAGCGACACGCTCCCCGGTGGCGGCAAGGTGCTCACCTTCACCGTGCCGTCGGGGCTGGGCGTGGGCAAGCGTCTCACCTTCAGCGTGGACGGTGTGGCCGATTCGCCCTCATGCGGTGCGGACAAGATCACGGTCACCGTGGCCGAGAGCTGCGGTCAGACCGGCGGCGTCTGCGGCGGCAGCACGTCCAGCGAAATCAGCATGAGCGCGGGGCAGGCGTTCCTGCTCAGTTCCAACAACCAGGAAGCCAACCTGCCGCTGTGTGAAACCGGCAGCGTGCTGGTGGTGGTGAAGAATGTGTCGGCGGCGGCCGCGGAGTACGGCTTCGCCATCACCGAGACCATCACCAACGCAACCGTCGTGATCGACTCGGCGCGGGCCACGGTGTGGGATCGCGACCGCGCCCCCGTGGACGGCGCAAGCAGCGGGCTGACGCTTGAGAACATCCCCTTCACGCCGACGGTGATCACCGCAGGCGATGTGACCACGCTGACCTGGTCGCTGGACAGCTTCGCGCCCGGCGATCCGGCCTACGACGTCCTCGATCAGCGGGGGCCGAGCGAGCAGATCCGCGTCACGTTCGACGTGAGCACCGGCTGCAACGGCGACGAGGCCAAGGCCCAGAGTTTCGGCACCGCGGGCGACGCCTGCGCCAACCCACTCGCCTTTGCCGAGGACAGCGCCGCGCTGAGCGTCAACGTACCCGAACTCAGCGTGGAGAAGAAGGTCGTCAACGTCACCGATGGCGGCGTAGCCGCGGGCGAAGACGTCAACGCGCCGGTCTACGCATCGGTGGGCGATGAACTGCGTTGGGAGATCACGGTGCAGAACCTGGGCGATCAGCGCGCCCTCAATCTCTTCGTGGACGATCTGCTGCCCAACGGCTTTGTGACAGACACAGTCACCCCCAGCGGCGACTTTGCGCAGACAGGCCAGTTGATCGAATGGCACGCGGGCGGCGGGCAGGTGCTCAACGAATACGGCGCGGCCGGCAGCAGCCTCACCTACCTGATCACCGGCACGCTGGCGTCAAACGCCTGCTCGGCCACGCCGCTTGTCAACACCAGCAGCGCCCGTTACGGCTGTACCGTGGGCGAAGTCTGTTTCAGCGATGCCATCACCGACACGGCCTACATCAGCACCAAGCCCAACATCACCGTCAGCGCCGCCAACCTCACGCTGCAACAGTGCGGCGGCGGACCGGCGCGCATCACCATCCGCAACACCGGCGCAGATGCCGAGAACGCGGTGATCACCTACACGCTGCCCGCGGGCATGGCGTTCAACGGCCTCAACGACGCCACCACACTCACGCCGGTTCAGCACGTCCCCGATCTAGGGGCGACGGGCGCGATCACCTTCGTTTACAGCGAGATCGCCACACAGGCCGACGGCGTGCTGGCCTTCGACATTGTCAACACCAGCGACGTCTGCCCCGGCAGCGGCAACAACAGCGCCAGCGTGGATCTCGCCTACGCCGACACCTGCGGCGTGGTCTACGACGACGTCACCGCTTCCAACGCCACGTTGACCGTCCTCGCGCCCAACGTGAGCAACCCGTCGGTGACGCCCGTCAGCCGGATCGTGGAAGCGGGGACGCGCTACACGTGGACGATCTCCGTCCCCAACAGCGGCAACGGCATCGCGCCCAATTTGGTGATCACCGAGACGCTGGGCGACGGCTGGAGCAGCATCCAGGCGCAGAATGGATCGCCCGGCGGCGCTGTCCCCGCGATTTCGGGCAACGTGATCACGTGGACAGTGGGCGATCTGGCCGCGTGGCAGACGTGGAGCGCCACCTTCAGCGCCATCGCCGTCGAAGACGCCGTCAACTACCGCACCGTCCTCGATCTGCGCGCCGCCTGCGACAACGGCGGCTGCGAACAGACCGCCCAGGACGTCACCTACAGCACCCCCGTCCAAAGCGTTGACAAGACCATTTCCAGCACACCGGTGCGCATCGGTGAACCCTTCACCTACACCATCTCGTTTGATCTACACGGCGCGTCGACCTACACCTACTCCAGCGTCATCCTCACCGACACGCTGCCCAAGCTGGACAACACGCTGGTCTACAGCGTCACCGGCGTGGACATCGTCAACGAGAACGTCGCGGACAACGCCTGGGACGTCGGACCGCTCGCCGGCAACCGCATCACCGTCACCACGGGGGCGCAGCCGGTCTACGGCGCGGATCTGGTGACCATCACCCTCAGCGGCCTCATCTCCAACGCCCTCGCCGCGGACAACGGAGACAGCTTCGCCAACCGCATCGACATCACCTGGACCGACGACGGCCAGGACTACACTGCCGGCAAGACGGTGAACGGCTCCATCGTGGAGCCGGATCTGGTGGTGACGAAGAACGCGTCGCCGTCGTCGTCTTTGCAGGCCGGGCAGGAGGTGACCTACACCGTCTTCGTCACCCACAGCGGATCCAGCGCCGCGCCCGCCTTCGACGTGGACATGGCCGATCTGCTGCCCGCGGAGGTCACTTACAGCCGCGGGTTCGACGCGCCGGGCGCAAGCAGCAGCACCGCCGCCGGGCAGGTGATCACCGCGTTCTTCGATGAAATCCCGCTGGGCAGCGGCGTCACCGTCACCTACGTGGTGGGGACGAACTTCAGCGCAAGGGCAGCAGGCAGCATCGTCAACACGGCGTGGATCAGCTACACCTCCATGCCCGGTGACAACGTCGACGAGCGCAACGCCAACGCCACGGCCACCACCGCCAACGATTACAGCAACAGCGCCGCCCGCACCGTCACCATGCAGCCGCTGGTCCTGTCCAAATACCTCGTCGGCACCAACCAGGACCACACCAACGGCAGTGACATCGCCGTTGGTGAACAGATCACCTACAGCCTGCTCGTCACCGTGGCGCAGGGCATCGCCGACAACGTGGTGATCACCGATCTGCTGGACAGTGGGCTGGGCTTCGTGGCAATGGACAGCGTCGACGCGTCCGTCGGCGTAAGCTGGGATGGTCCCGACACCGCCTCGATCAGTGGTCGACAGATGATCATCAACTTCGGGCAGGTGACCAACAACAACAACGATATAGACAGCACCGAGACCATCACCGTCACCTATCGTGCCGTTGTGCTCAACGCCAATACCAACCAGAAGACGACGACGCTCAACAACAGCGCCACCCTCACCTGGGACGGCGGCTCCGACGCGTCCTTTGCGCCGAACGTGGTGGTGACCGAACCCAAATTGACGCTCATCAAGACGCTCTACCCCGACACCGCCGTCCAAGCGTACGAGACCGTCACAGTGACGTTGGCCGTCGATCAGGCCGAGGACAGCAACGCCGACGCCATGACCGTTGTCCTCACCGATGCGCTGCCCGCCAACATGGCCTTCGTCCCCGGTTCGCTGGTAGACGTGAGCGGCGTGGTCTCCTCCAGCGCGGTCTATGCGAACGGGGTGGTCACCTTCACGTGGGATCGCATCGACACCGGCCAGGGCAGCGTCGTACAGTTCCAGGTCGCCACCACCGGCGACACCGCGCCCGACATCACCGTCCAGAATACGGCCCACCTCTCGTGGAGCAGCCTACCCGGTGACGTCACCGCCAACCAGGCTGTGCTCAGCAGCGTGGGCGTGGAGCGCACCGGCAACGTGGACGATCCCGGCGGTGTGCTCAACGACTACCGCACCGTCGCCGCCGACAGTCTTACCACCACCAGCATCGTCAACTTCAACAAGCACGTCACCGGCACCGATCAGCCGCACACCGCCGCTTTCGACGTGGCCGTGGGCGAGCAGATCACCTACACCATCAGCTTCGTCGTGCCGCAGGGGACCACACGCAACGTCGTCATCGCCGACATCCTCGACGACGGGCTGGCCTTCGTCAACGTCGACGACATCGCCGCCTCACCCACCGTCACGTGGACGACGCCGGTGACGCGCACCATCGACGGCAGCAGCCTCGCGCTGGGACTGGGTACGGTGGTGAACAGCGACGGCAACGTCGCCGCCACCGAGATCATCACCATCACCTACCGCACGGTGGTGCTCAACAGCAACGCCAACCAGCGCGGCGCCGTCCTCGACAACGCCGCAAGCCTGACCTGGGACGGTGGATCGAGCAGCACCAACGCCGAAGATCTCACCATCGTCGAGCCGACGCTGAGCCTGGCGAAGACCGTCAGCCCCGGCAGTGGCGACGCCGGCGATGTCTTCACCTACACCCTTGCTGTCACCCACACCGCCCCGAGCGACGCCGACGCTCACACGATCATCGTCACCGACGTGCTGCCCGCGGGCATGACCTACGTCGGCGCGTCGCTGGAAGACGTGAGCGGCACCGCGGCGACCGGCCTGACCCACGCCGACGGCGTCATCACCGTCACCTGGGACAGCCTCGCGCTGGGGACAGGCAGCACCGTCCGCTACCGCACCACAGCAGACGCCGACGTTGCGCCCAACACCTCACTGGTCAGCGCGGCCACGCTGCGCTGGAGCAGCCTGCCTTATGAAGCCACCACCAACCAGGCGATTTCGTCGACGCTGGGGGTGGAGCGCACCGGCAACGTGGCCGATCCAGGCGGATCGACCAACGATTATGCCGTCAACGACGCCGACAGGGTGACGACGCCGGGCTACAGCATCGCCAAGGCGCTGGACGGCACGTCCGCGGCGCACACCGGCGGCAGCAACGTCACCATCGGCGAGGTGATCACCTACGCGCTGACGATGACGCTGCCCGAAGGTGAAGCGCCCAGCCTCGTCATCACAGATGTGTTGCCCAGCGGGCTGATCTACGTCCCCGGCAGCGCCGCCGTAGACGACACCAGCTTCGCGGGTACGGTGACCGCACCCGCGATCAGCGGCGGCGCGACCGACGGCGCAGACGTGATCCTCACCTGGAGCAGCCCCATCACGGTGACCGGCGACAACAACGCCGCCAACATCAGTTTCGTGGTGCGCCTGCAAGCCCGCGTCACGGATACAGCCGCCAACGTCGGGGTCGGTTCCAACCCCAGCGTACTCGCCAACAGCGCCAAGGCCCGCGTGGGCAACAGCGTCGAAGTCAACAGCAGCACCGTCAACGTGACGGTGGTTGAGCCGCGCATCGTCAGCACCAAGAGCGCCGATCCCACCAGCGGCGTGGAAGCAGGAGATACCGTCACCTACACGGCGCGCTTCACCAACAATGGCACGTCCACTGCCTTCGAGGTGACCGCGCAGGATACGCTCGCCCAGGGGACGTCTTTTGCCGCGGTGGATTCGTGCAAAGAAGCGTCGGGCGCGCCTGCGGACACATCCGTCACCGACAACGGCAGCACCGTCGACTTCACCGGCGCGTGGGACATCCCCTTCAACAGCTACGTCGAGTGCATCTACACGGTGACGGCGCAATCGTCGCTCACGCTCAACGGCACGAAGACCAACACTGTCGACGCCGACTGGAGCAGCCTCGACGGCGCAGCCGCCAACGAACGAAGCTACGTCGATGCCGTCAGCCGCACCGCCGACGGCACACAGGACACGGCCACAGCCTCCTTCACCGTGGCAGCGCCCACCTTCGCCAAGATCGATGACCGCGCCACAACCGCCATCGGCGATGTGATCGCCTACACCCTCACCGTCAACAGCCCGCTGGGGACGCTGCGCAGCCTGATCGTCAGCGACACACTGCCCACAGGGCTGATCTACAACGCGGATCGGGCGGCCACCGGCTTCGGCAGCGCCGCCATGTTCTACAGCAGCCCCACCAACGACGGCAGCGCGCCTGTCGTCCTGCGCTGGGATTTCGGCGATGTGGAAATAACAACCAATCAGGCCGTGATCACCTATACCGCCAGCGTGGCCAACGTCATCGGCAACCAGCGCGGCGACGTGCGCGCCAACAGCGCCGCGCTCACCTACCGCAACGCCGCGGGGACGCCGCAGACGCCGCTCACCGACAGCGACAGCGTCACCGTGATCGAGCCGACGCTGAATCTGGCGAAGACGGTGGACGCCGACGCCAACGCCGACGCCGGTGACACTGTCACGTATACGCTGGTGCTGAGCCACGCGGCGGGCAGCAACGCCACGGCCTTTGACGTCGTACTCACCGACAGCCTGCCGGGCGATCTTGTCGGTCCTGCCCTGGTTTCTGTACACGCCGACGGGGTAAGCGCGCCCAACGGACTTTTCAGCGGCAACGATCTGCTTCTTCCCAACAGCGGCAGCCTGGATCTCCCCGTGGGCGGCGTCGTCACGGCGACGTACACCGCCACGCTGGCCGCTTCGGTGACGGCGGGGGCCTCGGTTGTCAACGACGCCGCGGTCACGTGGACCAGCCAGGACGGCGTCAGCGCGGGCGAGCGCACGGGCGCAGGCGACGTAAACGACTACGCAGACACCAGTGCGGACAGCTTCGCCGTGGACGACACCGCTACGCTGACCAAGGCGCTGGACGGCACATCAGCGGCGCACACCAGCGGCAGCAACGTCGCCATCGGCGAGGTGATCACCTACGTGCTCGGCGTGACGCTGCCCGAAGGCGTGCAGCCCACCCTGGTGATCACCGACGCGCTGCCCAGCGGGCTGTCCTTCGTGGACGGTTCCGCCACGGTGGACGTCGGCGGCTTCGGCGGCAACCTGCCCGCGCTGAGCGTGGACAGCAGCGGCGACGTGATCTTCACCTTCGCCGCACCGATCACGGTAACGGGCGACAACAACGCTGCCAACAACGGTTTCGCCATCCGCTACCGCGTGGTGGTGACCGACGTGGTGGGCAACACGGCGACGACGGTGCTGCAAAACGGCGCCTTGCTGCGTCTGGGCAACGGGCAGACAGTGACGGCCACACCTGTCAGCGTGACGGTGGTTGAGCCGCAGATCGCGCTGGCCAAGCAGATCACGCCCGCCCTGGCCGCGGCCGGCGACACCGTCACCGTGACGCTGCAAGTGGGCAACAGCGGCTCGGCGGACGCCTTCGAGATGCAGGTGATCGACGCGCTCTCCACTGTGAGCTACACGAATATCGCGGTGGTGGACGCGGGCGGTTTCGCCACGTCCACCGCGGTGGGGGACGGCGAGAGCACGTTGATCTTCGACGGCGATCTGGCTGTGGGCGAGTCGGCGGTGTTCACCTTCACGGCGCAGTTGACCAGCGCCATCCGCCGCGGGGACGTGTTGACGAATAAGGCCACGGTCAGCCGCACCACCACGCTGCCCGGCGACGACGTCAACGAGCGCTTCGAGCCGCAGATCTCCGCGCAGGACAGCTTCACCGTCATCGCGCCCGACCTCACGCTGAGCAAGAGCGACGGGCGCGTGAGCGTAGTCCCCGGTCAGCTCACCGTCTACACGCTGACGGTGAGCAACGTGGGCGATCACGACGCCGGCGGTGTGGTGATCAGCGAGACGGTGCCTGCGAGTGTCACCTTTGCGGCGGTGCAGAGCAGCGTGGGCTGGAGTTGCGCCGACAACGCCACGCCAGGGACGAACTGCCTCTTCAGCGTGGGCGCGTTGACCGCGTCTGCGGCGGTGGAGGTCTACTTCGCCGTGACCGTGGACGAACCAACCACGATCACGCAGATCAACAACCTGGCGTCGGTCAGCGATGACGGCGCACACGGCGCGGACCCCACGCCCTCGAACAACAGCGACGGCGACACCGATCTGGTCAACGTTGCCACCCTAGGCGACCGCATCTGGGAAGACATGAACGGCGACGGCGTCCAGGACGGCGGCGAGCCAGGCATCGCGGGTGTGGTGATCACACTGAGCAGCGGGCAGACCACCAGCGCCGATTCGTCGGGCGTCTACACCTTCACCGGTCTCGGCCCGGGCGCGTACTCGATCACGGTGAGCGTGCCCAGCGGCTACGCCGTCACCGCGGCGGATCAGGGCGGCGATGACACCGCGGACAGCGATCTTGCCGACAACGGCGTCAGCGCGGACGTGCCACTGAGCAGCGGTGACGCCTACGCCGATCTCGACGGCGGCCTGTACCGACCGGCCACGCTGGGTGGGACGGTCCACTACGACAGCGACGGCGTCGCCACGCCGGATGTGGGCGATGTCGGGCTGGCCAACGTGGAATTGACGCTGAACACCGGCGTCACCACCACCACGGATGCGTCGGGCGTCTACACCTTCACCGGCCTTGCGCCGGGCATCTACACCGTCACCGAAACGCAGCCGCTGGGTCACATCTCTACCGGGGACGCGCAGGGCGACAACGACGACGTCATCGTGCGCACGTTGATCAGCGGCCAGAGCAGCAGCGGCAACGATTTCTGGGACACAGCGATGCGCATCGAGGGCGGCGTCTACGAAGACATGAACGCCGACGGCGTACGCGATGCAGGCGATCCGGCCATCATGGGCGTGGAGATCGTCCTCAACAATGGGATGACCACCACCACCGACGCCGCCGGTCTCTACACCTTCACCATCACCACGCCGGGGATCTACACCGTCACCGAGACGCAGCCGGCGGGGTACGCATCCACGGGCAGCGTCACCGGGACTGTGGGCAGCAGCGTCCTCGACGACGACACGCTCCAGGTGATCCTCACCGGCGGGAGCATCAGCGTGGACAACGACTTCCTCGACACGCGCACGGCCACGTTGGGCAACGTCATCTGGCACGATTCCGACGGCGACGGCGTGAAGCACCTGAGCGAGCTGGGGCTTTCGGGCGTGCTGGTCACCCTGAACACGGGGACGTCGACCACCACCAACGCCAGCGGCGTCTACTCGTTCAGTGGGCTGATGCCGGGCCTCTACTCGATCACAGTCCAGATTCCCGGCGGCTACGTAGCGACGCAACAGAACGTCGACGCAGAAAATGTGGACAGCGACATCGACGCCGCCGGTCACAGCGACGCGGTCACGTTGACGTCGAACCTGGTCTACAACGATCTCGACGCCGGTCTCTACCGCCCGGCCACACTGGGCAACCGTGTGTGGATCGACGCCGACGCCGACGGCACCCAGGATCCCAGCGAGCAGGGCGCGCCTGATGTGACGGTGCAACTGAGCAACGGCGCGTCCACCACCACCGACGGCAGCGGCTTCTACAGCTTTGGCGGCTTGGCCCCCGGCGCGTACTCGGTCACCGTGCAGGCGACGGCGGGATACACCTACACGGCGCAGGATCGGGGCAGCGAAACCACCGACAGCGACGTGAACCCCGTCAACGGCGTCAGCGCCGACGTCACCATCGTCAGCGGGCAGACGTACAACGATCTCGACGCTGGGATCTACCGCATGGGCAAGTTGGGCAACCGCGTCTGGCACGACATCGACGGCAACGGCATTCAGGACGCAGGTGAGCCGGGTGTGTCGGGCGTGGTGGTGGCGCTGACCAGTGGACAGAGCACTGTCACCGACGCAGGCGGCTGGTACACGTTCACTGGGCTGATCAGCGGCACCTACTCGGTGCAGGCCACCGCGCCGACGGGCTACCAGATCACGCAGATCAACATGGGCAGCGACGACAGCGCGGACAGCGACGCCGATGGCAGCGGGCTGTGCAGCGCTGTCCTCGTGGCCGCGGGCCAGGAGATCCTCACGGTGGACGTGGGCCTCTACCTGCCGCCCACGCCGACGCCCACCGCCACGTCGACGCCGACACCCACCGACACACACACGCCGACGCCGACCGCGACGGCCACACCGACAGAGACCGACACACCCACCGCCACCGCCACAGCAACGGACACACCGTCACCGACGCCGACTGCGACGGCAACATCCACGGCCACCGCAACATCGACAGCGACGCCGACACAGACCGCAACGCCCACCGGCACGGCGACGCCGACACCGACGTCCGCGCCGACACCGACCGCGACGTCCACGGCCACGCCGACGATGACGCCCACCCAGACGCCGTCGTTCACGCCGACGTCGACGGCCACAGCAACCTTCACGCCTTCGCGGACATCGACCACAACACCGACGCTGACGCCGTCACGCACACCGTCACCGACGCCGACGCGAGCGCCTGCGGGCCTGCCCTGGCTGCTGGCCACCAAACGCGACACGTTGAGCTTCGATCAGAACGACAACGGGCGCTTCGACAGAGGTGACGTGCTCACCTACGACATCTCGATCCGCAATGTGGGCAGCGTGGCCGCCACCAATGTCACCTTCCAGGACACGCCCGACGGCTACACGCAGATCCTGCCCGACAGCGTCAGCAGCAGCCGTGGCAGCATCGCCAAGGGCAACCAGATCGGCGACGCCGCCATTCAGATCAACGTGGGCGTGCTGGCCGCGGGCGCACGTGTGGACATCCGTTTCGACGTCGTGGCCGCTGGGCTGCCGGTGGGCCTCAAGACGGTGCGCAACCAGGGCGTCGTCCTCAGCAAGGAGCGCCCCGCCGTCCTCACCGACGACCCGGACACGGCGGAAAGCGACGATCCTACCGTCACCTTCCGGCAGTTGACGCCGGAGATCAAGCTGCACAAGCGGGATTTCCTGGCCGTAGACCAGAACAATGACGGTCGCCCCGGCGCAGGTGACGTGATCGAGTACGAGATCCAGATTGTCAACAGCGGCGGCGCGGCGGCGCAGGCGGTGACGCTTGTGGACAGCCTCGACGTCAACACCAAACTGGTGGCCGGGTCGGTCAGCGTGAGTGTCCCCGCTACGGTAGACAGCGGTGACCGGCTGATCTCGGCGGCGGTTGGCGACATCGCCGCGGCGGCGTCGGTGACGGTCCGCTACCGAGCCGCGGTGGCGTCGGTCCTCCCTGCCGGGGTGACGCAGATCCGCAACCAGGCGTTGGTGAGCGGCGGCAACTTCCCCGGCGTGCGCTCCGACGATCCCGACAGCAGCGAAGTGGGCGACGCCACAGTGGTGCAGTTGGCGCTGAAACCGAAACTGAGCGCGCACAAGCAGGTGCGCCTGGTCACCGACGACAACGGCGACGGGCTGGCCGGCCCCGGTGATGTGCTCGTCTACAAAGTGACGGTGCGCAACCAGGGCAACGCCACGGCAAGCGAGGTCATCTACAGCGATACGCCGGACCGTCACACCGCGCTGGTGATGGGGACGGTGCAGAGCAGCCAGGGGTCGGTGACGCAGGGCAACACCGGCGGCGACAGCACGATCCGCGTGGCGCTGGGGTCGCTGTCCGCGGGCGGCCAGGCCACGATCAGCTACCTGGTGCTGATCGCCGATGATCTGCCCGACGATCTGGTTGTCATCGAGAACCAGGGGACGGTGTTGAGCAAGGAATCGCCCGCCGTGCGCACCGACAACCCCGAAACCCGAGAAGTGGGCGACCCCACGCGCATTTCGGTGGCGCTGCGTCCGCTGCTGGTGGGCGAGAAGGAAGACAGCCTGTGGCAGGACAACGACGGCAGCGGCAACGTCAGCGCCGGTGATGTCCTGCTCTACCAGGTGACGCTGAGCAACCAGGGCGCGGCGACCGCGGCAGGCGTCGTCTTCGAGGACACGCCGGACGAGAACACAACGTTGCAGATCGGCACGGTGCAGAGCAGCCAGGGCAGCGTGGACGTGGGCAACAGCGCCGGCGCGAAGACGATCCGCGTGGCGGTGGGCGACGTCCCCGCGGGTGAGGTGGTGCAGATCAGCTACGCCGTGCGCATCAACGACAACCTGGCGCCGGGGCTGGCGCGCATCTCGAATCAGGCGACCTTCCGCGGCGACAACTTCGGCCAGGGCCAGACCAACGACCCGGACACGCCTGTCTTCGAGGACGTGACAGGCACGCAGTTGGGCGTCTCCACCGTATTGGAGGCGTACAAGAGCGACAGCATCTACGGCGATCTGCTGGACGACGGCGACATCGACCCCGGCGACGTTGTGCTCTACCAGATCGAGTTGCTGAACATGGGCAGCGAGCCGTCCACCGGCGTGATCTTCCGCGACGTGCTGGATCCGTCTACGAAGCTGGTGGTGGGATCGGTACGCACGTCCTTGGGCGCAGTGACGGGGGGCAACAGCCTCGGCGACACGATGGTGGTGGTCGACATCGGCGAGATCCCCGGCAACAGCGCGGTGCAGATCTCGTTCCTGGCGCAGGTGTCCTCGAGCCTGGCGGCAGCGGTGTCGGAGATCTCCAACCAGGGCATGGTCAGCTCCGACGGCGAAATCGACATTCCCACCGACAACCCCGAGACGCCGGTGCTGGACGATCCGACGGAGTCGCCGCTGGTCTTCGACGCCAACTACTACGCGCCGCAGATCTTCCTACAGAAGCCGCTGCCTACGCCGACGCCGACGGCAACCGCCACACCGACGATGACGCCGACGCCGACAGAGACACCGACGCCAACGCCGACCGACTTCCCCACGGCGACAGTGACGCCGACGCCGGTGGTGGGTGATGTGGCCTGCCCGGCGGATGGGTGCAACGTCACCGGTTTGGCGCATCCCAAGCAGTTGGCCTACCACAGCGGGCAGAATGCGGTGTACATCACCAGCAACGGCAGCGACGAACTCTTCAAGCTTGACGCCGACAGCAACGAGGTGCTGGTGCGCGTGCCTACCGGTGACGGTCCGTGGCCGCTGGTCATCGACGAGGCGCGCAACCGAATCTACGTGGCCAACTACACCAGCGGCGACGTGTGGATCTACGACGCGACAACGCTCCAGGTGATCCACACGATCACCATCGGCAGCGGCGCCACCGGCATGGCCTTCCTGCCCGCGCTGGACGCCGTGGCCGTGGCGATCCACAGTAGTGGCAATGTGGCGATCATCCAAAACATGACGCTGGTGGACACACTCAGCTCGACAGGAGGCGGGCCGTTCGGCATCACCGCGGTGACAGATCACAATCTGTTCGTGGTGGTGAATCGCGATTCGGGCAACGCACGGGTGCTGTACCACGACGCCACGCGCTGGCGCAACGATGGTCCGTCGATCACACCGGGGCCAGGCATGGATCGGGTGGTCCCCTTCACCGCGGTCTACCAGTCCACTGGGCGCAGGCTCTACATCCAATACGTAGTGGCCGACGGTCGCTGGTTCGTGGACGCCTACCGCATGTCCGACGTGGATCGGTTCTACATCACACGCGAGGCGCAGATCCAGGTGGGCAACAGTGGCGCGTCGTCGGATGCGCAGGTGGGCGGCATGGGCATCGCCGCCAACGCGGTGACAAGCCGTGTCTTCGTGGCCAACAACTTCGACGGCACGGTGAGCATCATCAACAGTGAGACGAACCGCGTGTTCGCCACCCTGCCAATGGGCACCGATCCGTTCGGCCTGGCCGTGGACACGGTCCACAGCCGTCTCTTTGCAGCGTTGCGCAACGTCAACCGCTTCTACAAACTGACGCTGCTGGCAGCCGCGGCGGCAGAAGATGGAGGCAACGGACAACGGAGATCTTCTTGCCGTCGATCACGGCACGGTGAAGATGAATGAGTACGAGTCAGTCTGTGCGATCCGCGCTCGAATATCGCGATGAGCACGCCCCGTGCGGCTCTACTGGAGTGGACCCGCACGAGGGCGTGCTCACCCGCCTTAATGACATGAGTACCGAGTAATGAGTAGGTCTACATAACGCTACTCATTACTCGGTACTCAAAGCGGGTGCAACTCAGGTGGCAGGACAAGTGCGGGGAGTGAGATATCCCCAAGTGAGGCATAGACGATATCCCAACACACCAACTACCACCGCTGTTATCACAAATCCAGCGCGTGATAGGTGAAATGCAGAAGTGAAATTTGATGTACCTGCTGAAGCAGTAAATTTGACAGCCCGTCGGCGGCCATGTATACTGCTTGAGTCAGTGTGAACGAAGTCTTTCGGCCTGGAGGGATGGCCGAGTGGACGAAGGCGGTTGTCTTGAAAACAACTGTGGCGCAAGTCACCGGGGGTTCGAATCCCTCTCCCTCCGCCTAGTTCGCAGCCTGACATACAACTGCAAACTACTTGTGTGGGGAGGTCGCATAGCCCGGTCGAGTGCGCCCGCCTGCTAAGTGGGTAGGGGCAGCAATGTCCCTCGAGGGTTCAAATCCCTCCCTCCCCGCCATTTTGCGCCCGTAGCTCAGTGGATAGAGCATTAGCTTGCGGAGCTAAGGGTCGTAGGTTCAAATCCTACCGGGCGTACCAAAGAACCTCCTGGATTGATCCAGGAGGTTCTTTTTTGTTCTTGCATGTTGAAGCACTCTGTACGAAACTAATCCCACATGGCATACGTGATCTTGAAACGGAGAGAAGGTGATACATGGCCAAAAAAGACAGCATGCTCGACGGCTTCATGAAAGGGCTGGGCAGAAAATTGGGCACGCGGCGCCGTGACGTGCATCAGGCTATCGCACGTTTCAACGAGGAATTGCACAAAGAAGACCCGCCCGCGCCGTCCACGGCTGTGGCGGCCGAACCGACAGATACGCAGCCGGTTCAACCGCCCACAGCGCAGACAGACGCTGAAGCGGATGGCGAGGACAAGCCAACAACGTAGTTAAGATCCCCGCGCCTGCGCGGCCTTGATGTGCTGCTGGATCTTGTTGGCGAAGCGCAGTTCGCTGTTGTCCTGCGGCGCGTACCCAAGCACGCGGCGGGCGTTGGCCAATCCCCAGAACGCCTGGTTGTTCTCACTGATACCGTAGACCACCTGGAACGGCACACCTTGCTCGTTGTGGATGTCCTCGGTTTCGATGCTTTTGATCACCAACTGCGCCAGATCGCGTTGACTGATGTAAACGGCCAACGCCCGGCGCATCCTCACCAGATCCCCGAGTTCAATCGTATCCAGATCGGTTTCACGCGGCCCGCCGATGCGGATCTGCACATTCTCCAGCGGGCTGCCGTTGTTCTTCCCCACCGCAAATACAAACCCCAAATGCTCGTAGACTTCCTTGGCCCAGCCATAGTAGTTGTCCGATAAGGCGCGCATGTCGGGCGTCACGAAGTCCCAGCGGTGTTCCAGGATCAGCGGCTCGTAGTAGTCGGCGGCGTGGTTGGAGCTGGCCATCACGACGCGGCGCACCCCTTCCTCCCAGGCCACCTGGTAGATGTTGTAGGCCATCTGCACGTTGATCATCTCGTTTTGGAAGTAGAGATCGACGTTGTCCTTTTCGTGGGTGTTCAGAAAGCCGAGATGCACCACTGCATCCACCCCGCCGAAGAGATGACGGTAGGCGTCTCGGTTCTTGTCGGCCAGGTTGGCGATCTGGACGCCATCCACCTCGACGCCGTTGCGATCTGTTGTCCGGACATCCACGAGCACGAGATCATAGCGTTCGCGCAGCGCAGGGAGAAGCAGACTCGCGATGAGGCCAGATGCCCCGGTCACCATTACCTTACGACGGCTCATGTTAAATTCTTCAAGTGCGTACGTAAACAACTTATCAATTACGCCAGTTTTGCAGATACCTCAAGTAGTAGACACGATTCATACGATATTGTCACGATTGTTGATAGCGCATTTTCTGCAATAGTAGTGGAGCACTATTTCCATACCAACTTGCACGATATGGTTTACTTCGACCGCAAGGTTCGGGTACGCAATTCGATCCCAATCCACTACCCATGTCTAATTGATCTATGATTTGCTACTACCAAACACTCTACTGCACAACGCCGACCACAGAAGACACGACGACCAACCTCGCCGAGATAAATCACCAGGCATGGATACTACGCTACAAAAACCCACAGAAGGCACTTACCCTCGCCAGAGAGGCTGAGACAATTGGCCGTCGGCAAGAGGACATGGTCGCCTTACGACGCAGTCTGATTACACTCGGCGCTTGCGCAAATGAACTGCGTCAAGATCTTCACAGCGCCGTGGCGGCTCTACGCGAAGCGATCACACTCTGCGAGGCCAACACCGACGAACTGCTGCTGGCCGAGGCACTGGTTGAATTAGGCAACGCGCTGGAAGCTACACATGAATTCGATGCGGCAATGGCCGCCTTACAGCGTGCGCAGGCTCTACACGAACAGCTTGATCAACCTGAGTGGCAGGTCCGCACATATCGCATTATTGGGCGTGTCCATATTGGGCTGGGTAACTACGGCGACGCGCTGCACAACCTGGTTTCGGCCATGCAACTTGCAGAGAATCTAGGTTTCGACCGGCTGGATCGTTTCTTCCACACCCAGGGGCATATTGAACAGTGTCTATTGTCAAACACCATCGCCGCCGTGTATGCCAACATGGGCGAATTCGCCAAGGCGATTCAGCAATACCGCATGGTGGTGCGCCAAGCGCGCAAGCCACACCCCAAATTGGCGGCAAAGGCACTATACAACATGGGTGTCTCCTATGAAGAACTCGATAACCTCCCCAGTGCACTAGATGCGTACCAGGAAGCGCTGAAGAGGCAAGAGGCAATGGCCGATCATGTACAGACCTACATCACGTTGATCGGCATTGGGCGTGTCTATCTGGCGATGGGCATTCTTGGCGCCGCACGTGCTGCACTGCTCCAAGCCACAACGGGTCTTCGTGGCGATATGGCCAATGTCGGCTTCTTCGCCGATGCCCTACATGCGCTGGGTGAAAGCTACTACATGACCAAGGACTATAGCGCCGCCATTGATTGTTTCCGGCAGGTGGAAAAGCTACACCAGGCAACACAGCGCCCCGCCGGCGCGCTTGCATGGCTTCACCACAACCTATATCTGGCCCACAAGGCTGCAGGGGACTTTGAACATGCGTTGTTCCACCACGAAATCTGCTATCGTTTGAACAACGAGCACCAGGAAAAGATCGCAGCGCAGCAGATCCACGAGCTGATGGTTAAGTTCGACACAGAGCAAGCCATCAAAGATCGTGAAACGCTCTACCTACGTAGCGCCCAACTCGAACAGCAGATCGTGGAACGTCGCGGCATCGAAGCAGCCCTCGCCGCGGCCAAAGCCGAACTCGAACAGCGCAACCAAGAACTGGAACGACTGAGCAAAATTGATCCCCTCACCGAAGTCTACAACCGGCGTTATCTCCACGAGACGTTGTCGCAGTATGTGGCGGAAGCCAGAAAGTACGAAGACACACTCAGCGTGATGATCTGCGATGTGGATAACTTCAAGGAGATCAACGACCGCTTCTCGCATGTGGTGGGCGATGAGGTGCTGCGCATCGTGGCACGGCTCTTCCAAGACAACCTGCGCCCCACCGATACCGTTGCCCGCTACGGTGGCGAGGAATTCGTGGTCATCTTCCCTGCCGCCTTCCTGGGTACAGCCGCTGTACTCACAGAGAGGCTGCTCGACGCCGTGCGCGACTATCCTTGGCGCACACTTCACCCTGAACTCGCAGTGACACTGAGCGCAGGGCTGGCGCAGTACGTCGATCAGAGCGACTACGAAAAGTTGATCCACCAGGCAGATCAGGAACTCTACCGCGCCAAGCGCAACGGCAAAGACTGCTATTCACCAGTGCAGCGATCATAAATGCAGTGATCATAGAACAGATCCACACGGATACTCGTCGGTTGCAGCCAGATCATGAATGAGTTGGACAAAACAGGCTCTGCGGGATACCATCTCTGCTGAACAACCATCGTCGCGACTAAACTGTCGCAATGAAGCAGAGAAGAAGGAGCGTATGAGCAGAGGATCGCAGAAACCTGGCGGCAATCGTCGGCTTTCTCTGGGAACGCTGATCGTCGTACTTGGGCTGATGGCCGTGATCTACTGGCAGACCGGCACACTGCCCACCGAAGTCCTCGACGCCGTGCTGGGCGAAGGGACGCCCATCACCCTCGCCACACAGGACGCGCCCCCCACAGCCACAGACACTGCCACAGCTACAGTGCAGCCGACAACGGTGGCCCAGGCCACCGCCACCCCTGTGCCGCCCACCGCCGAGGATCGCGCCGTCGTCGCGCCCACTGACACGTCCACGCCGCCGCCGGCCACGGCGACACCCACATCCCAGCGAACCCGCGCCCCCCCCGCCCCAGCCACACCCCAACGCAGCCGCAGCGGACTGCCCACCGTCGCCTTCGACGATCTCCCCGTGCAAGCGCAGGAGACCATCGAACTGATCGACGCGGGTGGCCCTTTTCCGTTCAGCCGCGACGGCATCATCTTCCAAAACCGCGAACGCATCCTGCCATTGCACAACCAGGGTTACTACCACGAATACACCGTGATCACCCCCGGCTCATCCGACCGCGGGGCGCGGCGCATTGTGACGGGCAGCGAAGGCGAACTCTACTACACCGATGATCACTACGATTCCTTCCGCGAGGTGATCCGATGAGCAGCGCGCTGATGAAATTGCTGGAACAGGGCGGGCAATCGGGGCTTTTTCGCATTTCGGAAGATGCCGACGAAACACAGATCCTGGCCACGGCCGCGGCGAACGGTTGGTTGGCCTGTCACCTGCGCGGCGGCGAAATCGCAGACAAGCACGCCTTCCTCACACAGATGACGGCGGCGTGCGGCTTTCCCGGCTACTTCGGCCACAACTTGGACGCCTTCGAGGAAATGCTTGTCGATCCGTCGTGGCGGTCCGCGCCGGGGTTGCTCCTTCTCTACGACGATCCGGTGACGCTGGCGCGCCGCGACCCGGCGGCATGGCGCATGATCTACGCCATCCTCCGCCAGGTGACGGCGACGCCTGCACCCGACGCGCCGCTGATCGTCGTCTTCCGCAAAGCGCGCATGGCGATTGGTCCCTGATGCAGGTTGGATTCAGATGATTGGTGATTCGTGACCGGGGATTGGGGCGTGCAAACGACGGTGGCATTGGATCAACGGTTTCTCGACGCTTATCACAAATTCCTTACGCGCTATGTCACTTCGGCGGCGGCGCAACAATACGCGGCGCAGGTGACACAGGCGCGGCGTCAGGCGATCTTCGCCTACCGCGCCATCGCGGACGCAGCTCGCGGCGAAGACGTCACCGACGCGGTGTTGACGCAACTACTGCCCCACGCCGACACAGCCACCAACCGCCCGCAACGCATGGATCCACAACAGCGCCGTCCTCAGCGGCGACGTGCGCCAGCTGCATGAGCAGTTAGGCTGGCGCGCCCCGAACAGTGGACGCAAAAAGCCGCCGCCCTCCTCGATTTTGTGCGCACCTGCGTCGAAGATCCGGCGGAGCTGGCCGCGGCCTGCCTGCGCTTCCACCAACACCCGCTCACCATCGGCTTCCAGAGCGGCGCGCTATCGCCCATCCTCAACGCGCTGCGGCCCGATGATTTCGCGATCATGCACAGCAAGAGCCTGCGTGTGGTCAACTTCTTCGGTCATCGCCGCGTCTCCGCCGATCTCACCGACTACCCCGCAGCCAACGCGGCGGCGCTGCAATTGGTGCAACGCATCGCCGATGTGGGTGGCGTACCGCCCGAACTCGAATTGGCGCCGGTAGATCGCTTCGATCTCTTCTGCGACTGGCTGGTGACGGTTGAACAGTACAACTTCCGCCACACCCACTACTGGCTGATCCGCCTCGACGAGAGCGCGCCGGGCGGCAACCAATGGGATGCCTGGCGCAGCGGTGGCTTCATGGCGCTGGGCTACGACGAACTGGGCGATCTGAGCGACATCGGGCGCGCCGAATTCAACGCAATGCGCGATCAACTGGCCGCGCAGACGCCCGGCGCAACCAAACGCAGCATCGACGCACTCTGGCCCTTCGCAGCGCGCGTCCAGCCCGGCGACGCTGTGGCAGTCGTCAATTTCACCGGCGAAGTGCTGGGGACAGGCGTGATCACCGGCTTCTACTACTTCGTCCCCGACGCAGAGCGCGGCCACTGCCGCCCGGTAGAGTGGACGGATCTCCAGCGTCGCCGGCCCGGTGACGCCCTAGACAAGCCCCGCGACTTCCAGTCCATCGACGCCGCACGATTTCACGCCCTGGCAAGCGCCCCGCTGGTGATGGACAAGCGCGACCCCGCGGCGCAGCCGAGTGTCGCCGAATCCGCCGACATGGGCGAAGATGGCGAAATCGGAGTCACCCATGAGCCGGCGCGGGGCGTGTTGCGCGAAACGCCGTCACCGTATGCGGCGGCGGGATCTCGCTCCGGTCCTCCCCCCAAGAGAACACTGGCACAGATCGCGGCAGAAAGTGGGTTCAGCGAGAGCCAATTGGCAACTTGGGTCGACGCCGTGGAGCGCAAGGGGCAGGCGATCTTCTACGGCCCGCCAGGCACGGGCAAGAGCTACGTGGCGGCGCAGTTGGCGCTACACCTGGCAGGCGGCGACGACGGTTTTGTGGAGAGCGTGCAGTTCCATCCCGCCTACGCCTACGAAGATTTCGTACAGGGCATTCGACCGGTGGCCGACGCCGACGGCAGGCTGACGTACCGCCTCACACCCGGTCTCTTTGTGCGCTTCTGCGCCGAAGCCGCCCGTCGCCGCGGACGCTGTGTGCTGGTGATCGACGAGATCAACCGCGCCGATCTGGCGCGTGTTTTCGGCGAGGTGATGCAGTTGATCGAATACCGTGAGCAGTCGCTGGCGCTGGCGGCGGGCGGTCACCTGCGCATTCCGGCCAACGTGCGCATTTTGGGTACCATGAACACGGCGGATCGCTCCATCGCCCTGGTGGACGCGGCGTTGCGTCGGCGCTTCGCCTTCCTGGCGCTCTACCCCGATTTCGACATTTTGCGCCATTTTCACAACGCCCACGAAACAGGCTTTCCCGTGGAACGCCTGGTGACGGTGTTGCGGCGGCTCAACCGCGACATCGGCGATGTGGACTACGCGCTGGGCGTCACCTTCTTCTTGCGCGCTGACCTGGTGCAGACGATGCCCGCGGTGTGGCAGACCGAAGTAGAGCCGTATCTGGAAGCGTTTTTCTTCGACAGATCGGAGATGATCGCGCCGTTTCGCTGGTCGGCGCTGGCCGATGAGATCCTGGGCGAGAGGCAAGGACGGGCCACATGAAGCCCCTGCCCGAAGTGGCACAGTTGACCGAGTACACACCGCTACGTCTGCCCGCGTCCGCGCTGCGCCAGGACGAGGGCGAACGGTTCTGGCAGCGGTACGGGCGCTTCGTGGCGGTGGAGTTTCCGTCACCGAAGACGGACGGCCACTGGCAGTTGACGGCGCAGGGCTGGGTGGGCTATCTGGCGCTGTCTGCGCGGCTTGGGCTGTGGTTGCAGCCGAAAATACCGTTGCGCAATCTCTTTCGCATGATCGAGGTCGCCTATGCCCTGGACATGCTGCACCTGGGCGACGCCATCTTCCGCTGCGATACGCTGAACGAGTTCTTCGAGCAATTGGCGTTGCTGTTGACGCGGCGCATCCACCGCCGCTACCGGGCCGGGCTGTACGAGAGCTACACCACCCGCCGCCAGGATCTATCGTTCGTGCGCGGACAGATCAACCTGGCGCGCACATTGACAGCAACGCAGCCTGGGCGAGTCCACTGCCGCTACGACGAACCGACCGCGGATGTGGCGGAGAACCAGATCCTGTTGTGGACGCTGTGGTCGATCCTGCACAGCGGTTTCTGCAGCGCGGCCACCAGCGAAACGATCCGTCATCTCTACCGCACACTGGCGGGGAGCGTGTCGTTGCAGATCGTCACCGCGGCGGAGATCGAACAGCAAGAGTACAACCAACTCAACCAGGATTACCGCGAACTGCACGCGCTGTGTCGTTTTTTCCTGGATCAGAGTGGGCCTGCGCTCACGGCGGGGGATCGGGAGATGCCTGCCTTCCTCGTGGACATGGCGCGGCTTTACGAACGTTTCGTGGCCGGTTGGGTGAAGGCGAACGTCGGCCCGGATCTGCGGGTGCGAGTGCAAGAACGGCTCAACTTCGGCGAGGGCGTCGGCCACAGTTTCGTGGTGGACATGGTGGTCTACAACGCCGAGACAGGTGCGCCGCGGGCGGTGCTGGACACGAAATACAAAGCGGCGGGCGCGGGGCCGTCCGCGGCGGATCTGGCGCAGGTAGTGGCCTACGCCACGGCCAAGCAGGCCACCGAAGCGATCCTTGTCTACCCGACAGCGCCGACGCGCCCGTTCGACGAACGGATCGGGCCGGTGCGCGTGCGGGCGCTGCCGTTTGTCCTCGATGGGGGGTTGGATACAGCGGGGCGACGTTTTTTGGAGACGTGGTTGGCGATCTACTGATGAACTGATTCGCCTTCGGTCTACCTAGGCAAACTCAGAAAAACATCGATCCACGAAGGCACACGAAGATACATGAAGAGGAGAAGAGAGGGACACGGATTCCAGGATTAGCAGGACAGCTTTTCTCTTCTTCGTGTGCCTTCGTGTGCCTTCGTGGATCATCCTCTGACTTCGTGGATCATCCTCTGGCTTGACTCAGAAAAACGACACCGACACCAGATCGCCGTAACCGTGTGGGATTTCACCGCGCGGCCAAAGGGTCTGGCTGTTGTAGTGGGCGCCTTCGAGGATGGCGCCTTCGAGTTTGGCGCGGGTAAGGTTCGCCCAAACCAGGTTGGCGCCGGTGAGATTAGCATTAGTGAGATCGGCGCCGGTGAGATCGGCCCAACTCAGGTCGGCGAAGGAAAGATCACAGCCGTGCAGGTTGGCGTGGCCGAGATTGGCGCCGTTGAGCACAGCCTGTGACAGGTTGCTACGGCTGAGATCGGCGCGGCGCAGATCTGCGCCCATCATGTTGGCGCGCACCAGGTTGGCCCCCTGCAAATTGCTGCTTTGCAGATTGGCCCAGCCGACATGGGCTTTGCTGCTCTCGGCGCTGTCCGCATCCAGATCAGCCGGTCTCGATTCCGAGGGATCGTTGTAGCTCAGCACGGCGCCGCTGACAACCAACGAACCGCGATCATCGTGCAGCGGATCGGTGAGGCGCAGGCTAATCTCCGCCGCCCATTTGCGTATGCGATCCCAGTTGCGGTAGTCGCCCTTGGGGAAGACATCGCGCTTCATCGTCAGGCTTTGCTGATCAGTTAGCGAACCGGCAAAAAGCCCAAGGCCCACCGGCTTGATGTCGGGGGCAAGGCGCAGCACAGGGTCCATATACGAAAGCACGATACGCCGGCTTTCTTCGTCGTCTTTGGCCATGGTGAGGCAGGTGGTGAAATAGGCCACGGGCAGCCCAGCCAAATCGCGTTTGAACTGCTCGATGAACTGAATCGCTTCGGCCAGCCATCGCCCACCATGAATCGAGCTGCCCACCACCACGGCATCGTAAACGCGCAGGTATTTCACATCGGCGACGTTCTGTACGTCGACTGTCACGTCCATTTGGCGCAGTACGCCGCCGATGGCTTCGGCCACTTCAGCGGTCGAACCGCTGGCACTGGCGTAGGCAACCAGGATTCGCGTTGCCATCACATTGTCCTTTCTAGTCGTTCGACCAGCTCTCAATTACCAGCCGGAAGATATCCGATTCGGTGATGATGCCGACGACGCGATCATGTTCCACCACGGGCAGGCCGCTCACTTGGGCGTCGAGCATCAGCTCCGCTGCCTCTTGGATGGTAGCGTTGGGGCTGATCGTCTCGGGATCCCAAGACATGATTTCTTGTACGGTGGTGGTCATCAGAGGAAGATCGACCTCGATCTCGGGATCTTCGGGGAAGAAGGGGACATGTTGGTGGATGTCGCTCATGGTGATGATGCCGACCAGTTCACCGTTGCGTTTCACCACGGGTAAGCGGCGGAACTCGTTCTCCTTCATCAGGTTGTACGCCTCGATGAGCCGTGCATCCCCGGCAATGGTGGTGGGGGTCTGCGTCATCCAATCCACTACAGCAGATTTCTGATGGAACTTCTTCTCGGCCAGCGTCATTGCTTGCCTCCTGTGTTGGGGATTGGTGATTGGTGACAGGTGATTGGGATGCTGATACCAGACCCAATCACCAACCACCAATCACATACAATATCTCCGAACCAAAAGGCGAACGCTGCCCAGTGAAGGACAGCCTTCGCCTTTGGATGCGCTCATCATCTGTGCGTCGGACGAACCGATTCGCGTTAGCCCAGGAGGACGCTGGTCGGGTCCGTGCGCCAGGACTGGAGCACCTTCATGTAGTTGGCCCGCTCGAAGGCGGCGGGTTCGGCTACATTGATCTGGCTCATGCTGCCTTGCATCTGTTCGACAGACTCGTATTCCCGTTCTTCCAGCCACTGCGTCATCTCGGTGAGGATATCGCTGATGCGTTCCACGCCGTTGCGCAGCAGTTCAGATGCCATCATGGTGACGTTGGCGCCGGCCATCAGCCCCTTGAGCACGTCGGTGTAGGTGTGTACACCACTGGTGATGGCGAAGTCTACAGGGATGCGACCATAGAGGATGGAAACCCAACGCAGCGGCAGGCGCAGCTCGTTGGAGTTGCTCAACACCAGGTGCGGCACCACTTCCAGTTCGTTCAAGTCGAAATCGGGCTGATAGAAGCGGTTGAAGAGTACCAGGGCACTGGCGCCGGCGTCGGCAAACTGGGTAGCCATGTGGGCAAAGGAGCTGAAGTACGGGCCAACCTTCACCGCCACCGGGATAGACACGGTGCGCTTGACATCGCGCACCACATCAAGATACATCGATTCAACAGTTGCCGCGTCCTGTGTGGTGGAGGTGGGGATGTAGTAAAGGTTGAGTTCCAGCGCGTCGGCGCCGGCCTCTTCGATCTTGCGGGCGTATTCGGTCCAGCCACCGGTGGAGACGCCGTTGAGGCTACCGATGATGGGGATTTCCACGCTCTGTTTGGCGCGCCAGATTAGGTTCAGGTATTCATCGGGGCCGACATTGTAGCGTTCCAGATCGGGATAATAGTCCAGCGCTTCGGCGTAGGCGTTGGTGTTGTACGAAAGGTAGTGGTCGATCCAGTGGCTTTCGTAGTTGATCTGTTCTTCGAACAGCGAGTACATGACGATGGCCGAGGCGCCGGCATCTTCCAAGCGGCGGATACCGCTGAACGATGTGGACAAAGGCGACGCCGACGGCACAATCGGGTTTTTGAGTTTCATACCCAGGTAGGTAGTCGAGAGATCCATTACAGTCCTCCAATGCGGAACCCGGTTCAGTTCAGATCATTCCGGTGTGGCATGTGGTCCGGCGCAGCGAGCTACGCCGGACCACATTCGGTTCAGTGGAACAATCTTGGCTTATGACTCAATCGCCTTGCTGTGTTCGGCGTTGCGTTGCTCTTGTTTGGCCAGTTCTTCGTACTTGTGCCACCGCTCGAGGACATGTTGCTGGGCAGCGTTGAGCAGCATCTCCGCGGCCTGCGGCTGGCTCGACTGCAACATGCGGAAGCGATTTTCGTTGTACATATAGCTTTCCAGCGGCGCCTTGGGTTTTCTTGAATCCAACTGGAACGGGTTCTTGCCCTGTTCCTTGAGCCGCGGATCGTAGCGGAAGAGCGGCCAGTAGCCGGTGTCGGCGGCCAGTTTCTGCTGATCCATGCCCTTGGCCATGTTGATGCCGTGGGCGATGCAGTGGGCGTAGGCAATGATGATCGACGGGCCATCCCACGATTCAGCTTCGAGGAAGGCACGCACCGTCTGTGCGTCGCTGGCGCCCATCGCGATCTGAGCCACGTAGACGTTGCCATAGCTCATGGCCATCATGCCCAGATCCTTCTTGGGTGTGGCCCTGCCGCCGGCGGCGAACTTGGCCACCGCAGCCAGTGGCGTCGCCTTGGACGACTGCCCACCGGTGTTGGAGTAGACTTCGGTATCCATCACCAGGATGTTGACATTGCGCCCGCTGGCCAGCACGTGATCGAGACCGCCGTAGCCGATGTCGTAGGCCCAGCCGTCGCCGCCCACGATCCAGATCGACTTCTTGGCCAGGGCGTCGGCCAGGCTCACCAGGTCGCGGACCCGCGCCGACGTTGCGCTGTCGAGGTTGCCTTCGGCGAGCGCCGCCGTCAGCTTGTCTTTGAGTTGAGAAATTCGCTTGCGCTGTTCGTCCAAGCCGTGTTCGTCGGATTGATCGGCGCTGATCAGGCCGTCGGCCAGGTCTTCGCCGATGATGCCGCGCAGGTGACCGACCAGTTCCTGAGCATAGCTATTCTGCTTTTCGCGGGTAAGGCTCATGCCCAGGCCGAACTCGGCGTTGTCTTCTGAAGAGCGAGTTGCTCCAGGCAGGGCCACGGCCGTCTTTGTTCACGGCCCACGGCGTGGTGGGCAGGTTGCCGCCGTAGATGCTGGAGCAGCCGGTGGCGTTGGCCACGATGGTGTGATCACCAAAGAGGCGGCTCAACAGCGACAGATACGGCGTCTCACCACAGCCGGCACAGGCGCCCGAGAACTCGAAGAGCGGCTCAAGCAACTGGACGTTCTTCACATTCTTGAATTCCAGCGAACCGTAGCTATCGGGGACAGGATCGACGGTGACGGTGCCA
This sequence comes from Caldilineaceae bacterium, assembly GCA_041391225.1. GTDB lineage: Bacteria > Chloroflexota > Anaerolineae > Caldilineales > Caldilineaceae > RI-153. The sequence goes on from JAWKOL010000034.1 coordinate 33,030, forward strand.
TTTTCGTTGTGACCGTTGCGCGGGTAGTCCGGCAGTTCTAGGAAGAAATCCCAGTTGGCGCGACCCTGATCACGTAGCGGCAGTTGCGGTTCCATGTTGATGGCCTTGCGCCCCACAGCCCGCTTGTTCTTGGCCGGGCAGACTTCCACACACAGCGCACAGCCGGTGCAGTCTTCCATAGCCACTTGCAGCGTGTATTGCAGGTTGTCCATCTCGCGCCAGCGCGCCGGTGACGTGAGGAAGCCTTCGGGTGCGTTCTCGAACTCCTCGGCAGCGGCAGCCTTGCTGCGGATCACAGCATGCGGACAGACCAGCACACACTTGCCGCACTGGATACAGACATCGGGATCCCATACCGGCACTTCCATGGCAATGTTGCGCTTTTCCCACTTGGTGGTGCCGCTGGGGTAGGTGCCGTCGATGGGCATCATGCTCACAGGCAGGGCGTCGCCATCGCCGGTGATCATCTTGGCGGTGACGCTCTGCACGAATTCGGGCGCTGCCGCGGGGACGGCGTCGGCCATGCCGATCTCGCTGGTCACCGCGCTGGGGACTGTCACCTGGTAGAGGTGGGCCACGGTGCCGTCGACGGCCTCGAAGTTCTTCTGCACCACCGCTTCACCGCGCTTGCCGTAGGTTTTGCGGATGGCGTACTTGATCTTATCGATGGCCTCGTCCTGGGGCAGGACGCCGCTGATGGCGAAGAAGGCCGCCTGCATGATGGTGTTGATGCGGGTCCCCAGGCCCAATTCACCGGCCAGGGCGTAGGCGTCGATGACGTAGAATTTCAGCCCCTTGTCCAGGATCTGCTTCTGCACCGTCTTCGGCATCTGATCCCACACTTCGTCGGGGCCGAACGGCGCGTTGAGCAGGAAGGTCGCGCCCTTCTGCGCCAGGCCGAGGACGTCGTACCGCTGCAGGAAGCCGAACTGGTGGACAGCCACAAAGTTGGCATTGCTGATCAGATAGGTGCTGCGGATAGGATTGGGGCCGAAGCGCAGGTGCGAGACGGTGCGTGCGCCGGATTTCTTCTGAGTCGTAGACGAAGTAGCCCTGGGCGAAGTTGTCGGTCTCTTCACCGATGATCTTGATGGAGTTCTTATTGGCGCTGACAGTGCCATCAGCGCCCAGGCCCCAGAAGACAGCGCGGACGACGTTCTTCGGCTCGATGTCGAAGTCGGCGTCGTAGTCGAGGCTGGTGTTGGTGACGTCGTCGACGATGCCGATGGTGAAATGATTCTTGGGGCGATCCTGCTTCAGTTCGTCGAAGATACCCTTGATCATTGCCGGGGTGAATTCTTTGGAAGAAAGACCGTAGCGGCCACCAACGGCGCGCGGGGTCGGCCCGTCCTGGAAGTCGCTCCAGCTTTCGCTGAGTGCGGTGACCACGTCCACGTAGAGCGGTTCGCCGGCGCTGCCGGGTTCCTTGGTGCGGTCGAGGACGGCGATCTTTTTGACTGTGCTGGGCAACGCGCTGATGAACTGTTCCACTGCGAACGGGCGGTAGAGGCGTACCTTGAGCAGGCCGACCTTTTCGCCCTGCGCCGTGAGGTATTCCACGGCTTCGTGGGCCGCTTCTGCACCCGATCCCATGAGGATGATCACACGTTCGGCATCCGGGGCGCCGACGTAGTCGTACAGCTTGTACTGGCGTCCGGTCAACGCTGCGAATTTGTCCATCATCTCCTGCACGATGGCCGGTATCTTCAGGTAGAAGCTGTTCACCGTCTCGCGCGCCTGGAAGTAGACGTCGGGATTCTGGGCCGTGCCGCGGATGAAGGGGCGATCCGGCGAGAGTCCACGTGCGCGGTGGGCTTGCACCATCTCATCGCTGATCATGGCGCGGATCTCTTCGTCGTTCAACTGCTCGATCTTGGCGACTTCGTGAGAGGTGCGGAAGCCATCGAAGATGTGGAGGAAAGGCACACGGCTGGCCAACGTCGCCGCCTGCGAGATCAGGGCGAAGTCTTGCGCTTCTTGCACCGAGTTGGCAAAGAGCATCGCCCAACCGGTGGCGCGCGCCGCCATCACGTCGCTGTGGTCACCGAAGATGGAAAGCCCCTGCGCCGCCAGGGAACGGGCCGCAATGTGGAAGACGGTGCTCGTCAACTCACCGGCGATCTTATACATGTTGGGGATCATCAGCAGCAGGCCCTGGCTGGCCGTGAAGGTCGTAGTCAGCGATCCTGTCTGTAACGCGCCGTGGACGGCGCCGGCAGCGCCGCCTTCGGACTGCATCTCAACAACAAGGGGCACGCTGCCCCAGATGTTTTGTACCCCGTGAGCGCTCCATTCGTCAGCGAACTCACCCATGGGGGAAGAGGGGGTGATGGGATAAATCGCCACCACTTCGTTCGTCTTGTGTGCGACGTAGGCGGTTGCCTCGTTCGCATCAAGCGTAATCTTGGTATGCTCCGTCATAATTTCTCCTCGTGATTTGGATCGAGGTCAAACGCTTATCAGGGATAGTCAAAAGAAGTTTACGGGAGTTAAGGTGGTGTTTCGCCGGACAATCGGAGGGAAACACGGCTGGTCAGTTGGTTAGGAGGGCTATAGATAGTGCAACTCCTTTGCCTGCACCATCAATTCTTCGCGAAACTGCGGCGCGGCAATGTTGATCAGCGCCAGCGCGCGTTGACGCACAGATCTACCGTACAACTCGGCCACGCCGTACTCGGTGACAACGTAGTGGACGTCGTTGCGGCTGGTGGTGACGCCTGCGCCCGGCTTCAGTAAGGAGACGATGCGCGAGAGAGCGCCGTCTTTGGCGGTGGCGGAGAGGGCGATGATGGGCTTTCCGCCGCGTGATCGGGCTGCGCCGCGCACGAAGTCTACCTGACCACCCACGCCGCTGTAGAAACTGGGGCCGATGGAGTCGGCGGCGACCTGGCCGGTGAGGTCCACTTCCAGGGCGCTGTTGATGCTGATCATCTTGTCATTGCGGGCGATGACGAAAGGATCGTTCACATAGTCCGTCGGGTGGAGTTCCACGAAGGGATTGTCCTGGATGAAGTTGTAGAGCCGCTGCGTGCCAAAGAGGAAGCCGGCCACCAGCTTACCAGGGTGCAGCGTCTTGGCTGAGCCGGTGATGATGCCCTCTTCCACCAATGCCACCACACCGTCGGAGAAAAGTTCGGTGTGGATGCCCAGATTCTTGTGATTCTGCAGATTGGCCAGCACGGCGTCGGGAATGCTGCCGATGCCCATTTGCAGCGTCGCCTCGTTGGGGATCATCTCGGCGATCAGCTCGCCGATGCGGCGATGCACCGGCGACGCCCCGCCCTGCGGCGCTTCGGGGATGGGATAGTCCACCTCCACCACGGCGTCGATGTCGCGCACATGGATGAAGCTGTCGCCCAGCGTGCGCGGCATCTGACGATTCACCTCGGCAATGACAAAGCGGGCGGCATCGGCGGCGGGTTTGGTGCAGCCAACCTCGACGCCGAAAGAGCAGAAACCGTGCTCATCGGGCGGTGACACCTGCACGAAGGCGAAATCCAGCGGCATGGGGCCATTGCGAAAGAGATTGGGTACTTCACTCAAGAAGATGGGCGTGAAATCGGCTTGTCCGCTTTGCACGGCGCGGCGCACGTTGTGGCCGATGAAGAGCGCGTTGTGGCGAAAGTGACCGGCGTAGGCGGCGTTGACGTAGGGAGCGGGGCCAAAATGGAGCAGATGCACCAATTCCACATTTTGCAGGTCGGCAGAGCGCGCCATCAACGCGTCGATGAGCCGTTGCGGCACCGCGGCGCCGCCGCCCAGGTAGATGCGGTTGGCCGACGCCACACGCGCCACAGCGGCGGCTGCGTCCATCACCTTGGTGGGGTAGACGTGCGTCCAGTTCATGCGCAATCCTCCGTCTGCGCCGCGGCCAGGGATGGGTGGATCAACTTCCCATCTAGCGTGTTGACGCCACGGCGCAGTTCGGCGCATTGACTAAGCGCGTCGTCGATGCCCTTTCGTCCGATCAACTGCAAGTAGGGCAGCACCGCATTGGACAGCGCATAGCTGGCGGTGCGCGCCACCAACGCAGGCACGTTGGGCACGCAGTAGTGGACGATCCCCTCTTCGACGTACATGGGGTTGACTAGGTTCGTGGGGTGGCTCGTTTCGATGCAGCCGCCGCTGTCGATGGCGTAGTCTACGATCACGGCGCGCGGACGCATGGATCGCACCATGTCGCGGTTCACCAGCATGGGGGCGCGCTCCCCCGGCACCGACGCCGCGCCGATGAGCACGTCGGCAAAGGAGACGGCTTTCTCGATGTTGTACGGTGTGGCCAGCATGGTGGCGATGCGGCCCTGGAAGTGGTCGTCGATGCGTTGCAGTGCTTGCAGGTTCTTGTCCAGCACGGTCACGTCGGCGCCAATGCCGTAGAAGGCGCGGGCTGCGTTGGCCCCCAGCACGCCCGCCCCCAGGATCACCACCGCCGCGGGCGGCACCCCAGGGATCCCCGACAGCAGGATGCCGCGCCCGCCGCCGATGCTCTCCAGCAGTTGACCGGCCACAATTGGGGCCATGCGCCCCGCCACTTCGCTCGTGGGCAGGAGGACGGGCAGATGGCCGCGCTCGTCCTGGATCATCTCGTAGGCGATGGTCGTAAGCGACCACTGCGCCAGCGCTGCCAGCAGATCGGGTGAGGCCACGGCCAGTTGCAGAAAGCTGAGCAGCGTTTGGCCGGTGCGGAAGTGATCGTATTCGTCGGCGGTGGGGCGCGCCATCTTCACCACCACGTCGGCGCGCTTGTACGCTTCTTTGGCGCTGTAGACGATCTGCCCGCCCACAGCGCGATACGCCTCGTCGCCGAAGCCTGCGCCACTGCCCGCCTCTCGCTCCACAAAGACTTGATGCCCTTGCTTCACCAGCGCGTCGACAGCCGCAGGCGTCAGCCCTACGCGGTATTCGCGCGGGCGCACCTCTCTGGGGACACCGAAGTTCATGGTTCACGCTCCTGTGTTGGCTGGGATCGGCCCGCCCATCGCAGACCCAATCTCCAGCATAGGCGGCGCGGACCGAGTGAGCGTCAATCGGTGGATGGGTTTGGGGGCTGGTCAGGGGGGGAGGAAGAGATACAAATGACGACGGACGACGGGCCACCGACAACGGAAATCGCCACGTAGGGGCGTGAACGGGGGTCTGGAACGAAAAACCCGCCAGGATAGAAAAACCTGGCGGGTTGGGGAAGCGTCCGGTGCGACTGTCGTCCGTCATCCTCTTCTGCTATCGTGGTCGTTCGCCCACGGTCAACTCGATGATCTGCTCTTCGCCGTCGCGGTAGACGCGCAGGTTCACGTCTTGCCCCGGCTCAGTGGACGTGATCAGGTAGCCGATCAGGTCTTCGAAGCTGCGCACTTCCACGTCGTCGATGCCCAGGATGATGTCATTTTCTTCGATGCCGGCGTTGCGGGCAGGTGTACCTGCAATCTGTGAGACAAAGACACCCAGCATACCCTCAGGCAGTTCCTGACGTTCGGCAATGATGGGGTTGATCGTGCTGCCTGCGATGCCAAGGTACGGATAGTTGAAATAACCCTGGTCGATCAGCGCCGGCACAACGCGGTGGACCACACTTACTGGGATGGCAAAACCGACGCCCGAATTGGCGCGCACTTCGGAACGAATGGCGAAGTTGACGCCGATCACTTCACCGTTGAGATTAAGCAGCGGGCCGCCAGAGTTGCCGGGGTTGATGGCGGCGTCGGTCTGGATCACTTCGGGCAGCGAGTAGGTCGCGCCAGAGTCGGTCAACGAGCCGACGGCGAAGCTACGGCCCACGGCGCTGATGATGCCGCGGGTCATGGTGCCGCTGAGGCCGAAGGGACTGCCGAAAGCCAGCGCCGTGTAGCCCACTGGGGGTATGTCCGCGGCCAACGGGATCGGTTGCAGCGGGAAGTCGGCGGGGGGCGTCACCTTGATCACGGCCAGATCGGCCTGGGGATCGGCGGCCACCAGCGCGGCGTCGGTCCACTCACCGTTGGAGAAGTAGACGGTGATGCTCTCAGCGTCTTCGACGACGTGGTTGTTGGTGACGATGTGGCCGGTATCGTCCCAGATCCAGCCGCTGCCCTGGCCTTCGCTGGGGATCTCATTGAGATTGAATCCGTTGCTGACGGTGCTCAACGTCGTCACCTGAATGTTGACTATGGAGGGCAGGATATCGCGGTAAAGTTGCGCCAACACTTCCTGCGATGCTTCGGTGGTTATGTCGGTCTGCTGTTGCAGGTTGACGGGCTGAATGCTGCTCGTACTCGACAGGCTGTCCACTGCGGCAACCTGGCGCGCCGGTGTCCACGTGATGTTGCCTGCGGCCACGATCACAAGCGCCACCACGGCACTCAACAGAACAATTGAAATTGCGATCCGCTTCACTGTGCGGCCCATATCAGAAAACTCCTTCTCTCGTGAAAAGCTTGTCTCGTGAAAAGATGGACATTGCATCCATTAAACGATGAATGGCCTGATTTTACTGTGAAATCTCGCACAGTGTCTTGGGAAAGTATGAGGAATTGATTAACGTAGCTTAACCATCAGCAGATACGCGGCAGCTGCTCGCCGCTGAGCATGTCGACGATGCGGCTGGCGCCGATGGCGCTGCGCATGGTGACCAGTCCGTCCGTCTCCTCGGCCACGTGACCGATCAACGCTGCGCCCTCGCCCAGCGGGTGCGCCTGCATGGCGGCGAGGCAGCGTTCCGCCTCCGCCGCAGGGACAAAAGCCACAAAGCGCCCTTCGTTGGCGACGTAGAGCGGATCGAGGCCCAAGATCTCGCACGCGCCGCGCACGTCCTGGCGCACGGGGATGCGGCGCTCGTCGATGTGGATGCGGTGTTTCGACGTCTGGGCAATTTCCACCAACGAGCTGGCCAGGCCACCGCGTGTCATGTCGCGCAGGCAATGGATGTCGATACCGGCGTCGAGCAGGTCCATCACCAGCCCCGACACGTTGGCGGAATCGCTCTCGATGGCGCTCTCGAAGGCGAGTCCTTCGCGCACGGCCATGATGGCGATGCCGTGGCGGCCCAGGTCACCGTTGACGATGACGGCGTCGCCTGCCTTCACCGACGACGGCCCGATGACGCGGTCATGTGCGATGACGCCGACGCCGCTGGTGTTGATGTAGACGCCGTCGCCCTTGCCCCGATCCACCACCTTGGTGTCTCCGGTAACGATCTGCACGCCCGCTTCGTTTGCCGCCGCCGCCATGGACTGCACCACGCGCCACAGATCGTCCATTGGCAGCCCTTCTTCCAGCACAAAGGACGCGCTCAGGTAACGCGGACGCGCCCCACACATGGCCAGATCGTTGACCGTCCCATGCACGGCCAGCGAGCCGATGTCGCCGCCCGGGAAAAAGATCGGGCGCACCACGAACGAATCGGTGCTCATGGCCAACCGTCCGCTGTCTACGTGGAAGACAGCGCCGTCGTGTTCCTGCGCCAGCAACGGGTTGGTGAAGAGCGGCGCAAACATCTTGCCGATGAGCTGATGCATGAGCCGTCCACCGCCACCGTGGGCCAGTTGCACGGTGGGATATTCTGAGATCGGGATGGGGCAGGCAAGCGTAAATTCGGACATATTCGGGTCCTGTTCAAGCGTGTTGTTTGAAAATCAACAAAAAAGCGCCCAGTCAGGAGTCCTGGCTGGGCGTCAGGTGACGGGATGTGTTAGTTAGGCGGGTCCTCGGGCGGCGGGTTGCGCAGCGCGTTGAGATCGTCTTCGCCCAAGCCCGTGACATCCGCGATGACAGCAGGATCGATGCCACGCGCCAGCATCGTTCGGGCAATCTCAAGGGTGCGGCGGTAAGAACCTTCTTCTATGCCCTTCTCGATGCCTTGTTCAATGCCTTGTTCAATGCCTTGTTCGATACCCTTTTCAATCCCTTGCTCGACACCTTCTTGATACCATTGTTCTCGTTGTTTGGCGAAAGTGGTCTGTAACATCGTGTTGACCTCCTCTACCGAATGATACACTTCTGCGAGGGAAGCGTAGTCTTCAGATCGAACATATCCATGCTCAGCCAGTTGTTTGAACCAGTTGAGAAAAGTGAGATGGCCTGTCTGTCCTCTTCACGCTCAAACAGCGTCAGGAACTGTCTTGTGAGCAATTCGATATCGGGCTTGGATTCCGCCAGAAAGAGCGCAGAGACAATGTTTCTGACGCTCAACAACTGTTCCTGGCTGAATTCGTTGATCGCCAGTTTGAAATAGCGAAACCCGATGGCGTAGTCGTCGAGAGCGGGTTCGGTTTCCACCAATTCAGCCATCGAGGTGACGGCGTTCCACTGATTGTCCCCATTATACAACACCAACGGGAAGATGGGTGGCAGTTTCCGTTCCCGTTCGTGCCCTTCTACCCAGGACATGTAGAAGTTGGTGACGTAGTTGAGCATCCGCAGCGCCATCCAGCGATCTACGGTAGACTGGAACTCCAGCAGCACGTAAACGTAGAGTTCGTCCTCACCCCAAGGGAGCCGATAGATGACATCGCTCTCCGTCTCCTTGTAGTGTGCGCTGACAAAAGACTTGTCCACGCGTTCGGCGCGCTCGAAGTCGAGTTGAGATACCCACGGCTGGTGTACGAAGGTCTCCATCAACTGCCGAAAGATGGTGCGATTCGAGAAGAGGATCTTGTAGCCGCTGTCGTGGACGTTGGTCATGCGCACATCCAAGTTTGGTGAATCAAGTTCGGTGAATCTGGATCAACCCAATACGAGCCGATACCCGCGCCCCCGCACGGTGGTGACAAACTGTGGCGAGGCTGGATCGGCTCGATCTTCTGGCGCAACCGGCTCACCAGCTTCTCGATGCGGGCATCGTCGACGGAATCGATGTAATCTTCGCCCCACACGCCGGCCACGATCTGGTACTTGTCTACGATCTTGTCGACATTGTCGAAGAGAAGCAGCATCAACTGGTATTCCAGGCGGGTCAACGTTTCAGCCGCTTTGCCGTTGACCAGCACCTCGCCGCTGTCGCGATCCACCCACAACCGTTCAGCCTGCGTCGCCGGCTTGTCCACTTTCTGCTGCACGTAGACAGCCATCAGCCGCCCAAACAGTCGCGGCTCCCCCGCCACATCCAGCAACAAATGACGCTGCCGCAGATGCGCCGTCACAACTGATTCCGCGGCTTCGCCCGAAAAGAGCGCCAGCAGCGCGTCCCGTTCCGCGGACGTGAGTTCCTGCCAGATCTTGTCGCACTCGTCCACCAGCACCGGCTCACGCCGCACCTTGGGTACGAGCGCACGATGCAAGGCCCACCGATCCGCGCTTTCTTCCGGCTCACTGTGCAGAGCGTCGGCGATCAGATGACAGACGCCATCCAACATGCCCGGGTGACCGCCCGTCCACTGGTAGACGAATTCGGCGTCGACTCGCTGCAAAGGAACGCCGTGACGCTCGCCAAAACCGATGACGTACTTCTCCACGTCCGCCGCGGTGAGGGGCGCCAGCCGCCAAGACTGATGCACGAACAGCTCGCAGAACTCGTTGCCGTGATCGCCTGCGCTCAACTCCGCCAACGAACGCACCGTGGCGGTGACGTAGGCAAGCCCGTCGCTGTGGCCGTCCTTTTTGGCGCGCAGGTTGATGAACACACGCGAGTCGATCTGCTGGAACGGCTCGTCGAATTCGTCGAACAGGAGGACGATCTTTCCCTGCCCGGTGTTGAGTGCAGCCGTCAGCCCGCGGCTGAAACTCAGCGGCACCTGGAACTCGCTGGCCGGCGCGATGAGCGTGTCGTAGGCGGCCACCAGTTCGCCGTCTTCGGCCAAGACGGGGCTACTCTCCTGCAAACAGCGCAGCACCAGCTCGTAAAAGCCCTGGTCTGTCATCTCCAACATGCGGTTGCAGTCGATGTAGACGGGCAAGAACTGCGCGCCCGCCTCGCCCAACTCGCGCACCCACACATCGGTCTGCGCCAGCAGTCGCATCAGCGCCGACTTGCCCAAATTGCTGAAGCCGGTGATCTCCACACAGCGCAAATCATTCAAAAACGCCAACACCCGTTGTACATCGGTGTGGCGCATGTAGCTGTCGTCGGACAGCCGCAACGTTGCAGGCATCAGCAGATCCTGTTCACGGTGATGAATCCAATAGGTACACTTTAATGACGTTTGCGCGACGCGTCAAGAAGAGGACGGAGGACGATCTCACCCCACCATCTCCACGCCCCAATCGCTGATCGCCACCTCTACCTGACCGGCTGCAGCCGCGATGGGCAGTATCCCCAGCGGTTCGTGCCAGTGTTGCTTTGGCCGCGGCCACGCCTGCGGCCACGGCCCGCTGACCAGGCGCAGCGGTGGCCAGCGATCCAGCGCACGCGGACGCACTCCCGGCGGCGTCATCCGCACGCGGACGGCGAGATCGTCCGCCACGCTCCACACGTGCATCCACTGCCGCGGACCACAGTACAGCGCGTGCAGATCGGCCAGGCGATGCGTTTCGCGCCACAGTCGCGTGGCCTGGGCAAAACTCCACTGGAAACTACGCACCGCCGCCGGCGGCGTCACCCAGTGCGCCACCTGCTGCATCTCCGGCTGCGCCCGACACAACGACCAGTAGTGCTGCGACAGAATCACCGCCAACGAGGACGTATGCACCATGCCCCGCGCCGGCAGCACATTGAGCACAGCATGAACCTCTGCACCTGGGATCTCCCGCCACATCTCCAATACGTCGGCGGCAGCCCAGCGGTTGCCCGCGAAGACCATCAACGGCGGGCGCTCCACGCGCAGCAGACGCACCGCCTGCGCTACCAACTCACTCAGGGCCAGCGCCGGTCCGCGCGCTGCACCGCCGGGGACGTCGTAGCCGCCGCACACCACGATGGCGTCGGGCGCAGCGTTGGCGATGTCATCGCGCAGCCCGGCCACGTCATCGTACGCGCCAGGACGGCACAGCGCCACCACGTCGCACGGCGCAGAAGCCAGCGCCTCTTGCGCCGCGGCCAGGCTCTCGCCCGTGCTCAAACCGGCCACCAACACCCGCAACGGCGGCAGCGGATCGGCCACCGCCACCACGTGCGCCAGCGCCAGCCCCAACGCCGGATCCGCATCCGACATTGCCGGTCCTTCGCCGGATGGCAGCCACAGCGGGCGCCCCAGCCGTCGCCCCAGTTGACGGCACACCTGCGCCAACCTTTCCAGCGGCGGGAATGTTTCGCCGTCGCTCACGCGGATCGGCAGCGCATGACGCCCCACCACACGGTGTGCGCCATCCACCGGTTCCAGCAACAACGCCGACACCTGCTGCACGTCCATGCCCAGCGCCAAAATCGCAGACGGTTCCACCCCTGCGGCCAGCGTCCGTTCGCTCATGATCCCCCCAGCAACGCTTGCAGCCAGATCCACAGATCACTGCTGCGTAGATCAAAGAGGATGTAATCGAGCCGTGCGATCAACAGCGTCACCCGTGAAGTAAATAGCTGGGCGAAGAGGAAGCCCGCCGCCAACCACAGCGTGCGCTCCCCGATCCACGACCACGCCGCGATCAACGCGCGGTGCGGGCCGGCGGGTGGGGTCTCCTCGGCGGTATCGTCGGTTCCCCAATGCAGGTGAACCAGCGCGCCGCCCGTAATCAAGATCGTCAAAATCCCCAGTAGCAGACCGCCCAACGGCGCATCCAACGGCAATCCCAACGACGCCGCCCGCAAAAACTGCGGACGTAACGTCCCCTGAATCGCGCCGGAGACCGCCACCCCCACGCCCACGCCCGCAAGCAGCCCCATCGGCGCAATCGCCAACAGCCGGATCGCCGTGCGCAACGGACCCACCCGTCCACTGGAACGGCGTAACGAGTCCACGCCCGCCACCCACAAGATCACGCCCAACAGCAGCGGCAGCCAATACAGCCACAGATCCGCGCCGCTCTGCAGCGCCAAAGACGGCATCTCCAGCCGCGCCCCCACCGCCAGAGGACCAAACAACCGCGGCCACAGCACACTCTGCCACGCCATCACCACAGCGTAACCCAAACCGACGCCCACGAGCAGATACTGCGCCAGCCGCACTAGCCAGTTATCGCGCAAGATGAAGCTGAAAATCATCAGCGTGAGCACAAAACCGGCCAGCACGCCGATGTGTTCCAACGCCCCAGGCAGCGGACCGCTAAACGGCGTCATGGCGACCTCCGCTCGAACGACAGCGCCACATTCGCCGCCACGATTACGATCAACAGCGCCGCCAACGCCCAATTGTGGCCGCTGATCTGCCGCAACAGCCGATCCTGTTCGGCCCGCGGCAGCGCCCGCAGCAACAACTCACGGTAGCCCACGCCGCCGTTGTAGCCGCTCACCATCCCCACCAACTGGCCGCTATCCACGTACGGGCGTAGCACAGGACCCGCCGCCGCGCTGGTCACCGCGATCACCGGAACGCCGTCCAGCGGCTGCACCTGCTCCAACCAACGCTGCACCGGCTCCGACTGCGCCGACACCACCAGCGAAAGCACCGGCCCGCTCTCGGCCAGCGTCTCCAACGACGGGCGGATCTGCGCGCTGCGCCCTTGCAAGTCCAGCGGCACGCCCACCCCCGGCGACTGCCCCAACAACGACAGCGTGGCCGCACCGCCGGGCAAAAAACCGCCTTCCACCAACGACGTCTCCAATCTTCTCGTCGTGGCAAAACCAGTGTCGCCTGCCGCCGCGATCACCCGCCGCGCCGTCGCCGGACCAAGCGGGAGTTGGCTGATCACCACCAAATTGGCGTTGCGCGCCAGCAGATGCTCGATCACCGGGCGCGCCGCCAAATCCATCTCTCCCGCCGTCGCCGGATCGTACGACCAATCCACCAACACCGTTGCCCCTGTCGGCATCGACTCCACGACATCGTAGACAGGCGCAATCCCCGGCCACGGATGCGGCAACGCCTCGGGCGCATCGTCGGCCCACCACAGCGCGGCCACCAACATCGCCGTCAACAGCCAGTAGATCCACGACCGTCGCCACAGCCCGATCCCGTCACCTGGGTTGGGCGCGGGCGGTGCGTCTACCAACGGCACCTCCGAAGCGAACATCTGCCGCAACTGCCGACGCAGATCGTCGTCGATCCCCAACGGCGGCGGCGTGGTCACCGGCGGGAAGTGATCTAACCAGGCAGCCAACTCCTCTTCCATCGCCAGATCGGCGTCACTTTTCTCCGGCATGTCCGGCTGCGGCGGTGGGGAAAGGACGGATCTGAGCGGTTGCGCTGTCTTCTCGTCGCTTGGGGGCGTCGGCGCCGTATCCTCTCCAGCTTTCGACGACGTCTCCGCCGCTTCCGCATCTCCCGCTGGGGACATTGCATCAAACGAAGGCTCAGCCGACGTAGAATCATCGACGCGCCGAAGATCCGGATCGTCGTCGTCCTGCGCGCCGAAACTGCTCTGCACGTCCTCGAAGACCATGCCGCAGTACGCGCAGAAGCGAGCGTTGATCGCGTTCGTTCGTCCACAGTGAGGGCAGCCAAAAGTCGACGTCATCGCCCGTTCCGTCCTCCCTGCACCAGCAGCCGCAGCGCCACGAACAGCGCCGCCAGCGCGCCGCCCAGCAGCACACCGCGCAGCGCCGCCATGATCGGCCACACCAGCAGCCAGTCGGCCAGCGCCACCACAATCGGCGGCGCGTAGACGCGCGTCATCGGCGTCTGCACCAGCAGCGCCAACAGCGCCCCCGCCAAAATCCACACCGCCTCGGGCCGGTCCAGGCGCAGATACCGGTACGCAGCAGCCAGCACGAACAACCCCGTCAACGCGAAAAGCGACGCCTGCCCCGGCGCGATCAGCGCATCGAAGATCCATTCCATCAGCGGGCTGGTCGTACCGCCGGGGCTGAGCAGTCCTGTCACCACCACGCCCAGCAACCCGATCAACAGCACCAGGCTAAACGCCCACTCCTTTTCGCCGCGCTGCACACGCCCCACATGTACCCACCCCACGCTGACCACCCCCAACACCAGCGCAAACGCGCCCAAAACCAACACCCACATGTAGAGGATGTCGGAAATCGGCGTCAACCCCGGCAACAGCCCAAAACGGCTGCCCACGATCACACCCGCGGTGACCAGGATCACAACTGTGCTCAATCGGTTGATCCAACCGGCGTTTATTGAAGACATGCGCAGGGAGATGGGACTGGTGATTGGTGATTAGGGATTGGTGATTGGGAAGATTTCGTTATCGGGGGATGATGGGATGATGTTTGTCGCGCTTCAGCATCCCATCATCTCTTTCCAGCGTATCCGCCCAATCACCAATCCCCTAAATTACTATCGCCGCCAGCAGCAGCGCCAGCGCCAGCACGAGGACAGCCCAGGCTTCCACCTGATCGATCCAGGGCGGCGACGCCGTCTGCAAGCGCTGACCGGCGCAAAGGGTGCGCCTTCTTCGACGAAGGGCAGGTATTCGAGATCGCCGCGTTCACTGCCCGGTAGCGCCGTCGGCGTCAGCATCCAGGCCATGCCCGGCGGTAACGGCTTCGGCCCCAGCATAGTTGCCGACGATGTAGCAATCGTCAACGATGCAGCATGGGTGGCCGCGTCACCGCCGGCGTAGATCACATCGAACGAGGACGGTGTGTCGTCCTCGGCCAGGGGACGCAGCAACAACGCCGACAGCCACACGTCTCCATCGCCGCCGGCCAACACCTGCGGCTGTCCCAATCCTCCGGCGCGGCGCGCAAAACGTTGCACCGCCAGCAACGCCGTCACGCTTTCCGCGTCCACATTGCCCAGCCCCACGCCCACCAGCGGACGCCGTCCACTCTCAATATCGATTTCGGCCTGTTTCTGCCAGAGATGGGCAAGTGATGTGGGGTTCTGTTGGCGGGTCATTGGCTCATCTTTCAGTGTTGCGAAGCTACCGAAGACTGGGCGATTGGGCGATTCAGGGATTGGGGGATTTGATCTTGCATCCATTCACAGAAATCGCCTAATCTGCCAATCGCCCAATCTCATCTCTCGCAGCCCGCAAACGCGCTTCGAGCCGCTTCCCCCCATCGACATCGCTCAAGGTTTCCGCCAACCCGCGCAAAGACATCTTGGGAAAAAGCAACGTCAATGGCTGGGCGGCAAAAAGCAGTTGACCGGCCACGAACCCCAGCGGACGATGCGCCGTCACAAAGAGCAACAGCGGCAGCAGCAACCGTCGCCGCACCGCATAGCACAGCAGCGCGTCCACCTCCGGCGGCAGCGACGAATCAGCGTCAACTTGAACAGGCGCGCCTGGCTCAACATTCATGGCACCGATTGTACCATAAGATTGGGGACTGGGGATTGGGGACTGGGGATTGGGTAGAGATTGGTGGTTCGGCTGTCGGGGGATGTTTTTGGGGGTAGAGATCGGGGGGATCGGAGATGCGAGATACGCTCGGACCAATCCCTTAATCGCTCAGTCTCGTCTTCTACAGCACAACGCCCGACAGCGAAGACGACAATCTCTACCCAATCCCCAGTCCCTAGCCCCCTACTTCAAAAACCGATCAGCGACCTCTTTATTCGGCAACATGCAGCTTTCCTGGCGACCAAACCAGCGGTAGCGGTTGCGCGCGATGAAATCGTAGACAGCGTCGCGAATCGGCTTCGGCACCACGATGAGGACGTAAAACAGCGCCCACACGCCCCCCAATCCTTTCGCTACCCGTAACGCCGCCGTAGACCGATCATAGATCCGGCCATTCTCTACCAAGACCACCGAATCGAAGTCGTCTGTGCGCAGGTTGTGTGCGCGCAGCAGCGCCGTCCCCACCTCGGATTGCAGCGACGCAAACGCAAACTTCCCCGCTGCATCCCGCGCAATGATGAACTTCACCGTGCCATTGCACAGGTTGCATACACCGTCGAACAACAGAATCAGTCGTTCGCCAGACATTCCAGCACCTCGCAATCTACCCAGAAATCGATCCACGAAGCCACACGAAGAACCACGAAGGCAGAGGAGAGAGGACACGGATTACACGGATTTTCAGGATTCAGAGACAGAAAACTTCTGAATCCTTCTGGAAATCCTTTGAATCCGTGAAATCTGTGGATCTCGTTCTGCTTTTTTCTCTCCCTTCGTGGTTCTTCGTGTGGCTTCGTGGATCAATTCCCCACTTCCGTATCTCCGATTCGCTCGTGTGGAGATCATAGCGGCAGCGTCGAATATCTGTCAATCGCTCTGAAAAATCCGCCCCAATCCGCTCGATCCGCCTAATCAGCGTTCTATCCTCCGCTCTATCTCCCAAATCGCAAGAAACCTCACCGCCGCCGCTCAAATCTATGGTATAATCCCACCCGGCGCGCGGACCGCAATTTGCTCTGCCTTCGTGTTTCTCCGTGCGCCTTCGTGGATCAAAAATCTCTGGAGTATCATGCCGAAAGCTCGACGCGATCAACACCGACGCAGCCAAAAATCCACCGCGCCCGCCCAGGACACGCCCCTGGCCAGCGAGGAAGGGACCATCGTCAAAAACTGGGGTGGCAAGATCCCGGTGGCATTGTCCTTCCCCAACAGCTACTACGTGGGCATGAGCAGCCTGGCCTTCCAACTGCTCTACAGCCGCCTCAACGCCGAAGAAGACGTGGTCTGCGAGCGCGTTTTCTGGGAAAAAGGCGGCGCGGCCGCGGGCAATCCGCTGCTCTCGCTGGAAAGCCAACGCCCCGCCGAGGAATTCGACGTGTGGGCCTTCACCGTCTCCTGGGAGATGGACTATTTCAACGTGGTGGAGATGCTGCGCCAGGCCAATGTGCCGCCGCTGGCGCAAGATCGCCACACGTCCACGCGCTGGGACGGCACTCAGTGGCCGCTGCTCATCGCCGGCGGCCCCGGCATCACCATGAACCCAGAGCCGATGGCCCCTTTCTTCGACGTGATCCTCATCGGCGAGGGCGAAGAAGCGCTGCCCCAATTTGTGGAACTCTGCCGCCAGGGTCTCTACGAAGATCGACAGGCGCTCCTCACTGCGCTGGACAAACTGCCCGGCTTCTACGTGCCGACGCTGCGCCCGTCCAACCGCAATCACGTCGACTTTCGCCCGGTGGAACGGCTGTGGGTGCGCGAACTCTACAACCATCCCACCCACTCCACGCTCTACACGCCCGACACCGAATTCGGCGACATGCACCTGATGGAGATCGCCCGTGGCTGTGGGCGCGGCTGCCGCTTCTGCCTGGCCGGCTACGTCTACCGTCCGCCACGCGAACAACCGTTGGACAAGCTGATCACCTGGGCCGAGGAAGCCATCGCCCGCGGACACAAGCGCGCCGGTCTCGTCAGCGCCGCGGTGAGCGATCACACGCAGATCGACGAACTGGCCACGCAACTTCACGGCATGGGTGCCAGCATTAGCGCCAGTTCCATGCGCATGGACCCCATCTCGATCCCGCTGATCAAGGCGATGGCCGAAGGCGGCACGCAGACGCTCACCGTCGCCCCCGAAGCGGGCAGTCAGCGCCTGCGCAATGTGATCAACAAGACACAGACCGAAGAACAGATGATGCGCGCCATCAACCTGGCCTCGGAACTGAACATGCCGCAGTTGAAGCTCTACTTCATGGTCGGCCACCCCACCGAAACCGACGACGACATCCAGGCCATCGTCGATTTCACGCTGGAGGCCAAGAAGCGTTTCAACCGGCGCATCGCCATCAACGCCACGCCCTTCGTACCCAAGGCGCACACACCCTTCCAGTGGGAAGGCATGACCGACTCGCGCACGATCAAGAATCGCCAGCGCACCATCAACAAAGCGCTGGCCCGCCACGGCGTGGCTGTGCGCGGACTCGCCCGATTGGGCCGAAGTGCAGGCCGTCCTCAGCCGCGGGGACCGTGAACTGGCGCGTGCTCCTCGCCATCCCCTCGGGTGACCTCAACGTGCGCTCCTTCTTCCAGACCATGGAAGATCTGGGCCTCGACCCGATCACTACATCGGCAAGTGGAACGTGGGCGATCCGCTGCCGTGGGACATCGTGCAGAGCGGCGTCAGCGAGAACTACTTCCACTACGAGCTACGCCTCGCCGCCCAGGACCGCACCGGCCTGAGCTGCCCGCCCGACAGCGCCGGCTGTCTCTCGTGCAGCGCCTGCGACCCCGGCTGGGCCTTCCGCTACGGCGACAACGCAGATCGTCCTGTCCCCGCGGCCAAGGGTGGCCCCTGGCGCGCCCAAGATTGGCAGCCGTGGACAAAACTCAAGGCCGAGCAGCACAAGACGGAGTTTGGGAACGTGTCCGTCGCTCCGATTTCTCTTGAATAACACCAGGGGTATTCAGCAAGGTAACCTGCCAAAATGAAGTATCGCATCTACCTTGACACTTGCTGCCTCAATCGTCCTTTTGACGATCAGACTCAGCTTCGTATCCGGTTGGAGACAGAAGCTATCTTGCGCATTTTGGAAATATGCAAGACGAATACTTGGCTGTTGATCTCAAGTCAAGTAATAGAAGCGGAGATTTCGCAGATCGCAGATACAGAACGCCGAAGGCGCGTTGCACTAGCTGCAAGCTCTGCTGTAGAATCGATTCGATTGGATGAGTCTATCAAATCGCGGGCAGAGTACTTGGAAGGACTAGGATTTGCGGCCTTTGATGCACTTCATTTAGCCAGTGCAGAGCTAACCGGTGTAGATATTCTTCTCACCACCGATGATCGCTTCGTGAGACTTTTTTTGCGCAGTAGGAACAGGATTCAAATTGCTGTAGAGAATCCATTGCGTTGGATTACGGAGAAAGGCGAAACACCCGATGCCAACTAAAGACGTAACA
The DNA here is from genome assembly GCA_041391225.1 of Caldilineaceae bacterium. Lineage (GTDB taxonomy): Bacteria > Chloroflexota > Anaerolineae > Caldilineales > Caldilineaceae > RI-153. The sequence continues at coordinate 51,741 of JAWKOL010000034.1, forward strand.
AAAATGACAGCAGACGAACTCCGCACCGCCGGACTTGAAGCGTTAGAACGGGAACTCGGCATAGTCGGTGCGATCCGCTTCTTGCAGCTTTTTGAAACCGGCTCCGGCGACTACACCGTTGATCGCCACGCCTGGCAGGACAACATGACCGTCAAGGATATTGTGGCGCTCATCCAGAAACAGGACCCGAATTAACTTAAAATGCACCGAATCCAACACCACAACGGCGTTGTCTCGTACACCTTTGAATCGTTGACCGACTTCCCCGTGCGGGCGCATGTGAGCACGCGCCATGGCGGCGTCTCCCCCGCCCCGTGGACAAGCCTCAACTTCAGCATCACCCGCGGTGACGAGCCGGATCGCGTGCAAGAGAACTTCGCCCGCTTCTGCGCCGCCGTGGGTGTGGACCCCGTTGCCCGTGTGCGCACAAGACAGGTCCACGGCACCGCCGTCGCCAAAGTGGATTGGGACAACAGCGGCGATCAGTTCAGCGCCACCGATGGCCTGATCACCGACGCCGTGGGCCTGCCGCTGTTGCTCTTCTTCGCCGACTGTACGCCCGTGCTGCTCTACGATCCGGCTGTCCACGCGCTGGGGGTGTGTCATGCGGGCTGGCGCGGCACCGTCAACGGCATGGCAACCACCACACTTTGGGCCATGCAGGCCGCCTACGGCGTCGATCCCGCCAACGTGCGCGCCGCCATCGGCCCCAGCATCGGCCCCGAAAGCTACGAAGTGGGCGAGGAAGTGTTCAACATGGCCCAAGCCAAACTACACCGGCCCAACCGCTTCTTCCGCTACCCCAACGGCGAAGACGCCAACCCCTACTTCGATCTGTGGCAGGCCAACGCCGCCCAACTCCACGAAGCCGGCGTCCCCGCGGACCAGATCGAAATCGGCGGCATCGACACCGCGCAGAATACAGACGATTTCTACAGTCACCGCGCCGAAAAAGGACAGTGTGGACTGTTTGGTATCTTGGCATGGCTGACGTAGATCGTGGTGCGTGTACCGGTGAAGTAGATGAACATGCATTGGTAGATTAGTGTGGATTTCGTAGTGCGTAGTGCTGCATGTACCGGTCGAGGAACTTAATGAATATTGGTGCGATTCGAGTTATAGATTGCGCTGCAAGGCACATGCGACTAGCCCCAAAAGCGAAGACTCGCCACTCAACTGCACTACGATCTACGCACCACGCACCACGCTTTCGGGAACCGCCCCTCCCACCCAAGCGTTTCCCTGTATACAACCAACCACCACCGAGGAGAATCCCGTGAACACCACCCGATGGATAACCCCCATCTGTCTGCTGTTGGTGCTGATTCTGGCCGCTTGCGGCGGGAACCAAGAACCCACGCCCGAACCCACGGCGACCCCGACTGTGGCCGTCGCCGCTACCGATACACCTGCACCTACCCAGCCACCCGCGGCAACAGATACGCCGGTAACGGCAGACACGCCGCTTCCCACCGACACGCCTGAGCCGGAGGTGGAAAGCGTCTTGCCCACGCCGGAACCAACTGCGGTCGAACTGTTGCCAATGCCCGCGCCCCCCACCCCGTTGACCGACGCTCCCTGCGCCGAGGACCTCACCGGCCAGGACGCCCAACTCGCCGACCAGTACCCAGCGCTCGGCTGCCCCGCCGCCGCGCCCGAACTCACGCAGATGGCGCGCCAACCCTTCCAACGCGGACAGATGATCTGGCGCGCGGACACGCAGACCGTCTACGTCCTCTACGAGAATGGCGTCTGGCAATCCTTCGAAGACACCTTCGTCGAAGGCGACGTCGAGAGCGATCCCGCCCTCATCGTTCCAGCCGACACCTTCCAGCCCATCCGCGGCTTCGGCAAAGTCTGGCGCGAACAACTGGGCGGTCCTGGCGCGGCCGTCGGCTGGGCCACACTGCCCGAAAGCGGCATCAGCGGCACTACCCAGCCCTGGGCGCACGGTGACCTCGTCAGCTTCGGGCTGGCGGAACGATTCTTGTTGTTTGAGAATGGAAGTTGGGTGAAGGTGGAATGACGTAGATAATGATGGAATGATGGAGATGATGGGTCTATGTCGACGTTACGCACAACACTGCTGTTGATCGCCGCTTCGCTGGCACTCGTCCTCGGCGCGGACGCCGCCCTGGCGCAGACGCCCACGCCCACACCGTCGCCCACACCCGCGCCCCCGCTTTGGCAATCGATTGACCTGGGGGTGGTGGGCGGCAACGCCTATTCGCCCCAATCGGTGACAGTAGACCCTGCGCGCGGGCTGGCCTACGTCTTCAGCGGGCGTGTCCCCGAGGTGGATGGGCGCGCCGCCAACGCCGTCACCGTGGTGCGGCTGCGCGACGGACGCATCGTGCGCCGCGGTATCGTCGATCTGGGCGGCGAGAACAGCACGTCGGGGCGGATCTGGATCAGCCGCGACGGTCGGCGTGGACTTCTGCTCGACAACACCGCCAACCAGCTGTACCACTACAATCCCGCCAACGACGACATCGAAGCCGCCCTCACCGACGTGAGATCCTTCACCGTCAGCCCCAACGAACGCAACGTGATCGTCCGCCACACCGATTCGCTGGTCACCTACAGCCCCGATCTGCGCACCCGGCGCTGGCGCGTCTTCGACCGCGCGCAGCACATGGCGGCAAGCAACGACGCCGTCCTCATCCAGAGCGGCTATGATCAGGGCGAAGGGCTAGCCCTGCTTAATTTGGCAGACGGAACCACGCTGGCGGCGGCCCAGGATCCCGGCTGGATCGACGATCTTGTGCTCGGTCCAGGCAACACCTGGTTCGTTGCCGTGAGTGAGGACGGCTCAACCATCCGCCATTTGGGTTCGGATCTGGTGGAAATCGCCCGCGCCGACGGCCTCACCGGCCAGGAACTCTTCTACGACGCCGAGCGTGCGCAATTGCTTGTCACCGGCTATCGCTACGTCGGCATCACCAACGAGCCTGAATACTGGCTCTGGTCGCTGGATACGGCCGATCTCACCGTGCAGAAGCAGCATCGCTGGAACGACTGGTCCATGCCGCGCAGCTTCGCCGTCGCCGGTGACCGGCTTGCCGGCATCTACACCTACGACGAAAACGACCGTTTCTACGTCCTCGACGCCGACACGCTGGCAGTCGACCACACCACCGTGCTGGGTGTGCGCCTGACCCAGACCATCGCGGACAGCGCAACGCAGCGGCTCTACGTCGCCGACAACCAGGACCGTGTCCACGTTATCGACGCGGTGACAGGCGAGATCCTCGCCCAGTGGACCGGCAGCGCGCCCCTGGCGCTGGACAGCGCAAACGCCGTGCTCTACGTCAACCGCTACGACGATTTCCAGCAGATCGTGGTAGGGCTGGACGCCGACAGCGGCGACGTGGTGGCGTCCTTTGCCGGTGGTGGCGTCCCTGCGCCCGATCCCAACCGCGATCTCGTCTACATCGTCGACGACGGCGTCTACGTCTACAATCGCGCCGGCGACCTGCTGGGCCGCCTGGAAAGCACCTTCCCCGATCCGGCCGGCTTCTCGCCCAATCCCTACGCCGTCAACGCCGTCGTCAACCCGCTTTCAGGCGCGCTGATCGTTGTCAAAAACAACGGCGTGCCAGGCTCGAACAACCGCAACTTTGCCGTCGTCTTCGCCCCACCAGCCGAGGAGAGTACCCTCCCCGCCGATGAACCGCAGATCGTGGACAGCAGCGAAAGCGTCTCGCGCCGCGTCATCTTTGCCGCGGACAGCGGCGACGCCTTCCTCACCACCTACGGCCTGGGCGGCGCTACCGCCGTCATCCTTCTCGACGCGCTGGGCAACCGCGTCGACGACGTCGGCGGGCGCACCGGCATTCTGTTCTACTACCCGCCGGAGCAGGCGCTCTTCGTGCAGGAGCGCGACGTCCTCGCCCAGTTCGACGCGGACCTCGATCTGGTGGATCTGCGCCTGACGCCCATCGATCTCGATTTGGCCGCGCTGGACGAAGTCAGCGGCGAGTTTTATTACCAGGCCACGTGGATGGGGCCGATGCTGGTTCACATCAACCTCGAACGCGTGGCGCATCTCACCTGGGGCAACCCCGGCAGCTACACACTGCCACAGTTGGGCGACAGCCGCACCGGCAACCTCACCGTCATCGACACCAGCATCGACACCGGCGGCGACGAGCCGATGATCTTCGTGAGCCAAAGCGACGGCGACTTCTACCAATCGGTGGATGGCGGCGTCACCTGGCGGCAACGCTACCTGGGGACCACCGGCGGCGGTAGCAAGTATGTGACCGCGGCGGCAGACGGCGCGCTCTACTACGTCGCCTACGGCGCGGCCAACGCCGACGGCGTCTTCCTCAGCGAGGACGGCGGCGAAAGCTGGCATCTCTTCAACCGCGGCCTCAGCGATCTCAAGATCATCGAACCGATCCGCAGCGTCGACGCCGACAGGCTCTACGCCGTGGGCGCGGGGCAGAAGCTCTTCACCTGGACCCGCGAAAGCGCAAGTTGGGCCGAAATCGCCGTCCCCGCAGACGTGTCCCCTGCCTACGGCGCTTTCCACCTGGCCCCCGATGGATCGCTCTACCTGGCCGACTACGCCGGCATCTTCCGTAGCCAGGACGACGGCGCAAGCTGGGATCGACTGGCCGACCGCCCCGCCTGGTTCTCGGCCCTCGTCTTCGCCCACGACTTCGCCCAAAGTGGACGCCTCTACGCCATCTCCAACGACCGCGGACAGCATCTGCTGCGATCCGACGATTTCGGCGTCACCTGGCAGGCGATCACGCCCGGCATCGACTTCGTCAACCGCGGCACTGAGCCTGTCTACGTCAAGCTCATGCCAGGCGACGACCTGCTCTATCTGGCGGAGAGCAACCTGTCCTATCTCCAGGCGATCTACCGATCCACCGACGGCGGCGAAAGCTGGCACATGCTGACAGAACCTGCCCTGCCCGAGCGCGTCGAAATTGTGCAACTCGCCGCCGAGGACGTGCTCTGGTACGTGCAAGATCGCACCGTCGGCGCGCTGGATCTGCGCGCCGCCGACTGGACCGACATGCCCACGCGCGGCGTGCCCACGCCCACGAACACGCCACTGCCGTCTCCCACGCCCACCATCGTGTCCACGCCCACGCCCGCCCCCTGCGCGGTGCGCGTGGACAACGAAGAGACAAAAGTGAGCGAGGCCGTCCCTGCTATCGGCTGCCCCCAGGGCGATCTGGTGGAGACTGTCTTCGCGCGGCAGCCTTTCGAGCACGGCGAAATGATCTGGCGCAAGGACAACGCGGCCATCTACGTCCTCGGCGCGGACGGGCGTTGGCAGGTCTTCGCGGACACGTGGGACGAGTCGCAGCCTCAAGCCGACGCATCGCTCACCCCGCCCACCGGCCGCTACCAGCCGGTGCGTGGCTTCGGCAAGATCTGGCGAGGAAATGGGCGGTGTCGGCACGTCCTTGGGCTGGGCGCTGGCCGACGAACGCGGCGTCAGTGGTCATGTGCAGGCATGGACAGGCGGTGAACTGCTCCGCTTTGAGGACGGCGAGTGGATTGTGTTGTTGGCGGGCGGTGAGTGGCGATAGGGGGGATTGCGAGGGCGAGTCGCCCTACGCAACCCGCAATTCGCAACTCGCAATCCTCCCCCTACGCCGCCCCTATGGTAAAATGACAGTTCAAGCCTGCCGTGTCCGAGGACTGTCAAACCATGATGCAGAAGCGCCATCACCCTTCGAAGAACTGCTTTCGCGTCTGGATCTGAATCAGATCCCGTCGTTGCAGCGTATATTGGCTTCGATGGACCCCATCGCCTGGACGCTGGTCCTGTTGCTGTTGGGGGCGGTGGCGTTGGGGATCGTCTTCACCATCAACACACGGCACACGTTTTTGAAGACGGATGAGGTGGAAGCCACGCCCGAAGTGCTGCTGGCCCGCCTCAAACAGGACCCGATGTCGCTGTCGCCGGTTTCGATCATCAACCGCCTGGAGCAGGCCACGCTGGAACTGCTGCGCTACGGTGACCAGATCACCGCCACAGAGTGGCGATTCAAGTGGAGCAGCGTGCGCGAGGAACTGCTGCACCTGCTCTCGCAGCAGAACGCGTTCGGGCCGATCCACGCGCTGGCGCGCTACTACGAAAGCGACAGCGAAGGTGAACCCGACAGCCTGCGTGTGCGCCGCACTGTGCTCATTCACAAGCTGGGACAGCGCCGATTTCTCGATCCCGCGCCCGATGGATCACCGGCCCAGTTGCGGCTGCGTCGTCATCCCGCCGAGCAAATCGGCAACCTGGGTTTCTACGGCCCCACCATCTGGCTCGACGGCAGGGAAGCGGATCTTGGCGCGGACGGACCACTGATCGAAATGAGCGAGGTCCACTTCCGCACAGTAAACGAGGCCGGCGTGCATCTGCGCATCCAACGCACGCCGACGGTTGGCGGCGGATTCTATCTACACCTGCTCAAACGCCGCAAAATGTGGATCGTGGCAGATGAAACTATCGAGTGGACGCTGTAACTGAACAAAAATGATGGACTTCTCATTCTTTGATCTGCTGATCTTCACCGACGGTCTTTTCTCCTCGGTGGTGGTGATCCTGGCCTTCTCGTTGCTGGCCTATACCCTCACCTACAACTTCCGGCATCCTGTGGCGCGACGCTTTGCCCTGCTGCTGGGACTGGTGATGCTCACCTACGCCTCCGAAGTTTCGCTGAGCCGCGTCATTGCCGCCGATTCGGCGGAACGGTGGCTGCGCTTCCAGTGGCTCGGCATCGCGCTGTTGCCCTGGGCGTACTACGCTTTCTCCAACGCCGTGCTGCACACCACCAACTACCGATCCAACCGGCGCAAACAACTCAGCGCCCTGTTTGCGGTCCTCTCGTTGACCACAGCGGGGATCGCGCTCTTCACCCACTGGCTGGTAGGGCCGGTGATTTACGAGCCTCCCATCAGCTACCTGGAAGCTGGACCACTCTTCTGGCCCTTCGCCGGGCTGTTGACCGTGGCGGCGGCGCTCTCGATGGCCAACATCTGGAAGGCGCGCAGACGCTGCCTCACCGAACACAGCCGCCGCCGCATGAGCTATCTGCTGCTCGGCTTCATGGCCCCGGGGATCGGCACCTTCCCCTACCTCATCGCGCTAGGACAGCAGACCGCGGGCCACGATTACGCCGTCCCCATCTACACCCTGTCGATCCTGGGCAACGGCGCGGTGGCAACACTGTTGGTGTTGATGGCCTACACCGTCGCCTTTTTCGGCGTCTACACCCCGGATCGCGTGGTGCGCTATCGGCTGATCCGCTTTTTTACCCGCGGCCCCATCGTCGCCATCGTGGTGATCCTGGCGATCCAGACGATCCCCACGGTGGAACGCATCCTGGGATTGCCGCGCGACATGGTGCTCTTCAGCATCATCACCGGCGTCATCGTGCTGAGTCAGCTTATCCTCAGCGTCACCAAGACGTTGGTGGATCGCCTAATCTACCGCGAAGACCGCGAAGAAATCGCATGGCTACGCGAACTCGACCGGCGACTGCTCACCACCAGCGATCTGCGCCAGTTCCTGGAGAACCATCTCACCAGCATCTGCGAACTGCTGCGCGTCCCCGCCGCCTTCGCCGCCGCCACCGTCGGCCCGGATCTGATCCTGGAAGCAGTGGTAGGCCCGGGCGACACCCGCAGCCGCATCACCGAGGTGCCGGACTGGACGGATGCACTGAATTCGGCGTTGCGCAACGGCAACAACGGCGCACCCCACGACGAGATCATCAACGTAGACGGCGAACCATCGCGCATCCACTACTACGCGCCCATCCACCATCGCGGCTTCTGGCTGTGGCCGCTGGTGGAGATCACCGAAGACGGCAACGAGGTGGTGCAGGGGATTCTGGCGGTGCAGGCGCGTACCCATGCGCCCCTGCTCACACAGGACGAACTATCGGTGCTGCGCCAGATGATCGACCGCATGGGCATGGCGCTCATCGACCGCAAGCTGCAGAAGCAGGTCTTTGTGGCGCTGCGTCGCATCATCCCCGGCATCGACCGCATCCAGTTGATCCGCGGTGTGGTGCCTTACTCGTCCGACGAAGAGCAGTACAGCGCCGCCGAATTGCTGGAACCCAGCCCGATCCACAATCCCGAATTCGAGAGCTGGGTCAAAGACGCACTGAGCCACTACTGGGGCGGCCCCAAATTGACGCGCAGCCCGCTGATCGAGTTACGTGTGGTGGGCCGCGCCATCGAAGACGCCGACAGCGATCCCACCAAGGCGCTGCGCCTGGTGCTTGGCCACGCCATCCAACGCCTACGCCCCGACGGCAAGCAAGACCTGAGCACGCCCGAGTGGCTGCTTTACAATATCCTCGAAATGCGCTTTATTCAGGGGCGCAAAGTGCGCGAGATCGCCGAGCGACTCGCCATCAGCGAGAGCGATCTCTACCGCAAGCAGCGTGTGGCCATCGGCCAGGTGGCGCGCGTCCTCAGCGAGATGGAACAGAACGATCGCGACGAGCTATTCAACGCCGAGACCAACGGCGACAGCGCGCCAAGGCAACTTGAGCAGCGCCGCCTAGGATAATCCAAGTGGCTTCACAGTCGCAGGTGCGACGCACTGGCCGAAATCAGACGCGAACGATGGATGTTCTCCTGGCCAGTGCGTCGCACCTATACCGTCAGTCACGAATTTGAAAGAGAACGCATGCCCAAACAGCAGAAACGACGCAAACCGCAGTCACCGCCTGTGGATCTTCAAAGCGCCTGGCAGGAGATGCAGGAACACCTGAACACGCCGATGCTTGGCATCTTCGTCTTCCTCATCGGCGGTTACATGACCCTGACCCTGTTGGTGAACGGTCAAAGTTCGTGGATCGCGGTCCTGTTCGGTTGGACGGCGGGGCTGGTGGCGGTGGCAGTGTTGGCTCTGGGGCTGATCCTGATGCTGGGCGACCGCGCCGGCTACTGGAATCCGCAAGCCATCGTTGGTGTGGAACTGCTGATCCTGGCGCTGCTCAGTGGATCGTTCGTCCTTGAGCACGCCGACGCCAATTGGGCGCCCAACAGCGCCGGGGCTGCGGGCTGGCTGGGCTGGTCGTTGGGCAACATGCTGCTGAGTATCCTGGGGCGCTGGCCCGGCGGCCTCACCGCGCTGGTGATGCTGGGCGCGGCGCTCTATCTGCTCTATCGCCACACACCGTTGATCTACCTCACACCCTATTTCCAGATCTTTCGCGGCCTGCGCGTGACGACGCCGCGACGCCGCATGGCCGATCCGCTGCCCCCGCCCGAAGACGCGGAGATCCCGATCAACGGGCGACGCAACGTCCCGCCGCCGCCCCATGATCCAGCGCCTACGCATGAGCCTGTCTCCGCGGTGGATGCCACACCCCAGCCCGCCAAAGAAGCCGCCACAAACAGCAAACCGGCACGCAACAAGCGCACACCACCGCCGCCCACGCGCCTGCAAACAGTGCGCACCACCGACGCCCTGCCGCCCATGGATCTGCTGGAGACCGACGCCGGCCTCTACGGCAGCCGCGACACCGAGCGCACCGAAGCCCTGATCGAGCAAACGCTGGCCGATTTCAACATCCCCGTACGTGTGGTCAACGTGGAAAGTGGACCCACCGTCACCCAGTATGGCATCGAACCGCTCTACACCGAGCGCGCCGGTCAGCGCCGCAAGGTGCGCGTCAGCCGTATCGTCAACCTGGCCGATGATCTGGCGCTGGCGCTGGCGCGCCGTCGGTGCGCATCGAAGCCTGGTTGCCCAGGTCACCCATACGTGGGTATCAAAGTACAACAGCGACAAGGCCATCGTCAGCATCCGCGGCGTACTCGCCAGCTCCCGGAAATGGGCAAGCACGGCGGCGCGCTCCCTCTCGCGCTGGGGCGCGATACAGCGGAAAACGCCGGTGGTCAACGATCTCACCAAAGCGCCGCACATGCTCATCGCCGGGAAGCCACCGGCTCAGGCAAATCGGTGTGCATCAACGCCGTCATCGTCCTTCTCATGCACCACGGGCCAAGCCTGCCTTCATCATGGTGGACCCCAAAATGGTGGAATTGCCCGGCTACAACGGCATCCCCCACCTGATCGGTAAGGTCATCACCGAAGTGGACCAGGTGGTGGGCGCGTTGACCTGGCTACTCTTGCAGATGGACGACCGTTACCAGCGCTTCCGCGAGGCCGGGGTGCGCAACATCAACGATTACAACCAGAAGGCCGCCAAGAAGAAAGACCTGGAGTCGCTGCCTTACCTTGTCCTCATCGTGGACGAACTGGCCGACCTGATGATGACCGCGCCCGAAGACGTGGAACGCCAACTGGTGCGGCTGGCGCAGATGGCGCGCGCCACCGGCATCCACATGATCCTGGCTACGCAGCGCCCGTCCACCGACGTGGTGACAGGCTTGATCAAGGCCAACTTCCCCACGCGTATCGCCTTCGCCGTGAGCAGTCAGATCGACAGCCGCGTGATCCTCGACGCCAACGGCGCCGACAAGCTGTTGGGCCAGGGCGACATGCTTTTCATGCACCCCAGCATGCCCAAACTGGCCCGTGTGCAGGGCTGCTGGGTGTCGGACAAGGAGATCGAGCGCGTGGTGAAGTTCTGGCAGAATCAGGATCGCATCGAAAATCCCGACGGTCCCATCGCCCGCGTCGCCCCGTGGATCGGTCTGCTGGATCAGATGGACGACGAGGACGAGTTGCTGCAAGACGTGATCGACGTGATCCGCGACATGGAGACATGCACCACCAGCTACGTGCAGCGCAAATTGCGCATCGGCTACCCCAAAGCGGCGCGCATGATGGAACAGTTGGAGGCCAAGGGGCTGGTGGGTCCTGATTTAGGCGGTGGGCAGGGGCGGCAGGTGAAGATCAAAGCGGATGATGATGAGGATGATGGGGATGATGAAAATCTTTGACAAGTTGGTGGCGACAGAGTATCATACTGTTTGCTCAAATTGGGGTCATAGCTCAGTTGGTTAGAGCGCTTCGCTTACACCGAAGAGGCCGGGGGTTCGAGTCCCTCTGACCCCACACAATTTGGTTAAAAGAGGGACTGCCGATCAAGAACGGCAGTCCCTTTTTGTTCGTCTCGCCGTGACTCTGCTTCTTTGTGATCTATGCATTCTTTGCGGTCAGAATCGCTTTTTGCAGCAGACGCACAGGTCGATTCAGGGCAGGATGGGGCGATCCGTCGGCGGTTACGCGGGAAGGGTGTCCTGCTCTACAAAAGAATCTGTTGATGGCGATGCCCATAAAATGCCTAACGCAATGATGCCACCCACAGGTGCGGGCAGAATCAACAGCCACCATGCACTTTTGCCGCTATCGCGCAGTCGTCGCGCACCTGCTGCAAGCAGAGGCAACAAGACAGCCAGCAGGTAGAGGCTTCCCAGGGTCTCACTCAAGAGCGTAAATGCCGAAGCCCCCAGAACAACAAATAACATGAACCACCAAAACTCAGATCGCGATGCCCGACCGTTGAAGTCGGCGTATTTTGTCAGGCATTTGCGAATTGATTTGTAGAACGTCATCTGGCCTGTGTCGTTGTCGGTACCTGAATCTAGAGGATCCGTCATTCTTAACTCCTTGCTGATTTTAGAGACTGCTTCTCTCGATGATGTAACCCAATACGAAATACTGAGTCGGTCACCATTTTCAGCAAGGACGCCATCGTCCACAACTGTGGATTCCCCCAGGGACGCCCCCAGGTCTTCAGGTTTGAGCCAATTGTCATCATTTTTTAGCTTCAAAACTAATTCCAGTCTCGAACTTACCTGGAATTTCTCGTAGATGTTTTTCAGGTGAAATTCAACCGTGCGCTCAGAAATCTTCATTCCCCGCGCGATCAGTTTGTTGCTATTGCCTTCTAAGAGCAGTTGTACGGTTTCTTTTTCGCGGTTGCTCAATTGGGGAGACGATTGCATGTGACGTTTCCTATTAGAGTACGCTGCCAAAGGATCGCGAAGAATCCGCCGCAATACACAAGCGTAGATGGTTCGTCACTTTGGCGGGCAATGGATGACGGACGTCGTTGTTCTGCCACTCGATAAAGGAGTGTCCTGCGCCTTGCACGGACAAATCCTGAATGAACACAGCGCTCAATCGCTGGAAAAAACGGATGAAGTCCGCCGGCTTTTCATAGCCGTAACGTGAGAAAAGGACGGCGTCACGCTGCTCAACACTACGTTTGAGATCGAGCATTACCTGCGCAATATCCAAGCCAAGGACGACACTGCTTTCACTCCAAACCCACAGGACATTGGGCGTCTCAG
>JAWKOL010000035.1:0-61195 GCA_041391225.1 Caldilineaceae bacterium
CTCTGGGGTCAGGCGGCTTGGAGGAGTGGTGGTTTTGGCTTGAACATGGCAGGGATGTTCGGCTCTGGCTGGCGGAAGGGTGCCCGCAATCGATCGCCGAGCTCGCCGTTCAGATCAGCCGTCCGGACCTGCATCAGCATATGAGCGCCATGGACGGACCAGCGCATTTGCTGCTTCTTGACCATCCGCTTGCCGACCAGCGAATTCACTGCTGACTCGGCCAAGGTCGTGGCTACGCGAAGGCCAGAGCGATAGCGCTTTCCATAGTTGACTATCGCACTGCGGTTCGAGCGGATGTAAGTCAGGATCTGCGAGCCGAGGCTTTGGAGACGTGCGATCGAGAACTCGCTTTCCTGCCGTGAATATTTGAGCCTCGCCAGGAGCCGCTCCAGCTCGCGGATAGCCCGATCGACACGACCGTGCCAGAGACGCCACTTTACGGCCCTGATGTCCCTGTCAATGGTCGGTAGCACTTCAAATGAGCCTGACTGAGATCGTACGATGTGGTCGGCGATCTGCTGCATGGGCTGGATCTTCATGGCGATGTGGAACCAGTCAATGATGTGGCCGGTCGGCTTCGGCATGGCACGAGGCAGCCGCTTCAGAATTTCGGCCCCGTCCGAGATCACGATGACGTCGCCAAAGCCGCAATATCCCTCCTGCTGAAGCGCGTGCAGCGCTCGATCTCGGATTGCGGACTGGTCGGTACTGCCGGTCGTGAAATAGCGGCCACCTGGTTCGCCCCGGCCACCGCGACCACATCTGGCCACGACGAGCTCGAAGTTGCGCGCCGAACTGGGATCGGCGCTGCGAACATGAGCCGTATCGATGCTGACGACGTATTCCTTGCGGCGATCGCCAGGAAGCTGCATCTCGATCTGGCGACGGTCATCCGCTTGCGCCCTCGCGCGCCATGTTTCCTGTATGACCTGATCGTCGAGCCGCTGGCCGATTCTGATGGTGCGTTTGCGCACGGTCGCATGCGTCTCGGTCGGTTCAATCGGCAGAAACCCGGCAAGCACATTCGCTGCCTGTCGATACGGCATCATGCTCCCCAAGCGAGCCGTCAGCTCCATCAGTTCCGGTGTAGCCCGATCGGGGCAGATTTCTTGCAGCGGCGCGAAGGCAGCGACTGTGAACTCGTCAGGGCTGCGACGGCTGCTTTCGATCGGTCTGGGTAAAAAGGTTTTCCGGTAGCAGCCCGATGTCTTCGAAAAAAGGCAGAAGAGGAGGCGAATCAGGAAGTGGGCGATGCGCTGCGGCTCGTGGCCCTGTTTGCGTAGCAGATCGGCGAGGTGGGCGTCCTGTGCTGCCTGGCGCGGACAGCGTCTGTGGTCTGAGGCGACTTGAAAAAGTCCGGCTCGCAAGACAGCCTTCAGCCTGCGCTGCCCATCCGGTGTCAGTAAGTCGTCGAGGGTAACGGTAATGATTTGCTTCACCGTGTTGGTAAAGTTCGTGTGATCAGCAATGCGGTCGATATCGAGACGATGAGCACCGCTGGTTTTGCAGCGACTCCCCCCGATAGCGTAGCAGCTGCTGATATGCCTTGTCCAGATCTGCTTCTTTGCCTTTATATTCCCAGGCGAAATAGCCTTCTTCCGCAGGACATCGGCCCAGCCCTGGCCGCTACCCAGTTGTTCATGGCCTCGAAGGTGAAGCGCTGGTTTAGACTCGTCCTCTGCCGGCGTGGGTGTTGTACCAGCCGGCAGCAGAGGTCAATGAAATGTTCCCGGGATGCGGGATCAGCTCTTTGGGCGTGGCACTGCGCCACTTGGCCACGAATTCCTGCGGAGTCATTGCGCTCATTTGCGTGGGGATGGATCGTCAGTCAAGAGAAGAAGATAGTCCGTGCCTCTACACTGAAGACTCCCACAGGTCGGCGATCTGTCTGAGCCGGCGGTCTTTGCTCCCCGCCTATGCGCGAGGAAGCTGGTATTCGGAGATGTCGATTCCGGGTTACAAGTGCGCTGCCAACTCATCAAGCGTCCAGTTTTTCTCAATCCTTTGAGTCGAGCGATGCGTCACTCCCGTGGTTTCGGCAACCGCAGCTATAGATACTGATATCTGCTTTAATTGTTCTTGGAGAACGCGCTTGGTCGCAATATCTAGGAGATAATTGATCACATCATCTTGACTTGGTTACGACCAACCTCGCAGCGGCCGATCTCATCTTTTCAAAGCGTTCAGTCGATCTCGTGTGGTCGATTGAACATACAAACCTACTCGACTTGCGGTTCTTTCGGTCATAACGCCCTCCCTAGAACATAAACGGAATAAAATGCTTGACAATCCAAGTTGCTAAAAGCTGTGCGTTACTCTCATTTCAGCGGGCAATTGAAAGAGAGGGTGAGCATGGAAGATCGAAACAACTACTCCCCGTGTGGGGTTTTACATCCAGACAGCTCACCAGGACTGAGTCAACGAAATCAAGGACATGTTGGGCTGAGGTGACCGCCCAACAACCTCCCAGGATGATGCGATCTGGTGGATGGTCAACAAAGTGAGCCAGATCTGAAGGCCGTCATCGAAGCGCGCCGAAACTACTCCAACCCGCCGCTTAGTATGCTATCGAAGTAGGTCCTGAATCTGCTGTTCTGCACAGAGTAAATAATAACCTCTTCATTAGTCACAAGCGTGACGCCACCCAACTGGGAGGTGATGTTTTTCGCCATCTCCCATCGGGTACTCGAAGTGGCGGTGTATCGATAAACTCATGGCCGGCCCAAGTCAAACGGATTGGATAGACCATGACGTCAAAGTTGCTACCATTTTCATGTACAACAGCTTCGATCAGGTCGGCTTGATGCATCACATATAAATGCTCGTAAACTACTTCCCGTCTAATGCCATCAACATTGATTACGTTTCCCGGTCCGGCAGCAGATCCTGAATGATAAGCAGCAGATTCAGTAACCAAGTCTAGGTTACGTTTCATTTTAGGAGAATCCACATGAGCGAAAACACTCAACAAGAGCAGCAGGTGAAAGGGCCAGCCCCGATCCCTGAAGGAGTCGACGACTTTATACGTGCACACGCTGTCGCCTTTAGCCACAACCTGACTCGCCGTGATGCCCTTGCCATCATCGCCATATCAGATGACAGCTTGCGCATAACTGGCAAACGTAACACCGATCCTTCTCCCTTACCTGTGCGGCCAGCAAGTCGAACTCGCCTAGTCACCATAGAGATGCTAGCCAGCATCTCTTTCGTAAGCAGATAATGCCTGATAATTTTTCTGAAACTCCTGACGCACACGCTCACCAGCTTTCTCTTGGCTCTCGTTGTGCATAGCCTTAAACTTAGCTGGTCAGATCGAGCGCAGTGGATACCAAAGCGACGTGATGTTTTCAGTCTGCATAGTGGTTCTCTTTAGACGATCCGCCGGTAGCGAGTAACCGCCTTTTTTGACGTGACTGTCAAGGTAGCTACCATGAGAAGATGTCTGCATCAGGCCACGATAGACACTTTCAGGTACGTTGTAGTACTGATAATAGAGCCGTTGAGAAAGCGACCTCAAGAACGCTGAGTAGTCATAGCCGACTGGATTCAAGATTCGAGGAACTTACAGGAGTGCGTCTCAAGCGTCATCTCACCTCTTCCGGCACCAAATTACTTGCCGGGATGAATGCCGACGAAATCGTAGAAGTCTTTCGCCGTACAACTTCCAGGACCAGTTCGGACACGATCTGATCAACTGCCTGGAATTCCAGGAGTTGATCAAAATCGCAGCCGATAACAGAGGTCGCTTTGGGTTCGATGCTGGTAGCGATGTAGCGACAACCAGATGCAGCACCTTGAAAACTGAATACATTCACAAGGCGAAGAAGAAAAAAGGCTGGGGGACAGGGATTCGAACCCCAACTGCCTGATCCAGAGTCAGGTGTTCTGCCGATTAAACTATTCCCCATTGCTCTCGCAATGTCCATTAGGATACCACGGACATGCCTAACGCAAATTTCAGAGCAGGGCAAAGAGGTGTCATATCTCGTGACAAGCCCCACCGCCCTCTCGTACAGAAGACGTATTGACTTCGCTTGCAACGTTTGCCCGACTCACAGCAGGCCGCTTCCCGTTGCTATATCGAAGACGATCCATTCCGTGTCTGCACCATCATTCCATCGACCGGCGCTTGGGTGTATATCCTGAGCGACATTTGTTCACCGTTAGGGGACACGAGTCCGCGACCGTGCTTTCGGTTCGAGGAAGTGTGGTCGACGTTCACTTCGACGCCGTTACTCATTAATCCACAATCTACTCCGTACCGGCGAAGACGGTCACATCGCCGTCGAAGTCGTCAGTCACATCGACGACCACACGGTGCGGGTCGCCCTCACCACAACCTGCTGACTGGCGTGGCGCGGCGGCGCCGTGTGACACCGGCCATCCGCTACGGGCGCCGGTGGGTCGGCGTGGCGGGCCGCGCCTTCAACGTCTTTGGCGAGACCATCGACTGCCTGACCCATTGGAAGGCGGCGAGTGGCGCTCGATCCACGGCCAACCCAAGCCGCTGACAGCACCCATCGTCACAAACCATATATTACCACCCATAAGAACCGGAAACGGGGATCAAGGCGATCGACGTGCTGGCGCTGCTGGAACGGGGCAGGCAAGGCTGGTCTCTTCGGCGGCGCAGGTGTGGGCAAGACGGTGCTTATCACCGAGTTGATCCACAATGTGGTGCTCAGCTACGAAGGGATCAGCATCTTCTGCGGCATCGGTGAACGATCACGCGAGGCCGAGGAACTCTACCGCGAGATGCTCGAGGCCGGCGTGCTCCAGAACACAGTGATGCTCTTCGGCCAGATGAACGAGCCACCCGGCGCGCGTTTCCGCATCGGCCACGCCGCGCTGACCATGGCCGAATACTTCCGCGACGACGCCCGCCAGGACGTGCTACTGCTCATCGACAACATTTTCCGCTTCATCCAGGCCGGTTCCGAAGTGTCGGGGCTGATGGGCCAACTGCCGTCTCGCGTCGGTTACCAGCCCACCCTTGCCACCGAATTGGCCGAACTCGAAGAACGCATCTGTAGCACCCACGCCGGCGCCATCACCTCGGTGCAGGCGGTCTACGTCCCCGCCGACGATTTCACCGACCCGGCCGCCGTCCACACCTTCTCGCACCTCTCCGCCTCAATTGTGCTCTCGCGCAAGCGCGCCGCCGAAGGACTCTACCCGGCCATCGATCCGCTACAAACCTACTCGAAGATGCTGGCGCCGCACATCGTGGGCGAACGCCACTACCGCATCGCCCGCCAGATCCGCAGCACCTTGGCCGACTACGAAGATCTCAAGGACATCATCGCCATGCTTGACCTGGAAGAGCTGTCGCGGGCCGACCGACGCACCGTCTCGCGCGCCCGCCGCCTGGAACGATTCCTCACGCAGCCATTCTTCACCACAGAGCAGTTTACCAGCATGGCCGGCCGCGCCGTGACCCTCGAAGACGCGCTGGACGGCTGCGAACGCATCCTCGCCGACGAGTTCGCCGAGCTGCCCGAAAGCGCCGTCTTCATGATCGGCAGCGCCGCGGAAGCCCTCGACAAAGCAGCAGAAGAGAACGGCGAGGTGACACGATGAGACTTCGCCTGATCCTGCCGCAGCAGATCCTCATCGACCAGCCCGTGCGCAAGGTCACCGTGGAGGCAGGGGAGGGATACGTCACGCTGCTGCCGCGCCACATCGACTACGTCACAGAGTTGACGCCGGGGCTGCTCTCATTCGTCACTCCCGAGGATCGCGAAGAGTTTCTGGCGGTGGACGAAGGCATCCTCGTCAAGCGCGAGGACGACGTGCTGGTGGCCGCACGCAACGCCGTACGCGGCCCCGATCTGGGCAAACTGCGCCAGGCCGTCACCGATCAGTTCCGCCGCCTCAACGAACGCGAACGCATGACCCGCGACGCGCTGGCCCGCCTGGAAGCCGACTTCGTGCGCCGCTTCATGGAATTGGAGGACTGAACTGTGACAACGCCGCCGCCCAAAGATCTCTACCCACAAGACAGCGAACGCGCCCACCTGGCCGACCCCGATCACCAGGAAGCGTTGGCGAAACAGGTGGCGGTGAAAGAGCAGCGCAAGTTGCGGGCGCGGCGATCCCGGGCAGAGAGCATCTGGTTCGGGCTGGGTACATTCGGCATCATCGGCTGGTCCATCGCCGTTCCCACGCTGCTGGGGATCTTGGTTGGACTTTGGCTCGACAGGCGCTACCCAACCGGCTTCTCGTGGACGGTGGCGCTGCTCTTCGCCGGGGTGACGTTGGGCATCTTCAACGCCTGGTATTGGATCAGCCGCGAACGCGAACAAATCGAGGAAGGAAGACGCAATGACAATCACCGGTGAATGGACAGGCTCACTCGATTGGCAATCACTGCTGCCGCCACTGATGGTGGGCATCGCCCTCGGTCTCTTCTACTTCGTCGGCCTGTGGTGGACAGTGCAACGCCTGGCCAGCGCAGAGAACCCGGCGCTGTTCTCGTTGATCAGCCTCTTCGTGCGCAATGGCATCGCCCTGCTCGGCTTCTACCTGGTCACCGCGGACAGGTGGGAACGGCTCGTCGCCTGCCTGATCGGCTTCGTCCTGGCGCGGATGGCGCTGGTGCAATTCCTGAAGCCGGAGAGGGACAACACGTCGTCGCCGAAAACGCAGAAAAATGCTGATCCACGAAGCCACACGAAGATACACGAATCCGAATCCGCGTAATCCGTGTCCGATATTCAGGAAAGCGCCTGATCAATCATGGAAATCACCCCCGACAACATCATTCTTTGGCAATGGGGACCGCTGCGCCTGAACGCCACCATCCTCTTCACGTGGATCGTCATGGCCCTGATGACGCTCGGCTCTTGGCTGGTGACGCGCAACCTCACGCCCAGCCCCAACATCTCGCGCGGACAGAACCTGCTCGAAGTGCTCGTCAACCTGATCCGCGACCAGATCCGCAGCGTCAGCCAGCAGGAGCCAGGACCGTACATCACCTTCATCGGCACGATCTTTCTCTTTATCGCCGTGTCGAACCTGCTGTCGATTGTGCCTGGTTATCAGCCGCCCACCGGCTCACTTTCCACCACGGCGGCGCTTGCCATCTGCGTCTTCGTGGCGGTGCCAGTCTACGGCATCGCGCAGCAGGGCGTGCGCGCCTACCTGAACGAGTACGTTCGCCCGACGCCGCTGATGCTGCCCTTCAACATCATCAGCGAGATTTCGCGCACCGTGGCGCTGGCCATCCGCCTCTTCGGCAACGTCATGAGCGGCGCGGTGATCGTGGCCATCATCCTCGGCGTGGCGCCGCTCTTCTTCCCCATCATCTTGCAGGTGTTAGGCCTGCTCACAGGTATGGTGCAGGCGTACATCTTTGCCATTTTGGCCATGGTCTACATCGCCTCGGCCACCCGTTCGCATCAAAAAAAGGAGTAACTTCATGGACAACCTCGGCCTCGTCGCCTTGATCTCCATCGTCATGGCCGGGCTGACGATTGCAGTAGGATCGATAGCGCCGGCCATCGGTGAAAGCCGCGCCGTAGACCGCGCCTTGCAGTCCATCGCCCAGCAGCCCGACGAAGCGAACACGATCACGCGCACACTCTTCGTGGGCCTTGCTATGATTGAATCCACCGCCATCTACTGCTTCGTCGTCACCATGATCCCTCATTTTCGCCAACCCGTTCTGGAACTTCCTGGTCGATCAACTCAACACGACAGGAGGGTGACAGTGCTCATCGACTGGTTCACCGTGATCGCACAGATCATCAACTTCGTCGTCCTGTTGCTGCTACTGCGCCGCTTCCTCTACGGGCCGATCATACGCGCCATGGACGAGCGCGAGCACCACATCGCCGAGGAACTGGCCGCAGCCGAACGCAAACAGCAACAGGCCGAGCAGGAGGCGCGCCACTATCGTCAGGAGCGCACCGAATTCAGAAGAAAACCGCCGCCAGTTGCTCGAAGACGCCGCCGACGCCGTCGAAGTGCAGCGCAAAGTGATGCTTGAACAGGCACGCGCCGACGCCGAGGACACCCGTCGCCGCTGGCATGAGACGATCCGCCGCGAACAGGACGAGTTCCTACGCGAGCTACGCCAACGCGCCGGCGAACACGTCTACGCGGTGACACGCCGCGCCCTGGCCGATCTGGCCGACGCCGACCTCGAATTGCAGATGATCGACGTCTTCCTCAAACAACTGGCCGCATTGGACGATGAGACCCGTCGCCAGATCGTTCGCTATGCGCAAGAATCGGATCTGCCGGTGATGGTCCACAGCGCCTTCGCCCTGCCCGATCACCAGCGCCGCGCCATCGCCGACGCCCTGCACATCAACGAAGACGGTCCGCGCGTTGAATTCGAGATCCGCCCGGATCTGACCGCGGGCATCGAGATCACATCGCCCAGCCGCCGAGTGGCCTGGCACCTTACCCACTACCTCGATCACCTGGAAGCCGAGATGACGACGTTGGTTGCGACACAGGCCAATCTCGATCTCGTAGACGAAATGCCCGAAGCAGCAGGCGACGGGCGAGAAGAAGCGACGAAAGACGAACAAGAACAAGAGCCAACCAATGAACTCGCCTGAACAGAGTGTGCTGTATCCTGCCCTGAAAGCACTCTTCGACGCCGCCCACACTGCCCTGCCCGCCCAACGCCCGCCGCCGGTGGTGGAGAGCATCGGCGCTATCCGCAGCGTGGGCAACGGCGTCGCCCGCGTCATCGGCCTGCCCGACGTCAAGGCCGACGAACTGCTGCGGCTTTCCACCGGCGCACGCGGACACGACATCTACGGCATCGCCTTCAACCTCGACCGCGACGAAGTGGGCGTCGTCCTCCTGGGCGACGATGCACACCTGCACGCCGGGCAGCCGGTGCAGCGCACCCATCGCGTCGTCGATGCGCCCGTGGGCGACGCCCTGCTGGGCCGCGTCGTCGATCCCCTGGGGCGTCCGCTCGACGGACTCGGCCTGGTGCGCGCCACCGAACGCCGTTCTATCGAGCGCGACGCCGCGCCGATCATGGATCGAGCGCCGGTCACCGTGCCGATCCAGACGGGCATCAAGGTCATCGACGCGCTGATCCCCGTGGGCCGCGGCCAGCGCGAGCTGATCGTAGGTGACCGCCAGACCGGCAAAACCGCCATCGCAGTGGACACCATCATCAACCAGCGCCACGACGACGTCATCTGCATCTTTTGTTCCATCGGCCAGCGCAACGCCGCCGTGGCTAAGATCATCGACGACCTGCGCACGCGCGGCGCCCTCCGCCACACGATCCTGGTGGCGGCCCTGGGCGAAGCAGCGCCGGGTCTGCAATTCATCGCCCCGTACGCCGCCACCAGCATGGCCGAATACTTCATGGAGCGGGGCCGCGACGTCCTCGTCATCTACGACGATCTCACCGCGCACGCCCGCGCCTACCGCCAACTGTCGCTGCTGTTGCGTCGCCCACCGGGCCGTGAGGCGTACCCGGGCGACATCTTCTACATCCACTCGCGGCTGCTCGAACGCGCCACGCACCTGAATGCGGAACGGGGCGGCGGCTCGCTCACGGCGCTGCCCATCGTCGAAACCCACGCCCAAAACCTGTCTGCCTACATCCCCACCAACCTCATCTCCATCACCGACGGCCAGATATACCTCTCGCCCGATCTCTTCCAGAAGGGCATCTTGCCCGCCGTGGACGTGGGGCGATCCGTCTCACGTGTGGGCGGCAAGACGCAGTTGCCCGCCTATCGTGCGGTTGCCGGCGCGTTGCGGTTGTCCTATGCGCAGTTTGAAGAATTAGAGGCCTTCTCGCGGTTCGGCACCCGCCTCGATGATGAGACGCGTCGCCGGTTGGAACGAGGGCGACGCGTGCGCGCCGTCCTTCAACAACCTGCCTACGGGCCGATTCCAGCGCCCGAGCAGATCGCCGTGCTACTGGCGGCCGGCCAAGGACTCTTCGATCACCTGCCCGTGGAACGCATCCCCGTCATCGAGGCCGCCGTGCGCAGCGCCGTTGTCGACGCGCTGCCCGATCTTTGCCGCCGCATCGAGCGCGGTGACGTGCTCAGCGACGAGGACCGCGAGCAGTTGATCGTCCATGCCCGCCGCGCCATCGGCGCCGTCCACAGCGAAGACGATCCCCCCGCGGAGGCGTCGCATGGACACGCTTGAAGCGCTGCGCCGACGCATCGAAGGCGCCCGCGATCTGCAATCGGTGGTGAAGACCATGAAGGCGCTGGCTGCGGTGAGCATCCGTCACTACGAACGCGCCGCCAACTCGCTAGATGAATACAACCGGGTGGTTGAATTGGGGTTGCATATCGTGCTGCACAACCGACCAGAGGGCAGCAGCATTGTCGCCGAAGGCGCCAACGAACGGCTGGGCGCCGTCGTATTCGGTTCGGATCAGGGGATGTGTGGCCAGTTCAACGAGCGTCTCGTCGACTTCGCCGTGGATCGTATGAACGGGATGCAGGTGCGGCGGCAGCATCGTTCGATCCTGGCGCTGGGGTTGCGCGTCACCGGTCAACTGACCGAGGCGCGCCAGCCCATCGAGCGTACCTTCGCCATGCCCAGTTCCATCACCGGCATGACGGAGGCTGTCCACGAGTTGCTGCAACACGTGGAGTATTGGCAATCGCAGCAGCAGATCGACCAGATCGTGCTCTTCTACAACCGGCAGGTAAGCGGCGCAAGCTACGTCCCCCACTTCGCCTACCTCCTGCCGTTGAACCTCGAATGGCTACACGAATTAGAAGAGGCAGACTGGCCTTACCGCACCCTGCCCACCTTCCGCATGGATTGGGATCTGCTCTTCGCATCGTTGATCCGTGAGCATCTTTTCGTCTCGCTCTACCGCGCCTTCGCCCAGTCGTTGGCCAGCGAAAACGCTGCCCGCCTTGCCGCCATGCAGGCCGCCGAGCGCAACATCGAAGAAAAGCTGGCCGAATTCAACTTCCGCTACCAGCAACAGCGCCAGCGCGCCATCACCGAGGAGTTGCTGGACATTTCGGCGGGCTACGAGGCGATCAGTGGGGATTGGTGATTGGGGGCGACGAAAAGAGTCCATGAATTCCTGCTGAATGAGTACGCCCTCGTGCGGCGCTTACCGTCTGGCGCCGCACGAGGGCGTGCTTCACTCCGCGTTCACCTATCTACTGCGACTCATTTGCGCCACTCTGTACCAGGCATACGCTGAACAGTCACGGTCCGTCCCCATTCACAACCTACTGCCCCACGGCCACCAGATCGAGTTCCAAAATCACTTCGTCCTCGACGCTGGCAACGAAGGGGACGCGAGGAATGCTGATGTCGTAGTCGCCGCGCAGGACCTGGGTGCTGCCGCTAAGTTGCAATTCGCTTTGGCTGACAACCACGGCGCTCACATCGAAGGTGACGGCGCATTGGTGATGTTGCGGATGGTCAGGTCGCCGGTCACCTGGAAATCGACGGTGTCGCCTACAGCCACAGATTCGGGCATGCCGCTGATCTCGGTGGGCGCAAAGGTGATGGTGGGGTGATTACCACTCTGGAGGATGAAACGCCGAATGGCCCCATTGCGCTGGTTGTTGTCGGTGACGAAGGTGGCCGCGTCGATGGTTAACACGCCGATCTGGCTGGCGGCAGGGTTGGCCTGATCCACAAGAATCTCGCCGCTCACGCCGCTGTTCACACCGGTGACAGTGGTCGGCTGGCCGCGCAGCACCTCGTTGACCACAAAACGCACCTCAGATCGTTCTGCGTCGATCACAAACGTCAGGGGATCAGCGGCAGCCGCTGCCTCTTCTGCCGGGGCTTCGGTTGGTTCGGCTGTCGCTTCGGCCGCGCCCTCCTCAGCCGACGACTCTGTGGCAGGCGCTTCGGTGGGTACTTCCGTGGGTTCCAGCGTCGGTTCAGGCGCAGTGGTGGCTTCGACCGCAGGCGCATCGGCCTCAACAGCCGGTGCGCTCTCCTCATCCTGAGAACAGGCTGCCAGCCCCAACGCCAGGACAACGATCAGGACAATCAGCCAACTGCGCGCAAGGCTTCTCAACTGCATTGGTTACTCTCCTCGATTTGCTCGGTAGAAATGGTCGGTATTTGGTGCTGCACAACACAGACAGATCAACATACATTTGCATGCCTGACAGTAGCAAAGCATAACATCGTCGGGTTACGCCTTGATGAAGGCAGCGTTAGACAAATGTGAAGATCTCATCACTATCTACGCCATGAGCAGAGCATTTGGATGTATGGATCACCAATTCCAGCCGGGATCACAACGTGGAATCATTAGATTCAGTACCAGATCTCCACGTCATCGAAGACGGTGGGGCGACGGAAGTAGATGCCGACGCGGTCGAAGACTTCGTTGACCTCTACCGTGAGTTCAAACGGGGATTTCGTGATGGGGTAGACGCCCACGCTGACGCCGTTGCGGTAGGTCATCAGTGTGCCGCCAGGTGTGCGGCCGGTGAGATCCTCTGCCGTCAGCGATATGTTGCGGTACAGATTGCGCTGCGGCGGCGACAGGCAGATGGCGTCGATGGAGATCAACATGCCTTCGTCCGCCGACTGCGCATACCAGGCACAACTGCCATTGACGTAGCGCGGATGTGGCAGCCAGCCCTGCATGTATGAATCGTCCACATCAAAGGACGATGGCCCCCACAATGACGGGTCGGGATAGAGATCCGGCGCCGGGCGTGTGGAAGACGAGAAGGTGTATACCAGACGCGGTGGCGGCGTGGGCGACGGCGTCGGCGCCGCAGTGAGGTCCTCGGTCGGTGCGGTATCCTGGGCCAAGAGCACCAACGGCCACAGCGTCATCAACAAAACGAGCAACAAGATCAATTTGCGCAACATGAACGGCTCCCCAATATCGCGGACACTGGTATCTATGTCGGCAGGCAGCGCGCCGCCTTCATAGGAAGATAGTTAGGTTGAGCAAAACAGGGTATAATGCGGCCCGTAATCGACATACCCAATCAAACGCGGACAGCAATGACATCTCACCCGAACTTTGATCCCACCCCGATCTCCAATCGCAGACGCTGGTTGATATTGCTGCTACCGGCGCTCATTTCGCTAATTGGTCTTGTTGTGCTCTTCTTCGTTCAGCAGCAGTTGACGCCAGGATGGCAGACCGCGATGGAGCGCTACCAATCCGAGCAGGCCGATGCAGGCAACGTCTTTGAGGTGATGGCCGTAGTGACGGCCCTCTTGCCCGCGGAATACGACGCCAATGAGCCATTCCGTCCAGCGGCGGATTCCATCGCCGTCGACTTGCCCGTGGCAGAAATCCGCTGCGTGGAGATCAGGCCGGAAGCAGACGCCGACCAAAGAATGATCCTGCTGCTGCTACGCAACCAAGACGGGACGACGCCCAACGACTGGCAGATCTACGAAGCCACCGGCAACGGTCAACAAGTCCAGCGCACCGTGGCCGAGATCGGTTGTTTTTTCCCCAACTTCGATGACTGACACCGCCCAACGCAAACTCACGCCCAATACAAAAAAGGACGAATCCTTTGGCGGATTCGTCCTTGTTTTCAGTCGATAGGGCTGTTTCCGTTAGCACAGATCACTCCTTATCCTGAATCGGAGCGCCAGGGGATGCGCACCGACTATCATACACATTAACATGCGGCTCACGCCGACCAACATCGGTGAATAGCGGATTCGATCTACGACGAATGTATGAGATACAATAAGCGCCGCCAACCACCGCCGCCCAAAGGACAACACGCCATGCTTGAATCTGCCGTCGATCACGCCTACGCCGCTGCGCTGGAAGAATGGCGCACGCAGCGCATTGCCGAACTGCGCCGCCCCGACGGGTGGCTGAGCCTGGCCGGTCTTTTCTGGCTATCTGCGGGGCGTTCAAGCTTCGGCAGCGCCCCAGACAACGACATCATCTTCCCCGCCGACAAGGCCGCCCCCGTGATCGGGACTTTGTCCTCGAAGATGGGCAGGTGCGCGCCGAAATTCGGGCGGGTATTGATGTGCTTCACGACGCGTAAACCTGTGGCGCATCTGACGCTGGCCGATGACAAAAGCAAATCGCCCACGATCCTCACCCATCGCTCGCTGAGCTGGCTGGTGATCCGCCATGATGATCAGATCGGCATTCGTCTGCGGCGACAGCGAAAGCCTCGGTTGACCAGCTTCGACGGCGTCCCCTCGTTTCCCGTGGATCCGTCGTGGCGGTGGAGGCTGTAAGTGAACGCTACGATCCGCCACGCAGCATCCCCGTCCCCACGATCCCGGGTACGCGATCGCCTGCTGTCGCCGCCGGGCGCGCGGCATTCTTACGGTGGATGGCGAGGAATACCGCTCGATGCCTTCGGCGCGCCAATGGCGCGCTGTCGCTGATCTTCGCCGACGCCACTACGAGTAAGGAGACCGCATGGCGGCGGGCGTTTCCTCAGCGTCGATGCAGTGGACGAACAAGATCGCACGATCATCGATTTCAATCGCGCCTACAACCCACCCTGCGCCTTCACCCTGTACGCCACCTGCCCACGCCCACTGCAGCAGAATCGGCTCAGCCTGGCAATCCACGCCGGCGAAAAGTCGTTCGATCACTAATTGCGTTCTATTCCCGTTTGTCTACATCGATCAGCACTTTGAGGACGCCTTTTTGCCCGGCATGGCGCAGCGCGTCGACACATGCCGACAACGGGTAGCGGGCGTGGATCAGCGGCTTGACCGCGATCTTGTCTGCCGCCAGGAGACGCAACGCCGGCTCGAAAGGACCACAGCGGCTGCCCACCAGGGTGATCTCGTCGACCACCAGGCGGGAGAGATCGAACTCGGGCAGGGTGGACGCCGTCGTCGTCTTCAACGCCAGGACGCCACCTGGGCGCACCAGCCGCAGCGCGGTGCCAAAGCCGCTATGCGAGCCGGTGACCTCCACCACAATGTCGGCTGGGTGTGCCGCCAACTCGTCGAGCACGCTGGGCTGATTCACGCAGCGAGTGGCGATGCCGCAGGCGCTCAGGATCGCCAGTTTCTGATCGTTGCGGCCCAGCGCCACCACATTCGCCGTCGTCTGCGCGAGGACCTGCGCCACCAGCAACCCCAGTCGCCCATCACCGAGGACGTAGACGCGATCGGTGGGGCGGATCTGGATCTGCTCAAGCAGTTGCAGCGCCGCGGCCAGCGGTTCCGCAAAGACGGCACTTTCGTCGTCCACATTTTGAGGAACTTCATGGAGATTGGTCACCGGCAGAACGAGGAAATCGGCGAACGCGCCATTCAGGCCGATGATCCCCAGAGATCCACGCGCCCGACAATGCTTGCCAAGCCCCCGTCGGCACAGATCACAGACGCCGCAACCGACGTTGATCTCCCCCACCACGCGCCGCCCGATCCATGATTCATTGCCGGGCGCGGTCACCACATCTCCCACAAACTCATGGCCGAGGACGCCCCGAAACCCACCTTTGTAGCCGACCAGAAGTTGCAGATCCGTGGCACAAACGCCGGCGCAGTGAACACGGATCAACGCTTGCCCGCTGTCGGCAACCGGTGTGGGGAAGCACTGCTCGTACACAGGACCATTGTCTGTCAGCAACAAAGCACGCATGACTGAGTATCACCTTGGTCGATTCTGATTACATCAAAATGACTATCGCCAGGATCAAAAAAGCGGGGCGTAGCGCCCCGCTTTCTGATGGTTCCTATCGACTAGGCCGGCACAGCCCGTTCTCTAGAAGAAACACGCCGCTTGGCCGTTGAGCCGAACAGAGAGCGCTCCTCCCACGCCACCACCATCGGCGCAGCGATGAAGATGGAGCTGTAGGTACCGGAGACCAGACCCACCAACAGCGTAGCCATGAAGATCTGCAACGTAGCGCCGCCGAAAAGGAAGATGGCGAAGAGCACCAGCCACGCCGTCACCTGGGTAGCGATGGACCGCTGCGCCGTCTCGATAACACTGCGGTTGACCACGGTTGCGTACGAATCGCCTTTGTAGCGGCGCAGGTTCTCACGCACACGGTCGAAGATCACAATGGTGTCGTTGACGCTGAAACCGATGACGGTCAATGCAGCAGTGAGGAAGAGCGCATCGATCTCCCAGCCCGCGATGATGTTCATAATCGACAGGAACGAGATCGTCACCAGCACATCGTGGACAAGCGCCAGCACAGCAGCCGTACCGTAACGGAACGGGTGCGGCACCTCGCGGAAAGCAGCCGCGATGTAGATCAGAATCAAGATCGAAGCCGCGATTACGGCAAGCAGCGCGGCCTGGCTCACTTCGGCGCCGATGGCCGGGCCAATGCTGCGATACGAAAGCTCCTCGAAGGCGCCGTACTGGGCCTGAATATCCGCTTCCAACGTCTCCTTTTGGTTAGGATCGAGCGTTTTCAGCTTGAACTGCACGGTGCGGTCATCGTTGACGAGGAAGGCCGTTGTATCCGAATAGCCGGCGTCGACAAAGACGGAACGAACTTCTGTCGGCGCGACAGGTTGATCAAAGCGGATCTCCCACTGTGTGCCGCCGGTGTAGTCGATGCTCAACGGCAGAGGCGTCCCC
Source organism: Caldilineaceae bacterium (assembly GCA_041391225.1). Lineage (GTDB taxonomy): Bacteria > Chloroflexota > Anaerolineae > Caldilineales > Caldilineaceae > RI-153. Next base: position 16,496 of record JAWKOL010000035.1, read on the forward strand.
ACGGTGATCATGTGCCAGATCACAAAAAGGATGCCCGGCAAAATCAACAATGTCGAGAGGGAAAACCAAATTTTGCGGCGTTCAACAATTTGCATATAAAAAACCCCTTCGTGGTTAGCGTTCAGTCCTGTGTACTCATTGACCGATCATAACGCGGCTTTCGAGCAGTTTCTGTCCTCGCGAGGAGAGGAAAGAACGCATGAAGGTGCGCGTAACAAAGACAGCAGTAAACATCGACAGCCCAACACCGATGGCCAGGGTGATGGCGAAGCCCTTCACAATGCTGGCGCCGAAGCTGTTGCCGAACCAGTAGAGCACGGCGCAGCTAATCAACGTAGAAAGGTTGCCGTCGCGGATGGCAGGCCAGGCGCGGCTGAAACCGGATTCCACGGCCAGGCGCAGCGAACGCCCAGATCGCAGTTCTTCTTTGAGGCGCTCAAAGATGAGGATGTTGGCGTCCACTGCCATACCAATCGAGAGTAGGAAGCCGGCGATACCGGGCAGGGTCAGCGTCACAGGCAGCAGCTTGTAGATGGCGACGTTGAGTGCAACGTACATCACCAACGCCATGTCGGCCAGCAGGCCGGGCAGGCGATAGAGGACCAGCATGAAGAGCAAGACCATAGACATGCCGATGATGCCGGCGCGCAGGCTACTGTCCACCGAGTCCTGGCCCAGGCTGGCGCCGATGGTACGTGTGTCCACCACAGACAACGCCACAGGCAGGGCGCCGTAGCGCATTTGAATCGCCAGACTGTCGGCTTCTTCCTGTGAGAACTGACCGGTGATGACCCCGTTGTCGCGGATAGCTGCATTGATCACCGGCGCCGAGAGCACACGGCCGTCGAGCACAATCACCAGCGGCAGGCCGATGTGATCGCGTGTATAGTTGTAGAAAGCGTCGCTGCCGTCGCTGGTGAGATCAAACTGAATCTGCCACTGGCCGTATTGGTCCTGGGTGGCGATGGCGGTGCGCAGGATATCGCCTGTCATCACCGTTTCGAAGACCTGCTCGTAGGGCGTGGGGATCACGGCGGCTTCGCCCGCAGCAATGGCTTCTTGAAGCTGCGCCACAGCGTCGGGATGATTGGATGTGTTGATCACCATGCCGCCAGCCAACTGAGCACCCGCTGGTTCCACAAATTCCAACTGACCGGTGGCGCGTAGGGTGTTGATGGCCTGTTCGGGGTTGCTGATGCCTGGCAACTCGACCACGATACGGCGTTCACCCTGAAGCTGAACGTTCGGCTCGGTGACGCCCAAACCGTTGACACGCTGCTCCACGATGACGCGTGCAGCGCGCAGCGATTCCGGGTCCACCTCTTGATCGGCGGGAATGTCGGCTTCGAGGAGCACCTGGGTGCCGCCCTCCAAGTCGAGGCCCAGCGTCAGATTGCGCAGATCGCGCGTCTCTTCACCGGGGGCCATCCCGTCTTCGAGCCAGGCGGGGTGATCGATTGGCAGCGCGATATACAGCGCAACCAGGAACAGGATCACAACCGCCACCAAAGCAGTGACATTGTTTCGCATGGAAAAGCTCTCCCTCGTTGGCGGCAGAACGCCAATCCGATGATGACACAAGTGGTTTGAGCAAAGAGGAAATGCAAAATACAGAGGTCAAGACCCCTGCACAAACTCAAGCATTATAGAACAGCGCGATCTGCGTGTCAAAAATAACCGCTTCATCCGAAGAGACAAGTCGGCTGAAAATGTAAGATAGCGCCTTTACAGACGACGGTCCTTCGGGCGGGGATACTGGAGGGGAGGCTGAAAATTGACGATGGCCCCGTCAGTGCCTGGCACGAATCACGCATCACGAATCACGCATCACGAATCACACACCGGCTTCACATGCCGGAGGAACAAACAACATGGTATTGCTGAGCGAATTAGCGCTGATCTTCTTTCTTTTTGTCTGCAACGGTATTTTTGCGATGGCGGAGTTGGCTGTGGTCTCGGCCAAGCGGACACGCCTACAACAGATGGCGCAGCGCGGAGACGTCAACGCCGAAGCAGCGTTGGCGCTGTCTGCCGAGCCGACGTCGTTCCTGTCCACTGTGCAGATTGGCATCACGCTGATCGGCATTTTGGCCGGCGCCATCGGCGGGGCGACGTTGAGCAACGAGTTTGCCGCGGTCTTTGCCCGCGTGCCGGCATTGGCAGGCAGCGCCGGCGCGCTGGGCTTTGTGGCCACGGTGTTTGTCACCACCTACCTGTCGCTGGTGATCGGTGAACTCGTGCCCAAGCGGCTGGCGCTGAGCAACCCCGAACGCATTTCGGCGCGCATCGCTCGGCCCATGCGCGCGCTTTCGGTGATCACCCGGCCGGTTGTTCACTTGCTCACACTGTCTACCAATGCGGTGCTGAAGATCATGCGCGTCCCCGCCGATCAGTCCAGCGCTGTCACCGAAGATGAGTTGGTGGCAATGTTGCGCGAGAGCGCGGGGACAGGTGAACTGGAGGAGGCGGAATCCGAATTGGTGGAACGCGCCCTGCGCCTGGATGACATCTGGCTGGGGCAGGTGATGACGCCCTACCCCGACATCGTTTGGCTCGATATCCGCGATGATCGTCTACGCTTGGGGCAGAAATTACAGGAGAGCGGGCACTCCCGCTACCCTGTTGTCGATGGTTCCACCGACAAAGTGCTGGGCATCGTGCGCACACAGGAGATCCTGCACCAGTTATTGGCCGATGAAGCCTCTACCTTGGCAGAAGACACCATCGATCTGCGCGCCACCATGCACCCACCCCAGTACATGCCCATCAGCACCACGCCGGTGGACGCGCTGACCTTCTTCCGCGTCAACGATGTACACGTTGTGCTGCTCATCGACGAGTACAGCAACATTAAAGGGCTACTCACGCCCATGGACATCCTCGAAGCGATGGTGGGCGACCTGTCCTCTGCGCCCCACGAACGCGACAACGACATCGTCCAACGTGACGACGGCTCTTGGCTGATCGACGGCACCGTCCACATTGATTCATTGCTCGAACTCCTGGGCCTGCCCGCAGACATAGAACGGGCGCCGGGCAGTTACCGCACCCTGGGTGGGCTGGTGATGGCCGAATTGGGGCGTGTCCCCCACATCGGGGACGAATTTGTGTGGGAGGAACATGCCTTCGAAGTGGTGGACATGGACAAACGACGCGTCGACCGTGTGCTCGTGCGCAAACAGGAGCCGTAGAATTTCAGATACCTGTCAGGATGGCGGTAGGCGCGCGTCTGCGGCTGCGGTAGAATAGACACATTGCATCGCGTTTTTTTCAATCAACTCATTGTTTCTGCTCAGCCATAGCACATTCAAGAATGGAGGCTGATGAGCAGAGTTCGTCCAGTGGCAGGCGCTGTCATGGAAGCCGCACAGACTGAGGAAATTCGAGCGGTTCCGCCTCAGCGTACAGGACTTCCTCTCTCGGCGCGCAGGCACGGCGATCTGACCGCTTGCGCACATCAGCAGATGGTGACGTCGCTGGGCGAAGCCACCGGGTACTCAGCCGCCAGCTTTCCCGAAGAAACCGCCGAAGGCAGACGCCTGTACACTGCGTCATCTCGCCGGTGGTGATCCCCAAAACGCAGCCGCTCTTTGCGCCATGTGTTTTTCTTCATCGTACTGCTGATCTTTGGCGGCATCGGCCTGGTTCGCACTGGCGAGCTTCGTCGACGAAGCGACCATCAACCTGCGCGATCCTTTTCGGCCCACACTTCTGGGGATTGATGGTGCTCTACCTGATCTTCATCCTCTGGAAGAACAGCTACGTCATGGTGCCGGACGGCTGTCAGGCGTTGATCACCCGCTTTGGCCGCTTGGAACAGAGTGGCTGGGCCGAGCCGCATCACGATTGCTCAGCCGTGAAGCCAGATGCTTCACATCGTCGCTTCCACAGATACCCGTACAACGCCCCGATCCGCAGGCGCCTACGGCCAGCCGCATCAACGCTTCGGTCGATCTCTTCCTGCAATTCCGCATCGAAGATCCGGCTGAATTCATCTTCCACCCTGGGCGGCGCCAAAGGGCTTCGAGGAAAAAGCTGCAAAACACCGTGAGCGAGAATTGACCCGTTCGCTGATCTACGAGCAGAAGGCCGAAGAGATCTACGATCTGGTGGGCGAAACATGGCCAACGTCCTCGAAACGCTCAATCGGCAGTTCCTACCCGCGTGCGTTTCGTCAGCGCCAGCATCACCCACGCCGGAGCCGTCGGATCCAGTACCTCCGCATGGATCTTGCTGCCGCCGAGATCATCCGTGTGGGCAAAGAGGCATACACTTACCAGTACGAGCTGAGTCTGCGCAAGACAGGGCGAGTGAGCTGAACAAGGAATTGGCGTCTTGCCAGGCGCTCCTCGAGATCGCCGAGGATCGCCAAATACCCGGAGCGCAGATGGACACAGCCCGCGAGAAGGGGAGATCAACCGCGCCAACGCACCCACCCAGCTCCTCATCGAAGCGAAAGCGAAGCCAAGGCCAATTCGGCGCTGCTCCAGGCCCAGGCATTGGACGTGCGCGCCGCCAGCAGCGCCTTCTACCCCGAAATCCTCGAATACCGCTACCAGGAGCAGATCCTGGAACGGCTGGAAGGGGTGATGTCGAAGTTGCCGCAGGTGGTGAGCATCGGCGCCAACGATCAGCACAACATCGATTTCGTGGCCATCGCCCGCCAGATGTTGGGCATCTACAGCGAGGCGCTCTACACCAGCGAAGACATGCAAGCGATCCGCGAACGTGTGGAGATCATCGTTGAGCGCATTCGCCAGCGCCAGCAGGAGATCGGCAACCTCGAAGGCGCTGAACAGGAACTGGCCGCACTGCCCGGCAACACAGATCGCGGCCTGATGGCCAACCAGAATGCAGTCAAACAAGAAGGGATGGGCTAAGATGGCTGCACCCAACAATTTCTCACGCATCAAAGAAATGGTGTCGGCATGGGATCGAGTACAGCAATATCTGCGCTCGGGTGACGGCGGACGGCTGGTGCCTGTGGTGATTCCCCGCGACCGCCGCGGCTTCGGCTGGCTGACGGTGCTCATGATCGCCGTCTACTTCGCGGGTGTCGGCGTCGTCTCCAACAGCGTATGGATGATCGTGCCTATGGCGCTGGCCGGCGGCTTCTTCCTGTTGATCGCGCTGATCTGGCTGTGGCGACAGGCCATCGTCGAGATCGAGCAAGGCACCACCGGCATCCTCACCCAGTGGGGCGCCATCAAGGGGACGCTGCCGCCGGGCCGTCACTACCTCTGGTTCCCATGGACCAAGGTCGATGCCATTGTTGACACGTCTACCGAGTTCCCGTACACGGCGCCGGTGCTGGCCAGCCCCACCCGCGAGAACGTGCCGCTGAAGTCTATCGAATTCTTCCTCAAGTTCCGCATCGTGGACCCGATCCGCTTTGTGCGGCACATCGGGGCGAGCAACTTCGACGCCGTCCTCAGCAGCGTGGTGCAAGACGCTATCCGCCGCCGCAGCCGCCAGGTGGAGACGGAGCGAGCCTACGATCTGCGCGGTAGCGATGTGGGCGACATGCAGGAATACCTGAATCGGCGCATGGAACCGTACGGCGTGATCATCACCGGCGCCAACATTCCCGACGTGCAGTTGCCCGAACAGTATCAGCTCAACCTGGCCACGCGTGAACGTGTCGCCAAGGAACTGTCCGCCTACGAGAAGGAATGGGAGCTAACGCGCAAGCAACGCATCGACGGGCTGCGCATGGAGATCGAACGGGCCAAGAAGGAACGTGACGCCCGCGTGGTCGAAGCTCGCGCCGCCATCAACAAAGCCCGCGAAGACGTGGCCATGATGCTCCAAGAAAAGGAACTCGACGCCGAGAAGATCCGCTGGGACATCGAGGCCAAGGGCCGAGCCACGCTCAACGCCGCCGAGAACGAGGCTCGTTCGCTGCGCACACTGGGCGAGTCCTACCGAGACAACCGCGCCGTGTTACAGTATGAACTGGCGCTACGTCGCCTCAAAGTGGCCGAACAGCTTGTACAGAACGCGCCGCGACCGCTCCTCATCAGCGGCGAAGGGCAGGAAAGCTCGGCGCTGTCCACGCTGTTGCTGGCGCACTTCCTGCCGGAGATGACGGAAGACGAAGCGTAGTGCGTGATTCCGTGGTGCGTAGTGCGTGATGCGTGTACTCGCAGAGGATGTGAACATTTCATTGGGAAGTTGAAGCGCCGCCGTGATCCCCCACGGCGGCGCTTTGACTTCTACTACGTACCGCCAATTTTCCAATCACGCGTCCATCGCCTAAACTTGTACACGCACCACGCATTACGTACCACGATCCATCCCCTCACAGGAGACACGCCATGCACAAGCTCAACTATTGGCAGGGAGATCGCATCCGTCTTCGCGCGCTGGAGCCTGAGGACGCGCAGCACTTCTACAACTGGAACAACACCGATATCGAGGTAGGGCGAAACCTGGATTGGGTGTGGCCGCCGAGTTCCTTGACGTCGCAGAAAAAATGGGCCGAAGCAGAGTCGCAGCGCAGGGCCGAGAACGACGAAATCTTCTTCGTCATCGAGAATATGGACGGCGAATTGGTGGGGACGATCAACGCCCATCACTGTGACAGGCGCGTGGGCGCGTTCTCGTACGGGATCGCCATCCTCGATGAACACAGGCAACGTGGCTACGCCAGCGAGGCAATTCGGCGCTTGCAGGCATACTTTTTCTGGGAACTTCGCTACCAAAAGGTCACAGTCCACGTTTTCAGCTTCAACCCCGCATCCCTTGCACTGCATCAGCGCCTCGGCTTCGTGCAAGAAGGCCGTATGCGCCGGGTCCTTTTCACCGGCGGCGAATACCACGATATCCTCATCTTCGGGCAGACGAAGGAGGAGTTCGAGGAGACTGCGGGGAGCAGGATGCTACGTGATTCGTGATCCGTGGGTGGGGTTGGTGTGATATTCGCAACCAACCCCACCCACGGAATCTGAACGAATCTGAATCACGGATCACGAAAAGGAGACCCCCATGCCACCGATCACCGATCCCCACGCCACGGCCCTCGACGCCTGGGACACCAACGCCGCCTACTGGGACGAGTACATGCGCGAAGGAACGACTTGTCACCATGCTGCAATGGTCGGCGATTGAACGGCTGTTGCCGGTGCAACCCGGCATGCGTGATGGACATCGCCACCGGCAACAGCCTGATGGCGCGTAGGCTGGGTCGTCTTGGCGCAGGTGACGGCCACCGACTTCGCCCCCCAGATGATCGAGGTCGCGCAAACGCACCACCGCCGAGGATGGCGACATCACCTACGGCGTGGTCGACGTCACCGACGAGGAAGCTGTCCCGGCGCTGGGCGAGGACCGGTTCGTTCGACGCCGCGCTGTGCAACATGGCCCTCTTCGACATCTCGGACATCGAGCCACTGTTCCACGCGCGCTCAGCCGTCTGCTCAAGCCGGGCGGCGTCTTCATCTACACCATGATGCACCCCTGCTTCAACAACCCCTTTTCCGCCCACGTCGCCGAAATGGAAGACAGAGACGGCGAAATGGTGACCACCTACAGCATGAAAGTGTGGGGGTATATGACCCCCGCCCACCGTTCCGGTTTGGCCCTCGAACAGCCCAAGCCACACGTCTACTTTTCATCGCCCGCAACAGGTGCTTTCTCTCGCCCGGCTTCGCCAACGGTTTCGTCATTGACGGGCTGGAAGAGCGCCTTCCCGTGGCAGACACCGCCCGCCCCGGCCGTCAACTGGGATGGAACGGCAACTACAGCGAGATTCCGCCGGTGCTCGTGGTGCGGATGCGGTTGGGGTAGCAGCGAATTTGGCAACTGAGACAGCGTGCCGGTGCTCAGGCCGTCGATGCGTTCGTTGCCGGGTTCGTGGCGCAGGTTCTCTCTACTACGGGCGCGCCGGTGATCCGTCGGGCCAGCGCGTCTGTGTCCACTGTTCCACGCTGTCTTCACAGGGATACTTGGCCGCCAGCTTTTCGTCGATGTCGATACCCAGGCCCGGCTTGTCGCTGGGGTACATGTAGCCGCCGCGCACTTCGGGCAGGCCGGGGAACATCTCGTAGACGAGTTCGTCGAAGCGACACCATTCCTGGATGCCGAAGTTGGGCGCCCACAGATCCAGGTGCAGGTTGGCAGCGTGGCCTACCGGTGACGTGTCTCCCGGGCCGTGCCAGGCGGTGCGTACACCGTAGGTGCGGGCGTGTAGCGCCACATCCCGCGCCGGGGTGATCCCGCCCATCTGGCTCACGTGCATGCGGATGAAGTCGATCAGCCGCCCCGAAATCAGTGGTTGCCACTCGCGCGGGTTGTTGAAGAGTTCACCCATCGCAATCGGCGTGGCGCACTGCTGCCGAATGTGGTGGAACCACTGGATGTCTTCGGGGGCGAGGGCATCTTCGAGGAAGAAGAGCTTGTACGGTTCAACGTCCTTGGCGAAGGCGACGGCGTCGATGGGTTGCAGCCGCTCGTGGATGTCGTGCAGCAGTTCCACCTCCGGCCCCACCTCGCGGCGGACATGTTCGATCATGTTCAACATGTTGCGCATGTAGGCGCGGGGATCGTAGTAGTGGCCACTGGGTGAATTTTCGGGCGCGGGCGGCAGATCCGCCTGTCCGCCGTAGCCGCCCATCTGCACGCGGATGTAGCGGTAGCCCTGCTCCAGGTAGGCGCGCACGTTGTCTTCCACTTCCTTGGGTGTGCGCCCGTTGGCGTGGACATACACCGCAGCCGCCTCGCGACACTTGCCGCCCAGCAGATCGTAGACAGGCATGTTCGCCAGCTTGCCTTTGATGTCCCACAGCGCCTGGTCGATGCCCGAAATGGCGTTGTTGAGGACAGGCCCATTGCGCCAGTAGCTGTGTACCGTGGCCATGCGGTACATCTCTTCGATGCGTGAGACATCGCGGCCGATCACGAACGGCTTGAGGTGCTTCTCAAGCGCCGCCACCACGGCGTGGAAACGTTGGGTGAAGGTGGCGCAGCCCAACCCGTACAGCCCCGGCTCCGACGTGATCACCTTGACGATGACCAGTCGTTGCGTGGCCGGCTGCGTCGTGATCACCTGTACATCCTGGATAGTCACAGGTTTCGACACGAGCAATTCACTCCTTTACGTGGGGATGAGGTATTTAGGACTTACGCCGATCCTAGGCGTAGCGGTGCAATGTATTGCGCCCTTTCAGGTGCGAATTGCGTAAGTCCTAGTATTGTTGAAACAGGTAAATTGTAGCAGATCTAGAGACACGGTGCGAGTGTGCGGGATTCGCCCATTTCGGTGCATCCGTGTCAAAATGGAGATTCTGTGTCGGTAATCAATCAACGAAAGACGAGGTGGCTCGATGACTGCTTTCACCCACGCCGAATTTGCCCTGACGCCGGCAGTCGAACGGTTGGCCGCAGCCCTCGTCGGCCAGGACGAAGCCATCCTCGACAGCCGGGGCTGGTCTTGGGGCGACTATGACGGCCTCCGCCTGGCCCTCATCGGCACGACACAGGATCTCGACGATCTGGCCGCCGATCTACTAGACCGCCGCGCCAAGATGGGCAACCCGCCCACAGTGGCGCAGCGTCTCCTCGCTCACCACCACATCGCCTACTGGGATCTGCGCGCACTGCTCACCGCCCTCGACGAGGAGAAATTCGTCAAGCCGCCCGCCGAAGGGGAATGGCCGGTGCAGACCACACTCTTCCACATCTGCCGCGCCGAACGCGGGTTCTGGGGCAGCATTCTGATTGGCTTCACCGGCGCACAGGAAGGAGTTGCCCGTCCTTTCGACGGCGCACAGGCGCATCTGCTCACCGGCGCCGCCGATCCTGCGCCCCAGGACACCGATGGGCTGTCCACGATGACGACAGCCTACCAACGCCTACACCGCGCCTTGCTCGACGATCTGCAGATGATCCACGACGCCGAACTCGACGCGCCGTCACCTTTCTGGGAGCCGGCCGCGCCAAGTGTCCACTTTCGTATCGGGCGACTGACCGCGCACCTGCACGAGCACACGGTGCAGATCGAGAAGACGCTGGCCGTGGTCGCCCCACAAACCGAAGCGCACATGCACGTGCGCCGTCTCTACCGCGCCCTGGCCGGCGTGGAAAGCGCCCTCCTCGGCGCGCCCGACCTGGGCTACCTGTGCGACGATCTGGCCGCTGAGCTCGATGCCCGCGTCGCCGCCGTCACCCAGGCTATCGCCGACATTCCCGCCCTGTTCGACGCGATCCGCCGCGGTGACGCGGGGACGGTGCATCGTCTGCTCCAGGTCAACCGCAAGCTGGTGGACGCCGGCGACGCCAACCGCCTCAGCGCGCTGATGACGGCTGTCTACTACCATCAGAAGGCCATCGTGCAGATCCTGCGCGACGCCGGCGCCGAACTCGATCTCTTCTCCGCCGCCGCCGTGGGCGACCTACCCGAAATCGAAGCCCACTACGAGTGGAACCCACGAACTGTCAACTGGATCGCGCGTGACGGCTTCACGCCGCTGCAACTGGCCTGCTTCTTCAGCCAGGAAACCATCGTGCGCTATCTGCTCGAACGCGGCGCCGACGTTCACGCCGTCAGCCGTAACAGCATGGGGTTGCAGGCGCTCCACGCCGCCGTGGCCGGTCGCAACCCCGCCATCGTCCACGCCCTGATCGCTGCCGGCGCCGACGTCACCGCGCGGCAGGCGGGCGGCTACACCCCGCTTCAAGCCGCGCAGGAGAACAACGACGAAGAAATCACGGCGGTGTTGAGGGAGGCAGGCGCAGGCGAGTAGGCGTTCACCATGCAAACCCCGCCCCACTCGGTATCTGCGCGTACCCGTCCACCAGCGTCAACGGTGACCCTTCGGGGATCAGCCCGGTTTCGAGGTAAATGGCGTTGGGCAGGCAGGCCATGACGTTGAGTTGCACCGGTCCGCCGCCGTGCGAAGCGTAGGGGCGGTTGAACGCCGCCGCCAGCGCGCCGATTTGGAGCAACGCCGTGGGTCCGCCGGCGCGGCGCAGATCGGGCTGCACGATATCCACAGCGTCGCGGCGCAGGAAGCGGGCGAAGTCGGCGGTGGTGTAGAGATTTTCACCGGTGCCAATGGGGATGTCCAGCGCCGCGGCCAAGGCGGCGTAGCCCTCCACATCGGCGGCGGGGATCGGTTCCTCCCACCACGTACAGCCAATCGATTCGAAGGCGCGCCCGCGGCGGATCGCTTCGGCGGTGGTGAGCGACTGGTTGGCGTCCACCATGATCTCCACATCGTCGCCTACAGCGCGGCGCACGGTCTCAACACGGCGGATGTCTTCGGCCAGGGTAGGGTAGCCCACCTTGATCTTCACGGCGCGGAAGCCCTGGTCCACGGCCTTGCGGCAGATGGCCTGTACCTCGTCGTCGCTGTAGTTGATCCACCCCACCATGGCGTAGGCGCGCACCTGACGGCTACCCCCGCCCCAAAGCTGCCAGCAGGGGACGCCGTGCAGTTTCCCCAGGCAGTCCCACAGCGCCGTGTCCACGGCGGCGATGCCGAACATCGCCAGACCCATCGATCCGTGATACTCCGTTTCCACCAACATACGCTGGTGCAGCCCGCGCACGAATGTGACGTCCTCGCCCACGATGATGGGTTTGAGCACGTGTTCCACAAACGCACCCAATGCCTCCGGCGCGCCCACAGGGCGACCAAAGAACGCATCACCCATGCCCACGATGCCGGCGTCGGTGTGTACTTCCACGCGCACGCCGCCCACCTGCGGCAACGCCTGCAACGCATCGCGGATCGGGTTGGGATTGGGCCGGCGCGTGGTGACCTGGACGGTGAGATCTGTGTTTCGCATGGGAGCCTCCTTGTTGATTGGGATTAGGGACTGGGGCATAGGCGTTAAGATAAGGACCTGCGAAAGTGCCGGGGACTTCGCGTTGGACGTGTCACCAGGAGTGAATGTCCCGCCTCGCTGCGGCGATAAGTCCCCGGCACTTGTGTCTACGACGCTTAACTTAACGCCTATGGGGGATTAGGGGCAGGGTCGAGTTCGGCGTAGATCTTCCACGAAGCAACCGCTGCATCCTGAGAGATGCTTGCCTATGTATTTGGACTATACCCTGCCACAATTGGGCAACTTGTAGAAAGTGGGATGCGGTGGTATAGGTTTGAGCGCGCATAGAACCCAAGGATCTTCAACTCAAGTTTTTCAAGTCAAGTTTTTCAAGTCAAGTTTTTCAACTCAAGTTTTTCAACTCAGATTTTTCAACTCAATTGGCACGCAAAAACCACTGCACAAAGGACAACAACCACATGACTCAGGCCATTTCCGCCGCCGACAGCCGCCTGCATTGGGCAGGCGCAACTTCCTTGGACAAGACGGACGACGGCGTGATGCCGTGGCGTCTCCATCACCGCGAGCGAACGCTGTACGCGCTGCCGCTGGTGGAACGGGCGGCCATGCCAGCAGGCGTGCGGATCGTTTTTCGCAGCGACACAACGTCTTTGGGCGCGGCGTTGAACACCTGGCCAGAACGCGCCCCCCTCGACGTGGTATGCGACGGCGCATTGATCGCCACCGTGGAAACCGCCGACCGCGCCTCGATCCACGTCGACGGCCTGCCCGCGGGGGACAAGCAGATCGAGCTTTGGCTGCCCCAGTTTGGCGAGTTGCGCCTGTCTTCGCTCCAGATCGACGATGGGGCGACACTTGCGGCCGCGACACCGGATCACCGTCCACGTTGGATCACCTACGGCAGTTCCATCACCCAATGCCGCACCGCGGCGTCGCCCACGCAGACGTGGCCCGCCATTGTGGCGCGTACTTGCGGCTACGATCTCACCTGCCTTGGCTTCGGCGGGCAATGTCACCTGGACATGATGATCGCCCGCCAGATGCGCGACGCCGCCGCGGACTACCTCTCGATGTGCGTGGGCATCAACATCTACGGCGGCGGCACGCTCAACCCGCGCACCTTCGGCCCATCCATCATCGGCTTTGTGCAGATCGTGCGCGAGAAACACCCAGACACGCCCTTCGTGGTGATGTCGCCCATCTTCTCCCCACCGCGCGAAGACGTGTTCAACAGCGCCGGCTTTACCCTGCGCGCCATGCGCGACGAGGTACAGGCCGCAGTTACCGCGCTCCAGGCCCACGGCGACCGCAACGTCCACTACATCGATGGACTCACCATCTTCGGTCCTGAATCCGCCCATCTCCTCCCCGACGATCTCCACCCAGATGCTAAGGGTTATCAGCTAATGGGGAAAATTTTGTGGAAAAGGTGACACACCTGTTCAAGAAATGAATGAAGAATGATAGAATGGGTAGACAAAGTGATTGCTCAGATGGTCAAGCGATGCTCAGATGAACAGTTACCCTTATTCTTCATTCATTCCGCCCTCTATACGCCCTGATCTCGAAGACATGCTCCACCGGCGTCCAGAACGTAAACAGCACCCGCACATGCTCCGGCGCTGTCTCCGCGTCGCGCATCTGCCACATGCCGTGGCTCACCGCGCCAGGACCGATGCGGATGGCGTCGCTGCCGTAGCGCATTTCGCCGTAGCCGTTTTTGAGGAAGATCACCTGCCCGGCGGTCGGTTTCGTGCGCGTGTCCGCCGTTTCCCAGATGCCGCCAGGGGCGAAATCGAAAGCGATCTGCGCCGCGACGCCGTCGAGGCCGTCCAGCAGGTGATATCGCAGATCGAAGCCGCCATCCACCGCGTCCACGTGTAGCTCGGCGGTAAGCGGCGGCAGTTGGCGCAACGGGCGCTCGGCGAAGGATGCGTCCCAGTCGTCGGGGGCCACAGGACGGCCCAACGGCAGCTCGTAGCCGGGTCGGCGCGGACGACGCAAGCCACGGTTGAGCAGCACGCCGTGGTCACCGTCCACTGTCAGTTCGTCACCGAAGAAGCGGCCACAGTAGCTGCCGAAATAGGTGAGGCTGATCTTCAGCGCCGTCAATTCGGCCTGCCCATGCACGAGCGAGAGCAGCCGTGTCGTGTCCTTGAAAAAGGACGCGCTCAGCCTCTCCTGCCGGACACGCCAGATGCCATTTTGGGGAAAGATGCGGCTGTAGCGTGTGGGGAGTTGCGCCCCCGTGGGGATGGGATCACCGAATCGAAGCAGCGCGTAGACAGTCCACAGCAGGTGGGTCACCGGTTGCAGACTCTGCGCCCAGAGGCGGCAGGCGGCTTCGACGAAGCGAGGATCGGGGGCGAGGTGGTTGGCGTGCAAGTAGCAGGCGGCCAGCCCCAACGCCACCTCGCGTGTGCCGTAGTCCTGGCGGCGGGAGAGGCCGGTTTCGGCGCTGCCGTCGGCGTGGAGCAGGTAGAGATCAAAATCGAGGCTGCGCTGCACCGCGGGCAGGGCGTCGGCGCAGACATTCGCTTCGGCGATGAAGAGCAGTGATCGATTGTTCACCGCGTCGTAGACGCCCACACTGCGCTCGATGAAACAGCCTTCGTCGTCGATGTCGATGCCTTCGGCCAGGTAGGCGTCCACGGTGCGCGTCACATCCAGATCGGGGAAGATCGCCCGCGCCTGCACCAGCGCAGACACGATCACCCAGCGGTGGTTGGGCGTGTGGAAGCCGCCGTCGAGCATCCCGGTCACGGCGCGGCGGATGAATGTTTCGAGCCGCGCCAGCAGGTCACGGCCAAAGCGGTGGGCCATCAACCGATCCTTGCCCAACTCGAAGACGGTGCAAAGCTGCTGCACAGTGAAGCCGGTGTCGGGGCTGGAATCGTAGTTCACCGAAAGCAGATCGATATTGCCGCTGGGCCGCTGCGCCGCCAGCAGATAGTCCGCCGCCAGCACGGTCCGCGCCAGTAGGCGGTCGTGGAAAGGCAGATCGCTGCCGTCGTCCAGCGGCGAGAGGTCAACGGGCGGCGCGCCGTCGGCGAGGGTGGCCAGCCACAGGTAGACCGCCGCGGTGACAAAATGACTGGTCAGTTTGTTGTCGGCGCAGCCGTATTCGGCAGACACAATCGCGCCGCGCTCACGGTGATCCCAGTCGACGATCTGCCAAGTGAGTAGTTCGTCCACGTGCGCGGCCAAGTGATGGCAGGCGTTGGTGAGGGTCAGGGCGATGGGCGATGATGGTGATGATGTGGATGATGACATATCTACGCTGCTTCGATCTGGCGCAACACATCGATTAACTCGATGGGCAGGTTGATTGTGTAGTCCGGCTGCTCAGACGCATCGCGTGGTGTTTTGGAGCGCCGCGATGACCAACTCAGGAAAACGCTGACGATGCCCAGTTCATTGGCGCCCTTGATGTCGCGCTCCAGGTTGTTGCCTACCATCACCACCTGTCCGTAGTCGGATTCAGGAATGCCGAGTTGTTCAAGTGCAGTGTGGAACATTTTGGGGTGCGGCTTCTCCACGCCCAACGCATCCGAAATGGCGTACACCTCGAATAGATCCCAAAGTTCGGGTTTCCCCAAGATGTTGCGGAACGACTGGGTGTAGCCGTCGGCCACCAGCGCCAGTCGATAGCCGGCTTCCGTCAGCGCGTGCATCAGATCCGCGGCGGTGGGGATCAACTCAGCCTCTACCACAATGCCGTCGGCGTTGCGGATCTCGGTTCCTTCGTCGATGAGCGTGTCGCCGCAGTCCAGGCACACGGCGAGAATCGGTTTGGGCATGGGGGGTCCTTTTGGGTGATTTGGGATTGGTGATTTGGGATTGGTGATTTGGGATTGGTGAGATTGCCTTCGATTTAAGCATAAGCGGCGCACGCTGCCAAGCCGAACCAAACGCTGCTTGTACAACGCCAATCCAATCTGTGGCTGCGCACCGTTTCAGATGCTGTACAGCATCCGAAAGCGCATTCCAGAGCAGCCACAGAGAGAAAAGCATGTTTAATACAAACGGCGCCGGTCAGAATGGCCGCGGCGCATACTTGCAAGGGGTGCAGGCATACTACGAGCAGAACACAACCTGGTTCTCTTGGGTGCGCCGGCGCAATCACAACGGCGCAATTCATCGACCAGTCTGGGCGGAAGGCATCGCTACCCGCGAGGATGCGCTCAACTACGTCAACGCGCAGATTGGGCAACGCATCAACGGCAGCGGCGCGCCGGAAACCGTCCTTGATCTGGGGTGCGGTTTTGGCGCCACCGCCCATTTCTTGAGCAGACGCTTCGGCAATCAGGTCCGTATCGTGGGCATGACCATCAGCGGGCAACAGGCGCGCATCGCCCAACAGCGCGCCGCGGATCTGAACCTGCCCAACTGCCAGTTCCTCGAAGGTGATTTTCAGAACGTCCCCGTGTGCGCCGAAGTCGATGTGATCTACTCTATCGAAGCGTTCGCCCACGCCTACGCACCCCACCGCTACCTCGCCGAAGTGGCGCGCCTGCTCAAACCCGGTGGGCGGCTGATCCTCTGCGACGATTTCCGTCGATCCGCCGATTTCAGCCACAACAACCGAAACAGCGAGGCGCGTTGGATTTCGCTGTTTCAACGAGGTTGGCACGTTCCGCACTTGCTCAGCGCAGTAGACGTAACCCACGCCGCCGCGGATCACGGCCTGCGCCTGACTGCGGACGTCGACTTCAGCCCATACTTGCGCCTGCGCGCGTTCCCGTCCGCCGCCATCCCGATCTTTGAGGCCGCCATGCAGCACAACGGATCCCTGACGGCCACGATCGAGAGCGTCCTCGGCGGATTTGCGCTGGAGGAGTGCATCCGGCAGGGGTGGGTGCAGTATCGGTTCTTGGTGTTTGAGAAGATGAATGATTGACGACAGAAAACTGATGTTACGCGTTAACCCGCTTGGTTTCGATACGACCTCCGCAGGCTCCGGGCTACTCAACCGGCGCTAGTGTTGGTCGCTGAGCAGTTACAAACTTAGGACTTACGCCGATCCTAGGCGTAGGGGCGCAATATATTGCGCCCTTTCAGGTGCGAATTGCGTAAGTCCTAAAACTGATAATTGAAACCGGCGGATGGGGGCGTGAGTGGTAGACTGGTGATATCGTCAAAACACTACAGTCGCCAAACACTACAATCTACAATGAGGACACGCCCATGCACATCGATCGCATCGGCTTCTCGTTTTCAGTCTCCGCCGGGTTCGGCGCGCTGCGTAAGTTTGAAGAAGGGCTGGATCACCTGAGCCGCATCGGAATTTCACGATGATCGAGGTGAACCCGCAACCTTTCGCCATCATCATGGACGGTGAGATCCGCCCGCAACAGCTGGCGAATTTTGTGTCTGTGCTGCGCAATTTTGATCTGCGCTACTCCATCCACAGCTACAACCGCCTCAACCTGGCCTACGATCCCCGTCATGATCTGTGCAAGCGCATCATGGCCTGCCAGATCGAGATCTGCCGCGCCGCAGCGCGGATCGCCTCGTCTATCACAGCGGTTTGCAGGCGTTGGACGATCTGCACCGCGGCGTGCGCCACACCCCACTCACCGAGGAAGAACTGATCACCGGCGCAGCCCGCGAGGTGACGGCATTCCAGCAACTCGCCCCCTTCGCCGCGGACAGCCGGCGTCGTCATCGGTATGGAGAACGGCGATTCGCATCTGTGGGAACACACGCTGATGACACGCTTCGGCCTGCCGCGTGAGGCGTTGCTCAAGCACCACGCCCGCCTGCAAATCACGCCCATCGTGCGCCAGTTGGAGGCCATCGATCACCCGTCTGTGGGCATGACACTGGACATCGCCCACCTGCACATCGCCGCCCACGACATGGGCTTCGACTATCTCGACGCCGTGGCCGAGGCCGCGCCGTGGGTGGTTCACCTGCACGCCAACGACAACTACGGTCGCCTCGACACCGGCTTCGACAGCGAACCTGAGCGCTGGCCCTACGGCGAGGCGGACATTCACCTCCCCCGGCTGGGGATCAATCCCCTACACCGAAGTCTTCGCGCGCCTGCCCGACTACCGCGGCGATCTGATTTTGGAAATCAAAGAAGGCTTCGCCGACTACCTGGACGAGAGCCTGACGACGATGGAGAAGTTGGTGGCTTCGTGGATCAGAAACCGGCGAGATCTTCGAGGCCCTGGCGATTGACGATACGAATGCGCCGAGCGTCAACTTCGATGAGGTCCAGGCGCTGCAATTCGCTCAGGGAACGGCTCACCACTTCACGCACGGTGCCCAGCGCGGCGGCCAGTTCGGCGCCGCTCCACTCGCGCGCCAGGGCGGGCTGTCCGTTGCTCTGGGCGAGGATGAACGCAGCCAGCCGCCCGCTGACCGAGAGGAAGAAAGTCGACAGATCTGCTTGATCAACTGGCGGCAACGTTGCGTGACGTTGGCAATCAGCGTCTCGCGCAGATCTGGATGAACACGGCAAACCTCGTCGATGCTTGACCGCGTCAGCACCCACACGACACTGTCATCGAGGGCGGCGCAGTTGACAGGGTTCGGCCCGTGATCGAGAAGCGGCACCTCGTTGAACGAATCCCCATCATGTGCTACCATAAGTACATGCTCACGTCCTCTTTCGGAAATTGAATAGAGCTTCACGGCGCCCGAGATCACGATGTGCAACCCGGAAAACGGCTCGCCTTCGAGAAAGATCACTTCTCCGGCGCGGTGACTGCGCTCAACCCACGCTGCGCCAGCATAGCCAACGCCGATTCTGTTAGCTCCATAAAAAACGGCACACCCACCAACCATGCACGGGCTGTGGCCGTCAATTGCTCAGTCATTCGTTCCTATCCGCCATTTCTAGGGTTTTATCGGAAGCTGTGACAAAAGTCATCGCCTGTTCCTGCAACCGCCGCTAAACTGTTCGTGAAGTATGGCACAAGCACCGATTCAGCAGGTAGAAGCCTACCGATTTCCTGTGATTCGGTCAAAACCAGAATCACCCAATCATAATCCCACATCATCAATCACCCACCCGGAGAACTTCAATGCCGGAATCAAAAAACTCGTTCTCCCCAGAAAACGCAGGCGGGCGACTCTGGTCGTTCGGGCTGATCATCGTCTTTGGCGTGCTCTTTGGGCTGGGCGCGTTCACCTTCAGCTATGCCGAGGGGACGTCGTACTTCTCCAGCGACCCGGCAGCGTGCGTCAACTGCCATGTGATGCGCGATCAGTTCGACAGTTGGAATCACTCCAGCCACAAAGACTTCGCTGCCTGCAACGATTGTCACACGCCGCACCGATTCCCCGACAAGTGGATCGTCAAGGGGATCAACGGCTGGAACCACAGCGTGGCATTTACGCTGGGCAACTTTCCAGAACCTATCCAGATCACCGAATTCAACGAAAACATCGCCCTGGAGAACTGCACCACATGCCATGAAGACATGCTGACACAAATCCACCAGCCCGAGTTGGGCGAGCCGCAATCCTGCATCAAGTGCCACGGCAACGTCGGCCACGACAAGA
Source organism: Caldilineaceae bacterium (assembly GCA_041391225.1). Classification (GTDB taxonomy): domain Bacteria; phylum Chloroflexota; class Anaerolineae; order Caldilineales; family Caldilineaceae; genus RI-153. The sequence continues at coordinate 35,804 of JAWKOL010000035.1, forward strand.
AAAACTGATTCAACCATCACCGAAACATCAATTCGCCCCTTTCCCAAATGAGGAGCACCTGAAATGACTCAATCCCGTCGCACCCTGCTCTATGGCTCAATCTTTATCGTTGCCGCCCTGGCGACAGTGGCTGTCGCCATCTTGCTGTTGAACATCAACGACCGCAAGCACGAGGCCACCGAGTATCCGCTGCGCGTTGTCGAGATCGCCGAAGACGAACTCGATCCTTCGGTGTGGGGCGCAAACTTCCCCATGCACTACGATTCGTTCATGCGCACCCAGGAAGACTACGGGCAGACACCCTACGGCGGCTCCGATCCCTACAGCAAGATCGAACGCTACCCGGCGATGGCGCGCCTTTGGGCGGGCTATGCCTTCAGCATCGATCACAACGAAGAACGCGGACATTACTACGCGCAAATTGACCAGGCTGAGACCGAACGCGTCAAAGTTGTGAGCCAGCCCGGCGCCTGCGCCAACTGTCACGCCGCTGAGACACCGCAGTTGATCGAATCCATGGGTTGGGAGACCTTCAACAGCACGCCCTACAACGATCTGGTGGGCGAACTACACTTCGGCTCTTCCTGCGCCGACTGCCATGACCCCGACACGATGGCGCTGCGCATCACCCGCCCCGCCCTGCGCAACGCCCTCGAACGCCAGGGCAAGGACGTAGACGCGCTGAGCCGCCAGGAAATGCGTACCTATGTCTGCGCCCAGTGCCACGTAGAATACTACTTCCAGGGCGAAAACAAGGTGCTCACCTTCCCCTGGGACAACGGCCTCGCCTTTGAAGACATCGAAACCTACTACAACGAATCCGGCTTCAAAGATTGGACGCACAAAGAGAGCGGCGCGCCCATGATCAAGGTGCAGCACCCCGAATTTGAACTGTACAGCAGCGGTATCCACGCCGCTTCGGGTGTGGCCTGCGCCGACTGTCACATGCCCTACGTGCGTGAAGGCGGCATGAAGATGTCGGATCACTGGCTGCGCAGCCCGCTGGAACACGTTAACCAATCGTGCCAGACCTGTCACAATCAGTCGGAAGAAGAACTAACCAACCGCGTCGTCTCCATCCAGAACAAAACCGCCGAGCTGCTACGTTTGAGCGAAGAAGCGCTGCTCGACGCAATCGACGCCATCGTAGCCGCCCGCGAAGGCGGCGCCGATGACACCGCCCTCGCCGAAGCGCTGCAACTCCACCGCAACGCCCAAATGCGCTGGGACTTCGTCTCTTCGGAAAACAGCACCGGCTTCCACAGCCCGCAAGAGGCCGCCCGCATCCTCGGCGTCTCCATCGATCTGGCCCGTCAGGCCCAGCTCAAAGCCATCGAAGTGCAGCAGCAGATGGCCGACGGCGGCGCAGACGTGGTCGTGGTGGCGGGAGAATAGAGATTTAGGGACTGGGGATTGGGGACTGGGCATACGGGATGGAATGCCCAGTCCCCAATCCCTAGTCCACGATCCCCATCCCCCCAACTTCTTACCACTTTCTTAACCGCTCCGCTTTGCCCCCACCATGTAGAGCAACTTACCGAACTATCTCCGACAGCCCGCCAAAATAGCAGGCGCGTCAGCCGATAGGCGCAACGGGATTGAATCCCGCCCTGACACAGAAGCGCCCTCAGGCGCTGCAGAATTTCTGCGAGGCGCTGAGGCGACTTCTCGGTGTCAGCAGGGGTTGAAACCCCTGGAACCGGTGTCATCGATCAGACTGTCTAGTACAAGGTGGCCGAAAAGAGTCGCTGAAATCCTGCGGAGTGAGCACGCCCACGTGCGGCGTTTACCGTCTAGACCCGCACGTGGGCGTGCTCACTCCGCGGTCAACTGAATACATCGATTCATTTGCGCCACTTTGTACTAGCCACCACGCGGGCTGCAAGGAGAAAACATGAACTCACCCACGTCAACCAAAGCGGCAGACGGCGCCGTTGCCCAGTCGAACGCCACATCCTGGTGGCGGGCGCACTGGCAAAAGGCCATCGCCGCCCTGCTTTGGGCCGTCCTCATCGGCGGCTACCTGTGGTATTCCACCGCCAACAACTTAGGACCGCTGGAAGCGGTGCGCCAACTGCTCGATCTCTTCCGCACCAGCGCCGTGGGGCCGTTGATCTACCTGGCCATCTACATGGTGCGCCCATTGATCTTCTTTTCGGCGGCGGTGCTGACGCTGGCTGCGGGCTTCGTCTTTGGGCCGGTGTGGGGCGTCATCTACGCCACGCTGGGCGGCAACCTGTCGGCGTCGCTCGCCTACTTCATCGGCTACTTCTTCGGCGAAGGCGTCCTCGAAGATGACGGCACAGACGGCATCCTGCAACGCTACGCCCGCCGCATGAGAGGCAGCAGCTTCGAGACAGTGCTGATCATGCGCTTCCTCTTCCTGCCCTTCGATCCGGTGAGCTACCTGGTAAGCTTCCTGCGTGGATTGGAAATCCTTCGCCCTTGCCACCTTCCTCGGCTCGATCCCCGGCGGCGTGGCGATTGCGCTGGCCGGTGCGTCGGGCGAATTCGACGAGGGCGGGCTGAGCCTCAACCCGTGGGTGTTGGCGCTGGCCGTGGTGCTCTTTGAGCTCAGCCTCGTCTTCTCACGCTTTATGCGCCGCCGCAACAATCTCGTACAGAGTCTTCTCAAATGCAGGAGGAATCAGATAATGTCGCCTGAAAGCACCTTGACGCCCGCCGCCCCTGTTGCCGCGCCGAGCACCCAGCAAGAAGATAATTTCGCCGTCTCCATTCAACCGATGGACGACGCCAACCGACGCCTGCTGCAGAAGGTGCGCCCGCCGGGCTGGCGTAACCCCACACCATCGGGGCGCTACAACCTCGTCGTCATCGGCTCGGGGACGGCGGGACTGGTGGGCGCGATTGGCGGGGCCGGTCTCGGCGCGAAGGTGGCGCTGATCGAGAAGCACATCCTGGGCGGCGACTGCCTGAACTGGGGCTGTGTGCCGTCGAAGAGCATCATCCGCCCGGCGCGCATCATCTCGGAGATCCGCCGTGGCCGCGACATGGGCGTTCACGTGCCCGACGGCGTAGACGTTGACTTCGGGCGCGTGATGCAGCGCATGCGCGAACTGCGCGCCGGCATCGCCGACGACGACTCGGCAGCGCGCATCCAGCGTGAGAACGTAGAACTCTACTTCGGCGCGGCGCGCTTCACCGGGCCGGACACCATCGAAGTGGCAGAAGACGGCGAGATCCGCACACTTCAATTCGCCAAAGCCATCATCGCCGCCGGATCCAAGGCCACGGTGCCGCCTATCGAGGGCCTGGCCGAGGTGGGCTACCTGACCAACGAGACACTCTTCCAACTCACCGAGCGGCCGCGGCGGCTGGCCGTCATCGGCAGCGGACCGATTGGATCGGAGATGGCCCACGCCTTCGTGCGCCTGGGCAGCGAGGTGACGATCCTGGAGCGCGCCGATCAGATCCTCACGCGCGAGGACAGCGGCGCGGCCCGCATCGTGCAAGAGGCGATGGTGCGCGATGGCGTCAAGCTGATTTTCGGGGCTACGGCCAAGCGCGCCGAAACCAGCGAAGGCGGCAAGGTGATCATCTACGAGCAGGACGGCGCAGAGAAGCAGATCGAGGTCGACGCCGTCCTCGTGGCGGTGGGGCGTTCGCCTAACCTGAACGGGCTGAACCTGGAGGCGGCGGGCATCGAGTATCACGCCAAGGGCGTCACCGTGGACGAGACGCTGCGCACCACCAATCCCAATGTCTACGCTTCGGGGACATCGCGCAGAAGTACCAGTTCACCCACATCGCCGACGCCACCTCGCGCATGGTGTTGCAGAGCGCGCTTTTCCCAGGGCCGAAAAAGCTCGACGATCTGATCGTGCCCTGGTGTACTACACAGATCCAGAGATCGCCCACGTGGGCATGTACGAACACGACGCCGCCGAAAAGGGCATCGCCATCGACACCTACGTCCACGAGCTTTCGCACGTGGATCGCAGCCGCACCGACGGTCACACCGACGGCTTCGTGAAGATCCACCTCAAGCGCGGCACCGACAAGATCCTGGGCGCCACCATCGTCGCCAGCGAAGCCGGCGAGATGATCAACCTGATCACGCTGGCCATGAACAACGGGCTGGGGTTAGGGTCCATCGCGCAGATGATCTTCCCGTACCCTGTGCAGTCGGAGGCGATCAAGAAAATTGCCGACAAGCACAACCGCAGCTCAAGCCCACGATCAAGACGATCCTGCGCACGTGGTTCCAGTTGCGGCGGTAGAAACATCTAGTACAAGATAGCCGAAAAGAGTCCATGAAATCCTGCGGAGGGAGCATTCTCAAATGCGACTGGGACGGCATATGAGGATGCCTACGCTGCAAATATCAACTCACGTGACTCTACTGCAAAAAGGTCGCTCAAGCGCAAAAGTCCGACTTCTCTCAGGAGGGGAGCAACCGCAAATCACACAGAAGTCGGACTTTTCGCAGGAGTCACGCGTGACGCAACATCAGGTGCGCCGCGCCGAAGCAACTACATCTAAGTCTAGAGCAAACAACGGGGCCGCTTTCTTCTGCAACAACGAAGAAAGCGGCCCCGATTTTGATCTTCCACTACTGGGCGGCAGGATACTGTTGCAGGCGTCGTCGGGGGGCTTAGAAAAAAAGTCGAGTGAAATCATAGATCCCACAGATTCGTGACTGTGGAGTCATATGCAATATGATTACATATCAATTAAACTATAAATTACAAAACACCAGAGTTTACGCAGTTTTTAGGTATAGGGGGCGCGATATGTTGCACCCTTTCAGGAGAGGTGTACGTAAGCCATAAGCACAGGTATATGAGGCGTTCAGATCATGGCCTACCGAACCAATCCCCACCAGGTCATCTTTTCTAGCAGTTGTTTCAATCTGGGGTGAACGATCATGTCCTTGCTCTTTTACCTGCTTTATGCCGTTGTCTATCTCTTTCTGCTGGCCTACGGGGCATTGTTGTTCCGCTCCAGGCGGCGGCTCGGAACACTTCTACTGCTGTTGGTCACCTTTGGCGTCTTTTATGACAATCTGCTCCTCAGTCTTGGCAATTTCCTTGGCGATGGCCCCCTCCTATACACGCTGAGCGTACCCCGCTTTGTGCTGCACCAGGTGGTCCTTCCCTGGATCATTTACGCTGGGTACGAACAGGCGCGCCAGGCCGGCCACGGGTGGGCGCAGCAACCTGCGTTGCGCTGGGGCATGGCTGTGCTCAGCGCGCTGGTGATGGCTGCGGGTATTGCCACGCGCTTGTGGGGCCTGCACCTGGAACCGACGATCATGGACGGCGTGGTGCGTTACGTGGCTGTCGGTGTGAGCGGACCACCCATTGTGAGCATCGTGAGCATTGGCCTGTTTGCGTTCATCGGTGCGCCTTTTTGGCGATGGAATGGTTGGCCGTGGATCGTGCTGGCCACGATTGCAGTTTTCATCGGCGAAACGCTGCCCGACGAAGGGCTTCGTCGGGCAATCGGTTCGGCATTGGAGGTGATCTTCCTGGCCGTGCTCTTCGTCACGCAACAACGGCTCGATACGAACCAATTGGCGGCGATGCCGCACCAGGTGGCCGACCATTATCATCAGCCATAAGTTTCAGCCGTAAGTTGAGGTATCTTCCCATCCGATTTTCAACTACCCACATAAGCACAGATAGGAGTTCGGCGCGTGGCCTACCGAATCAATACCCCCAGAATTATCTCCGAGAGTATCGACGACGAGACCATCATCATCGATTTCGACAGTGGCGCGTACTTCAGTGCTCGCGGCGTGGCAAATCGCATCTGGCAGTGGGTTGAGGTCGGCGCGGATTTGCCACAGATGATCGAGGGCATCGCAGCCGAGTATGACGGCGACCCAAGCCTAATGAAGGCGAGCCTTTCTGACTTCGTCGAGGATCTGCTGGCAAGGCAACTGATCGTTTCAGCAGGCGGCAGTTCTTTGCCGTCCTCCGTTGTGTTGCCTCATGACACAGCGCCGACGCCGTTCTCGGCCCCGGTCCTCGAAGTGTATACCGACATGCAGGACCTGCTCCTGCTGGACCCGATTCACGACGTGGGCGAACAGGGGTGGCCTCACACCCGCTGATGGAAGGTTCATGCAAAACGCCAGGGACGAAGTGAACCTGCACATAAGCCATGTCGCAAAGACCTATACATCGGCCCGCGGCCAGGTGACCGCGTTGTCTGCCGTTTCGCTACGGGTGACCGCAGGCGAATTCGTGGCGTTGGTTGGGCCAAGTGGCTGCGGCAAATCCACGCTACTTGCGCCTGGTGGCTGGGCTATTGACGCCGGATCAGGGTGAAATCACCTTCCCAGGCCGATCACTGCCGCCCAAGCGCCGCTTTGTCTTCCAAGATCATGCACTCTTTCCCTGGATGACAGTGCTGGACAACGTGGCTTTTGGCCTGGAGATGGACGGCATCGCCAGGCAGGAGCGCCGTGACCGCGCCGCCGCCCAATTGGCAATCATGGGGCTGGGTGCATTCGCCGGCCATTTCCCCCACGAACTTTCCGGCGGTATGCGTCAACGAGCCGCCATTGCCAGGGCTATCGGCGCAAGAAGGGCTGGGTAGCGTGATCTGGCTCGCCTGGCAGACGCTGCGCACTGAGCAGCTTTACGCAACGCTAGTCGTGATTGGCATGTTGGGACTGTTGAGCAATTCATTGCTGGCAGGATTGGCCCGTCGGCTGACACCGTGGCAGGAGACGGCGAGTTGATCGGCCCGCCGACCATCAAAGGCCCGCCGACCATCAAAGGCCCGCCGACCATCAAAAAAGGAACGAACTGATTGATGTCACACAGATCGAATGTTGAGGCCGGGAATGCGTGGGCGTTTGTGGCCGTTCTCCTGTTGGTGCTGCTGATTGGCGGGTGCGCAATGCCGACGTTGCCCGACACCGGGTCGGTTGCAGAGGCAAAGACACCTCTGCGGGTGACGATCTTTCCATATCTCTCCTTTTCACCGCTCTATATTGCCCAGGAGGAAGGCTACTTCTCCGCAGAAGGGCTGGACGTTGAATTTGTCCGCTTTCAGCGCAACAGCGAATCGCTGACAGCGCTGTTGCGCGGCGAAGTGGATGTAGACTCGATCTTCACTGTTGGGCTGCTCAACGCCATTGCCCGCGGCGAGAATGTCCGCGTTGTGGCAAACAAAGGGGTGCTTGCCCAGAACGGCTGCCCGGCAGACGGATTTGTAGCGCGTGCTGGGCTAGAGACGGCGCCGGACGATCTTTCGGCAGATTCATTGCGCAGCCTCAAGTTCGGTGTCGATCCCACCTGGCTCGATAGCTATCTGCTGCAGCAATGGCTGGCACAGCACGGCGTGGACATCAGCGAAGTGGAGACGGAGTATCTGCCGGATCCTGCGACGCGGGTTGAGGCGCTGCGACAGGGGACGCTCGACATCGTTTTCATGAGCGAACCGTGGATCAGCAGGGCGCAGGAAAGCGGCGCCGGCGCGCTGTGGCTACCGGCAGCGGACATCGCCCCGTCGTTCCCGCTGGGCGTGCTTGCGTTCGGCCCGTCTTTACTGGAAGGCACAGGCGACGCAGGCGCACGCTTCCTGCGCGCCTACCTCAAAGGTATCGAGCAGTACAACCAGGGCAAGACCCAACGCAATATGGAGATCATCGCCAGCTTCTCACAACTGGATGCCGATCTGTTGAGCAGCTTTTGCTGGCCCACTTTTGCGCCTGATGGCTATGTTGACGCCGAGGCGATGAGCGGATATGCAGCGTGGGCAACAGAGCAGGGGTTGGCCGACCGAGCACTTGCGCCCGATGAATTTTGGGATCCGCACTTCCTTTCGCACCCCAATGAAACAGGGCAATGACAACCGTGAGCGCAACTGACACGCAAAGCACCCCGGACGCCGATTTCGGGCGCTTCCAGACGGACTATGAATCGTGGATCAACGCAAGGACCACTGCACAATTCGCCACTGCGTTGCAGAAGCTGATCCCTGCCGGCGGCGTTGTCCTCGATCTTGGGTGCGGCGACGGGTCGTTGGCGCTGCGGCTGGCGCAGCAGGCAGGGCGTGTTGTCGCCGTCGATCTATCGCCCACCATGATCGCCTCCGCAGAACGGCAACGTCGACGAAATGGCGTGGACAATGTGCAGTTTGTGGTAGGTGATGTCCAGCAGCTTGCGCTGGCGCCGGCGGCGTTCGATCTGTTGGTGAGCAGCTTTGCGCTCCATCACACCGACGTGACAAGCACACTGCCCCAGGTCGCCCAATCCGTGAGGACGGGTGGCTGGCTCTTCTTGCAGGAACCGATCTGTCCCGTGGACGGCGCCTTGAGATCCGCCTGGTATCGCTGGCTGGCCTTGCGAGAGGTCCCCTCGCTGATCAGACAGGTTGGCGTGGGCCAGACGCTACAAATCCAGCGCTTTCAGCAGAGCAGGGCATGGATCGATCATCAGGTGGCCAACAAGCACTGGCCGGCGCATCGCTGGCAGAGCGTCGTCCGAGTAAATCTCCCAGGCGCCAATGTGACGCCGAAAGACGATCATGTACTCGTGCTCTGGCAGCGCGTGCCGACAGAGTCTGCACCGACGTACAGCCGATCTACCGAGCAGGTGGACGTTGCCGCGCCGACGCCGATTGTGGTGAAACGCACCTACCTGCGTCCTGTGCCTGAAGGCTACACGCCCTTCCCGCGCGAGGACGTCGAGCGTTCGGTGGTGTCTCGCTTCGAAGATCAGGTTGAGCGCCACGCCCAACAGGTTGCGCTGCGCACGCCCGCGGCTGCATTCACCTACGCAGCGTTGAATGCAGCGGCCAACCGTCTTGGCAGACAGGTGACGGCGCACAGTAGCGCATCAGAGACGCCGGTCGCCTTGCTCATGGATCAGGATGATCCCGTGATCGCTGCGTTGATGGGTGTGCTCAAAGCCGGTCATCCCTACGTGGTCATCGATCCCGCTGATCCCGTAGATCGGCAACAGCGCATCGTCGACCTTACCGGCGCCGAAGTGCTGGTGACGACGGCGGCGCGGGCATCGTCTTTGTCCGCCTTGCGCACGAGCACGGGTTTGATCTACGAAGAAGTGCAAGACACGCTGTCGCCCGACAACCTGGGGATCGCGCTCAGCGCTGATCACCTGGCGGCGATCTTCTTTACATCCGGCTCCACGGGCGCACCCAAGGGCGTTGCACGGGATCATCGTCAGTTTCTACATTCCACGTGGCTCAACACGAACAGCTACTACGTTTCGCCAAGCGACCGTCAATCTTTGCTCTACTTCCCAGGGTTCACGGCGTCGGTGCCCAACATCTACGACACGCTGCTCAATGGCGCAACCCTCTGCTCGCTGAACCCGCGCAACCTGTCGGCATCGTCGCTCTTGAACTGGCTACGCCATGAGCAGATCACCCACTTCAACCCGCCTATCGGCCTTTGGCGCGGCATCGTCGAAGCGATCTCAGCGGGCCAGGCCTGGCCTGATCTGCGTCTGGTTACATTGGCCGGGCAGTCGCTCTACGGCAAAGACATCAGGCAGTTTCAAGCGGCTTTTGGTCGAAGCACAATCCTGCTCTACGTCTTAGCCATGACAGAGGCTGGCGCCGTCACACAGGCGTACATCGATCACACAACCGTCTCCACCATCGATGGCGTTGTGCCGGTGGGCTACCCGGTGGCGGACAAGGAGATTGTTGTCCGCGATGCCACGGGCGAACCGGCCGCGCCAGGCGAGATGGGGCAGATCGCGATCAACAGCGCCTACCTGAGCCTGGGCTATTGGCAGAACGAAGCAGAGACAACGAACCATTTTCGCCCACATCCCGATACACCGCGTCGTCGCACATTCCTGAGCAATGATCGAGGATCGCTGCGCGAGGACGGTTGCCTGGAATTCTACGGACGCGGCGATTCCATCGTCAAAGTGCGCGGCTACCGCGTGGATCTGGCTGCGATTGAAGCGCAATTGAACAGCCACCCACAATTGATCCAGGCTGCTGTGGTCGCCCGCCCCCGTCAAGATGGTGAGCGGAGGCTGATTGCCTACGTGTGCAGTGGCAAAGACAACAATTTAGCGCCTACGGATCACGAGCTGAGCGCCTTCCTAGGTGAATCTCTGCCCAGGTACATGATCCCCGAACGCTTCATGTGGCTGGATGCTATGCCCCTGACCGCCAGCGGCAAGGTGGATAGACGCACCTTGCCGCCTCCAAGTCGAGTACGGCCGGATCTGGCGACGCCTTTCGTCGGCCCAAGTAGCGAACTGGAACAACAGATCGCCGATCTATGGGCAGAGTTGCTGGAACTGGACGAAGTGGGTGTGGAAGACAATTTCTTCGCGATTGGCGGCGATTCGATCCTTGCGATGCGGATCGTGCTGACTGTGGAGCAGAAGACAGGTTGTCCTGTGCCACCGGAGTACTTCCGCACGGCGACAGTGGCGCACCTTGCACATCTGCTGTCACAAGCGGAGGGATCGTCCTCGGGCAGCGGCGAGGTTGTTCATTCGCCCCAACAGGCCAAGACAGCACCCAGCCATCTGCGTTCTGCAAAGGGCAAGCTACGAGATCACATTGTCAAGCGCGGCCCAATCGGGCATGAACATGCCCTGCCATACGGCTTGGGTGTACGTCTCCAGCGGGCATGGTTGGCGATTTGGGAATCGCGGCCAGGCAAGCCGGGCGTGATCTTTGTCTTTATGCACAGTTCACTTGTACATCTGTTTGCGGCCTGCCTCCAGTGTGACAAACGTGAAACCATCTTGATATATGGCCACGACACAGCCGAGCGTTCCGTTCAAATTCACAAAGCGATGCAGATGCTGCGGCATGGCGGCGCTGCAATCACATTTGGCGATGGACGCTTTGGCAGATTTGGGGCCACACTGCCCTTCTACAATGGCCAATTCACGTTTCGACCTGGTTATGCGGAGTTGGCGATTCAGACACAGGCGCGCGTTACCGCTGTTTTCGCCAATCTATCCACAGATGGTCATGTTACGTTCGAGATGTGTCCACTCAGTTTGGATACGTCTGTACCCGATTCTATTCAGGGTGATGACCTAGCCCGAACCTACGGCGAAATGGTCCTTGCGAAGTGGCCGGCCATTTACACCAGCCATCGTTTGGGGCATCTTCGGAAGATGTTGAAACGGGCTGGACAAACACAACTGCCCGAGGCTGTCATATGACGGAACAACAAGGCACATCGAGGAAAGCAGCGATTCTAATCGTCAATGGGGGCGAAAATGCTGCGGCCAATCGTTGGATCAAACTGTGCCTGGAGCGCATCGTCACACATACCATTTATCCTGATTATCACATCTACGTATGGAATAATCGGCACCAAGATCGCGCGTTGGAGGCATGGCTGCTTGATCAACCACGGCTTACCTTGCTCTCGGCAGCTGGTTACGAAAACCTTCATCATCCGCATCGCACACCACTTCAACGCCTCTACCACCTAGCTCGATCAGAAGGGACGCATTACGTCGTAGCGTTGGACAGCGATGCGCACCCGTTGCGCGCCGGTTGGTTGACCGAACAACTTGCGGCACTCGATAAAGGGGCAGCGCTTGCCGGCATCTGGCGCGCGGAGATGGTTCCGTCCATTCGCCCACATGTCCATGCCAGTTGCCTGTGTACTACTGTTGGTTTTGTTGAGGATCATCACCTGCGCTTTGACTTTGACAATACACACAGCACTGAAAAAACCGATACCCTGGCGCACTTCACCTGGGTGGCCGAGGCCGAGGGCCTACCGATCTATCGGCTGGAGCGGAGTAATCAAAGAAGTTTTCACTATTGGATGGGTGGGATCTACGGTGATCTGGTCTATCACCACGTTGCCGCAAGTAGGGAGCGTGTCCTGTTTCACAACACGCCAACCAGAGACCGATTTCAAATTGACGCGCATCAACAACTAAAAAACGAAACAGGCGAACTTCTGTTTTCTGGATACGACACGTATATGAGCTGGCTCCAAGGCAAAGAAGTTCTCCCCAAGTTCCAGCAGAACATGGATCGTCTTCGCGCTATTGCCGACGACCATCGATCCGTCCGCTGGTGGCTGGACAGAGCGCTCTCAACAGATCTTCGGCGATGGCTGGTATCGAAGATCCGAATGCGTATCAGAGCCAGGGCGACATCAAACCCACTGGCTTCCAAGCTAATGTGGAAAACAGAGAGAGCAGTGCGCAGAGCCGCTAACGCACTGCCTCACAGCGAACAAAAGGTGGAACCACAGCCGTTGGATGCTATGGCTACGTCATTCAAGCAGGAGCATCTATATCCACTGCCCGCGCATGGTTGGACGGCAAAACCACCGGATTTTGTGGGAATCGGCGCCCCAAGAGTGGTACGTCGTTCTTCCACTCTTTACTCATGCAACATCCCCAAATTGTCCACCCGCGCATTCATTTCATCAACGCGAAGCGGAAAGAAACTCAGTATTTTCTGCACTTTCAACACCATGATCTGCCAGAAGATGCCATCAAGGTCTATCAACAGGCATTCGCCAGCCCACCAGGGGCAATATGCGGCGAATTCTCCACTCAGTATTTGGCCTATCCTGCCTGCCTGGAGCACATAGCCGAGGCAGCAGCTGATACCAAGCTGATTGTGATTCTTCGCAATCCAATTGATCGGTTCATCTCGCATGTGAATCACCTGATCGGAAAACGTGGGCGTCGTCTTTTTGCGGATGCCACGAAGAAGCAACGATATCTGTTGCATAACTTCTCATTTCATACGGAGGCGGTTTTGCACAGTTTGTATAGCGTTGGGCTTGCCAGGCTATACAGGTACTTTGGCGAGGACCAGGTTTTGGTGCTCCAATATGAGAATCTGATCAAGGATCCGCAAGCACAGATCGCGCTTGCGTACCAGTTTTTGGGTGTGGATAGCCGATTTCGCGTCCGCGACGGCCAAAAAGTGATCAATAAAGGCAATTACGCAATTGCAAAGCCGGAACAGGCAGAGAGGGAGAGGCTGACAGCCTACTTCGCAGATGACGTCAAACGGACGTTCGCCCTCTGCCCGGATCTCGATCCAAACATGTGGCCCGACTTCGCTTTTCTGGCGCATGACAGCCATTAGGAGCAACGCACATGCAGCCCTTGACCCGGTTCTACTTCGGCCATCACAAATGCGCCAGCCAGTATATCAAAACCATCATGCGCCAGAGTGCGATCTTGATGGGTTGGTCAGTCAAAGTAGATGGTATCGCAACGCTCTTGCCCATGGATTATCATGTACGCCAGCCTTTTGCAGACCGGATTCTCGCCAAACAAGAAGTGTTGGCCAAGAGCGCATATGATCTGATCTGCCTGGAAAATGCCGACAATGACGCGTTGGAGATCATTGAGAAAAATCGCAGCTATCGAGGATTTCATGTAATACGTGATCCGCGCGATATTGTGGTTTCGGGTTACTTCTCTCATCGCTACTCGCACCCTGTCAGCGAACATGAATCTCCCTGGCTTTGGCGCTATCGGGCATTGTTGGATTCACTGCCAGATCAGGAGCGTGGTTTCCTGGCAGAGATCGATTTCTGCTCAACCTATTTTGATAGGCTGCGTGCCTGGAACTACCAGAATCCGCAAATTCTTGAGATTCGCTATGAGACGCTAATCGCCAAGCCAACGGAAACGTTTGCCAAGATCTTTCGGTTTCTGAATGTCTCGGTACCAGTGGCAGCGCTTCGGCCACTGGTCCAGTTTCCACTGAATGTCCTTTCATATAAACTCGGCAAACAACCATTGCTCAAGGGCGCAATCATGCCTGTGCCCTTGCTGCAATGGTTGATCCAGCGCCACGCCTTTGAGCGCAAATCCGGTGGTCGCACTCCGGGTGCAGAAGATTTGAAGCATCACTACCGCAAAGGCATAGCTGGAGATTGGCGGAACTATTTTACGCCGCCAGTGAAGGATGCCTTCAAGAAACGCTACCCTGGGCTTGTGGAGTCTTTGGGTTATGAGGCTAATGAAGACTGGTAGGCCATTCACATGCAAGAGCATTTCGTGATTTTTGGAATGGGACGAACCGGCAGTTCTCTGCTGCAATCGTTGCTGAACTCTCACCCGCAGATCTGCTGTGAAGGTGAATTGTTTCGATTGAGGCGCTGGCGCAGACTTATGCGTCCGATCGCACAGATGTGGCAGCGTTACCCGATGCCATACATCACATACCGTCAACTGCGCGCTCGATTGCTGACGCAAAAAACAGTGTATGGCTTCAAACTGCACACCAACCTTCATTCCGAACAAGTTGCGGATCCTGTGAGCTTTCTTCAGACTGTATATCGCAGAGGGTGGAAGATCATCCACTTGGAGAGAGTCTCTCTTTTCGATCAGGTCATCTCCGCCATGGTTGGGGCGCGGACCAATCGATTCTTCGGTCATAATCGTGGGCCGGAACCAGATGTTCAACTCACGCTGGCTGCAGATGAATGTCAAGCGCTTTTGGCTTCCGCCACTCGCATCCGACAACACCATCGTGCTATCCTGGCCGACATACCACACATGGGGATTGTTTATGAAGATAGTTTGGCCGACGATGCTTGCTGGCAAGAAACCGTCACCCAGATTTGTGGCTATTTGGACATACCTGCACCAACTCATGTAGAGACGCACATCACGAAACCGTGGAGTCGTCCATACGGCGAACTGATCACCAACTACGCCGAGTTACAGGCGATGGCCGACGAATATCATGCCAATTCGGATTGACTCATCTGCTTTGCTACCTGCTACACTGGTTGGTCAATGCGCTGACGAGGATTATCGCATCTACAACCCAGCCATTACCCGTTTTCAAGGTCGAACGCTCATGGCCTATCGCGTTGATCTCGTAAGTGGCAAGCGATCTCAGCGGCGGATCGGCATTTGTGAGTTGAGCAACGGGATCTCGGCGCCTAGGTCCGTACGCGACCTGTCTGCCTCCATTCACGGAGGAGGCGAGTTTCATTACGATCCGCGTTTTCTTATCTATCGTGATAGGCTGTTTATCCACTACAACAACCATTCCCGCACGCGGCCAAATCGGATCTTCGTTGTGGAGTTGGATGTGGACACGTTGGAGGCAAAATCCACAGCGCGCCCCCTGGAACTAGACGGGCAGCGCCAGGAGATCGAAAAGAACTGGATGCTGTTTGAGCATGAAGGAGATCTGTTTGCAGTATACAGAATTGCACCGCACACCATCCTGCAGCTTGATCTGGCGGGCAGCGGATCGGTTCACTGCGGCCGCCGGTATGAGACGGCGTGGGATGTTTCGATCTACGCAGATCGGTACGGTGTGCCCTGTGGCGGAGCGCCGCCAGTGCGCAGAGGAGAGCAGTACGTCTCGTTCTTTCACTCCCGTATTCAGGTTGGGGCGTTGCGCCACCTGCTGCCACTTTGGCCCAAAGGCTGGTTGGCGCGGTTGCCACGCTACCCCGCTGCCATCTTGCGCCGCGTCTACTGGCAGCTCGATCAACGCTACTACTACGGCGGCGCCTACACCTTTGCAGCAACGCCGCCTTTTGAACCTATTGCGATCCACCAGGAACCGTTGTTGCGCCCTGAATGGGAACGCCCCTACTCAGGACGTCGCCGAAGCAATCAAACGGCGCGTGCCGTTGTTTATCCCTGTGGCGCCATTGATGAAAGTCCAGATCGATGGCTGCTTTCGTACGGACTACACGATGAGGCATGTTGTCTACGTCGGTTTTCGCAATCTGAAGTGACATCATGAATACTATGACCAATACCCCTCTTGTCGATGTGATCATTCCCGTCTACAACGGAGAGCGCTATCTGCACGAAGCTATCGAAAGCGTTCTAAAGCAGCGTTATCATCCGCTTCAGTTGATTGTTGTGGATGACGGATCGGAGGATGAGAGTGCCGCCTTGGCTGCACGCTTCGAGGGTGTCCACGTGCTACACGGCCCACACGCAGGCATCGGCGCCGCATTGAACCGCGGCATTCGACATGGCAAGGGCGATCTCATCGCCTTCCTGGATGCCGACGACCGCTGGCTCCCCGAAAAACTGGCGCGACAGGTGAAATGTTTGCAGGCGCACCCGGGAGTGGACATGGTCTTCGGGTACACGTCAGTTTCAAGACGTTCAAGATACCAGCGTTCAAGATACCAGCGATGGCTCACCGCTTGTCTATGCAAAGCAAGCGGCGGTTCACCGCTGTGCGGCCCTGGTTTGGCGTGCAGCATTTGAAAGAGTTGGACCATTCTCAGAAAGCATCGTAGCCGACTTCGCCGACTGGTATGCACGTGCCCTTGAAGCCAAACTGCATACGGCGACCCTGCCGGATGTGGTCTTCGAACGTCGCATCCATGCAAACAACTACGGGCGTCTTCAGAGAACGGCGGAACACCAGGGCTACCTGCAAGCAATTCGCGCCTCACTGGCACGACGCCGGGAGCAAACTGATGACAACTAAGCCTTTGATCAGTATCGTGATCCCCGTATACAACGGCACGATACCTTGACGCAGCGTTGGATAGCGTTGCAGCACAGACTTACCGGCCCCTAGAAGTGCTGATCATCGACGACGGCTCCACAGATGAAAGCGCACAAGTGATCACCGATGCGCAGAGGCGCCTCGACATCCAGATCAGTTACACATACCAACACAACCAGGGGCCATCGGCGGCGCGCAATCGAGGAATCGCACAGGCAAACGGTGTGCTGGTAGCCTTCCTCGACGCCGATGATGTGTGGCTTCCGCAAAAACTGACGCAACAAACAGCCCATCTGGTGCAAAATCCTATGGCGGGAGCAGCGGTTTGCCGTGCGCAGTACATCCTGGAGCCACATGTGCCGTGGCCGACCAACGTTAACCGAGCCCACTGCGAACAGTCACCCCCGTGCTTCTTTCCTAGCGCCTTGATTGTACGAACCGAAGTGTTCAAACAAGTAGGCATATTCAACCCGGATATCAGAATCGGCGAAGACACCGACTGGATCATGCGCGCACGGGATGCGGGAATTGACATAGTGATCGTGCAGGAGATCCTGCTCCAGCGTCGATTTCACGAACACAACCTGTCACTTACAGCCACAGAGACGCGTAGTGAACTATTTGGCCTGATCCGTACCTCATTGAAACGGCGAACGCAGGCAGCAAAATGAGGAGACCTTGGTGACATTGCCACTTTCGCGAACAAATGCACGCCCAGAATCCGCTTTCAGTCGATTCTGGGACGACTTCAACAGGCTGAGCAGCAAGCAAAATCGATCCACCATCATGAGTGTCACCGGCTCGACATGCAGGGCATTCGCGTGTTGGTGACATCCATCGGACAAGGGCTGGCACACATCCTATTGCCTGCACTTGGGCACCTTGTGGTACAGCCACCAACAGAGATTACAGCAGACGTATCCTTCACACTTTGTGATACAGCAATCACGGCCATACAACCACCAGCACCGCCGTTCCAACCGGCAGACTATCACCGTTATGGACAAAGAGCCGTCTACACAGATGAAAATCTGTCCATTTTGCACGCACCGACAACCGACATGCTGCTCGCCTATGATCGACGCCTTCGTTATGGCATCTGCTGGGTGAAAGACGCTGCGGCCCTGTCGATCTATGATCGCGCTGCGCCGTTGCAGACGCACTTCCACTGGGCGCTACGTGACCATGGCTGGCAGGTTGTGCATGCAGCGGCAATTGGTCGTGCAGACGGCGGCGTCCTGTTGATCGGAAACAGCGGCGCAGGCAAATCCACCACGGCATTTTCGGCACTGAAGAGCGGGCGGCTAAGGTACCTGAGCGACGACAAGTGTTTGGTTCGTTTAGCGCCGGAACCCGCTACGAGCACACTTTTTTGTTCCGCCAAGATCAAGGAAGATATCCTCGACGAGTTTCCCGAATTTCGCCCCTTCATTGCCGGGCGAGATGACGAAAGCAAAGTTGGGAAGCACCTTGCCTTTCTTTACCCTCACTTTCGCCGTGGCATGATCGACAGCTTTCCATTGCGCGCAATCATCATTCCGCGCATCAGACACCTACAAGAGCCGGCACTGACGCCAGCCGGTGCGGGCGATGCGTTCCGTGTCCTTGGTCCGAGCACCGCGATCTGGCTGCCTGGCGCAGAAGCAGACAGTTACCATTTCCTCGGGCAACTGGTACGGCAGTTACCATGCTATTTCCTTGATCTGGCGTTCCCGCCCCATGCGAATCTGTCTGCTATTGCCGAGCTTCTGGACAGGTACCGCGTCTTCTCTCACCCGCCCAAGTGACCTTCGACAAGTACCCTCTTTTCTAAGGAAGGACCATGTACAGATGTATCGGGAACCCACAGGTGTAAGCGTCGTAATCCCCGTATTCAACGGCGCGCGCTTCTTAGACCAGGCGCTAGACAGCGTCCAGCAACAAGATTACGCGCCGGTAGAGATCCTGGTTATCGACGACGGCTCAACCGATGATACGGCGAGCATCGCAGCACACAGGCCGAACGTACGCTATCTTCGCCAGAGCAATCAAGGGAACGCATCAGCCAAGAACCTGGGCATATCCAACGCCACATACCCACTTGTGGCGTTTCTCGATGTTGACGATCTGTGGATGCCGCACAAACTGGCGACGCAAGTTGCTCATCTTGAGGCGCGCCCCGAATTGGGTTTCGTATTGTGCCACGCCGCCCCAATACTCGAAGACAGTCTGCCGTGGCCGGAACACCTCAATCAAGCGCACTGGCAGAGCAATCCTGCCCTGTACGCGCCCAGCGCACTGCTGGCCCATCGCCACGTCTTCGATCAGGTGGGGCTTTTTGACACAGACTATTGGCGCGCAAACGACAGCGACTGGTTCTTGCGCGCCGCAACAAGCAAGGTCCCCATGACGGTAGTCGATGATGTCCTGGTCTATAAACGGATTCACCCCCAAAATCTAACCCACGACGCTGCTCCCATGACGGCTGAACTACTACAAGCACTGCGGGCAAAGGTGGCACGTCAGCGATGACACATGAAAAAAAGTCGGCGCATGACACACTGTCTTTGCCGCCTGGCACAAGCACTGTACTGGCCGAGATACTTCAGAGCGAAGAAGTCGTAGCGGGTGATGGTAGTTGCCTGCCGCTACGCGACAATATCCCCCTCCTCGAGTGTCTTATCCTCCAGGCGTGGGTCCGCGAGCGGGAACCATATCGAATTCTGGAAATCGGTTTGGCTTATGGGGTGTCTACGTTGTTCTTATGCGATGCGCTGACCTGGCAACAAGGCACGATTTACCACGTGATCGATCCATACCAAGACAGAGACTGGCAATCAATCGGTTGGCTGAACCTGCTACGCGCCGGCTATGCCGACAAAATACAGTTCCACAAAGACACAAGCGACGCGGTGTTGCCGCAATTGATTGCAGGAGGCATGCGCTTTGATTTCGTGCTCATCGACGGCGCACATGATGCTTACCAAGTGCAATCCGATGTCGAATACGCAGAGAAGTTATTGGCGCCTGGTGGCGTGATCGCGCTGGACGATATCCAATTACCTGCTGTGCAGGCGGCAGTCGATTCGTTGCCCCGGCGTGGATTCCAGCAGTTGCCGGTTCCAGCACCCTATGATAGGTCACGTCCAGTGCGGCTGCGACGGCTGAACAACTCACATCTCAGTCGTGTGGTTGCTTTTCAGCATTGTATAGACTCAAGATCAGGTGAGACAGGAAAATGAACCGAAGTAGACCAACTTTCTTGATCATCGGCGCTTACAAAGCAGGGACGACATCGCTGCACCACTACTTGAGTCAGCATCCACAGATCTTCATGAGCCGCATCAAAGAAATTCGGTTCTTGACCTATGCGGGTCATCTTCAGCGCCCATTGACGCCTCTGGAAAACAGTGCCCTCACCTGGCCGATTCGATCTTTGGCGAACTATGAAGCGCTCTTCACGGCTGGCATCGACGTACTTGAGCGCGGAGACATATCTCCTTGCTATCTCGCCTTTCCACATCAGTCGATCCTGGGTATTCAAGAATGCACACCCGAAGCCAAGATCATCGCCGTGCTGCGCCATCCTGTTGATCGTGCCTATTCAAGCTATGTTGGTCTTGTACGCAGTGGACGAGAAGAAGTGTTGGATTTCCGTCGGGCTTTGACATACGAACAGGAGAACCGTCCGCGCAAAGGGGATCACGGTCAGCGGCGCAACTTCATGGAGAGCCTCTACAGTGATGCATTGGCGCTTTACTATGCTCAGTTTCCTCGTGATCAGATCCGCGTCTTCCTCTACGATGATCTTTGCGCCGATGCAACAGGGCTACTCAAGCAAATTTTTGCCTTTATCGGTGTAGACGAAGGCTTCGCGCCGGACACTTCAACCCGTCATAACACCAGCGCCTGGCCCCGCCAGCGTTTACTACGCGATCTCTGGTTGCCGGGGGAACGTCTCATTTACCGGATCGCCAGGAAAGCCAGCCGCATCACACACCGCGACTGTGTTCAACCTGTTGATCGTCTACTTCGGGTGCCTGCGCCGCCATTGGACCAGGAGTTACGCCACGAACTCTTGATCCGCTATCGAGAGGACATATTGCGCACACAAGCGCTCATCGATCGCGATCTCTCGCATTGGCTTACATAGAGGTACATCCAAATCACACAGAGAAACACGAAGAAGAGAGGAGAAGAGAAGGACGCGGACTTCAGGATTGTGCAGACGAAAGAGAAGACAGAGACATGCTGATCCACGAAAACACACGAAGACACACAGAGATGCAGAAGCACTTCTGTGTGTCTTCGTGTGTTTTCGTGGATCAACCTTGAGCGCGCCTACTCGAAGATGGTATCGGCCCCGGCCAGAAAATCGGCGGACAGCGCCAGTCCTTGCTCGGCGGCGGCGGCGGTGTTGACGGCCAGGCTGCCTTTGCGCTGGCGCTCGATGGTGGTGGCGGCGATGTCCAATTCGCCCTTGAGGATGCCCACGGCCAGCGCGCCAGTGTCCAGGCCATCTTGGTAGTAGTCGAGGCCGAGAGCCACGGCGGCGCCGCGCTGGGCGCTGGACGGATCGTTGGCGAAGAGCGGGATGTCGTTGTCGTTGGCGACTTTGACCAGCGCTTCAAGCCCTGCCACCACGGTGCTGTCGGTGCTGACGAAGAAGGCTTCCACGCCGCGGGAGACGAGCGCTTCGGCGGCTGTCTGCACTTCGCTGCTGTTGGCGATGGTGGCAATCTCGAAGTTCAGCCCCAGCGATTCCGCCGTGGGGACGGCCAATTCGGTGTTCACCACGGAATTGGCTTCCGCCGGGTTGTAGATGTAGCCCACCGTCTGCACGCCGGGCAGCACTTCGGTGATCAGCGTCAGCGCGTCTTCCACCGGGGCCAGCGCCTGAATGCCGATGACCCAGGACGGGTGATCGTCGGGGGCATTGGCGATGCCGGCGGCATACGGGCTGGTGATGGCGTTGAAGACGATGGGCGGGCCTTCCAGATCCTTGGTGGCGTTGAAGGCGGCCTGCAAAGCGGGCGTGCTGGTGGCCACGATCAGGTCGACATCGTCGTCTACGTACTTCTGGGCGATGGTGCTGAGGGTGGCGATGTCACCTTCGGCGTTGGCGAATTGCAGCGTCACAGTTTCGCCGTCGACGAAACCGGCGGCGGCCAGCGCATCGACCACGCCCTGCTGCTCCGCATCCAGTGCAGGGTGGCTGACCAGCTTCATCAGCCCGACCACGGGCATCTCCACGGGTTCGGCCGCTGTCTCTTCAACGGCCGCTTCGGTGGGCGCCGCTTCAGCGGATTCACTCCCCACGGGGGCGGACGGCGCCGCCGGCGCAACACAGGCCGCCAGCAGCACAACCAAAATCGAGAGGACAATCAAACGCATTCGGCTCGGCATGGGTGACTCCTTTGGTTAGGGATTGGTGATTGGGGACTGGGGACTGGTGATTGGGGATTGGTGACAGGGCGATTGAGCGACATTGGAAACTCGACGCCAGATGATGCCAATCATCCCAAAGCATCGAACATCCTGTCCCCGACCCCCAGTCCCCGATCCCTAGTCTCCAGCCAAAAGCAACTCATCATCTACCAACTGCGTATGGCGCACGGATGTGAATTTGTCGATGAGATCTTGCACGGTGAGGTCGGCTTTTTCGTCCGCCGAGAGATCGAGGACGATCTGGCCGGCGTCCATCATCAGCGTGCGGTCGCCAAAGACGAGCGCCTGCTGCATGTTGTGGGTGATCATCAGGGTGGTGAGTTCCTGTTGCTCCACGATCTGGCCGGTGAGATCCAGGATCTTGGCGGCGGTGGCCGGATCGAGGGCAGCGGTGTGCTCGTCCAACAGCAGCAGTTTGGGCAAGTTGAGGACGGCCATGAGCAATGTCAACGCCTGTCGTTGCCCACCACTGAGCAACGACACACGGCTCTCCAGCCGCTTTTCCAGGCCGAGGCCCAGCGGTTCCAACCAATCGGCGAAGATGCGCATCCTGTCCGCGGTGACGCCGGTGCGCAGGCGTAACGGCTGACTGCGCAACAATGCCAGCGTGAGGTTCTGCGCAATCGACATTGACCGCCGTCCCCAGCAACAGGTTCAGAGAACCCGCCCGACGAGGTGGAAGCGCCTGTGTTCAGGCCAGGATGTGACGTCTTCGCCTGCAATTTCGATGCGTCCGCCAGGGCTGGGGGGAAAACAGCCAGAAGCGGTGATTGTTGTTGAAAGAGGAATTGCTCTTGCCCACGCCGTTGCTGCCGATCACAGTGACAAACTGGCGCGCGCAGGCAGTTCAGGTCGATCCCCGCAGAGCGTGGATCTCGTTGACTTCGCCGGGATGAAAGATCTGTTACAGTCCGCGCACGGTGAGCATGACGGTTGTCCTTGGCGTCTATCTTTGGCGTCTCTATCTTTGGCATCTATCTTTGGCGGCGGCGCTGCGCCAGCTTCGTTGAATGTGTGGCACGGCCAGAGCCACGAGTACGAGCAGCGCCGTGGCCAGTTTCACGTCTTGGGCGTCGATGCTGAACTTGTCGCCGCTGGGCAGGGGAACGCTGATGGTGAGCGCCGCCGCAATCGCTAACCGATAGACGATCATGCCCAGAATCACTGCAAAGGTAGCCGTCGCCGTCGCACCGGACGCACCAACGTTTCACCCAGAATCGCGGCGGCCAGACCGGCGATGATCGGCCAGCCCCATGTTGACGTCGGCGAAGCCTGGGTATTGGGCGATCAGCCGCCCCGCCAGCCCCACCATGCCATTGCTCAGCGCCAGCCCCAAAATGATCGCTGATCGGTGTTGAAGCCAACGCCCGCACCATCTGTGCGTTGTCACCGGTGGCGCAGGGCCAGCCCCTGTTCGGTGTGTAAAAAACCAGTCCAACATCCACTTGACCAGGCCGATGAGGATCAGGAATACGATAGCCAGGATGGTGTAGAAGGCGTGCCAGTCCTGGCCGCCCCAGCCGTCCAGTAAGTTCCGAAACGGTGCGGCGAAGGGCGTGAAGATGGAATCTGCATGTTGAGCAGCGGGGAATGTTGGAGCGCCCCATGATGCGCAGGTTGATGCTCAACAGCCCCGTGGTCACCAGGATGGAGGCGAGCAGGCTGTGGATGCGCAGCACCGTGTGTGGCGATCAACGCCGTGGCGACAGCTTCGCCAGCGCCGCAAAGCTGATGGGCAACACCAGGTGACATTCATGCCCGATGTGATCAACGTCGCCGTCACCGCCTTAACGCCCAGTGGAAAGCTGCCGTCCACGGTCAGATCGGGGAAATCGAGAATGCGGAAAGTGAGGTAGATCCCCAGCGCCGCGAAGAAAGCCCAGGCCGGTGGCAATCGCGCCCAACCACACGTTGTAAGACATCTGGCGCAGGTTGGGTAGAGCAACTGGGATCAACAGCAGCAACACACCAACGAAGAGAAGACCAACGCAGCCAAAGGGCGCCGTCAATCGTCGCAGCGGAAGGAGTACCAGACGTCGTCTGTTCCATAAAGGACGTGATGGCCTATCTTCGAGGAAGCGGGTACGGTTGACGGCGAGGCTTGCCGATAGGGGTATTATCTGAGAGAGAAGGGGGAGATTGCAAGCCGCGTTGGCGGAAGGGGGATTGGTGATTGGGGGGATTATCGCGCGAGCAATCTTCCCTGATCCGCAATCTGTTCACCAATCACCAACTCAAAATAACCGCTGAATAAAGAACGTCGCCAGCCCCAGGAACAACGTAAAGCCAAGGATGTCGGTGGTTGCGGTGACGAACATACTCGATCCAAGCGCCGGATCCAGGCCGAAGCGGCTGAGCGTCATCGGTACGAGGACGCCCACCAGCGCCGCCACGAACAGATTGCCCAACATCGCCAGCCCGATGATCATGCTGAGGTAGGGGTTGCCCAGCCAGATCAGCGAAATGGTGGCCACCATCATCCCCAGCAGCAAGCCGTGAAGCACACCCACGTTGATCTCGTGACGCAGCACCCGCCACGCATCGCGCACGCTGATCTCGCCCAAGCCCAAAGAGCGCACCACGATGGTCATCGATTGGTTGCCGGCATTGCCGCCCTGCGCCGCCACAATCGGCATCAACGCCGCCAGGATCGCCACCTGGCCGATGGTCCCCGCGAAGAGAGCCACCACGGTGGAGGACACGAACGCGGTGACCATGTTGATGCTGAGCCAGGGCAGCCGGTGGCGGATCGCCTGCGCGATGGGGCTGAAGACTTCGGAGTCTTCGCCGAGTTGGGCCAGGCGGTAGATGTCTTCGGTCGCCTCTTCCTC
Source organism: Caldilineaceae bacterium (assembly GCA_041391225.1). Taxonomy (GTDB): domain Bacteria; phylum Chloroflexota; class Anaerolineae; order Caldilineales; family Caldilineaceae; genus RI-153. The sequence continues at coordinate 60,478 of JAWKOL010000035.1, forward strand.
GATGACATCGACCACGTCGTCCACAGTGACCATGCCCAACATGCGCTGGTTTTCGTCGACGACGGGCAGAGCCAGCAGGTTGTAGCGGGCGAGCAGGCGGGCTACTTCCTCCTGATCGGTCTCCGGCGCAACGCTGGTGACTTCCTCGTGCATGATCTCGCCCAACGTCTGCTGCGGTTCGGCCAGCACAAGCGCCCGCAGGCTCACCACGCCTACCAACTTCTGGAAGCGATCCAGCACGTAGAGATAGTAAAGATCATGCTCGTCGGCGTAGTACTCGCGCAGGAAATCCATGGCCTGCTGCACCGTCATAAAGCGCCGCAGCATGTGACGGGCGCTGGTCATGATGCCGCCAGCGGTGTCTTCGGGGTAGGCCAACAACGACACCACCTCGTCCGATTCCTCCATCTCGTCGATGAGGACAGCGGCTTCGTCGTCGCTCAGCTCGCCGAGGAGATCGGCGGCCATGTCGGGTTCCATCTCGTCAAGCACGTCGGCGAGTTCGGCCACAGAGAGATCGCGGACGATCTCCACCATGTCTTCCTGATCCAGTTCTTCGAGGACATCGGCCACCGTCTCCCATTCCAACAGTTGCAACATGCGGGCGCGGTGATCGGGTTCCAGCTCGTAGAGGAGTTCGGCGCTGTCGGCCGGGTGCAGATCGCGCAACATCTGTGCCGCCTCCTCGTCATCGCCCTGTTCGAGCAGGTGCTGGATC
>JAWKOL010000036.1:0-61164 GCA_041391225.1 Caldilineaceae bacterium
AAACCGATGAAGGGATCGTGGGGATTGGCGAGGCCAGCCACAGCAGCAACGACGCCCTCTGCCTGGCGGTGCTGGATCAATTCGCCACACAACTGCACGGCAAAGATCCGCTCCAGATCGCGGCGATCCGCCAGTTCTTGCGCAAAAGCGACGGCGGGCGCGTCTACAACACCGCGCTTAGCGCCGTGGAACAGGCGCTGTGGGACATCTTGGGCCAGTATTTGGAAGTGCCGGTGCATGTCCTTTTTGGCGGGGCTATGCGCGACCGCATCCGGCTCTACGCCAACATCAACCGTCACGTCAACGAGCGCACGCCCGAAGGCTTCGCCCGCGCCGCGGTGCAGGCCACCGAGCAGGGGTTCACCGCCATCAAGCTCGCCCCCTTCGACGAACTCCGCCCCGGCGATCACATTCGCACCGGCCCCAAAGCCACCTGGCGACCCGGCGTGGAACGCGTCCGCGCTGTGCGCCGCGCCATCGGTGACAACGTAGAACTGGCCGTCGACTGTCACAGCCGCATGGACCGCGCCGAAGCGCTCGTCATCGCCGCGGAGTTGGCCGACTGTAACCTTTTCTGGTTCGAGGAACCCGTCCACCACACCCAGCCCGACGATCTGCGCCTGATCACCGAGACCGTACCCATGCCCACTGCGTCGGCGGAGAGCGTCTTCGGCATCGAAGGTTTCCGCCCCTTCCTCACGCAGCGCACCGTCGACGCCATCATGCCCGACGTCAAGCATTGCGGCGGCATCCTCGAACTGGCCGAAATCGCAGCCGCGGCGCGCATGAACCGTGTCCTCGTGGCGCCGCACAACCCGGCGGGTCCGCTCTCCACCGCGGCGACGGCGCAGGTGGCGGCCACATGGAGCAATTTCTACATTCTGGAATATGCTTGGGGCGAAGTAGACTGGCGCGCCGATCTACTCGATCCGGTGGAACGCATCGAGGATGGCTATCTTGTCCTCTCGCAAGAGGTGGGCTTGGGGCATCGGCTCAACCCCGACGTCGTCGCCGCGCATCGGCGGGGTCAGGCTGGGGCAGGGGACACGTCGAAGGTGGTGGTGTGACTCGTTCCCCAGCGAACGTATTTTGGACGAGATACGATTCCTTCTGCTGGATCACGGGCAATCCGTTTCTATACTTCCACATGATATAATCAGGATCGATGGTGTTTCAAAAGGATGAACTTCGAAACATCATCAGCGCGAAACCTGTATTCTGGTGTAGGAGGAGTCGACAATGTTTGGGTTTGAGCGTATCACCGCTGATCCTGCCATTCTGGGGGGGAAGGCGTGTATCCGTGGCATGAGGATTTCTGTGTCGTTGATCGTCAATCTGATCGCCAATGGCATGACTATCAACGAGATCATCGAGGAATACCCAGATTTGGAGCCGGAGGACATTCGCCAGGCGCTCAAATATGCAGCCTGGACAGTGGATGATGTCATCTATGCACCCATGGAGACAGCGGCTTGAAGTTTCTGTTGGATATGGGACTCGCCCAAAGTACTGTCTATATTATGCGCTCTCAGGGGTATGATGCCGTACACTTGCGTGAACAAGGATTACAGCGTCTGCCAGATGAATCCATTGTTGCAAAAGCCATCGACGAAGAACGAGTCATCCTTACCCACGTTCCAAGCTGTGCGTGTGCGTACTCTCCCTGTTTCGGGGCGCAAGAACTAAAGTAATTCGGACGGACTTACGCTGATTTTGGTTCAGCATCGTGCTGAGCTTCACAATGAACCTCCTATCGATGAGGTTTGAGGTTTTTTGTGAGCAGGCACCGAAGAGGGGAAAAGCAAAACCTCCGACCTCATGGACTGCCATTTCTGGCTAACCATGAAGTCGGAGGTTCGCTTTTGGTCGGGGAGAGAGGATTCGAACCTCCGACCTCATCGACCCGAACGATGCGCGCTACCGAGCTGCGCTACTCCCCGGAACCGAAGGTTAGTATACACCCCCAGCGGTGAAAAATCAAAAATCACATCTCAGAAAAATCCGCCCAGATCCGCCCAATCCGCCCGATCCGCGTTCTATTCTCGCTGGTCGCCCCGAAAAGGAACGGGATTTACTTTACATAATGCGACGTAGATGGTAAACTTATTGTCACACCTACACCATTTTAGTGTCTATCCTGAGATTACAGTGCGCAGCGTAACGTCCGCTCTGCATGGGAACAACTGGCCGGGCTGCGGTGAATTTCAGGATAGATTCGAATACTGTCTGAGCCATAAAGGAGGCCATTTTGCAATTTGCTGTCGGAGAAAATGTCGTCCATCCCTCACACGGCGCGGGTCAGATCATCGACATTGAGAAACAGGAGTTGGTGTCGGGCTTCCATCAATACTACGTCATCGAGTTTGCGGGCAAGCGATTGACGATTCGCGTACCCGAACGTCGCGTCAAGGACCTGGGCATGCGCAACGTCATGTCGCAAAAGCGTTACGAAACCGTGCTCAATACATTGCGCTCGTTGCCTGGTCAACTCCCCAAGAACTTCAAAGAACGCCGACAGGTGGTGGCCGAGATGATCAACTCAGGCGTACCCAAACGGATCGCCGAGGCCGTGCGCGATCTTACCTGGCGTCGCCGCGCCGCCCACCTCACCAAAGCCGATTCGGAACAACTCAGCGAAGGACGTGAACGCCTGATCGCCGAAATGTCGCTGGCCAGAGAGTGTGAAATGGCCGAAGCCCGCCTCGAAATCGACGAAGCGTTGTCAACAGCGGTCGCTGCCAAGGCCAAAGAAGAAGACATCGCCGCCTAGCTGCGCCACACCATACCACCAATCACGGAAAAGTCCGGCGAAGCCCGGGCTTTTTTGATTGGGCGGGTTTCGCTTTTACCGGCGCTGCGGTATAGTGGACCCTGCGGATCCCATCTCAGTGAATCCCATCCGAGGTAGAGGCAGAACTTCATCCACGAAGCTCTCTGCCTCTGCCCTCACCGCGGAGGACTTTGTTTTGGCAATGCGAACACTCTTGGTTACCGGCGTCAGTGGCTTCTTGGGCTGGCATGTGGCGCGGTTGGCCCGGCTCGATTGGCAGGTGGTGGGTACCTACTTCACCACCAAACGCCACATCGTCCAATCCGCCTTCGCCGCCATCGATACAGGACGCATCGATCTCACCGAATTCCGCGAGATGCGCGACATGATGGCGCTGGTCAAGCCCCACGCCGTGATCCACACTGCCGCGCTCACCGACGCCAACTACTGTGAGACCCACGCCGCCGAGTCCTTCCGCGTCAACGTAGAGGCGACGCGCAACCTGGCCGGTCTTTGCGCGGACCGCGAGATCCCCTTCGTCTTCACGTCCACAGACCTGGTTTTCGACGGCACTCGCGCCCCCTACCGCGAGGACGATCCCGTCGCGCCTATCAGCGTCTACGGTGAGCACAAAGCCCAGGCAGAAGAAGAAGTCCTCGATCGTCACGAACTTGCCACCATCTGCCGGATGCCCTTGATGTTCGGCGCATCCAGCCCCACCCACGGCAGCTTCTTGCAGTGGATGATCACCAAAATGCAACGTGGTGATGCCCTTGCTCTCTTCACCGACGAATTCCGCACCCCGGTGGACGCCGAAAGCGCCGCGCGCGGACTCCTCCTCGCCGCCTACCGTGGCCTGCCCGAAGCCGCCGATCAAGAACTCTCGCCCATCACCGGCCGCCTGCACCTGGGTGGGCGACAACGCATCTCGCGCTACGAATTCGGTCAACTCGTGCAGCAAACCGGCAACTTCAGCGCCGCCCGCCTCGATCCCGTGCGCCTGGGTGATCTCGACCTCCCCGCCGCCCGCCCTCCCGACGTCTCGCTGGACAGCAGCCGCGCCTACGAATTGGGCTACGATCCCGCGTCGATCCAGGATGCGCTGAACGCCTTGCTAGATCGCTAAGGAAAAACCAGAGAAATAATGATCCACGAAGGCACACGAAGATACACAAAGACAGAAAAAGAGAAGAAAAACCACAGATTCCACGGATTAAACGGATTATCAGAAGGATTTTCAGCACCGCAATTCGCAACTCGCAACTCGCAATTGTGTCTTGACTTGCTGCCCGCGCGCCCGTTAATCTATTACCCTGATTCCACCGATGCTTGCTTTTTCAACGTTAGGCGATTTCTATGGCTCAGACTATCTCCCAATCTGATCTGCTCGCGCTTTTCCACGGACCGAATGCCGGCTACGTACAGGACCTCTACGAGCGCTACCAAGAGGACCCGTCCAGCGTCGACGCCGCTGCACAGGCGCTCTTCGCCGCCTGGTCACCGTTGACCGTAGCGGCGACGCCCGCACCGACGACCGGCGGCGCTGCCCCCGCCGCCCCCGCTTTCGACAAGATCGTGGGCGCGGTGAACCTGGCCCAGGCCATCCGCGAATATGGACACCTGGCCGCGCAACTCGATCCGTTGGGCAGCGCGCCGCCCGGTGACCCTGCCCTCGATCCCGCCGCCCACGGCCTCACCGACGAGGACCTGCGTCAACTGCCCGCGTCCCTCGTGGGTGGCCCTGTGGTGGCGCAATCGGCCAACGCCTACGAAGCCATCCAGCGGCTGCGCCAGGTCTACGCCAACACCACCGGCTACGACTACGATCACCTGCGCCTGCCCGAAGAACGCGAATGGCTGCGCAACGCCGCCGAATCAGGGCAATTCTGCCCGCCCACCATGCCCGTCAACGAGCGCGCCATCCTCGAACGGCTCACCCAGGTCGAAGCCTTCGAGCACTTCCTCAACCGCACCTTCCCGGGCAAGACCCGTTTCTCCATCGAAGGTCTCGACATGATGGTGCCCATGCTCGACGAACTGGCCCGCGCCGCCGTGGACCAGGACATCCAATGGATCCTCCTGGGCATGGCCCACCGCGGGCGGCTCAACGTACTGGCCCACGTGCTTAACAAGCCCTACGACCAGATGCTGGCCGAATTCAAAGATCCCGTGAGCAGCCAGACCTTCACCACCAACGACTACCTGAGCTACACCGGCGACGTCAAGTACCACGCTGGCGCCAACCGCGTTATCGACGCCGCCGGCGATGCGCCCGACGTGCAGATCACCATGGCGCCCAACCCCAGCCACCTGGAACACGTCAACCCGGTGGTGGCCGGTATGGCCCGCGCCGCCGGCACCTTCGTAGACAACCCCGGCGCGCCGCGCTTCGACCACATCGTCTCGCTGCCCGTGCTCATCCACGGCGACGCCGCCTTCCCCGGCCAGGGCATCGTGGCCGAAACGCTCAACCTTTCCCGTCTTTACGGCTACACCACCGGCGGCACCATCCACATCATCGCCAACAACCAGATCGGCTTCACCACCGATCCCCACGACGTGCGCAGCACCCTCTACGCCAGCGACCTGGCCAAGGGCTTCAAGATCCCCATCGTACACGTCAACGCCGACGATCCTGTGGCCTGTCTCGAAGCCATGCGCCTGGCCATGGCCTACCGCCACCGCTTCCAAAAAGACTTTCTCATCGATCTTATCGGCTACCGGCGCTACGGCCACAACGAAGGCGACGAGCCGCGTTTCACCCAGCCCACCCTCTATCGCACCGTCGACGAACACCCCACCGTGCGCGAGCTTTGGGCGCAGCATTTGGAGGACCAGAACAGCGTCGCCGCCGCCGAAGCCCAATCCCTGTACGACGACGAACTCGCCTCGCTGCAATCCATGTACGACAGTCTCGTACCCGAAGAATCGATCCTTGAGCCGGACCTGACACCGCCGCCCCCTGGCGCCGCCCGCAAAGTTGACACCCGCGTCGACGCCGAAGCATTGCGCGAAATCAACCGCGCCCTGCTCGCTGTGCCCGAAGGCTTCACCGTCCACTCGCGGCTGCAACGCATCCTCAGCCGCCGCCACACCGCATTGGACGATCCCAACGAAGCCGCCGTCGACTGGTCCATGGCCGAGACGCTGGCCTTCGCCACCATTTTGGCCGACGGCATCGCCCTGCGCATCACCGGCGAAGACGTAGAACGCGGCACCTTCAGCCACCGTCACGCCGTCCTCAACGACGCCGAAGACGGCAGCCAGTACGTCCCCTTGCAGTCGATCCCGCAGGCGCGCGCCGCCTTCGAGATCCACAACAGCCCGCTCAGCGAAGTGGCCACCGTCGGCTTTGAATACGGCTACAACATCCAGGCCCCCGAGCGCCTCGTCATCTGGGAAGCCCAATACGGCGACTTCATCAATGTGGCCCAGGCCATCATCGACGAATTCGTCGTCAGCGGCCGCGCCAAATGGGGACAGACACCGTCGCTCGTCCTCTTGCTACCCCACGCCTACGAAGGCGCCGGCCCCGACCACTCCAGCGGGCGGCTCGAACGCTTTTTGAACCTGGCCGCGGAGACCAACATGCGCGTCGCCTACCCCACCACCGCTGCCCAATACTTCCACCTGCTGCGCCGTCAAGCGTTGCTGCTGGAAACCGACCCGCTGCCCCTGGTGGTGATGACGCCCAAGAGCCTGCTGCGTCAACGGCTCACCGCCTCGTCGCTGGCCGAACTGGCCGAAGGCCGTTGGCAGCCCGTCCTCGACGACGTAGACGCGTCCACGCGCACCGACGAGATCACGCGGCTCGTCCTGTGCAGCGGCAAAGTCTACGTCGACGTGGCTACCCACGAGCACCGCAACGATCATCCACACATCGCCGTGGCCCGCGTTGAACAGATCTACCCGTTCCCCGCCGCCGAGTTGACAGCGCTGTGCGACCAATACCCGAATGTGCGCGAAGTCGTGTGGCTGCAAGAAGAACCCGCCAACATGGGCGCCTGGGAATTCGCCCAGCCCCGCCTGCTCGAACTCCTCGAAGACCGCTGTCCGCTCTACTACGTGGGCCGTCCGCGCCGCGCCAGCCCCGCCGAAGGGTCCACGGCGTGGCACAACGTCAACCAGGCCGCCATCGTGGCGCAAGTCTTCGCCGAAAAGATCCTCGTCCACCGCGCCGAGCCATATCAGACTGTGGAAACCCTGGAGGCCCCATGAATATGAAGAAAGAGAAAATCCATGGCTGTTGAAATCAAAGTACCTGAACTGGGTGAATCGGTGGTTGAGGCGACGGTGGCGCGCTGGCTGCGCAAGGAAGGCGACGCTGTCAAGGCCGGTGACGCCATCGTCGAATTGGAGACGGACAAAGTCGATCTCGAAGTGCCTGCCACCACCAGTGGCGTACTTGTCTCCATCGCCGTGGCCGAGGGGACCGACGTGCAGATCGGCGATGTGCTGGGTGTCATCGACGCCGAGGGCAGCGCTGAGGAGGCGAAACCCGCCCAATCCGCGCCCGACGCCGTCGGCCCGGCCACCGAAGAACCGAAGCTGTCAGCGGAGCAAGCCGAGAGCGGCGGCGAGCGCATTACACCCGTCGCCAAACGCATGGCCGCCGAGGAAGGCGTCGATGCAGGCGCCATCAGCGGCAGCGGCGTAGGGGGGCGCGTCACCAAACAGGACGTGGAACGTCACCTGCGCGAGCGGGAGAGCGAGGCTGCGCCGTCGCAGCCACAGGCGCAACCGGCACAACAAGCGCAGCCGCAAGCATCGCCCTTACCCGAGGCGGCGCAGGCCATCTTCCAGCGCCCCAACGCCGAGCGCGAGGAACGCGTCAAGCTGTCGCGGCGGCGGCGTACGATTGCGCAGCGGCTGGTAGAAGCGCAGCACAACGCTGCCATGCTCACCACCTTCAACGAAGTGGACATGACCGCCGTCATGGATCTGCGCAAACGGCGGCGCGAATCGTTCGAAGAGTCGTTTGGCGTGAGACTGGGCTTCATGTCCTTCTTCGCCAAGGCGTCGGTGGGCGCGTTGAAAGCCTTCCCGCCCGTCAACGCCGAAATCCAGGGCGACGAGATGATCCTCAAGCACTACTATGACATCGGCATCGCCGTCGGCGCGGAGGAAGGGCTGGTGGTGCCTGTCCTGCGCGACGTGGATCGTATGTCTTTCGCCGAAATCGAGCGCAAGATCCGCGAATTCGCCAAAAAGAGCCAGGACGGCAGCCTGTCCTTGGCCGACTTGCAGGGCGGCACCTTCACCATCACCAACGGCGGCGTCTTTGGATCGCTGCTCAGCACGCCGATCCTCAACCCGCCGCAAGTCGCCATCCTCGGGCTGCACAAAATCCAGGAACGCCCCGTCGTCGTCAGCGGCGAAATCGCCATCCGCCCCATGATGTACCTGGCCCTGAGCTATGATCACCGCATCGTCGACGGCCGCGAGGCAGTGCAATTCCTGGTGAAAATTAAAGAGTTGATCGAAGATCCGGAGAGGATGTTATTAGAGGGGTAGGGATTGGGGACTGGGGATTGGGTTGAGCGGGTTGTTTGTGCAATTGGGGCGTTGGCTTGACCTGGAAAGATGATGAGATAGTAGGATGAAGGACACATCATCATCTCATCATCACGCCAACCCATCGACGCCCCACATCGCGACCAACCTTCTCAGCCCAATCCCCAGTCCCCGATCCCCAGTCCCCAATCCCCAGGAGAAAATTATGAACGACTACCTAACCCGCGTCCTCGGCCGTGAGGCCGGGGTGCGCGGGATTGCTTGTGTGACAACGGATTTGGTGAGCGAGGCGGCGCGGCGGCATGGCACGTCTCCGGCGGCGACGGCGGCGTTGGGCTACGGCTTGACCGCGGCGGTGCTGCTGGGATCGCTGCTCAAGGTGCAGCAACGTGTGGCGCTGAAGGTGGCGGGCGGGGGTCCGCTGCAGAAGATGATCACCGAATCGGACGCGTACGGGCATGTGCGCGGCTATGTGAACGTGCCCAACGTGCCTGCCGCCAGCGCCATCCGCCCCGAAATTGTGGCCGAGACGATTGGCCGCGGCGGCAAGTTGACCGTGGTCAAAGACCTGAAGCTGAAAAGCCTCTACGAAAGCACCGTGCCGCTCCAAACCGGCTTCCTCGATGCCGATCTCACCTACTACCTCAACCAGTCGGAGCAGACGCCGTCGGTGGTGGAGATCGGGGTGAAGGTGGACGCCAACGGTCATGTGGAAGCCGCCGGCGGGCTGTTGCTGCAAACCCTGCCAGGCGAAGAGACGAGCACACTGGAACGCCTGAGCGAACGTCTCGACGATCTGCCGCCGCTAGGCGAAGTCCTCGTCGACGGCCGCACGCCCCAGGACATCCTTGCCGTCCTCTTCCGCGACGTCGACTTCGAGTGGCTGGAAGAGCGCCCGCTGGAATTCAAGTGTGGATGCAGCCGCAAACGCTCACGCCAGGCGCTGCAACTCCTACCCGCGGAAGATCTCCACAGCCTGATCGCAGAAGGCGAAGCCGTGGTGGATTGTCACTTCTGCCATGAGCGGTATGTTTTTGAACGCGAGGAGTTGCAGACGCTTCTGGCGGAGCGGGAGTAGGGACTGGTTTGAGTAAGTTGGCTGGATGATTGGAGCGTTGACTATACGAGCCGAGATGAGGGGATGATGGCATATCCATCATCATCCCCTCATCTCATCATCAACCCCTCCCCGCCAAGGCGCCCACATCGCGACCAACTCGCTCAACCCAATCCCCAGTCCCCAATCCCCAGTCCCCAATCACCGACAAATTAGCACCGGCACCTCCGCCGTGCGCAGCACCTCGTCCACCGCGCTGCCGAGGACGACTTCGAGCAGCGGGTTGTAGCCGTACCCTCCCATGATGAACAGATCACAGGATCGGTCCGTGGCCACGTCCATGAGGACGGCGGCGACGCGGCCTGTCTGCTGTACGAAGTCCGCGTGGACGTGATACTCGGCCAGTTGTGATTGGGCGCGCTCGGCGATGGCTTCGTCTGCGCCGCCGGCTTCCAGCACGGTGACCACCGTCAACTCGATGCCGCGGCGACCGGCCAGGTAGGCGGCCACGTGCAGGGCTTCGTCGGCCTTGGCGCTGCCGTCGTAGGCGAGGACGGCGCGGCGCAGCGGGCGGGCGTCTTCGGGGACGGTGAGCACGGGCCGCGGGCAGCGACGCAGCAGGATGCCGATGCTCGATCCCAGGCGCGCCAACGGTTGGTTGCTGGGTGGCCTGTCTACGCGGAGGGTGACCAGATCCACCCAGCGCGCCCGCTCGCTGATCGTCCCCATCACGCCGGTGATGTCGGTCGGCTCCACCAGCACGGTCAACTCGCCGTGGATGTCGACTGCCTGGCACGCTGTCTCGAAGTGATGGCGCAGATCGGCCACGCGCAGACTCTGCTCCAGGGCAGGTGAATCGACGATGTGCAGGCCGTGAATGGCGCTGCCTTCGGTGGCGGCGACGATCAGCGCCTGTTCGAGGGCGGCGCTGTCCTGTGGATCGCGGCCCAGGGGGACGAGGATTTTGCGGAAAAGTGCGCTGTCTGTGGGGGTGAGGGCGCGGGCGCGTCGCCACTCGCCGGTGGCCGGTCCGGGTTCGAGGCTGTCTGGTGTGAGTGCGGCGCGCAGTCGTTCACCCCAGCGCGCCACACGGCGTTCGGCACGCGGGCTGAAGCGCTGCGGCAGGTCGGCGGCCACGATGTCGGGGTCCACTTCCCAACCGAGGGCGTCGATGAGGTCTTCGCGGTATTTGTGGATCCAGGCGAAGAGATCGCCTTCGGTGCGGTCGGGGAAGTCGCGCAACATGCCGCGGTCGCGGATCACCTGTACCGTGGGTAGGTAGACGGTGTCGTACCAGTGTGCAGCGGCGTCGGGCATGGAGACGCGGCGTCCGCTTTCTTCGCTGAGACGTTCGCGATGGGCTTCGATCTGCGCGCCCATGAGCGGGTAGTGCCCCGGCGTGGTGACAGCGAGATCATGTTGCGGGCGTGTGGTGTCCAGCCGGGTCTGTTCGAGGAAATCGGCGTACTCGGCTTTGATGATCAGATCGTCTAGATCGTCGTCGGGCGAGAGGGGGACGCGGGTTTCGATGCGGGTGACGTAAGCCTCGATTTGCTCTGCGCCCATGCGCTGCGCCACCGAAACGCGGTGGTTGCCGTCGTGTACAAAGTAGGCGTCGCCTACCTGGTAGACTTCGATGGGCGGCACGCCGGTCATGCTTGAGACACGAATCTGCAAGTTGGCCCAACGCGAGGCGGCGCCGTCTTTCAGCGGCAGGAAGTTGCGCGTGAAATCTTTGTAGCGGCCCACACTGCCCACGATGGCGCTGAGCGGAATGTCGCGTAGTTCGCTCCTACCCACGGGGGTGCCGGCGTGCAACATGCGGCGCACGTCTTCGTAGGAGAGCAACTCGGCGCTGCGTCCTGTGAGGCGGGCGCGCAACTGTTCCAAGTCCGCGCGCAGGCGGGCGCGGCGGAATTCCTGGAGTGCGTCGGTGAAGCGGCTGCCAACGGGTTCAACTTCGGTCATCGGATGGTGTCCTGGGGGTAGAACAAAATCACTTCATCATTCTTCATTCATCGCCATATTTCGGCATTTGACTGGCGATCAGTTTGTCGCGCAGGGAATCGGGCAGCCGTTCGATCCAGCGGCGGATCTGGGCATCGCGGCCGACGATGTAGCGGACGCGTGGTTTTTCGGCAGTGAGGGCATGGGCCACGTTTTCGGCGACCTCTTCGGCGGGAATGCCGCCGGCGGATTCGACCGATTTGAGGGCTTTGTCGATGAGCGGGCCGTAGAGCTTTTGGGCTTCGGGCGGGTAGGCGGCCAGCCATTCTTTAACCAGTTGCAGCGACTTCTGCCAGATCGGCGTGTCGATTTCGCCCGGTTCGATCAAGGCAACGTGAATGCCCCAGGGGCGCAGTTCCAGGCGCAGGGCGTCGCTGAGTCCTTCCAACGCAAATTTGGAGGCCGAATAGGCGCCCATGATCGGCGTGGCGCTGTAGCCAGCCATCGAACTCATGTTGACGATGCGGCCACGGGCTTGGCGCAGGAGTGGGATCAGCGGCTGCGTCACCGCCAGTTGACCGATGACGTTGACTTCGATCTGCTTGCGCAGGTGTTCGGGCGGCATGAATTCCAGCACGCCGCCGTAAGCCATACCGGCATTGTTGACCAGCCCATGCAGCCCGTCCGCGCCGACAACTGCCGAGATCTCCTTGGCGACGGCGGCGATGCTCTCGTCATCGGTGACGTCGATGAAAACTGGCTGAAGACGGGCTGATCCTTCCTGGCGCAGGGCGTCGGCGTCGGTCTGTTTGCGCACCCCGGCAAAGACACGCCAGCCCAGCCGATCCATCCACAGCGCGCACGCTTTGCCGATCCCCGTCGATGCGCCGGTGATTACTACAGATTGAAGCGAGGACACGTGGTTCTCCTGAGAAGTGAATCGTCGTTGAATGTGATACGCATCACGCATTACGCATTACGTTTGCCAAGTCTATCAAACTAGCGTTCCAGGATCAATGCGCCCAATCGCTGCATGTTGTCGAGGAAGTCGGCGGCTTCGATGTCGGCGCTGTAGAGGTTGAGCATCGATCGGTTGAAGGTGCGTAGGAAGGCGTCGAAACCGGTGGGGAGTTGCCAGACACGGGCGTCGTTGAGCGCGGACATGAAGGGCGAGAGCGCGGGGAACTGTTCCAGCCAGGCGGCGCGCAGCGAGATGCGCGTGGGCATGAACGCTGCGGTGGCGGTCCACTGCTGCATGGCGTCGCGACTGGTGAGAAAGTTGGCGAGCGCGAAGGCGTCGTCGGCACGTGGACTGGCGGCGGTGACGGCGTAGCAACTGGCGAAGGCGACGGCGCCGCGCCCGCCGGGTCCACTGGGCAAAGGGGCGATGCCGTAACCGAAGTTTGGGAAGGCGTCGGCAAAGTAGGGGACGATCCAGTTGCCTTCGACGGCCATGCTGCCTTTGCCCTTGCCCAGCACTTCGCCCGCCCAACTGCTGTTGGATTCGCCGGGTTGGCCCGCAAAATTGTCGCGGAAGACGCCGATGTAGAAGTCGATGGCCGTGGACGCTGCCACAGAATCCAGCGCCATGCGCCCGTTCTCGTCGATCAACTGGCCGCCGGCCTGGTAGAGCCAGGGCAGCCAGCGCGAGAGATCCGGCGCGACGATGAGGCCGAAGCTGCCGGTGTTGAGGTCGGTGAGTTGTTCTGCGATCTGGCGGGTTTCGTCCCAGGTGACGGGTGGTTGCAGGCCGTTGGCGGCGAAGTCGGCCCGCGCGTAGATCAGCGCCAGCGTGCGAAATTCCCGCGGCAGGCAGTACTGTTCCGTGTCGCGCTGAAATGCCTGCACAAGGAGAGGGTAGAAATCGTCGACCGGATCGAGCCGTCCTTGCGCGGGGCGAGGACGCCGTCGACCACCAGATCGGGGAAGCGGAAGCTGTCTACGAGCAGCAGATCGGGCAGATCGTCCTCGGCGATGCGGCGCTGCAAATCGCTTGTGTACTCTTCGGCGATGATGAGTTCAACGCTGGTTTCGGGGTGCTGCGCTTCAAACTCATCGAGCAGACGATGCAGGATGTCGGTCTGTGCATCCTCGTACCAGACCAGGAGCGTGAGCGGTTCATCGGGGACGGTGGACGTGTCTTCGGCGCGCCAGGGCAGGGGTATCTGCGCCCAATCGGGCAGTGCGGGCGATCCACAGCCTGCGAGTATCAGCCCAGCCAGCAACAGCAAGGACCATTGCAGGCGCGGGGATCTTGGTGCGATTCGATTGGCGGAAGCGACAACTGGGGGAATCTGGGCCACAGGTCTCCATCCATCTCTAGCGGTAGATGGATGCTATTTTAACCGATCATCCTATCATCCCATCATCCCATCATCTCCTAATCAGCCACCAGGGATCGCTGCGAGAAGTCGACCCTGCCTTCGTTGGGATCAATGCCCGCTCCATAGCGGGATGCGTAGATCTGGGTGACTTCGGCGCCGAAGAGGACGATGATGGCCGAGAAGTAGACCCACAACAAGAAGACGATCACCGAGCCGGCCGCGCCGTAGGCCGATCCTGGGGCGCTCTGGCTCAGGTAGACGGTGAGGCCAACCTTGCCCAGGGTGAAGAGTGTGCCGGTGAACAGCGCTCCTGGCCACACGTCGCGCCAGCGGATCTCGGCGTTGGGCAACACTTTGAAGATAAGCCCAAACATCACCGAGACGATGATCAGTGAAATGCCGTTATCGATGACGCGCCAGATCAGCCCACCGCCGGGCAGCAGGCCGGTGACTGTGGTAGACAATACCGAAAGGACGGCGCTGAGCACCAGTGACAAGATCAGGAAGAAGCCGATGCCAAGCACCATCAAAAAGGCCAGCAACCGCTTCTTCACCGTGCGCTTTAACATGCTCTGCGACGGCGGCTTGACATCCCAAACGGCGTTCAGCGTCTCCTGTGAGTAGGCGAAAAGATTCGTGGAACCCCAGATCAACGTGAGCAAACTGAAGAGACCGGCGATGCCACCCGTTGCAGGCTGATTGGCGTTGCGGACAATGCCGTCGACAAACGACATGCTTTCGGCGCCAAAAAACGTCTGCAACTGGGCCAAAATCTGATCACGCGCCGCATTTTGGCCGATGAAAACGCCCAGCAACAGCAAAATGAAGACCAGCAACGGCGCAATGGAGACGGCGGTGTAATACGAGAGCGCCGCCGCCAGCCGCGTGCCGTTGTCCTTTTGGAATTCTTGAAAGGCCGCCTTGAGGATCGACCAGGCTCGTTTGGGGGTCATGGGGCTTGCTCCGATTGCGTGTTTCGTGTTGCGAAAGTGGTGCATCGACAGTCGGCGCTTCACAGGAACGCGCCTGCCGACTGCACACCCTCATCAACTTTAGGAGAAAGCACCGCGGAAAAACATGTATCGCGATAGGGAGGAGAGGTATATGTGTGGGTAGTAGAATGACGACGGACGACCGACGACGGGTACCCGTCGTCGGTCGTCCGTCGTCGTGTCTCTAGTGCTCTTCATCCACAAACGCGTCGTAATCTTCCGGCGACATCAGCGCGTTGAGTTCCTTCTGCAGGGCGTCGGCGGGCTTGATCTTGAAGAACCAGGCTTTGTACGGCGCTTCGTTGACCAGCTCGGGCGTGTCTTCGAGTTCACTGTTGACTTCGACCACGGTGCCGCTGACGGGCGCGTTGACCTCTTCGGCGGCTTTCACCGATTCGACCACGGCTACGCTGTCACCAGCGCTGACTTCTTCGCCCACGTCGGGCAGTTCCACGAAGACGACGTCGCTGAGCAGATCCTGGGCGGCGTCGCTGATGCCGACGATGGCCAGGTCACCTTCGATGCGCACCCATTCGTGGGTTTCGGCATATTTCGCCTGTTTGTCCAGCTTGTAGTCTGCCATTTTGGGGAATCCTTTCGCTGCTTGCTTTCACGCTTTGTATTGCGGTTGGTAGAAGGGACGCTTGATGATCCGCGCTTTGCGTGGCTTGTCGCGGATCACAATGTCGATCTCATTGCCCAGTTTGTGCTGCCCGTACGGCACGTAGCCCAGCCCAAGGAAGCGATCCAGTGTGGGGCTTTTCATGCCCGTGGTGACGTGGCCCACGATCTCCCCGTCGATGGCGATGGCGTAGTGTTCGCGCGGCACGGCTTTGTCCACCATCTCGAAGCCGATGAGCAGTCGGGGCGTCTGCTCCAGTTTGGCCTTGATCAAGCTCTCTCTCCCCAAAAAGTCTGACTTATCGAGGGAGATGACCCAGCCCAGCCGCGCTTCGTAGGGGTTGGTCGACGCGTCGATCTCGTGGCCGTAGAGCGGCATACACGCCTCGAAGCGCAGGCTGTCGCGGGCGGCCAGCCCACAGGGGAGCAGACCGTCGTCTTTGCCTTCGGCCAGCAGGTGATGCCAGAAGTCGACGGCGTCGTCGGCGGGCAGGTAGATCTCGAAGCCGTCTTCGCCGGTGTAACCAGTGCGCCCCAGGATCATCTCCACGCCGTCCACCGTGGCCTGGATGGCGGTGCGCGCTGCCACCTGATCCAGCCTGGCGTCGGTCATGCGCTGGAGGATCGCCTCGGTTTTCGGTCCTTGCACGGCGAGCATGTAGGTCTCGTCGGAAATGTCGCGCAAAGACACATCGTAGCCGTGGATGTGGGCCTGGAGCCAGCGCCAGTCTTTGTCGCGATTGGCGGCGTTGACCACCACCATCCACCGATCTGGCAGGCGGTAGAGAAAGATATCGTCGACGATGGTGCCATCTTCGTAGACGAGCAGGCTGTAGTGTGCATCCCAAACCGCCATTTCGCCGATGTCGTAGACCTGCACGAATTGGAGGAAGGCCGTTGCGTCCTTTCCGCTCACCTCGAACTGGCCCATGTGATCGATATCGAAGACGCCGGCGGCGTTGCGCACGGCGTCGTGTTCTACAGACGGCCCGGTGGGGTATTGGACGGGCAACTCCCACCCGGCAAAGGGGACCATGCGTCCGCCCAGCGCTACGTGGGTGTCGTAGAGTTTCGTCTGCTGCATGTGGTGTCCTCTCCCTCTTGTGGATGAACTATTTCTTTGCAATGTGCCACGAATGCAGCCGATTGACAAGTTACTTCTTGCGTGCGCCGCAGGGCGGTGATAGGATGCCCCTATGCGACGACGGCTGCTGTGGCTTCACGCCGCCATCCTGGGCGGATTCATCCTGTTGACACTTGTCCTGACCTGGCCGCTGGCGGGATCTTTTGCATCCCACGTCCCCGGCGATGGCATCGACGACCCCTCGTTGGCCTGGAATCTGTGGTGGATCCAGCATCGGCTCGTCGATCAACTTAGCTTCGACATATTCCACGTCGACGCCATGTTCTTCCCCATCGACATCAACCTGGCCTTCTACACCTTGACGCCGCTCAACGGCTTCTTGAGCATCCCCCTGCAAAACGCCCTTTCGTTGACCATCGCATCGAACGTGATGCTGGTGGCGTCGTTCGTGCTGGGCGGGTATGGGGCGTATTTGCTTGTGCGGGAAGTAATTGGGGACTGGGGACTGAAGACTGGGGATCGGGGAGCGCGTACAGGAGATGATCCCTCATTCGCAACTGCTACGTCGATCACCACTGTTGTACGCGGAGATCGCATGCTCAGTCCCCAATCCCTAGTCCCCATTTTTTCCGCCCTCATCTACGCCTTCGCGTCCTCGAAGCTCTTCTACGCCGCGCTAGGACAGTTCAACATTGCCAGTTCGCATTGGGTGCCGTTTGTGGTGCTGTTCACGGTGCGCACGGCGCGGCGCGGACTGGCGAAAGATGCGCTGCTTGCCGGGCTGTTCTTGACGTTTCAGGCGTGGTCGGAGTTGACGTACGCGTCGTTTTTGTTGATCTTCGTGGGGATCTACTTTGTGTGGCAGGTGGTTGCATCTGCCCCTGGAGGCTCGACGCGGGGCATACTGAGGCGGCTGGGGCTGTCTTTGCGCCGCCAACTGCCACCCTTCCTCCTGATGGGCGCGGTGACGGTGGCGGGGCTGGCTCCTTTCCTGTGGGCAATGGCCGCGGACCTGCGCCTAGAGGGCGATTTCTTCGTCAGCGGCGGCGGCTTTGCCGACATCTTTAGCGCCGACTTGATGGGCTACCTGCTGCCCACACGGCTGCATCCGCTGCTCGGCGCCTGGGCGGCGCAGCTTCCATTCCCCAACGACAAGGGGCAGCAGATCTATATTGGGTACACGGCGCTGATCCTGGCGCTGGTGGGACCGGTGTGGATCGTGCGGCGGCAGGGCTGGCGTGGCCTGTTGTGGCCGTTGCTTACGCTTTGGTTCGGTTGGCTGACGCTGGGCGCAGGCGCTGGGCCGGGCAGTCTACGTCGATCCCTGGGCCGTTTGCGCTGATCAGCCAGCTTCCCTTCTTCAGCGGAAACCGCTACCCCAGCCGGTACAGTGTGATGTTGATGCTGTGTGTGGCGGTGTTGGTGGGTTTTGCGCTGCGAAGCCTGATGAGTTTGATGAACGATGAATCAAGAATGGGTAGAGTTGGTTGGCAGCGACGAAGTTTCCTATTCTTTATTCTTTGTTCATTTCCTTTTCATTTTTGAACACTTGTCGATTCCGCTGCCGATCAATGATTTTCGTGTGCCGTCGATCTATCGCGATATTGCTGCCGAGGACGACGATTTTACGCTGTTGGAACTGCCCACTGGCTGGCGCAACGGGAAGCGGGTGATGGGGCGCTCAGATGTGCTGATCATGATGCAGCAGTGGTATCAATCTGTGCATGAGAAGCGACGGCTGGGGCAATACCAGCCGCAACCCCGACTACAAGTTTCAGTATTTCGCCGAAGCGCCCCTGCTCGGTGACCTGATCCGGCTGATGAACGCCGACGCCCAGATCGACGGGCGGGCGTATCTGTCCCCTGTGATCGAGGACGAATGGGACGATCTGGTAACGCGCAACCGGGCGATTGCGCCGTGGGTACTCGATTTCCTCGACGTGCAGGAGGTGACGCTGCACGTGGAAAAGTCGCCGCCGCAGTTGATTCGCTTCGTAGAAGAGGCGCTGCCCGTCTCGTTGATCGACGAGTGGCAGGGGACAGACTGGTCGGGCGCGGCGGCGACGATTCGGCGCTATCGGGTTTTGCCGGTGGATGCGGATGCCGTTTGGACGGTGGACGTCGGCTCCGCGCGAGGACACTTGACGGCGGCCGAGGGCTGGTCCGCAGGCGGTGTGGACGGTCACGTGCGCTATGCCCTGCGCCAGGACGTGGATCTGCTGCTCGATCTGCCCGCAGACGGAGCCACGTTGACGCTGGAACTTTACGGCCCGGCGTCGCTGCGTGGCTTGTCGATGCAGGGGCGCGATCTGGAATGGACGTCCGCGCCGGGTGAGGGAGACAACCAACTCGTCGCAGTTGACGTGCCGCCTTCGCTGACCGCTGCGGCTGTGGACCGGCTGACATTGCACTTCGATGGCCTTTTCCCGCTGGCGGATCTACCGGTGAGGGTGGACGACTGGGCGATTGGCGCAACGGGCGTGCATTTGCCGGCAGATCGTCCTGTCTACGTGCGCAGTGCGGGCAAGGACGCGGGCGATTTCGGCTACATCTACGTGGCGGGGCGGCAGGTGGCGCAGAATCAACTGGGCTACAACCTGGTGGCGCTCGACGCCGACGGCGACGTGCTGGATAGCGTCGCCTTCAATACGTTGATTTCGCCGGACGAGTCGGCGCGCATGGCAGCGTGGATCGCGTCCTGGCCCGCGGGGACTGTCCTCGCCGGTGCGGTGCGCGACGAAGCCAGCTACAACCTTGGCCAAGACGCCGTCGACGCGTTGCGCGGCGTCGGCGTGATCACCGATCTACGTGGCGCGTTCCGCGGCAGTCACGCCTTCATCGGCGTGGTGGGCGCGGCAGCAGGCAGCGCGGCCGAGTCCTTCATGGCATGGGGTGTGGCCGAAGTCGCCGCCGGCCCGCCCATCGACAGCGCGCAGATCAGTGGCGGCGTCGGGGCGATCCGCGCTGCGCCGAGATAGAACGTGGATTAGGTGGATCGGTGCGGATTTCATACCGTTCTGAATCCGTTTTATCTGCCCAATCCGCCCAATCCGCGTTCTATCCAGCCAAGCCACTCAACCCATTCTTGATTCTTCATTCATTCCTTAGGAGACCTTCGATGACCATACAACCCTCCCCCTTGCGCATCGCCCAGGTCGGCTACGGCTACTGGGGACCGAACCTGGCGCGCAACCTGTATCAGATGCCCGATGTGGAACTCACCTATCTGGTGGATCGAGATCCGCAGGTGCTGGCCAACGTTGCCGGATTGTTCCCTGGCACAACCCTGGCCGCAGACGCCGAACAGGTGCTGGCCGATGAAACGGTGGATGCGGTTGTGATTGCCACACCGGCCAAAACACACTTTGATCTGGCGCACAAGGCGCTTTCGGTGGGCAAGCATGTCTTTGTGGAGAAGCCACTGGCCATGCAGCTAGACGAGGCCCGGACACTGGTCGATCTGGCGGCTGAACGACAGCGCGTGCTGATGGTGGGGCATGTCTTCGAGTACAACTCGGCGGTGCGCTATATCAAAACAGCATTGGATCAAGGTGAATTGGGTGATGTCTACTACCTGTACAGCCGTCGTGTGAACCTGGGGCGCGTGCAAAGTGACATCAACGCGCTGTGGAGCATCGCCCCGCACGATGTGTCCATTGCGCTCTACCTGCTCGGTCACCTGCCCGAGGCGGTGAGCTGTCATGGCGCGGCGTGCCTCAACGGCGAAGTCGAAGACGTCATCTTCCTCACGCTGCACTTCCCCGGCGACGTGTTGTGTCACGTCCACGCCAGTTGGTTGGATCCCAGCAAGCAGCGCGAGATGACCGTGGTGGGCAGCCGCAAAATGATCGTCTACGACGATGTGGCCAGCGAAGACAAGATCCGCATCTACGACAAGGGCGTCTACCGGCGCGGTGATCCGATCTACGGCGAGTATCAGTACAAAGTCCATTCGGGCGATATCCTCGTGCCGCGACTTGATATGCGCGAACCGCTGCGCGCCGAAATGGAAGATTTTGTGCATTCGATCCGCAATGGCACACAGCCACAGGCCAACGGCGAAGACGGTCTACGCGTGGTGGCGGTATTGGCCGCTGGGCAGATGAGCCTAAACCAGGGCGGCGCTAAGGTTCAGGTTGCACCGCTTTTGGGTGGTTAGTTTTCGCCGAACTGTGGACGGTTTCCCTTCGTGCAAACACGGAAAACAGGCAAAAAGGTGTCGGCTTTTCACAGAATTCAGCGAAATTGCCGATGTTTCGGTATTACAGTACTGTTGAAACTTACAGTTCAAGTATATACTGTATGGAACGTATACTTATGCGAAGTGAACTCTTCTCTAAATTCGCATAGACTAGATAATCTGTGGGCATCATTGTTCTCTCGGCATTAGAAACGGTCAATCTCTATGACGAAAGCCAAGCGACGTCAATCTAAAACTCGGCTGCACCCCAGGATGCTGCTTTTGGTGAGCGTGCTCATCGCAGCGTTGCTTCCGTTGCGCATACACCGGGCGGCTGCCCAGTCGATCGATTGCGGTGGGTCATCTACAAGCAGGAAGATGGCCTGGCCTCCAACAACGTCTGGAAGATTCTGCCCAATGCGGGTGTGATCTGGTTTGGCACAGACAACGGCGTGAGTCGATTCGACGGCCAATGGCGCTCGTGGAAGGCCGAAAACGGCTTCCCACGTGGCAACGTCAAAGCGTTGGCCGCAGGCAACACACCGTCCCAAATCTGGGCGGGTACCGATCAGGGCGCCCTCGTACAGTGGAACGGCGATGGTTGGGATCCGCTGCTAACGCTGCCTTCGGCGATTCAGGTGCTCTATTGGGTGGACGACAGCCTGTGGATCGGCGCAGGCAACGGCCTTTACATCTGGAATGGCAGCGAGGCGATGCCGGTGACGGAACTTGGCAATGTCTCGGTGCAGAGCCTCGCCACACTGGCCAACACCGTGTGGGTCGGCACCAACCAGGGCCTGTGGCTACGCCAACGCGACAACTGGTCGCTGGTCACCGCGGACAATGGATTGCCGCACAACAGTGTCACCGCTCTGTGGGTGGACGTCAACGCCAAAGTGTGGGTCGGCACCGAAGAGGGCATTGCACATCAGGAACCGGCTACCGGCGCCTGGCTCGAAATCTACACCGAGAACACCGAAGGTCGTCCCTTTCACATCCAGGCATTGGCCGGCGACAGCAATGGCACCGTCTGGGGAGGGATGGACGAAGACGGCTACTTCCGTATCGATGAAGGCGGCAGCCTGCGCGCCTTCCCGGGCGATTTCGGTCTCACCACGCGCTTCGTCCATACCGTCGCCGTGGATAGCGACGACTCCGTCTGGTTCGGCACTGCGTCTGGTGTCTTCCGTTACGAGGAGAATACCTGGGGCAAAGAAGTACAGGACTCGATCTTCTTCCCCGGCATCAACTACATCAACGCCATCGAGATCGACAAAGACAACCGAGTGTGGCTGGGGACGCAAGGGGCCGGTATTCGTGTCAAGCCCAGCGGTGAACGATTGTCGCTGACCGAAGA
Organism: Caldilineaceae bacterium; assembly: GCA_041391225.1. GTDB lineage: Bacteria > Chloroflexota > Anaerolineae > Caldilineales > Caldilineaceae > RI-153. The sequence continues at coordinate 21,847 of JAWKOL010000036.1, forward strand.
GGCGTACAACGGCTTTGCCAAGCCAGGTCAGGCGGACGATGGGCAAAGAGAAGAGGGCGAATCGGAGGTGCCGGTAAGCCCGCTCCCCGATGACAACGTCCATGCTTTGGCCGCTGACGCCGATGGCAACATCTGGGCCGGCACCGAGCAGGGGATCACCTTCTTCTCGCGGGCCGACGAAACATGGTCGATGCCGCTGGCTGCCGATGCCTTGCCGGCGCCGTTCGTGCGTGAACTGTTGCTCGACGGCGAAACGCTCTGGATCGGCACGCAGTTGGGCCTTGCTCGCTACAACCTGGACACCGGCGCCGTGACGATCATCGACGCGTTGGCGGGCAAAGATGTGCAAGCGCTGATCCTCGATTCGATGCACCGCCTTTGGGCAGGAACGCGCGGCAACGGCGTCTTTGTACAGATGGGCAGCGAGATTTGGACACAGCACATCAATGTTGCCGGTGACGAAAACAGTATCTCGGCCAACGACATCGCGGCGCTCTCCGCCGACGCCGCCGGCGGCGTGTGGGCTGCAGTGGATCGGCATGGCCTCAATTTCTGGGACGGCGAACGCTGGCGCGACTACAGCGAGCGCATCGAGTTGCCCAGCAAACTCCTGTACACGCTCTTCGTCGATCCAGTGGACGGTTCGCTCTGGATCGGCAGCGAAGGCGGCGTCACCCGCTACGATGGGCGTACTTGGGAGACGTTGAGCGTCGACAACATCCTGCCCAATGCGTCGATCTTCTCGATTGCCTACACACTGGACGGCACGTACCTTTTCGGTGGAAAGGACGGGCTGACCTACTACCACCAGGAATCGACGCCCCCCTGGATCCGCATTGAGCCGATTTCGGGCGCCTTCGAGCAATTGGCGCCAGGCGAGATCCAACTCGACCAGGGCGAGCCGCTGGGCATCCGCTACGTAGTGGGTGATCTCTACCCCGCCGCGGGCGCGCTGGATGTGATCTACCGCCTGAGCGGACCCGAAATCAACAGTACGTGGACGTCTGCCGATGGCGACTTTGTTGAGTTGCCGTCCTTTGCCCAGATTGGGGCCTACACGTTGGAAATGGTGGCGCGTGATCAGGCTTTCAACTACTCCGAGCCGGCGCGACTCACCGTAAATGTGGTGACACCACCGGCGACCGTCAACATGCCACTCGTTGGCGCTGTGGAGAGCGAACTGCTCTTTGCATTCGTCGTCATAGGATTGGTGGCGTTGATCAGCTTCGGCTACATGAGCGTGGGCATCATCCAGAGCAGGCGACGCACGCGCGAAGCATTGATTCGTGGCTACAACCCCTTTGTCAGCGGTGAGCCTGTGCGCCGCGAAGACATGTTTTTCGGTCGCCAGGAACTCCTGCAACGCATCGTCGACACCCTGCACAACAACAGCATCATGATCCACGGTGAACGGCGCATCGGCAAGACAACCCTGCTCTATCAACTGGCGGCACGCTTGCGCGAAGTAGATGACGCCGAATACTGGTTCATTCCACTCTACATTGATCTCGAAGGCACCACCGAAAGTGGCTTCTTCCACTTCTTGATGGAGGAGATCCTCAACGGCGCTATGACAATGCCCAGTGCCAAAGAGAACCTGCAACCCGAATTCGAGGATCTGCTCTACCGCACCACACCCACCGACGACTACAGCGATCGCGAGTTCAGCCGCGATCTGCGTGAGGTGATCAAGGTGCTGCAAGCCTACGGGGAAACACGCTTCCCCAACAAGCAACTGCGCCTGATCCTGCTGTTGGACGAAATGGACGTGATGAGCAGCTACAGCCGCCTGGTACAACAGCGGTTGCGACGTATCTTCATGCGTGATTTCGCCGCCACATTGGGCGCAGTGGTGGCCGGTATTCAGATCAGCAAGGATTGGGATCGGGTTGAAAGCCCCTGGTACAACTTGTTCAACGAGATTGCCCTTGGGCCATTCAATCGGGATCAGGCGATTGAACTGCTCACCGAACCGATCCGCGATTTTTACCGTTATGAGCCTGCGGCGATAGAATATATCATTGCGCATAGCGACGGGCGCCCCTATCGTCTTCAGCAGCACGCGCTGGAAGCCGTGAATCACATGCTGGCCGATGGTCGCCGTGAGATTCGAATGCAAGATGTTGAGTACGCACACGAACACATCCAACACATGAATTCAGACACGCACATTGGTCTGGACATGAACGGTTCTCAACCTGACACATCCGCCGAAACCGCAGAGGCGGCAGACGACGCCACGCCCGCAGACGAAGATCGTTTGCACCGGGAACGGGCCGAATAGCTGCACATGCCGCCGTGTTCGTATGCTTCGCCTAGCAAGGACTGTTGATGCGTAACCCTTACATCGTAGGGCGCTGGCTTTACGGAGACGACCACTATGGCCGTCAACGCGTTCTCGATTATTTGGTTCATGCCCAGGATCCGGCGACGTGGGTGGTGGGTACGCGCCGCATGGGCAAAACCTCATTGCTTCGCCAACTCGAATGGCTCACCGACCGGCCCAACTCTCCGCTCGTCCCCTTGTTTTGGGATCTACAGGGCTGCGAAACGCCCGAAGATCTCGACTATGAGCTTTTCATCTCCATCGAGTATCAGGCATCTCGATTCCGCCCGTATGGGATCGACGTAGCCGCGTTGTAGAACATGGATACAATCCGCATCCTGCGCGTGCTACAGCGTGTACTGCGCGCCAAAGACAAGCGACTCTTCCTCCTCATCGATGAAACCGAGGCGCTAATCAACGTAGGCGCGCGCGACAGCCAATTCCTGGCGCGCTTGCGCAAGACCCTGCAAAATGGCAATCACCGCACGGTGATGGTGGCCACAAAGGCGTTGATGCGCCTCAACGACATGTCCGGTGATTGGAACACCAGCCCCTTCCTCTTCGGTGTGAATCTGGTGAACCTGTGGAGCCTGGATGAAGACGCCAGCCGCGATCTGATCCTGCAAAAGCAAGGGCCGTACCGGATGGATGTGGATGAGAAACTTGTCGAAGACATTCTGCTGCACACACACCGCCATCCCTATCTGGTCCAGTTCCTGTGCTATCGGCTGTTCGATAGCGTTGACGATGCCACTGGCACGTTACGCCCCATCGTCGAAGACGATCTGCGCCCGGATCACCTGCTTTCGGGCTTCTTCCAGATCGATTTCAACCACCTCACGGCGCTGGAACGGCAGATTCTGTTGGCTGTGGCGCGGCACGGCGTCATCGGCGAAGACGCGCTCTGCGTCGAACTCAATCACGAAGATTCGGGCCGCATCGCCACCTTCGCCTACGGCATGAACAAACTCGGCTACCTGCGCTCCGTCTTCGGCCAGTGGACGTTGGGCAACGAGTTCCTGCGCCGTTGGGTCGACGAAAACTACGCCACGCTGGTTGAATCTGTCCAATCCCAAGTGAGTGACCACGGCGTAGAGTCGCTGTTGATCGCCGGACGCCAGATGGAACGCAACTACATTCAGCAGGAAATGCAGGCGCTACAGGACAAGCTCGACAACCGCATGGCCCAGCGCAGCACTTACGGCGACCGTGTGCCGCCGTCCCTGGCCGACGAAATCCAGCATCTGCGTCGCCAGATCCAGTCGCTTACCGAGCAGCTACACCAACTCGATCAACTGCCCGCCCATAGCGTGAATTGAACCCCACACGGGTTCGATTCACACGACGGGCGCGCCACGACAGTGCCAGACCCAAGTGCCGGGGACTTTTGCCGCAGCGCGCCGGCCTCTTCTCTCTTGTCGTCACGTCCTTCGTCAAGTCCCCAGCACTTTCGTCCCGAATCTGAAATCCCCCCACACGGCCGAACTTTGGTCACTTCTGTGAATGACGTATAATGGACTGAATGCGACAACTGGCTGGGCCGACGTGGCTCAGCCAATTTCATGTTTGTTGCTGCAGAATGAACCCTTTCCGCCGTTTTTTGCATGAACAAAGGTGAAACCGCTGCTATGAGCCAGTCGATCCCGCTGGTCGATCTCAAGGCGCAATACGCCGTGATTCAAGATGACGTAGATGCCGCCATGCGCCGTGTCGTCGAGAACACCAGCTTTATCATGGGGCCTGAAGTGAGCAAATTTGAGGCGGCCTTGCAGATTTCTGCGAAGTGCAGCACTGTGTCGGCGTTGCCAGCGGTACCGCCGCTGGAGTTGACCTTGCGCCCTGGACATCGGCCCCGGCGACGAGGTGATCACCGTCGCGCATACGTTTATCGCCACCGCCGAAGCCATTTCTGCCGTGGGCGCCACCCCTGTCTTCGTGGACATTGATCCCGGCACCTATAACATGTCGGGCGGCGCTGGTGCAGGCGTTCACGCCGCGGACGCGCTGTCATGCCGGTACACATCTACGGCCAGCCCACAGATATGACCACCATCAACGCCATTGCCGCCGATCACGGCGTCCCCGTTATCGAAGACGCCGCCCAGGCGCACGGCGCCACCTGGTCGGGTATCAAGGCCGGTGGGTTGGGCGTGGCTGCCTGTTTTAGTTTCTACCCCGGCAAGAACCTGGGCGCCTACGGCGATGCCGGCGCTGTCACCACCAACGACGCCGCCCTGCCGAAAAGGTGCGTCTCCTGCGCAACCATGGCCGCCATGACAAGTACCTACACGAGATCAAGGGCTACGGCGAACGCATCGATGCCTTGCAGGCCGCCGTCCTCGGCGCCAAACTGCCCTACCTCGCCCAGTGGACGCAAGCGCGCCGCCGACTGGCCGCCCGCTATTCCGAACTGCTGCAAGATATGGAGATCATGCTGCCCCACGTCGATCCACAGGCTGATCCGGCATGGCATCTCTACGTGATCCGCACCTCGCGTCGCGATGAGATGCTCGATTATCTCCAAAAACAGGGCATCGGCGCTGGCATCCACTACCCGGTTCCCCTGCACTTGCAGCCTGCCTACGCCGACCTTGGCTATCGGCACGGCAGTTTGCCCGTCACCGAAGCGGTGGCGCAGTTGCCTGAGCCTGCCCCTCTACCCCGAAATGACCGGCGAACAACAGGATCGTTGTGGCCGCAGTGCGTCTGTTTTTGGAGATGTGAGCATGGCAAGTGGCACAGCGGTAGCCGTGGGGCGTGTTTTGGCTGATCCAGTGACGAATCCATCTGCACAGGATGAGACTGTCTACATCTCCGTGGTGGTGCCGGCGCAACGAGGAATCCACCATCGACGCCGTGGTGCGCCGATCTTTCGCCGCATTCAACGAACTGGGGCGTCGCGGCGAAGTGCTGGTGGTCAACGACGGCTCCACCGACGGCACAGGACGCGTGCTGGCGGCGCTGCAACAGGAATTTGCAGGCGTCATCGTCTTCAGCAACCGGCGCAGTCAGGGGATGACGGCGGGGCTACAGCGCATGTTCGCCGCCGCCCGCGGTGACATCGTCATCCTCATCCCCGCCGACATGGAATCCGACCCGCTGCTCGACGTCCGCGCTGGTGCGCCACATGCAAGCCGCCGATCTCGACGTGGTGGCCGGCTGGCGGCAAGGACGGCGACGGCAAGGTACTGGCCAGCAGCATCTACAACTTTGTCATGCGTCGACTGGGCGGCGTAGACGTCCACGACGGCAATTGGATCAAGGCCATGCGCCGCGAGGTGATCGAAAGCCTGCCCCCGCTGCGCTCCGACTGGCACCGCTTCCTGCTCATGATCGCCGCTCATCAGGGTTTCCGCATCGGCGAAGTGAAGACACACTACAGCCCACGCCAGGCTGGATCGAGTAAATTCGGTTTCAGCCGCATACCCATCAGCTTTCTGGATGTGCTGGTGGTGCGTTTTCTACTCGCTTTCAGCCGCACCCATGCGCTTCTTTGGCGGATTAGGGCTGACCGGCATCGTGATCAGCCTCGTCACCTTTTTCTACCTCACCGGCCTCTACATCTTCGCCCAAACCCAGCAACGCCCCATCTTCATCGCCGCCGGCACCCTGGCTGTGATCAGCGTGCTGCTGTTGCTGGTCGGTTTCCTGGCCGAGCTGATCGTGAGCCAGACGGAGCGGATCGACGAGTTGGAGCGACGGTTAAGAAAGGAATAATTCGTGATGCGTAATGCGTAATTCGTCAACGGTGTTGGTTTCCAATTGGCGAATCCATTCGTCAACCAATTACGCATCACGCATCACGAATTACGCACTTCTTTGCGCCAATTGGCCAGACAGGAGCCTTCGATGAGCGTTCTCCCCTCGCTCGACCAAAAATCTGCATACGTGAACCGCATGTTCGCCGAGATCGCCGCGCTATGACCTGATGAACCGGCTGATGACCGGCGGCCAGGACGTGGCATGGCGCCAGGAATTGGTGGAACTGTGCGAGTTGCTCCCCCACGGGCGCCTGCTCGACGTTGGCACCGGCACGGGTGACATCGCCTACGAGGCCCTGCGCCAGCATCCGTCGATCACGGCGCTGGGCTGTGATTTCACCTTCGAGATGATGGCCTTCGGCAAGGCCAAACCCACCGGACGGCTGGTGCGCTTTGTGCAGGGCGACGGGCTGCACCTGCCCTTCGCCGACGACTATTTCGACGCTGTGACCAGTGGTTTCGTCATGCGCAACGTGGTGGACATCGACGCCGCGCTGCGTGAGCAAAAACGGGTGACGAAGCCGGGCGGCAAGGTCGTCTGCCTGGAAACGACGCCACCCAGCCAGGCCGTGCTTGGGCCGCTGGTGCGCTTTCCATGTTCCGCATCATCCTGTTCCTGGGCAGCCTGATTTCGCCGCAGGGCAGCGCCTACCAATACCTGCCCCAGAGCACCACCGTCTTCCCCGAGCCGGACGTGCTGGCGCGTAAGATGGAGCGAGCCGGGTTGAAGAACGTCCACTTTGTGAAGCGCATGTTCGGCACCGTGGCGATCCATGTTGGTACGGCATGAAAATCAGAGAATGATCCACGAAGTCACACGAACATACACGAAGAGAGAAGAGAAAAAGAGAGGGACACGGATTGCAGGATAATCAGGACAGAGGAGAAAGGGCTCTGTTTCTTCATCAGGATCTCCTGAAAATCTGTGCAAACTGTGTCTCTCTTTTCTTCCCTTCGTGGTTCTTCGTGTGACTTCGTGGATCAATCTCTCCTTTTTCCGTGGAGCATCTTGAGTGGAGAATGCTGATGGATATTGAAGTCTCGGATCTGCATGGGGATCGGGCGGCGTTGCGCGGCAATCCGTCTTTTGTGTGGCGCGCGGGGCAGGAACGACGGCTGGCGATGATCCTGCGCTGGGCGCCGTCGCCGTTGATGCGTGTCCTCGTGGACGGTTGCGGCGTGGGCATGTACGTCAAGGCGCTCCAGCCCCACGCCGACAAGGTCTACGGTATCGACATCGAGGGTGAACACCTCACACACGCCGTGCGCAGCGTCCCCGGTGCGCGACTGCAACTGGCGCGTGGTGAGCAACTCCCCTATCCCGATGATTTCTTCGATCTCACGCTCTCGCACGAAGTGCTGGAGCACGTACAGGACGATGCTTTGTCTGTCGCTGAGATCGTGCGTACGCTGCGCCCCGGCGGGCGTGCCGTCATCTTCGCGCCGAATCGGCTCTATCCTTTCGAGACACACGGTCACTACTGGCGTGGGGTCTACCACTTCGGCAATACCCCGTTGATCAACTACCTGCCCGATCCACTGCGCAATCGGCTGGCGCCACACGTGCGCGCCTACACCCCTGGCAGCCTCCTCGATCTCTTCGTTGGGCAGCCGGTGCGCGTGGTCCACCACACCCAGATCTTCCCCGGCTACGACAACATCGTGTATCGTCGCCCTGGGCTGGGCAAGTGGCTGCGCCGCGTCACCTACGCCCTCGAACACAGCCCACTGACCGTCTTCGGCATTAGTCATGTGCTGGTGGTGGAAAAGATCTAGGAGAAACCAGAGAAAAAACGATCCACGAAGAATCGCCCCTGGTTTTGGTCAATCCTCGCGGCGGTGCTAAAATGACGGATACGTTTGGGCTGGGGCAACCGCCGGTTGCCCCACTTTTCTGTGCGGAACGAATGAGGTGTGGCGTCGTTTACTCTCCAGTGCCGCGTCTTCGTTCAATCACGAGTACCATCTATGTCAAGACTGAACAACCACGATAAGATTTTGATCTCGCGCCGCAAGCGGCAGCGCGTTCACAACAACCGTCCTCGCCCGTGGTTTTGGGCGTTTCAGGGGTTCGCCGTCGTCACGCTGACCGTTGTGCTGTCGATTGCCGGTGTGGGCGCGGCAGGCGCGGCCACGGCGCTGGGGATCTACAGCTTCTACGCCCGTCAACTGCCCGACGCCGGCGTCATCGAATCGCAACAGGACGAATTCGAGACGGTGCGCATCTACGACCGCACCGGCCAATACCTTCTCTACGAAAGCGTGGACCCGCGCCCCTTCCGCGGTGACCGCACCTACCTGAACCTCGATGAAATGTCGCCGTGGGTGTGGAAAGCATCGGTCGCCCTGGAAGATCGCAACTTCTGGGACAACCCAGGCATCAACGTGCGTGGTCTGTTCCGCGCCTTCTACTCCAATCTGCAAGGCGGCGGCGTACAGGGCGGTTCGTCCATCACCCAACAGTTGATCAAGAATGTGATCATCCCGGTTGAGGAGCGCACCCAGCAGTCCTATGCCCGCAAGATCAAAGAAGTGATCCTCTCGCTAGAGGTGACGCGCCAGTACCCCAAAGAGAAGATCCTGGAGTGGTACCTCAACTACAACTTCTACGGCAACCTGGCCTACGGTGTGGAAGCGGCCAGTCAGGTCTACTTTGGCAAGAGCGCTACCGAGTTGAACGTGGCCGAAGCCGCCATGTTGGCGCCGATCCCCAACTCGCCGGCCTACAACCCGATCAACAACCCCGAAGACGCCAAAGATCGGCAGCGCATCACTTTGGACGCGCTGGTGGCCGCCGGCTACCTCACCACCGCCGAAGCCGACGCCGCCTTCGCCCAGGAACTCGATCTGCGTGAGTCGGTGGCCGAACGCTTCGACGTCCTCACCGCGCCCCACTTTGCGCTCTACGCGTTGGAGCGCATCAAGAACGAATTCAACACCGTCGACGACCCGTACTTCATCTGGAAGCGCGGCCTCGAAGTCTACACCACCCTCGACGTGGACATGCAGAAGCACGCCGAGCAGGTGGCGCGTGAGCACATCGCCTCGCTCGATGCCCAGGGTAAACAGGTGAACAACGCCTCCGTCGTCGCCATCAAGCCCGACACCGGCGAGATCCTGGCCATGGTCGGTTCGTTGGACTACAACAACGAGGAGATCGACGGCCAGGTCAACGTGGCGATTTCGGAGCGACAGCCCGGCTCCAGCTTCAAACCCTACGTCTACCTCACCGGTCTGCTTCAAGGCATGACGCCGTCGAGCATGATCCTCGACGTGCGCACCGCCTTCGCCCAGGCCGATGGATCGTACTACGTCCCCGAGAACTATGATCGTCTCTACCACGGGCCGGTTAGCCTGCGTGATGCGCTGGCTCGTTCGTACAACATCCCTGCCATCAAGGTGATGGATCAGGTGGGCGTGGCCGCGGCGCTGCGCACCGCCCACAAATTGGGCATCAACGGCCTCGATCGCGGACTCAACTTCTACGGACTCAGCCTGGTGTTGGGCGGCGGCGAAGTAACGCTGCTCGATCACACCTACGCCTACAGCGTCCTCGCCAACGGCGGCGTAATGGCCGGGCAGCCTGTGCCGCCCGAAGCGCAGCGTACAGGCTTCCGCACGCTTGATCCTGTGGCTATCTTGCAGGTGCGCGACTCCGACGGCAACGTGCTCAAGAAGTACGAGCGCCCCGACGTGGAACGCATCATCAGCGCCGACGCCCAATACCTCATCGCCGACATCATGAGCGACGACGTGGCCCGCGCCCCCATCTTCGGCGCCAACAGCCTGCTCACCTTGCCCGACCGCAAAGTCGCGGCCAAGACAGGCACCACCAACGGTAACAAAGATGCCTGGACCATGGGCTACACGCCACAGCTTGCCGTGGGCGTGTGGGTGGGCAACACCGACAACACGTCTATGGACCGCACCACCGGCGCGTCGGGCGCGTCGCCCATCTGGAACGCGGTGATGCGCCGCTACCACGAAGGACTGCCCGCCCGCTGGTACGAACGTCCGTCTAACATCATCGACCGCGTGGTCTGCTGGCCCAGCGGCCTGCTCCCGTCCAGTTCCTGTGGGCGCCAACGCAACGACATCTTCATCGCCGGCACCGAGCCGAACGTCGTCGACAACATCTGGCAGCCTTTTGAAGTCGAAGGACAGGTGCAGTCGTTTATGATCCTGCCGCCAGAGGCCAACGACTGGGTGCGCGACAGCGGACTGGCGCAGCCGCCGCAGAGCACCGGCGAAGTGGCTGTAGAGTTCGATCCCGAAGTGGCCATCACCTCGCCCGCGCCAGGCGGATACATCAGCGGCCAGGTGGAGATCCGCGGCAACGCCCGCGGCGGCAACTTCCGCAACTACCGTCTCGAATTCGGCCCGGGCCTGGATCCCGTACAGTGGACGCAGATCGGCCCCGAACACGGCAACCAGATCGAGAACAACGTCCTCGAGTTCCTGGATACCACCACCCTCGAAGAGGGACTGTACAGCCTGCGCCTTTCCGTGCAACAGGGCGACGGCAACGTGCGCCAGTGGACAACTCAGGTGACCATCGACAATACGCCGCCCACAGTGGTGGTGAGCTACCCTGCCGCCGATCAACTCTACGTGATGCAAGACGACGAACAGGTGAACGTCAACGCGCTGGCCAACGACAACTGGGCGATGGATCGCGTCGAGTTCTTCCGCAACGGTGAGAAGTTCGCCGAGAGCACCGTGGCGCCCTACAACGAACGTTGGCCCATCGTCATGCGCAACGTCAACGTCGAAGCGCCGGAGACGCGCAACTGGGATGGCATCGAGAGCGACTTCGAAGATGTAACGCCCGGCCGCATTCGGACTTTCGAGGACGGCTTCGCCGGTGTGCTCACCGGGCGCGGCACGTATCTGGAGAGTCACGTCTTCAAGGCCATCGCCTACGACCGCGCCGGCAACGAAACCGAAAGCGAAGAAGTTCGCATTTACGTACGCGCCAAGAAACCGGAATAGACATGCCCAACATTGTGATAACCAACGACGACGGGGTGCAAGCGCCTGGCATTCAGGCTTTGGCCGAGGCTTTGGACGAATTTGGATCTGTCTTCGTGGTGGCGCCGGACCGCAATTGGAGCGCCGCCGGCCATCCCAAAACCCTGCACAAACCATTGCGCGTGCAGCAAGTCACCTGGTTGGATGGACGCAAGGCACTAGCGTGTAGCGGCGCCCCCTCCGACTGCGTGGCCCTGGCCTTGTTGGGGTTGATCAGCGGCCCCATCGATCTGGTGGTCAGCGGCGTCAACAGCAACTACAATCTGGCCACCGACGTCTTCTACAGCGGGACAGTGGCCGGCGCGATGGAAGCCTGTATCAGCGATATCCCGGCCATCGCCTTCAGCATGGGGCCGGCCCACGACAGTCCCGTCCCCGAAGACAAGGCGCTGACCCACGCCGGCTTCGTGGCCGCGGATATCGTGCGCAACGTCTTCGCGCATGGGATGCCGCCGCACGTGATGCTCAACGTCAACATCCCCTGGGCGTCGGCTGAGCGTTTTCGTGGCATCGAAGTGACGCGGTTGGGGCAGCGCATCTACCGCGACGCCCTCGTCAAAGCCGACGACCCGTGGGGGCGTCCCTACTATTGGATCGGTGGCGAGCTGCCCATCGGCGTCCCCGACGACGGCACCGACATCGGCGCCGTGGAGAACGGCATCGTCAGCGTAACGCCGCTGGGCGTCGACCTGACCCGCCACGATTTCCGCGCCGAGATGGCCGGTTGGTCTTTCGCCAAGGAGGCTTCGGTCGCCGGCTAAGCGCCGGGCGATGCTTGCCTATGACATTCAGAGCGTTTCCATGCCGTAGCCGTTGGGAAGGATCTTCGTGATCAGTTGGGTGGTGCTGATCGACGTGCTGCTTTTCATGTGGCTCGGTCGTCGGCCCACCGATTGGGTGAGCTTTGTGCTGCTGATGGGCGTCTTGCTCAGCGTTCCACTATTGATCCACCTGATCTACCGCACGTGAAGCGTGCTCAACTTGTCCTATCGGCTGGATCGCGACGCTCTGATTATCCGGTGGGCCGCCACGACACAGGTGATTCCCCTGGGCGCGATTCGGCGCATCGTACGCAGCGGCAACGAAGTGGGCGGCGGCGCGCCGTGGTTTTGGCCTTCGCCGTTCGTTCGCACCGGCCGCGGACAGCGCAGCCGCCGCCTGGAGCGGTACGCCTCGCGTCCTCTGCCGTCGTGCCTGCTCTTGGAAACCGAAGACAGCATCTTTGCGCTCTCGCCGATCCGCTCCGACGCATTTCTAGAAGCGATAGATGCCTATCATCGCCTGGGCGCAATCCAACCCCTGCAACAGGAACGGCGACGCCCGCTGATGGGCGCCGAAGCGTTGCTGGATCGTCCGAGTATGTGGCTGTTGTCGCTGGGCGCGCTGGGGGTGCTGCTTCTCTTTGGCGTGCTGATGACGCGCTACCCTGGCCTCCCCGAACGGCTCGTGATGCAGTACAGCAGCACCGGCGCGCCGGATAGCATCCGCGCCAAAGAATCGCTCTTTGTTTTGCCGATCATTGGCCTGGCGGCATATGTTGTCAACGGGTTGGGTGGGGTGTGGATGGCCTACCGGCAACAGCGGCTCGGCGCGTATTTGCTCTGGGGGGGTACCCTGATTGTCCAGGTGCTGGTGCTATTGGCGCTTTTCAGTTTGATCGGCTAGGCTTAATCATTCCGGTGGATAAAATAGTGATGGAGTGTCCGTGTTGCAGCGTCCATTCTTGAGCATCATCATTCCTGCTCGAAACGAAGAACAGCGACTCCCCGAATCGTTGGAAAAGATCCGGCGTTTTTTGCATACGCAGCCCTATCAAACCGAAGTCCTGGTTGTGGAGAATGGCTCCACCGATGACACCAGCGGCCTGGTTCAGCGCTTCAGCGAACAGCTTGATCCTGGTGAACCCTTCACCGTGCAATTGCTGCACAGTGCGCCGGGCAAAGGTGCTGCGGTGAAGGTGGGGATGCTGGCCGGTAGAGGTGATTACCTCTTCCTCTGTGACGCTGATCTCTCCATGCCCATCGAAGAGATCAGCAAGTTTCTGCCGCCGCACATGGATGTCCACCAGTATGATGTCGCCATTGCCAGCCGTGAGATCGAAGGCGCCGTCCGCTACGACGAGCCGACGTACCGTCATGTGATGGGGCGCGTGTTCAACTTCATTGTGCGCACGCTGATCATCCCCGGCGTCGAGGACACACAGTGCGGGTTCAAATGCTTTACCCGCGAAGCCGCCCAGCAGATCTTCCCCTACCAGACGATCAACGGCTGGGGCTTCGATCCCGAAGTCCTCTACATCGCCCGCCTGCGCGGACTGAACCTGATCGAAGTCCCCATCAACTGGTATTACATGACCGAGAGTCGCGTCAACCCGGTGCGCGACACCATCAACATGCTACGTGAACTGCTGCTGATCCGCCGCAACGGTGGCCGCGGCCTCTACGCCGAACGCGCCCAACCTGCCGGCGGTGAAGTCGTCGCCGATTGACGGCGCCACGCCTCACGCCTTCGCCTGAAAATCCCCATACTTTCCGCGGAAATAGAGCAGCGGATCGCCGTCGGCCCAGTCCAGGTGTTCCACGCGGGCGATGAACAGCGTGTGGTCCCCAGCCTCGTGTGCGTCCACCACCGTTGTCACCAGGTGAGTGAGTGCTTCTTTGAGCAGAGGAATGCCATCTTGCCACACAAATTCCGGCGCCAGATCAGGCGGCCGAAGCCGGCGAAATGCTGGCTATAGTCCGCTTGATCGCCGCTTAGGATGCTCACCCCGTAACGGCTGCCTTCCTGCAACATGGCGTGCAGGTGGGCGCTTGTCTACAGAGACCAGCACCAACGGTGGATCTAACGACACCGATACAAACGCGCTGGCTGTCATCCCATGTACCTTGTCATCGACGACGGTGGTCACCACGGTGACGCCGCTGGCAAATCGCCCCAACGCATTGCGGAATGCCTTGGGATCGATAGATGGTTTCTTCATCTCTTCGCTCAAAATCTCTTCTCCCAACTGGTGTTTGACAGATCGAACCCTATCCTATGTCAATTGCGCGGCGGTGTGCAAAAAGAAACGCGGCCCTGTCAACCCCTACTCTCGGCGTTCATGGCCAGCACGATCTGTACGGCGTTGGCCACGTAGTGCGCCAGATCGGCGCCAACAGGCTGTGCTGCCACAGAAACACGACGCCGAAAACCGCCCCACCCAGCCCTGCGCCCACCATGCCCCATGTCCCCTGCGGGCTGTGGAGTAGACCAAAAACGATGCTGAACACAATCAGCAATACCCATACCGGCGCCAACGGAGCAAGCCCACCCAATAACAGGCTGCGAAAGAGCAATTCTTCCAGCAACACCACTGGGATCAGCGCCATGAGCACCAGCCAGAACTCATCGTTGTTGCGGGGCAAAATGTAGCCGATCACTGAGGACGAGTAGAAGCGTTCACCCGTTCTATTGACGATCAAACGGGTGACGTAGTAGAAGAAATAGGCCACGCCCATGCCTGTGAGGATGCCCACCCAGATCTGGCGACTGACGTCTGGCATCTGCCAGCCCAACTGTGCCGGGCTGAGGTGGCTCAAATAGCCCAACCCCACGCAGAAGACAATCATCACCAGCCGCACTGCGTTCTCGGCGGGCATGAGCAGCAAGTTCTGATCCGGCTGCCACTGCTTCAACAGTCGCTGTGGCATAAGTGCCGTAGCCGATGAAGAGGACGAACCCGATCACGAGGATCACAAAGAGTTGATAGTGCCATTCCATGCGCAAAGTGTACCGGAGAAGGCGTCTATTCGTCCACTTTGCATCTTGAATTGTGCAAAGATTCACGCAACTTCACGGTTTCCTGACGAGTTGCGTCGATCCATGCCCTTTGCTATACTAAAACCCGAAAGTTGAAGAGGTGATCCCTCGTCAACGGCGGAGACAAAGGCGTCTCCGCTTTTTTTATTGGCGCTTGGTTCGACCGGAATCTGCCCAGAGAGTATAATGGATACGGTGTTTGGCGATTAGGCGATTGAGCGATTGCCCAATCCCCCGCTGTACAGATCAACAGACCAACTGAAATACAGTCCTCTATTAAGGAGCACCCGATGACCTCAGCGATGGGTTTTTTGTTCAACGAAGAACACGAAATGGTGCGCAAGATGGTGCGCGAGTTCGCCGCCAAAGAAATAACGCCCCACATCAAGGAATTTGATCGCCGTCAGGAATTTGACCCCGAACTGCTGCCCAAAATGGCGGCGCAGGGTTTCCTGGGCATCTGCATCCCGGCGCGCTACGGCGGCGCCGGCATGGACTACATCAGCCTGGGCATCGTCAGCGAGGAATTGGAATACGCCGACACCGCCGCCCGCGTCGTCATTAGCGTGCATGTGGGGCTGAACAGTCTGGGTGTCTTCCAGTGGGGCAGCGAAGAGCAGAAGCAGCAGTTCCTCACCGCGCAGGCCACCGGCGAGAAGATCGCCTGCTTCTGTCTCACCGAACCCGACGCAGGTACCGACGTGCAGGCCATGCGTTCCACTGCGCGCAAAGAAGGCGACGTCTACGTGCTCAACGGCGAAAAAGTCTGGATCAGTCTCGCCGACGTGGCCGATCACTTCCTCGTCTTCGCCAAGACCGATCCCCACGCCACACCAGCCCACCGCGGCATGACCGCGTTCATGGTCACCCGCGACATGGCAGGGCTGACCAGTGGCAGCTATCACGGCAAATTGGGCGTGCGCGCCGGCAACACCGGCTGGATCAAGATGGAGAACGTGGAAGTCCCCGCTGCCAACCGCATCGGCGAAGAAGGCGAAGGCTTCAAGATCGCCCTCACCTGCATCGACAACGGGCGCTACACAGTCGGCGCCGGCGCGCTAGGACTGATCCGCGCTTCGCTCGACGCCAGTACCCGCTACGCCCAGCAGCGTCGCACCTTCGGCAAACCCATCGGCGAGCACCAGCTTGTGCGCCGCATGATCAGCCTCATGGTGCAGCGCCGCGACGCCGCCGAACTGCTCATCTACAAAGCTGGTTGGATGAAAAACCAGGGCCTGCGCAACACACGCGAAACCACCCTGGCCAAATGGTTTGCCACCGACGCCAGCTTCGACAGCGCCGCCGACGCCGTGCAGATCCACGGCGCCTATGGCTTCAGCGACGAATACGACGTGGAGCGCTTCCTGCGCAACAGCAAGGGCGCCGTCATCTACGAAGGCACGCGCGAACTGCAACAACTCCTCCAGGCCGATTTCGAAATGGGCGAACGCGACCTGCCCCGTCTGCGCTGCGAGCTGCCTGCCTACGACGCGGACGCGTGGATGGCGGAGTAAACACGTTCGCAACCCATCCACAATCTCTACAGATACAATCATGCGTACACCCCATTCAGCACTTTGTACGCGAATCGAGGAGAGAACAACGTGAAAATCGCAGTGTTGATCAAACAGACGCCCGATACGGCGGAACTGCCCAAGGTTTCGGCGGATGAGGCCCGATCCGGTGAAGTGAATGCTACCCTGGTCATCAACCCGTGGGACGAATTCGCCGCCGAAGAAGCCATCGCCCTGTCCGAACGCTACGACGCCGACACCGTCGCCATTTCGGCCGGCGACCCCGCCGCCACCGACGCGCTCAAGCACGCGCTGGCGATGGGCGTCAACGAAGCCGTGCTCGTGGATCAGAACCTCGTCACCGACGGCGATGATTGGACGCTGGCCGAGGCGCTGGCCGCCGCCATCCAACAACAGGACGACGTCGAACTCGTTCTCGCCGGGCGCATGACCGTGGACGGCAACAGCGGCGTCGTCTACGCAGGCGTTGCCTGCAAGCTGGGCTGGGATCTGATCACCAACGTCACTCGGATCGTCGAAGTGGCGGACGGCAAACTCACCGCCGAAATTGTCCACGAAGGTGGACAGGAGACGGTGGAAGCACCGCTGCCCATGGTGGTCAGTGTAGCCAAGGAAATCAATGATCCCCGCTATCCTAGCTTCATGGGCATCCGCAAAGCCAGCCGCGCCAAGATCCCCGTCCTCGACGGCGGCGACATCGACGTCAGCGCCGGTCGCCGTGTGCGCTGGGACAACCTGCGCAAGCCCGAAGTCAAGAAGGTGGAAGTACAGATCTTCGACGGCAGCAGCGTGCAGGAAAAGGCGGCCAAGCTGGCAGAAGCGTTGCTCGCCGAAAAGGTAATCTAGGAGACCTCTATGTCCATCCTCGTCTGGATCGAACAAATCGAAGGAACCGCCGTCTCTAGCTGTTGGGAAGTGCTGGGGAAGGCGAAGTCATTGGCCGCCGAACTGGGAACCAGCGCCGCTGCCGTCGTCGCCGGTGACGGTGTGGACGAACTGGCGCAGCAGGCGTTGAGCTACGGCGCATCGGCGGTTTACACCGCGTCGTCGCCTGTCCTGGCGCGCTTTCGGCTGCAACCGTACACCACCGTGCTGGACGCCGCCATCGACGCAGCGGACGCAAGCGTCGTGCTCACCAGCGCCACCAATCAAGGACGCATCCTTGCCGCCACCGTGGCCTGCAAGCGTAACGCGGGCCTGGCCCCCAACGCCAGCGATCTGCGCGTGGAAGGCGGCGCGCTGGTGGCCGAACGCACCGTCTACTCCGGCAACATCGTCGCCGACATTCACTTCGAGAGCGATCTGAGTGTTGCCGCCGTACGGCCGCGTTCGTTCCCCATGCCCGAACCCGCCGCCGCGGACGGTGACGTCCACGCGCTGCCGCTCTCGCTCAACGAAGACGACGCGCGCCAAGATCACCGACTTCCGCGCCGCCGACACCGGCGAGATCAACCTCACCGACGCCCGCATCATCGTCTCCGGTGGGCGTGGCGTGGCTGCGGACCCGGAGAAGGGCTTCCAACTGGTGGCCGATCTGGCCGACGTCCTCGGGGCCGCCGTGGGTGCCAGCCGCGCCGCCGTAGACGCCGGTTACATCCCCTACAAGCACCAGGTCGGCCAGACCGGCAAGACGGTCAAGCCTGATCTCTACATCGCCGCCGGCATCAGCGGCGCCATCCAGCACCTGGCCGGCATGGGCGACAGCAAGATCATCGTCGCCATCAACAAAGACCCCGAAGCGCCCATCTTCGAGCGTTTCCGCTACGCCATCGTCGACGATCTGTTCACAGCGTTGCCTGCGTTGACTGAGGAGTTCAAGAAGCGGTTGGGGTAGGGAAAACTTGAAGATTGGGGATTACGCATGAGGGGATTTCAGAGCCTGGCCAGGCTCTGAAATCCCCTCATCGCGTAATCCCCCAATCTCCGTTCTCTTCCCCTGTGGTAGAATTCACTGAATCATCCAGCCAACCCTCCACTCCTGCGCGCACGCGCCCGCGGTGAACGATATGCCACAACCCAACGAGTACAACGCACATTTCCGCTGCTTCCGGGGCTGCCCCGGTGAATGGTCGATTTACGATGTCATCTATACCTGCCCCACTTGCGGCGGGCTGCTCGAAGTCGCCCACGATGTGGACGCCCTGCGCAACCGCTCGGCTGAGGAGTGGAAGACGCTCTTCGAGAGCCGCATCGGCGCAACATCTTGGCCCTATGGCAGCGGTGTGTGGGGCAAAAAAGAGTGGGTGATCCCGTCCATCGACGACGAGAACATCGTGAGCATGTACGAGGGCAACTCGAACCTGTTCTGGGCGGAGCGGCTGGGCAAGCAGATCGGCCTGCCCGATCTGTGGGTGAAGCTGTGCGGCAACAGCCACACCGGCAGCTTCAAAGACCTGGGGATGACCGTCCTCGTGAGTGTGGTGAAGCAGATGATGGCGATGGACAAACCGGTGCGTGCCGTCTCCTGCGCCAGCACCGGCGACACCAGCGCCGCTCTCGCCGCCTATGCCGCCGCCGCCGGCATCCCTGCAATCATTTTCTTGCCGCAGGGGAAGGTCAGCCCGGCGCAGTTGATCCAGCCCATCGCCAACGGTGCGCACGTCCTGGCGCTGGACACCGACTTCGACGGCTGTATGCGCGTCGTCAAAGAGGTCACCCAAGACAACACAATCTATCTGGCCAAGTCCATGAACAGCCTGCGCATCGAGGGCCAGAAGACCGTGGGCATCGAGATCGTGCAGCAGTTCGACTGGGAAGTACCCGATTGGATCATCATCCCCGTGGGCAACCTGGGCAACATCAGCGCCCTGTACAAAGGACTCAAGCTGATGCTGGATCTGGGGCTGATCAACAAGCTGCCCCGACTGGTGGCGGCGCAGGCTGAGAAGGCCAATCCTTTTTACCAGAGCTTCGTCAACGGCTTCAAAGACAAGGTGACCATCCAATCTCAGGAGACACTCGCCTCCGCCATCCGCATTGGCGACCCGGTGAGCTACGAAAAAGCCGTACAGGCGGTGCAAGAGACCAACGGCCTCGTGGAACAGGCCACAGAACACGAAATGGCCCGCGCCGCCGTCCTCGCCGACCTTACCGGCATGTACACCTGCCCCCACACCGGCACGGCACTGGCGGTGCTCTTCAAGTTGCGTGATCAGGGCGTCATCCAGAGCCACGAGCGCGTGGTGGTGATCAGCACGGCGCACGGCCTCAAGTTTACGCCGTTCAAGGTTGGCTACCACGAAGGCACGCTCAAAGAAGTGGAGAGCGAATTCGCCAATCCACCCGTCTACCTGCCCCCCGATCCCGATGTGGTGATGAAGACGATCCTGCGAAAGTTGGAGGCGTCGCCATTCGCTTCATAACCTGGTTCTATGCGCGCTTTCAACAACGCCGCGTGGAAGGGACCGTGCTGCTCCTTTTTGTCGCCTACGGGCTGTCTTGGGGCATTGGGCGCGCCGTCACGTTGATCGCCGGCATCGACGACGCCATCCTCAGCTTTGTGATTGGCGCGGCGGTGGTGCTGTTCACCGTGCTGTGTGCTGTTTTCCTGTGGACGCGCACACGTCATCGCCTGACCCGCGCCATAGAACTGGCCGACGTCGACTACATGGACGGCCTCGATTTTGAGCGGTATGTCTGCAAATTGCTGGAACGCCAGGGCTACCGCAATGTGAGCAACATTCGCGGATCGGGCGACTTTGGTGTGGACGTCGTGGCCGAGATGAACGGGACGCGCTACGCCATCCAGGTGAAGCGATACCGTGGCAAAGTGTCACGGCGAGCGGTGGCCGACGCTGTGGCCGGCAAATACCAGTTCGACTGCGACGCGGCGATGGTGGTGACCAACAGCTACTACACCGACAGCGCCCGCGTGCTGGCCGAATCGGCGGACTGTGTGCTGATCGACCGCGACACACTGGCGGACTGGGTGCTAGATTTTCAGCGTGGATAGAAGCAGCACGACACCGAATCCACACAGGAGCAGACCGGCGAGTTGGTTGATGCGGCGCAAGTGTTGAGGACGCAATCGGCGGCGCAGCAACGACACGCCGCCGCTCAAAGTCAACCACCACAGCGCCGACCCGGTGAAAACGCCCAGCGGCATCACCAGCAACGTCGTCGTGGACGGTGTCACGTTTGCGGCCATGCCCCCGAAGATGACGGCGAACGAGAGGATCGTCATCGGGTTGGTGATGGTGAGGAGCACGACGGAGCCATACGCCGAAAGCAGCGCAGCCGGCGGCAGATCGTTCTGGTCCACCGCAGGCGCAGCGCGAAACGCCTGCACACCCAGATAGAGCAGCAGTAGCCCGCCCACAATGCCCAGCGGACGGCTCTGCGCCGTGAGCCACTGGCTAAGTACGCTCAACCCCAGCGCCGCAATCACGCCGTAGACCGCGTCCGCCGTGGCCGCACCCAGCCCCGACACCAGCCCGTAGACGCGCCCATTGCGCAGCGTGCGCTGAATACACAGGATCCCGATAGGGCCGACCGGCGCGGCGATGGCAAAACCGAGCACGAGGCTGCGAAAGTAGAGTTCGATGGACATAGCAGACGCTGACCTTTGGACACGGATTTCAGGATTTGCAGGAAGCAGAGGAGACCCGCACCGACCGTTTTTGCCTTTTGCACTTTGCCTTCTCCTCCGCCGTCCACTTTACGGGATCGGCGGCGTGACTGTCCAGCGCAGATCGAAAGTAGATTGGTCTGCGCGCCTTTGAATCGTATTTTTTGAGCGAGCGACCTTTGGCAAGTAAACTGGACCCCACCGATCATCGTCTGCTCGATCTGTTGCGCGATGATGCGCGCCTGTCGTACGCTGAGTTGGGGCGGCAGGTTGGGCTGACGGCGCCGGCAGTGGCCGAACGGATGCGTCGCCTCGAAGACCAGGGCGTGATCCTCGGCTACCGCGCGGTGACGGCGCAGCCTGAGGACGAGGCAGGGGTGCTCGTCTTCGTGCTGTGTGTGGTGGCGGCGGAACGCTACCCGTCCTTTGTGCGTTTGGTGCGGGAGTTGCCCACGGTGCAGGAGTGTCACCACGTCACCGGGGACACGTCGTTCGTCCTCAAGATTCGGCTCGACGCCATCGGCGCGCTGGATCCGATCCTGGCGCAACTGGGCCGCTTTGGGGCGACACGCACGATGGTCGTCCTCTCGACGGCGGTGGATCACTGCTCGTAAAAGGGATTGTGGACACGGAGCAGGGACACGGATTTCAGGATTCGCAGGACATCAGAGCGGAAGAGCTTTCTGCTTGTTCTTTTCTGCCTTCGTGTATCTTCATGTGGTTTCGTGGATCATTATTTCTCTGGTTTCTCCTTATCTCTGTATCGATGAATCAATGGGAAGCAGCAATGTCTGATCCGAAATCGGAAGAAGGACTTCTCGACTATCACGCCACATCCTTTTCGCAAGGACGCATGGACTTCGCCTGGGAAGAACTCAGCGATGAAGAACGCGCCCACCTCTACGCCGATTGGCAGGCCGGCAAAGGGCTGATCGGCGGACATCCGCTGCATCGCCCCGGCCACGAACGGCTGTCGGACTGGGCGTTGGACCAGCCGGTCTTCCGCGCCTTCGCCCTAGGCGACCAGCGGGGCAACAACGGCGTCCGTCTGCGCGCGGACCTGGCTTCGGATCGCCCGCTGGAGATCGAGATCGGCTTCGGCCGCGGTGACTTCATCCTGGATCGGGCGCGGCGACACCCGGATCGCCTCTTCATCGCCTACGAGGTGAAGACGAAGGCTGTGCGCCTGATGCTGGCCCGCGTGCAGCGCTTCGAGATCACCAACCTGTGGCTCAGCGACGATGACGCCCGCGTCAGCCTGACCGAAGTGCTGCCCAGCGGACGCGCCGAGATCGTTCACATCCTCTTCCCCGATCCGTGGTGGAAGGAGCAGCACAAGATCAAGCGTCTCTTCTCGCCGCCCTTCGTCGACCTGCTGGCCGACGTCATCGCGCCGGGTGGGCTGCTCCACTTCAAGAGCGACGTGGAAGGCTACAACGAGCTTGTCCGCTACCTGGTGGGCAATCACCCGGCCTTCGCCGCGCACAATCCGGATTTGGCAGAGCGGATCGGTCCGCATCAGCCCACGCACCGCGAGGCGTGGTGTGGTCGGAAGAATTTGCCGGTTTGGGCGAGTTATTTTGAACGAAAGGAAGTAGTGTGCCAACCTCAGCTTTAACAGTCCTAGAAGAAGACAAACATTGGTGGTTCGCCAGCCGCACGCGGGCGATCCTGAAATACCTCGATGCTGAAATGGGACCGGCCACACCTGGCGCGGATCGGCTGATCCTCGACGTGGGCGGCGGCGCGGGGAACATGGCCCATCACCTGGCCCACTACGGCCACGTGATCGGCGTGGACTACAACGCGCGTCCACTGCCGGTGGCCAAGGCGCGTGCGCTCACAACGTCCCAAGGATCGGGGACAGAACTTCCCTTCGCCGATGACACCTTCGATCTGGTGGCGCTGCTCGACACCGTGGAGCATATCGGCGACGAGATGGGCGTCTTTGCTGAGGCGCACCGCGTGCTCAAGCCGGGCGGCAAGATCATGGTCACCGTGCCGGCCTACATGTGGCTGTGGAGCTACAACGATGTGATCAACGATCACAAGCGCCGTTACACGGTGAAGGAACTGCGCCTCAAACTCGAAATGAGCGGTTTCCGTGTCAAACGGGCCAGCTACAACAACTTCTTCGTCTTCCCGCTGATCGCCGGTGTGCGCCTGCTGCGCCCCGACGCGCCCGAACTGGACAGTCCTCACCTCACCGAACAAGAAGAAGTCTACCAGGTGGAAATGGAACCCACACCCGAGCCGATCAACACCATCCTGCACAGCGTGGGCTGGCTGGAAGCCGAACTCGTAGAACGCACGAGCCTACCGTTTGGGACGAGTGTGCTGTGTGTGGCGGAGAAGCGGTGAGGCGGAGAGGCGATGATGGGATGCTCTGTCTCTGCGTCCTGGTAGTCCTGAAATCCGTGTCCAGTCTGTCTCTGCGTCCTGGTAGTCCTGAAATCCGTGTCCAGTCTGTCTCTGCGTCCGGTAGTCCTGAAATCCGGTCCAGTCTGTCTCTGCGTCCTGGTAGTCCTGAAATCCGTGTCCGGTCTGTCTCTGCGTCCTGGTAGTCCTGAAATCCGTGTCCGGTCTGGTTCTGTGTCCTGGTAGTCCTGAAATCCGTGTCCGGTCTGTCTCTGCGTCCTGGTAGTCCTGAAATCCGTGTCCAGTCTGTCTCTGCGTCCTGGTAGTCCTGAAATCCGTGTCCAGTCTGTCTCTGCGTCCTGGTAGTCATGAAATCCGTGTCCAGTCTGTCTCTGCGTCCTGGTAGTCCTGAAATCCGTGTCCGGTCTGTCTCTGCGTCCTGGTAGTCCTGAAATCCGTGTCCAAAGATCTTCGAGTAACTGTTTAGATGCCAAAACTCCTCAGCCGAGCCTATCTTCATCCGCGTATACTCGGCGTTTTCACGATCCTGACGCTGATCCTGTCCTGGCCGTTGCCGATCCGGATTTTTTCGTGGGTGCCGGGTGTGGCGCAGTGGGCGTTCGACGAATCCACCTTTGTGTGGAACATCTGGTATTTCAAGCACAGCCTGATCGACAACCTGTCCTCGCCGCTGCACTCGGATTTGATCTACTATCCGCTGGGCATTGACCTCGTCCTTTACACCTACAACTTTTTCAACGCCCTCATCGCCCAACCGCTGCATGTGGCCATCGGATTGGTCTTTGCGAGTAACGTTACCGTGCTGCTTAGCACGATCCTGAGTGGATACGGTACCTTCTTGCTCGTGCGCTATTTGTTGTTGAGGGACTGGGGACTGGGGACCAGGGATCGGGAATCCGCAACTCGCAATTCGCAACTCGCAACCCTCGCCGCCATCGCCGCAGGGACGCTCTACGCCTTTGCCTCGAATCGGGCGATCTACGCCACCCTCGGCCACTACGACATGGTGACGACGCAGTGGATCCCCTTCTACGCGCTGATGTTGCTGCGCAGCCTCGACGCTACTCTGGCCCCATCCCGTCGTCGAAAGGCCGCCCTGGTCGCAGGCGTCTTCTTCGCGTTCAACGGCCTGGCCGAGATGATCACCGCCGTCTTCCTCGCCATCTTCACCATCATCGTCGTCATCATCCACCTGACGCAACCCGCAACCCGCAACTCGCGATCCGCATTCTCCCAATTACGCATTACGCTTTACGCATTACTCCTCGTCGGCGTCGTCGCCTTCGTTCTCTGGTCACCGGCGCTGCTGCCGATCCTGTACCAGTTCCTCACCGATGATTTCTCGTTGAAAGGATGGGGCGAGGCGATCCCCCTGAGTGTGGATCTCTTCGGCTGGTTCACGCCCACGGTGCTGCATCCGCTGTGGGGATCGGATCTGGTGACCGAACTGCGCCGCGTACAACTGCGCGCGCTCGAAGGCGGCGTCACCGGTTTTCGCGACATCAACACCGTCTTCTTGGGGTGGACGGGGGCGGTGCTGGCCCTGACCGGCGCGTGGATCTACCGCAGACGCGTGTCGATCTGGCTGTGGACGGCGCTCACGTTCGGTCTGTTCACGCTGGGGCCGTTCTTGCAGATCAATGGGCGCTACCGCTTCGATCTCGACGGCGTGGAGACCAGCTTCCCGCTGCCCTTCGCCCTGCTTCACTACATCCCCATCATCAAAGCCAACCGCGCCCCGAATCGAAACAGTGTGTTGTTGATGCTGGCGTTGGCGGTGTTGGTGGGGTTTGCCGTCTACTGGATTCTGGGAAAGCTGAAGAACAATGAATCAAGAATAGGTAGCGCAGCGATCCGCCAACGCACAACCCCCATTCTTTATTCATTATTCATTTCTCTGCTGCTCTTCGAGCATCTGGCGCTGCCGCTGCCGCTATCGGATGCGCGAGTTCCCGCCGTGTACGAAATGATCGCCGAAGATCCGGCGCCGGTGAGTGTGATGCACGCGCCGTTGGGCTGGCGCAACAGCTTCGGCGTGCTGGGCGCAGAGCGGACGGTGTTGCAGTACTACCAATCCGTCCACGGCAAGCCGATGCTAGGCGGCAATATCAGCCGCGCCCCCGATTTCAAGATGGACTATTTTGCCCGTATTCCGTTCTTCCAGGCGATTGTGGATGTGGAAAAAGACGGCGCGTTGACGCCCGAGCGCGTGGACGCAGCGCGTGCGCAGGTCGACGAACTGATGTACCTCTACAACGTCGGCTACGTGATCCTGGCGCTGCCTATTGAGCAGCGGTACCCCTATGCCGATACCTGGCAGGCCACGTGGGACTTCTACAAAGCCACGTTGCCGCTGGAAGCGCAGCCCTTCTGGGCCGAGGACGGCTACGAAGCCTATCGCGTGATTCAGCCGCAGGGCAGTGATGAGTTCACACTCGAACTCGGCCAACCAGGAACCTTCCCCTACCGCGGCGACGGCTGGGACAGCGTCGACACCGACGCGCCCTACGCCCAGCCTGCCATCTGGGCCACCGACGAGCAAAGCTGCCTCTACCTGCCGCTGCGCAACCTCGACGAGACCCGATCCACCTACACGTTGACGATGCAGGTGCGCCCGTTCGATTACCCGGGCAGCCCCCGCAGCAGGTGACAGGACATCTCAACGACCAACCTCGCCGCCCAGGATCTTGTCAACGATTGGCAGACAGTCGTGTGACGGTGCCGCCATCCTCGTTGCGCAACACCGTCAACGAACTGTGTCTGGATTGGTCCTACGCCGTGTCGCCGCGGACGGCGCTGGGTGGGGATCGGATGATCGGGGCTACGGGCGTGGCGCTGCCGGTGGACGTGGAACTGAAGTCCTTTGCCGATGGGGCGTGGATCTCGACGTTCGACGAGGAGACCGGTGCGCCCACGGATGCGTCTGCCGGGCGACGCGGCGTGAATGTCACCGTCCTCAACGCGCAGACGGGCGAGATCGTGGACAGGCAGGGCTTCGACACCGCGGCGAACGAGTTTGAGAGCGAGGCGTTGGCGGCGTACATCGAGCAGATTGCGGCAGGTTCGCCTGTCCTCGTGGCGAGTCGCGGCGCGGCGGGAGATTTCTTGACCGAAGAGGCGATCACGCAACTACGCACGCTTGGCGCGGACACGACACTTGCATCCGTCCAAGGCTCTTATTTTTCCATCGTTGGGGTGAAAGGCGCACAACCGGGGACAGCCCTGCAAGCCGTCGACGCTGCCGAAGCCTACCTGTGGATCGGCCTCAACCCGGATCGGCGCACGTTGGCGGCAGCGGTGGGGACGGTGAGGGTGACGAGGTGACAAGGTGACAAGTCGGAAGGGGTGACAAGGTGACAGTGGCGTGGTACGATTCCCAGTCCCCCATAGGCGGGCCAGTCGAGACACGCGGACTTCTCGCAGCGAGACGGTCATCACTCTGGCGACTCGTCCACATAAGTCCCCGGCACTTTCGCTGGTCCAACTTAACGCCCAGTCCCCCAGTCTTAACTCCGTCCCCTTCCGCACCGTGCGCTCGGCCCAATCCCAGGGCAGGGCTTGGGTACGCAGGCGCAACAGCGTGTAGAACGCCTTGTAGATCTCGTTTTTGCTGATCTTGCTGGCGCCTTCGGTGCGGTTGACAAAGGTGATGGGGACTTCGCCGATGCGGAAACCGGCCCGCTCGCACAGGAACGCCATCTCGGTGAGGAAGCTGTAACCGCTGCTGAAAATGGCGTCGAGATCAATCGTTTCGAGGATCGCGGCGATGGTAACAGCGGAAGCCCGCTGTGCAATCGTGGATGGAGACGCCGAGCAGCACATGCGCCAGCCAATTGGCGCCGTAGCTGATGAACTTGCGAAACGCGGTGCTGCCCACCACTGCGCCGCAGGACGTAGCGACTGCCCACCACCAGATCGTAGCCGCTTGCCGCCTTGTCCAGCAGATCGGGGACGCTTTCGGGGCTGTGGCTGAAGTCGGCGTCCATGGTGCAGATGTAGCGATAGTCGTGCGATCCAGCCCGTAGCGGAAACCGGTTCTGTACGCCGTCCCCAACCCCAGTTTGCCGCTGCGGTGGAGGACATGCACGCCTGGATCCGTGGCTGCCATGCCGTCGGCGATGTCGCCTGTACCGTCGGGCGAGTTGTCGTCTACCACCAGCACGTGGACGTCGCCGGGCAGAGCGCGAAGACGACCAACCAGCTTAGCCAGGTTCTCTTTTTCGTTGTACGTCGGCACAATAACCAACGCCTGGCCGGTCCAATCGGATGACATGCGTCGCACCTGAATCGTCGAAATTGAAGGTCAAAAACCAAGTCATTATCGGTGAAATGGGATCTACGGTCAAATCTACCGCCGAAATTGAGAAATCAAGTTTGCCTGCCGACCGGCGCGTGGCGCTGTTGGTGGTGGCTTTTGCATTGGGGTGGTACGCCCGCACCCTGGCGCCCGGCCTGCTGCTGGGTGATCCCGGTGAGTTCCAGTTTGCAGCATGGCGCTTCGGCCTGGCCCACCCCACCGGCTATCCGCTCTACCTGGTTCTGGGCGGCATCTGGCAGCACCTGCTGGCCCTGTTCGGCGTGGACCCGGCATTTGCGCTCAACCTGCTGAGCACGATTCTTGGCGCTCACCGCCGGTCTGCTCTATCTGCTCATGACGCGGCTCTTGCCCACCGGCAGTTGGGGACGGCTCTCTGCCCTCTTTGCCGCCCTGCTCTTCACGCTCAATCCCACCTTCTGGAGCCAGAACATCATCGCCGAAGTGTACGCGCTGGAATGCGCTGCTGGTGGTCGCGGTCTTGTGGGCGGCGCTGGGGACGGCGGGCGATAGACGACGGATGATGGACGATGAGCGCCAAGTATCTGGTGATATCAATCACCCCCTCACCCTGTCACCCCGTCGCCTTGTCACCCTGTCATTCCTTTGGTCTGGCAATCGGACACCACCGCACCGCGTTCTTCCTCGTGCCGGGGTTGCTGTTGTGGCTGTTTTGGCAAGAGCGGTCATGGTGGCGACGGGGGACGCTGTGGCTAACAGGGATTTTCGGCGTCCTCGCGCCGCAGATTCTCTACCTGTACATCCCCCTGCGCAGTGGACCCGACGCTTCGCCCTGGTTCTATCCGCGCCTGAACGGTGACGTGGTGAACATCTACGGCCAGGGGATCGGCGGCTTTGTGGACTTCATCACCGGCCGCGTCTTCGCCGTGAGCTTCCTCGGCGTCGACGGCGCGGCGGCGCGGCTGCCCCAGATGGCCGAACTGTGGCTGCTCCACTTCAACTACAGCGGGCTGGCTCTGGTTGTCATCGGCCTGATCGCCCTGATCCGCGGACGTCGCTGGGCTGTCCTGTTGCTCACGGCGCCGTTTGCGTTGCTGCTGCAAATCTTCAACCTCTTCTACGGCATCGGCGACATCTACGTCTTCTACATCCCGCTCTATCTCGTCGCCGCCATTTGGGCCGCGTTTGGCGTCTACCAACTGGGCCAACTGATCCCCCAACCCGTCGCCGAAGCATCCACCGCCGAAGACCCCCCGCAATCCGCGATTCGCAACTCGCAACTCTTCTTTCAATTCATCCTCTTCGCCGCCCTGCTCTACTTCGTCATCTTCCCGCTGACCCAGTTCTATGACGACGTGGACCTGTCGGCAAATAACGTGGCCCGGGTCATGTGGGACGCTGTCCTCGCCGCCGATCCGCCAGCGGACGCTATCCTCGTGAGCAATGATCGCAACGAAATCGTGCCGCTCTACTATCTGCAAACCGTCGAAGGCCGCGCCCCCTCGCTCACCGGCATCTTCCCACTACTGACGCCTGAGGATCGCTTTGCCGACGTGGGCGAGACGGTGCAGACCGCACTCGACGCCGGGGATCGTCCCGTCTACCTGATCAAGCCGATGGACGGGCTGGAGGTGCGCTTCGACATGATGCCAACGAATGGACCGCTGGTGCAGGTCCTCGGCGCGGTGGACACGCCCACAACCTCGCGGGTGGACGAGACGTCCTACGGTCCGCTCACCCTGTGTTCCGTCACCTTGCAGCGTGTAGACGGCGAAACCGAGCTGCGCCTTTTCTGGCGTGTCGATGCCCCGCTCACCCACGATTTCACCACCACCGTGCAGCTTTTCGACGCCGACGGTAACAA
Organism: Caldilineaceae bacterium; assembly: GCA_041391225.1. GTDB lineage: Bacteria > Chloroflexota > Anaerolineae > Caldilineales > Caldilineaceae > RI-153. The sequence goes on from JAWKOL010000036.1 coordinate 51,384, forward strand.
GATCGGCCAAAGCGATCAGCCGCCCGGCCTGCCCTACTACCCCACCGCACTTTGGAAAGAGGGGGACAGTCTGCGCGAGCGCCATCGTGTATCCTTGCCAGATGGCGTAGAACCGGCGCAGATCCTCGTGGCTATGTACCGGCGACCACCTGCGACCGATTCCACCAACCCGGAATGGGTTTATCTTGCAGAACCGTTGATGTTGGAAGTTAGATGATGGGATGATGTGGTCATCTTCCACCATCCTCATCATCCCATCATCTCTCCCTCCAAAGGAGAACATGCTCCGTGCTAAAGAGTGAATTCGTCGTCGCCGAAGCGATTACCTCGAACCAGTCGGGTCCGATCCGTTGGGCTGTTTCGCATTTGAGCCGCAACAAGCTGATCATTCTAGTCATCTTGTTGGGTGCGTTCGGTAATGCGGCGCTGGCCAGCGCCATCCCCATCTACACCGGTCAGGCGTTCAACGCTGTCACCGGCAACGATGTGAACATGCGTGCCGTCCTGTGGGCAACGCTGTGGCTGGTGGGGACGCAACTGGTGCGTTCGGTGTTGCAGTTGGGGCGCAACATGGGCAGCGAGGTGCTGGGGCAACGCCTGGAACGAGACGGGCGCCAGGAACTCTACGCGTCGCTGTTGGGCAAGAGCATGCGCTTCCACGATAGCTACCCCACCGGCGAGACAATGGCGCGCGCCACCAACGATGTGCGCGAACTGGCGCTGGCGATTGCGCCGGGCTTGAACCTGGTCATTGGATCGGGGAACTTCCTGATCGTGCCGATCCTGGTGTCGCCGAGCATCCACCCACAGTTGATCGCCACGCCGTTGGGGTTCGCCGTCTTCTACGTGCTGGCGCTGGCCTTCTACCTGCGCGAACTGTCACCGGCAACGCGGCGGGTGCGCGAGACTTTTGGGCGCATGAACGCCGGGCTGACAGCGGCCATCGAAGGCATCCAGACCGTGAAGGGCGCAGCGCAGGAGGAAGCCGAGATCGAGCGCTTCAACCGCAACGCGGAGGCAGTGCGCGACGCCTTCGTGGCACAAGGACGCATCGAAGCGCGCTTTCTGCCGCTCCTCCTCCTCGGCATCGCCCAGGGGACGGCGCTGTGGCATGGCATCGTCCTCTTCCAGGCGGGCGCGATCAATTTGGGCGATGTCATTGCCTACGTGGGGTTGATTTCGCTGTTCGGGTTCCCGGTTTTTGTTTCGCTTTTCTCGTACTCACAGCTCTCGTCCGGTATTTCCAGCGCACGTCGCATCCTGGAACTGATCCGCACCGAGACCGATCTGGATCGCAACGTAGTCGGCCACGAAGACAAGATGCAGGGCAATCTGCGCTTCGAGGATGTCACTTTCGGCTACGAGTTGGCGCTGAACGAGGACGGCACCCTGGTGACCGTCGATGGTGATCACGGTAAGCGCCAGTCCGCGCTGCACAACGTGTCTTTTGAGTTGAAGGCAGGCGAGACGTTGGCCTTGGTGGGGCAGACAGGATCGGGCAAGAGCACCGTCGCTAAGCTGATCAACCGCATCTACGACGTCAGCGAAGGGCGTGTGCTGGTGGACGGCGTCGATGTGCGTGAGTGGAATCTGGAAGCGCTGCGCCGCCAAATCTCCATCATCGAACAGGACATTTTCCTGTTCAGCCGCACGATCCGCGAGAACATCGGCTTCGGCAAGCCCGACGCCGCCCAAGACGAGATCGAGGCCGCTGCCAAAGCGGCCCAGGCCCACGATTTCATTATGAGCTTTCCCGAAGGGTACGAAACAAAGGTGGGCGAGCGCGGTGTGATGCTTTCTGGCGGGCAACGCCAGCGGTTGGCCCTGGCGCGCGCCTTCCTCACCAATCCCGCCATCCTCATTCTCGACGACTCCACCAGCGCCATCGACAGCGCCACCGAAGACATGATCCAACGCGCCATCGAAGCCGCCACAGCAGGCCGCACCACCATCCTCATCACGCACCGCCTCTCGCAGATCCGCTGGGCCGACAAGATCGTCGTCCTACGCCAGGGGCGCGTCGCCGCCGTCGGCTCTCACGAGGAGTTGATGGCATCCTCGCAGGCGTATCGGGATATCTTCGCCAGAACGTGAGGAGAATGAGATGATGGGATGATGTGGAGATACGATGATGGGGAGAGCCGTCTATTTCGCTCGAAAACAGTAGGTTGGTGGCGTTCACAAACCGAGAAGAGTAAAAGGAGGGTGGCGGATGGAAGGCGAATACATCAAAGCCGATTATCAAGATCGTGTATTGATTCTACGCATCAACCGCGTTGACAAGAAGAACGCATTGACCGCGGAGATGTACGATGCGCTGACTGCGGCGCTGGATCAGGCCATCGACGATCCTGGCGTGCATGTGGTGCTGATCACCGGCGGCGAAAGCTGCTTCACCGCGGGCAACGACATCGGCGACTTCATCGCCAACCCGCCTGTGGACGCCAACAGCCCGGTGATGCGCTTTCTGCGCACGTTGACCGCCTTCCCCAAGCCGTTGGTGGCGGCGGTGAACGGCGTGGCCGTGGGGATCGGCACAACCATGCTGCTGCACTGTGATCTCGTCTACGCGGGCGAGGGCGCGCTCTTCTTGTTGCCCTTCGTCGATCTGGGGTTGGTGGCAGAGGGGGCTTCGAGCTTCCTGTTGCCGCGGCTTGTGGGGCAACGCAAAGCCGCCGAGCTATTGCTCCTGGCCGAACGCTTCGACGCCGCTGCCGCGCTGGAGATGGGATTGGTCAACCGCGTCTTGCCGCCCGCCGAAGTGGAACCCTTCGCGCTGGCGCAGGCGCAGAAATTGGCAGCCAAAGCGCCGTCCGCCGTGCAACTCACCAAAGCCCTCATGAAACGTCCGCTCCAAGACGCCATCGACGAAGCCATCGCCGTCGAAGCGCACCACTTCGGCGCTCAATTGCGATCACCGGAGGCGCAGGCCGCGTTGCGTGCCTTCGTGGAGAGGAAGCCGAAAGGGTGAAGCGAAAGCAAGGTGCTCGCTGAAATGGGGCGATTGGGCTTATGCGCGATGATGGGATGATGAGATGATGGGACTCGCCGAATTCCCATTATCTCATCATCCCATCATCATCCTGAACAGGTAATCGACCCCAATCCAGTGATCACCTTGTCATCGTCACGCCTTCTCCGCCTGCTTCTTCATCTCTTCCTCCACCAGCACACGCCGTAAGATCTTGCCCACCTGGCTCTTGGGCAGTTCGCTGCGGAATTCCACCAGTGTGGGTACTTTGTACGGGGCTAGATTCTCTTTGCAGAAGGCGCGGATGTCGTCTACGTCGGAACTCTGCCCTTCTTTGAGCACCACATAGGCTTTGACCGTCTCGCCACGGCGGGCGTCGGGGACGCCGGCCACGACGGCTTCCTGCACTTTGGGGTGCATGTAGAGCACTTCTTCCACCTCGCGGGGGACGATATTGTAGCCGCTGGCGATGATCAGATCCTTCTTGCGGTCCACGATCTTGAACCAGCCGCCCTCGTCCATCACACCGATGTCGCCGGTGTGGAACCAGCCCTCTTTGTCGATGACATTGGCGGTCTCTTCTTCTTTCTGCCAATAGCCCTTCATCACCTGCGGCCCGCGGATCACGATTTCGCCCTCCGCGCCCACGGGGACAAATGCATATTTGCCGTCGGCGTCTGGGGCCAGCGCCACCACCGCCGCTTCGGTAGACGAAATGGGCAGGCCGATGCAGCCAGGCTTGCGTTCGCCGTTCACCGGGTTGGCGTGGGCCACAGGCGAAGTCTCGGTGAGGCCATAGCCTTCCACCAGCTTGCCGCCGGTGATCTCCTCGAATTTCTGCTGCACCTGCACTGGCAGCGCCATGCCACCTGAAAGGCACGCTTTCACCGAGCGCAGGTTGTACTCCTGCACCTTGGGGTGGTTGATGATCGCCGTGTACATGGTGGGAATGCCTGGGTAGAGCGACACCTTCTCGCGGTGGATGATCTCCAGGATGTGTTCCGTCTGCCGCGGATCGGGGATGACGATCAATTCGCTGCCAGCGTAGATCGTGAGCAGCATGGCTACCGTCATGCCGTAGACGTGGAAAGACGGCAGCGCCGCCAGTGTCTTCTCTTTGCCCGGTTCGAGGGTGGTGAGCCAGGCGTCCATCTGCAGGACGTTGCAGACGAGGTTTCTGTGGGTGAGCATGGCGGCTTTGGGGGTGCCGGTGGTGCCGCCGGTGTACTGGAAGAGCACCACATCGTCCGGCGTCACGTTGATCTGCGGCGGCTGGGGCGGGCTTGTGCGCAGCAGTGTGTCGAAGCGGTAGACGCCCGGCGCATCGGGGACGTCGATCATGGTGCCGCCGGCGCGTACCGTACGTTCCACCATCTTGTTGAAGGGGAAACCCAGCGCGTCGGGGATGTCGGCGATGATGATGTTTTTCGGTTTCGTGTCCGCCGGCACCTGATCGAGCCTGGGTTTCAGCCCACTCAGGAGCAGAATGGTGTCTGCGCCGCTGTCTTTGATCTGATGTTCCAACTCGCGCGCGGTGTAGGTGGGGTTGGTGTTGACGACGACGACACCTGCCTTCAGCGCGCCGTAGAAGGCGATCACCTGTTGCGGGGTGTTGGGCATCATGATCGCCATGCGGTCGCCCTGCTTCAAGCCCAGGTTGCGCAGCGCCGCCGCGAAGCGATCTGTGGCGTCTTTCAGCTCACGGTAGGTCATCTTTGATTGGATGGCAATGCCCAACGGCAGGTACTTGAGCAGAAAGCGCACGGCGACGTTGTTTGGGAATGTCTGCGCTGCGCTGTCCAGCGTCTGGTGGAGCAACTGCCCAGCGTAGTCTACGCTTTCGGGGACACCTGCTTCATAGCTCGATAGCCACGGTTTCGTCTCGTACATGTTGGTTTCTCCTGCAAGTGACTCATGCCTGTTTGGACTGTTCACGCTGCTTCTGCATCTCTTCTTCCACAAGAATCCGGCGCAGGATCTTGCCGACCTGGCTCTTCGGCAATTCGCTGCGGAATTCAACCCGAGTGGGGACTTTGTAGGGCGCAAGGTTCTCTTTGCAGAAGGTGCGGATCTCTTCTACGTTGGACGTAACGCCTTCTTTGAGCACAACATACGCCTTGACCGTCTCGCCGCGCCGTTCGTCGGGGACGCCGGCCACAACAGCTTCTTGAACCTTGGGATGCAGGTAGAGCACTTCTTCGACCTCGCGGGGGACAATGTTGTAACCGCTGGCGATGATCAGATCCTTCTTTCGATCCACGATACGGAACCAGCCCTCTTCGTCCATGACGCCGATGTCGCCAGTGTGGAACCAGCCGTCTTTGTCGATGACCTTGGCCGTCTCGTCCTCTTTTTGCCAGTAGCCCTTCATCACCTGCGGGCCGCGCACCACGATTTCGCCCGATTCACCAACCGGCAGGGCAGCGTAGGATCCATCTTCGTTCGGCTCCAACGCCACAATCGCCGCCTCGGTGGAAGAGACGGGGAAGCCGATGCAGCCGGCCTTGCGTTCACCGCGGATGGGGTTGGCGTGGGTCAACGGCGAGGTCTCGGTCAAGCCGTAGCCTTCTACCAGATTCCCCTTGGTAATCGCCTCGAAGCTTTTCTGTACGTTGACAGGCAGCGCCATCCCCGCCGAAAGACAGGCGCTGACCGACTTCAGATCGTACTCTTGCACCTTGGGGTGGTTGATGATGGCGGTGTACATGGTGGGAATGCCGGGGTAGAGCGTGATCTTCTCGTTGTGGATCACCTGCAGAATATGATCCGTCTGCCGCGGATCGGGGATCAGCACCAGTTCGCCGCCCGCGTAGAGCGTGAGGATCATCCCCACCGTCATGCCGTAGACGTGGAAGTTGGGCAGCGCGCCCAGGGTTTTCTCCTTGCCGTGGACAAATTCCTTGAGCCAGGCTTCGCCCTGCAAGATGTTGCTCACCAGGTTGCGGTGGGTGAGCATGGCCGCTTTCGGTGTGCCGGTGGTGCCGCCGGTGTACTGGAAGAGCACCGTATCGTCCGGCTGGATCGTCACCTTGGGCGGCTGCAACCCCTGCTTCAGCAGCGCCTCGAAATGGTAGATGCCTGGGCCGGTGGGCATGTCCACCATGCTGCCACGCTCGCGTACCGTGCGCTCTGCCAGTTTGTTGAACGGAAAACCAAGCGAATCGGGGATGTCGGCGATGATCACATGCTGTGGTCGAACACTGGGATCTACTTGCTCAAGGTGCTTGTAGAGTCCACTCATCAGGACGATAGCGCTGGATCCGCTGTCGCGCAGTTGATGTTCCAACTCGCGTGGTGTGTACGTGGGGTTGGTGTTGACGACGATGGCGCCCGCCTTTAGCGCGCCGTAGTAGGCGATCACCTGTTGCGGCATATTCGGCAGCATGATCGACAGGCGATCCCCTTGCCGCAAGCCCAACTTGTGCAGCGCGCCGGCAAAACGATCTGTGGCATCTTTGAGCGCGTTGTACGTCAATTTCGACTGAATGGCGATGCCCAGAGGCAGATATTTGAGTAGAAAGCGCACGGCAACCTGGCTACCAAAACGTGCGGCAGCCTGATCCGGCAGCTCGTGAACCAACTGGCCGCTATACTCGACAGTGGTGGGTACGCCTTGCTCATAGTGCGCAAGCCACGGCTTTTGGTCGTAGATCACAGAAATCTCCTGGTTCAATTGTTATAAAATTGGCTTGTATTTTGGGGGAAGAAGCCATTTGGGTGAGTTCCCATAGTATAGCGTAGAAGCAGGGCAATGAAAAGCGAAATTGTCAACTTGGCAAGCCGAGAACTTTGACAGCGTCGATCCGCTGACAGTATACTCTCGGGATATTGGTGATTGGTGATTGGTGATTGGTGATTGGTGATTGGTGATTGGTGATTGGTGATTGGTGATTGGGGAAGACTGATCTCTATGGCGAATCTTGTACAGACTTATGCAAACGAGCCGGTTTGGGCTGTGGTGGGCGCCAGCAACGACCGCAGCAAGTTCGGCAATCGGATTTATCTCACCCTCCGTGAGGCCGGCTACCAGGTCTACGCTGTCAATCCGCGCGAGGACGTCATCGAGGGCGATCCGGCCTACAAGTCCGTGGCCGATCTGCCGGTGACACCTACCGTTGTAGACATGGTGATCCCGCCGCGTTTCGCCCTGAGCACCGTGCAGCAGGCCAAAGAAAAGGGCGTTAAGGCCATCTGGTTCCAGCCCGGCTCCGAAGATCCCGAAGCCATCCAATGGGCCAAAGACAACGGCCTTGATGTGGTGGAGAGCTGTATCCTTGTGCATCATGTGCAGAAGCCGAGTCGTGATTCGTGACCTGTGGGTAGAGGAAGTTGATGTTGCATTGGCAGCTTGCAGGTGTGCAAGTTTGCAGGTATACAGGTGGCAGGCGACAATCGCTCACGAATCACGAATCACGAATCACGAATCACGAATCACGAATCACGAATCACGAATCACGAATCACGAATCACGAATCACGAATCACGAATCACGAATCACGAATCACGAATCACGAATCACGAATCCGAGGGAACGTCATGTCAACAGCACGCGTCAAATGGGTCGAGGATAAGACCTATCTCGGCATCGATGTCAATGGCCGCAGCGCCGTGATGAGTGCCGGCGGCGATGGTCCTGGCGTCAGCCCGATGCAGATGTTGCTGCTGGGGCTGGGCGGCTGCACCATGTACGATGTGGTCAACATCCTGCAGAAGCAGCGCCAGGATCTCACCAACCTGGAGATCGAGATCGCGGGTGAGCGCGCCGACGAACCGCCCAAGCCGTGGCAGACGATTCACCTGCACTACGTGGTCAGCGGGCGTAACCTTGATCCCAGCAAAGTCGAGCGCGCCATCGATCTCAGCGTGGAAAAGTACTGCGGCGCCCACGCCACCCTTTCCGGCGTGGCCACGATTACGCATGATTACGCAATCCGAGAGGAAGGGACTGGGGACTAGGGATCGGGGACTGAGTCGATTGAAATCATCCAATTGCTTAATCTACACGCAGCCAGAGTTGGCGCCAATGCAACGTCAATCTCCTCGTGGCTGTCCCCAGTCCCCCAGAGCGCTATGTTCAACAAACTGCTTGCCCGCTTCCGAGCCAAACCAGCCCCGTTGCCGACGACTGAATCGGCGTCGTCGGCAGCGCCGCGCCCGCGCCCCCTCCACGTGACCGATGAGGACTTCGACAGCGTCGTCCTCGGCAGCGACAAACTCACTGTGGTGGACTTCTGGGCGGAGTGGTGCCAGCCTTGCCACGTGATGGCGGCGTCGATTCAGTTTCTGGCCGAAGACTACGACGGCCGCGTCCTCGTGGCCAAGGTGGACGTCGACGAGAATCCGTCCACTGCCGAGCGCTACAACCTGATGGGCATACCCACTGTCATCATTTTCCGCAACGGCGAAGAGATCGACCGCCACACCGGGATCGCCAACATTCAGCAGTTGAGCGCGTGGATAGAAAGATTGATGAATGAAGAATGATGATTGGACCCATTCATCATTCATTCTTCACGAACTCTTCCCAACAGAAACACCTTGGAGTAACCTCTCATGCGGATGTCCAAACTGTTTTTTCAGACGTTGCGGCAGGTCTCTGCCGATTCCGATGTCGTCAGCCATCAACTGATGCTGCGCTCTAGGCTGGCGCGGCAGGTGGCTGCCGGCATTTTTGAGTTCCTGCCCATCGGGCTGCGGGTAAAGAACAAATTCGAAGCCATCATGCGCGAGGAGATGGACGCCATCGACGGGCAGGAGGTGTCGCTGCCCATCGTGCAGCCTGCCGAACTGTGGGAACGCAGCGGGCGCTGGCAAGCCATCGGCGACGACATGGCACGCCTCAAAGATCGAGGCGGGCGCGACTACTGCCTGGGCATGACCCACGAAGAAGTCATTACCGATATGGTATCGCAGATCGTGAGCAGCTACCGTCAGTTGCCCTTCATGCTCTACCAGATCCAGACCAAGTTCCGCGATGAACCCCGTCCCCGCGCCGGGTTGATCCGCGTGCGCGAGTTCACTATGAAGGACGGCTACTCGTTCCACACCGATTTCGAGGATCTGGATCGCTACTATCCGCTCGTCTATCAGGCGTATTTCAACATCTTCCGTCGCGCCGGGTTGGATGTGATCGCGGTGGAAAGCGACACCGGCATGATGGGCGGCACCATGGCCCACGAGTTTATGGCCATCACCCCCATCGGCGAGGACACGCTCCTGCTCTGCGATAGCTGTGGCTACAAGGCCAACCGCCAGATCGCCACCTTCGTCAAGCCTGAACCCGTCGCCGAGGACGCGCTGCCCCTGGAAGAAGTGGAAACGCCGGGTATCACCACCATCGCCACCCTGGCCGAGTTCCTCGGTATCCCCGAGAGCCGCACCGCCAAGGCTGTCTTCATGATCGCCTCGCTGGAGGACGAAGACGGCGCTTCGCGCGAGCAATTCGTCTTCGCCGTGGTGCGCGGGGACATGGAACTCAACGAAACCAAGTTGACCAACGCCGTCAAGGCGCGCAAACTGCGCCCGGCCACTACCGAAGAGATCCAGGCCATCGGCGCCGAGCCTGGCTACGGATCGCCCATCGGCATCGACCGCGCCAAGGTGATCCTGGTGGTGGACGATCTGATCGCACGCAGCCCCAACCTGGTGGCCGGCGCCAACCGCGTCAACTGGCACTACAAGCACGTCAACTACGGGCGCGACTATGAGGCCGACATCGTCACCGATCTGGTGGCTGCGGCCGACGGCTTCGGCTGCCCGGAGTGTGGCGGTGCGTTGCGGTCTGTGCGCGGCGTCGAGGTGGGCAACATC
>JAWKOL010000037.1:0-60128 GCA_041391225.1 Caldilineaceae bacterium
CCAGAATGCACGGACGTCTCATGCGGCCACTTTGATTCCTTTGAGTTCGAGGGCGGCGTCGACGATGCCCCGCGCGGTCAGGCCGAAATGTTCAAAGAGGAATTCGGTGGAGCCGGTGGGCGCAAAGACGCCGGGGACGCCAACCATGCGCATGGGTACAGGATGGGTGGTGACCACGACTTCGGCCACGGCGCTGCCCAGCCCGCCGTAGATCGTATGTTCCTCGGCAGTGACGATGCCACCTGTCTCCTGCGCGGCGGCGATGATCGCCTCCCGATCCAGCGGGCGCACCGTCGCCATGTTGAGGACACGTGCTCCGATCCTATGCGCTGCCAGCATGTCGGCGGCTTGCAGCGCTTGCGTAACCAGCGTGCCGTTGGCGATCAGGGTGATGTCGTTTCCTTCGCGTAGTTTGGCGGCGCGGCCGATCTCGAACTGGTAGTCGTCGCCGTGGACAATCGGCACGCCCATGCGGCTGAGGCGCACAAAGACCGGCCCGTGCATGGCCGCCACGGCGCGGATCGCCTGCGCCGTCTCCACCGGGTCCGCGGGGACGATGACCGTCATGCCGGCGATGGCGCGTGTCCAGGCCAGATCCTCGATGGAGTGGTGGGTGGGGCCTAGCGCGCCGTAGGCCATGCCGCTGCTCATGCCGCACAGCTTGACGTTGGCGTTGGAATAGGCCAGGTCCGCCTTGATCTGCTCCAGGGCGCGGGCCGTGAGGAAGCACGAAGCGCCGCACACGAAAGGCAATCGCCCACCGTTGGCCAGGCCGGCCGCCACGCCGATCATGTTCTGTTCGGCGATGCCCACATTGACCATCCGCTCGGGATATTTCTTGGCGAAGCCTGTCAGGTTGCTCGATCCAATCGAGTCGTTGCACACAGCCACCACGCGTGGATCTTCAACGGCCAGTTCTTCCAGTGTGGCGGCAAACGCCTTACGACAGTCGAATAACTCAGTCATGCGACGCTCCGTTCAGTTCGGCGAGGGCATCGGTCAACTCGGCAGCGGTGGGGACACGGTGATGCCAACCGGGGTGGTCCTGGATAAAGGAGACGCCCTTGCCCTTGTGCGTGTGCGCGATGACCACACTGGGTTTGCCTGCTGTAAACGGCACACTGCGGAAGAGGTCGATCATGGCGGCAAAATCGTGACCGTCCACCTCGCGCACGTCCCAACCGAAGGCTGCCCACTTGGCGGCGAGGGGATCGAGGGCCACCGTCTCTTCCGTCCAATTGCCCTGTTGCAGGCGGTTGCGGTCGATGATCAGGGTCAGGTTGTCCAGCCCGAAATGGGCGGCGGACATGGCTGCCTCCCAGTTGCTGCCCTCTTGCAGTTCGCCGTCGCCGGTCACCACGAAGGTGCGCCAGGACGCGTTGATCTGCTTGGCGGCCAGCGCCATGCCCACGGCGATGGGCAGGCCATGTCCTAGTGGACCGGTGCTGGCTTCGACGCCGGGCAGTTTGGTGTTGGCGGGGTGTCCGTTGAGGCGCGAGAGCGGCTGGATGTACGTCTCCATTTCGTCCGCTGGGAAGAAGCCACGTTCGGCCAACACATGATAGAACGCGCCGGAGCAATGTCCTTTGCTGAGGACAAAGCGGTCGCGGTCGGGGTCGCTTAGTTGGTAGGTTCGACGAGGATGGCAAAATAGAGCGTGAGCAGCAGGTCCACCACCGAGAGGTCACCGCCGATGTGGCCCAACCCAACGCTGTGGATCGGCGCCAGATCGCGACGACGGATCTGATCGGCGAGAAGCTGTAACATCTTGGATCGTCAAGCACCGAGATTCTCCTGTGGGGGTGTGAATCGATATTCAACGGCGAAGAATTATTCAAATCTTAGCGAAAACTAGGAAAGATGTCAACCCTAATTCAAGATTCAAGGCAGTGGAATAGAGCGCGGATTGAGCGGATCGGGCGGATTGGAGCAAATTACTGCTGAAAGCCGCATGAATCCGCTCAATCCGCGCTTCATCGTTCTATTCTGGGACTCCCCCTGCGAAAAGTCCGACTTCTGTGTGATTTGCGGTTGCTCCTCTCCTGAAGAAGTCGGACTTTTGCGCTTGAGCGACCTTTTTGCAGTAGAGTCATTCTGGTTATCGTTGAAATTTCAAATACGAGGAGACCAATGATCGTCAATTACTACTCTCTGGACGACTGCGCCGACGCCACGGGGACGGTTGTGGTGATCGACGTGCTGCGCGCGTTCACCTGTACGGCGTTTGCGTTGGGTGGGGGCGTCGAGCGGATCTACTTGGTGGGGGAGGTGGACGAGGCGTTCGCGCTGCGTGCGCAGATGCCCGATGCGCTGTTGATGGGGGAGGTGAAGAGCGCCAAGATCCCCGGCTTCGATTTCAGCAATTCACCGGCTGAGATCGACGGCCTGGATCTAGGCGGGCGGCGCATGGTGCAGCGCACAAGCAACGGCACACAGGGGATGGTGCGCAGCGTGCAGGCGCAGACGATCCTGGCCGGGAGTTTCTGCTGCGCCGAAGCGACGGTCGACTTCATCCGCGGGCAGGACCCGTCGACGCTTTCCTTCGTGATCACCGGTTACGGGCCTGGCGGTCGCGGCGACGAGGACGTGGCCCTGGCCGATTACATCCACGCGCGGCTGCGCGGGGAATCGCCCGATCCTGCGCCCTTCCTCGAGCGCGTGCGCAATTCGGTGATAGGTCAACGCTTTCCCGATCCCAACTGGCCCGACTTTCCCTCGGCGGATCTCGCCTGCTGCACCGCACTGGATCGCTTCCACTTCGCCATGTCGGTTGCGCGGCAGGACGGGCTGCTGGCGATGACGGCTTCATACCCAAAATGACGCCTGCGCGACGGACACGCTACGCAAGTTGCACTATCGAACGCCGCGCCGATCCAAGATGTACGAAAGTGTGCTAGTTTTGTCTCAGTTGAGTTAGTGTGTTCTCTCACACCAGCCTACACCGAATCCCCCCTGCGGAGACGCGCAACGCTGCGTCGATCCGCGCCGGGATTCGGCATCGTTGTTTTTCCACGCGATTCACTACTTCCTTCTTTACCAACACAGGGAGAACAGAATTCCATGAAGGATCTCATCGACGATGTGACCCCATCCGCTGCTGTCACCGATGTGGAGGCAGGCGCGGCCGACGCCGGCATCGACACCGTGGGCTGCGCCGAGATGGCGGCAGTCGAAGCCCAGCGCAAAGGGCAGGTGCGCCCCAACCGGCGGGTGCTGCTGGGCGCCGGTCTGCTCAGCGCCGCCGGCGTGGCCGCCGGTGTCGTCGCCCCGGCAGATGGCCTGGCCGCCCCCACCGCACAGGACACCCCCGACGTACCCGCCATGCGTTCCCGAAGGCCAACCCCGCGCCTGGCATCCAGCGGCGCCGCGCCGGATCGGCCGATCCTGGCAATCATTGCGCTCAACCGTATGGGTTTCGGTCCGCGACCCGGCGACATCGAAGCGTTTAATGCTCTGGGCAGCGACGACGACACCCGTCTGCAAGCCTACGTCGATCAACAACTCAACCCGGAGACCATCGACGACAGCGCCTTCGAGGCAAATCTGGCCGTGTGGGGGTTCGAGACACTGAACAAGACTTTGGCGCAGCTTTGGGCGGATCACCTCAAGCAGAAAGACGTAGACTACTCCTATCGGCGCCTGCCGGTGTGGGAGACCGAGCGTGTCGCTTTCCTGCGCGCACTGTATAGCAAGCGTCAACTCGTGGAGGTGCTGGCCGATTTCTGGCACAACCATTTCAATGCCTACGGCTGGGACAGCTGGCAGCAGAGCACGTGGGTCCACTATGATCGCGACGTGATCCGCGGCAACATGCTGGGCAACTTCCGCAAGATGCTGGGCGACGTGGCCAAAAGCCCGGCTATGCTCTTCTACCTGGACAACCAATCCAACGAGGGCGGCAACCCCAACGAGAACTGGGCGCGCGAACTCTTTGAACTGCACACACTCGGCTCAGAGAATTACCTGGGCGTCATCACCACGACCAACAGCAGCGGCATCTACGAACACCCAGCGCCCAAGGACGGCGACGGCTGGCCCCTCGCCTATGTGGACGACGATGTCTACGGCGCCACCACCAGCTTTACCGGCTGGCGCACCGACACCGACACGGGCCTCTTCGCCTTTGACGCCTCTCGACACTTCCCCTACCAGAAGATCGTGTTGGGGCGCACCATCCCTTCGCAACAGGGCATCCAAGACGGCGAAACTGTGCTCGACATCCTCGCCAATCACCGCGGCACGGCGACGTACATCTCGCGCAAACTCTGTCGGCGGCTGATCAGCGACAACCCACCCGAAAGCGTGGTGCAGGCGGCTGCGGAGGTCTTCTACGCCAACCGCGAAGCCGACGACCAACTGAAACAGGTGGTGCGCACGATTTTGCTTTCGCCCGAATTCCGCAACACCTGGGGTGAAAAGCTCAAGCGCCCGTTCGAGTTTGCCTGCGCCCTGATGCGCGCCACCGAGTGCAACTACAACGCCCTCGACAACTCCTTCTTCTGGTGGTACGAATCCATGGGCCAGGGGCTTTTCGACTGGCGCCCACCCGACGGCTACCCCGATGTGAAAGAAGCCTGGAGTAGCACCATGCCCATGCTGCAACGCTGGCGTTTTGTCAACTCGATTTTGGGCTGGAAGATCGGCGGCGAAGGCGAAGACAAAAACGATCTGCGCATCACCACCGACGGTATCATGGCCGGCGACGTCGCCACGCCCGGGGAGATTGTGGACTATTGGAGTGGTCGCATCGTCGGCTATCGCCTGCCCGACCACGAACGTACGCAGATCGTGGAGTTCATGGCCTACGGGCGTGGCACCGACACAGATCTACCGGCAGAGCAGATTGCCGAACGATTGCGTTACATGATTGGGTTGCTCTTGATGTCGCCGTCGTTCCAGTGGCGTTGAGTCCTATAACCAGGGAGAAAGAGAAAACAACATGGCCAAAAAGGCTTTTCCGCGACGCAGGTTTATGGTGGGCTGTTCGGCGGCGATTGCAGCCCTTTCCGGTGGACGGCTGACACACGTTGCGTTCGGCAGCCCCGAACAGGAACCGAACCAGGATATTCTCGTCGTCGTCTTCCTGCGCGGTGGCATGGACGGCCTGAGCGTCGTTGCGCCCATCGCCGGCGACGACCGCGGACACTACGAAGCGTCGCGGAATTCGTTGGCGCTACCCCTCACCGGCGACAACGCCGCCCTGCCCCTCACCGATTTCTTCGGGCTACACCCAGCAGCGGCGCCGTTCCTCGATCTCTACCAGGCGGGCAAAGCCGCGGTGATCCATGCCGCCGGCCTCACCAGCGACACCCGCAGCCACTTCGACGCCATGCAGTACATGGAACTGGGGACGCCCGGCCAGAAGGTGAGCACCTCGGGTTGGTTGACGCGTCACCTGCTCACAGCGGGCAACCTGCCGCCGGAGATCATTGCACCGGCGGTGGCGGCGGGCAGCGCCGCACCCACGTCGCTGCTGGGTAGCCGCGAAACCATCGGCATGACGTCACCGCGCGACTTTTCGTACAACGGTCACTGGGCGTATGGCGCCTGGCAGCGCATGGCTTTGCGTAAGATGTACACCGGCGACACCTGGCTGCACCAGTCCGGCATCCAGACGCTCGACGCTGTGGACGTGATCGAGTATGCCAGCCCAGATAGCTACACCCCCGAAAACGGGGCCACCTATCCTGGCGGCGGCTTCGGCAACAGCCTGCAAACCGTGGCGCAGATGATCAAGATGCAGCTTGGTATGCGCCTGGCCACCATTGATCTGGGTGGCTGGGATACCCACGAGTACCAGGGCGACGGCGGCACCGGCTACTTCGCCAACAAGATGGCCGAACTCACCGGCGGCCTCAACGCGCTGATGACCGATCTGAGCAATTCCAGCGGCACCGATCACACGCAACGCCTCACCGTGGTGGTGATGAGCGAATTTGGCCGCACCTTCAAGCAGAACGCCAGCCGCGGCACCGATCATGGGCATGGCAACGTCATGTTTGTGGTGGGCGGGGCGGTCAACGGTGGGCAGGTCAACGGGCAGTGGCCCGCCCTCCACCGAACGCTCTGCGATCGCCGTGATCTGGCCATCACCACCGACTACCGGCAGGTACTCAGCGAGATCCTGATCCGCCGCATGGGCAACCCGCACTTGGGCGTCATCTTCCCAGGGTACGCAGGCTACAGCCCCATCGGTATCCTACAGGGGACCGACCTCGAACCGAACTACGACACCGCCACATGCCTACCCCCACACCAATCAGCATTTCCCCAGCGGCTCCGACAACGACATCGACGGCCCGCACAAGGTCTATCTGCCGTACGCAGCGATAGACGTACATTCGAAAGAGCGGCGCTGGGTTCTGCCAGCGCCGCTCTTTCGTTTGATAGTCAAAGTAGGTGCAGCACAAGTGAGCCTTTGTCATCAAGATTTGACAAGAACGCACGTTCGGGTAGACTTGCTGTCAAGGAGCTAAGCGCATGACCGGATTAACATCCACGACAGCGGCTACAAGATCCTCTTCTCGAATCGCACCATCTTTCGCCAGTTGATGGAGACTTTCGTAACCCAGTCGTGGGTTGCGCAACTCGATTTCGACCGCGCCGAACGGGTGGACAAGTCTTTTGTGTCGGCGCACTACAAAGAGACAGAAAGCGACCTCATCTACCGTTTGCCCTGGGGCGACGATGAGCTTTACGTCTACGTGCTGATGGAGTTTCAGTCAACCGTTGATTCTTGGATGGCGTTGAGAATGCTCAACTACATTACCAACTTCTACATGGACTGGATTGAGGCGAACGGTGACGCCGAGAAACTGCCTCCCATCTTTCCATTGCTGTTGTATAATGGAGACACACGCTGGCACGCTGCTACGTCACTTGGCGAATTGATTGAAGATGAACCTGCCCTGACGACTACGCCATCGGCTTTCGTTATTTCAAGCTGACAACAAATGAATTCAGCCGCGAACAGTTGGTAGGTATCGGTAACATTGTCTCTACGCTCTTCCTGGCTGAATCCAAACCAGATATCAACTTGCTGAGTCAGCAGTTTCTAGCGCTCTTCGAGCGGGGGAAGATAAGCACGCAATTTCGCTCTTCTTCAACTGGTTCAAACAGTTGGCGGTTCATAAGCGCGTCAAAGCAGAAGACTTCGCCTCTCTTGAAGAGGATTATCGATCAGCAGAGGAGGTTAAGACTATGCACAGAAGACATTTGAACAGTGGTATGAAGAAGGCCGTGAAGCGGGTCTGAAAGCCAAGGGCATTCTGGAAGGCCGCGAAGAAGGTCGTGAAGAAGGCCGTGAAGAAGGCCGCGGAAGCCATCCGCCAAACGGCTCGTGCAGATGCTGGCCCACGGGATTGACCCCGTCATCGTCGCCGATGTGACCGGCCTCACCCAGGACGAACTCAGCCAACTCCTGGAGTCCCCACCGCCCGAGGACGAAGCCCCGTAAACTAACGCCCCGCCGAAGACATGTTCTCGGCGGGGCGTTGTTGTTTTCGCCCCGATGTTTTAGTGCCTCAATTCATTCATCACCGACGGCAGCAGCAGCAGCAATCCCCAGCGAGAACGCCCGCCGGAGCCGATTTCCGTCTTCGCACATTTCGCCAGCGCGGCCGTGGACCACCGCCACGCGCACGCTGCGTCGAAGGGATCGAGTCCCTGCGCGAGGAAGCCGGTGATCGTCCCCGCCAACACGTCGCCGCTGCCGGCAGTGGCCAGGGCGGGCGTCGCCACGGGCAGCACGGCCAGCCGTCCATCCGGGTGCGCGATGACGGTGTACGGTCCTTTGAGTAGGACGATGGCGTTCCACGCTGCGGCCTTCTCGCTCGCCAGTGTCCAGGCGTTGGCTGTCACCTCGAATGCGTCGTCGAGGCCGCAGAGGCGGGCCATCTCCGCAGGGTGCGGCGTGAGAATTACCTGTTCAGGCAGCAGTTCGGTCCAGTTGTCGAGTTGGGCCAGGTTGTTCAGCCCGTCGGCGTCGATGACCATCGGCGGCAGAGACGGGATCTCCGTGGGCGTCGCCGTCTTTCCGGTGCGTCGCAGCGCGCCGAAGGGCGTACTCGACGCAGCCTCGTGGTTCTCCTTAACCTCAGACTGCGTATCCTCCGTGCGCTTGAAAGATCCTGGCAGAACCGAACGCGCCGCCCGTCCTTCGCCCGCCAGCAGGTGACGCACGAAGTTGCGCGTCGTCTCTTCCTGCCCCAACCCCGGGCCGAGGAGCAGGGCGTCGTAGCCGCCCAACTTCTGGTGAATGAGGTTGACGGCGTTCTCGCTGATCACACCCAACTCGTGAGGAAGCAAAATCCACGTCGGTTCGGCCAGCGCTGTAGCGGTCGGTCCCCACACCGGCTGCGGCACCGCGCCGGTGACAAGCCCTGCACCAGCGCGAGCCATCGCCGCCAGTGTGAGGTAGGCCGCGCCGGTGTAGTTGACGCTGCCCACAATCGCCATCGCCTTGCCGAACGTTCCCTTGTGGCTATGACGGCTACGCACCGGCAGCAAATGCGAAACGTAATGCGGCTCCAGCGCGAAGACATGCACATCTTCGGCCAGCGTCGGGTCGATCTCGATGTCGGCCACGATCAACTGCCCCAGGACGTCGGCGCCGGGGAAGAGGAAATGTCCGCGCTTGGCGAAGGCGAAGGTCACTGTGATGTCTGCCGGGAGGGTGTGCGGGTCCACGGCGCCGCTGTCACCGTTGAGGCCGGAGGGCGTGTCCACGGCCACGACGCGGAAGCTCTCTTCTTCGGCATCACGCTCCATGCGCACCAGCGACACCCGATCCAACAGCGCCGCCAGATCGCCTTCGATGGGACGATTGGCGCCGGTGCCGAGCAGGGCGTCGACCACCACATCGGCTTCGTAGAGCCATTCTTCGAGCAGCACCAGATCGGGGTCTTCATCGGCGCGGGCGCTCTCCACCGAAAGGGTGATCAGCCGGGCGAAGTGCTGTTCGTAATCGTGTTCGGGGTCGGTGCGGCGGTTCCATAGGTAGACGCGCACACCGTAGCCCATTTCACTCAAGTAACGGGCGCACACGAGACCGTCGCCGCCGTTGTTGCCTGGCCCGGCTAGCACCAGCACCTGCGTTTCACCGGCAAAGGGGAACTCGTCGGCGATGGCGTTGGCCACAGCTTCCCCCGCATTCTCCATCATCTCCGCATAGGACACACCCGCTTCGTCGCTTAACTGCTCCAGGCGGCGCATCTCTTCCACCGACACAATTTTTAGGTGGGCAGGAATCTCAGCAACAGCCGTAGTGGTTGCTGCGCACTGTCTCAGACATTTGGGGACTCCTCTGTTGATTTACGATTCCACGATTGACGATTTTCGATTGTCTCGTTGAACGAAAGATCTTGTTGAACGAATGATCTGATTGCTGGAAAGCTTTCCTCAACGTCGCAGTAGACAAGTGACCGGTCACAGTCTCTACCAGACCATCGTCAATCGTAAATCGTAAATCGCAAATCTCACAATATCGATTGCCCCAACAACGACGCCGCCAGCGCCACACACAGATCTGCGGTGTGGTTGCGGTCATCGAGGATGGGGTTGATCTCGACGATGTCCATGCTTGCCCACGGCCATCGTCGGCGAGGAGTTCCATGATCGGTGGGCTTCGCTGGTACGAAAGACCGCCGGGGACGAAGTGCCGACGCCGGGCGCAATGGCAGGATCGAGCGAATCGGCATCGAAGGAGATGTGCAGGCGTTCCAGGTTGTGCCGGGTGAAGTGATCGAGCACGCGACGCATGACGGCGGCGATGCCCTGTTCGTCGATGTCGCGATACTGAAGACAGTGACGCCGCGGCAGCGCAGTAGCTCGCGTTCGCCGCCGTCCACCGAGCGCAGGCCGAGGATGATCGCGTCTTCGACGGCGAGGCGTTCTTCGGTGAGATAGGGGGCCAGGGCGGCGGGTTCTTGCCCCAAAAGCGCGCCCAGTGGCATGCCGTGTAGATTGCGGCTGGGCGACGTTTGGGGTGTGTTGAAATCGGCGTGGGCATCCACCCAGAGGACGCCCACACGCCCCGCTGCGCGCACACCGGCCACACTGCCCGCAGCCATGGAGTGATCCCCGCCCAGCGCCAACGGAATCGCACCGCAGTGGCAGCATCGGCAACATTCGGCCAACTGCCGGTTGACGCGAGCCACCGCGCCCAGGTGACGCAATCCCTGTGCATCGGGCGGGGTCTCGTCCTCTTCGGGGCCGGGGACATCGAGATTGCCCAGGTCGGTTACGGCGTAGCCTAGCGCCTCCAGTCGTCGCTCCAACTCGGCGTAGCGCAAGCGCAAGCAGCCCATGTCCACCCCGCGCCGTCCCTGCCCCAGATCCATCGGCGCGCCCACAATCTGAATCGTCCGCATCACCGTTCACCCCTTCACCTTGTCACCCCTTCACCCTGTCACCCTGTCATCGTACAATTTGCGGCACGAAGACATGCTGCGTCAAATCATCGAGGACCGCGAAGACGCCCAATCTTTCGCTTTCCACGCTGAGCCGGCGGTTGGCGGCGTCGAAGACAAACGGCAGCCGTTCCCAGCGGTTGTTCGACGCGTCCCAAAGGCCGATGGACAGATCGTGCAGATTCAGGGCGGCGAAATCCTGCGCCGCGATGACGATGCTCAGCGTGGCCGATTTGGACAGCGTGACGAGGGGGGCGCCGCCGGTCGTTTGGGCGCGCACGCGCCACGCTTCGCCCACCACCGGCGCCAGGTTGGCGGTGGTCAACTCCGTGGTCGGTTCCAACGAGACGCGTACCGCTTCCGTCACCGCGCCGGGAGGGACGGTGAATTGCGCCTGCGTCGAGCCGGCAGACGCCGAGAGGTTGCCGCCGTCGGGCGACACGATCACGCCTGTGGGCGTGGTTGTGGCCGTCGGGGTGGCGGTGGCCGTTGGTGTGGCGGTGGCGGTGGGCGTAGACGTTGCGGTTGGCGTTGCGGTGACAGTCGGCGTGGACGTGGGCGGCGGTGTGCCGAAGACAGTCATACTGGCGTAAACGTCGATGCGTCCTTTGCCGAGTTTGTCGATGTAGTTGGGATTCACTGTGTCGATCTTGCGCGCCGAGTCGCGGATACGATCTTCGATGTCTTCGCCGCTGCTGTCGGCAAAGGTGGCCAGCAGCGCCGCCTGCCCGGCCACGAAAGGCGCCGCCATCGACGTGCCGCTCCAACTGGCGTAACCCGAAATGGGGAAGGTGCTGGTGATCTGCACGCCCGGCGCAGCAATGTCGATCCAGTCGCCGTAATTGGAAAAATCGGCGCGCACGTCGCCAGCGTCCACCGCGGCGACGCCGATGACTTTGTTGTAGCCTGCCGGGTAGATGATGGTGGAATCGTTGAGGTTGCCGGCGGCGCCGACGAAGATCACACCGTCTTCGGCCGCGTCGTAGATCACTTCATCCAGCAGGTTGGAATTGCTGCGCAGTCCCAGGCTCAGGTTGATCACCCGTGCGCCGCGGTTGATGGCGTATTGGATCGCTTCGGCCAGGAGGAAGACGTTGCCTCTCCCGTCCGCGTCGAGGACGCGCAGCGGCAGGATGTTGGCTTCGGGCGCCACCAGGTGGATGATCCCGGCTACGTGCGTGCCGTGACCGTACCCTTCGTCGACGACACCGTCGCCGTCGTCGTCGAGGCCGTTGCCCACGTCGGTGGGATCGGTGTCATCGTCGATGTAGTCGTAGCCGTCCAAGAGCACACCCGCCAACTCGGGGTGATCGAGTTGCACGCCGGAATCGAGCACAGCCACGGTGACGCCTGTCCCCTGTGTGATGGTGTGGGCCTGGGCCAGGTTGATCAGCGTAGGCGCGTACTGGTTGGCGAACGGCGCCGGATCATTGCCGCCCCACGCCCAGGTGGTGTGGCTGCCCCCCACAGGCAGATCACCGATGAAGTTCGGCTCGACATAGACAATGAGCGCAGTGTCTTCTTCCATGTCGTCGACGACCTCCGCCGGCGTACTGCCTGCGGGAATCTGCAGAAGGTAGATCCCCGCGCTTTGCAGGATCATCGACAGGGTGGATGTGCCGTATTTGGTATTCACTTGCTCGATGGTAGCACCCTGCAACAAATTCAGCTTCACCACCACCTGATCGGTCTCAAAATCGTCGTTGTCGTCGGCGCGGATGGCGCTGCTGGGCAGCCATGCTGCGGCTATCACAAGCGCGCTGATCAAAATTGTGAAATAGTATCGGAATCGACCTGTTGCGTTTTTCATCGGAATATACTCCAGTTTCGGACACGGATTGGGGGGAGGGTTGCGGATTGCGAGTTGCGTACCTCTGCCCGGTTCGTTTACCTGCAACCTGCAAACCTGCAACCTGCCTCTTGCCTTCCCTACCCCCCTGCCTTGCCGATCAACACAAACGGCGCCCAGTAGTACGGGTGTGGATGGGTTCGGCGCAGGCGCTGTTGGGCGCGGCGTAGGGCCTGTGCGGGCGTGGTGCCTGCTTGAATCTCGTTGTAGAAATCCGCCATGAGGACGGCGGTGGTCTCGTCCTGTGCCAGCCACAGGCTGACGACGAGGGTGGCCGCGCCGGCGCCGAGGAACGCGCGCACCAGGCCCAGGATCTCGTCACCGCCGGCCACGGCGCTGCGACCAGTTTCGCAGCCGCTGAGCACCACCAGCGCGCCGGGCAGTTTCATCGAGAGGGCGCTGTGCGCGGTGAGCCAGCCGTCGGCCAGGCGCAACGCCGAGAACATGGGGTTGTCGGCGCGGAAGACGCCGTGACAGGCCAGGTGCAGCACAGCGGCGTTCTCGCTGTCGCTGCGCAGCGCCTCGACGGTGGCAGCGTCACCCAACCGAACCAGGGCGTTGGGCAGTCTGGCGGCGATCTGGGTCACTTCCTCTTCCACGGCAGGGATGGACGGATCCGGCACGCCCACCACCACGGCACGCGCCGCCGAATCGGATCGGCTCGCCTGGCAAAGCTGGTAGACGGTGCGGCTGGGCGCGTAGGTGAGTTCCCAACGATCCAGCAGGTAGCCTTCGCCGTCCCACAGGGCATGGAAGGGGACCTGGTGCAGCGCGCCGTGTGGGATGAGCAGAATGGGTGCGTCCTCGGTGTGGGGCAGGTACGCAACCAGCGGCTCGATCAACTGGCGGTAGAGCGCGCCCAAAAGGCGTTGCGCCGACTGCTCCAGCATCCTGCCGTGGCGCTGCACAAAAGCCGCGCCGGCGCGGAAGCGTTGCCACTGAAGATCGAGCAGTTGCAGCGTCTCCGTCACGTCGCCGATGCGCCCCAACTCGCGGACGACATGTACTGCCTGCCCAGGTTGCTGCACAAAGGCGACGATCTCACCGTCGAGGACGTGATAGGCCAGCAGCGTGCGTTCGAGCGGGGCTTCGGGCGCGGCATCGATTTCTCCGTGCGTGGTGGCCTGTCCCTGCGCGTAGGAATCGATGGTCTGTTCCAAACGCAGGCGTTGCAACCGTTGTTCCAGGCGTTGGGCGTGGTCGCGCAGCGCATCTGCCTGTGTCCGCTGCGCCGGGTTGGGATCCAGCAATTGCTGGTAGACGCCGTCGAGTTCGGCCTGTACGCGGGCAAGTTCATCCGTCTCCGCGGTGGACGTGGTCGGGGCGCCCAGGCCGCGCAGCAGATCGGCCAGGGCGCGGCCTTTGGCGTGTTCGGTCAACGCCAATGCCTGTTCTGTCGAAGCGGCGTCGGCGCGGTTGAGGTGCAGGCGGATGAGATCGTCGTAGACCTGGGTCTTGTCGCTGAGGAAGGAGACGCGCATGATGTCGCCGGCCAGCCCGCCGCGGCTACGCTCGATGGCGTCTTTGGCGGCAAGGAGGAAGGTTTCGGCCTGATCGGGTTGCCCTTGTTGCAGGCGCAGCGCGCCGAGACGCCCGTACAGAAGCGCCTGTAGGTGCGGAATGCCCAGTTCGTCTACCTGTCGCTGCGCGGCCAGGAGGTGATCTTCGGCTTCTTCGGGCGACAGCGCGGCCAACCGCAGCCGCGCCGAGATCTGTTGCAGCGGCCAGGGATCATCGGCGACGAGGGCCAGGGCGGATTGGGCGGCGTGGACGGCGTCCTCGGGGTTGCGGCGGCGTGTGAACAGGTTGGCCTGTTCCAACATCACACTGGCCTGGAAGGGGCGATGCCCGCTTTCGGCAAACGTGGCCGCCGCGGCCAGCAGGTGATCCTCGGCTTCGGTCAGCTTCGATTGGGCCAGCAGCGCCTCGCCCATGCCCCAGTGGACACACGCCTTGTCGTAGGCGGCGCCGGCTTCGTCGAAGAGCGTCGATGCTTCTTTGAAGGTGGTCAGCGCTTCGTCGTAGAGGTTGAGCGCCAGGTAGGTATCGCCGATGTTGCGCAGCGCAATCATCCGATCTGTGGCCGCGCCCAGATCGGCGAAGATCGCCTCGGCGGCTTTGAAAGCGGCGAGGCTCTGCATGAACTGGCCTAGCAGGCGGTGGGCTTCGCCGATGGTCCCCAGTGTTTGGGCCTGTAACAGGCGCAGCCCGGCTTCGGCGCGGATGGCCGCGGCGCGATCTAGCAGATCGAGCGCTTCGGTGAGGCGGCCCAGGTTGATGAGGACGATGCCACGGTTGTTGTGGATGTCGCTTAGGCGATCCTGCATGCCCAGGGCGGCGAAGAGCGGTTCGGCCTGAGCGTAGGCGTCGAGTGCGTCTTGGTAGCGGCCGATCTTCTCGAAACAGCCGCCGCGGTTCTGGTGGATCAACGCCGCCAGCAATTGGTGATCGGGGGTGTGCTGATCAACGGTGTCCAGCGCGTCGAGGACAGCCTGCCCTGCGTCCAACGCCTGAGGGTAGCGCCCCGACGCGGCCAGCACGTGCATTTCTCCCACCGAGCAGCGCAGCGCGGACAGCGTCTGCCCCAATTGCATGTAGCCGTCGCGGGCGGCTTGGATGAGTGCCAGCGCGGTGTCGAAGGCGCCGGTCATGGCGTAGGTTTGGGCCTGCAAATAGTTGGCACGCGGCGCAAACGCGCAAAGTTCGCCGGCGTGGGCCGCTTGGACGACGATCTGGGTCAACCGGCGCGCGTGAAGCGGTTCACTGCGCGCCAGTTGTTCGCTTGTGTCGAGGAGGGAGGAAAGGCCGGATGCGGAGAGCAGATTGTGCGCCTGCAACGTAGCGAGTCCTCCATCCTCGGCTGCCGACAGCAGTGCATCGACAACTTGAGGATCTACTGGCATGGCGCATTATCCTACGGGCAGGGAAAGTGGGGCGATTTGGATTTCCACATCGTCGCCGCTGAGGATCAAGGTATAGTCCGCGCCCGCGTCGGCGGAGACAATGAACTCGCCGAGTTCGTCGGTGCTGGTGATGGCGATCTCGCGGTCACCGGCCAGCAGTTGCACGGTGAACGACGTCGCCGCACTGTCGCCGTGGGGCAACACCTGACCCATCAGGTCGACTGTCCCCGATTCGGCGCGGTGACGCACGTTGATCACGATGTCGGCGTAGTCGCTGCCGTAGATCAACTGGCGCGGCCCCGCCGTGGTGACGGCACGAGCGCCGGCCAGTCCGCTCTCCAAATTGCTGTCGAAGACAAGCGCCGCCACCAGTCGCTGCCAGAGGTTCGGCGTCTGCGCGCGGCGGGTGTGTTCTTCGAAGCGCTGCATCAATTCGTCGTGTACGGCGGCGGGCGGCGACGCCAGATCCACATCCTGGCTCACAGCAAGGAAGGCGCGCAGCCAGCGCAAATCGCCCTGGGCGGTGGCATCGGCGGTCTCCAGGGCGGCGGTGATCTGTGCTGCTTCGGTTTCGGTCAGCCGGCCTTCCAGCCAATCCAACCTGCGTTCCAGGGAGAGTTGTGGTTGATCTGCCATCGTTGTCATTCCTTGCTGGGGAAGGGCTGTTTCGTGATTGGTGATACGTGATTGGTGATTAGGCTTGTCGATTGGTCAACGAACGGACGGTCAATGATCTGGTGCCACATGTTGGCCTGTCAATTCGGGGCAGTGTTTCGAGACCCCAATCACCAGTCACAAATCACCAATCACCCTCTACTCAACATATGCCCGCACACGACTCAATAAATACATCAAGATTGCAGTCGATCTTTCAATCTTTTCAGGCAACGGGCGCGGATTGGGCCGATGCTGCCTTCGGCGATGCCCAGTTGTTGGGCGATTTCGCTGTATGCAGGCTCGGCGGGATCGAAATAGAGCGCGGTGAGCAACTCACGGCAGCGTTCGTCGAGGGTGAGCATGCCCTGGTTGATCCATTCCAGCGTTTCCCAGCGTTCGATGGGATTGGACGCGCTCTTGCCCAGCGCCTGGACGTGTTCGCTGATGTCGGCGGCGCTGTCGATCTGTTCGCGTTTTTGCTTCTGCACCACGCGCCAGGTGTGCCGCCGGGCCACCACCGAGAGCCACGCGCCCAGGGAACTGTCACTGCGCAGGCCGTCCATCTGTTTGAGCAGCGCCGTGAAGGTGATCTGCACAATGTCGGCGGCGTCGGCTTGCGAAAGCCCGTAGTTGAGCGGAATCGAGTAGACCAGCCGCTCGTAGCGCTTGAGGATCTGCTGCCAGGCGCGGCTGTCTCCGTTGCGGGCCTGTTCGAGCAGCGCCTGATCGATGTGATCGACTGGGTTGTGCTTTGCATCTATTTCAGACAAGAGATACTTCCTCGGTGTGGGCGAGGAGATTGGGGGGATTGGGCGATTAGGAGATTGAGGATCGCATACTCGAAGCGATCCCCCATCTCCTAATCGCACAATCGCTCAATCTCTTCTCAAAAATCCCAATCTTCAAATCAGGAAAACAATACTCTACCCTTCCACCGCCACCACGCGCAGTGGAAACGCATCCAGTCCGCGCACGGGGATGGGGAGGGCATAGACCTGTACACGTGACTGCGATAGCTGATCCAGGTTGGCCAGGTTCTCGATCAACGGGATGCCGGCGCGGAAGAGGAGCAGGTGGTTGACGTTGGCGTGGGTGGTGTCGTGCGACAGTTCCACACCGCCGGAATCGACGCCCATGAGCTTGATCCCCTGCTCCACGATCCAGCGCAGCCCTTCGGTGGAGAAGTAGCGCGTTTTGCCCATCTGCCCGAAGACGATGTCTCCGGCAGGATGCCGCCCGCCGCTGTGGCCGCGGCCTGCACCTGCGCCAGGGTGACGCCAAACTCGGCCTCGGCCTGGCGCAGATCGAGGATCACGGCTTCGCCGCACAGCTGATCGAGCGCGATCTGCGAGAGATCCGCGCCGTCTTTGAGGCAGTGGAAGGGCGTTTCGATGTGGGTGCCCACGTGGTTCATCAGCTCCACGTCGGACATGATGTACCATTCGCCTTCGGGGCGCACTTTGCCTTCCACTTCGTGCAGGGCGTTGTGGATGTTCACCACGAACTTACGCTCCGCGCCGACGTCGGTCGGCTCGATGATCTGGGTGAGATCGATGAGTTTGGGGGACATGGGCGGCTCCGGTGTGGGATGAATGATGATTGATGATCCGTGATTCGTGTTGCGTGTTACGTGTTACGTGGCACGGCGGACAGTTCAAATCTGGCTTCCGTTTGATCTGGAGGCAAGGTGTATGTGATGTAGACGATGCCTTCGTCGATGGTTGTGTGTGGACTGGGCAGGTTGCTGTTGACGCGTATTACGAGGCCGGGCAGATCCCAATGGTCGGCGTGGCAGGAGAAGGTGTGACTCGTGTCCAGCGCAATCTCGAAGACGTAGGTGCGGTGGTGATCGCCGTAGCGTTCTTCGGCGGCGGCCAGCCACGGGCAGACGATGGTGATCTGTCCTTCCTCGGCGCGGGCTTCGACCGGTCCTCGATTGCGCAGACGGATCCAGCCGACATCGCCGTCGGGCAGCGCCCAGTGTACGGTGACAGGGTGATATTGCGGGCTGTCTAAATTGGGGAGGACGCCGGGGATATCGCTCTTGAGACGTAGCGACTCCGCGCCCAAGAGGACACTGTCGCCAATCCATGCGGTGGCGACGCGGTCGTGCTCCGTGGGCAGGCGGCGTTCGATGGTCCGCTCGCCCTGGAAGGAGCGCAGGTGCTGCAGGGCGTCGGCGGGGACTTCTGTCCCAACCAGCGCCAGCGGCGGGCCGAAGGTGAAGTCGTGGCCGTGCGCGAACATGCCATCCTCGCGGGGGAAAGGCGCTAGTTCGCGCCCCACGGCCAGCCAGACCGACATGCCCAGCAGCGCGCCGTATTTGCGCATGTCCATGCCGTAGGTGCGGCTGTACGGGCCGGCTACGTTGCCCAGACCGGCGTGGTAGAAGGCGGCGACGTCGCGCCAGAGCGCGGCTTCCATCTCCGTTCCCTGCGCCGCCAGTTGATCCGATGTGGCGTAGTGTCGCCACAATGCCAGCGCGTAGAAGTTGACACCGTAGTAGGTGGGCGAGTTGTATTCGTGGAAGGTGCCATGCGCCGCGAAGACATCGTAGGCCGCCTGGCCGAAGCGTTCGCCTTCGGCAAACCAGTCGGGGCGATCATAGCGTTTGCCGGCCCACGTCATCAGCGCCGCTTTCATCAGCGCAATATTCGTGTAGTGCGGCGCGCAGCGATCCGGCGGTTCACCTTCGATGGCGAGATCGATGGCGCGGCCCATGCGGGCGATCAGATCGGCGGGCAGGCGGTCGCCGAATTCTTCCAGCGCCAGCATCAACGTTGTGCCGATGAACTGCCGCCAGTTGGGATCGTAGTGCCGCCACACAATGGCGTCGGCGGGCGGGTGATCTTCTTGGGGGGAGCGATACCAGGTGCCGTGGTAGGGCGTCCCCGGTTCGTCGAACTGGTAATCGAGGACGGCGTGAAACGTGCGCACAGCGCGCTCGAAATCGCCGTCGTCTTTTCCGTCTTCACTGCGCATGAGCAACCCCAGCGCGTACCACGAAGAATTGCGCACGCTGTGGTGTACAGGGCCTGCCAGGTCTTCAGAATCGAGGGCCAGCAGGGCGTTGGCGGGATCCCAATACTGGTCGGTCCACGTGAGCGATTCCTCGGCCAGCGAACGGGCGTTTTGGGGCAAAGTTCTTAGGAAATTGGCGGTCATTGCCAGATACTCCGGTTGCAGAAATGGGGCAGAAGTTGATCCACGAAGTCACACGAAGATACGCGAAGAGCGGAAGAAGAGAACGGACACGGATTGCGCGGAGTTTCAGGACTTTCTAATGATGACTGTATATCTTTTCTCTCTGCCATCCTGCTCATCCTGAAATCCGTGTCCCTCGCTTTTCTCTGCCTCCGTGTATCTTCGTGTGCCTTCGTGGATCAATCTCTGGTCTGGTTTTATTGATAGAGATCGCGTACAGCGCTGCGCAGGTTGGTTGACTCCAGGAAATCTGTGTTGTCGCTGAAGAGATCGATGCTGCCGATAGGCCGTTTTTGGGCAATGCCGCGAACATGCGGATCCTCGATCCGCTCAATCAGGGCGTCGGCGAAGCCATGCAGCGCGATGACCTGGAACGGCCTGCCAAAGAACCAACGTGCGTTTTCGGGCATCGGATTGGTGACGCCCAAACGGTTGTGCATCCGCGCCAGCGCCTCGTACGCGGGGACGAGCGCGTCCTGGCGCCTTCGCCAGGAGTGACGGATGTCAGCGCGCTGCAATGTGTCTGTGAACTCGGGCTCGCAGGCCAGGCGAGCGAAGGCCGTGCCGAACCACTTGAGGTAGGGCGCGTATTGGCGTTCCATGAGGAAGCAAAGACGCATCACGTCGCGCACCAGTCGCCCGCCCAACAGCGCCGAGCCGATTTCGTCGCCCACGAGACCGGCGCGGCCCATCAGGTGTTCTTCCTGGCCGATGCGCCCAACCCGCCGCCAGCAGATAGAGCCAGACGTCGTGTGGATACCACGTAAAGCGCGCTCGCACTTCGTTCAACCCAACTTCATCGTGAAAGACATCGCCCGCCACAATCGTGCGCAGTTTCTGCGTGGTGAAGGTGAGCCAATCTTCGGCGGCGAGGGGCTGCGTCACATCGCAACCGAGATAGGACTCGAAAAAGCTGCGGATCGTCGTGATCTCGACGCGGTGATTCACCGGTCCACTGTCGGTTGCCACCAGTTGCTGCACGCCGTTGTCGTTGGGATCGGGTTCGCTGAAACTTGTGGGGTAGCCGCGGAACGAATGCGGCAGCCGATGCCGCAGCCGCTCGTGGATGTCCGCGGCCTGCGCCGCGTGATCGGCATCATCCAAAAAGAGCATCACCCGCGGCCCCCAGTGATGATCCGAAGACATCACATCGTCGAAACCGAGGACCTCGGATCCACTGCCAATCAGCGCCGCTGCATGGCGCAGCCCCGGGAAGTCCACCTGCAACACCGGCAGCACCGCTTCCCGGTAAAACGCCTCACTCAGCGCCAAGCCCTGGACGAAGACTGTTTCTGATGCCATTGCTAACCTCTTGATTGAACCTGGGGATGTTTTGGGACACGGATTTGCAGGATTTTCAGGACGTCAGGAATGACGCTACAGCAAATCAGAAATGACACCACTGAGATATATGAAAACAGTTGTTGCAGTGGCATCGTCCTCTGAGTCCTGAAAATCCTGCAAATCCGTGTCCAAATCTCTGCGTTACACCAGCCCCGTATCGTGGACGAATTCACCGCCGAAGACGGTAGCCACGATGTCTGTCTCCAGGATGGCGGCAGGGTTGATGCTGAAAATGTCCTGCGACAGCACGACGAGATCGGCCAGTTTGCCCGGCGTGATCGTGCCTTTGATCGTCTCTTCGCCGCCGGCGTAGGCTGCACCCGCCGTGTACGCCCACACCGCTTCGTGGACGGCGATACGCTCTTCGGGGATCCAGCCGTCGCCGCCGGGGGTGCCGTCGGCGCGGGTACGGGTGACCGCGGCGTGGATGCCCTGGATCACGTCGGGCGTCTCTACCGGCGCGTCGGAGCCGAAGGCCAGGATCGCGCCGCTGTCCCACAGCGTGCGCCAGGCGTAGGCATAGCGGCTGCGCACGCCCCAGTTTTTGTCGGCCAGGAGCATGTCCTGTGTGCAGTGGATAGGCTGCATCGAGGCGATGACGCCCAACGCCGCGAAGCGATCCAGATCGTCGGGGTGGAGCACCTGAGCGTGCTCGATGCGGTGGCGCAGGTTCAGGCCGATCCCGGCGCGGCGGCTGGCCTCAATGGCGTCGAGGACCACACGATTGGCCATGTCACCGATGGCGTGGGTGAAGACGGGGAACCCGGCGCGCACGGCTTTGTCCACCACGGCGCGCATGTGCTCGGCGTCGGCCACGGCGATGCCATAGTTGTCGGGTTCGCCTTCGTAGGGATCGACCATCCACGCTGTGCGCGCGCCCAACGCGCCGTCGCTGAACACCTTCACAGCGCCGATGCGCAGGATCTCGTCACCCAGATCGTATTGCAGCCCAAGCTGAATCGCCGCGTCCAGATCCGCTTCGGGGACCTGGGCCATTACCCGCAATTTGAGTTCGCCGGTCTGGCGCAGATGCTGCATGGCGCGCAGCGCGGCCGCGCCTTCCAGGTTGTGGACGCCCACGATGCCCATGCGGTGGACGTTCTGCATGGCGGCGCGTACAGCGTCTGCCGCCTCGTCGTTCGACGGATCGGCCAGCAGCTTGAACATCAACTCCTGGGCGTTTTCCTTGAGGATGCCCGTGGGCTCGCCCTGTTCGTCTCGTTCGATTTCGCCGCCGTCGGGGTCGGGCGTCTGCGCCGTGATGCCGGCCAGCGCCAGCGCCGTGCTGTTGGCCCAGCCCACGTGTCCACATTTACGCCGCAAAAAGACAGGATGCTCGCTGGTGATGGCGTCGAGATCCGTCCTGTGTGGAAAGTCGCCGTCGGTCCACACCGACTGATCCCAGCCGCGGCCCATGAGCCATTGGCCCGCCGGGGTTTCCGCGGCGCGGGCGCGCACCCGATCCTGGGCCGAAGCCAGCGTCGGCGTGTTCACCAGATCGATCTCGCGCAGGCTCAGGCCGTAGGAAAGAAAGTGAATGTGCGCGTCGATGAAGCCCGGCGTCACCGTGCGCCCACCCAGATCGACGGCGCGTCCGTCTTCTTTGAGCAGGCCGCGCATGGCGTCGTCGCCGCCCAGCGCCACGAACCGATCCCCGGCAATCGCCACCGCCGTGGCGCGTGGATGGCGGCGATCCATGGTGTGAATGTCACCGTTGTAGAGAACCAAATCTGCTTGCACAGGTTGACTCCTTGCTGAAGGATGGATGCGTGCCGATGTCGGCACAAGATGTTTTATACCACACTCCGCGTTCTACCTCACGGCGGCGGTACGTACAGCGGAACTTGCAGCGCGTCGCCTGTGAACTGTGCCGCCGACGTTGCGTCGGGCTGCACGGGCAGGCGGCTGTCTCTTGCTGGGTTGTACCACCCCACCAAAAAACGATAGTCGCCTGTGGGCAGATCCGCGGGCAAGATGAGCTGGTTTTCGTCCACGATGCGGGCGTCGGGCGGCCACAGGCTGGTGGGCAGCGTCCCCTGTAGCGGATCGCGGTCGAACTGCGCCACCAGGTTGTCCTCGGCATCGAGCAGGTGGATGAAGAGACGCAGATCCTCGGCCACAGGACGGCGTACGTCCCAGTGCAGGCGCAGGATCGGCCCACCCGGCGCGGGCAGCAGATCGTAGCCCGCCAGGTGCAGCCCGTCCCCGAAGTCGGCTTGCGCCCCGACCGACGGCGTCAACCGCGCCGCGCCAGGACGCACCGTGTCGACGGTCATGGTTGTCAGGGGGAAAAGACCATCTTCCGCGGCGGCGACGTTGAGCCGCTCACCGGCGTCGTCGAGTAGACCCACCGCGACGTCGACTGCAATTGGCGGCATCTGCGGCGGCGCCTCGACGGAGACATCGTCCACGTAGTAAAGCGCCGGGTTCCAGTTTGTGGTGTTCACGCGCCCCGGGTTGAGGTTCTGCCCAATCGCCCAACTCTGCTTGATCTGCGGCGAGTAGAGATGCACAAAGCTCTGTAAACTCTCGGTGATCGGCGCGTCGGCCTGCCAGTAGAGACGCAGTTGCAGCGGCGCGCCCGGCGCGATCCGCGGCGACGACACCCATTCCCACCCCAGCAACCTCACCGACGATCCCGCCCGGCTCGTGAACGTCACATTCAGCGCATGATCCACCCCCGTCACCGCGCCCGGCGGCGAAGATCGCTGGAACCAGCCCAGCCCCGTCCACTCGATGGCGTAGCGCCCCCCAATCAACCCCAACACCCCCACCGTCAACCCAATCATCGCCGCCCGCGGCATCGGCTTCGCTGCCCCACCTTTGCCCCTTTGCCGCCGACCGCTGCGGTCGGATTGCGCTTTGCCTTTTGCCTTTTCTCGCCACCCTATCGCCACCAACCAGCCAATCACCACAACCCGGCTGATCCACTCCCCGCGGATCTCCCACGGCGTTCCGCGCCAGCGCAACATCACCACCTGCACAGGGACGTCGCTTTCCACGCGCACCAGCCCATCCGCCGTCGGTGATACCGCGGCCGGCAGTCCGTCCGCCATCGCTGCCCACGCCGGGAAGTAGTGGACGGGCAACACGATCCCACCGTCCGCGCTGGGGATCGCCCCCTCGCCCGCGTCCACCAACAGCCGATGCGGGGTCTCCCACGTCCACGTGACGGTGGGGCCAAGGCGTTGCGCGGCGAGTGTCTCCGCGGCGTCGGGCGCGGGCAGGCCAGCCCAGCGCGGCAAGAATTCGTTGCTGCCGGTCATGCCCCACGCGCCGCTTTCGCGTTCGTAGACGATGGTCTGCGCGCTCGAAAGCGTCGTCATCGGCAGGAAGGGCTGGCGCGGAAAGAGGAAGACGGCGCTGCCGCCGCCCACCGCAGCCAGGATCGCGGCCACCGCCGCCCATTCCCCGCGCCGTCCGCGCCAGGACGCGACACCGCCGCCCACCGACAGCGCCACACCCAGCGCTGCCGGCCCCAGCAGCCGCGAGGGGAATTGCAGCATCGGCAGGCCGGGGATCCACGTCCACAGCGCTTCGCTCTGCGGCAACGTCAAGCCCAGGCAGATCACCACGATCCCCGCGCCGAGGATCGCCCATCCTGTCGCCCACCACCTTGCCTGCCGTCGCACAATCTGCACGATGAGCAACGCAGCGGCCAATCCCAGCGCAAAAAACGCGGCCCAGCCGAGCTGATGCGGAAACGGCGGGTTGGCGGCGCGTGCGTCCAGCAGCGGCGGCGCGGACAGCAGAGCACGCCACGAGAGGAAATGCTGCGCGAAGGCGAAATCGCCTGTCCGCGCGCCCTGGATGTTCACCAGGTTCAGGTCGGCCAGCGCCGGCAGCCAGAAAAAGGCGCTCAGCCCCAAACCCGTGGCAAACGCCGCTGCCCCCACCCACGCCGCACGCCAGGATCGTCGAAACAGCGTCAACGCTGCAACGTAGACCACGAGCAGCCCACAGCCCAGCATCGCCGTCAGGTTGTGGGTGGTCATCAGCACGGCGAGGGTGAGCGGGGCCAACAGCCAGTTGCGCCAACTGGGTTCGTCCGCCAGCGCCGTGAAGCGCCAAAAGACGACCGGCAGCCACAGCAGCCCGATCAGTTGAGGGTAGTTGCCCTGGAAAAAATACTCGCGGAAGAAGAGCGGCTGCGAAACGTAGAGCAGCGCCGCCGCCATCCCCGCCGCTGGCGACAGCAGACGCCCGATCCAGTTGCGCGTTGCCAACGCGGACAGGAGAAAGAAGAGGCTGATCACCGTCTTGGCGGCTGCGGCCAGCGGGATCGAAAAGCTATGCAGTGCGGCCACCGTCAGGTAGAAGACTGAGGTGTAGTAGTGGAAAACCGGCGCGCCCAGTCCCTGGTAGACGTCGGGGAACCAGCGCGGCCAGAGCACACCGTCGGCCCAGGCGCGGGTCATGGCAGCGCTGCGGTGAAGATGTAGAATGCCGTCGGCGCTGTTGGGGATCCCCGGCTGCGCCCACAATGGACCCAGCAGGAGCCAGAGCAGAAGCAGGAAGAATGCTGTGAGCCAGGCTGGCTGCAACCGGCGCATGAATGTCCTCGATCAAGCTTGTCGGAAACAGATCACAGGATAGACGGTCGGTCGCGCTTTGTCCAACGGAATAGAACGCGGATTGGGCGGAGCGGCGTTCTATTCCGTTTATTTGCCGGTTTCCGGTCATTTGTCGGGTGAAATGGCGCAGGCACGGCACTATATTGAAGAAGCAACCGAATTCATCCCTCATCAATACCTCACCCATACGCAGGAGGTGACCATGTCGTCGTTTCGTCGCCGGTTCGCTCCGTCCTCTCTCCTGTCTTCCATTTCACCGACATTCATCATTCGACGGTTCGCTACGCATCCTACCTGCTTTCATCGTTTGTGGGCTGACTGCCGCGGCGCTTTGGTTTTCGCTGAGCGCGGCGCGTCCTGCGCCCGCAGCAGCGCCCGCTGCAGCGGACGCAGACGCCTGCGCGCCCATCGGCAGCACCACCACCTGGAGTAGCGGCGTCTACACCGCGGTGGACGCAACATCGTTGTGCCCAGCGGCGTCACGTTGACGTTGCAGAGCGGGCGTGGTGATCAAATTCGCCGGCGTCGGCCCCGGCTACAGCTCCGCGGACAGCGCCGCGTTCATTGTGGACGGCGCACTCGTGGCGCAGGGGATACCGGCGCAGCCTGTCGTCTTCACCAGCCTCAAAGACGACGCCCACGGCGGCGACACCAACGGCAACGGCGCCAGCAGCGGCGCTGCCGGAGACTGGTACGGCCTTGTCTTCCGCGCTGGCGGGCGCGGCGATCTGAGCAACTTCTTCGTGGGCTACGCCGGGTCGGATGTCTTCAACGCCACGCTCGGCTACGGGCGCGCCCAGATCGACGTGCGCGGCGGCGACGTGTCCTTGCGCGATGGGGTGGTCACCGCGGGCAAGGGCAAAGGTGTCTACCTCGACGGCGAGGATCTCACCCCCGCTATTCACAATGTGCAGATCATGGGCAACACCGCCGCCAACGGGCGCGGCTACGCCGTCTACCAGGAGACGGTGAACATGCAGCCGTCGTTCGCCGATCTGGCGTTCAGCGGCAACGACGCCGACAGCGTGATGATCGATCTCGGCAGCGCCATGACCCGCAGTGTCACCTTGGGCGGCGCGCCGTTCGACTTCGTGTGCGGCTTCACGCTCTGTCTGCTCAATGTCCCCAACGACGCCACGCTCACCGTGCAGCCGGGGACGCTGCTCAATTTCCGCGCCGCCCACGGTATCAACGTGGCCGACGGCGGCGCGCTCCTGGCCGAGGGGACCGTCAGTCAGCCCATCACCTTCACGTCGAAGCTGGCCGCGGCAGGTGACAGCGGCCAGCATTGGATCGGCCTGTGGGCCAAGGAAGGCAGCCGGCTGCGCCTCGATCACTGCGATATCGGCTACGCCAGCAGCGGCAACTTCGGCATGGGCGGCCTGGAGGTGGACACCGACGACGCCCAGGTGCGCAACTGCACCGTCCACCACAACGATCGCGAGGGCGTCTACAGTGTCAGCCCGGCAGACGCCACGATCTCGCCTATCTTCGAGGATGTGAGCGCCGTGGACAACGGGCAGACCGGTCTCTACCTGGACACGCGTCACAACAGCACGCTGCACCTGGAGTGGGACGGCGGCAGCATCAGCCGCAACGGTTGGTCCGGCGTTTCGGGATCGACGAGCGCCAGCAGCATCTTCGCCACACTGACGAATCTGGACATCAGCAACAACGGCGGCAGCGGTGACAATCCCGAACGGCGCAAAGGCATCACCTTTCCCGGCGCGCACAACGTCGATCTGAAGCTGGAAAATGTGACGCTCAACAACAATGTGGACGCCGCCGTCACCTGGTACTGCAACGGATCGATCACCGCGGCGAACCTCAGCGCCGTGGGCAACGGCAAAGACGTGATCCACCTGCCCGGCTGCGACGTGGGCGGCGCGCGTCAGTGGAATCTGGGCGAAGCGGGCGTGGCTGTGCGCGTCAACGGTCATATCAACATTGCCAAAGATGCGCTGCTTTCGATCCAGCCCAGCACAACGTTCTACTTCGACAAGAACATCTACGATTCGCCGGTGGGCATCCACATCGCGGCCGGCGGCGCGCTCTACGCTCTGGGCAGCGCCGCCCACCCGATCCGCTTCCTGGGCGGCGCGGAGACGCCGGGGGCATGGTCGGGCATCAGCGCTGCCTACGATCAGGCGGCGCTGTTGCTGCGCTACTGCGAAGTGGGCTACGGCGGCAGCGGCAACGTCAACGCCATGATTTCGGCAGACGGCCATTCTGAGGTGTCGCCCAGCCCGATCTGGATCCAGAACTGCGAGATCCACCATTCGGCCAAGAAAGGCGTCTACCTCAACTGGGTGTGGACGAAGCCGCCTGTCTTCCGCAACAACAGCATCCACAACAACGCCGAGGAAGGCGTCGTCAACTGGAACGCGCCCGCGCTGGACGCCCGCTACAACTGGTGGGGCGACGCCAGCGGTCCGTTCAACGCTGCGTCCAATCCCAACGGTCAGGGCGAAAACGTGGGCGACAACGTCCTCTTCGACCCGTGGCTGACGTCCGCGGATCAGGTGGCCGCGCCTGTCAGCGGTGACGTCTTCGTGTCCACGGGCGGGCCGTCGCTGGTCAGCCCCGGCCAGACTACCGAGTACGGCGTGCAGGTGCTTAACCTGCTCACGCAAACGGTGAACAGCGCCGTGGTGGTGGTGCAACTCCCCCGCGCCGCCGACTACGTGGATAGCAGTCAGGGCGGCGTCTACTGGCCCGAACGACATCAGGTCTTTTGGAAGTTGGGCAACCTGGCCCCCGGCAGCGCAGCGCTGGTTTCGGCGCGTGTGCGCTTCCAGTGGGGCCTGCCGCGCGACTACCAGGACGGCACCCTCACGCTCTTCGCCGCCGCCAACTACCCATCCGCGGACGTGGATCTGAGCGAGTACCTGGACTACGCGCCGGTGACCATGCTCAGCCGCCAGACCCTCACGCAAGGACAGTTCGACGCGCTGCGCGCCGCCAATGCCGAACTCAACACGCTCTACACCCGTTCGCTGGGCCAGGGATTCACCTTCCTGGGCGCGGCGCGGGAACAGTTCAGCGACGGCGACGTCATCGACGGCGCGGTGATGCAGGGCTCGGACAAACGCAGCGTGCGCACGTTGACGGTGAGCGGCGGCCTCGTGCTGGCGACCACGGCGGGCGCGGATTCGCTCGTCCTCGAAGACACGACGGGCGGCATGACGATGACGCTGTCCACCGCGGAACGTGTCTTCTGGGGCGATTGGCGCGACGCCGAGGGTGACGTGTCCGCGACGGAGGCGGCGGCCTGCACCCCGGCACGCTGCAAGATCAACTGCGTGGGCAAGAAGATCACGTTCAAGGTGGTCACTACGAAGGTGGCCAAGGTCTTCTTCTGGACGCTGGCCACCGGCGGCACGGGCAGCGCCCTCAGCACCGGCTACGAGATCTACCAGATCACCAAGGAGATCAAGGACTGCAACAAAGCCTGCGACGACGATCCCAGTTCCAACTGCTGCACCGCGGGCCAGGTGCGCTGGTCGGTGGACAACACGCTGGGCATCTTCGGCGTGCGGGCGTGCATCAAGGAAGAGTGTAACGGCACTACCGGCGCGTACGGCACGCCCGGGCGCGTCTACTGCACGGCGAGTGGTCAACGCTGCGTGGCAGGGTACAACGAGAAGGGCGGCTGCAAAGATTGCACCGAAGGCGGCGTGACCCGCCTCAATGGCTACCTGCCCATCGGCCGCGCCGAAGACGTCACCTGCACCGGCGGCGCGGACCGCTGTAGCGACGTCGGTCTGCTCGTGGCCAAGGACCCCAACGCGCTCTACGGTCCGGCGGGCGATCTGCTGCCCGGCCAACAGGTGACCTACACCGTCACCTATGAAAACGAAGGCGCAGGCCGCGCCTATGGCGTCTATGTGGTCAATGAGCTGCCGGCGCAGTTCGACGAATCGACGCTGGCGGTGCAGGGTGAACACGTCTACCTGGCCGAGGATCGTCAACTGGTGTGGCTGGTGGGCGAGTTGGGGCCGAAGGGCGACGCCGACTCGACCGGCGCGGTCACCTACACCGTGCGCCTCAAGGGCGGTCTGCCCTCCGGCACGGTCATCTTCAACCGCGCCACGGTCTACTTCCCCAGCGTCCCCGAGGAGACGCCCACCAACGCCGTGATCAACCAGATCGCGCCGCTGGTCGCCTACCCGCAGCAGGTGACGACGAACTACGCCACGCCCGTTGCCGTCATCCTGCAAGGGCGCGACGCCGCCGATCTGCCGCTCACATTCAGCGTCGTCGATGCCCCGTCGGCCGGTGCGCTGACGGGGACGCCGCCCAATCTCACCTACACGCCGTCGGCCAATTTCACCGGCGCGGACGCCTTCACCTTCCGCGTGAGCAACGGCGTCACCGAGAGTGTGGCGGCACAGGTGCATGTCACCGTGAATGCTACGGGTGACACGCAATCGCCCAGCATCACGGCGATGATGCCGGTGTCGGGCAGCGTGGTAGCGCTGGATGATCGTCCGCTCTTCAGCGACGCCGCGGGGACGGCGTACGGTCCAGCCTTGCGCCTCGCCTTCTCCGAAGCGCTGGACGAATCTACGGTCACTTCGGCCACGGTGCAGTTGACGCGAGACGGCGGCACGGGTGTGTCCTTGCGCATCGGCTACGACAGCCAGAGCCGCGAAATCGTCGCCTACCCGACGCAGCCGTTGGCGGTGGGTGGGTATGTGTTAAGTGTGCTGGGTGGGGTCCGTGATGTGGCAGGGAATGGGGCGTCCGCGGCGGAGGCGTCCTTTGTGGTGGTAGGGGAGATGAACGTCTACTTGCCCGCGGTGCAGCGGGAGTGAGTTACACTCGCTTCTGGTATGTCATCGTGCGCTTGACTCACGAAAATCTGGCAGTAGCTTGATGGCAACCGGCCCGCCGAGAACGCGTTCTCGGCGGGCCGGTTGCATTGCGCATTATGAATTCACATCGTCGGGTGGCGCAGACGTGAGGAGCATGTTGAGTTCGTCCTCGCTGAGGCCGGTGATATCTGCGATGACAGAAAGAGCAAATCCGCGCCTGTGCATCGTCCACGCGACTTGGGCAATTCCTTGCTCGCGGCCTTCTTCACGACCTTCCTCGCGACCCTTCTCGCGACCTTCCTCGCGTCCCTCTTCTAACCAACGTTGACGTTCTTGGGCGAATGTAGTCTGCAACATGCTTCTGACCTCCTCTGCGGAACGATAGACTTCTGCAAGCGAAGCGTAGTCTTCCTGTCTAACGCGACCGTGAATGGCTAATTGTTTGTACCAGTTCAAGAAGAGCGAGATGGCTTGTTTGTCTTCCTCGCTGTCAAAGAGTGCGACGAACTGATCGGTTTGAATAGGTCGATGTCAGGTCGAGAGATTCGGCTAGGAAGAGCGCAGAGACGATGTTCTGAATGTCGAGTAACTGCTCTTGGCTAAACTCATTGACGGCGAGTTTGAAGTAACGAAAAGCCGATGGCATAGTCACCCAGAGAAGGTTCGCTTTCCACCAATCCGTCCATCGTCTGCGCCGCCGACCAACGCTCGTCTCCATTATACAATAAGAGGGAAAGATAGGCGGCAGTTTTTTTGAGTCTTTGTGCTCTTTATGCCAGGCCATGTAGAAGTTGGTGATGTAATTGAGCATCCTCAACACCATCCAGTGATCTACGCTGGACTGGAACCCTATACGTAAACGTAGAGTTCGTTCGCTCCAAGGCAGGCGATAGATGAGATCGCTTTCCGTTGTCTGGTGGTACTCTTCCGGACAAAGGACTTGTCAACGTGCTCCGCACTGTCGAAATCGAGCTGGTCCACCCACGGTTGGAGGATAAAGGATTCCATCAACTGACGAAAAATGGTGCGATTCGAGAAGAGGATCTTGTGAACCGCTGTCGTGATGTTGGTCATGCTCACATCCCATGTGGATCTGTGATTTGTTCTTTGTGATTGAGTAGAAGTATAGTCTACTTGAACGGGTGTTCTTGTCAAGTCGTAAGATTGGCGTGACGGGTTGCCACTGTTTCTCTTGTGGCGCTATCTACTAGAAGGGGGTCTCAACCAGTACCAGTACAACGCTACACCGGTTCCCACGCCGACGGCGGTTTTGACGATCCAGGGCAGGCCGCTGGGGCTGATGAAGCCTTCGATGATCCCGGCGAGGACGAGCAGTGGCACGCAGCCGAGGACGATGGAAACGGCGACGCGGGCGCGCTGCACGAGCGCGTCCTTGCGGCTGAGCAGCCCAGGACGGATGATCGCTTCACCCACGTAC
The DNA here is from genome assembly GCA_041391225.1 of Caldilineaceae bacterium. Taxonomy (GTDB): domain Bacteria; phylum Chloroflexota; class Anaerolineae; order Caldilineales; family Caldilineaceae; genus RI-153. The sequence continues at coordinate 31,196 of JAWKOL010000037.1, forward strand.
AGCCCGCACCCACCCGCCAGGAAGATGACACTCAGTTCGATGGAAGCGTGCGCCACCACAAATTCGGCCAATCCGGGCCGCTCATGCCATGCGCTTGCAGCAGACCGAACACGCCGCCGATGCTCAATCCGCTGGATCAGCAGTGGATAAACAACGAACAGCCCCGCCGTGGCCGATCCGGCGAAGGCCAGTGTGGCCACAACGCCGATGTTGTTGGTGAGGGCCCAGCGCCGAAGCCGCCGAATGCACATCAAGATGTCTGTCCACAGTTCGCTATTGGATTCTACGCAGGCGCACCAGCGCTTCGGGCGTTGGCGTCCAAGTTGAAAGATGTAGACGCGCCCGGTGTCCGCCGCCACCACAAACGCCACCAGCGTGGGGACAAAGAAGATCAGGAACGAGACCATGGGTACGGCAGCAGTCGCCGAAACAACTGCGGAAAGGTGACGGTGAAGAAATCGCTCACCTGTTGGCGGCGTAGCGGCTCCTCGCGTAGATCAGGCCATGTCCGCGTTGACGAGTTGGTTGAGGTAGGTGGTCACCCGGCCGTTGGGGAAATCGCGCTTGCGCCAACGCCAGATCCGATGTGCGCTGCGGTAGAGCGTCCCCAACTCGTAGAGATCGGCGGCGGAGAGCGTCTCCGCTGCTTTTGGCGCGCATTGACCAGCGTCTCCAACCGCTGCCAATCGGTCTGTCGCTTTTCGATGAACGTCCTGATGCGCATGGGCAACCGGCTTTCTGTGTTTTGCGCTTTCTGCGGAGGATGTAGAGAATATAGTTTATCGAAAATCGTACCATATCTTCCAACAGGAACCACATGGATCGCCCGTCCAGCTTTCTGATCAGGCGCGGCTGTTGTGGATACGCCCGAAAATGTGACCTTCGCCCACGAGGTGGCCGGCATCGCGTAACCGCTTCATCGCGGCGCTGAATGATTCGATCCTCATCGGTGGGGCGCCGTTTTTGCTCAACATTGTCCTCTTTGTGGGGCTGGCGGTGATCGGCAGCAACTTGCCCGAACAGGCCGCGGACCCAGACACGCCTGGTTGGATCGAAGGTTTCTTGTTGGCGATCTATGCATTGGTCAACTTGATTTTCTGGGGTTACTACGTTTTCTTCGAGTATTAACCGCAGACCCCCGGCAAACGCATGGTCAAAACTGCGCCCTGCGCGTGGACGGCAACCGGCCGGCTTCATCGACGTGGTGATCCGGCAACCTGCGCGCATCGTCGACTTTTCGCCGTCGGGCTACGGCCTTGGCCTGATCGTGATGTTCTTCAATCATCGGTCGCGGCGACTGGGCGACTTCGCCGCAGGCACCTTTGTGGCGCGCGAGCGGGCCGATGTGCAACTGAGCAGCCTGACCGGTGTCGCCGTGTCCGCGTCTGTCCCTGGCACTGCCACCGGATCTGCCCCCGAAACAGTGGACGAAGAATTACTGTTGCGCTTCGTCCACATCCGCCGCCTCACCCCCCAAGACGATGAATTGATCCGCGAGGCGCTGAACCGCTATCGCGACAGCAGCCTGCCCACCGGCACACTGCTGCGCCTCGCCGCCACTATCGCCGCCAAGCTCGAAGTCGATGCGCCGGAATTTGCACAAGCGACGCAGTTTTTGCGCGATGTGCGGCGGGCGTACCGGCAAATTTGAAATTCTCCGTCTCTCTCATCTTCGCACCAAAGGAGCACCTTCGTGTTGATCACCCCGTATCGTACGAGGATCGCGATGTACGCGCGGACACCACGTCCGCCACCTACACCCCCATGATCAGAGATCTGCCCGAGTCAGCAGGCTGCGTGAGCGCTGGAATATGCCGGTGCACACTCTTTGAGCACGGCGGAGCCATTTCGGCCATCATCCTGCGCACCGGAAACAAGGGCGAGAATGTGATCCGCATGGCCGAGCGATTGCCGATCGACTTCAACGGCTTGCCCGGGCTGTCGCAAGCCAGCTTCGAGCAACTGTCCACCGCACATGGGCTGGGCCAGGCCAAGATCAACACGATCAAGGCCGCGCTGGAGCTAGGACGACGTCTGCTGCTCTCCGGCCCACAGGAGCGGATGCAGATCCGCAGCCCTGCCGACGTGGCCAATGTGTTGATGCTGGAAATGGGTTTGCTAGAGCGGGAGCAGATGCGCACCGTGCTGCTCGATACCAAGAACCGGGTGCAGCGCATCGTCACCATCTACGCGGGGAGCCTGAATACGGCGGTGATCCGCATCGGCGAAGTCTTTCAAGAGGCGATCCGGGCCAACAGCGCCGCCCTGATCGTGGTCCACAATCACCCCAGCGGTGATCCCACCCCAGCCCCGAAGACGTGCGCGCCACGTAAAATCGTCCAGGCCAGGCGAACTCCTGAACGTGGACGTCCTCGATCATCTGATCATCGGGCGCAATCGGTACGTGAGTATGAAGGAGCGGGGGCTGGGGTTTGAGAAGAGAGTGAGGAGGCGAAGATGCGTGTTTGGCGTCGCATCTTCGCCTCCTCACATCATCCCAACTTGTCGAAGACTCACTCGACCCCAAAACACTCTTTGCCTTGAAGTAATCCGTCAACTCAAGTAACCTGGCCGGTGTTTAGGCGTGCCTTTGGTGTCGCGGATGAATTTTGACTTCGCCTGTGGTCATGGCAGAAAACGGATGGGTTGTTGGCGTTGAGTTGGACTTCGGGGTGGATGAAGATCGCCGCCTGCTGGATCGCACGTCGGCGGTATCGAAGGTCAACTCGCCGGCGGCTTCGCCCTGTTGCAAGAGGACACGCACCTGCTCGGCTTCCTCCTGCAACTCACGTGACGGGTTACCCAACCCTTCACGGGTGAAGGCGGTGAAGAAGCGCCCGATGCTGAACGCCTCGCGCCAGCGGTCGCCCTCCACCGTCACCTTGCCCTTGTCGCCTTTGAGCGCAAAGAGGTAGATGCCCGATGGCCCGGCCAACAGATAGTTGCTCTGCGGCAGGCTCCACAGGAAGAGGCTGTACTTGTCGTCGAAGCCTTTCAGGCTGCGTTCCAACAACTCATCGGGGCGGGCGATCTGCTTCGTCCCCGGCCAGCGGCGGGCGGCAAAGCGGTTGATGTAGTAGCTGCCGATGTTTGAGGCGATAAAGCCAATCGCCAGCGCGCCAAAGCTGATGTAGGCCCAGTTGAACTGCAAAAAGTGAATGATTGGATTGGCCGAAGGTTCAGTGGGCGGGTACCAGTTGGGTATGAAACTGGACAGCAGCCCCAAAAAGAGAATGCCAAGACCGCCCAGCGTGATGCGCCGGCCACGCTGTTCTTTTGTGCGAATGGTTGAGAGATTTCGATAGACTTTCATGCCTGTTCTTTCGTACGCGACGGATGATTGAAATACCGCTGTATGACGGGGCTACAACAAACAACCGGCTTTTGAACACTAAGATTTTGTCAGAACCGTAGCCGCTGCTTTTGGCTGCGGTTCTGTCTATGGCTCCTGCGTTACGCCCGCCGGCAGCGCCGCCGATTCGTTGACTTCGTGAATGCCGTGCTGCACTTCTTCGATCATCTTCAATTCAATCGACTGCTTGGCCACGCGGATGGCGTGACGTGTGGCGTTGGCGTTGCTTTTGCCATGCCCCACCACGAGGACGCTGCTCAGCCCCATGAGGATGGCCCCGCCGAATTCGCTATCATCGAGACGGCGCGCCATGCGGTTGAAGGCCGGACGCGACAACAGGCCGCCCACCGCGGTCACCGGAGACGCTTTCAGTTCCTCGGTGAGCACGCTGCGGAAGAGTTTGACCATCCCCTCCGCCGTCTTGATCAGCACGTTGCCGGTGAAACCGTCGGTGATGATCACGTCCGCGGCGCCGGTCATCACGTCGCGGCCTTCGATGTTGCCCTGAAAGTTGACGCCTGGCGTCCGTTCGAGCAGTTGGGCGGTTTCGATCACGAGTTGGCTGCCCTTGCCCTGTTCCTCGCCGTTGCTGAGGATGCGCACGCTAGGATTGGCAATGTTCATGATCCGTTTGGCGTAGATCGTACCCATCACCGCGAACTGTTGCAGGTTCTCAGGCTTGACGTCGGCGTTGGCGCCCACATCCAGCAAGGTGCAAAAACCATTCTGCGTGGGGAAGGGCGTGATCAGCGCTGGGCGATGAATGCCTTTCATGCGCCCAATGTGGAGGATGCCCGCAGCCAGCGCGCCACCGGTGTTTCCCGCTGTCACAAACGCCTGCGCCTCGCCCGACTTCACCAATCGGCACGCCACCGCCATGGAACTGTCTTTTTTGTTGCGGACAGCCTGCGCCGGCTTGTCGTGCATCTCGATCACTTCCGACGCCGGCACAATCGGCAGCGATAACCCGCTGACGTCGTGCTTCGCCAATTCCTGCTCAATGGCGCCGGGCTTGCCTACCAGCGAAACCGTGATACCATATTCACGCGCAGCCAGCACGGCGCCGGCCACGATTTCCTGCGGCGCGAAATCGCCGCCCATTACGTCGAGCGCAATGTTCATACCTAATGATTCCTCCAGCCCTAGGATAAGATCCTGCTAAGGATACTACAACCACTGGGGAAAAGCGAAGTCTATGAGGATTTACGATTTGCGATTGACGATTGGCAATCGCAAATTGTCAATCAACTTGAAAGGCAGCCAAAGTGACGACATCCATCAACGCAACTGTTAAGCAGTTGAGGGCGAATGGCATTATTCCGATTGTGCGCGGGGACTTTTCGGCGCAGAAGGTGCTGGAGATCGGGGACGCGCTGCTGGCGTCGCCGGTGCTGGCGATGGAAGTGACGATGAACACGCCCGGCGCGCTCGACCTGATCGAGATGCTGCGGGCGCGCTTCGGCGATCACATGCTCATCGGCGCGGGGACGGTGCGCACCGTGGCCCAGTTCCACGACGCTGTGAGCGCAGGCGCGCAGTTCACCCTGGCCCCCGGCTTCCGCCCCGCCGTGGTGGAAGCGGCCCAGGCCAAGGACATCCTGCACATCCCCGGCGTCTACACGCCCAGTGAGATCGAAGAAGCGTGGGCGATGGGCTGCCCGCTGCTCAAACTCTTCCCCGCCGACTTTGGCGGACCAGCCTACCTCAAGGCCGTGCGCGCCCCACTCAACGATGTGGCGCTGGTGCCCACCGGCGGCGTCTCCGCGGACAATGCCGCTGCCTACGCCAAGGCCGGCGCGGCCGCGTTGGGTGTGGGCAGTTGCCTGATCACCGGCCCCGACCAGCCCATGAACGATCTGATCACCCGGGCGCGGGCGCTGCGTGCGGCGTGGGAGAGTCGCTAACGTATGATCCTCGCCATCGACATCGGCAACACCAACATCGTCATCGGTGTCTACGATCTGGCCGAAGCAGAGACGACGCCCCGCGCAAGCTGGCGGCTCGCCACCGACAAGCAACGCACCGAAGACGAGTACCGTCTGCTCCTGCGCCAACTGCTCGAAGAGGCCGGTTTCTGCCTGGCCGATCTGGACGACGCCGCCCTGTGCAGCGTGGTGGCGCCGCTGGGCGAAGTCTGGGTGCGCCTGCTCAACCACCTGCTGGGCAAGCAACCACTGGTGGTGCGCTACGGGCTGGCCCTGGGCATCGACGTCGCCGTCCGCCGCCCCGAGGCCATCGGCACAGATCGCATCGTCGACGCCGTGGCCGCCTACCGCAGCGTACAGGACGCCGTGATCGTCATCGATTTCGGCACCGCCACCACCTTCAACGTCATCGACGCCGACGGCGTCTTCCTGGGCGGCGCCATCGCGCCAGGACTGGACACCGTCACCCGCTCGCTGATCGAACGCGCCAGCGCCCTGCCCGCCGTGGAACTGACGCCGCCACCCACCGCCATCGGCCGCGACACCATCCCCGCCATCCAATCCGGTCTCGTCTACGGCTACGTCGGTCTTGTGGAAGGGCTACTGCGCCGCATCCAAGACGAACTGGGCGCGCCCGCCACGGTCCTCGCTACCGGCGGCCTCGGCGGCGTCATCGCCCCCCTCACCGATACCATCCACCGCTACGAGCCGTGGTTGACGTTGGGGGGGATTGTTGAGGTATATCGAAGGAATAGGACGTAATTCGTAATGCGTAATGCGTAAGGTTTTGTCGGCAACACTGGTTACAATATTGGTTCATGGTCTCTACGAGACGTTACGCACCACGCAACCCATCATCTTCCCAATCAACTACCCAAGGTACTCAACCCCATGCCCCCCATCCTCAACGGCAAGCGAATCATTCTCGGTGTCAGCGGCGGGATTGCCTGCTACAAGGCGGTGATCCTGGCCAGCCGCTTGACGCAGGCCAACGCGCAAGTGGACGTGATCATGACCGAGGCGGCGACGAAGTTTGTGGCCCCGGTGACGTTTCAGGCTATCACCCAGCGCGCCGTCTCTACCGACACGTTCGAGAGTTGGACCGACACCGGCCGTCTGCGCAGTGGACACATCACCCTGGCCCACGCCGCCGATCTCTTCATCGTGGCCCCGGCCACGGCGCAGACCATCGCCCGCCTCGCCCTGGGGTTGACGGACGAACTGCTCACGCTCACGGCGCTCAGCTACAAAGGACCGATGCTGATCGCACCGGCGATGGAAACCAACATGTGGGAGCACCCCGCCACCCAGCAGCACGCGGACACGCTGCGCAGTTGGCACGTCGACTTTGCCGGCCCGGCCAGCGGACGGCTCGCCTCGGGCGAACACGGAGCCGGGCGCATGGTGGAACCCGACGAGATCTTCGAGCAGGCATGTCGCGTCCTTGGGCGCGGTGGGCCGTTGACGGGCGTGCGCGTGGTGATCACCGCCGGCGGCACACGCGAGCCGATTGATCCTGTGCGCTTCGTGGGCAACCATTCCACGGGCAAGATGGGGGCGGCGCTGGCGCGGGCGGCCCGTGATCTGGGCGCGGACACGGTGCTGATCCACGCCCCGCTTTCGGTGACCGCGCCCGGTGGCGTCACCCGTGTGCCGGTGACCACGGCGCAGCAGATGCACGACGCCGTGATGGAATACCTGCCCAGCACCGACGTCCTCATCGGTTCGGCGGCGGTGGCGGATTACCGTCCTGTCCACAGCGAGGACAAGAAGATCAAGAAGCTGCCCGGCGAGCAGACGATCCTGTTGGAGCGCACGCCGGACATCCTCAAAGCGGTGGGCGAACTGCGCGTTGCCAACCCGGGGCAGCCTCGGCTGGTGGTGGGCTTCGCCGCCGAAACCGACGATCTCGAAGCCAATGCACTGGGCAAGCTTGAACGCAAGAACCTCGACATGATCGTGCTCAACGACGTCACCGCGCCCGATGCTGGTTTCGCCGTAGACACCAACCGCGTCATCATCTTTGAGCGGGGCGGCAACCGCGAAGATTGGCCGCTGATGAGCAAAGAAGAAGTGGCCCAGGCCATTCTGCAACGCATCGCCGCCCGGTTGGGCCGGCAAAATTGGAAGAAACGCTAACTTCAGTGATCACAATCGCCTTTCTGGCTGATCACATGGACGCTGTGCCTGTCCTGGCGCGGTGGTTTCAGGCGCAATGGCCCGACTATTTCGCCGGGCGCCCGTTGACCGATATCGAGCAGGACTTCCACGCAGACGCCAACCGCGACCACATCCCCACGCGCCTGGTGGCCCTCGTCGACGACGAGTTGGCCGGGACGATTGTCCTCCGCGAGCGGGCGTTTGGGGATTATGCGGCGTACAGCCCTGGGCTGGGTGGTTTGTATGTGGCCGAAGCATACCGTCGCCGGGGCGTTGGGGCGGCGTTGATCACGGCGGGGGTGGACGTGTCCCGCGCGCAAGGGCACGCCACCATCTACGCTGCGACGTCGGTGGCGCATGGGCTGTTCACGCGGCTGGGCTGGGACCTGATTGACACGGTCGTGGAGGGCGATGAGCAGGTTGGGGTCTATTGTTACGACTCCGACGCGTGAATGCAAGCAACGGGATTGAAATCCCGCCCTGACACTGAGAAGCGCCCTCAGGCGCTGCAGAAGCTTCCGCAGTCGCTGAGGCGATTTCTCTATGTGAGCAGGGGGTTTCAACCCCTTCACCAAAAGAACAACAACACAAACGGACAACGTCTCCATGAACTGGGAAAACATCGAAACGGATCGATTGTTGCTGAAGGGGCTGGACGTATCCGACGTCCCCTTTTTGTTTGAGCACTTCAGCGATGCGTATGTCTGCCGCTACCTGTACGACGCCGAACCGTTCACGTCGATTTCCGAGGCCGAGGACCTGGTGAAATCGTTTGCCAACCCGGAAAAGCGTGGCATCAATCGCTGGATCATCGTCGACAAAGCCAGTAATCAGCGCATCGGCACCTGTGGCTTCCACTTTCGGGATCGGGTGAACAACAGCACAGAGGTGGGCTACGATCTAAGCGAAGCGTTCTGCCGCCGTGGCATCATGACCGAAGCGCTCACCGCCATCCTTGATGTGGCTTTCCACGAGCAGGGCATCAACCGCATCCAGGCATTCATCTACCCCGACAACGTGGCGTCCTGGCGCACGGCGGAGAAACTGGGTTTTGTGCGGGAGGGCATCGTGCGCGAGAAACACTACTTTCGCGGGCGGTACTACGATCACTACTGTTACTCATTGCTCAGACGGGAATGGCGTCCATAGACAGAGGCGAACCATGATCCTAGTCATCACCGGCCCTTCCGGCGCCGGAAAATCAACCCTGGCGGCGGCGTGGGTGAAAGCGCAGCAGCGCGACATCGCCCTCATCGACCCCGACCAGATCACCGCGTGGATGCGCAACGGGGATCAGAGCGCCGTCAGACTCGCCCACACCCAGGGACCGGTTGCGCGCATCGCCCAGCACTACCGCATCACCGGTCAGATCTATGCAGCGGCGGCGCAGGTCTACGCCGCCAACGGCATCGACGTCGTGATCTCGCAACTCATCGGCTTCGATCCGCCGCCTCCCTGGTCGAAAGGATGGGACAGGCTCGACGCGCTTGAGCCGATCTTCGTCGTCCTCTTGCCGACGCGAGACGTGTGCCGAGAGCGCCGCATCGCCCGCGGCAGCTCGCCGGACGACGGCTCCTACGATTTCAACTGGCACGCCTGGCAAGCGCATCCTCGCGCCCGGTTCCTCGAAAACTCGGAACTGTCCGTTGATGCGTCCGTGGCGGCGCTGGATGGGTTGTTGGCGGAGTTCGTGGGTGGTGATACGAAGTGAGCGGGAGACATGATGCGTTTTCCCAAGAGAAAGGCTCTGTGCTGTGAACAGTGATTTCTTGCAGGCAATCATCAAGAACAATTACAAAATACCGGAAGAATATACGGTCGCAGAAATCACACCCCATCTGATTTCTAACCTGGGTTCCACACAGTCTGACGTAAGGGAACCCAGCTACATGGTTTTGTGCGATCTGATCAACGCAGGTGTCGGCGTAAACTACAGCCCGGCGCAACTCAGGGAAATCAAGGAGCAGATGACCCGGAACCTGACCTATGGAATAGGCGAAAAGGCGTCAGATTCTGTCTTTGTGCGTGCCTTCTCGATATTGGTGTTGGACAAACTGATTGCAATCGATGGCAAGGATCCCTACCTGACGGAATCCGAAATACGGGAATTACTGGAGCAGGGGTTGGTCTACTTGGCGGCTGAAAAGGACTTGCGAGGGCAGGTTCCTCAAAAAGGTTGGGCACACGCCATCGCCCATGCCGCCGACTTTTTCTGGGTGATCACAAGAAATCGTTTCTTGGATGCCGAAGACCTCAAACGCATCCTGAACGCGATCTCGGACAAAGTGACCGAACCCGTTGCGCACACATATCTTTATCAAGAAGATGATCGTCTGGCGCAAGCCGTAATCTCCGCATTGTTGCGAAACCTGCTGGATATGGCTTTTTTGAACACATGGCTGGCTCGATTTGTTGATCCCCCCAGTGGCATTGTATGGCGTGAATCTTTTTCTGATGAAACCAGCGTCAGCGCTCGGCACAATACGGTCACATTTTTGCGTAGCCTGTATTTTCAACTCCTGCTGGGCATACAATATGTTCATCCTACGTATACGAACAAGGTCCCCGCGATGCGAGATGAACTGCTATCTGAAATCACAAGCACATTGAAGGCGATAGACCACTGGGTATACCCCAGTACACAGGGGCAGAAATGACACCATGTTGCGGCTGTCGAATGAGTAACGAGTAATGAGTAGGCCAGCGTTGGCCTACTCATTACTCGTTACTCATTCGATAAGGCGCAATTGTTCGATCTCTTGCCCTAATCCTTCGTTCGTTCTCTTCTACCCCGCGTAGACAATCGCCTCGTTGTACGGGATGATCAACGGCTGTGGGCCGCCTGCTGCAAAGTGGGCGGCCCACTCTGTCGGATCGTAGTTGCGCTTGACGAAACACTGGTAGTGCGCGGGGACGGCGTGGGTGAGGCCGAGGCTTGCCGCTATCTTGGCGGAGCCGGCGAAGAAGGGGAACTCGCCTTCGTTTGGATGCGTGGTGAGGAAGCCGATGTTGGGCTTCAGTTGGGCGATGGGCGCCAGCAGTTCTTCGTGTTCGGCAAAGGTGTTGATGGGATCGCCGGAGATGTAGATACGCTGATCGCCCGCTTCGATCACATAGCCCAGGTGTGTCACGTCGGGCGGCTGGATGCCGTCTTCGGGGGCGCCTTGGGGTGGCTTGGCCCACACCGCGTGGACCACGAACGATCCCAGCGCGGCCGTATCCCCGGCGGCGATGGTCGCCAGGCGATCTGCCGCAATGCCGTTTTCGGCCATACGCTTGACGCTTTCTTCGGGGCCGGTGAAGCGCGCATTGGGGAATGCCTGGTGAATGCGCAGCAACGATTCGATGCAGGTGTGATCGCCGTGATCGTGGGTGAGCAGCACATGATCTGTGTGCAAAGACGCTTCATCCAGCGGCGCTTGGGCATGGATAAAGCGATCCGCCGGGCGCTGCCGTGGAAAGTAGGGATCGATGAGCAAAATGGCGTTTTGTTCATCCTTCAACGCGTATGAACTCTGCCCAAACCAGTGGATGCCGATGGCGCCTTGGGGAATCGGGAGCACTTCGAAGGGGTGCATAGCTCTCTCCTGGTTGCGTTTCGGTGAGTAGATGTACAAGCGGTAGCCACGTGGCTACCGTCTACTCATTTTAGCACACAAGGTCGCTCATCTCCTTCTGCGAACGTGTATATCCCTGGCGCTGGCGTTGCGTTTTCGTCTTGGCGCGGCCTGTTCGCCGATGACGCTCTCGATGACGCTCTCGATGGCGTGCTGCCCTGTTCGATGCCGTGCCTGTGTGGGCAAGCTGACCAGATCGAAGGCATAGCCGGCCGAGATCCACTTGCCTTCCTCGAACAGGGCCTCAGCATGGGCTGTGCTGATCTCCAATCTGGCTCTGCTGAGCAGAACGTCTATGCTCTCCTCGTCCCAGGGCAGCAGCGCGCCGGCGTCTTCGCTGAAGCGCTGCGCACCGTATCCCACCAGACGCGCGCCTGTGTCCGCCTGCCCGCTGCGACACAGGATCAGACCCGCGCCGATGAAGCCTGCGCCGATATTGCCGAAGAAGCCTGTGGCGTGGCTGATCTCGATACATTCCACAAAATAGCCTGCCGCCGTGGTCAGATCGCCGCGCTGGAGCGCGGTCATGGCCAGCCGAAGCGTCAGATCTGCCAGGGGGAAAGCCTGCGCCAGCCTGCGAAAGATCGTGCTTGCGCTTTGGGCGTGCCGCCAGGCGTCGTCGAAGCGCGCCGAATGCCAGGCGATGTCGGCGCAGAGTTTGTGATACCAGGCCATTGTGTACTCGTTGAGTTGACCTTTTTTCGCCCATGCCGCGGCCAGTTCAGCGAACGACCAGGCCACGTCATATTGCCGCCGAAAATAGGCCGTCATCGCGCGGACGTGGTAGAACTGCGCTCGACGCAGCGGCGGTTGCTTGGTCGCGCTGCGCATCTCGGCCTCGTGCAGTATGTCTTCGGCGCGTGCCGGTTGAGATGTCCACATCTGGATGATGGCCTGATCCAGCAGGGCCGCCACCGCCTCGTCGTTACGGCCCAGCAGACGGTACAGCGAAATCGTCTGTTCCAGGTAGATGACAGCGCGTTTGCCGCGTTCCTGCCACGGGTGCGGGTGAAGATTGAAGGCGTGCCACCCCAGCCGGCGGCAAAGATCGGCCAGCTCTAGCGGGCTGTCCAGTTGATCGAGAAGATCGAACGATTTCTCGATCCACGGTTCAAGTTGTGTGAGCGTAGGCTGGCGGCGCACCCACTGCACAGCGAGCGACAGCCCCCGCGTCAGGCGAGCGTCGATCTCGCTGTACGCTGTCAAGCACTGATCCAACCAATCAGCTGCTTCGCTGAGCAGGCCGAAATGCTCCCAATAGCGTGCCAGATCGCACACCAGATCGAGGGCGGCGCCGGTGTCGTCTTTGAGCAGCCATTTGAGCGCAAGACGCAGATCGCTGTGCGCGTTGCGTACCTGGTTGAGTGCTTCTCCACGCTGCCCTGTCTCTTTCGTGTTGAGCAGCGGTGTCACATAGCCGACGACGAATTGGGCGTGGTTGCGCGCAACGGCTTTGCGCGTTTGGGCGGTGTTCTGGCGCGCCAGTTGTTCTTGTGTGTATTGTTTGATCAGAGGGTGCAGGCAGTAATGGCCAACTTCTGTGGTGTGCAGCCACTGCTTGTTGACCAATTCAACCAGTGTGGATAGATCCGCACCGCTCACGGTTAACGCCGCGCTGCGTGAGAACGGCCCGGCGAAGATCGACAACGACGTGAGCAACTGCATTTCATCTTTGGTGAGCAAGGCTGCAGATTGGGTAAGGATCTTCTCGAAGCGGCGCTGGCGTTCGGGTACATCTGCTGCATCGGTTGCCAGAAACGCCAGCGATTCCTCGATGCGCTGCGAGATCTCCGCCGGCTCGAAATGCTCGATCCAGGCTGCCGCCAGCTCCAGTGCAAGTGGCAGACCGCCCACCTGTTCGGCGATACGCACCACTGCGTTCGTGTTCGTCGGCGCAAGCTGAAAGTTGGGCGAAGTGCGGCGGGCGGCGTCTGCGAAAAGCGCCACCGCGCTGTGGGTATTCAGGTCGATTCGCTGATCCGCGCCGGGGATCGACAGCCCTTCCAGCGGCAACAGGATCTCGTTGCTCAGCTTCAGCCTCATGCGTGTACCCGTAACCACGGTGACGGTGCTCTGGCCCAGGATCTGCGTTACGAATGACGCTGCCTGTATCACCGATTCGAAGTTGTCGAACACCAGGCACGCCTGCTGCTCCGATAGATAGTGCAGCATCTGTTCCGCTTCGACATCTTCGCCGTGAAAGTGAATCCCCAACGCTGCGGCCATCGACGAGACCAACTGGTGCTGCGCTTCTTCTGCCGAGAGCGTGACGCCCTGCGCGTTGACGCCACTCAGATCAACATAGTAGACGCCGTCGCGGAAAAAGTGGCGCAGATGACGAAGCGCCGCCGTCAACAGGTGTGTTTTGCCCACGCCGCCCATGCCCACCACCGAGATCAGCCTGTGTCCGCTGCGTGCATGATCGAGCAGCGTCTGTAGCTGTTCTTCTCTGCCCAACAGAGGTTTCAACATTTGTGGCAGGGCAGGAACGCGACGTTGTTCACGCGGGCGTATCTCCGGTGCAGTGGTGATGTGATTTGGGAGCGGCGCGCGCATGTCGCCTCTACGGATCTGTTGCGCCAGGGCCATGAGATCGTCACCTGGGCCGAGTTCGCCGAAATCTCGCTGCAACATCGCGCAGTAACGATCATACACGTTTAGCGCGTGGCCCGGTTGCCCTGTCAACGCCAACGAGGTCATCAACTGAGCGTACGCCCCCTCGGCGTATGGCGACAGTTGGATCAGCCGCCGCAGAAAGTGGGCGGAGCGAGAGAAGTGCTTGCGCTCGAAGTAATGGTCACCCAGGCGTGTGAACGCCGTGATCACCTGGGCTTCCAGTGTGCGGCGGGCTTCGTAGAGCCATTCTTCCCAGGCCAGGCTGTCGATATGTGGGAACGCTTCGAGGATAGCGCCATTGCACAAACTGACGGCTGATTCCATCTCTGAAAACTGGGCCGGTGTTAGCGATCTGTCGTCGCTGCCAACGTGTAACGCTGCCAACGCGGCGCCGACGATGGCCGCATCGAACCAAACCTCGTCTTCAACTTCCAGCCAGACGCTGGCGCGCGAACTGTTGAGGTGATGCCCCAACTTGCCACGCAATTGCGATAGCACTGTGCGCAGGTTGGAAAGCGAACGCTCAGCAGGTCGATCCGGCCAAAACAACTCGGCCAGATGGCTACGCTGTTGTGGACATCCAGTCCACGCGAGATAGAGCAAGAGCGCCATTTGTGTGGAACTCAATTTTGCTGTGATCGATTCTTCGTCGAGGCTGATATCGAAGGTGCCGTAAGCGCGAATACGAAGCATGAGTTTCCCTCATTTGAGGTGTATTGATTCGCTTATCGTGCTGCGTAGAAGTCGGTGAAATACTTACTTAGCTGTTTATTAGAATACCGTTACAAACTCTATTACGCATCGTGTGCAAAGACTGATTTTTGGCAGCCGCGACCGTCACTTGAGCGTCAGATCTAGGGGTGTATACACGATTTTCGTAGTTTTGCTAAGGAAAGATTTGTTGGTGGGTAATCAAAACAGGTGAAAGTGTAAGCGATTCGTAGGCGCTGGATAGGCGCTATGTTGTTACAATGATTACTGGCAAGTATGCTATCCGCAAGTGTAGAGCATTTTCCCATCATCCCCCCGCCTTCACTTGTTGGTGTTCATTTCCATTATCCGCTTCAGAGGGAGGATCGTATTATGTCGCGGCAGACGCGCGTGAAACTCTTGGTGGTTGAGACCAACGACTTCATCAAACTTGGCATCGAAGCCTATCTTTCTACCCACGCCGACTGGGAACTGATTGCCGTCGCGCGCAATTTTGCCGCCGCGATTGAGAAATGCCATGTGCAAGCGCCGGACGTCGTATTGTTGGATGCGAACATTCTGGCCGATGGCGCCCTTGCTCCGATGACAGTCAGCAAAGTGCTACGTTCTTACTCTCCGCATGTGCGCATCGCCTATTGGACGGGCGTGAAGCGCCCGAGTTGCTGGCCGAAATTCTCTTGTCCAACCCAGAAGGATACTTCCGAAAGGATACCAATCTGCAGGATCTATTGATCTCGCTTTCGCAGATCGCACGCGGACGAAAGCTGCTGAGCAGCCAACTCTATCTCTCCTCGTTGATCTCCTACTTCAAATCGGACAATGGCAAGAACGATACCCCGGTCATGCTCACGCCGCGTGAGTTGCAGGTGCTTCGTCTGCTCAGCCAGGGCTGTTCCAACAGCGAGATCTCTGATCAACTGGGCATTCGCGTCAGCACCGCCAGCGTTCACGTCTCCAACATCATGACCAAGCTCGAAGCCGAGAACCGTACCCACGCCGTCCTACGCGCCGCCGAACTGGGCCTCGCTAATTTGCAGGCCAAACAGGCAGCCAATTAGCATCTGCATGGCCAATGCAACGGCCCGGCGTCCATGTGGGCGCCGGGCCGTTTTTGTGTTGCGTTTGTTTGTCGGCTTTCAAACTTGCACAACGGAAGATTGCACGTGTGACGCCTGTCAAGCGTGATGGGCATCGAGCCGGCTGATCTCCTTCCAGCGCTTGGCTGCGCCGCGGCGCAATAGCGCCGGATCGAAATCAGCCAGGAATTCCCACCCTTCGGTGGCCAAGCCTTCCTGGATCTCGTCGGTCAGCGTAAAGGACAGCGTGCGCCCGTCGGTGAGCAGTACGAACTCCAGCGTATCTTCGTCCTCTTCGTCGGTGATCGAGACGATGCAGGGGCGATCCGTCCCCAGCGGCTTGCGGAAGAACGCCGCCGAACAGCGGGAGCAAAAGGCCAGATCAGCATCACAAAAGCCACGGTTCATAACGATTTTCATCAGTGCCTCCTCTAGGCTGGTCCTCCTCGCAGCAGAAAGATCGTTTCTTTTGTGGCAAACGGGGAAGTGATGGAATAACACCTGGTTTTCAGTCTAGTCCTCACGATCCATGCATCTGCCACTCCTACGGTGGGGCGCACCGCTGGTCAGGTGACTAGTTTAGGTTCGTTTCTTGCATAGGCGTAGCCCGTCTCCAGCGCCAGCAGGTTGGCAGGCAGCAGATCCTTGTGCCGCGCCGGCAGATGATCGCTGATGGCGTCGGCCACGGCCTGCAACGGCAGGATCGGCGACACCGCCAACAGCGCGCCCAACATGGCCACATTGGCGGCTCTCTCTGCGCCGGCGTTCTGTGCGATCTGGTTGACAGGGATCCAATGCGTGGTTGCGTCCACGGCCATGCTGCCCGGCGCTGCCAGCGACGCGTTGATCAGCATGATCGCCCCAGCGGTCATCTTCGCCGCGTATTTCTGCACAGACGGCGTGTTCATGGCGATCACCACATCCGGCGCGTTGACCAGCGGCGCGCCGATGGCTTCGTCGCTGATGATGACGGTGCAATGCGCAGTGCCGCCGCGCATCTCCGGCCCGTACGACGGGAACCATGTCACCTCTTTGCCCTCGGCCAGCGCCGCGTACGCCAACACCTGCCCCGCAAAAAGCACGCCCTGCCCGCCAAACCCAGCGATCACGATTGATTTCTCCATGTTCACCCTCTTCTTCCCAACTGCTCATGAACGCGGAAATCACCCAGCGGGAAGACAGGCAACATCTGCTCGCGGATGAAGTCCAGCGCGTCGACGGGATCCAGGCGCCAGTTGGTGGGGCAACTGCCCAGCACTTCCACGATGGACAGCCCCAGCCCCTGCATCTGCGCCTCGAACGCCAGGTGAATCGCCTTCTTTGTCCTGCGGATCTCGGCGGCGGCATGCATGGATCGGCGCACCGCGTAAGCCACACCGGGCAGCGTGGCCAGCATCTCGGGCAGGTGAATCGGCTGACCTTGCGTGGCCACGTCGCGCCCCGCCGGCGAAGACGTGGTGATCTGCCCCGGCAGCGATGTGGGCGCCATCTGCCCGCCCGTCATCCCGTAGACAGCGTTGTTGACGAAGATCACCGTGATCGGCTCCCCGCGCACCGCAGCGTGAATGATCTCATTCGTGCCGATGGAGGCGATGTCGCCGTCGCCCTGGTAGGTGAAGACGATGTGATCGGGCAGCACGCGCTTGAGGCCGGTAGCCATGGCCGGCGCCCGTCCATGCGCGGCTTCGCAGCCGTCGAGGTTGAAGTATTCGTAGCAAAAGACCGCACAGCCCACCGGCGCCACCAGGATCGTGCGCTCGCGGACGCCCAATTCGTCGATCACCTCGGCGATCAGCCGATGCACCGCACCGTGACTACAGCCGGGGCAGTAGTGCGTGGGCGTCTGGCGCAGCGATTCGGGGAAGGTGTAGACGGCTTCCATCGCTTCGCTGGTGACGTCTTCGCTTGCTTTGGGGGAAATGTGTTGTGTCGCTTGCATCGTTGAATCCTTTCGCGGCGGGCGTTACCGGTGAGCGAAGCCGTTGATGGCGACCGCTTGATGTCCGTTGCGCCGCGGGCAAGGCCGGGCGGGGCAGCGCCGCCAGAATCTCCTCGGGCAGCGGCATGGCACCCCCCATGCGTCCCAAAAGTCGATAGGCGTCTCGCCCGCCAGCGCCAGTTTCACGTCTTCGAGCATCTGCCCTGCGTTCATCTCCACCACCAGGATGTGTTTGGCGCGGCGACCGACCTGGCGCAGCGCTTCGGTGGGGAAGGGCCACAGCGTCACCGGGCGGAACAGACCAGCGCGGATGCCCTGACGGCGGGCCTGGCGCACGGCGCTCTGCGCCCGCCCCACCGTGCCGAATGCCACGATCAGGTACTCGGCGTCGTCCACTTCGTAGGTGGCGTAGCGTTGCTCATTCTCGACGATTACCGCCAACTTGGCTTGCAGACGTTGATTCAGCGCCTCCAGCCGTTCCGCGCCCAGGTAGAGCGACGTCACTGCGCGGGGGGTGTGCTCGTCCGATCCGCCCAGCGCCCAGTCGGGCCGCGCCGTGGGCAACGGGCGAAACGGCGGCATCTCCACCGGCTCCATGATCTGTCCTAGCGCGCCGTCGCCCACCAGCATCACGATGTGGCGATACTTGAACGCCAGATCAAAGGCATTCACCATCAGATCCACCGCTTCCTGCACCGTAGACGGCGCCAGCACGATGGGATGGTAGTCACCGTGACCGGCGGAACGGGTGACCTGGAAATAGTCGCCCTGGCTCGGCTGAATGTTCCCCAGCCCAGGGCCGCCGCGCATAATGTCCACCAGCACACAGGGGACCTCGCTGCCTGCGATGTAGCTCAATCCTTCCTGCATCAGGCTGATCCCCGGCGAAGAGGACGACGAAAAAACCCGCGCGCCCGCACTGGCCGCGCCGTAGACCATGTGGATCGCCCCGATCTCGCTTTCGGCCTGCAAGAAGACGCGCCCCAACTCGGGCATGCGCCAGGACATGTATTCGAGTAGCTCCGTCTGCGGGGTGATGGGGTAGCCGAAAAATGCCTCGGCGCCGCCGCGGATCGCGGCCTCGGCGATGGCTTCGTTGCCCTTCCAGAGTTCACGCGGCATGAATGCCTCCCTGCACTATGTCCAGAAATTGATCCACATAGATCCACCTAGACGAGGACAGCGTCTGCTTGGTGGGCGTGGCTCCGCACCTCGCGGTAGACGGTGAAGACGACATCCGGGCAGACGACGGCGCAGACGCCACAGCCTGTACACGTCGTCGCGCCCTCGTCGAGGACGATGCTGCGGTAGCCGCGGGCGTTGTAGCGATCACCCAGGTGCAGCACATGCTGTGGGCAAGCCGCCACACACAGCGAACATCCCTTGCAGCGTTCCGAATCGATGACAACTGTTCCTCGCATCGTTGCGCACCTCCTGTAACCCACCAGGTTCTTTGCAACCCACCAGGTTTTCTGTAACCTGGCGGGTCTCTTCTTCGCCAAACCCAGCGGGAGATCGAAAAACCCGCATCCTGGCAACGCACGACGGCTGTCG
Source organism: Caldilineaceae bacterium (assembly GCA_041391225.1). Lineage (GTDB taxonomy): Bacteria > Chloroflexota > Anaerolineae > Caldilineales > Caldilineaceae > RI-153. The sequence goes on from JAWKOL010000037.1 coordinate 50,146, forward strand.
CGGACCATTCCGAGCGGAACGATCCTACGGTGGACAGCGCAGACTTGCAGCGCAAGAGAGCGGGTTCTGGCCACGCATCAGCGTCGATGCGTCGAGATAGATTGTCTTCAGTGTAGCACAACTGGCTGGGGAGGATCACTCCCCAATTGGGCAGGGAAAGGTGGGGGGATGATGGGATGATGAGGCTTGCTCATCCCATCATCCCATCATCCCGTCACCCCATCGGCGTTAAGATAAGCGCCATACGAGCAAGTGCCGGGGACTTTTCGTCGCAGCGAGACGGGGTCATCACTCCTGGCGACTCGTCCAACGTGAAGTCCCCGGCACTTGTGTCTACGACGCTTAACTTAACGCCTGTTCCCTGTCACCCCCTCCAACACCGGATGCCGAATCTTCTCCTGCAAGATTCGCCACGCGTCCACGATTTCCGGCTTCTCCATCTCCACCGGATCGGGGACGAAGCCGAAGTCGAGGTAGACTTTGATCGCCCACGCCCGCCCTGTGGACGTGCCCAGCATCGCCCGCGGATAGGACGCGGCCAACTGCTGCATGGCCCACGTCATCATCGGTTTGCTGAGGCCGCGGCGCTGGTGAGCCGGATGCACGGCCACCCAGTGGATCTGCCCCCAGCGGCCGCGCCCACGCCAATCGTCCTGCCACCAGGCGGTGATCGTGGCGGCGGCGTCGCCGTTGGGCGCCACAACGAAGGCCATGCGCTGCGCCAGGATCGCTTCGTCGTGGCCGAATTCGCGGCGGAACAGCGTGTCTTCGATCTCGAAGAAGCGCTCGGCGCCGCGCTGGACGAAGTTCCACGTGGCTTCGTCGCCGGTGCGGTAGGCGCGGAAGCTGTAGCCCATCGGCAGGTCGATCACCGGAAAGGCGCCGATGGGATCGCTGATCATGTGGACGGAGACATTGTCGCCCATGTGCTATTTCTCCTGAAAGATGGCGTCGACGTAGCGCCCCTGCGCCATGATCGGGATCTCGCGTCCGTCGGCGCAGACGCCGGTGAGGCGCAGCGTGGGCGCGCCGAACATGATGTCCTGGTGCAGCGGTGAATCGTTGACGCCGGCCTCGATCAGCGCGTCTTCGCTCAGCTCGTTGCCGCCCTGCAACCCGGCGGGGTAGGCGCGCCCAAACGCAATGTGACAGGCCGCGTTCTCGTCGAAAAGCGTGTCGAAGAAGAGCAGCCCGCTACGGTAGATCGGCGAGTTGACGTCTACCAGCGCGATTTCGCCCAGGCGACGCGTGCCGGGGACGTCGAAGAACTGCGCCAGGATCGCCTCGTTGTGGGCGGCGTGGAATTCCACCAGTTCGCCCTGCTCGAAGCGGAAGTAGGCGTCTGCCACCTGCTGCTCCAGCGTGAAGAAGGGCATCGACGTGCGTACCCAGCCTTCGGCGCGCAGGCGATGGGGTGTGGTGAAGGTCTCTTCGGTGGGGATGTTGGGCGAGAACTGTACGCCAGTGCCTGCCTGCGACGGGCCGGTGAGCCAGAGTGGGCTGTCGGTGAGGCCGATGGTGAGATTCGTGCGCGGCTTGCCATCGTCGGCGAGGACGTCGTCTACGAAGTGGAGCGTGCGCACGTCGTTGTGGTTCAGGTAATCGGCGACCGCGGTGAGCGTCTGCAAGTGCGCCTGCCACGCCGCCACAGGATCGTCCCCATCGGCGCGGGCGGCAGAGAGGATGGCGGCCCACAGCTTTTCCATCGCTTCGGCGGGCGAGGCGTCGGGGAAGACTTGCTGCGCCCAGGCCGGCGTCGGCGCGGCGCACACATTCCACGCGATCTGGTTGGCCATCACACCGCGGTAGTAGCCGCGCAGCTTGGCGCGGAATGAGGTGACGATCTGCTGCACCGCGCCTGGATCCACGTCTGCGAAGACGGCGGGGTCTTCGCGACCGGTGATGCTGATCGTTGCCCAGCCGCTGCGCAGCCTGTCTTCGCCGCGGGCGACGAGGTAGTCGGGCGCGTAGCCGAGGTGATCGGGTGCGCTGTGCCGGGCGCGGACGCGATCCAGCGCGGAATCCTGCCAGTCGATCTCCACGTAGCGAGCGCCCATGTCGTAGGCCGTCTGCGCCAGCAGGTGGACGAACTCTCGGTGCGCCAGTTCTGCGCGGATCGCCAGCGCCTGGCCCGGCTGCAAGTTGACGCCCTGGCCGAGGATCAGCCGGGCATAGCCTTCGATCTGCTGTTCCAAAGTTGGCATTTTGTCTCTCTATCTAGATCGGGTTGTGTGGGTGGTGTAATTGATGGCTAGATGCCAAACCTTCCAGGAAGGCCCGGAACCTTCCTGGAAGGTCTGCGCTCCCTGGTTGAGATGCTGCCTTGTGTGAGGACGAACACGCTGATAGCAGTCGGTTCATGGTACAGTAGCCGGTATGAATTGACAATACGCGCTGTCTTGTCAAGATCAATGCCAGGCACTGATCGGTCCTTGCCGATTTCCACCATCACAGGAGTGCGAACCATGTCCGAACCCACGATCACCGTCTACGGCGCCTACTGGTGCCCCGATTGCCGACGCAGTAAGCAGTTTCTTGGTGAGCATCAGATCCCGTATCGCTGGATCGATATCGAAGAGGACGAAGCCGCGGAGCAGTTTGTCATCGAGAAGAACGAAGGCAAGCGCATCATCCCGTTGGTGCTCTTCGAGGACGGCTCGTTCCTGGTGGAACCGTCCAATGCGGCGTTGGCGGCCAAATTGGGCTTGAAGACCACGGCCAGACACACACACTATCCCTTCGTCGTCATCGGCGGCGGGCCGGCGGGGTTGACGGCCGCGCTCTACGCCGCCCGCGAGGGGATCGACACGCTGGTGATCGAGCGGGCCGCGCTGGGCGGTCAGGCCGCGGGTACCGAAAAACTCGACAACATGCCCGGCTTCCCCGACGGCATCGCCGGCATCGAATTCGCCAGTCGGCTGCGCCGTCAGGCCGAACGGTTCGGCGTGGAATTCCTCCAGGCCCAGGACGTCACCGGCCTGCACTGCAAAGACAACTACCACGTCGTCACTACCGCCACCGGCGACGAGTACAGCGCCAACGCGCTGCTCATCGCTACCGGCAGCAGCTACCGCAGGCTCAACGCGCCGGGCGAGAGCAACTACATCGGCGCAGGCGTCCACTTTTGCGCCACGTGTGATGGTCCGTTTTACAAGGGGAAGCAGGTGGCCGTGGTGGGGGGCGGCAACAGCGCCGCGGAGGAAAGCCTGCTCCTCACCAAGTTCGCCGACAAGGTGACAATCCTGGTGCGCGGCGATCATTTCAAGGCCAGCAAGGTGATCCAGGAGAACGTGTTGGCCGACCCCAAGATCGAGGTGATGTGGAACACCGAGGTGCAGCAATTCGAGGGCGCCAAGGCCAAACTCAACCGCATCAAGACGATCAACAACCGCAGCGGTGAGGAAAAAGAACTGGCCATCGACGGCGCTTTCATCTTCATCGGCCTCAACCCCAACACCCGCGCCATCGAAGGCAGCGCCATCCGTACCGACGAGTGGGGCTTCATCGTCACCGGCCATGCGCTCGTCCACGACGGCGACCGCCCGCCCGGCTTCGAGCGCCGTGATCCCGGCTTCCTCGAAACCAGCATCCCCGGCGTCTTCGCGGCCGGCGACGTGCGCAGCGGCAGCACCAAACAGGTCGCCAGCGCCGCCGGAGAAGGCGCCACCGCGGCGCTGCTGGTGCGGGAGTATTTGCGCGAAGTGTAGCCTGTAGCAAAAATGAATAAAGAATGGAGATTGGGTTGACGATGTTGGCCGCATCGCAGGAGAGGCCACTCGTCAACCCAATCTTTATTCTTCATTCATTTCCCACCGCTTCCCCACAGCCCGGAAGCACCAACTCCGCGCCGCCAGGGACGAGGTTTGGATTCTCGACGTTGTTGGCCTGCGCCAGGGATTCCACGAGGATACCAAAGCGGCGGGCGATGACCTGGAGCGTTTCGCCGGGTTGCACGGTGTAGGTGCAGCCGGAGAGATCCTCGCGGTAGGGCACTGCCTCGGCAGACCACAGGCCGCGGCGGGCGATCTCGGCTTCGGACTGGGCGCGGCGCAGTTGATCGGCGTAGCGATCCGCGGGCGGGAAGACGGCCACCTGCGCCAGCCCGGCGCGCAGGATCTCCTCGTTGATCATGATCTCGTCTTCACCCACGTAGACGTAGCGGAGCAGACGCCCGTAGGCGTCGCTCTCGGTGACGTCGGACTCCAGCAGCACCGACTGCCCGGTGAGTCGGTCGCGCGTCCACTCGTAGGCATCGGGGCCGAATGCCTGCTCCACCTGCGGCGCCACGCTAAGCAGCAGGCGCACCTCGTAGGCGCGATCATTGAAGTTCACCACCAGCGTGTCGCCGTCCAACACCTCGGTCACCTGGGCCACGATGCGCCCGGTGACCTCGCTCACCACCGGCAGATCGGGGCGTCCGCGCACGGCCAGGGCGTTGATCCACGAGCCGTCGTCGAGCCGGTACCAGTCGCCGGTGACGTCCTGGCCGGTGAGGCGCAGCGCCTTACCGGGGAAGACGGAGCCGACTTCTTCGTAGGCGCGGCCGGGGCCTGTGTAAAGATAGCTGGAAAGATCAGCTTCGGTAGCGTAGACGTCACCTGCCGCGGCGTCGGGCGCGGCGAGGGGTGTCTGCAACGGTGAAGGCAGCACCAATCCACCTTCGGCGCACGCCGACAGCAGCAGCAACAGCGGCATGATCCACAGAATTGTCCGTAGCATGGGGGTCTGTCTTTCTGAGTCTTCAAGGCGATCCTGGGATTTTTTGATCCACGAAGTCACACGAAGAACCACGAAGGGAGAACAAAGCAGAGCCGAGAGGGACACGGATTGCGCGGATTACACGGATTTGGAATTCTCTATTCTCTGTCCCAAAAATCCTGAAATCCGCGTCCGATTTTTCTGTTTTCTTCTCTCCTGTCTTCGTGTGGTTTTGTGGATCAGAATCTCTCTGGATTCACTGCACAGAAGCGCATTTGCGTTCACAACGAAGCAGGAGAACAACGGGTTCCCAATCAGAGGATGTTGATTTTACTATAGCACAAGCTCCGGCCCAGGAGAATGTTTTGTGCAATTGCCGCCTGCCCGCTGATCGACTACGATGATGCTCTCACTTTCATCCATCCCCACCCGTAGCTGCTCAGGTGCGACGCACCTAGATCGCTACACCACCCAAGGAGCGCCATCGTGGACAGTGCTGCTTTACCCGAGAATTTGTCCGTTCTCCGCTACCTGGCCGACGCCGCGTCGTCGGCGGAGCCGCGGAGCATCTACCGCGCCATCGGCATGGAACCGATCATCAACTGCCGCGGCACATTTACCATCATCGGCGGGTCGGTGGAGCGGCCCGAGGTGCTGGCCGCGTACCGGGCGGCGTCGCGTGAGTTTGTGCAGTACGACGAACTGGCCGAAGCCGTGGGGCGCAGGCTGGCCGCGGTCACCGGGGCCGAGTGGGGATTGGTGTCGGACGGCTGCGCGGCGGGCCTGAAGCATGTGACCGCGGCGTGCGTCACCGGTGGTAACCCCGAGAAGCTGATCCGCATCCCCGATCTCACCGGCATGGAAAAGACACAGGTGATCGTCCCCTCCTACTCGCGCAACCCCTACGATCACGCCGTGCGCAACATCGGCGTGGAACTCGTCACCGTGGAAACCGCGGAAGAATTCGCCCGCGCCCTCTGCGCGAAGACGGCGATGGTCTATGTCAACTCGGGGCCGGGATCGGCGTCGGGGGAGCCACTGTCGCTGGAGACGATTGTGGCAATGGCCAAACCCGCGGGCGTCCCCGTGCTGGTGGACGCTGCGGCGGAGAACCTCACGATTCCGTGTATGCACCTGGAACGAGGCGCGGATGTGGTGGTCTACAGCGGCGGCAAGGCGATGTGTGGTCCGCAGGGCGCGGGGCTGGTGCTGGGCAACAAGCGCATCCTCACGGCGGCGTGGCAGGCCAGTTCGCCGCACCACGGGCCGAACCGTGACAACAAAGTGGGCCGCGAGGAGATCCTGGGGATGCTGGCCGCGGTGGAAGCGTGGGTGACCCGTGATCACGACGCCGAGTGGCAGACGTGGCTGGCGCGCCTGAATTTCATCGCCAATCGGGCCACGCAGATCGCGGGGATCGACGCCGTCATCGAGGAGCCGGCGGGCCTGTCGAATCGGGCGCCGGTGCTGGTGCTCAGCTGGGATCCGTCGACGCTGCACATCACCGGCGAGGAAGTGGCCGAGGACTTCGCGCGCAACGCCCCGCGCATCGCCATCGGCAGCGGTGACGGCGACGGGCGCGCCGCGCTGCGCATCACGCCCAGCCAGATGCGGCCAGGCCACGAAGAAGTCGTTGCCGAGCGCATCTACGGCATCCTCAGCCAGCCGCGCCCGCCCCGATCCGCGCAGCCCGCCCCGGCGCAGGTGGACATCAGCGGCCACTGGGATCTCACGATCACCTACGCCGCGGGCGTCAGCCGCCACCGGCTCTACCTGCAACAGGACGGCAACTGGATCACCGGCGCCCACCACAGCGACTTTTCGCAGCAGCCCATCGAGGGCATCGTCGAGGGGACCGAAGTCAAACTGCGCAGCGAGGTGCGCAGCCCCGGCGACCGCGTGCTGTTTCTCTTCACCGGCCACGTCGCCGCAGACATCATCACCGGCGACGTCTTCCTGGGCGAATACCTCACCGCCGAGTTCACGGCGGCGCGCGTCGAGTACACGTCCGCGCGAAGACGAATCAGCGTGCCTGGTGGGCCGCCGCTGGCTACCTGATGCGTAATGCGTAATGCGTAAGATCGTGTTGAGGATATTGTTCCCAATACAGGAAGCATTTCGTCAACGAGATCTTACGCATCACGTATTACGAATTACGCTCACTCTCCAGGATACACCAACCCAATCTCCTCCCGCCACCGATCCAGCGTGCGCATGTTGCCCAGGGTGTCGTCCCAAGACATGGCCGGGGCCTGGCGTTGGGCGATGTGCGCGGCGACCATGTCGGCTTCGTAGGTGAAGAGATCGCGATCCACGTCTACGACGATCTCTTCGGGCTGGCCTTTGGCGTAGACGTGCAGGGTGAAACTGGTGGACGGGAAGGGCGTGTCCAGCGGGATGGGCAGGCGCGCCGGGCGGCACGGTGACGACGGCAACCACGCATTGGGAACGCTGATCATGCCGTCGTCGCCGTATATGGTGGTCTCGTTGCTCATGCGCACGGTGACGCCGGTGATGACTTCGGCCACAATGTCGTTCTCGAACTTGAGCGTGGCCGCGGTGTAGTGGTCTACGCCGCTGGGGCCGAGGACGCCGCAGGCTTTCACGTCCACGGGATCGAGGAATGCTTTGCCCGCGGCGGCCCCGGCGATCAGCCGCGCCATGGAGACCGGGTAGCAGCCCACGTCGAGGATGCCGCCGCCGCCCATTTCGGGCGAAAAAGTGCGGCGGCTGGGGTCGAACGACCCCTTGTAGGCGAAGACAGAGCGGATCATGCGCACCGGCCCGATCACGCCGCTGCGCACCAGCTCGGCCAGTCGCTCCGTCTGCGGGCTGCACCGGTACATGAACGCCTCCATCAAGAAGACGTCGTTGCGGCGGGCGGCGTCGATCATGGCTTCGGCCTCGGCGGTGTTGAGGCCGATGGGCTTCTCCACCAGGATGTGCTTGCCCGCTTCGGCCGCCTTGATCACCCATTCCTCGTGCTGCGGGTGAATGTTCCCCACGTAGACGGCCTCTACACCTGGATCGGCCAGCATCTCCTCGTACGACGCATACGCCTTCTCAATCGAAAAATCGGCGGCGAACGTTTCGGCCTTGCCCGCGGTCTGGCTGGCCACGGCCACCACCCGGCTCGTCTTCGAGAAGCGCACCGCGTTGGTGAAGACACGGGCGATGCCGCCCGCCCCCAGAATGCCCCAGTTCAGCATTTGTGTGTTCCTTTGTATGTTTGGATTGGTGTTTGGATCGGTGTTTAGATTGATGTTCTTGATGGTGTTGTGGACACGGATTGGGAGGAACACGGATTTCTTTTTGATCGATGGTGGTGGTCGCGGCTCTCCTGTCCTTGCGCTGCGGGGACGGTTGAAATCAGTATAGCCCAGGGCCGGGAATTGTGGAAGGAAGGTTCACAATTGTCAACCAACCAGGAGACATGCTAGATTGGTGCCTGGTTGTAATCGGAACGCAATGTCGTTCAGTGAGGAAAAGCGAGGACACGGATTTCAGGATAACCAGGACAGCAGGACGAAAAAGCCTTCTGTCTGTGCTTTTCTGGTTTCGTGTTTCTTCGTGTGCCTTCGTGGATCGTTTTTCTCTGGGTTCTGCGTAGGATGCAAGACGACGCCAGGGCACGTTGACGTGAAGCGAGCGTGGTTGGGGCTGATATTCTACCTGGTAGGCGCGCTGTTGGCGGGGACGCTGCTGGCGCTTTCCACGTGGGCCGACTTCGAGGGATCGCTGTTCGACGGCGGCTTGCCCGCGGACGCACGCCTGCCCACGCTGCGCTGCCCGCTGGTGCTCACCCAGCGCGGGGACGCGCAGATCTCGGCGCGCTTCGTCAACGAGACGGAGCGTCCGCTGCGCCGCCGCATTCACGTTTCGATCAGCGATGGCTTTGTTTCACTGCCCCGCTCCGTGGACGAGGACATTACCGTGGCGCCGGGCGAAAGTGTGCGGCTCGCCTGGCCAATCACGCCCACCGACGTGGTGTGGGGTCGGTTTGTGCTGGCGCGGGTCTACGTGAACCGCATCTACCCGCTGCCGTCGATGACCAACGCCTGCGGCGTCCTCTACGTGGACACGGCGCTGCTCACAGGCGGACAGTTCACCGGGCTGGCGCTGGCGGTGATCCTGGCCTGCCTGGGCGGCGGCGCCTGGCTGTGGCGCGGTGGACAGACGAAGCATCGCCGGGCGCGGTCGCTGTCCTCGGCGCTGGGGGCGCTGGGTGTGGTCCTCGTGCTGGGGTTGGCGGCGATGCTGCTTGAACTGTGGATCGTGGCCGCGGCGCTGCTCTTGGTGGCCGTGCTATTGGTGGTTGTCCTCGTGGTGTGGTTGTTGGAAGGGGGCGGCTAATACACGAGGGCGTGCTCTCTCCATATGATTTGAGGGGGATCCTTTCGGCCATCTTGCACTATGCGTTGAGGACGCGCCGGTGCGTCGGTTCGCTGTGCAGGTAGGTGTGGCGATGGCGCGGATCGTCGATCTTGGCGGCGTTGGTCTGGATCAGCGCCGTCGCGGTGGCGAGGATCTCGGGGGCGCGGCTGTCTTCGTGCGCGTGGAGCACCTGGTAGCAGTGCCAGTAGACCAGCGCCGGTTCGCGCGCCCCCGCCAACGCGCCGGTGACCAGGTAATCGAGGATCTGTTCCACCTGCGCCATCGCTTCGTCGCCGCGATCTTGGGCGAGCAGGGCGAACGCCAGGCCACCCCGCGTCTCCTGCACGCGCACCCACTGCTGCTGCGCCATCTGCACGCTGAGGGCAGCGGTGTAGGCGTCCTCGGCCTGCGCCCACTGCCCCAACCCCGCGTAGTCGCGCCCGATCCCCAGCCGGGCGACCCCTTCGATGGTCCTCGCGCCCTGTTCTTGGGCCAATTGCAGCGCCCTTTGATGATAGGCCAGCGCGGTCTTGTAGTCGCCGGTGTGGTTGTAGAGCAGACCCAACGCGCTGTGCGCCCAGGCCTGCCCACCGCGGTCGCCGATAGCGCGATCCGTCTCCAACGCCGTCATCAGGTGACGGTGCGCGTCGACGTAGTCGCCCAGGCGCGACAGGAGCACACCCAGGCTGTAATTCACCAGCGAAAATTGATAGCGATCCGGCAGATTCACCAGTTCTTTGAGCACATCTTGAAACGCGTTGTGTGCGGCCGAGAGTTCGCCCAGCATTTCGTGGACGATGCCCAGGTTGATCAGCGCCATGGTGACACCGTGACGGTTGTCGATGGCGGCGTGGGTGCGCTGCGCCGCCTGCAAGTGGACGCGCGCCTCGTGGAATCGCTGCTGCCGCTGA
>JAWKOL010000038.1:0-58461 GCA_041391225.1 Caldilineaceae bacterium
ACTTTCGTTCGACCTTAACTTAACGCCTATGGCACCCCCAGGTGCGGGTCTGCACGAGAACAGCCGCACGAGGGCGTGCTTTCTCCGCGGATATTCGACGGTTGGTCGCTTAACTTGATACATTGAGCAACGAGTAAGGCGTAGCGGGCGAACTCGTGTATTATGTACGCGGTTGTGTTGCGGCGTTCTGTTGGCTGCAATCTCCACAGCGAATCACCCGATTACCACAGCCAACATACTCTACCCATTCATTGCTCATTACTCATTTCTATGCCAAAAGCACTCTTTTTCAACATCCCAGCCACCGGTCATGTGAATCCCAGTTTGCCGCCGACGAAAGAACTGCTGGCGCGCGGCGAAGATTTGCTCTATTTCAACGTGGAAGCGTATCGCCCCAAGATCGAAGATGCGGGCATCCCGTTCATCCCCTATCCCGTGGACGTGAACTTCGACTCACACGACGGCGGCAACCCGATCATGGCGATGGCGCATATCGCCGAGTACGGCGAACGCCTGCTGCCGCCACTGCTGGAGATCGCCCGCGCCCAACGCCCCGACTACGTGATCTACGATTCCATGACGCCTTGGGGCAAACACATTGCGGCGCTGCTCGGTGTGCCTGCCATCTGTTCGTGCGCGATTCTGCTGGTGCATAGCCGGAACGCTCGCGTGATCCCCCGTGATCTGCTGGTGCGGCAGATGCGCATGGCGGGATGGGACAAGTCCTTTGCCGCGCTGTGGCGTTATGGACAGATCCATCGGCGGTTGCGGCGTCATTACGGCGTGGGGCTGCCCTTCTTCCCCAATTTCTTCGCCAACCCTGGCGACATGACACTGGTTTACACTTCGCGCCTCTTCCAGCCCGGCGGCGATCTGCTGGACGATAGCTTCCGCTTCGTGGGGCCGTCCATCGCACCGCGACCACACGATGGCGATTTCCCCTTCGGCCACCTGGACGGCGGACCCGTGATCTACGTGTCTTTGGGTACAATCTTCAACAACCGGCCCGACTTCTTCCGCGCCTGCATCGCCGCCTTCGGTGACACGCACTATCGGGTGATCCTCTCGGTGGGCAACACGCTGGACATCGCCGCGCTGGGCGCGATCCCCGAGAACGTGCGGGTGCGGCGGTCGGTGCCGCAGCTCGAAGTGCTGGAACGCACCGATCTCTTCCTCACGCATGGCGGCATGAACAGCACCGGCGAAAGCCTGTGGTACGCCGTCCCCATGCTCGTCTTCCCGCAGATCGGTGACCAATTCTTTGTGGCGCACCGTGTGCGCGAACTGGGCGCGGGCATCCAACTGCACCCCGAGCGGATCAACCCCGACTATCTGCGCGCACAGGCAGAGCGAGTGCTGGCGGACGCGTCCTATCGCAAGAACGCTCGGCGCGCTCAGGAGAGTCTTCGTGCGGCGGGTGGGTATGTCACCGCGGCGGATGAAGTGTTGCGGTTTGTAGGTCGGCAATGACGGAGGAACAAATGAACATACAACTACGCACCCCATCGCGCTCGGATCGCTCCCTCGTCCGGCGCATGATGCAACTTTACCTCTACGATTTCTCCGAGTACGAAGACTTCGATCTGGACGAGCACGGCGAGTTCGGTTACGGCGATCTCGACTATTTCTGGTTCGAGCCGACACATGCCGCCTTCCTCGTGACCGTGGACGACAAACTGGCCGGCTTCGTCCTCGTGGACAATGAAGTGGTGGTCGACGGCTACGAACGTTCTATCTGCGAGTTCTTCGTCATGCGCAAGTATCGGCGCAAAGGGGTGGGCAGCGTGATGGCAAAGGACGTCTTTGCGCGCTTTCCGGCCAAGTGGGAGGTGCGCGTCGTCGAGAAGAACACACCGGCGCAGGCATTCTGGCGCGGGGTGATTGCCGAGTACACACAGGGCAACTTCCACGAGCAGCACTTCCACGACGACGATTGGCATGGCCCGATTTTGCATTTTGACAATCGAATTCAAACATGACGCCACCCTTCAACTGGGACCAACAGGGCCTCATCCGCGTTCTATCCCAATTCTTCCTCCTGCTGTGGTATACTGCGCACGTTCTTGCGTGCTCCGTCAGTGCGAAGAGTAGACATGACCCACTCACCAACACCCATTTACCCCACCGACGCCCACCGCGCCGTGACCGAGATCGCGACGGCCCACTTTGCCGCGCAGGATGCAGTAGACACGATCCTGCTGGTCAACTCCCTGGCGCGTGGACAGGGTACACCGCGCAGCGACGTAGACATGGCCGTCCTCGTCAAAGAAGGTGTGGACGCCGCCGAGATCCAGGCGATGGAGACAGCGTGGGCGCAAGTGCGCATGAGCCATCCCACCGTCGTCGCTTTCGAGCAGAGCAGCCGCTTCGCCCACATTCACCTCGACGTCATCTCGGGCCACATCGAGTATGAAACCTGGGACGACGGCGGCGGTCCTGATTATTTGGAGGTTGGGGTGGGCAATCAGCTTGTCTACGCGCTGCCGTTGACGGGGCATGGTGCGCATTATCGGCAACTTCAGGCGCAGTGGTTGCCCTACTACGCCGAAGATTTGCGCCGATCTCGCCTGGCGATGGTGCGCGACGCCTGCCTATGATCTCGATTACGTCCCCTTTTTCTGCGAACGTGAATACTTTCGGGCGTTCGACCGGCTGTATAAGGCGCATCTGGGAGTTTTTGCAGGCGCTCTTCATTGCCCGTCGACTATCCCATCGCCTACAACAGGTGGATCCACGAGCAGGTGGCGGTGCAGCTGGGGCTGCCGCGGGTATATAGCGCATGACGCAGGTCCTCGCGATTGGGCGGTTGGGAGTGAGGAACTGAACGCCAAAGCGGAGCTAGATGCCGGACTGGTTGCACAGTGGGGCGTCGAAGCGTAGCGGATATGACAGCGAATTGTGGAATTACAGTTCAACATACTCAATCCATTCACCACTCTGGAGACACAACCATGTCAGTCATCACCCAGTGCATCCGTAGCGTCAAGATTATCGACGGCATCATCAAACGTCCAGACTGCCGACCTCACCCACGAACACCTTGCTGCAACTGCCCTTCCGGGCAACTGCATGAACTGGAACCTGGGCCATATCCTCGTCTATCGCGCACAGTATTTGGGCGTCGCGATGGAGTGAGCAAGCCCGATCCGGCTGAATTTGCCGTCTGGCGGCGGATCGCCTGCCCTCACCGATGGCAGCACGGCCATGCCTCTGGAAACGTTGTTGCAACGGCTCGATGACGCCTCGGCGCAGGTGATCTCGCGCTCGAAGCCTTCCCCGCAGAGCGCCTCGCCGAAATCTACGACGAAGCCCGCGGCCAGACCATCGAAGACCGGCTCGCCTTCTACATCATCTTCCACGAATCGTATCATGCGGGGCAGTTGGAACCGCTGCGCGAGTTGGCCTTGGTAGGGAAATAGCGGGATCGGCGATGGATGGAGTGGCGGCGGGAGATTGGGAGATTGAGGGATTGGCGTTCTACGATAGTCCGCCTAGTCTCTTAATCTCCCACTCTCCTAATCTTTCAACGGTGGCCTGCACGTTGCTTCCAACCCGCTGCACACCGCTTCGATCTGCGCCAGTGTGAGGTCGGGTTCGCATTCGGCGTAGAACATCAGCCCGCCTTCGGGGCGGTAGAGCGCCTCGTGCGCCTCGCCGATATGATCGTGGATCTCCGACGGCGTGGCGAAGGGGAAAAGCTGCCGATCCAGGTCGAGATCGATGGCGAGTTTTCCGCTGGTCATCTCGCGGATGCCGTCCAGCCCGTTGGGGCGGAACTGCGGGTTGAGCAAGGTGACGCCGCATTCGATGAGATCGGGGATGATATCGAGGATGTAGCCGTCGGTGTGCAGGCGTACGGGCAGATCGCGCTCGCGGGCCAGTCCGAAGAGACGACTGTACGATGGCTTGATCCAGCGTCGCCAGTCCGCGGGGCTGATGGGCAGGCCGTGTTGGATGCCCAGATCCTCGCCGTAGGACATCATTTCAGCGCCCAGCGCCAGGAAGCGGCGGGTGGCGTTGAGGTTGTAGTGATCGATGAAAGCGATCACCTGATCGAGGCGTGGATCATGGTTTGCCACGTCGATCATGAAGTTCTCGAAGCCGCGCAAGTAGTACAGCAGCATGTAGACGAAGCCGTGGGGTAGCCCGGCGGAGGCGATGTCACCGCGCGCTTTGGCCTGGGCCAGGGCATCGGCGGCGGCATCCCAGTCGCGCGGACCGAACTGTGCGTCGATCTCCGGATCAGGGGGCGTGTAGCCGGCCAGCGCGGCCCAATCGGCCAGGGGATGCACCACCGGGATGCTGTCCAGCCCCTGCTCGATGTTGTTCCACACAATGCCCCAGCAGTCGGTATGTTCACCGGCCTCGTAAAGCGGCGAGGGGATGGCGTCGAAATCCTGCGTCCCCTTCGCGTAGCCAGGGAAGATGCGCGGGTGGGCGAGGACGATTTCTTCCAGATCCTCGCGGTATTTCATCCACGTGGCCGGCATCAGGCTAACGCGGCACGGCGTCCACTCGGGGGAATCGAAATAGAGCGCCTTGAGGTAGTTCACCGTTGCACGGTTGCGTCCTTGATAGGTGAGCATAGGTGGCGTGTCCTTACAGCCGGTGAGCGGCGAAGGTGGTGAGATAGAGGATGCTGATGCCGCCGCCGTTCCAGCATACGATCCTCACTGTTCCTGCATGTTTGGCAACTCTGTGAGATGGCGTAACCTTTCGCTTTGTCGATTGTCATCTAGGTAGGCAGCAGGCGACGCCATGTGCTCAGTATAGGCGAAAAGGGGTGAAAGCGGAAGGCCGAATTGAACGCCGCCCACTGTGCCTATAGGAGAATATCAGAGAATAGAAGGATGAAACGCAGCGTGATTGATTCATGTAATCCCTCTATTCGTTGTCAACAACCAGCGGATCGCCACGAGAGAGAACGGCGTGCTGTCCTACCACCACACGGATCACCTATCCAGCAACGCGGTGACCACGAACAGCAGCGGCAAGCATCGTCGTATCGCACACTACACCCCAGAACGTGACGGTAAGCGGCCAGAAGCTGCCGAGCGCTGCGCTGCCAGGTGAACTGCGCAGCGTGACGACGGCCCGCCTCGCGCAAGGATCGGCGCAGCGCGTCCTCGTTTGCCAGGCGAACGATGGCGGCGGCGATGCTCTCCACCGATTCCGCGTCCACGTACAGCGCGCCAGGACCGGCGGCCTCGGGCAAACACGAGTTGTCGGCGGTGAGGACAGGCGTATCACAGGCCAACGCCTCGATCACCGGCAACCCGAAGCCTTCGTATAGCGATGGGTAGGCGAAGAACTCAGCCGCAGAATAGAGGGCGGGCAGGTCTTCATCCGCGATGTAACCGGGAAAGACGACGTCGTCGGTGAGGCCCAGCGCCTGCACGGTGGCGAAGATCTCGTCGAAGAGCCAGCCTTTGCCGCCGCCGATCACCAGCCGGTGGGGGATCTGCGCTGCCTTGCGCGCCTGATCAAAGCCGCGGATCAGCCGGGCGAAATTCTTGCGCGGTTGCAGGCTGCTCAGCCCAAGGACAAACGGACGTTCGCCGATGTTGTACTTGCGCCGCACACGCTCAAGTTCCTCCTGCGCAGTGACGGGGCGGAAACGGTCGTGATCCACACCGCCCTGCACCACGCTGATGCGCTCCATCGGGATCTGCCAGAATTCGTGGACATCCTTGGCGGTGTTGTGGCTGTCGGCCAGGACGTGATCGGCGCGGCGCACGCTGCGCGGTACCACCACATTCAGGTAACGATGCAGGCTCGGCATCGCCGCTTCGGGGTAGTGGACAAAGGCCAGATCGTGTACGGTGACCACTTTGCGCCGCGCCCGCGACGGCGCCAGCACGAAATCGGTGGCATGGAGCAGATCCACCTTGCTGCCCACGATCCACTCCACACGCGGAAAGGGCAGATCAAGGCGGTGCCAGATACGCACCAGGTTGCGCTCGCTCACATAGGGCGTGCTGTGCAGCGGCAGCGGCGCGACGCCACGTGCGGCGTCGTCCACCTGCCCAGCAACAAAAAGGCGCAGATCGAAGGGAGGATTCTCCTCGATCAGCGCCTTCACCTGGCCCCGAATGATGCGCCCGATACCGGCGGCCTGACGCACGGCGGGGGTATAGTCGATTGCGAGTGTGGGCATGACGTCGAACTACAGCCCGCGGTAGGTCCACAGGCGATTGGCGGCGAAATTCCAAAAGAGGACCACGCCGATGGCGAACAGCTTGGCAACATTGTAGCTAATCAGGTGACCGATCTTCTCGTCGGCCAGCCACGTGATCCAGTACGGCTCCAAACTGCGGTGGATCAGCGAAAAGATCAGCGTGTTGATCCCCAAACCCACCAAACTGACCAACAAAAACTGGGCCAACTGACGGCGAAAACTGCGATTCTGGCTTTCGGGGAAGGTCCACAGCCGGTTGAGGGTGAAATTCTGCATCACCGCGGCCGAAAAGCTGAAGACATTGGCCATCTCTTCCAGCATACCAAACGAACTGGATCAGGCCATTGAGTACGGCAAAATCGGTAATGGCGCCCAGCGCCCCACCGTCGCAAACTTGACGAAACGTTTGGCCTCTTTGCGGCTACGGCCTTTCAACGGGATCACGTTAGATAGATTCAACCCTCAACTCCACTTGTACACAATAACTTATCGCGTTGGATAACAGTGCTGCGTGGGCTGTCACATGCGGCAAGCCACAGCGCCACATGCAAGTACATGCCCTGCACATAAAGATTATCGAAGAAGTTGTGAACAGTGAGATGGACAAGTACACCCATCACGCCGATACGCAGCGCCGCCTCCCAACTATCCCCTGGCGCAGCCCGGATCGAACGCCACAACCACACCACCGTTAACGTCCAGAACATCACGTAGGCCGCCAGCCCAACCAGACCACTCTCGGCCAGGATGTTGAGATAGACGTTATGGGCATGACCCAGTGCATCTTCCCAGCGCGGCAACCGCACGTCGGGGTAGACGACAGCATAATTGCCGGGGCCGACGCCAACCCACGGGTGACTCTCCCACATGCGCAGCGCGGCGATCAAATGCGCCAACCGCTCGATCACCGAGAAATTCTCATCGGTGACGGGTTGGCTAACCACTACCTCGATCCCGACGCCGAAATAGGCTGGGACGTCTGCCACACGCTGCGCAATTGCATCTGGGATCAGTGCTGGGCTGACCCCACCAATCGCCACCGCCATCACAAGAAAGAGACCGCCGATCACGCCCAAAACCAGCGCCCGACGGCTGCGAAAGATCACCACAAAGCCCACACCGGCCAATGCCCCCAGCCAGCCACCGTGACCGGCTCGCCAACATCCCCAGCCCAATCAATCCCGCCGCGCCCGCCGTAAGGATCAGCCAGCGCAGCGCATCAAACCGTCCCGGCTCGTAGCGCCCCAGCACAGTGGTCTGTTGCCACGCCCAAATCGAGAGGCTTACCGCAACAGGTAACGTCAATCCCAGGTACCCGGCGTAGGGATTAGGCTGCGAAAAAGTGCCCGCGGCGCGCATAAAACGCTCGAACAAAATGAACGCGTCTGGCCCAACGCGGAAAGCGAACTGGTACAGCCCCAGCGCGCCCTGCAAAGCACCGCCAATCAGGAGACCGACCGCCAACCAGCGCCGTTGATCCGTCGACAGTATCTGCCCTGCGATCCAGACGACGGCAAGCACTTCGGCCCATTTTATCACCTCGGCGGCTTCGGCCAAATCCGTGCAGTTAACGACGTAATCAACAGCTTGCCACGTAGATCAGCGTCAGCGCGGCCAGGGCGCTTGCGTCAAGCCGCAACGACCGGCGGCGCACACCGTCGGCGAACCAGATGGCCAGCGCCGCGACCAATAGCAGATCCGTGACGCTAAGCCGCCCAACGTCAACGGCGCTGCTGAATGGCAGCGCAACCGCCAGCCCAATCCACGCCAGCCACGGAAAGCGTACGACCAGCAGCATCGCCCCACCACCAAATACAAGCAGCGCAGCCAACGACAGCGGCCCTGTCGCCAGGACCCATGCCAGCGCCAGCAGCCCCGTCACCAACAGCAGCCCCGCCATCGTTGGTCTGTTGTGATAGCCTGTCACTTTGCGTTGCAGAAAGGTCGCCAAAGAACCCTCGTCGTATTGTCGCACGCGGACATGGATCATGCCGTTCAGGCGCATCCCACCATATCACACACGTCGATCTAAAGAAAAACAGCGCCCCAGTCGTCGACCGGGGCGCTGCACAACGAAATGCGATAGGGAGATCAGCGTTTGTGACCGTTCCCGTTGCCATTACCATTGCCATTCCCGATACCAACGTGTCCGCTGACACGGTGACCGTGAATGGCGCTGCTTTCGATGGCACGCGGCTTTGCCACCGCGGGCAGCGTCGGCGTTTCTGCCGCCGCGTATTCTGTCATCGCGTGTTCTGTCACCGGCGCCACTGCCACCGCGGCTGCTTCCACCTGGAACTGCTGCGTCAGTTCGCTGAGGTAGCCCGCCATGCCCGACAACTGACCGGCGGCGGAGACCGTCCCCGCCACCTGATCGCTCACGTCGCGGGCGCTCTGCGATACTTCTTCGATGGCGGCGTTGTTCTCTTCGCTGATGGCCGAGAGGTGGGTGATCACGTCGAGGATGCCCTGGCTTTCGTTGGCCAGTTCAGATGCCGCAATGTGGCTGCTCTCCATCACGTCCATCATTTGCCGCAATGTGGATTGCATGGCCTTGCCGCTGTCGTCCATTTCGCCGATAGTGCCGGTTAGGCGGGTCATTTGCTGCGATACCGATTCAACCGTCCGGCGGATTTGGCGTAGCGCGTCTTCTGCTTCGGCGGCCATGGCCAGTCCGGCGGTCATCTCTCTGTCGCTTTCGGCCATCGCCGTCACTGCCTCTGCCGATGTATGCTGCACCGCGGTGACCAACTGACCGATCTCTTGGGCGGATCGGCCGGCGCGTTCGGCCAGTTTGCGTACTTCGTCGGCCACAACCGCGAAGCCCTTGCCGTGGTCACCCGCGCGGGCGGCCTCGATGGCAGCGTTAAGCGCCAGCAGATTGGTCTGTTCGGCGATGCCTTCGATTGTCTGCACAATGTTGCCGATCTCCTCCGAGCGGCGCCCCATTTCGCTGACACGATCAGCCACGCCGTTGGTGGATTTCGCAATCGACTGCATACGCCCGATGGTGCGCCCCACCGATTCGGCCCCCGATTCGGTGACGGCGTGTGTCTCGGCCACCACGCGCTGGCTTTCGCCGGCTGCATCCTGCACCTGGCGCAGCGCGTCGGACATGCGGCCGTCGAGTTGCGTGCTCGCCTGCTCAGCCTCGGCTAGATGCCGTTCGGTCACCTGGGCGATCTCCACGATGGTGTCGTTCTGACTGTTGATCATCAGGAGCAACTGCTGGATGTTGTCGCCCTCTTGGCCGGCGGCGATGCTCATGGCTTCGATGGTTTCGGCGATGTTGTGTGTGGCCCTGCCCGACTGTGTGGCCCCGTGATTCAACTCGTCGCCGGCGTTGGTCAACTCACCCGCGCTCTGCTGGATTCCTTCAACGAAACCGCGCAGCATAGTGAGCATCTTGCCAAAGGCGTTGCCCAGCACGTCCTCTGCACTGCGTTGTCTGGCTTGTGCGGTCAGATCGCCCACAGCCAGGCGATTGGCCACGCCCGCTGCTTCGCGCAGGTAGGCCATCATCGATTCAAACGCCTTGGCCAACACCCCCACTTCGTCGTTGCGCTCTGTGTCGGCGATCTCTACGTTGATCTCGCCGTTGGCAACACGTTCGGCCACCTCTGCCATGCGTCGCATTGGGCGCACCACCAAAATATCGAACACAACCCAGATCAGGGCCGCTACGATCAACATCAACACGACGCCGATGCCGATGGCCTGGTTGCGATTCTGCTGGATGGCGGCCAGCGCGGCGTCGCGGGGCAGGCTGATTTCGGCTACAGCGATCACGTCGTCGGCGTAGTCGCGGATCGGCACGATGATGGCGGCGAAGTTCCCGTCTGCGCGGGCAATGCGGGTGTAGGTCGGCTCACCGCTGGCGTACACCTCGTCGCGCAGCGCGTCGTCTACGTCGAGGGGTTCTTCGAGTGTGGAGAGGTAGAGCGCGTACTTCTCGTTGATCACTTCGTTGCTGTCTTCTTCGGTGAAGGTCTCGACTTTGCTTTCTTCTTGCTGCAAGAAGATGCTGAAATCCGCCTCGAAGTTAGTAGTGAGCAGATCGAGCAACTGCTGATCGAAGTTCATGCCGATTTCAAAAGTGCCGACGGCTTCGCCCTGGTAGCGCACCGGCACGACGCCGCGAATGCCGAAGCCGCCTTTGCCCTTCTCCAGCCCGGTGACATTCTGCCCTGTCTCGTTGGCCACGATCACGGTCTGGCGGAAGCTGGACAGATCATCGCCGAACTTCTCCAGCGAGTGCAGCCGCAGGAACGAAGTGGCCGGCGCCAGGTGGAACTGGGCCTGCGGCACGCCCATAGCGGCATCTGCCGCCAGGTAGCTGTCGTGTAGGAGCGCGATCAACACTTCGCGATCCTGTTGGGCGAAGGCTTCTTGCACCGCGGGCATACCGGCATAGGCCGTCGCCAGGAGAACGGCGATCTGCTCCTGTTCTTCGATCTGCTTGTCGAAGATCGCACCGATTGTCTCCAGCCGCTCATTTTCGTGGGAGACGAGTGTGCGATTTGCCGAGAGGATGCTCATGGTTGTGAGCAGCGCAATCGCGCTGCCCACAAGCGCAAGTACGGGTACGAGTAACTTGATGCGAATGTTCATTTCTGCAAGCTCCTTGTGTCTGTGGGGAAATCGCAGTGCGCAGCAACAGGTTCGCTCTCGCTGAACCAGTTGACGGCGGCTGCGGATTCCTCGATGTTCGAGCAGATTCGGAGCTGTGCCATTGGACAACTCGCCTCACGTGTGCGAGGGCATGTGCAGCGATTCATAAGGATCAGGGCAGGCGATGGGTGAGGTAGCGTTGATATGATCCTGTCCTTACGAATTTAGTTGATGGCCAGCTACTGTTGACGGTCCCTTCGATTGCTAAATCAGGTGCGCCTTAGCAATATCTAACAAGAACGGTAATTGCATGTTAAATATATCGGACAGCGCTGTGGATCGTCGTATAAGTGATTTGCAGTAGAAAAGGCCCAACGAAACAAAAAAACGTCCCAGTCATCGACTGGGACGTTGAAGAGGCGGAGAGGGTGGGATTTGAACCCACGAGGGCGTAAACCCTACGCGTTTTCGAGACGCGCGCACTCGGCCGGACTATGCGACCTCTCCCTATCCTGTTGTGAGCCGGGGCAGCGCCCCAACTGGCTGTAAATCATACTACGCGTCGTTTGTTTTGTACAATTTTAGTACTTCAACGGGTGTGTTTCATATTTTGCGCGCTAAACAACGAAATTGCCCTCCCCATCGAAGACAACCGGCTGCGCATCGCCAATGACATGCAGACTGGGCGACACTGTCACCGCGTCCAGCAGCGCGGGGGACACCCAAAACGTCTCCAAATCGAGGGTGTTGCGGATGTAGACGACGCGCGCCGTCTCCGCATCCAGCGACGCCATCCCCATCTCGAAGACGGCCCTATCGTCGGCCAGGGTGATGGGCTGTTTGGCGCCGGCGTAGTTGATCGACGTGAGGCAGTTCATGTAAGTTGCCTGCCAGTCGACCTTGGCGCGCAGCCGCTCGGGGATCAGATCGGCGTAGCCGATGCCAGTGGCGTTGCCGTGGCTTTCCTCGGTGAGATCGAGCACGGCCAACCGGCGGATCGGCGGATCAACCGGCCCGCCGTTGCGTCGCCACATGCCCACAATGTTGAGATCCATGCCGGTGCCGCTGATGTCTTTGCCGATTTCGCCCACGATCATCAAGTCGATGGGCGAGATCGGCACACGCGGCAGATAGGACTTGGCCAATTCGAGCAGAATCGGTTCTTCGTCTTCGATGCGCTCGGCGGCGAGGACAGCGATGCGCGCCGCCTGGTGGTGACCGTTCTCCACAATGCCGATGCCCGCCACCACAGGCATCCGCGCCAGGATCACACGCGCCGCGGCGGGGATGGCCTCTTCCACACCGGCGGCGTGGATAGCTTCGGCCCCGCGCTGCTTGCCCAACCCCACCGCCAGAATCTTGAAGAGTCCACTCTCCCACCGGCTGCGGAAAGAGGTGTGCGGCTTGATGCGGTTGACGACGATGATGGCGTCGGCCTGGGCGGCGTTGGCGTCGAAATGAACCGCCATGCCTGCCTCCGTCCGCGCGAGGACAACCGTCTCCAGGCTGCTGCGAATGGGAACGCCGAGATCGGCCTCGCCCAGCCCGTAGCCTTCCAGCACCTGCTTCTGCCCATCCGCAGTGCCGCCGCCGTGACTGCCCATCGCCGGCACCAGGAACGGCTGCGCACCCAGCTTCAGCACTTCTTCCACGGCAACGCCCACCACATCGCGGATCGACGAGATCCCACGGCTGCCCACGGCGATTGCCACCGACATGCCAGGCTTGATCTGCTGCTGCAACCGAAGCTCAGCCAGTCCCCGCCGCACCGAAGCGGCAACGTCCTCGACGCGCTCAGTTGCAACGTCCTGCCGAATTGGAATCAGACTTAGCATTTCCTCTACTCACCCACTTGCTGCTTCAACCATGCCTCCATGAACGGGTCCAACTCGCCGTCGAGGACGGTCTGCGGGTTGCCGGTCTCCACATCGGTGCGCAGATCCTTGACCATCTGGTAGGGGTGCAGCACGTAGTTGCGGATCTGGCTGCCGAAGTCGGCGGCGACGTTTTCACCTTTGAGGCGGGCGCGTTCGGCTTCGATCTTTTCCTGCTCGATTTCGTAGAGTTTGCCGCGCAGGATCTTGAGCGCTGTCTCGCGGTTCTGCGTCTGGCTGCGCTCGTTCTGGCAGGTGATAACGATGCCTGTGGGTTCGTGGTAGAGGCGCACGGCGGTGGCGTTCTTCTGCACGTTCTGGCCGCCCGCGCCGCTACTCAGGAACACGTCCATGCGGATCTCGTTGGGGTTGATCTCGATCTCGATGTCCTGATCGATGACGGGGACCACCTCCACCTTGGCGAAGCTGGTGTGACGTCGACTGCTGGAGTCGAAGGGGCTGATGCGCACGAGGCGGTGTGTCCCCTTTTCGGCGCGCAGATAGCCGTAGGCGTAGGGGCCGTTCACCTGCACGGTGACGCTCTTGACGCCCGCTTCTTCGCCTTCGGTGAGGTCGGTGATCTCGGTTTTGAAGCCGCGACGTTCGGCCCAGCGCAAGTACATGCGCAGCATCATCTGCGCCCAATCCTGGGCTTCAGTGCCGCCGGCCCCGGCATGGATGCTGAAGATGGCCGAGCCGCTGTCGTATTTGCCACTGAGCGCCAGTTGAAACTCGCGCTTCTCGATCTCTTCTTCCAACGCCGTGGCTTCGGTATCCAACTCTGTGAGCAGGCCGGGATCGTCCTCGGCCATGAGGTGGAGTTCCTGGGCGTCGCCGGCGCGGCGCAGCAGCGTGTCCCACACGCGCACCTGCTCCTGCAAGGCGTTCATCTCCTGCATTTTACGCTGCGCTTCTTGCTGATCGTCCCAGAAGCCGGAGTCTATGCTCTCTTTTTCGAGTTCGGCGATGCGTTCCTTCTTGGTGGGTACGTCAAAGCCGCCCCCTTATCGAGTCTACCCGCTCGACGAGGCGATTTAGTCGATTTTCCAGTTCGGTGCTCATGGTATTCCTCGGGAATGGTGATTGGTGACTGGTGATTGGCGATTGGCGAGATTGGGCGATTGAGGGATTGGGCGATTGTAGAGTTGTCCCCAGTCCCCGATCCCTAGTCTCCAGTCCCTAATCCCCCAGCAACCCTTCTACAAACGCAACAGGATCGAACTCCGCCAGGTCATCGATCTTTTCGCCTGTACCGATGAAGCGGACCGGCACCCCCAGTTGCTTCTTGATGCTGAGGACGGCGCCGCCTTTGCTGGTGCCGTCGAGCTTGGTGAGGACGATGCCGGTGACGCCTGCTGTCTCTTTGAAGCCTTTGGCCTGCAAAATGGCGTTCTGCCCGGTGGACGCGTCGAGCACGAGTAGGATCTCGTGTGGCGCGCGGTGAACCTGGCGCCCGGCGACGCGGCGCATTTTCTCCAACTCCTGCATCAGGTTGACCTTGTTCTGCAAACGACCGGCAGTGTCGGCGATGAGGATGTCGGCGTGGCGGCTTTCCTGGCTGGCGCGCATGGCGTCGAAGAGGACGGCAGCGGGATCCGAGCCGGGGGCCTGGGCGATCACTTCGACGCCGGCGCGTTGACCCCACACTTGAAGCTGTTCGATAGCGGCGGCGCGGAACGTGTCCCCTGCGGCGAGGACGACCTTTTTGCCCCGGTTCTTGTAGCGGTGGGCCAGCTTGCCAATCGTCGTCGTCTTGCCTGAGCCGTTGACGCCCACCACCAGCACCACGGTGAGGATGCGCGGTTCCTCGATGTGCAGGGGTTCGTCGGCTTTGAGCAGACGCACCATCTCCTGCTTGAGCACGGTGTAGGCGTCGCGTGTGGTCTTGATGCCTTCGTCTTCGACACGGTCGCGGCTGCGTTCCACCAGTTCGGTGGTTGTCTCCACGCCTACATCGGCCATGATCAGCGTCTCTTCCAACTCATCCCAAAGTTCATCGGTGATCTCATTTTCCTGGAAGATCGAACCGATGCGCCCGAAGAGACCGGTGCGTGTCTTTTGCAGGCTCTGCTCCAGCAGCAACTCGTCCTGCGTCTTGTCTTCTTTGTTGAACATTTTCCTGAACACAGGATGCGTCCTTCCGTGTTGGCCGAAAAAGGCAGCGACTGTCCATTATAACATGGTGGGATTGTACAACCAAGGTATTTGCGTAAAGAATCGTAAACTACTCGACCCAGCTATTTTCAGAGTTTGCCACAAGTCGGTCTCTTGATCTAAACTTGAGGACGCTGCACCACGGCACCGATCCCCCCCGGCGTCATAGCTTTCTTCAAGGCCGTTCGGCCGTCAAGTCCACCCATCGTTGTTTTTCCAACAAACAGGAGGAGAAGTCAATGCAATTGGGCCTGTGGTATCGCTCAAAGAAGTACGTAGGCGTAGTGGGATTGTTGCTTGTGCTGATGCTGTTGATCGGCGCTTGTGCCACAACCCCGGCTGCGCCTGTTGCTGAAGAACCTGCCGCCGAAGCCCCCGCGGCTGAGGAAGCAGAAGCCCCTGCCGCCGAAGAAGCGGCTGCCGAAGAAGCCGACCCGATGATGACAGTCTTCGGCGAAATGTTGCCCGAAGACGCCGTGCCGTATGATGAGCAGGTCTATCGCGGCGCCTGCTCCAACACCGCCAACCAGACCACGTTCGATTTCATGGTCGCCGTCTACCAGCGCTTCTGCGCCGGTGACAGCGCCTTCTCGCTGGCGTTGGTGGACCTGGACAAGGATTTCAACGTCATCCCCATGGCCGCCGAGAGCTGGGAAGTCTCCGAAGACAACCTGACCTGGACCTTCAACCTGCGCCCCGGCATGATCTGGTCGGACGACACCCCGGTCACCGCCAACGACTGGGTGGCCACCTACCGCTACGCCGCCGATCCTGAACACGCCTGGGACTTTGCCTGGTTCTACGCCGGCGTGATCAAGAATTGGGACGAGGTTGTGGCCGGTGAACTGCCCACCGAAGAACTGGCTGTTGTGGCTGTGGACGATCTGACCCTGCAGATCACCACCTACAATCCCTTCCCGCCGCTGCCCGGCATGATGCACTTTGCCTGGCCGTTGCAGGCGAAGGCGCTGGCCGAGTATGGTCCGTATTACAACAATGATCCTGCTACCGCAGTCTCTTCCGGTCGCTTCAAGCTGGTAGAGATGGACCCGGGCAATCGCATCGTCCTCGAAGCGAATGAGAAGTACAAAGGCCCGAATCCGCCCTACCTGAAGCGCAAAGAGTTCATCTACATGGATCCCAGCACCAATTTTGCCGCCTTCCAGAACGGTGAGATCGATGAAGTTGGCTACGAATCGCTGACGCCTGCCGATTTCGATCTGATCCTGGCTGATCCGGTGCTGAGTGAAAACTACCTGCGCCACTTCGGTGATTTCCGCACCGATTATCTGCTCTTCGACACCTACACCGAACCCTTCAACGATCTGAACGTGCGCAAGGCCTTCGCCCACGCCGTGGATCGCGAAAGCATCGTCACCAATGTCTACGGTGAGATCAAGGCCATGCCTGCCTACTCGATGCTCATGCCCGGTTTCCCGTCGTCCGACGTGGCCGGCGATCTCAAAGAGTATCAGATGTACAACTGCGAACTGGCCAATGAGCATCTGACCGAAGCCGGTTTCGAAGGTGGCGAAGGTTTCCCAGCCCAGGAACTGTGGCTGCGCAACGAGTCACCTGCGTTGCAGGCCGTCTTCCAGGCCGTGGCTGCTTCGATCTCCGACTGCCTCAACGTCGAGGTTCAGGTCTCCAACAAAGACTTCAAGGTCTACATGGACGCCCTGAACGCCAAGCCGACGCAGCTCACCTTGGGCGCTGTCTCCTACGGTATGGACTTCCTCGATCCGTCCAATCTGTTGGGCATCTGGGTCTCCACCGGCCGCCACTCCTGGCGCAACGAGGAATTTGATCGCCTGATCGCCGAAGCAACGCCGCTGGTTGGCGATGCCGAATTGCGTGATCAGATGTTCCGTGACGCCGAACGTATCCTTGTGGATGACGTGGGTGGTGTCTTCATCGATCACCGCTGGCAGGGTAGCCTCTACCAGCCCTACCTCATGGGCGACGGCTTCCGCACGCCTGATTCCAACGGCATTGCCGCCTACCACTGGGGCAACGACTGGGTCTCCGGCGATCAGTACATCGCCCAGCATTAGATTCTGAAGTCCAATCGAGTTGTGATGTAAATCAACTCCGACGGATCTCTACACTAGACAATGGTCGAAGCGGCATCGCTTCGACCATTGTCTAGTCGTCACCTCGCATATTCAAGAACGCCCGTTCTCCTCTAGAAGGGTTGACGCCCATGACCCGATACGTACTTGGACGTCTGGTCTCGTTGGTCTTCGTTGTGATCGCCGTGTCGATGATCACGTTTAGCCTGATGCACGCCGTCCCCGGCGGCCCGTTCGACGAAGGTAAGCAGCCGCTGCCACCTGCTGCCAAAGAGAATATCCTGCGCAAATATGGCCTGGATCAGCCGGTGTGGAAGCAATACCTCAACTACATGTCAATGCCGTGCGCTTCGATTTCGGCATTCCCTACCAGCAAGCCGACGACGACTGTGACTGAGTTGATCTCCAGGACTTGGGGGGTCACCGCGCAGGTTGGGATTGTCACCATTCTGTTTGCGTTTACGGTGGGGCTGACGCTTGGGGTTGTGGCAGGCTATAACCAAAATTCGTGGATAGATACCATCGTCACCTTTTTGGCGACATCTGGCTTTATCATGCCCGGTTTCGTCATCGGCATGTTGTCGATCCTGCTCTTTTCGGTCTACCTGGATTGGATGCCGATGGGCGGCTGGGGGCAAACGGGCTGTCTGGTGGGCAACTACTTCTGCCAGGACTGGATACTGCCCGTTCTTGCCTACTCGCTGGCGCCATTGGCGATTGTTGCACGTTACACCCGATCCAGCGTGATCGAGTATCTCAACGCCGACTTCGTGCGCACCGCCCGCGCCAAAGGACTCAACGGCCGGGCGATTATGATCCGCCACGTCATGCGCAACGCCCTGATCCCGATGGTGACGGTAATGGGGCCGATCATCCCCGATCTGATGACTGGTAGCATCTTCATCGAATCGATCTTCCGTATTCCGGGGCTGGGCAAGTACTTCGTCACCAGCACATTTAACCGCGATTACCCAATGGTGATGGCGACAGTTTTGCTGATTGCCGTGCTCTGGGGACTTATCTATCTGTTCACCGATCTGCTGTACACCTGGATCGACCCGCGCGTGCGCCTCGGCGCAAAGGAAGGGCAGTAACTGTGGCTTCGAAATCTGAAGAAATGCAAGTATCCCCGGTCGCTGCTCAGATCCCGACCATGCGCAAGCACCGCACGCTATGGCAGGACGCCGCACATCGTTTCTTCCGCAATCGTCTGGCCGTCTTCGGCCTTGTGATTGTCACCACTTTCTTGTTTATGGCTGTGTTTGCCGATTTCCTGGCGCCCTATCCCTATGATCGGGTCGACTTTACACAGGTGCGCATATTGCCCGGCGTCAATCCGCAGTATCCGCTGGGCACCGACGAGGTAGGACGCGACTACCTGAGCCGCCTGATCTACGGCGCCCGCACATCAATGACGGTTGGGATCACGATCCAGTTGATTGCGCTGCTCATCGGTGTGCCGTTGGGTGGGCTGGCCGGCTACCTGGGCGGCGCCGTGGATTTCATCATCTCGCGCATCATCGACATCATGACGGCCTTCCCGGGCCTGATCTTCGCCATTCTGGTGATCACGCTCTTTGGCGGCGGCATGTGGATGGTGATCTTCGCCCTCAGCATCACCAGTTGGATTGGCATCGCCCGCCTGACGCGTGCGCAGGTCCTCTCGTTGCGTGAGAAGGAATACGTCGAAGCGGCGCGTGCGCTCGGCGTTCCCCAGCGAGGGATCATCTTTCGCCACCTGATCCCGAATGCGCTGTCGCCGATCCTGGTAGCTGTGAGTTTCGGCATCCCGGCGGCGATCTTCGGCGAGGCCGGCCTGAGTTTCTTGGGCATCGGCATCAACGATCCCATCCCCAGTTGGGGCAAGATGGTGGGCGTCTCCGGCGCGTATGTGCGTGTCTCCTGGCACATGGCGCTCTTCCCCACGCTGGCGATTGCGCTTTCGATGCTGGGCTTCTCATTCGTGGGCGATGGTCTGCGCGACGCGCTCGATCCCAAGCTCACCCGCTAAGGCGAACCCACAGAAATTAGGACTTACGCCGCTCCTAGGCGTAGGGGCGCAATATATTGCGCCCTTTCAGGTGCGAATTGCGTAAGTCCTAGAAATAATGATCCACGAAGGCACACGAAGATACACGAAGGCAGAGAAGAGCAGACAGAAAGCTTTCGACCCTGCTGTCCTGCGAATCATGAAATCCGTGTCCCTCTCTGCTCTTCTTCGTGTGCCTTCGTGGATCAACAAAGTCTCTGCGATTGGACACGCCAACTTCCAGGACGAACCTACAGCCAAGGACAACAACCAAAATGATGTTGCATCGCACCCACACGAACTGGTCCCGTCTCCTTCCTGTAATCTTGTTTGTGTTCCTGCTGACGGCCTGCGGCGGCGCACAGGACGAACAATCGTCGGCGTCGGCCCCGCGCGCTACCGACGCGCCTGTGCCAACAATGCCCGCGGCGCATTTACAGCCGTTGCCCAACAGGTGTACACTGATACGGCGAGTAGCGACGCCGCTGCCACATCAGCGCCCGCCCCAACGCCCACCGAAGGCGTTGACCTGACCCGCGGCAAGACGATCTATGATCGCCGTTGCGCCGAATGTCATGGCCCGGAGGGCGAAGGCGTCGCTGACAAAGGCAACGCGCTCACCGGCATGACGCTGGACGCCACCGCCTTCGGCGATGTGGTGCGTACCGCCAAATCCGGCGAACTGGGGACCGAACACATCTTCGGCCCGTCAGCGGTCAGCCCGTCCGGCCTCGACGTGCTTTTCGCATTTGTGCAGAGTCTTTCGGAATAGGGGGACTGGGGACTAGGGAGCGGGGACTGGGGATCGGTTGCAGTACGATCGTTCTGCTGTATGCGGACGAATTGTCAACGTCGACTGAAGTGTTGATCTGCGCGCATGGATCAAACCCAGTCCCCGATCCCCAGTCCCCGATCCCCAGTCCCTATCCCTTCCACCTAGAGGATCAATCGCTTGATCGCCTACTGCCCCCGCAGCAGATTCGTGACGCCCGCCGAGGATGCGCCGTTGCGCTGCCCGTTGACGGACGAGCCGCTGGAGTTCGGTAACCTGCCGACTTTTGACCCAGACAAGATCGATCCCACGCAGCCGGGGCATTGGCGATACGCCGCCATGCTGCCCGTGGTGGCGCCCGATCAAAAACGCGTGACCCTGGGCGAAGGCTGGACGCCCTTGATCGACGATGAGTGGAACGGTTTGCCCGTCCATTGGAAGTTCGAGGGGCTGATGCCGTCGGGCAGCTACAAGGACCGCGGCATCAGCGTGATGATCAACTGGCTGTTGGCGCGGGGCGTCGGCACGGTGATGGACGATTCCAGCGGCAATGCCGGCGCAAGCCTGGCCTGCTACGCGGCGCGGGCGGGGTTGTCGGCGCGTATCTTTGTGCCAGAGTCGGCGCCCGAACCCAAGAAGGCGCAGATCGCCGTCTACGGCGCCGAACTGATCGAGGTAGACGGTCCGCGTGCCATGGCCACCCAGGCTGCCGAAGCCGCCCAAGACGGTGACGCCATCTACGCTTCACATGCCTGGAATCCCGCCTGTCTGCTCGGCTTCATGACCAATGCCTGGGAGATTTGGGAACAACTGGGGCGGCGAGTACCCGATTGGTACATCACGCCGTGTGGCTACGGCGGACTTTTCCTTGGCGCCTGGCGCGGCTTTCAACGGCTCTACGATTGTGGCGTCATCGACGAGTTGCCGCGCATGGTGGCGGTGCAAGCCGAACCCATTACGCCGATCATCGAGGCGTTCCGCGAAGGATGGGAGACGGTGCGACCCAGGCGGACCATCGGGCCGAAATCGCTGGCCGACGGCATCGCCGTGGAGCAGCCGGTACGCGCCCGTTCGATCCTGTCCGCGCTGCGCCATTCCGAGGGCATGGCCATCGCCGTAGACAACGAGGAGATCACCGCGGCGCGTGAGAAACTCGCCGAACAAGGTCTCTTTGTTGAGCCGACCAGTGCCACCGCCGCCGCCGCGTTGGCCCATCTTCGCCCACACATCCAGCCCGGCGAAACCGTGGTTGTCAATTTGACGGGGTTGGGCCTCAAGAAACTGCCCACCTACTGACCTTAAGGAGTCACCATGTCTGCCCTAGTACGTGATGTGGCAGAATTCGAGGCCATCGCCGGCCTGAATTTCAACGATAAACGTTACTTGCAGCGCGCCTTCGTCCATCGCAGCTTTATGAACGAGACGGAAGAAACCAATGGGCTTGCAGACAACGAACGTCTGGAGTTCCTGGGCGACGCTGTATTGGGGTTTGTGACCAGCGAGATGCTTTACCGGCGCTTCCCGAATCTGCGCGAAGGAGAACTGACCAACCTGCGCGCCGCCCTGGTTCGCCGTGAGACGCTGGCGCGCTTTGCAACCGAGCTAGAGATGGGCGATTTCTTGCTCCTCGGCCACGGCGAAGAGGACAGCGGAGGGCGCACGCGCCCGGCCACACTCTGCGCCACCTTCGAAGCCATCATCGGCGCCATCTACATCGATGGCGGCCTGTTGGCTGTGCGCGATTTCCTGACGCCTCGCCTCGAAGACGAATTGGAGCGAGTCGCCGTGGTGGCGTTGGCCAAAGATCCCAAAAGCCGACTGCAAGAATGGATTCAGAGCGAACTGGGCGTTACACCTCGTTACAAAACGGTGCATACGCTGGGGCCGGATCACGCCCGTGTCTTCACCGTACAGGTGACCGCCGACAAGCATCCCTACGGCATTGGCCGCGGGCGCAGCAAGCAAGAAGCCGCTCAATCGGCCGCGGCGATGGCGCTCTACAGGCTCGGGCGACCCGCACCCGAGTACTCGCCCGACGCAGAGCTAGAGGCAGCACATCCGTTGCCACCTTTGAATTTGGCCTAGTCAACATAGAAGCGTGAGTAGCATGTCCACGTTTGTTCTCCCTCTTGGTGACGGCGCACTGACACCGGAGCTGGCCGGCGACAAGGCCGCTACGCTGTCAAGGTTGTTGCGCGCCGGTTTTCGCGTCCCCAAGGGCTTCGTGGTGACCACCGACGCCTACGAGCACTTCGTCCACGCTAACCGCCTCAACCTGGTGATCGACGCCATCTGGGCGCGCATCGATCCCAACAATATGGCCACGTTCGAGGCTGCGGCCAACCAGATCCGCGCCCTGTTTGCGCAGACAAAAGTGCCGCCGGAGATTTCCAGCCCCATTCGCTACGCCTACAACGATCGCATTTCCTTGGAAGAGACCGTGGTCGTGCGGTCGTCCGCCTACGTGCAGGGTTACGCCGACAAGTCCTTCGCCGGGCAGCACGAAGCACACCTCAACGTCATTGGCGAGCAGGCAATTGTGGACGCCGTAGTGCGTTGCTGGTCGAGCCTGTGGAGTACCCGCGCCATCGCCTATCGTATCCAGCATGGCATCCAGCCTTCGCAGGTGAGCATGGGCGTCATCGTGCAGTTGATGATTCCAGCGCGCATGTCCGGCGGCCTTTTCACTATCAACCCCGTCACCGGTGACCCGCACCAGATGATCATCAACTCGGTGTGGGGGCTGTCCACTATGCTCATGGACGGCCAAGGCACCCCCGATACCTTCGTCGCCGATAGCGAGAGCGGCCAGATCATCGAAGAGAAGATCGCCAACAAGACGATCCAGGTGGTGCTGGACGAAGGCCGCCTGCGCGACGCCTACGTCGATCTTGCCGAGCGCATCAAACCGTCGCTCTCCGAACTGCATGTCGCCGCCATCGTGGCCCTGGGGCGGCAGTTGGTCAAGGCGTTCGGCGCTCCCCAGGACGTGGAATGGGCGATCCTCAACAGCCGACTCTACATTTTGCAGGCGCGCCCGATCACCGCCAACACTGGCTTCCTCGCCCTGGAAGCCCCTGGCGACGACGCCTGGCCCCCCACCGCCGAGAAAGATCCACATCCCTATGATCTGTGGACGCTGGCCGACGCAGGCGAACGCTGGCCAGAGCCGGTGACGCCCCTCACCTGGTCCACATGGGCGCCGGTGCAACAGCGCAACATGGAGGCCACCTTCGCCAGCCTCAAAGCCGACTACCTGAGCGGCATCCAGTGGATCAAACGCATTTACGGGCGCATCTACTTCAACGAAGGGGCGTTGGCCTACGTGTTGCACGAAGGCTACGGCGTCCCTGCCTCTACCTTTGCCGACGGCGTGGGTTCCCTGCCCGATGTGGCCAACCGCTTCCAAAACTGGCGCTGGGTGACGCTGATCCAACGGTCGCCGTTAATCCTGCGTCAGGTGCGCGATTGGGATGATCAGATCAAACGGTTCGAGCGCGATTTCCCACAGATCGACCGTTGGGTGGCTGAGTTCATGGAGAACGACTTGAGCGCCGAGAGCGATCAGTCGCTATGGTCGCAGGCGCGGGGATCTGGCTTGAACGGCTGGAAACCTACACAGGCTACCACACCTCGGCCACGTCTTCGGCCATGCAGACCTACGGCGAAATGGAAGATCACCTGGACAACTGGGTGGGCGATCCGTCGCTGATCCAGTCGTTGGTCACCGGGCTGAGCGGGGTGATCCAGAGCGAAATCCTGGCCGATCTGTGGTCGTTGACGTTCTTGGTGAAGCGACACAAGCTGGAAACGCTCTTCCTAACAACCGAGCCACACAGCCTAATGCAGGCATTGACGGAGCGCCCCGACGCGGCGCCGGTGTTGGACGGCGTGCGGCGCTTCCTGACGCGGCATGGTCACCGCAGCAGCGTGGACGCCGAGTGGATCTACCCACGCTGGATCGAAGATCCATCCTTTGTCTTCGAGCAGATCTGCAACTACCTGCGTTCTGGCGCCGCCTTCAACCCACACGAAGCCGAACGTCGCCAACAGCAGGAGCGCGTCGACGCCACCAATCGCCTGGAGTCACAGATCAACCCGCTGCAACGCATCTCGTTTCATCGCCTGTTGGGGCAGTTGCACAAGCTCGTGCGCATCCGCGACAACGGGCTTCACTACTTGTCGAAGCTGTTGCTGCCACAGCGGCGCGTCTTTGCCACATTGGCATCGCGCTGGGTCGCGCGTGGGTGGCTAACTGATCCTGACGACTTCTACTTCCTCACCGTACGCGACATCGAAGCAATTCTGAGCGAAGGCGATGACGCCGTACGCCGTTCCGATCTGCCTCGCCTGGTTGAATCTCGTCGCAATGCCTGGCACTATTGGCTGGATCGCCCTGATTCTCCCACCGCGGTCAACGCTGAAGGAAGGCCCGTGGCGTTGATCGGTTCGGTGAGCGCCGGACAACTGCTGGATGGCGTCGCCGCCAGCGGTGGTCGCGCCGTTGGGCGGGCGCGCGTGATCCTCTCGCTCAAAGACGCCCACAAGCTCGAAGCAGGCGACATCCTTGTCACCCGCGCCATCGACCCCAGTTGGACGCCGCTTTTCTCATTGATCGACGGCATTGTGCTGGAGACAGGCGGGCAGCTTTCGCAGAGCGCCATTGTGGCGCGCGAGTACGGCCTGCCCGCCGTGATCAGCGTCTACGGCGCCACGCGTCGCGTCCCCGACGGCCAGGTGGTCACCGTGGACGGGGTGGCGGGCAAGGTGTATTGGAAATGAGAGACCCAATCTTCATTCTTCATTCTTCATTCATTCTGATTTCCGCATCTGCACTCAGCGTGTACAAGAACGCCTTGATCTGCGCCATCTCGTTGTCCGAAAGTGCCAACGGCGTCAGGTCGCTGTGGCCGGGGAAGGCGGCGGGCGCGGCGTTGTAGTGGTTGAGCACGGCGTCGAGATCGGCGAAGGTGCCTTTGTGCATGTAGGGCGCCGTGTTGGCTACATTGCGCAATGTGGGGGTCTTGAAAGAGCCGATCAGTTCATCCCCTTCGGTTTTTGCGAAGCGGGTCTCGGCGCAGTCGCTGGGATCGGCGTCGCTGTATGGTCCCAAGCAGTTGAATGGATTCTCCAACGCCTGCTTTACCCCCTCCACGCGACCGAGATCGAAGTTTTGCCCCTCTTCGGCAGGAATCCCGTTGTTGTGAAATGATCCATTGGTGAACTGCGGCCCGTTATGACACTGGGTGCAGTTGCCCTTGCCTAGGAACAAGCGCAGCCCGGCCACCTCATCGTTGCTGAACAGATCGGCCATACGCGCCTGATCCCCGGCTACGGCGGCGGCCACGTAGTCGTCGAAACGGCTGCGACCGGGCATGATGCGCCGTTCGTAGGCGGCAATCGCCTTGCCGATATTGGCGAAGACGCGGTTGACGATGTCCTGATCGGCGGTGCTCATGCCATCCCAGGCGGCGCTCGTCACCGGATCGATGACAGGGCCGGCGTCTTGCGGCAGGTGATCCAGTGTCGGCAGCGGACCGAAGATGTCCTCGTATTCGTCGGGGTAATACTCGGCGATGATGTGGGCAAAGCGCGTGCGGTTGCCGCCCTGTTCTACAGCCGCTTCCATCGGCGTGAGCGCCTGTGACCATTGGCTGTCGCGGCGCCCGTCCCAGTAGAACCAGGGATCGTAGGCCACACCCACGATGGTTGGCGTATGGCGCGGG
The DNA here is from genome assembly GCA_041391225.1 of Caldilineaceae bacterium. Lineage (GTDB taxonomy): Bacteria > Chloroflexota > Anaerolineae > Caldilineales > Caldilineaceae > RI-153. The sequence continues at coordinate 25,417 of JAWKOL010000038.1, forward strand.
GTTGTCCCCATGGCCTGCGCCTTGGGCAACCCGTCGGTGAAGTAGTGATCAGGCTGGTGACAGGTGGCGCAGGAAAACTGCCCGTTGGCGCTGAAGCGTGTGTCGAAGAAGATCGCCTGGCCCAACGCGGCGGCCCGCGGATCATCGGCGACAGCGTTGGACGGATCCGGCGGCAGAGGCGCCAGTGAATCTATCGAAAGCGAACGCATTGTGCGCAGGTCATCGGTCGTCCACTCGTGTGTGGATGAACCGAAGATACCCTGTGTCCATGCAAAGTAGCCTGCGGCGGCAATCACGATCACGAGGAAGCCGGCCGGAAACGACCATCGGTTACGCATCAAGAGATCATCTCCTTCATCGAACAGAAACAGCCCCAAATTTCGGGCATTTTACCCCGTGTTCGGAATGATGACACAATTCCAGCCTCCTGTGGTATATTGGGTTCGGATAGCAAAAAACGACGTCAGAAGATAGGAGCTACGCATGAGTGCTGATCAGCAGCGGTGCCAGGCCAAGACGCAGTCCGGCTCGCAATGCAAGAACAAAGCGTTGGATGGCTCGGTCTATTGCCGGATCCACCAGGGGCAGCCAGAGCCGAAGCCCACCCCGTCGAAACCTACGCCCTCGAAACCCGTCGCCGCCGCCCCAGCAAAAACGCCCGATCCGGTCAGACCATCAGTCGATGATCGTAGCGAGATCGAGCGTTTCAAAGCCGCGATTTTGGGCCGTTGAGGCTACATCTCCCTCACCAACACCCGATTCAACAAATTCAGCAGCGGACCACGCTGTTCCATGCCGCTTTCGCCGTAGTCGCTCATGGCCAGGTAGAGCGCCTGGCCGGTGCGACGAATCAGGCCAAGCATCAGTCGCCGTAGCGTTTCCTGACGCTGTCGAAACTCGTGAAAGTCGCTCCACAACGTGTCGGGTGGCCACTGCCGCGAGAGGACGTGTGGGTGTGTGAGCGGTTGGTAAAGCCGTTCCCACCAGCCACCCGAGCCGATATCGAGCCAGAATTGCACGGCGACGGGGCGGTTGCGCATGAGGAAGGTGTACGCCGGTGCAATGAAGACCACTTCTTCGTCTTCCTGCCAGCCGGGGACGTAGAGCGCGCCCAGCGCGCCGCTTTCGAGCAGGGCGAGGTAGGTGTTGCCGATGGCCCCCCGCCGCATCGACGCTTCTTTGTCTTCCTGTTCTTCGATGGCCCAGCGGAAGTTGCGCGCCGATTCCACCAGTTGGTTGGTGACGCGGGCTGCATCCAGGTTCATGTGGAAGCCGAAACCCGGTTGGCTGAGCACTTCGCCAAAGAGCCGAGCGAAAAACTGATCCAACGGCGTGAAGTCGGTCTCGGCCTGGTAGGCCAGGATCCATTGGCGCAGACGTTCGTACTGTTCGCCCACGCGAAAGGTAACGCGCTGCTGCACCGCTGGCTTGAGCGAGGCGAAGCTGTTGAGCGTTCCCGCGTGGACGCCGCGTATGTTGTAGCCGACGCGGCTGAGCAGCATGGCGCGCACAGGATCGAGGTCTTCGATGGCGATGGCGAAGGTGTGGGCGATGTCGCTTTGTGGCGGATGGCGTTGCCAGGTAGGGTGGGCCAGCGCCGCCAGGCAGAGCAACGCACGCGCCGACGGTTCGGCGTTGAGGGCTCGGCTGGGCCGATGCGTAGTGGACGGAATCCCCCGCTCGTCCAGGCGGCTTTGCAGGCTAAAGCGCAGCGCGTCGCTGACGTACGGCGCCAGCACGGCGATCTGCCCCGGCGGTACGCCTTCGTCGCGCACCAGCCGCTCGATTTCGTCCACTGCCCAGTCGATCATCTGCGGGTAGAAGCGGTGGGTGCGGTAGGTGAGCGGCAGCGCTTCGGCATTCGCCGGCGTTTCGTCTTCCGCCTCCGGCGCGGTGACGGTGGCTTCGCGGCGACGCACGGCGTGGTCGATCAGCGCCGTCATCCGTTGCAGCGAGGACGGCATGATGTGGCTGGCGTCCATGTGCAGGTGGGCATCGCAGACGTTCGTCAGTTCCGCCGCGCCCTCGGGGTTTGCACCCAAAAAGACACGGTAGCCGGCGTCTTCGTCTACGATGACGAGGGCGCTGTCGAGGTGCGGAATCCAGCGGCGCACCAGCGACTGGGCGGCGTAGGTGTCCTCTTCGGCGTTGTCGAAGATCAGGTGTCGCTGCGAGCGGAAAAGGTGGGTGCGGCTCCAGTCGTTGTTGAGCACCTGCTGATCGAAGAGTGTGATCCACAGGCTGAAATCCACCAGCGATTCACGTAAACAGAGTTCGCGGAAGGTGTTGCTGATGCGTTTGGCCGTCTGCAATACGTTGAGGCGCGCCGTCATCTGCTGTCCTTGCGGCACGGCCAGTTCCAGGCGCTGGTAGCTGTCTTCGATGGTGAAGCCCAAGAGCGCAGCTTTGTTGAGATTGTCCAGCACTTGCGAGACGACGCGGCTGGGATCCACGCGCACGGCGTCGAACTCGCCTCGCTCGAACGCCTCGTTGACGAACGGCTCCATGTGGTATTGTGCCGTCTCCAGGTTGAGGAAAGTGGGTTCCTTGCGCGGATCGGCGAAGCTGCCGGCTTCTGCGATGAGCGGCCAGTAGAGTTCCACGGCGTTGCGGGCCAGCCCGGCGAAGGTTGTCACCCGCACAGGAGGACCAGCGGGTACATCGGCGGCGCGCAGTGCCTCGTAGTAGGGCCGCGCCAGCGTCCGCTGTGGCGTGAGCACGAGGATGTCGTCACCGCGCACGCGTTCCTGGCGCAACAGCCACTTGATCCGCTCGATGGCGGCGGTGGTCTTGCCCGCGCCAAAGGGGCCGGTGATGAAGAGTTTGTTTTGGGTGAGTAGTGTTGCGTTTGTGCTTGTCATAACGTCATCGTTCGATTAAACGAACCCACGGTAATGTAGCGACCTTTCGCTGAAAACGCTGATCTGCTGTCCACAGTTCTGCCCCGAAACGTTCAGCGATGGCTAGATAATGGGCGTCATAGATTGCTGGTAAGGCAAACTCGATGCACAGATCAAGCGCACGTTGGTGTACACCGGCATCGGCATACAGCCGTATTCCCAATTGCATTGCTGCTCTTTGTGCAGCGGTCAGCGTTTCATGTGTGATTATACTGTTGCGATAATACTGGTAGAGCGCGTTTCCCACCTCGTAATACAGAATCGAGGGCGCTATAAAGGTTCGTTTGGCCTGCGACCATTCCAGCCATTGACGTGCAAATTGTGGCGTCTCCTGTCTAAGAACGAGATGCACAACAGCATTAGCGTCCAAGCAAATCGATGAACTGTTCACTCCGCTTCTCCCGTTCTTCGCGAATGATTTCAACTGCGTCAGGCAGTGGGCGCCCCTGGAGGTCTTTTGCAACCATTGCATAGACACGTTGGAGTTCTTCAAAAACAAATTCTGGGGGCTGTTCTGTGCGACTCAGTCGTTCGTACTCCTCAACTGATAGTACAACCACCTGCGCTTTTCCGCCTTTCTCCACGACAATCGGCTGTCCAGTTTCAATGGCGCGCTGCATGATTTCGCCGAAATGAACTCGTGCTTCGGTTGCAGATACCCGTAGTTCCATTTGTCTATTCGACCTTTCATTCAAGATCGATCAATCCATCGATCAATTGTCCACATTTTACACCTGAATTGCCGTCTGTCAATCAAACACATGAGTCGCCTGTGCTACAATCAGAAGAGATTGGGAGATTAGGAGAAACCAGAGAAATAATGATCCACGAAGCCATACGAAGATACACGAAGGCAGAAAAGAACAAGCAGAAAGCTCTGCCGCTCTGTTGTCCTGCTAATCCTGAAATCCGTGTTCCTCTTTCTGATCTTCGTGTGCCTTCGTGGATCAATAGAATTCTGAAATCTCCTAATCGCCTAATCCCCCAATCTCCCGTCCCAAATCACCAATCACCAAGTTCCCGATTCGGAGAATCGACATGAAAACTTACAGCATTCCCCTTGTCCCAGGACCAGTTTCGGTGCCGCAAGCGGTGCGCAATGCCTACCTCACCGATTTCGGCAGCGCCGATCTGGAAGAAGAGTTCTTCGAGTTGTACGCCGATTGTGAGGCGAAACTGCAACAGGTGTTGGAAACCCAAAACGATGTGACGATCCAAACTGGCGAGGGCATGTTGGCGCTGTGGGGCGCGCTCAAGAGCGTTCTGCGGCCCGGGGATCGGGTGCTGGCCGTGGCCAACGGCGTCTTCGGCTACGGCATCGGCGACATGGCGAAGCAGGTGGGCGCAGAGGTGGAAGTGGTCGGCTTTGGCTACGACGACGTCCCCGATCCGGCGCAGGTACGGGAAGCGGCGGAGCGATTCCGTCCGCGACTGATCACCGCCGTCCACTGTGAGACGCCCAGCGGTACCTTGACGCCGCTGCATGATTTGGGCCTCATCGCTCGCCAGACGGACGCGCTCTTCTACGTGGATTTCGTGGCCAGCGGTGGCGGCGTCCCCGTGCGCGTGGACGCCAGCTTCATCGATTTGGGTCTGCTAGGTAGCCAGAAGGTGCTGAGCCTGCCGCCGGATCTTTCCATGGTCAGCGTCAGCCCGCAGGCGTGGCGGGTGATCGAAGAGGTCAACTATGTGGGCTACGACGCCCTCGCCCCCTGGCGCACCGGCCCCGAGGATCGCTACCTGCCCTACACCCACAACTGGCACGCCATGACCGGCTTGCAGGTGTCGCTCGACGCACTGCTGGCCGAAGGGCTGCCCAACGTCTACCGCCGCCACGACGAAGTGGCCGCCTTCTGCCGTCAACGCTTGCAGGAGATCGGCATCGATCTCTGGCCGGCGCGTGACGAGATCGCGTCCCCCACCGTCACCGCGGCCAAGCTGCCCGAAGGCTGGACGTGGCCCGCTTTCGACGCTGCCCTGCGCGAGCACGGCATGGTCATCGGCGGCAGCTACGGCCCCCTGGCGGAGAAAGTCTTCCGCGTCGGTCACATGGGCAGCCAGGCGGATATCGACTTGGTGATGCGGGGGATGGATGTGGTGGAGAGAGTAATGCGTAATGCGTGATGCGTAGCCCAGATCGTGTTGAGGATGAGGCATCCCAATTGGGAACCACGCTCTCAACACGATCTGGGTTACGTATTACGCATCATTCTTCGGACACAGTTCCAACCGATGCACCATCCCCGCCTCCACCCGCTCCCTGCTCCACGGCATCGGGTGATACATGCCTTCGAGCCACATGGGCAGTTGATCGACGTAGTTGTCGCTAAGGGCGTGGCCCGATTGGCCGGTGACGGTGATGGTCTGCATGGCGTCCCAGTCGCCCACTTCGACGATCTGGCGGTAGCCGGCGACGACCTGGACGAGACCGGGCGGCAGTTCTGGCGCGAACGATGTTTGGTTGGGCGTGGTGCTGTCCCCGCCGATGGGGAAGGGGCCACGGTTGAAGTAGCCGCTGAGCAGACGCACGCTGCCCATTGGGTGAATATAGCGGATCTGGTGCATACGTCCCCACGCCCAGTGACGCGGCGTGGCGTTGACCTCGCGGCGGATGCGCTTGACCGACTTCACTAGCGCTTCCATCACCAATTCGTCGCGGCTGCGCGGGCGCCCTGTGGCGGCGTCGGTGTACCAGGCGGATTCTTCCTCGCTGCGCAGCAGTTCGAGTAGACGTGTCTCCGCGCGCAGCGAGAATCCGTTGGCCACGAAGAACGGGCTGATGGTCTCCCCTTTGTAGCGTTTGAACACCCCACCCACCTTGTCACCAAAGACCATTTCCAGCAGGTGCAGCTTGGTGTATTGGAAGACCAGCGCCGCGCCGCTGTCGGCTTCCATGGCGTAGCTCCAGTTGCGCAGTTGATTGATGGCGATCTTCACGTAGGGATCGTCGCTATCCTGCTGTGTGAGGAAGGGCGTCAGCGCTTCGGCGTAGAGGCTGGTGGTGTCCAACTGGATGCGCTGCATGTCGCGCGGACCAAGGCGCTTCTTGGCTTTGAGCATTTCCTCGATGCGGCGGGCGCGCCAGCCGGGCAGATACTCGGCGCTGAGGAAGTAGGGATAGTCGTCGCCCACGATTTTGTTGTTGGCGGTGACGATCATGCCCGATGGCGGGTTGAAGATGCGTGGTAGCTCCGCTGCAGGGATTTCGCCCGTCCATGCGTAATCGTCGTTCCAGCCAGGGGCGGGGGTGAGACCCAGCCCCGCGGCGCGCACAGGGATGCGCCCTGCCAGGCGATAGCCGATGTTGCCATCCACATCGGCGTAGGTGACGTTTTGCGGCGGCAAGCTCCAGTGATCGAGGGCGGTGTTGAATTCGTCCCAGTTGGCGGCGCGGTTGAGGCGCAGCACCGCGCTGACGATGTTGCCGGGATCGTGGCCTGTCCAACGCAGCGAGAGGGGGACCGTGGCCTTGTCGCCGATCAGTCCACTGATCAGCGGGCCGTGGCGGGTGATGACCACGTTCTCGACGTGTGGTCGATCCGCGTTGCGGATGTGGATCTCTTCGCGGCGGACTGTGGCTTCGGTCCACGTGCCGTTGACCTCGAAGCGGGGCGTGGTGCTGTCCGCTGTGCCGTTTTCTGGGTGAGGCCGCTCGATGAAGAGATCCTGCACGTCGGGCAGGGCGTTGGTGAGTCCCCAGGTGATGCGATCATTGTGGCCGATGACGACGCCGGGCGCGCCGGCAAAGGACGCGCCCGCCACGCTGAATTCGGGGCAGGTGAGCCGATTCTCGTACCAGGTGCCGGGGATCGTGAGCGTGAGGTGTGGGTCGTTGCAGAGGATGGGGCGTTCGGTCAGCGTCTTTTGCGGCCCCAGCACCCAACTGTTGCTGCCCAGCAGCGCGCCCTGTGGGCCTGTCCACGCTTTGATCTTGTCATACTCATTGAGGAGCAGGCCAGCGGTTTCCACCATGCGCATGGCAAGGTCGCTGCCCACACCTTCGGCGATGATCGGGTTGTCGGCGGGGTAGTTGGGTTCCAGATCGGCGGCGCGGAAGGGATCCATCTGGCCGGCCAGTTGCAGGCGCAGCAGTTCGCTCTCCCAGTTGATGCTGAGGCACCAGCCGATGTACTTGCCGAAAGCCAGCACGTCTACGGGCGTCCACGGTGCGGGTTGGCGGCGCAACAAGTTGAATTCCGCGCCCAATTGGCCTGGGCGCGAAGCGATGTAGGCGTTGACGCCGCGGACGTAGTGCTCGATGGCGGCGCGAGCGTCGGCTTCCAACGTCTCCCACTCGGCGGCGGCGCTGCGCTGGAAGCCGATGACGCGGCTGAAGCGATCCACTTCGAGCGCCGCCTTGCCGAAACGTTCGGCCAGCGTACCCGAGGCAATGCAGCGCTGCTGTTCCATCTGCCACAGCCGATCCTGCGCGTGGACGTATCCCTGTGCGATCCACATGTCCGCGGCGGTAGCGGCGTAGATGTGGGGGACGCCGTGCTTGTCGCGGATCACCTCCACCGGCGCGGACAGGCCCTCGATCAGGCGTGTCCCTGCGCGTTGAGGCAGTGGCCGCTGAATCAGCCACCAGTAGACGTAGGTGAAAAACCCACCAAACAGGGCGATCACCAGGAACAGGATCAAGAGAACAATCAACAAAATCGGCAGCGTCATGGGGCGGCTCATCTATTTCTTCGACGAAAAACTTGCTACTAGCCAGAGATTGATCCACAGATTACACCGATTTTCAGGATTTCCAGAAAAACCTTCTGCAATCCTGTGCATCCGTGCAATCGTGCAATCTGTGGATCCCTTCTTTCTGTACTCTAGCACATTATGAAGTGTGAGCTTGCATCGTCTGTTGGGTTTGCTCCGAATCGGCGGTGTCGGTTTTTTCGTGAGGCAGTGGTTGGGCGTATAGTATCGGGTATTGGTGTAGCAATCCCGACGAGGCAATGAAGCCAAGAGGCGACGAGTGTTTTGCTCTCGTCGCCTCTTGGCTTCATTGCCTCGTCTCCGCTCAAAGGTGAACAACATGGCAGATGGTCTGGTCATCGGCGTGACAACCAAGCATGGAACGCCGGAATGGGTGCAGAAGAACACGATCAACTACCTGAACGCGCTGGCGGCGCGAGGCGTGACGGCTGTGGTGATCTCGCCGGATCTACCTGCTGTGCTGCCCGATGGATCGGTCTTCGCGCCGGATGCGCAGGGGCGCGTGTCCGACGAGATCCTGGCGCGGCTGGATGGACTGATCCTCAGCGGCGGCGGGGACGTGCATCCTCGCTACTTCAACCAACCATTGGCAGGCGCCGAAGAAAAAAGCATCGATCTCAAGCGCGACGAGTTGGAACTGAATTTGGCGCGCCGGGCAATGGACGCCGATCTGCCGTTGTTCGGCATCTGCCGCGGCTGTCAGGTGCTCAACGTGGCGGCGGGCGGCGGCATGGTGCAACATCTGCCCGGTCACCGTTCCCCAGAAGACCGCACCGCCATGCACGATGTCGCCGTGAAACGTGGCACCCGTTTCCACCGCATCGTAGGCGACAGCGTGATGCCGGTGAACACCTTCCACCACCAGGGGATCGACCTGACCACGCTGGCGCCGTCGTTGGTCCCCGCAGCCACGGCGCAGCCCGATCCATGGCTGCTCGAAGCCTTCGAAAGCCCGGATCATCGCTGGGTTCTCGGCGTGCAGTGGCACCCGGAGCGGTTGTTCGAGCTGGGGGATGTCCACGCGCGGATTTGGGATAGTTTTTTGGGCGCATGTTCTTGAGGAGATGTTGCGTAGTGCGTGTACAAGTAGACGATGTTGGTGCTTCATTGGTCTCTTGGCGGTGTTGACCAGCATACGAAGCGAAAATAGAGTCGACACTCTCTACTGGTGTACGCACTACGCACCACGATCACCCGCACCAAATAATACTCGTACCACCCACCACACAACAGGACGACAGCATGACCGTCTCCAACCCGCATGACCATTTCTTCCGGCAGATGTTCAGCGATCAGGCGATCCTGGCCGACTTCATCGAGAGCTATCTGCCTGCCGACATCGTCGACAATGTGGATCTGGGTTCGCTCGATCTGCAAAAAGAGAGCTTCATCGACGAAGAACTACAGGAACACCAGTCCGATCTACTCTGCCGCATGAAGCAGAGGAATGGCGAAGACGCGTTTCTGTATCTACTGCTGGAGCACAAGAGCTATTCAGATCGCTGGGTTGCGCTGCAATTGCTGCGCTACAAGAGTCGCATCTGGGAAGCAGTGCGTACAAAAGGCGAAACGTTGTCGCCGATTGTGCCGGTTGTCCTCTACCACGGGCAGCCGCCGTGGACAGCACCGCGTCACCTGCATGAACTGGCGCACACGCCGGCATCTTGGCGGCCATTTGTGGCCGATTTCGAGTATCTCCTGTTCGATTTGGCGCGTATGGGCGATGCCAATCTGGTGGGGCGTGCGCCGCTGCTGGCTGCGCTGCTGGCGCTGAAGCACATCTTCACCGCGGAACTGGAAGTGCAACTGGTGCGCATCGTGCGTCTGCTGTGGGGTGACGCCAACCGTCAACGCGCGTTGACGTACCTGGAAGTGATCGTACGCTATGCCACTGTCAGTGGTAAAATGGATGAAGACACTGTCAAGAAGACGTTGCGCAGTGCGGTACAACAAGGAGAGAAAACGATGTCCACCTGGATCGACAAGTACATGGAGCAGGGGCTACAACAAGGACTGCAAATGCAAGGACTGCAACAAGGGTTGCGGCAGGGTGCATATCGGCAGATCATGTTGATGCTGCGCCACCGCTTTGGGGATATCCCCACGACGCTGGACACACGACTCAAGCTGTTGACCGTCGAGCAACTGGAATCGCTGACCAATATCGTTCTCGACGCCGAAACCCTATCTGAGTTCCAGGACGCCGTTGCCAAGCTTCAGCCCACAAATTTACCGTTCGATGAAAACTGATCTCTTCGATTACAACCTGCCGCCATCCCTCATCGCTCAACAGCCCGTGGAACCGCGGATCACAGCCGATTGCTTGTCCTCGACCGCCGTACAGGACGGATCGAGCACCGCCATTTCCACGAGATCGGCGAATACTTGAACGCAGGCGATCTACTCGTCGCCAACGACAGCCGTCATCCCCGCCCGCCTGCATGGACACAAGACCAGCGGTGGCGCGGTGGAAATCTTTTTGCTTAACCAGATCGACGATGACGGCCAGGAATGGGAATGCCTCACCCGCGGTCGCAACCTGCGCGAGGAGACAGTCATATACCTTGATGCGGAGAGCGGACGAGGCGACGAGGCGACGAACGCCGAGGACGATCTCACCTCTGCCCCAATCACCAATCATCAATCACCAATCACCGGCCCCCAAGCCGTCATCCAAACTGTCCTCCCCAACGGCAACCGCGCCGTGCGCTTCTCCGAGCCGATCCATCCCTACCTGGACGAGTTGGGCGAAATCCCGTTGCCGCCCTACATCACCGAGTACAGCGGCGATCGTGAACGCTACCAGACGATCTACAGCCGCCCCGAGGGCAGTGTGGCCGCGCCGACAGCGGGTTCGCACTTCACGCCGGATCTGCTGATCGATCTGCGCCGCCAAGGTGTGGGCTGGGACACGGTGACGCTGCACGTTGGCCTCGACACCTTTCGCCCAGTGACATCCGATCAGATCGAAGATCACGAGATCCATACCGAAGTGGCGCAGATCAGCAGCGCCACGGCGCGGCAGATCAACGATGTCACCTTGCAGGGCGGGCGCGCCATCGCCGTGGGGACGACGTCGGTGCGCACGCTGGAATGGGGCAGCACCGGCGCACAAGGACTCGACCCCTACGACACCGACGCCTGCCCGTGGAAGCGAGTGGCGGCATTCTCGGGGCCGGTGAACCTCTACATCCGCCCCGGCTACCGTTTCCGCGCCGTGGACACGCTGATCACCAACTTTCACCTGCCCAAGTCGTCGTTGTTGATGCTGGTTGCGTCGTTCATCGCCCAGGCGCACCCAGATGATGTCGACGCCGGGCGGCGCATTCTGCTGGACGCCTACGAAGTGGCCAAGCAGGCAGGCTACCGCTTCTTCAGCTTCGGCGACGCCATGTTGATCAAGAAAAAGCGCCGTCCCCATCATGGGGACGGCGCTTTTTTGTAGAGATGTTGCAGGATCTAGTACAAAGTGGCGCAAATGAATCGCTGAAATGCGGAGTGAGCACGCCCTTGTGCGGCGCTGACCCTGTAGACCCGCACGAGGGCGTGCTCACTCCGCAGGATATCTGGACTCTTTCAGCCTTCGTGTACTAGTGTCCAGCCGGCACAGGCGCGCCTGTGGGCGACGTGGTGTAGATCGTCTCTCGGTGCGCCATACCGCGCACTTCGGATACGTCTTCGAAGCCGCGTTCCTGAAGCCAATGTTCCATCTCGGCCAGGATGTCGGTGATCGCCTCGCCGCCGCGGAAGTAGATGGCGCTGCCCACGCCTACCACTGTCGCCCCGGCCATGAGCATTTCGATGGCGTCGCTGCCGCTACTCACCCCACCCGTGCCTATGATGGGAATATCAGGGCAGGCGCGGCGCATCGTAGACCGCCTTCAGCGCAATCGGCTTGATCGCCGGTCCACTCAGGCCACCCGTGCGATTGGCCAGGACCGCCTGGCCGCTTTCGGCGTCGATGACCATACCCGGCATGGTGTTCACGGCGCATAGCGCGTCGGCGCCGGCGTCGACCACGGCGCGGGCGATGCGCCCGATGCTGGGGACGTTGGGGGCCAGCTTCACGATTACGGGGATCTCCGAGCCACGCAATGCATTTTTCACGCGGCGGGTGACGGCAGCCGCGCTCTCTGATTGCCCGCGAACGGCTCGCCAAATTCACTGCCCACGTTAGGGCACGAGATGTTCACCTCGATGAAATCCGGTTTCGCCTGGGCCACGATGGCCGCCACTTCGCCGAACTCGATTTCCGTCCCTGCGAAGATGCTGGCGATGAGGGGAACGCTCAACGGGGCAAGCTGTTCACGAGCCGCCGCCAGCAGGATCGTTTCTTCTTTTGCGCCGGGATTGGCCAACCCAATGGCATTGATCAGCCCGCCCCCAATCCACACAGGACGGGTTCACGTGGCCGGCTCGCGGGGTGGGGCCGCAACTTTGGCCGTCACCGCGCCGCAGCCACATTGGGCCGCCCGCACCAGCAGGCTCACCGTCGTACCCCAAATGCCGCTGGCGAGGACGAGGGGTGTGGGAAAGGTTCGGTTGAGGAAATCAACTTGGAGATTCATGGTTACTCCGGTAAACGAATGAATGAAGAATGAAGATTGTGTGTAGAAACTTGTTCCCAATATTGGCAACGGCTGCGCAACACAATCTTCAATCTTTATTCATTCCGCAAGAACTTGAGCACTTCCAGCTTCTTGTCTTCGTTCAACATGCCGCCGGCCACCAGTGTATCCAGCATCTCGGTGAAGCGGAAGACGCCGTTGGCCGTAATGCCGGCAGCGGCCAGCTTGTCGGCGCCACCCTGTTCGCGGTCGATGAGCACGATGACGTGTTCCACAATCAGGCCTAACGCGCGTAGCCTTTCGGCTGTCTTGATCGTGCTGCCGCCGCTGGTGATTACGTCTTCGATGACGACGATGCGCTCACCTGGTTCCCACAGCCCTTCTACATCTTTGCCCAGACCGTGCGTCTTGACTTCCTTGCGCGGGTAGATCATCGGCACATCCGTGATCAGGGATACCGCCGTGCCGATGGGCAGCGCCGCATAGGGGACGCCCGCCACACGGTCGCAGGGGATCTGGCTGAGGATAGCGCCGTAAAAGTGCGCAGCCTGTTGCAGCAGCGCCGGTCGGCTCACCAGCAGGCGTAGGTCAACGTAGACCGGCGACTGGCTACCACTGGCGAGGGTGAAATCGCCGAACTTGAGCGCGCCTAGTTCGGCCAGCCCAAGGATCAGTGCGTTTGCATCGTTGGTCACTGTGCTCATGCCGATGCCACCTGTTTGCGCGCCTGGTTGATCATGTCTCGGTACTGGCGGGCCGCGGCATTGTGATCGTCGGCCTGGCTGATGCCACGCGAAGCACTGATGATCAGCCCGTGACCATCGGCGCAAAGGCCGGCCGTTACCACGCGCTCGACATCGCCGCCCTGTGCGCCGATCCCCGGCACCAGGAACCAGGCATTGGGGGCAACGGCGCGTACTTCGCGCACCGCGCTTGGGTAGGTGGCGCCCACCACCAACCCAACGTTGGGCGACCACTGAACGGCTTTCTCGGCCACATGCAGGTAGAGGGGGCGGCCATCTACAAGCAAGGTTTGCAGGTCACCCGCGCTCGGGTTCGACGTGTGACACAACACAAACGCGGCCTTGCCTTCGTAGGCGGTGAAGGCGTCCACGCTGTCGCGGCCCAAATACGGGCTGAGCGTGACGGCGTCAACAGCCGGCAGATCGAAACATGCCTTGGCGTACGCTTGCGCCGTCGATCCGATGTCGCCGCGCTTTGCATCCAGGATCACGGGGATATCGTCTGGGATCGAGACCAACGTCTGGCGCAGTAGCTCCATGCCGGCGGGGCCGAGCGCTTCGTAAAAGGCGATGTTGGGTTTGTAACAGCAGGCATAGCGGTAGGTTTCAGATACAACGTTGAGGTTCCAGCGCAGGATATCGGTCATCCATTTGTTGTCGCCGCTACGATAGCGGGCGGGGGTCTGCTCTATGACAGGATCCAGCCCTACGCAGAGCAGACTGTCGTTCGATGCAATGGCCGCGGTTAACTTATCGAAAAAAGACATCCTCTATCTCTCCTCGCATTGGACTGAGGGGAAGCCGGTGGGTAAAATCGCTTTATTTTACACCAAACCTACCGCAATCTGCCTAATCAATTGATCCGTCCATCAGGTGGACCGGAATAGGCCGATCCAAGCGGATCGACTGTGTGGTGAGTTGACAGGTGTAGGCGTAGACGGACACACCTTGGCCGCCGCAGCGCGCAAAGACGCGGCAAACTCGGGATCGCGTTCGCTGTGCGGGGCAAAGGAACTTGCATCGGGGCGCTGCACGATGAAGACGACGGCAGCAGCATCGCCGACGGTGGCGCGATGGGCCAATTCGTCCACATGACGGCGTCCGCGCACAGTGGGGGCGTCGGGGAAGAGTGCAACGTCATCGATCACCAACGACGCCGATTTCACCTCCACCCAGCAGACATTGCCAGTGTCATCGCGCAGTTGAAAGTCGATGCGGCTGCGTGTGCCGTCTTCGCCGATGAGCGTCACTTCTTTGGCTGTATTCGCATAGCGATTGAACTGTGGGAAGAACCCATCTGCCAGCCCTTCGGCGAAGACGGCGTTGGGCAACTGGCTGTTGAGGCTCACAAGTTGTCCGTTCTCGGGGTGTTCCACAAAACGGAGGGTGTGTGTTGTGCGGCGATTGGCATTTGTGCTGGGCGGTGCTTCGTCTACGTAGACCACCGCGCCTGGGATCAGCAATTCCTGTAGGCGGCCTGGATCAGGACAGTGGGCGCGCACCACGTCTTCGCTGCCATGCAGCCGAGCGTGGATCACATAACGGTTTGGGCGTTCCAGAAACGTAGCGCGCAGCGGGTGAAAGGTGAAGTTCATGGTGCTTTCGGTGCCGATGTAAACGAATTGAGCGCGTTGTCGATGTCTTCGGCTTTGGTGAACCAGCGGACGGTGCGCAAGAATGTAGACAGGCTGTCGCTGTTCTGAAACAGCGCTTCGAGTTTGGGGCCAAGCGGGCTGGTGCTGGCGGCGCTAGTGCCGTAGCTGCCATGAAAGGCGAAATATGCCTGGTTGAGTACCCGCAACGAGTAGCCGTGCGCCACGAAGTATTGACGCCGCGCCTCCATGTAGTACTCCGCCGTGTCTATGAAACCGGCGGCCAGCAGGCCGTCCACGCGCAGACGCGTCTCGCGCATCTCGCGGTGGAAGTTGAACGGTTGTGGCGCGTCCTTGACCTCTGTTGGCGGGCGCTCCGTCTGTGTATCCTCGTTGGGCAGAAACGCTGGATAGTAGCGCGCCACCACACGCCGACCTATCTCACTGCCCACAATTTCGGCCACAGTCTCGTTGATGGTGATCAGCTCGCCGCTCTCGTTATAGCGCAGACCCAACGGGAAGAGCGTCAGATAGTTGTGTGTCCACTCGTGGGCCACGGTCTCAAAAATCCAAGACAAGCTGGCGCGATCCACCACCATCGTGGGGTAGGCGCCCAGGCCGCCGATATTGGTGATGTACGCGCTTAGATCCGTGGCATCGGCGATGGCCGCTTCGTCTATCTCGATTTGGGTCAACGGCATGGCGTCGCTCAACATGCGGGTGTAGACAGTGGCGATCCGGTCTCGTGGACTCACAACCAGCTTCCTGGGTGGTTCGACAAAGGTGAACCACACCGGTGGAAACGGTCCGCGCCCTACCTGGAATCCGGCGGCTGCCAGTTCCGCCGCCACTTGCTGCTGGATGATGCTCTCTACCATTGGGCGCCGTTGTTGTTGCTCTTGGCGCAAGGCGTCTACTTCCTGTTGCAGCGCCTGGATCGCCGTGGTTGCAGTGGCGTCCTCTGCTGCCATCAGCTCGTTGATCTGCCGCTCCAGGTTACCCAGCGCCTGGGCGTCGGCGATGTATCCTTTCACCAGTGCGGTTTCGTCGGCCACTGGGTGTGCAGCAGCAGGGCGACTTGCCGCGTTGAACAGTTTCTCGCCTATCGCCTCGATCTCCCAGGCGACTAGGTCGAAGCGCCACGGCCCCACAATGGCGCCGATGCGCTGATCCCGCGCCTCCAGCCATGCCGGCGTGCTACGCCCGAGCAGCGCCAACGCCAACAACATCATCACCGCGCCCAGTGCAACAGTGCGGATCCTGACGCGACTGACAAAGGCGGCGCGTGCCGACTGGGACCACGTCTGGCCCGGAATTGCCTCGTGGGCGATGCTGTTGTGGTGTGGATTTTTCTCTTGCCGCATGGCTTTTGCTGGATTCCGTATCAATTGACCTGCACACTGCTTCGTGCTATAAATGACAGCCATCCCGATTTCTTAACAAATAGTCCATCAGATGTGCGTTTTTGGACAGATCTGATTGACTTTAGCACATTCCCCTCGTTATCATGTGTGATCTGACTCCGTTAGCCCTGCGCTTTGGTCGTCTTCGATCCAACCAAAGACACTTTGGCATACGTAGGAGTATCGACATGCCGGTTGCCAACCCAGTGATCGCAGATTCAGCCGTGGCAACGTTGATCCAAACGATGCCAAAGGCCGAGTTGCACATACATCTTGAGGGCAGTGTGGAGCCATCAACGATGCTTGTACTGGCCGAACGGCACAGCGCATTGGACCGGCTGCCTGCGATCACCGAGGATGGGTTGCGCGATTGGTTTGTCTTTCGCGATTTTCCACATTTCGTCGAAATCTACATGATCATCCAGGATTGCTGCGCACACCCGAGGACTTTTCCACCATCGTCTATCGCAACGGCGAGCAGATGGCGGCGCAGAACATCCGCTATCGCGAGTTGACCGTTACCACCTACACCCACACCCACTTGCAGCACAAACATCTGCGCTTCGAAGACATTCTGGCCGGCCTCGAAGACGGACGTCATCGCGCCCGTCGCGATCTGGGCGTGGAGATGCGCTGGGTCTTCGATGTGCCGCGCAACGCCGCGTTTCGCAAGCAGGGTGGTTACGATCCCAGGCCCGCGGATGTTACCCTTGCCCATGCACTGGCCGCAAAGGATCATGGTGTGATCGGCTTGGGCCTGGGCGGCTACGAACCCGGCGCGCCGCCGCAGCCCTTTGCCCATACCTTCCGTGCCGCCAAAGAAGCGGGCCTCTACTCGGTACCCCATGCCGGCGAAACCGAAGGCCCCGCCAGCATCTGGGGCGCCGTCACCGAACTGGGCGCTGATCGGATCGGCCATGGTGTACGCGCCATCGAAGATCCGTCTCTGTTGGTGTGGTTGGCCGAACGGCAGATCCCTCTGGAACTCAGCCCGGTCAGCAACGTCTGCCTTGGCGTCTACCCCTCGCTGGATCGCCATCCGTTGCCACACCTCGACCGCATGGGGGTGCTTGTCACCGTCAACAGCGACGATCCGCCCTTTTTCAACACGTCTTTGCTCGACGAATATCGACACCTGGCGGCCACCTTCGGTTACGGCCACAGCGACATCGTGCGCATTGCCCGCAACGCCTTCCGCGCCGCTGCTGCCGAAGCGTCGCTCAAACAGGCGCTGCTGGCCGAGTTCGACGCTTGGCGCGCCCATCACCCACTCGCCTGAGGACTGCTACTGTGACTCCCAACGATTTTCGCGTTGTCGATGCCGCCGCAGCCGGCATCGAAGCGCTATGCGACGGCTTCAACAGCGGCTTTCGCGATTACAAGTACGCTTCATACTTCGATCCGCCAGGCATGACGCGCTTCCTGGAGCGGTCCGCGATGCGCCTGGAAGATTGCGCCGTGATGCTGGCACAAGAGGCCGGCGCATGGAAGGGCGTGGGCGCGGCGCTCCTCGCCGTTGAAGACGGCGAAGCGTGGTGCGGTGGCCTCGCCGTAGACGCAGCGCAACGCCGGCAAGGCGGGGCCAAGGCGTTGATGCAGGCGCTCCATAGTCGAGCCTGTAGCCGTGGTGCGGCCACCATGTGGCTCGAAGTGCTTGTTCACAATGCCCCGGCCCGTTCTCTTTACCGTGGGCTAGGCTATCAGAAACGCCGTGATCTGTTCCTCTGGGAAAGGCCGGCCTCGCCCGGCAACCTGCCATCGGCCACGGTCGATATTCAACCCGCCGATGCCCTAGATCTCATCGAAAACTGCTACGAATGGCATAACACCTCGCTTTCCTGGCAGCGACGTCGCGCCGCACTCATGCGCGCCTATTCGTTGATGGATGCACTTGTGCTCGAAGACGTTGCCGGCCAGGCTGTGGGCTACATCCTCTATCACCACAACCGCGGCGTAGGACGTAGCGGCTCAGGGCGTAGCGGCTCAGGGCGTAGCGGTGAGGAAAGCGTTCACATCTTTGATATGGCAGTTGCGCCCAGCGCCCGATCTGAGGAACACGCCGATCTGCTTGCCACCGGCATCGTTGTGCAATTCCCCGACGCCAAGATTGCCCTGATCAACGAACCGAAGGGCAGCATCCTCAATCCGCTGCTGGCCAACATAGGTTTCCAGGTGGCGGATCGACAATTTGAGCTTTCGCTCGATCTATCTGGATGACAACATCTGCGGCCACCACGACTGGTGTGGGTTGATCTCCGGCAGATCGTCCAGTGGCGCCCAAAAAAGTTGGAATCGGTGATTGTCGGTTGCTACATGCCAGGTTTGTGACGGATCCCCCTGCACGGCAAAGTGGTAGAAGTGACGGTCCCGCTGCGTCGCCAAAGCGCTACTCAACACCCAGCCCGTGATACAAAATGAGATGTACTGCGCATCTTCCCAGCGATCCCATTCCTCGTAGTTGACCTGTGTAAAGCCGTCTTGCTGCCGCAGCACTTGCACGGCAATCCCGTTGCGGATGGACGCCCAATCGAAGCTGCTCGTATCCGGCCGTGAGTAGACGGGCGATGTCACCGCCATCAGCGCCATGCCTTCGGGCAGCACTTCCTCGCGTTTGCCCAGGAAACGCTCTGCGCCGAACTCGCTCAACCCCGTCTCTTCTGCGGCCTCGCGGCGCGCCGCCGTGGAAACGTCTTCGCCGTCCTCAACGGTGCCGGCCGGGATCTGGATCCCCGCATACGGGTGACGGAAGATCAGCAGGTAGTCGCGATCCTGGTGGCGGCAGGTGATCAACGCTGTGACTTTGCGGGCGATTACTGGTCCATCACTCATCCAATTCCTCCAATCCCATCGCCATCAAATAGCCGCGGGCGCGCTCCGTCTTCGGGTAGCGGTTGACCAACTTCCAGAAGCGTTTGCCGTGGTTGGCTTCGAGTAAGTGCGCCAACTCGTGGACAATCACATAATCCAGCACGAACTGGGGTACCTTCGCCAGCCGGTGCGAAATGCGGATGGTCCGCTCGCTGGGGGTGCAACTGCCATAGCGTTTGTTCTGGTTGGTGACCCAGCGGATCGATTCCCATTGCAACTTCCCCTGAAATAGGCCCGGTTCAATTCCTGCGCCCGCCGCGCCAACGCGTCATCATCCAACTCACGCCGCTGCTGCCGCCGTGCCAGCCGTTTCTGTAACTTCTCGACGATAGGCGTCAACTCCTCATCGCCCATCGTCGCCAGCGCTCACCACCATCACCCCGTCCTCCATGCGCGCTGACGGTCTTGGTTCGGTTTTTGCTGCGGATGATTGTGATCGATGGCATGGGCTGAGACTCGGTTGAGAAACGATTGGGAGACTAAGTGGGTTTTCGTGTCGAGATAGTGCGCACCACGCACTACGCATTCATCTCATCCAACACCGCCTGCAAATCCCCCGGCAGCTCACTTGTAAATTCCACCGTCTCCTTCGTGCTGGGCAGGCGGAAGCGCAGTTGGTGGGCGTGGAGGAATTGACGGTGGATGGGCAGGCGTTGGCGGCGATAGCCGTAGAGGGTGTCACCGACGACGGGGTGCTTCATCCACGCAAAGTGGACGCGGATCTGGTGCGTGCGCCCAGTGTGGATCACGGCTTCGACCAGGCTGAATTTGCCTACTTCGCCGCTGGTGAGGCGTTTGGTGTAGAGGCCGCGCATCTGGTAATCGGTGACGGCGCTGCGCCCTTTGCTTTCGCCGGTGTAGGGATCGGCGGGGAGCACGGCCATGCGTTTACGCTCCACTGGGTGCCGCCCGATGGGCGCGGAGATGCGTCCTTTTTCGGGGCTGATCTGGCCTTCCAACAGCGCCAGGTAGACTTTGTGAACCGTGCGCGAGGCAAATTGACGCTGGAGGATGCGGTGAGCGCGGTCGTTCTTCGCCACCACGATCAGGCCCGACGTGTCTTTGTCCAGGCGATGGACGATGCCCGGTCGCTTTTCGCCGCCTACGCCCTCCAGATCGGGGACGTGGTGCAGCACGGCGTTGACCAGCGTGCCTGTCTCGTGGCCCGGCGCCGGGTGAACGACCATGCCGGCGGGCTTGTCCACCACCAGCAGGTCGGCGTCCTCGTAGACGATGACCAGCGGGATCGCCTCCGCCTCGATCATAGTTTCCTGCACTGGCGGCGTCTCCACCGTCACCGTCTGCCCGGGCTCCAGCTTGCGCCCCGACTTGCCGGCTTTGCCGTCCACGAGCACAAGCCCGTCGTCGATCCAACGCTGGATCTCGGCGCGGCTGCGCCCGCTCAGTTGGGCCGTTAGCCAGCGATCCAGCCGGTCCCCCGCGGCGGTGGCAGAGATGGTGAAGGTTAATGGCGTTGTTTCGGTCATGGTGTGCTATTCCGTAAATGTGCTATTCCGTAAAGAAGAATGATGAATAAAGAATGGGGATACGATGGCCCATGAGCCATCGTATCCCCATTCTTTATTCATCATTCTTTCTGCATTTATTCAGAGTTTGAGGTGCTCAACATCGTCTGCGGCTCTTCGGATTGGCGACGCGACTGCTGGATGTCCTGCCAAACGAGGAGGATGGCCAGCCCGATCACGCCGAGGACGATGGCGCTGTCGGCGATGTTGTAGTTGGGCCAGTAGTAGACGCCAGGGATGCCCATTTTGACGAAGTCGGTGACGTAGCCTTGCATGATGCGGTCGATGACGTTGCCGATGGCGCCGCCCATCTCCATGCCCAGCAGCACGCGGATGAACTTCTGCTCTGCGGGCAGCGAACGCACGGCATACACCAAGATCACCACCGACACGATAAAGGCCACGACGATGAAAAATTCACCATGCCCCTGCAAGATGCCAAACGCGGCGCCGTAGTTGTGGACATGCTCGAAGACGAAATACTCGCCCAGCGCCGGGAACGGGATCGTTGCCGTGTAGTCGGGAATGCTCTGGCGCACCAGTTCTTTCGTCCACTGATCCAGCCCGATGATCACCGCCGCCACCAGCAAGATTACCCACGTGCGGCGCACAATTGTGGAAAAACTCAATGCTTCCTTCATGCTTCACTCCTGGTCATACATCGCTACTGGTAAGGAAAGGGTCCATGAAATCCTGCGGGGTGAGCACGCCCTCGTGCAGAACTACAGGGTCAGCGCCGCACGAGGGCGTGCTCACTCCGCATTTCAGCGATTCATTTGCGCCACTTTGTACTAGGTTCTGTTGACATTTACAGTGCGCTCTCCTGGCGATTTGTCGCTCAGCACGGAATCGACCAGAGGAGATCTGTGAAATGTCAACAAAGCCTAGACTGCGCCCACCTACGCCGCCAACTATGACAAACCAGCGGCCTGCGGGCTGTCACGCCGCCCACATTGTAGCGCAAAAGCAGTTTGAATGGAGAATTGCGACATCTGTGCTATACTACTGCGGTTAATTCTTATGCCACTACCGTAAGGGAAAAACCTATGCCCCGAGAGATTACAATCGCTTTGGTGCAGATGTCGCCTGCGCTGGCCACGCCCGAAGAGAATCTGCGCAAGATGGGCGACTTTGTAGAGCGCATTTGCAGCGAGCAGCCAACTGATCTGATCGTTTTCCCTGAATTGAGCTATACCGGCACCGAACTGGGGCTACGCGCCACGGATCTGGCAGAACGGGTCCCCGGCCATGCCAGCAACTACCTGGCCAAACGCGCCCACGATTACAATGTCCACGTGGTGTTTGGGCTTGTGATCAAAGAGAAGGTGGAGAGCATCCTCTACAACGGTGTTGTTTGCCTTGGCCCTGAAGGCGACGTGGCGGGCGAATACCGCAAAGTCCACCTGCTGGGCGAAGAACGCCAGGTCTATCGTGGCGGCTTCCGCTTCATCAACGTCGACGCCGAATGGGGGCGCTTTGGCCTCATGATCGGCTCGGATCTTGTCTTCCCCGAATCGGCGCGCAGCCTCACGCTGGAGGGCGCCGAATTGCTGGTGCTCAGCGCCAACTGGGAAGCCAACCGCCGCGAACAATGGCGCGCCCATCTCATCAGCCGCGCTGTGGAGAACGCACTCTTTGTGGCCTCGGCCAACCGTGTGGGCGAAGAACCCACGATGCAGTTCGCCGGCGACAGCATGTTGGTCGGCCCCAGCGGCGAAGTCTACACCGTGCTGGAAGAACCCATCGAGGGCTACGCCGTGGCCACCATCGATCTCGATCAGGTACGCGACGTGCGCGAGGAACGCCAACTCATCCAGTTCCGCGAGCCAACGGCGTATCGATCCGTTGTGAAGAAATACTAACGAGAAACCAGAGAAGAAATGATCCACGGAGACACACGAAGGATAAGCTGGTCAGCTCTATGACGGAAGTGCAGGCAAACGGTGGATCAGGACTGCGCGTGATCCGCAGCGGTGAATGGGAGGATCAGCCCGCGGTGGCAGATTACCGCGCCGAGTGGCTAAGCAATCTGCTCGTAGAACGGGCCGACTGGCGCGCCGACGCCGAGCCGGTGAACCTGGGCGGCGTGCAGATCGGCTCCCCCAACGGGGTCTGGTTTCGCTTCTGGCTGCCCGATCCCCAGCAGATCATCGACAAGTACTTCGATGCCGATGGAACCTCCATCGGCATCTACATTCCAATCGTCGATACATTTCAGTTCGACGGAGAGCAGTACCACACCACACACCTCATCTTGGGGCTGTGGCTGACAGCGTCGGGGCATGTCACCGTGATCGGCGAGGTAGAATTCGACGCTGCCATCCGTCTCGGCGCCCTCAGCGAAGGACAAGTCCGCTGGGCCGAAAGCCGCATCCGCGAGGTGACGGCCGACATCAGCCGCTCGCGACTGCCGCCGCCGCTGATCCGCAACTTCTCGTTGGACAAACCTAATTCGACAGAGACAACACAATTCGACAGAGACAAGAGGTGATCCATGATCGCCATCATCGACTACGGTGTGGGTAATCTGCGCAGCGTCTACCGCTCGTTCGAGACTGTGGTAGGCCCACTGGGCATTGCCGTGGACATCGTCGATCGCCCCACCGACTTCACCCAGTGGAAAGCGATGGTTCTGCCTGGTCAGGGCGCTTTCGGCGACAGCGTTGACAATCTTACGCGATCAGGGCTTCGAGGCGCCGCTGTTGGAATTTGTGCAGGCCGGGTTGCCGTTGCTGGGGATCTGCGTGGGCATGCAGATGCTCTTCGACGAGAGCGAAGAGATGGGGCAACACGAAGGGCTACACCTGATCCCCGGCAAAGTGCGCCGCTTTCCGGCGGACATGGCCGATCCTGTGCGCCCTGAGCACACACTGCGCGTCCCAAATCGGCTGGAATCAGCTCCACCGCCGCCAGGACGACGCCCTGCTCGCCGACGTCCCCAGCGGCGCCTACGCCTACTTCGCCCATAGCTACTACTGCGATGCTGCCGATCCCAACGCCGTCCTCGCCATGACGGATTACGGCATCGAATACCCGTCCATTGTCCGTTACCGCAACGCCTGGGGCATTCAGCCGCATCCAGAGAAAAGCCACAACGTGGGGCTGCATATCTTGCGGAATTTTATGGAGATGGTCACCCCCTCACCTTAGTCAAATCTGCCATGCTCTATTTGATCACACACGCCCACACCCAACAACAGCGCGACGTAGATGCCGCCACCTGGACGCTTTCGGAACGTGGTGGACAGCAAGCGGCTACTCTGGCGCGTGAGCAGTTTTGGGCGAATGTGACGCGGATCGTGCTCAGCAGCGAACCCAAGACGCGGTTGACTGTGGAACCCGTCCTGGCGGCGCGCGATCTGCCGGTGACGGTGGACGCCCGCTTTAACGAACTCAAGCGCCCCGCCGCGTGGACCGACGACTACGTAGCCGCAGTTGCCGCCGCGTTTGATCGTCCTCACGAATCGGTCAACGGTTGGGAGGCTGCCGCCGCGGCCCAGGCGCGCTTCATCCACGGCATCGAGGACCTGTGTCAGCGCTTCCCAAACGGCACCTTCGCGCTCGTGGGCCACGGGCTTACCTTCAGCCTCTACCGCCGCCCTGCTTGGCCAAGCCCACGTCGATCTCAACGACTGGCGCAAACTCAGCTTTGCCGCCATCGCCCAGGTCGATCTCGTCACCGGCCGCCTGATCGAAGACTTCCGCAGCGTCACCGGCGAAAAAGGACGAGCGGAGTGAGATTGGGCGATTGTTGTTCGCAACCCACAACCCGCAACCCGCAACTCGCAGGAGCATTACATGGCCTACCTGGCACTAGAATTCCTGGGAACCGCCGGTGCGATCCGCACGCCGCTCCCCGGCTGTCAATGTGATCTCTGCCGCGGCGGCGCCCACGGCATCCCCTGGGCGCGGACAGGCCCCAGTCTCTTCGTTCACGGCCCCGACGTGCTGATCGACACGCCCGAAGAGAGCGCGATGCAGGTGGATCGCGCCGGTATCGAGCACATTGCCGCCGGCCTATACAGCCATTGGCACCCCGATCACACCGCTGGCCGCCGCATGTACGAAACCCGTAACTGGGACTGGCGGAACTGGCCACCCAACCACACCTGCACACCGATCTACGTCCCCCCACAGGCCGCAGTCGACTTTGAGCAACAGTTGGGGCTGGCCGAAAACTTCCGCTACTTCCAGAACATCGGCCTGATCGACTACCGCATCATGGACGCGCCCATCGAACTGGGCGGATGGCGCATCACGGCGCGCCAACTGGCCGATCCGTCCGTCTATGCCTTCGTCTTCGACGAACCGGATGGTCACCGCCGCGTCCTTGTGGCAATGGACGAACTCGTGGGTTGGACACCCCCCGACGATCTCATCGGCGTGGATCTGGCGGTGCTGCCCACCGGCGTCTTCGAATTCAACCCATTCACCGGCGAACGCCACATCCCCGCCGAACACCCCGTATTGAAGACCGAAGCCACTTTCGACCAAACCCTGAAGATGATCGAACGGCTCAAGCCTGGGCGCGTGATCTTTGCCCACATCGAAGAACCCGAGGGCAACTCACCCGACGATCTGGCGCGACTCGCCGAACAACTACACCAGGAACGTGGATGGAACGTTACCTTTGCCTACGATACGCTTATGGTACAGTTTTAGCGACTTCTGATAGGCTTCGACAGCAAATTACCAGCGCGCTGTCACGTTCTCCTGGAAAGCGTAGCAACCCACCCTATGATCATCTACCCAGCTATCGATCTGCGACAGGGCCGATGCGTTCGTCTGCGACAGGGCGACCCGAACGCGGAGACGGTCTACAGCGAAGATCCTGTGCAAATGGCGCGTCACTGGGTGTCTTTGGGCGCTCAGTGGCTTCACGTTGTCAACCTGGATGGCGCATTCCGCAAACAGAGTTCTTCGATTGCCGTGAACAGCCGCCCCAGCGCCTCAATTCAGCGATTGGACACAGCGGATGGCGGGCTGTCGGCTGCAAGTATGCCCACCAACCTGCGTTGCCTCAAGGCGATCCGACAGGCGGTGGACGTACCTATCCAGTTCGGCGGTGGGCTGCGTACGTTGGAAGACGTGGAACTGGCCTTTGAGATGGGCGCAGATCGCGTCGTCCTCGGCACTGTGGCTGTCCGTGATCCTGAAGTCGTGCGAGCGGCTGTGGTCCGTTGGGGCGCAGATCGAATCATGGTCGGCATCGATGCCAAAAACGGCAAGGTGGCCTATCACGGTTGGCAGGACGTCAGCGACCTGGACGCGGTGGACCTGGCCCATCACATGAAGTGCCTGGGTGTGCGCCGCATCGTCTACACCGACATCCTGCGCGATGGAATGCTTACAGGTGTGAACGTAGAGACTACGTCCAATCTGGGCGACATGACCGATCTCAAGGTCATCGCCTGCGGCGGCGTGGCCGATCTCTACGATGTGCGCCAACTCAAGCGTCACGAACACTACAACATCGAAGGTATCATCATCGGTCAGGCGCTCTACACCGGCGCTGTGGACCTGCCCGCCGCTATCGAAATCGCCGGTGGCCCCATGTTCCGGCGCAGCGCCGGCCTGGTCCCCTACCGCCACGGCCCGAACGGCGTCGAGGTGCTCCTGCTGTGGAACAATTTCTGTGAGCAGTGGCAGTTTCCCCGCGGCAGTGTGGAAGAAGGCGAGAGCGTCCTCGGCTGCGCCAAGCGTGAGTTCTCGCTGGAAACCGGCCTGCCCATCGCCGCCCTACACGACGACGTCGTCAGCACGCTGCACTACGTCGCCCACATCCGCGATTACGACGTCGAGCGCGAAGTGATCTATTATTTAGCGGAGGTGGGGCCGGGCGAAGTTAAGCTCGGCCACGACAACCACGGCGAATTCTACTGGGCGCCTATCGACGAAGCCCGCCTCATGCTCATCGACACCTCGCCGGAGCAGATGCCGGCCCTGACGGCAGCCGTGGCGTACTTCTCATCAGACTGACGACGGTTGTCTGCCGTCATCTCCGCAAGGACAATACCATGCTCGCCAAACGCGTGATCCCCTGCCTTGATGTCAAAGACGGTCGAGTGGTGAAGGGGGTAAATTTTGTGGATCTCGTCGACGCCGGGGATCCGGTGGAACAGGCGCGGGTCTATGATCAGGAGGGGGCCGACGAACTCGTCTTCCTCGACATCACAGCCACCCACGAGTCACGCGACATCGTGGTGGACATGGTACGCCGCGTGGCCGATGCTGTCTTCATCCCCTTCACCGTGGGCGGCGGCATCCGTAGCGTGGACGATATGCGCGCCATCCTCCTCGCCGGTGCGGACAAGGTGAGCGTCAACAGCGCCGCCGTGCGCAACCCCGAAATCGTGCGCGAGGGAGCCAAGCGTTTCGGCAGCCAGTGTATCGTCGTCGCCATCGACGCCCGCCGCCGCCAAGGGGACGATCTCGTCGCTCGCGGCGACGGCTGGGACGTCTACGTGAGCGGAGGGCGCATCAACACCAATCTCGATGCCGTGGAATGGGCGAAGAAAGTGGAAGCCCTGGGCGGTGGCGAGATCCTGCTCACGTCCATGGACGGCGACGGCACGCAAGAAGGCTACGACGTGGAACTCACCCGCGCCATCAGCGACGCCGTCTCCATCCCCGTCATCGCCAGCGGCGGGGCCGGTCGGCCAGAGGACTTTACTGCGGCGCTCACCGAAGGCGGCGGCGGCGGCGATTGGCAGCCAGCCTCTTCCACTTCAAACAATTGAGCATCATGCAAGTCAAAGAAAGCCTGCTCGAAGCCGGTGTACCGGTACGTATTCCGCAGGAGATCGCATGACCTTCGAAGAACTTATTTCGATTGCCCGTTTCGACGACGCCGGCCTGATCCCCGCCATTGTACAGGACGCGTCGACGCAGCAGGTGCTGATGATGGCATACATGAACGCCGAAAGCCTGCGCCGCACGCTTGAGATCGGCGAAACCGTCTTTTGGAGCCGCAGCCGCCAGGAATACTGGCACAAAGGTGCCACCAGCGGCAATACCCAAACCGTCACCGAATTGCGGGTCGACTGCGACGGTGATACACTCCTGATATTCGTCAACCCCGCCGGGCCTGCGTGTCACACCGGGGCAGTGAGTTGTTTCTTCCGCAAAGTCGAAATAGAAAGGAATGATGATGGGATGATGGGATGATGGCAAAAACATCATCCCATCATCTCATCATCTCATCATCTCAAACCATGTCTGCTACCCTCGAAACCCTGTTCGCCACCATCGAAGACCGCAAAGCCAACCCCAGCGCCGAATCGTACACCGCCAAGCTGTTTGCCGCCGGTGAAGGAAAAATCTGCCAGAAGATCGGCGAGGAAGCCGTCGAAGTCGTCGTCGCCGCGCTCGCCGACGAAGGCGATGACCGCGTCCTCTACGAAATGGGCGACATGTTCTACCACAGCCTCGTATTGTTGTCCGCGCGCGGACTCACCTTCGCCGACCTCGAAGCCGAACTGGCGAAACGATTTAAATAGAAGCCAAAAGGCAAAGTGCAAAAGGCAAAAGTGTGGGGCGATGTCGCCGATGTTTTTCGTAATCAATGGGTCGGCGAGTGTTTTCCAATGACAACGGGAGTCGCCAGATCATTTTTGCCTTTTGCACTTTGCCTTTTGACTTCGTTTTTCTTTTTCTCTCGCTTTCCGATGGTAAAATAAGACGCAATGTGTTTCCCCCAACCTTTGCCAGTGGAGGCCGATATGACGATTGAATCTCGCGATGTGTCCAGAGAAGCTGCCGCAGCCAACGGGCACATTCAGCGCCGTAACCGCACGTTTGCCCGCTCCGATGTGATCTTCGCCGCCGAGGCCATGACCTTCGACGACGTTCTGCTTGTGCCTGGCTACGCCGATGTGCTCCCTGCCGATGTGAACCTGCGCCTGGCGCTGCATCCCAAGTTACAGTTGCACGTCCCCATCCTCAGCGCTGCAATGGACACCGTCACCGAGGGCGAACTGGCGATTGCGCTGGCCCGCCAGGGCGGGCTGGGTATCATCCACCGCAATCTCGAAATCGCCGCCCAGGCCGAAGAAGTGGACAAGGTCAAGCGCAGCGAAAGCGGTATGATCGTCGATCCCATCACCCTGCGCCCAGACAACACGCTGGAAGAGGCAGAAGGCGTGATGAGCCGCTACCGCATTAGCGGCGTCCCCATCACCGACGACAACGGCAAGCTCATCGGCATCCTCACCAACCGCGATGTGCGCTTCGCCACCGACTACGCCCGTCCTATCGCCGATTACATGGTCAGCGACAACCTGATCACGGCCACGTTGGGGACGACGCTGGAAGAGGCCAAGGAAATCCTCCACCGCTATCGCATCGAGAAGTTGCCGCTGGTGGACGAAGCGGGCTACCTCAAGGGACTGATCACCTACAAAGACATCCTCAAACGCCAGGACTACCCCAGTTCGGCCAAAGATGAGCGCGGACGGCTCCTCGTCGCCGGCGCCATCGGCGTTGGTGAAAACGGCCTGCGCCGCGCCGAATCGCTGGTCAACGCCGGTGTCGATGCCGTTGCCATCGACACCGCCCACGGACATAGTCAGGGCGTGGTGGAAACTGTCCGCGCCGTGCGTCAACGCTACCCCGAACTGCCCATTCTGGCAGGCAACGTCGTCACCCCCGAAGGTGTACAGGCGTTGGTGGAAGCCGGGGCCAACGTCGTCAAAATCGGCGTGGGGGCTGGATCGATCTGCACCACGCGCATCGTCTCCGGCGCCGGCATGCCCCAGTTGACAGCCGTGGCCGAATGCTCCGAAGCGGGCCAGCACCTGGGCGTCCCTGTGATTGCCGACGGCGGCATTCGCTACAGCGGCGACATCACCAAGGCAATCGCGGCGGGTGCGTCCGCGGTGATGCTGGGTAGCCTGCTCGCCGGTCTGCACGAATCGCCCGGCGAGATCGTCATCCGCGAGGGGCGCTCGTTCAAAGAATACCGCGGCATGGGCAGCCTGGGCGCCATGAAGGGCCGCGCCGGCGACCGATACCAATCGGCCCAACGCAACGGCGCCTCCCCCGACGTGGGCGGCAAGACCGTCCCCGAAGGTATCGAAGGCCAGGTCCCGTACAAAGGCTTTCTCAAAGACTTCGTCTATCAACTCATGGGCGGTCTGCGTTCGGGCATGGGCTACGTCGGCGCTCGCGACATCCCCGATCTGTGGGAAAAGGCGCGCTTCACTCGCATCAGCCCGGCCGGCTACCAGGAAAGCCACCCGCACAGCGTCATCATCACCAAAGAAGCGCCGAATTATCAGATTCGGTCGACGAAATAACAGAAAGTAAATCTCTATGACCGTCACTGCGATTGTGGGCGCCCAGTGGGGCGACGAAGGCAAAGGACGCATTATCGACTTTTTGGCTCAACAGGCCGACATGGTGATCCGTTTCCAGGGCGGAGACAACGCCGGGCATACCGTGATCAATGAGTATGGCAAGCACGCGTTGCACCTTGTTCCCAGCGGCATCTTCAACCCGCAGACGCAGAACATCATCGGCACCGGCTGTGTGGTGAATCCGCAATCATTGCTCGATGAAATGGCGAGCATCGAGGCCGCCGGCGTCTCGCTCGACAATCTGTGGATCAGTCACCGCGCCCAGATGCTCATGCCCTACCACCGCACATTGGACGTCCTCGAAGAAGCGGCGCGCGGCAGCGATACCATCGGCACCACCAAGCGCGGCATCGGCCCGGCCTACGCCGACAAGGCCGCCCGCTCTGGCCTGCGCATCGGTGATCTGCTCCAGCCCGACTGGCTGGAAAGCCGCCTCGACAGCGCGCTGACCACCGTCAACCGCAAAATCGAGATCCTGGGCGGCGAAAAGGTGGACGGTCAGGATCTTTACGCGCTGTGCATGGATTATCGGGCCAAACTCGGCCACCGCATCGTCGACACCGTCCCCATGACGCGCAAGGCCATCGAAACCGGCCAGGACATCCTGCTCGAAGGCCAGTTGGGCGTCATGCGCGACCTGGATTGGGGCATCTACCCCTACGTCACCAGCAGCAACCCCACGGCGGCGTTTGCGCCGTCGGGCGCGGGGCTGCCTGCGCGCACAGTGGATCGCGTTGTCGGCGTGGTCAAGGCGTACAGTTCGGCTGTAGGCGACGGTCCCTTCCCCGTGGAACTCTTCGACGCCGACGGCGACAAGCTGCGCGAGGTAGGGCAAGAGTTCGGCGCCACAACGGGCCGTCCGCGGCGCTGTGGTTGGTTCGACGGCGTGGCCATCGCCTACGCCGCCTGGCTCAACGGCATGACGGGACTCGCCATCACCAAGCTGGATATTTTGGATCATTTCGATGTCCTCAAGATCTGCACCGGCTACCAACTGCCCAACGGTGACATCGTCCACGATGCCATGCCCGACACCGCCGTCCTCAACCAGGTGAAGCCGATCTACGAAGAATGGCCCGGCTGGCGAACGTCCACCGAAGGGTGCCGCGCCTGGGCTGATCTGCCACCGGCTGCGCAACGCTACATCGAGCGCATTAGCGAACTGGCCGGTATCCCCATCTCCTATGTTTCGGTGGGGCCAGCGCGTGAGCAGATGTTCGAGGTGACGTCCGCGTGAGGTGGGGCGGCGACCGACGACGGACGACCGACCCCACCTATATCTATCGCGCTGCAAGCTAAGGGCTGAACATGCCCACAAAATACCCAGGCCGGTGCTCTAGCAGAGCACCGGCTTTTCGCGTTCCCGGCACAGCTACTATCCTCAAGCGTCGATCAGATCACAGCCAAATCCATGATTTCTCTCGGGTTGTCGAGAGGCTATCCTGGAATCAGGTAAGCTTTTCTATTGTGTCGGCTAAGATTTTTAACCTGACGGCTGTTTCATAGAGACAGCCATACTTCACGTGGAGATGGGATGTTGAGTACAGAGAAGATGATGCTAAGTGAATTGCCTACGCCGGACCTCGATGACGACGCACTGTCGGCCCTCAGCCCAGACGAAATCCGCCGGATCTTGCAAGAGCTTCACACGTGCAAGGCTACGCTTTCTGATCGCGAGGAATCGTTGCGGCAGGCGCAGTCCACGCTGAGGGCGGCGTTGGCCCGCTACGAGACCTTCTACACAGACGACTATCGGCAGATCTCGGATGCGCTGCGTACTTCTGAGGATCTGCTGCGCTACATCATCGAGCACAACCCGACCAACATCTCCGTCTACGATCGCGAGATGCGCTACGTTTACGTCGGTCAGCGTCATTTGGGCGACGACGAATCGCCGCGTGGCAATGTGATTGGGAAATGCCATTACGATCTCTTCCCAGATGTGCCTCAGAAATGGCGCAATGCACATCAGCGCGCCCTCGCCGGCGAAGTTATGCGGGTGGATGAAGATTCCTACACCCGCGCCGACGGTCAGGAAGAGTGGGTACGCTGGGAGTGTCGCCCCTGGTACGAGATGGACGGAGAGATCGGCGGCATTGTCCTTTACACCGAGGACATCACCCAGCGCAAACATACCGAGGCAGCGTTGCGCGAAAGCGAAGGGAAGTACCGCCGTTTGGTGCAAAACCTCTCTGCCGGCATCACCGTCCATGCGCCGGATACGCGCATCCTGTTGGTCAACGACCGCGCCTGCGAACTGTTCGGCCTTACCGCCGAGCAGATCATCGGTACGCAGGTCGATTCGCCCCAGTGGCGCCTCGAGCGACGGGATCGTAGCCCCATGCCGCTGGACGAATACCCTGTATCGATGGTACTGAAAACACGGAAGCCGGTGGAGAACATTATCTGCGGCACGGTTCATCCGCAGACACGAGAGATCGTCTGGGTGATGACGAATGCGTATCCTGAGTTCGATGCAAATGGTGAGGTGCAACAGATCGTCGTCACAGCCGTCAATGTGACGCCACAGATCGAAGCTGAGGATCTGGCAACAACCCTGAACCAACAACTGGTGCATCAGGAACGGCTGGCCGCGGTGGGCGAGCTATCCGCCGGCATCGCCCACGATTTCAACAACATCCTGGCCGTGATCGCGCTGCATGTGCCGTTGGTGCGCCAATCGACAGTGGTTGACAGCTCGCATCATCGGCACCTGGATGTCATTCAGACGCAGATCGGACGCGCTGCTCGCCTGATCCAGCAGATCCTCGATTTTGGGCGTCAGGCTGTTCTGGAGAAGCGCCCCCTGGATCTGGTTCCCTTCTTGCAGGAACAGGTGGAACTGCTCAGCCGCACCCTGCCCGAAAACGTGGTGGTGAGCCTGGGCGTGGAATCTGGTCAACATGTGGCGCTGGTAGATCTGACTCGAATGCAGCAGTTGGTGATGAACCTGGCCGTCAACGCGCGCGACGCCATGCCCAGCGGGGGCAGCCTGCGCTTTACGCTTGCCTATCACCCCACAGCGCCGCAACCGAACCTTGCCCCCGGCCCCTGGCTGCGCCTGACAGTGGCCGACAGCGGAACCGGCATCCCGGCAAATCGCCTTAACCGCATCTTCGAACCCTTCTACACCACCAAACCACCTGGCCAGGGATCGGGATTGGGGCTTGCCCAGGTTCATGGCATCGTCAAACAGCATGGCGGCGAGATGGATGTCAGTTCCAAAGAGGGGACAGGAACCACCTTCACCATCTACTTACCCGCCGTGCCGTCGGAGATCGTGCCGACATCGCCCGACACCTTCGAGTCGTGGGCGGGCGGCGGTCACACTGTCCTCATTGTCGAGGACAACCTCGATCTGCTGAATGTGCTGCGT
>JAWKOL010000039.1:0-58300 GCA_041391225.1 Caldilineaceae bacterium
TCTCTATTCTTTGTCGTCCACAACACGCCACTGGCCAGAGATCGTGTTGTTGTCGCCGTCATCGTCCCAGATGTTCCACACATCGCGATCTGGCTGATCGGACGGTTTGCGCGGGCGCAGGCGCCCGAGCCGGATCAGGGCGTTTTCCACGGCCTCGCGCGGGGCCATCTGTACGAAAGTGCGCACGGCCAGGATCATGATCGCTGTGTCGTCGAGCGGGCCAATCATCAGATCCAATGGCGAGACCCAGTAGAAGAAGGCGAATAGGATCAACGCCGATTTCAGGAGAAACGATACCCTTGGATCGCGCATCAGTTGCCAAGTGACGGCAAAATCCCTTAAAATATCCGAAAATCGCCAGCCACCCAAGCTTCTTTGTACATCGTCGTTACGAGAGTTGTTTGCCATATTCCATTGCTCCTTTCTTACAAACAGTGACAGTATAACGAAGAACGCTGTCACTGACAACAAGTTCGTTTGCTCTGAGAAATGCCGCCATGCCGACTACGTCGCAGATGTTCGTTGACTACCCCGATATCCTTCTCCAGGTGATCGCCGAGCTACGCGGCGCCTTCCTTGATGCAGCGGACACACGCCGCGAGGCTGTGGATCTGATCTCCGCTCAGATCACCGATCCTACGTCGATCCTCATGGCCTACCAGGAAGTCACTGACTATCACGTGCAGGCGCAGGCAGCGTTGGATCGCCTGCTCAGTGAAGGCGGCGAAATGGTAGAAGCGCAGTTCAGCCGTGAATTTGGCGCCATCCGCCAGATGGGGCCGGCCAAACTCGAACGTGAAATGCCGTGGAACCAGCCCGAGAGTGTGGCCGAACTGCTCTACTACTATGGCTTCATTGGGCGTGGCTTCAAGGGCGCCGGCCAAAATGCTCATACCATCGTCTACATTCCTACCGATGTGGCGCCCTGGTTGCCCAACCCCACCGCCAACGAAGGTCATGGTACGTTGCCGGTGATCCCCGTGCCGCCGCCGCCGTCTTCGCGCATGTTGCTCACCGAAGACGCACTGATCGAAGATGTGGGGACACTGTTCGGCTTCCTCCACACCGATACCTTCCGCCTCACCGAGCAGGGCATCCCAGATCCTGAAGATCTGGCGCGGTTGAGCCAACGGTTGCAGCATGCTGGGCTGGCGTCTCCTGCTGCGCTGGGCAGCGACACCGAGCAAGCACTGGAGACAGTGCGCCTTTCGTTCCTGCTCCACCTGGTCAACCGCCTGGGCTGGTTGCGCCTGGTGGATGGACAGGTGAAATTGGCGGGCAACCGCGTCTACGCCTTCCTCGAATTGACGCGTGCCGAGCAGCGCCGTGTTCTCTGGGAAACGTGGCGTGATTCGCCGGAATGGAACGATCTGTGCCGCGTACCGTCGTTGCAGTGTGCCGAGGCCGGCGCGTGGACCAACGATCCACATCAAACACGCACCGCCGTGCTCGATCTGTTGCGTCAATTACAACCAGGCGCCTGGTACAGCCAGGCCGATGTGATCGCCGTCA
Organism: Caldilineaceae bacterium; assembly: GCA_041391225.1. Lineage (GTDB taxonomy): Bacteria > Chloroflexota > Anaerolineae > Caldilineales > Caldilineaceae > RI-153. The sequence continues at coordinate 1,513 of JAWKOL010000039.1, forward strand.
TCAAAGAACATGCGCCCGACTTCCAGCGCCCTACCGGCGATTACGACAGTTGGTATATCCGCAGTGTCAATACGCAGGAATTTCTCAAGGGTTTCGAGCACTGGGACGAAGTAGAAGGCGAGTTGCTACGTTTCCTCTTTGGCGGGCCGCTCTATTGGCTGTCCGCCGTCGATTTGGCCGAACCTTCCGCCGGTGACGATCTCCTGCTCTCGCTCAGCCCGTGGGGCGCGCGCTGGCTGGGCTTCGACGCCGAACAGCCCATCGAGCCGCGCCGCCGTCCAATTACCATCAACGAGGAATTTCAACTACGCCTGCCCCTGGGCACGCCACTCAGCGACCGTTTCCGTGTGGATCGCTTTGCCCAGTGGGAGAGTAGCTATCCTCACTTCGTCTACCAGATCAACCAGCGCAGCCTCGCCCGCGCCGTCGAAGAGAACATTCCGCCACAGCGGGTCATCGAATTCCTGCAAAAGCACACCCGTCAGATCCCCGAAAATGTGCTCAGTAGCCTAACCAGACTTGTGGCGCGGCAACGCACACCTAATGTCTAGCTTCTGTTTATCTATCTCGCTCATTTCCATTCTTCTGTACAGAGTTTGACACAGTCAGCAAACGATTGTAAGATTCCCTGCCATAATTTGGGCGTATCCTCCGTCAAAATAGTAGAGGTCGGCGAACGAAGTTCCCCCCTGTAACGTCGACCTATCAATCAAGCCATTCGATCTGCCGCTAAATCGATGTCCTCGCAGCCGATATGCTGCTGAACCACATCTGTAGCAAGTACTAATCTGTCTCAAGTACAAATTTACCGAGCAACGCCGTCTCGAATCTGATTTCATCGACGTAGATGCCATTCCGCAGATAGGACCACGCCTCTTTTCTCTATTGGATTTGCGGTGGTGGATTTGCGGTGGCCCCATTCGTGATCCTCGAACTGCTATTTCCAGGTGGCAGATCGTTGATTCTATCCCTAATGTTTGTGTTGAGTTTTTGATTTCCTACCACAAAAGGAGAACTGTATGCGTTTATCGAAGATCCCCAGCTCCTTGCGCCTCGCCGTGCTCTTGGCGGGGTTGGTGTTGGTGTTCGCCGCTTGTGCGGCCCCAGCATCTGAAGGAGACAGCGGAGACACCGGCGCTGCGGCCCCGGCCGCCGAAGCCCCTGCCGACGACGCTGCTGCCGACAGCGGCGAACCCGGTCGCGGCACCGATGGCACCGTCACCCTGCTCTACTGGCAGGCCGTCTCCATCATCAACCCCTACCTGTCCAGCGGCACCAAGGACTACCACGCCGGTTCGCTCGTGTTGGAACCGCTCTTCAACTACAACCCCGATGGCGAATTCGTACCCGTGTTGGCCGCGGAGATTCCCACCGTGGAAAACGGCGGCATTGCCGAAGACCTGATGAGCATCACCTGGAAGCTCAAAGAAGGCGTTCTCTGGTCCGACGGGACACCTTTCACTGCCGATGACGTGGTCTTCACCTGGCAATACTGCACCGATCCGGACACGGGCTGTAGCTCCGCCGGCAACTACGAAGGTGTGGAAAATGTCGAAGCGGTTGACGAAACAACCGTGAAGATCACGTTCGATGCCCCGACACCCTTCCCCTACAATGCGTTCGGCAGCTACCTGGCCCCGATCGTCCAGAAGGCGCAGTTCGAGGAATGCATCGGCGCAGCAGCGCAGCAGTGCTCCGAGCAGAACACCTTCCCCGTTGGCACCGGCCCCTACGTGGTCGATGAATTCCGCGCCAACGATGTGGTAACCTTCGCCGTGAACGAAAACTACCGCGAAGAGAACAAGCCGCACTTCTCGCAGGTTGTGATGAAGGGTGGCGGTGACGCCGCTGCGGCCGCTCGCGCCGTCCTCGAAACCGGCGAAGCCGACTACGTTGGAACCTCCAGGTTGAGCCGCAGATTCTGACCGACATGGAAGCCGCCGGTCAAGGCACCGTCGTCAGCGCCTTCGGTGGCAATGTGGAACGTATTCTGATCAACTTCACCAACCCCGATGCGGCGTTGGGCGATATGCGCTCCGAATGGACACCTGAAGATCCCAACCCGCATCCCTTCTTGAGCGATATCGCTGTGCGCCAGGCCATGTCCATGGCCATCGACCGCAACATCGTGGCCGAGCAGCTTTACGGCGCCGCCGGTCAGGCCACCTGCAACATCCTCGCCGGCCCGCCTGTCTTCGCCTCCACCGCCAACGACGGCTGCCTCGTGCAGGACATCGAAGGCGCCAAGGCTGTCCTCGAAGAGGCCGGTTGGGTCGACAGCAACGGCGATGGCATCCGCGAAAAAGACGGCATCGAGCTGAGCGTGCTCTACGTCACTTCCACCAATTCTGTACGCCAGAAGCACCAGGCGCTGGTTAAGCAGTGGTGGGAAGAGATCGGCATTGCCACCGAGCTGCGCAATGTGGATGCGGCCGTCTTCTTCGGCGGCGATCCCTCCAGCCCCGACACGTTGGGCAAGTTCTACTCCGACGTGCAGATGTTCACCAACGGCAACGACAGCATCGATCCGCAGAACTACATGTCGGGCTGGCTGTGCAACGATGGTGAGAATATCGGTAGCCGGGCCAACAACTGGCTGGGCAACAACGTCGAGCGCTGGTGCAGCGAAGACTACGATGCCCTGTTCGCTCAGTACGCTGCGTCCACCGATCCTGCCGAACGCCAGGAACTGGCCAAGGCCATGAACGACATGCTCGTCCAGAATTATGTCATGCTGCCCCAGGTCTACCGCGGTTCCATCTCCGCCCACCACAACACACTGGGTGGCGTGTGGATGAACGGCTGGGACACCGAAGAATGGAACATCGAAGACTGGTACCGCATCGACGACTAGTCATCGGTAATTCACGATTCTCTGCTGAGTTGCGGAGAGAGCATCCTCAGATGCGGCTTGTTCCGATCTACCCGGCATCTGAGGATGCCTACTCCACATCAAAATCGTGAATTACTGAGTTTCGGTTTTCTGTTCGGTCTGTAGAACGCGAGTGGTCTGCGGAGTAAATGCCGCAGACCACTTGTTCCCTGTAGTCGGATTCCTACCCGGAGACGGACATGAGCACTTATATCATTCGTCGTTTGTTGACAGCTATTCCCACATTGCTGGCCATCAGTTTTGTGATCTTCGCCATCCTCGATCTAGCGCCGGGCGATCCCACCGGCAACCTGCCGCTGACAATTGCCCCGGAAGTCCGTCAGAAGATCCGCGAGTCGCTGGGCTTGGATGATCCCTTCCTCGTGCGCTATGCGCGCTGGATGCAGCAATTTTTCATCACTGAACCACTCAATCTTATCGAGCAGACCACAGGGATCGAAATCGGCAACTCCGAAGATCGCCTGCGCCTGACCTCGTGGACGAGCCGCGGTAAACCCGTCGTCGAACTCATCGCCGAAAGGACGCCACAGACGCTCAAAGTGGTGGGCTTGGCCTATCTGCTGTCGGTGATCTTCGCGATCCCGTTAGGCGTGGTGGAAGCGGTGAAGCAGAATTCTCTATTCGATCAAGTGAGTACGGTGTTTTCAGTGTTGGGTTACTCGGTCCCCACATTCTTTACGGGGCTGCTGGCAATTGTCATCTTTAGTGTGAACCTTAAGTGGTTCCCCTCGGTCTACAACACTACCCACCAGGTGACAGATTGGGCCAGTTTCTTGGTGGAAGTGAAACAGATGGTCATGCCCGTGGCCGTTTTGACCTTCTTCCAGACCGCCGCCTTAAGCCGTTACACCCGCTCCTCGATGCTCGACAACCTCAAGCAAGACTATGTGCGCACGGCGCGCGCCAAGGGCTTCCAAGATCAGTATGTCATCATCCGTCACGTGTTGCGCAACAGCCTGATCCCAGTGGTGACGTTGGTGGCGTTGGGCATACCCAGCATCTTCGCCGGCGCCATCATCACCGAGCAGATTTTCCGGGTCAACGGGCTAGGGGCGCTGCTGATCCTGGCGATTCAGAGCTTCGACATCCCAGTGGTGATGACCACAACTTTCATCTTCGCCGTGCTCATCGTCGGCTTCAATATCCTGGCCGACATTCTCTACGGTGTCCTTGATCCGCGCATTCAGTACAAGTAGCCCAATCACCTGCATCCGCTGAATTGACACCCGCTGAAGACACCCGCTGAAGACACCCATTGAATTGATAGAGGAACGTGTTATGAGTGTACAGTCTCAAACGGCTCCCGCCAATCTGCAGATGGCGCAGGCCATGCAACGCAAGCACCGTACGCTGTGGGGCGATGCCTGGGTGCAGTTCCGCCGCAATCGGTTGGCGATGATGGGGATGATCGTGTTGCTTCTCCTCGTGATTGGCATTCTCGTCGGCCCAATGCTCTACACGGTTTCGCCCGACAAGATCGACATCGTCAACGCCAGCATCGCGCCCAGCCCCGAGTTTCCTCTCGGTACCGATGATCTAGGACGCGATATGCTGGCGCGCAACCTCTACGGCGGCCGTGTGTCGCTGGCCGTTGGCTTTGTGGCAATGGCGTTGGCGATTGCTTTCGGCACACTGATCGGCGCGCTGTCGGGCTATTTCGCTTTCCTCGACAACCCGCTCATGCGCTTTACCGACATGATGTTGGCGCTGCCGCAGTTGCCGCTGCTGCTGGTGATCATTCTGCTCTTCCGCGACTCGTTGCGCTCTGTCTTCGGGCCGGAAGTAGGGATCTTCATGTTGATCGTCTTCGTGATCGGCATTTTGGGGTGGATGCCCACGGCGCGTGTGGTACGCGGCTCGGTGCTCTCGATCAAAGAGAAGGAATTCATTGAAGCGGCGGTGAACATCGGGGCGCAGCAAGGATCGATCCTGTGGAAGCACATCCTGCCCAACGTGCTTAGCCCCATCATCGTCTCGGCCACGTTGAGCGTGGCCAGCGCCATCCTCACCGAATCGGCGCTCTCGTTCCTGGGCCTTGGCTTCCCGCCGGATGTGCCGACGTGGGGGCGTCTGCTTTACGACGGCAAAGACTTCCTCACCTTCACGCCCTGGGTGGTGATCTGGCCAGGGATCTTCATCTCGCTCACCATCCTCAGCATCAACTTCATGGGCGACGGCCTGCGCGATGCCCTGGACCCGCGGCAACGCCAGTAGACTGTGCAATCCGGCGACACGCGCCGCCCTGAGATCTGATTTCAGCACGAAAAAAGTGGGTGACCTCGATGTGAAAGGTCACCCACTTTTTTATGTGAACATAAATGACGTTTGTGCCTGCGCAGCCACCATCACTTCTCGATGAACTTCTTGAAGTTGCGCAGGTCTTCGGTCAGCTTGCCTTCGGGGTTGCCGAAGAGTTCGGCCACAACTTCGCCGGCCAAACCCGCGGGCGGCACATACTGCATCGTCACGGTGACTTCAGTCTGTTCGTTGGGCAGGCTGTTGAAGGTCACCTGCCCGCTGGTTTTGATGGCGCCATCGATGCTCTGCCAGCCGATGCGCTTGTTGGGGTCGAGGCGAGTGGTGCGGGCGTCCCATTCCAGGCGCGCACCCAGCGGGCCTTCCATTACCCAGTGGCTCAGATCGTCACCGGCTTTGTAGACAGCCTTGATGTGTTGCATGAACTGTGGGAAGTTCTCAAAGTTCGACCAGAGCGAGTAGGCGTCGTCGACGCCGGCCTTGACAATGATGCTTCTTGTGACCTGTTTGGGGATACCGGTCATTGCCCCGTTGAGATTAAGCTCGCCGTTGCGGATGCGTGATTCCGCGTCGCGATGTGTTGTCGAGCGTCGTCGATTCAGCAACGCCAGCGGTGACTCGCCACTCATGCCCCAATAAACGATGGCGGCGCCGATCCCAGCCACGGAGAGGCCGCCCACCGACTTGCGCAGCCCCTGAAACGCCAGCAGACCACCACCAATCATGGCGGCCCAGCGCTTGACATCTCTGAAACTGATACCTTGTTCCGCAGCCATCATCTCGACACGGTCGCGTACCTGTGCTGCCGCTTCGTTCTGATCGATGGCGCGGTTCACCTGCTCAATTCCCGAATGAAGCTGTGACCGCAGCGTGTCAGCCTGATGCTGAATCCCCTCGCCAATCTCTTCAACGACTTCCTCTGCGGCGCCTGTTGCCTGTGTCCGCTTTTCGTGTACGATGCTTGTGTTCACTTTGCTACTCAAGGTGAAACTCCCTTCCTTCGTGTAACGCGCCCATCGCCGTGCTGCGGAAACGAGCCGCCACATGCCTTAATCAATCACCTACAGGTGACATTTTATCTACAATAAAGAAGTCGGCGGCGCAGTTGACCTGTTGCGGGGGGAGGTTACAACAGATCAACTGCATATGCCGTCTTCCACAGGTAGCGTAGCATGGGCAGGTGAAGGTTTCCATCTATCGAGGTATGCAGGCAGGTACAGCAAAGGGTACAGATTCTCGCTTCAGACTAGACGATAGCGCAACGGCGCGCCGGAGAGGACGGCGCGCAGATTGGCGTACTCTTCGTCTCGGCCACGGTGCTGCGAAACAGCCGCGGTGTGTGGGGTGAGGACCACGTTGGCCTGCGGATCAGCGGCCAGCGCGCGCAGAGGGCTTTCGGCAGGCAGCGGCTCCCACTCGAAGGTGTCCAGCGCGGCGCCGCCGAGACGCCCGGCGCCCAACGCAACCGCCAGCGCCACTTCATCGATGACGCTGCCGCTGCCGCAGTGAACGAGGAAAGCGCCCGGCTTCATCTGCGCAAGGGCCGCCGCATCGAGTAGGTGATCGGTCTGCGGGGCGTAGGGCAACAGCGAGCAGACCACGTCGCTCTGCGCCAACAGCGTAGACGGATCCGCGTAGTGCAGCCCCAGTTCCGTCTCTACGCTATGGGGCAGCCGCGTCCGCTTGTGGTACAGGATCGGGCATTCGAATCCCCGCAGCCGCCGCGCCACCTCTACCCCGATTTCACCGAACCCCAGAATGCCTACCGTGCGCCGCCACAGCGCCACCGGCGACGTCCGCTTGGTCCAGTTGAAGGCGAAGACGTTCTCGTCGGTGCGGCGAGGATCGCCCCAGTCGTCGGGTGTGTGCAGCGCATCTTCCACCTCGTGGGCGCGCCGCGCCAGGGCCAACATCTGCCACAACACATGCTCCGCCACCGCAATCGCCCCGGCGATAGGCCAGTAGCAGACCGGAATCCCCCTTGCCGCGGCAGCCGCCATGTCGATGTCGTGTGTCTGCGAACCGAGCCGCTGGATCAGCCGCAACTTACGCCCCGCCTCGATGACGGTGTGGTCGATAAGCCCGGCGCGTTCGCTGATCAGGAACTCGGCGTCGGCGATCTCCGCCAGGATCGTCTGCCTGGCGGGATCGCGCAACATTGTAATGGTCAACTCCGGCGGCGCCGCGGCGAGGGCATGGCGCTGGTGAAGGAGGCTGCGTTGGGTAAGGAAGAGGGTTTTGTGCATGTCCCCCTGTCACCTCACAGGTCGCTTACGCCGTAATACTTCGTCATCATGGCGCGGAATTCTTCTTCGGCGCGGTAGTTGGGCGAGATCGAGGATCTCGGCCACCGCTTCCGGGCTGCGGCGGGAGACGGGCCAATCTTCTTCGCCGGCGATGCGCGCCAGCCAGCGGGCGGCGCGTACCGCGGCGCGGCGCAGATCGTTGAGACTGATCTTGTCTAACGTATCGTAGTGGGTGTGACCGTAGCCGCGGCCACTGGGTGTGCGATCCGCCTTTTCGATGCCGCCGGTGGGTACGCCCGCCATGAGGAAGGGAAAATGATCCGAGTGCGCACTCACCGATTGGGCGATGCCGAAGGTATCGGCCATCTCGCTGCGCCAACGCTCGAATAGATCGGCCAGGGCCGGCCACTCGTTGAGCACGATGTCTTGACGGCCGGCGAGCATACCGGCGGCGTCCATGTTCAGGTAGAAGCGAATGCTGTCCATTGCGTCGGCGTGTTCTTCGGCGTACTGGCGTGAGCCGAGCAGCCCAATCTCCTCCACGCCCCAAAAGACAAAGCGCAGCGTGCGCGGCAGGTCCGCTGCATGGGTGGCCAGCACACGCGCCGCTTCCAGCAGGGCAACCACGCCCGAGGCCGGGTCACCGGCGCCCTGGGTGATGTCGTGGCCGTCGTAGTGACAGCCCGCCATCACGATCTCTTCGGGGTGTCTCTTCCCAGGCAGTTCGCCCACCACGTTCCACGAGACGCCGGGTTCGTTCTTGTCGGTGGTGACGATGCGCACTGTCACTGGGCCGTGACGCTTGATCAGGCGCTGCAAGAACATGCCGTCTTCGTAGGCCACGGAGATGCCGGGGATGGCGCCCACCCCGCCACGATGACCGATGCCACCCGTGGCCGGGCCAAAGCCAGGGTAGTGGTTGACGAAGATGAATGCCTTGGCCCCCGCCACCAGGCTACGCCCGTACTTTTCTGAGCGGTGGATGCGTCGCGCCGAGCCGTAGGGTGCAACCTCACTGGTGGCCATCGCCACCGAACCGTTTAGTTCCTCGGCGCGCTGCCCAAAGTGATCGGGGTGGCCTTCGCCCATGTCCACCAGCGTGGCCTCCACGGTGGCCGCCGGTGAATGGGGCAGGCTGATGCACGGGATCGTCTTCTGGATCGGCGACACGATCTCCAGCGTAGCTGCGCCGCGCGTCCACACCGTGTAGTTCACCTCTTCGGTGTGGACGTTCTGCACGCCGTACGCACGCAGCTTCTCCTGCAAAAAGGCGACAGCCTGTTTTTCACCTTCGCTGCCGCCGAAGCGCGAACCGTAATCGTCGCAAAGCACGGTGAGGTTGTCCATCGTCTCTGTGGTGGTGTAGATGTCGCCGATGATCTCACGATCCAGCGAAAGCAGAGGGTTGACGGTCATGGTGACTCCTGTTTGGGTGATTGGTGAATGGTGATTGGTGACTGGGAAACGAAAGACAGGTCAGCCGGCAAGCGCAGGTGGCTGCCAGCCGCCGAACTCGCGCTCGAGGATGCCCGCCAGCGCCAGGACGATGTCCTCGCGCCAGGGGTGGGAGACGATCTGCACCGCCAGCGGTAGATCGTCCTGGGTGGCGCCGGTGCGTACGACGGCTGCCGGGTAACCCGTCAGGCTAAAGGGGACGGTGTAGTCGAAGCGCGCGGTGTCGCGGTCGGCGAAAGGCGGCGCTGGGTGCTGATCCGCCGGGCAGAGGATGGCGTCGTAGCGCAACATGTACTGGAGCAGATTGGTGCGGTAGATGTCCCAGGCGGCGTGGAGTTCCACCACGTCCTGACCGCGGGTGGCGGCCATGTTGCGCCAACCTCGATCCAGGTCACGGGCGCCGCCGATCAGATCCAGCGGTCGATTTTCCACCATCTGCACCCCGGCTCGCGCCAACGCCTGCGCCGATGCCCCCACGGCGTTGGCTACGACGTCCAACACAATCGAGTCGGGATCGTAGGGGAACCACCCCACCGTCAGTTCGGCCAGGGAGAGCGCCTCGGGATCGTAGATGGGCATGGGCGTCACCCCGGCGTCGACGTAGTCCGGTCCGTCGATGACGCGCAGCACCAGCAGCAGGTCTTCGATGTGGCGCGCCAGGGGGCCGATCTGTGTGCGCAGATCGGTGAAACCGCCGGGCTGGTTGTACGCCCCGGTATTGGGGACACGCCCCATCGTCGGCTTGAGCGCGGTGACGCCGCAGTACGCCGCCGGCACGCGGATGCCGCCGCCGGTGTCGCCACCCAGGCCGATAGGCGATGCCCCCGCAGCGATGAGCGCAGCCTCGCCGCCGCTACTGCCGCCCGGTGTGTGGCTGAGGTTGTACGGGTTAAGCGTGCGCCCGGTGACGGCGTTTTCGGTGTCGCTGCCGCTGCCGTTGGGCGGGCAGTTGGTCTTGGCCAGCAGGATGGCGCCGGCGCCGCGCATGCGGTGGACGACGGTGGCGTCGCGCTGTGGCGCCCGCTGCCGCCGGATCTGCCTCCCCGCCGCGCTGACAAGGCCCACGGTGTCGAATGTGTCTTTCACGGTGAAGGGGACGCCGTGCAGCGGGCCGCGCAGGTTGCCGTCGGCCAGATCGGCGTCGGCCTGGCGGGCGTCGCTCAACGCGTCACCATGATGATGGTGCTCAGCCTGCCGTTGTTGGGGGTGAGCCTGTTGATTGGCCTGATTGTGAGCTTGATCCAGGCGATCACGCAGATCCAGGAAGTGACACTCACCTTCGTCCCCAAGATCATCGGCGTCATCGCTGTCTTCGCGCTGTTGGGGCCGTGGATGTTGCAGCAGATGCTGGCCTTCACCACAACGCTGCTGAACTTTATCCCGCGACTTTAGGAGAAACCCGAGAAAAATGATCCACGAAGATACACGAAGGCAGAAAAGAACAAGCAGAAAGCTCTTCCGCTCTGTTGTCCTGCGAATCCTGAAATCCGTGTCCCTCTTTTTCCTCTTCGTGATGCTTCGTGTGCCTTCGTGGATCAATAAAATTCTGAAATCTCCTAACTCGGGTTCACGGAGAGCAGATCGAAGCTGCCTGGCAATTCGAGTGACCCGCGCTGCGCGATGTGCAGGTCGGCGCGCAGGGAGGGCGTACCGAAAGGTGACGCCATTCGCTGTAGCCTGCACGCGTCGAGGTTCAGCGCAGTAGATAACATCTCCTCCTGCGCCAGATCTACCCCTTCCAAAAGCGCAGTGCAGGGGTGAAACTCAGCCAGGCGCAGGGTGGGGACGGAAGGCGCAGCGTCGCGCCGGTTGCGCTGGAAATGCTCGATACGCAGATCATGCACGCGGGTGCGTAGATCGAGCAGTGGTTTTTCGTTACCAGACGACGATTTGTAGACGTCGAAATCACGCAAGGTGACGCGCAACACCTGCCCCACGCCGTCGGCCAGGTTGGGATCGTTGGGGTCGAAGAGCGGCACACGGCACTCGCGGCAGGCGTCCATGTTGACGGCGGCAACGCGGCAGCCGCCGCGCACATCTTCGATCCAGATGTCTTCGATGGGCGATTCCACACTGAGAATACGCACGAAGGTGTGGCAGTCTTCGGCGCGGATATTGCGCACGGTGATGCGGCGGATGGGGCCGCACAGCTTGCCCAGGTTCTGGGCGCGATAGTTGGCGTCGTCGGCGTTGAGGGCCACCACATCATCGTTGGGCGTGCCAGGGCCGTAGGCGCTGAGATCGTGGATGTAGCCGTCTTCGCAGTAGCCGCCCAGGTGGACGCCGTCTTGGTTGGGGCGCAAGTGCGGCGCTTCGAAACGGATGTGGCCCACGTCGAAACTGGAAACCTGCCCCAGGCGGATGAAGTAGCTTTCGGGATCGCGCACGGTGAGCGAACGCAGTGTCAGCCCACGCACGTTGGTGAAGTTCATGAGGACGCCGGTGTAGCTGTCGGGCCGGTCGGGGCCGCGCAGGTTGGCCACATTGTTGCCGTCCCAGATGCCGCCTTCGACGTGGATTTCTTCGTCGCCGTCGGTGTGGTGCTGGTTGGTGAGGAGATGGGTGTGGTTGTCTACGCCTGCGTTGGGCGCCAGGAAGAGCCGCGCCTGTGGATGCACCAGCAGCCGCGTGTAGGAAGACAGCCGCAACGTGCGCCCGATCTTGTAGACGCCGTAGGGGATGACGACGAGCGCGGCCCCCGCGTTGAGCGTGGCCTGAATGGCGGCGCTGTCGTCGTCTTCTCCGTTGCCGGTGGCGCCGTAGTCGGCGACGTTGAGGCCGTGGATAGGGAGGTTCGATGGTTCTTGGGTCATGGGTACGCTCATTGACGGATTGGAATTGACGACGGGCGATGGGCGACGGACAACGGACGACCGTTGACGGACGGAGCTACATGATCTTCATTCTTTATTCACTAGGCGTGGGCCAGTGTACTCGCAGTCGTTTTTCTTGCGCCGAACAGGTGACGGTAGCCGAGCCAGGCGATGGCGACGTAGGCCAGGGTTTTGGGGATCATCAACATGCCGATCATGGGCATCTGCTGCACCCAGAAGATGACGGGCATGTAGAAGGCATACGAAACCAGGATCATCGCGCCGATCCACAGGAATGTGCGATCTTTGGCGGCAGCGGCATCACGTAGGATGAGGTAGGCCACGCCCAGCCCCGAGACGATCAGCGGCAGGTTGCGGTAGAGCGACCAGGACTGCGGCGGCACGGCGCTGTTCCACTGGTTTTGGGGGAAGGCCATGATCACCAGCCGCGCCACACCGGCAGCCAACAGCACGGCGCCGAACCAATCGAGCCTGCGATCAAAGCGACGCAACCAGATCAGATAGATGAGCGCGTAGAAAAACGTCAACGTCACCGCGGTGGAAAGCGCGCCCAGCCCCACCCAGCCCAATTGCAGCCCGCCCAGGCTGAAGGTGGCGTCGAGATCGCCCAGCGCATAGGCGATGATGCGAAAGCCGACGTGTCCTGTGTCGCCGAGGGCGAGGAGGGCGAAGGCGGCGATGAAAGGCATGGCCCAGCGCTGTGACGGGGCGATCTCAGCGCGTCGGCGCCACATGGCAATCACCAATCCCCACACAACCAGAAGATAGGCGATGTTGAAACTGATCTCCACCCACATGCGAAGTTGCTCAGACACGTTGCTCACTCCTTTCAGCGGGATCCGATTTCCCAGGACAGTGCGTCTTTGCAGCCGGTGGCGCGCCCCAACTGAATTGCACCCCTGGATGGTCACCTGTTGGGCGCGGGCGGCAGATTGTATGGTATATTACTTTACCATAGTCCAGTGGAAATCCGCGATTGCAGGAGAGGAAACAATGTGGAAACGAGTGGGGCGGGTGATGCTGACCACCCTGGCCAACATGCTGGTGATGATCATGCTGCACGGAAACAGCCGCCAATGGTGGCCGAAGATTCCGTTTTTGAGTTTGCGCAACGAAAGCATCGCCGAGCACAGCCGTCTGCTGTTCAACATGCAGGCTGTTGTCACCGTGGGCGAGGCGGCGTTGGGCAAATTTAGCCTGGCGCGACGACGTCCGCGCTTGCTGATGCTGCTGGCGCTGCCCGCGCTGCTGCCACTCCTGATCCTCTTTGGGCGACACGTTCTGCGCCTGGAGGAGAAGAAGTTGGAAATCTACTATCTGAGTATGGTGCCGACTTTGCCGTTGGCTGCCGCGATTGTGGAAGAGGTGCTGGTGGCGAGGAAGGAAGATGCTGGGATGACGCGTCTATAACAATATCACCCCATCATCCCAGCATCGATGTTCAGTGATTGCTGCGCGCGGTCATGCGTAACGACAGCCAGTAGGTGTATACCTGACCGAAAAGCCAGCCGCGCAGGCTGCGGAAGAAGAGCGCCGCCAACAAGAGGACATTCATGACGATGCTGAACCCTAGCGTAGGCAGCAAAATCTCTAACATCTGGGGTGTGACGAGTTCTGAATAATCCATGATGTCTCCAAGTTCGTAGTTTTCTTGTGATAGTTTTCGTGTGATATTTATACTAGTACTCTAGTACCAACACAGTGACTGTTCACCGGTATTGGCTGTCAATCCGCTTACAAAGCGTCCAATAAAACCTGTTTGTTGTGGGGCATTGGGGGCATATTGCGCAGATGTTCAATCTGGATCTCAGTAGTCACGATATTGACGCGTAGTAGGCATCCTCAGATGCCGAGTGGACCGGAATAAGCCGCATCTGAGGATGCTCACTCCACAATTTCACAGAGAATCGTGAACTACTGAATCTGGGTAATCATGCAGACGCGTGGAATGGCGAGCGAGATCAGGAGCGTTTGATCCCCAACAGAGGGTCGCCCACGGCTTCGGCCACGCCCAGTTCTTTGAGGAATCGGGGGACGAGCGCGTGGAGTTCGGCCACGCGTTCGGCGGGGGTTGCGTTGGGCAGATGAATGCGACCACCGGCCATGTTGTCGTGACCGCCGGCTGTGCCGCTGCGCCCTACAATGCTGCGCACCAGGCGTCCGGCGCGCGCTTCCGGCGCGTCGGAGCGGATCGAGATGACGAGGCGATCTTCGAAGATGCCCAGGCAGATGGCCCAGCACAGGTCTTCGAGGCGGAGGAGGAGATCGGCAACTTCGGCGCCCATGTCTGGGCGTTTCATGTCGAAGAGCAGGCTGATGGCCACGTCACCGATGCAGGGTTGGCCGTCTTCGCTGCTGTCTTCTGCGTCCTCTGCTGGATCCGCGTTTGGATCGCAATGATAAAGCGTGGTCTGGGCCAGGGCATCGCTCAGGCTGCGGAAATAGGACCGCGGCAGTTGCACGTGTTCGATCTCGTTGAGCAGATCGGTGTTGATGTGGTTGCGTAACTGGGTGAAGGCCCAGAGGTCCAGCTCGTCGGCGCGGCGGCTGAGGCCGCGGGTGTCGGCCTTGATGCCGTAGAAGAGCGCTGTTGCCAGCCGCTCGTCGATGTCCACTGCGGCCACGGTGAGGTACTCGCAGATCATGGTGGCGCATGCGCCGATTTCGGGCCGCACGTCGTGGATCACGGCGCACCTGGCTGCGTTTGGGCGGGTGATGGTCTACGGCAAGGATCACATTTCCCAGGGGATAGTTGGTGTCGTAGAGCAGGTGATTGCTGGCGCCGGGCTGCGTGTCCACCAAGATCACGGCGTCGTAGGCTTTGAGCTTGTCCTCGGCCTCAAAGGTGGGGATGCGTTCCACGTTTGGGATGAACTTATCGGCCATGGTGCGGTTTTCGGCTCGCCCAATGAGTCCTCCGTGCGCCAGGGTACATTTTCCGTTGGGCAAGAAGTGTTTGAACAGCGCCAACATGCCGTAGCCACTGCCGATGGCGTCGGGATCGGGATCATTGTGCAGCAGGATCAGCGTATGTTCTCGCTGCGCCAGATCCTCTGTCAACTGCTGGATGCGGCGTTCCACTGCACTCTTGCGCTGCGGAGAGTAGTCTTCGGGCAGTGCCAGGATAGCCAAGGGGCGGTCCATTTCTGCTGGGGTTGGCGTGTCGCTGGGCCTATTATAACTGGATTTCGGAGTGGGAGAAAGAGGGGGAAGAGAGGGCAAAAGGCAAAAATAGTGTGCGGCGTTGGCGTGTAGTTGTCAAGTGCAAAACTATGCACTGTTTACCCGCATGAAAAATGCGAGAAAGCGGCAGGCTCAACCGGATCTGCCACTTTTGCCTTTTGCACCTTTCCTTTTGCCTTCTCTTCTCCCGGGTGCTATGCTTTTCTCAAGTTTTTGCCTCTTTTCACCCACGCACTCCACCTGAAACGGGGACCACAGATGCCCACTTTTCGCGCTGAGACACTTGTTGATTTTGCCGATCAGATTTTTCAGGCGGCGGGAACGCCGGCGCAGGTCGCCAGGCTGGTGGCCGCCTCGCTCGTAGACAGCAACCTCGTCGGCCACGATTCACACGGCGTGGTGCGGGTGGTGCAGTATCTTTCGTCCATTGAACAAGGCCAACTTGATCCTCAAGCCCAGCCCACAATCCGGCAGGAGACATCGGTCATCGCGCTGATCGACGGACACAGCGGCTTCGGGCAGGTGGCGGCGCACAAGGCGATGCGTATGGCCATCGACAAAGCGCGGGAACACGGCATGTCGGCCATCGGCCTCGTAGACTGCGGACACGTGGGCCGCATGGGCGAGTGGGTGGAAATGGCGGCCAAGGAAGGGCTAATCTGCCTGGCCTTCTGCAACGGCGGCGGTGGACGTGGTATCGTGGCGCCCTTCGGCGGCGTGGCGCGTGTGCTGGGTACCAATCCCATCGCGGCGGCGATCCCCGTGGCCAACCGTGAACCGGTGGTGCTCGACTTTGCCACCAGCGCTGTGGCCGAAGGCAAAGTGCGCATCGCCCGCAACAGCGGCAAGTCGATCCCTGTCGGCTGGATCTTGGACAAAGACGGCACGCCGTCCACCACGCCGGACGATCTCTACGATGGTGGCGTCCTCTTGCCTGCGGCGGGTCACAAGGGGTATGGCCTTTCGCTGCTGGTTGAGTTCATGGCGGGGCTGCTCACCACGTCGGGGTGCCCGGCGTTGGGCATGGCGCCACGCAACGGGGTGTTGTTCATGGTGTTAAACCCGGAACCGTTCCGCCCACTGGCCGATTTCACCGCCGAAGGTGAAGCTTTGGTGACCGCGGTCAAAGCCGCAAAACCGGCTGCCGGCTTCGATGAGGTCCTCTTGCCCGGTGAACCCGAATCGCGCACCGCAGCCCACCGCCGCGCCCAAGGCATCCCGCTAGACGAGACCAGTTGGGCGCAGTTGGTGGAGGCGGGGGCGGCGCTTGGGGTTGCAGCCCCCAACGCTGATTGATCAATTCAAAATCTCACATTCAACCTACAAACAGAACCTACAAACAGAACCTACAAACAGAACCTACAAACAGACCCTCCAAACAGAACCTACACACAGAATCGACAGGAATCATGACAACAACACAGAAGTTGCGCCACGCCGTGGTGGGCGTGGGCGCCGGGATCTTCTCCTTGCACAAGGACGCCCTGGCGCAGACGCCGGAAGCCGAACTGGTGGGTGTATGCGATGTGAACACGCAGTTGGGCGAGCAGCGCGCCGCTGAACTGGGCGTGCCGTTCTACCAGCAGGCGCAGGTGATGCTGGCCGATCTCAAACCCGATGTGACGTCGATCATCACGCCTCACCCGTTCCACGCACAGATCGCCGTGGACGCGTTGGATGCGGGCAGCCACGTGATCGTGGAGAAGCCCATCGCCGTTCACGTGGGCGAAGCGGATCGCATGATCGCGGCCGCCGAGGGCAATGACCGGCTGTTGGCTGTCAACTTCCAGCATCGCTACCGGCCCGAGGTGATCGCCGTGCGCGATCTGCTGCAATCGGGCGGGCTGGGCAAAATCCTGCGCGTGACGGTGGTAGAACCGTGGGTGCGTACGGCCGCCTACTTCCGCAACGCTGGCTGGCGCGGCACCTGGCGCGGCGAAGGTGGCGGCGTGCTCATGAACCAGGGGCCACACGGGCTGGATCTGATCTGCTACCTGCTGGGCATGCCGGTGCGCGTGGCGGCGTGGACACGCACACTGCAACATGCCATCGAAACCGAAGACACCATCACCGCCATGTTCGAGTGGGGCGAAGGCACTGTGGGGACGGTCTACATGTCCACGGTAGAGGCGGGGCAGCGACGCATGGAGATTGCCGGCACCGGCGGCACCTTGCTGCTGGGCGAACGTGACATCACCTACGAACGCTTCGAGCCGGATCTGCTCACCCACATCGCCGACAACCCCAATCCCTTCGGCCGCCCCGAACAGGTGACCGCAGCGCTGGAAATCGAAGCGTTGGACGGCCCCAGCGGACATGCCGCCGTCTACCGAAATGTCTACGATGCCGCATTACACGGCGCGCCGCTGCGCTGTGACGGTCGCCAGGGTCGCCAATCCCTCGAACTGGCCAACGCCATGATCTACAGCAGTCACACGAATCAAACAGTGGATCTGCCGTTGGATCGTGAGGGCTACGAGGCGTTGTTGGCGCGATTACAGGGCAAGTAAAGGACCTCACCATGCAATTCGGTTGCTGTTGTAGCCTGGATCAGGCCGAAGCGGCGAAGGCCGCGGGTTTTGATTTTATAGAATGCACTGTCCGCTCGTTGACGCCCGAAGTGGACGAGTTTGCACCGATACAGGCGGCGTACGCTGCGTCGCCGTTGCCGGTGAAGGCGTTCAACGTCTTCTTGCCGGGTGATCTCAAGATCACCGGCCCCGCTGTGGATTGGCCGGCGGTGGAGACCTACGTAGACGAGGCGCTGCGCCGTGTACACCTGATCGGGGCGCGCACGGTTGTCTTCGGCAGCGGCGGGGCGCGCAACGTCCCTGCAGGTTTTAGCTCCGCCGAAGCGGACGCGCAGTTGCAGCGTTTCTTGATGATCGTGGCGATGGTGGCCGAGCCATTGGGCATCACCGTGGTGATCGAGCCGCTGAACAAGTTGGAATCGAACGTGATCAACAGCGTCCCCGCGGGCGTGGTGCTGGCCGAAGCCGTAGGATCGCCCTCGGTGCAGGTGCTCGCCGATCTCTACCACATGATGATGGACGGCGAGGATCTGGAAAATGTGCGTACCCACGCACAGTGGATCAAGCACATCCACGTGGCCGATAGCGGGCGCTTCGCCCCCGGCAGCGGCGAGTACCCCTACGCCGAATTCTTCGCCATGCTCCACGCCATCGGCTACGATGGTCTCATCTCGGTGGAGCGCCGCTGGCGCAACTTCGAGGAAGAAGCGGCGGATGCGGTTACGTTTTTGCAGAAGACGTGGGCGGCAGGGTGAGGGGGCATAGGCGTTAAGTTAAGGTCGAACGAAAGTGCCGGGGACTTCACGTTGGACGAGTCGCCAGGAGTGATGACCCCGTCTCGCTGCGACGAAAAGTCCCCGGCACTTGCTCGTATGGCGCTTATCTTAACGCCGAGGGGGTGACTGGGTGACAAGGTTGATTGTGTTGGCGAACTCGCAACGGGATTGAAATCCCGCCCTGACAATGAGAAACGCCCTCAGGCGCTGCGGAATTTGAGGCGACTTCTCGATGTCAGCAGGGGGTTTCAACTCCACCAGACGGGTTCGCCAACACAATCACCCCATCACCCCCTCACCCCGCCACCCCGTCACCTTGTCATCCCAATCCGACTTGGGTATACTCCAAAATAGCGCATCTGTTCTTTGACGTCTGTTTGTGAGGAAATTTCAATGCAATCTGTTTCAAAGCATCCTGTAGAGCCGGGGCGACTGCCTTCTGTGCCGGTCGCGCTGGTGGTTGGCGATGTGTTGGCGCTGCTGATCTTTGTGATCATTGGGCGGCTGAGTCACGGTTTCACCAGTGATTGGCTGATCAATGTGGCGCGTATCGCCACGCCTTTCTTGATCGGTTGGTTCGTGGTGGCGTTTGTGGTTGGCGCCTATCGCGCCGATCTGCTGACGTCGCCTGCTTCGATGATGGCGCGGGCCGCGGCGGCGTGGATCGTGGGCGATCTCCTCGCCTTCGCCATCCGGTCCTTCGTCTTTCAGAACAACGTTACCCTGCCCTTCGCCCTGACATCGGTCGCTTTTACCGGCCTCTTTCTGCTTGGATGGCGGGCCGTCTACCTGTGGCTGTACAATCGGGCGCGCGCCTGAGTGTTGGTTGGCGCATCTTCTGCGCAGGACAGTAGAACCCTATGTTCAACCGTTGGAACGTTGCTCGTGTTAGCTTTACCTCGTTTTTGCTGGTGATCGCCGTGAAGGTGGCCGTCTTCTATGCGCCGGTGAGCGCGCCCACACTCTCGCCTGTGGAGATCGCTTCGCCCACCACGGCGGAATCTTCGGGCGAGATGGTGGTCTATCCACTGGCGAATTTCGACGTGCAGGGTCACCGCGGCGCGCGCGGACTGAAGCCGGAGAACACGCTGCCGGCATTCGAGACGGCGCTGGATCTCGGCGTGGACACGCTGGAACTCGATCTGCACCTGACCGCGGACGACGTTGTCGTCATCTGGCACGACGACACAGTGTCGGCGGACAAATGTCGCCTCGATCCGGCTTGGGTGAACCCAAACGCGCCCGATCCGGCGCTTGCCCCCGAATCCGAACGCATGATCCGCCGCCTGACCTTTGCTCAACTTCAAGAATACCGCTGCGATCTCAACCCCGATGAAGACACGTTCCCCGAGCAGAACAGCGACCCCACGGCATTAGCCGGCGACGATTTCCGCATTGTCAGCCTGGATCAGCTTTTTGCGTTCGTAGAAGCGTACACCGCAGCCGCGGAGAAAGACGCATCGCTGCGCCAGAATGCGGGCGTGGTGCGTTTCAATCTGGAGACCAAACGCAATCCGCGCAAACCGGACGCCATCGGCGATGACTTCGACGGTCAGGCGCCTGGCATTTTTGAACAGGCAGTGGTCGAGCAGATTCAGGCGCACCGGGTGGGCCAGCGGGTGACGATCCAGAGCTTCGATCACCGTTCGCTGTGGGCCACACGGCGGATCGCGCCGCAGTTGCGCCTGTCGGCGTTGGTGACAGACGCGCCGGATGTCGCGTCACTCGCTTGCCAGGGATGCACCGTCCTCTCGCCGGCAGGATCTGGTGACGCCGTCGCTCTTGTTCAGGCCCACGCCCACGGCGTGAAGGTCATCCCGTGGACGGTCAACGATCCCAACGATATGCAACGCCTGATTTCGATGGGCGTCGACGGCCTGATTACCGACAGGCCGGATCTGCTGGTGGCGTTGGAGCAGAAACAAGAATAAAGAATGAATCTATACAGGTGTACAGTAGGGGTTTGCGTGGGGCGGAAGGCGTGCTCGCCAATGAAGCGAAATTCGCTTCCGCCCCACGCAAACCCCTACATGACCTGTATAGATTCTTCATTCCCTGCCAAACGGATACGTCCCTGCGATTCTGTAAAACCCGTCCTCTTTTAGTGCCACCAATTGAATCGAATCTACGGTGAAAGACTGCGTTTCCGGTGTCTGCAATAGCCCGGTGGCGCGGACGGTTTCGTCGCGCAGTCGTTGCCATGCCGCTGCGTCGGGGACGCTGGTGGCCAGCGACCAGTGCGGCCAGAACTGGTCCAGCACCCACGGCGCGCCGTAGCGGATCAGGTTGCGTCGGTGCGTGGCATCCAAACGATCATGCAGGTGACCGAAGTAGGGCGACGCATTGTGTAACACGCTGATGAGGGTGACGACGAGGCGATGGATCTGTTGCAGGGCGCGGTCGGGTGATTCGTAGGTAAGTGTCAACGCGTTGGTGGAGTGGAAGTCATCGAAGAAGCGCCCGTTGAACAGCGTAAACGGCGCCATTCGCTGCGCGATCCACTGGAGGCGGGTGTGGATTTCGTCCACGTCCTCGTCGCGGTATTCCAAACAATCGGCGATGGTGATGTGAAAGCTGAACACCTTGGCGTTCCCAATCCAGCCGCGGATCGTCTCTTCGCCCACTGTGTCGGCCAGGAGCGGCGTGGCGTGTTCTTCTGTCCAGATGTTGTAGCCGAGGAAGTCACTTCCTAGCCGAAAGAGTGGATGATCGGCTGCGGGAATGAGATAGACGCCGTAGCGGGGCATAGATTTTCCTCCGTTTTTTGATTGTGCAAACTATGATATATTGGATGACAAGCCTCTCGCCACACCAGGTTCGTGTACCGCTTGACTCGACCGTGTGGGCGCTGCACTGATCTTCCCCATTTCCAAAGACAAACGCAAGTTGATACACAGTACCGCAACGCCGCCTTGAGTGTACCCGGATTGGGTCGAGAAAAGGAGCTACCAATGCCAACCTACGTCTTACTTTCTCACTTCACTGCCGATGCCATCGTCGATCCACCGGAGATCGTCAACTTGGATGCGTTGGTGAAACGTCGGGTGCGCGCCGAGTGCGAAGATGTAGAATGGATCGATAGCTACGTGCTTCTTGGGCGCTACGACGCGCTCGATATCTTCCGCGCACCGGACAACGAGACGGCCTCCAAAGTGGCAATGGTGATCCGCTCCTTTGGTCATGTCACCACCGAAGTGCTGCCGGCGACGGTTTGGCATGATTTTGCATCAGCTATCGAGGGCATGGGTACCGCGGAATCTGGCAACAAGGACAGGAACGCCGCTATCGAAGACGAAGTTGACGAGGCGATGGTTGAATCGTTCCCGGCCAGCGATCCGCCCAGTTTCACACCGGGGTAGGCACAAAGCGGCAACCGGTGCTGCCCAGAAATGGTTGGGTTCCTGCATGGCCGCTCCACAAGAGCGGTCATCGCTTTTTATAGTACATTCCCCCGCAAAGGAAGGGCGAACCATGCGCATTGCATTGTTCAGCGATGTCTACAAGCCGGTGATCAACGGCGTGGTGAACCATGTCAGCCTGCTCAAAAACACTTCGAGGACGTGGGCGAGCAGGTCTGGCTCTTTGTTCCCGGTAGCCGCCACACCGTTGACGACGAACCCAATGTGATACGCATTCCAGGTATCCCCATCGCCGACACGGGCTATCACCTGAGCGTCACCGCAGATCAGCGCACTCGCGCCATCTTGAAGCAAGTCGACGTGATCCACGTGCATCATCCCTTCATCAGCGGCAGTTTTGGTCTCTATTATTCGCGGCGATATGATCTACCGTTGGTTTTCACCAACCACACCCGCTACGATCTGTATGTGCAGCAGTATTTGCCGCGCTTGCCCGAAGCGGTTTCGGAGACGGCGTTGCAGGCCTTCTTCCAGATCTTTAGCCAGGGCTGCGCAGCTATGATCGCACCAAGCGAAGGCATCGCAGGTGTCATGCGCGAGTGGGGCATCACCGGCAAAATTGTGGTGGTTCCAAATGGGATCGAATTGGAGCAGTTTCACACCCACACCGGCACAGTGCAGCGGGCCGATTTGGGCATCGCCGACAATGCTGTGGTGGGGATCTACGTGGGGCGCATGAGTGGGGAGAAGAGCGTCGACCGGCTGATATCAATCTTTGCTGCGCTGATCGACGAAGCACCGATGCTGCATCTGCTGCTTGTGGGCGCCGGCCCTGCACTCGACGAATACAAAGAACTTGCTCACACCCTGGGCATCGAACAGGCTGTTACCTTCACCGGCGCCGTCGACTATGCTCGCATCGCCGATTACCTGGCCCTGGCCGATTTCTTCGTGTCTGCCAGCGTGACGGAGGTGCATCCACTCACGTTTATCGAGGCGGCTTCGGCGGGGCTGCCTGCCGTGGGGATCGCGTCACCGGGCGTCAGTGAGATGATCGAAGACGGCTGTACCGGCTACTTGGCCAAAGACAACGATTTGAGCATGGGGCTGCGCATCTTGCGCCTGGCCCACGATGCGACGCTGCGTCACAAATTGGGCAACGAGGCGCAAGCGTTCAGCAAGAAGTTCGCCGCACACGTCAATGCGCGGCGTGTCCTGGAGTTGTACCGCACCGTGTTGACCGAGTGATTCCATGTGGAGCGGACCCATCCTGCTCTATCAAAATAGATTGCCATCCAAATGCTTTTACTGTATGATTGGCGGGTGTCCAGAATAGCTGGACAAAGATGCTAAACCATCTGCACACGCCGATCTTCGATGGTGATGATTCCCTACCATCATCACATCATCCAGGCGGTCTGGCCATTTCTCCCGGCCATTCGACCGAAGCGGAATTCTCTGTTGGTACGAGCCGATTGTCCATACCTGCCGAGTTGGTTTTCATTGTTGCTGATTCGCTACAAGACCACTTGGATTTATTGCATATGCTGACACTTATCATTCTGTTGTTATCGGTCATCTATGGAGGACTTATCTATGCGCTGGGAGCTGCTACTTCGGATCCTGGTGATGGCGACTTTTGGCCTGCTAGGATGGGAAGCTGGGCGCACCGTGGTAGGGGTGGAAGGCTTCGAGGATCTGTCGCTGCGTGCGGCGCGCGTGCTTGTGCCTTCGGTGATGGGGGCCGGGTTGTTGGGGTTCTTCCTGGCGCCCTGGATCACACTGAAGCCGGCCAAGGCGATGCGCGCCAGCTTGCGGCACGTACCCACGGTGCAATTGGTTGCGGCGACGCTCGGGCTGGTCATTGGCCTGATGATCGCCGCCTTGCTGGCCTACCCGCTATCACTGTTGCCCACTCCCTTCGGCACAGTTTTGCCGTTTGTGGGCGCAATCGTGCTCGGGTATCTTGGCGTCACGATTATGATGGTGCGCCAGCGCGAGATCTTTGCCTTTCTGCGGCTTGGCCGTAACCCCGCCAACAGTGAACCCGTCGCCCCCGAAGAACGCCACAAGGCGATGATGTTGCTCGATACCAGCGTCATCATCGACGGGCGCATCGCCGATGTGGCCGAAACCGGCTTCTTGTGGGCGGTGCTGGCGGTGCCGCGCTTCGTCCTCAACGAATTGCAGTACATCGCCGATTCGCCTGAGATGCTTCGCCGCAACCGCGGGCGCCGCGGCCTGGAAATGCTGGATCGCCTGCGCAATTGCGAACAGGTGGAGATCGTCTTCCTCGATCAGGATCCCTCCGACGCCCGCCAGGTGGACGACAAACTCGTGAGCCTTGGCTTGGAACTGAACGCCGCCGTGGTGACCAATGACTTCAACCTCAATCGGGTGGCGCGGCTACAAGGCGTGCAAGTCCTCAACATCAACGAACTGGCCAATGCCGTCAAATCGGTGGTGTTACCCGGCGAGGAACTGGGGATCAAGGTGATCCAGGAAGGCAAAGAAATCAACCAGGGCGTGGGTTATTTGGAAGACGGCACGATGGTTGTGGTGGAGAACGGACGCCGCTTCTTGAGCCGTGAGATCACCGTGCAAGTGACCAAGGTCTTGCAGACCAACGCCGGGCGCCTGATCTTCGCCGTACCCGACGGCAAACCGCGCGAGGAGAAGCAGTCTTCGCTGTCACACCGGAACTGAAGATTCATTATTTATTGAGCAGCAGTTGCTCACCAGGAAAGCGATTCATGAGTTTGCGTATCTACAACACGCTCACGCGTAAAGAGGAACCGTTCGAAACGGTAGAAGAAGGCAAAGTCCGCATGTATGTGTGCGGGCCGACAGTCTACGCCGACGCCCACATCGGCCATGCCATGAGCGCGATGGTCTTCGACATGGTGCGCCGCTATCTGCTCTTCCGCGGCTATGATGTCCAATACGTCACCAACTTCACCGATGTGGACGACAAGATCATCAACCGCGCCGAGGATCTGGGTGAAGATCCCTTCGATCTGGCCCGCCGCTACGCCGAAAAGTACCTGGATCATCTGCGCGACCTGAATGTGCTCAAGGCCGATGTCTACCCACGCGTCACCAACGAGATCGACGAGATCATCACCGTCATCCAGAATTTGGGCGAAGAAGGCTACGCCTACGAGATGGACGGCAGCGTCTACTTCCGCGTGGACAAAGATGACGACTACGGCAAACTCAGCGGCCGCAGCCAGGATGAGGCTGTGGCCGGCACCCGCGTGGCCACCAACGAACGCAAGGAGAACGTGGCCGACTTCGCACTGTGGAAGGCCGCGAAACCTGGCGAACCCTCGTGGGACAGCCCGTGGGGGGCAGGCAGGCCGGGCTGGCACATCGAATGCTCCGCCATGTGTCTGCATCACCTGGGCGAAACCATCGACATCCACGGCGGTGGCAACGATCTGATCTTCCCGCACCACGAAAACGAGATCGCCCAGAGCGAAAGCCTCACCGGCAAACCGTTCGCCCGCTACTGGATGCACAACGGTATGCTGCAACTGGGCGGCGAAAAGATGAGCAAGTCGCTGGGCAATCTGGTGACCATCGACGAGTTCCTGCGCGAGCACACCGCCGACGCACTGCGCCTGCTCGTCTTCTCGGGCCATTACCGCAAGCCGGTCATGTACACCGACGAGACCATCGCCAGCGCCGAGCGGTCGCTCACCCGCTTGCAGACGGCGCTGCGCCCGTCGAATGGACGCAAGAGCGTGGGCGCAGAGGCCGAGACGTTGCGCGAGGCCACCGAGAAGAGCGCGTGCATCCTTCATCGAAGTGATGGACGACGATTTCAACACCGCGGCGCTGCCTGGCTGTCCTCTTCGAGATGGTGCGCGCCGTCAACAGCGCCCGTAGCGCCGGTGTGGGTGGCCCCTTCTTCGAGGCGGCCCAGCGTACCTTCCGCGAATCTTTAAGGTAGGCGTACTGGGGCTGAAACTGGAGACCGAAGGTGGCAGCGAAGGAATGCAGGTGGCGGCCAAGCCCTTCATCGATCTATTGATACAGGTCCGCACCGATCTGCGCACCCAAAAACAGTGGGCCTTGGCCGACAAGATCCGCAATGATCTGGCCGAGCTGTCGATTGTGCTGGAAGACTCCGCCGAAGGCACGGAGTGGCGCTACGAGGAACCCACTTCATGAGTGAGCTATTGGCCGGGCGGCACGCAGCCCTCGAGCAGTGCGCCGGTCGGCGCGTCACTTTTATCGGCTGTGGCTCGAAGGAGACGAAAAATCCAAGGCGCAGGGTATCGTTGGCGAGATTCTGGCGTTGGCAGAAGAACGATCCTTGCCTGTGCGTCGGCTGCGCGGCGGCGTCTTCGACCGTCTCAAAGAGCAAAATGTGAACCACCAAGGCGTGGCGCTAGAGGTGGGCGACTACCCCTACGTCGATCTCGACGCCCTGCTTGCCCAGGCGCGACGGGGCGGTTCGCCGCTCTTCCTGTTGCTCGATCACGTGCAAGATCCCCAGAACCTGGGGACGCTGATCCGCACGGCGGAAGTGATGGGCGTCAGCGGCATTGTGATCCCCGACCGGCGGGCGGCATCACCCCGGCGGTGAGCAACGCCAGCGCAAGCTTGCTGTGGAGCACCTGCCCGTGGCCAAGGTGACCAACCTCAACCGCGCCATCGACACGCTCAAAGAGACCAACGTGTGGGTGGCTTCTACCGATATGGGCGACGATACCCAACCGTTGGAGAAAGTCGATCTCACCGGCGCGCTGGCGCTGGCAGTGGGCAGCGAAGGCAGCGGACTCAGCCGCCTCACGCGCGAAAAGTGTAGATTTCCTGATCAGCCTCCCCATGTATGGCCGCATCGAAAGCCTCAACGCATCGGTGGTCAAGCAGCATTGTCCTCTACGCGGCGCGACGTCAGCGCGATCAAGAAGTGGATTGGTGATTCGTGATTGGTGACTGGGTGTCATCCTGAACATCTGAATTGTTCATGCGCCCTGCTGCGCCTCGCAGACCAATCGACAAGCCGGATCACCAATCACCATTTACCAATCAAAAATTGGAGATGTCCATGGCCAACTCCCCCTCGGACGCAACCCTGTACAGTACGACGATCCCTATAGCGACAAGATCGTCACCATCGAGCGGTTCATCCTCGATAAGCAAAAAGGCTACCCTGGCGCTACCGGCACGCTCACCAACATCCTCTACGACATTGCATTGGCTGCCAAGATCATTTCCAGCCGCACCACCCGCGCCGGTCTGGTTGAGATCCTGGGCAGCACAGGGCGAGAGAATGTGCAGGGCGAAGTCGTGCAGAAATTGGATGAATACGCCGACAGCATTCTCTACAAACTCAACGATCATACAGGACGCATCGCCGTGATGGCGTCGGAGGAGCACCCCGACATCCTCACCATCCCCGATCACTACGGAGACAGGGCTATACGTTCTGCTCTACGATCCGCTGGATGGATCGTCGAACATAGACGTCAACGTGAGCATCGGCACCATCTTTGCCATCTATCGGCGCAGGTCGGAATCGGGCAAAGGGACGCTTGAGGATTGTTTGCAGCGGGGGCGCGATCCGGTGGCCGCTTTAACTTATGTCATCTACGGCGCCAGCACCATGCTCGTCTACTCCACTGGGCAGGGCGTTCATGGGTTCACATTGGATCCCAGCGTGGGCGAGTTCTTCCTCTCGCATCCAAACATCCGCTTCCCGTCTAAGCCCAAATACTACAGCACCAATCAGGGCTATAGAGCGCTACTGGTCGGAGGGTGTGCGGCGCTATACCGAGTGACTGCAAGGACGAGATGGCGGCGAAATGTCGTTGTCTTTGCGCTATATCGGATCGATGGTGGCCGATTTCCACCGCAACCTGCTCACCGGCGGCGTCTTCTACTATCCAGCTGATTCGAAGGATGGGAAAATGTCCGTCGGCAAGTTGCGCCTCGTGTATGAATGTGCGCCGATGGCCTTCCTGGCGGAACAGGCCGGCGGCGCAGCAAGTGACGGCGTCAATCGTCTGCTCGACTTGCAGCCCTCGTCTTTGCATGAGCGTGTGCCGTTCTTCGTGGGCAACAGCGAACTTGTGGAGAAGGCCGGGGAGTTCATCAGCCGGTTCGACAAGTAAAATCCACCTGGTCGGGCGCTCAAAACCGAATAGCGTGAACATGGGCAGCTCAGACAATGAGCGGCCCATGTTTTTGTCTACGAAGCTCGCTTGATGTCGACCCCTGGCTGAGTTGTTGAGGAGGGCAGCCGGTGTTTTCGTGTATTTTGCACA
The DNA here is from genome assembly GCA_041391225.1 of Caldilineaceae bacterium. Taxonomy (GTDB): domain Bacteria; phylum Chloroflexota; class Anaerolineae; order Caldilineales; family Caldilineaceae; genus RI-153. Next base: position 29,324 of record JAWKOL010000039.1, read on the forward strand.
AACGGTCAATTTCGCCAGGGGTGAAACTTGCGCTCTGGCAGAGGCTTTTTATAATCAAGGAATGGGATCGAGTCGTCCGCTCAAAATGGGCGGCAATATACCTCGAAACAATGCCACATGGCTTGTAGATTTGATCATTCAACTTCGCTGTAGCACAGAAAGGTACAAACTTGTTCACGTCTATCGTACGTAAATCGAAGCTATGGTCGTTCGCCGCGTTGGCGATCACTGCGCTGATCTTTGCCGGCTGTGTCCCGACGGCCCGCTTGTTGGTTGGTGTTGGTGCCGGGCAAGCCGCCCCTGCTGCCGGCGTCGACGTCCCTGCGCCGATGACACCCACCAGCACGCCGATGCCCGAACCGACGAACACACCGGAACCCGAACCGACGAACACACCGGAACCTGAACCGACGAACACACCGGAACCCGAACCGACGAACACGCCGGAACCTGAACCGACGAACACGCCGGAACCTGAACCCACAGCGACAGCAGCGCCTGAAGCTGAACCGACGGCGACGGCAGCGCCAGAACCCGAACCCACGGCGACGGCAGCGCCTGAAGCTGAACCCACAGCGACGGCATCTGCTGAAGAGGGGCAATCTGTGGCTACGGTGGCCCGCCCGCGCGTGAATCTACGCACCGGGCCTAGCACGGATTTCCCGATCATTCGCGTGGTCGTGGAAGGTGAGAGCTACCCCATCCTGGCCAAGGATGCGACCGGTGATTGGTACATGCTCGATCGCGGCAACGGGCAGATCGGCTGGATCAGCGCACCGCTGGTTACCGTTGCGGGGGACGTTGACTCGATTCTTGTCGCTGCGAATCTCCCCTCGCCGCCTGAACCCACCGCCACGCCCTGATCCGGTAGGCGATCTTCGGTGACAGCGACACCGCGATCATTCATCTGAACAGTTACACTGAAAAAACAGTGAGGCGCCAAGTTCTTGGCGCCTCACTGTTTTTTCAGTGTGTATCTACGGGGCTCGTTCATCGTTTTTCAGAGATGATTGTGAAACAGCGTTCAGCCGTCCGCTCTCCTTGCTAGGGGCTGATTCGCCGTTCATGCGTCGGGCTTTAACCAATTCTCTTTCTTCGCGCCGTCGAGCGCGTTGTTTGCGGCTGGATACCAGGTGATCGTCTCCTCGATCTTCTGCGCCAGTTCTAGATCTTTGTTGGTGATGCCACCTGCGCTGTGTGTCTCCAAGTGGATCTCAACAGAAGTGTAGCTGAGCAGCAGATTGGGATGATGATCGGCAGCTTCGGCAAGATAGGCAATGCTATTGGCAACCATCATGGTCAAGCGCCAACTTCCGGTCTTGAATACACGTTTGATGATACCGTTGTGTACTTGCCAGGTTGGTAGATACTCCGCTAACCAGGTTTGTGTTTTCAATTCGCTGAGTGCCTGTTCCATGTTGTCCTTTCAAAGCTTGTGAATTTTTACGCAGAAAATTGCGTCTACAGGTGACCCATGATAAACTGTATTCCGCTTTACTATTGGCTGTCCGTAGGCCACCTCCCGAAAGCAGAACCCACAGGAAACTGGTCTAATCGCCGTTCGTACGGAGAATCCTCATACGGAGAATTTTGATGAGACAATTCTTGATGAATCGTCATTTGTTAATTGTTCTGGCCCTGGTCGCCTTTGTGGGGGTGCTCGTTGCTTGCGCTCCCAATGCGGAATCTCAGTTGATCTCTCCGAACATGGTGCCTGTGGGTGCCGGCGAGGAGTTTGTGCCGCCGACGCCGACGCCTGTGCCGAATATCGCCAATCTTACTGAAGAAGAGATAGTACAGGGGTTGGATGCAAGCCTTGTGGCGTTGCTGGCCGATGCCGATCCTGCCCAGGGGCAGCAATTGGCCACCGCCAACGGATGCCTTGGCTGCCACATGCTCGATCCGAATCAGACCACTGTCGCACCTTCTTGGTACAACGTGGCAAACGCTGCGTTGATCCATGCTGCTGCTGAAGAAGAGCTTAAGCGACCTACATCTATCACAGCATCATTGCGCCGAACGATTACGTCGTAGCCGGTTACAATGCGGGCGTTATGCCGCAGACATACGTCGACACATTGAACGATGAGCAGTTGATGAACATTGTTTCGTATTTGCTCACGCTGCGCGGTGACGAAACACAGTAGTCGCCAATCTCTACGTCACGAGAAGGCCGGACCAGCAAGGTCCGGCCTTTGTATTGGCGCTGGGTGGCGATCAAATCGCCACCCATATACCTATTTCTAGAAAATCTGATTCATTTTGCTGGTATTGAAACGAAGCCATGCATGATACGATTGAGTCAAATTTCCTAGATCATCTTGCGGTATTTGGTACTGAGCATATTGCCATGAGACGCCGATCTAATATATGTCAGCGAATGCAATGTATAAGCAACCTTATTTTGACTACGACGCACTGGCAACTGCATACCTGGAGAACCGCCAGACACATCCCGATGTGGTGACCGCATTCGTTGCCTTCATTGTTGAAAGAAGGAAGGAGGATCTGCTGGAGGTGGGCTGTGGCACCGGCAACTATGTAGGCACGTTGCAGGGGCTGACCCGGATCCGCTCAACTGGTGTTGATCCGTCGGCAGAAATGTTGTCACGTGCGCGGGGGCGCTTCCCCGAAGTGGCCTTTCAGCACGGGCAAGCAGAGTCGCTGCCCTTCGACGACGCACAGTTTGATCTCATTATATCGGTTGACGTAATTCACCATGTACAGGACCGACCTGCCTATCTGACTGAGGCATATCGCGTATTGCGACCTGGCGGCCATATTTGCACGGTGACTGATTCTGAATCGGATATCCGGCGACGCCGTCCATTGACATCGCATTTCCCAGAGACACGCTCAGTCGAACTGGCGCGCTATCCAGCAATCGATGATCTACGTGAAGCTTTGGCTGAGAGTGGGTTTGTGGATGTGGTGGAATCGGAAGTCGCATTTCATTACGAGTTGCAGGACATTCAAGCCTATCGGGACAAGTCGTACTCCGCGCTACACTTAATCGAGCCTTCTGCCTTTGCACGTGGCATTGCACGCCTCGAACAAGAATTGCGTCAGGGACCGATTGCCTGTTGTTCGTTATACACATTGTTGTGGGCAGCAAAAAACTGAAATACATCTTCGCTTCTGTCCTGAAATTCAGGAGAGACACTTAACGAGTCGAAACAGTTCACTGTAGGAGATCTTCTATGCCGACTATTCACACAGGTGAGGTGAACCTCTACTATGAGATCTACGGAGAGGGGAAACCACTGCTCTTGATCGCCGGCGCCGGTTGCGATCATTGTTTTTGGCGTTTTCAGATCGATGCGCTGGCGCCCTACTTCAAGGTTGTCGCATTCGATAACCGAGGTATCGGGCTAAGCGACAAGCCGGAAGGCCCGTATTCTGTCTTTGAGATGGCCGAAGACACGGCGCGGCTCATGGAAGCGTTGGATATCCATCCTGCGCATGTGGTAGGCCACGCATTGGGCGGCTATATCGCGCAGGAACTGGCCCTCAACTACTCTGGTTATGTGGATCACCTTGTGTTGGCCGGTACATCGTTCGGTGGGCCGACGGCAATCCCTGTCACCGAAGAAGCGTTGGCTCACATGATGCCCCACGAGAACATCGAAGTCGGCACGCGCAGCACACTGATTGCGTTCACAGCGCCAGGCTTCGCCGAAGCGTCGCCCGAATTGTTCGAAGAACTGGTGAGCTATCGCGTAGACAACCCAACGGTGAAGGCATCGCATCAGGCGCAAGTGCTGGCCGGTGTGCAATACGACGAATCTGAGCGTATCCATCGTCTCGACGTGTTGACCTTGGTGATCACCGGTGAGCATGATCAGATCATCCCGCCGGGCAACGCATCGCTGCTTGCTTCCACCCTGCCGAACGCCGAAGCCTTCATCCTGCCCGACGTCGGCCATATCTTCCCCATCGAAACACCGGAACTGACGAACCAAATTCTCTATGAATTTCTGAACATGTAGTAAATCCCGGTGGAAATATACCAATTGTCTCTACCAGTGGTACAGACGCCGTATTTCTGCCGTGGTATTTACGCCAAGATGTCATAGTGATGTTCGGCGACAGTTATGCGTGAGGCCCGCCAGGTTCTGAGAAATCTGGCAGGCCTCATAGCATCGCGCGATTTTTCAGAATGGCAACTTCTACGGTTTCGTGTACAATACGTGCAGTACTTCGTGTACGCATTTCCCAACCCCTGCCTGAAAGGAGTTTGTTGATGGAAAGAATGCGTGTTTTGCGCTGGTCGGTTCGTGCCGGCCTGGCGTTGTTGCTGACGGTTGCCGTGATGGCTACCATGCTCCCGCAGCAAACGCTGGCCGCACCGGCTGAACGGGTCACGGCATCGTATGTCTATCACACAGTACGCCCGGGTGACACGCTTAGCCGTATCGCACAGTCGTACGGCGTGTCGATGAGCAGCATCATGAGCGCCAACGGTATCTACAACCCCGACCACATCTACGTGGGGCAACGGCTCAAGATTCCGTCTGGTCATGTTGGGTGTGCTTTCCACCACACCGTCACCCGCGGACAGACGCTCTCGGGCATCGCCGTCTACTATGGCGTGGGGTTGTATTCATTGGCCGAAGCGAACGGCATCTCGCATACCAGTTTTGTCTACGTGGGGCAGGTGCTGTGCGTTCCCAGTGGTGGTGGCACCGGCGGCCCGTCGCCCTCGCCCGAAGGCTTCTACTACACCGTGCGCCCCGGTGACACGCTGAGCAGCATCGCCTGGCGCTACGGCACTTCGGTTGCGGCCATCATGCGCCAACGGCATCGCACATCCTAACCGGGTGCTTGCTTACCAGACGTTGTTTATCCCCGGCTACTACACGCCGGCGCCGCCGCCCAAGCCGCAACCGCCGCAACCGCCTGTACAGCCCCCGGCGCCTTCTTTGGTGTGGACGGGTTCCTACTATAACAACACCGACATGGGCGGGAACCCCACCATCGTGCGCCAGGACGCGACTATCGACTTCAATTGGGGCTTCGGTAGCCCTGCGGTCGGCATCAACAGCGATCACTTCAGCGTGCGTTGGACGGCGACCCCCTACTTGAATGCCGGCACCTATCGATTCATCGCCACCTCTGATGACGGCGTCCGCGTCTTCGTGGACGATCAACTGGTTATCGACGGCTGGGGCATCCATCCGGCGCAAGGGTATTTCAGCGACTACTATGTGGGCGAAGGCTACCACAACGTGCGCGTTGAGTACTTCGAGCAGACGGAGAATGCGGTGATCAGCGTGTCTTGGAGCAGAAGGTAGGTAGAGCTTGGGCGATTGAGTTCTGCCCATTCCATCTCATCGAGTGTTGCGCTCGGCGTGGAAACACGCCGAGCGTTTTTTTGTGCGCCCGTTGTGTTCGGGTTATTGCAGATTCAGGGCGTAGGCCAAGTGCCGGGGACTTTTCGCCGCAGCGAGACGGGGCTTTCGCTCTTGTCGCCACGTCCATCGTGAAGTCCTCGGCACTTTCGCCCAACATCAAATACGCCTGTTTCGCTCTGCGGTTTTGACAGTCGCTTTTGGCAAAGCCTATAATTTGAGTACGACTACTTGGAAATGAGGACAAAAAAGCTGAGATGGCAAAACTACCGATTGTGACTCCGTGGGACGATAACGGTGACATTCTGCACCGCGCCGCCCGCCGTGTACGTGACTTTAACCCGGATCTGCATCGGCTGCTCGATGATATGGTGGAGACGATGCGTGAGGCAAAGGGTGTGGGCCTGGCTGCGCCGCAGATCGGCCTCGATCTGCGCATCACGGTGATCGAGTACCCAGACGACGAAGAGCGCCCAGACGAGACAATGCGGCGCTACGAGTTGATCAACCCCGAAATTGTGAAGACGAAAGGGGCCGAGGTGGCGCAGGAGGGCTGTTTGAGCCTGCCCGGCCTGGCCGCCGACGTGGAACGCGCCACCTACGTCCTCGTGAAGGCGCAGGATCGCCACGGCAAAGAAATGCGCCTGAAAGCATACGACTGGCTGGCGCGTGTTTTTCAGCACGAGATCGATCACCTGTTCGGTGTGATGATGACTGACCGTGCCGAACAGGTATACAAGATCCAGGAGAACGAAGAAGGCGAAATCGAACTGATCCCTGTGGAGAAGGTATTGCCCAACCCAAGCGCGTAGCGTACTCGCCATGTTGAACAGTTACTGTTGAACACAAAAAAGGACCGGCTCACGTAGCCGGTCCTTTTTTGTGCTTGAGTCGGGGCTGTCTAGTACAAGGTGGCCGAAAAGAGTCGATGAAATCCTGCGGAGTGAGCACGCCCACGTGCGGCGCTTACCGTGTAGCGCCGCACGTGGGCGTGTTCACTCCGCGTTCAACTGAATATAGCGACTCATTTGCGCCACTCTGTACTAGGCGCCGCCCACATGGTTGTCGATGCCTTCGTAGCGTTCGATGAAGGCGCGGATCCGTTCGGCGTCGAAGTCGTCGAACTTGTCGATGCGCTGCCAGGCGGTGAGGGCGATGCGGGCGCCCATGTCTTTGTGGTATGCCTGTGTGGCACTGCCTGCCCACGATGGATCATTGGGCAGCATAACGACGTGCCTGCCGCTGTCGATGTAGGGAGCGACGACGGAGCGTAGTTCTTCCACCAGATCGGGGCAGGCGTCGGCGCACTGGTAGTAGACAATGACGCCGCCATCTTCCATGTTGTGGATCAACTGCTCGTAGCGAATCGGCTCCTGGTAGATCGCCCAGGGCGCCAGCCCGGGGTAGTGCGGCCCGGATGTGGGCGGCGTGCTGTTGTATTCCACCGGCGATGTACTGCCTTGCGCGATGTGAACGTTGCCTTGCGTCGGCAGGGAGATCTCGTCGCCCACAGGCAGCGTGGCGCGGATGTTCAAATAGATCACCAATGCAACCAGGGCAACGATCACGGCGCCGCCGCCGAGCAGCATGAGGTTGGTGTTGCGTCGTCTTCGTGCGGCGATTTCTCGGAGTTCCTGGCGCTTTGGGCGGCGTACTGTAGATGACTGGGCCATGGGCTCTCCCCTGTGTCGTTGGGTGGCGATGGGTGTCGCTGGGTTGGTGGTTATCCGGACATGATCGTCGGTTCACGTTAGCAATGACGCCTGTGCCGGACTGTAGGGCAGATCGCATTGTTACGGTGTGTGAACATCGGACATCACCCTGTACTGGAGATGGCGACGAAATGCGCGGCGGTGCTACGGCGTTGCGTGCAGCGACAGCCAGTCCACCCACAGTGATTGATGGCCAGGCCTGGCGATGACGCCGTACCCCAGCTCGCCCCACGGTGTGATGCGCATGAATTGGTTGTCGATCCAGACCACAAGCCCCAGCGGTCCGCTCGGTGACGTGTCACAGGTGTGGACAGGCGCACCGTCGACGAAAAAGTGGACGGCATCGCGCCCCCAATCGATGGTATAGACATGCCAATCTGCCATTGTGCTCGTCAACGCACGTTCACACACGCCGATGGCGCGTTGACCAATCGGCCAAAGACGGCGGTAGAGCGCGCCAATGCGCATCAACGGTATGGCGATGGGCGCGGTAGGGGCAAGGAGGAAGAAGGGTAGACGCGCTGCGTCGATGCCGGCGGCTTTCCAGCCCCAGCCAGGTGTATCGAGTGCGAGTTTCATGTTGGATGGTGGCGAGGCATAGAAGAACCAGAGTGCTTTGGGCAAGACCGGCATGCATCCACCCGTCATCAGGAAGGGATCGTTCCAGAAGCCGAAGCCGGCGGTGCCGAGGAGCGGATCTCGTGGCGCGTAGTGCGTGGTGCGTGTATCGATAGCGGATCTGGGCGTTTCATTGGCATGAATTGGCTGGGGCGGGGCAGGGGTGACTTCGTGCGCGCCAGGATGGGAGAAGCGGGCGCGAATGGAGAGGCGTAGGGGCGGGCGCCACAGGAAGTTGCGGCGGGCGAGGCCCTGGTAGTCGTCGATCTGGGCGTTGGTGTAGGTGCTGTCGATGGCGTTGAGATTGGAGAGGCGCAGCCCGTCGGCGTCGAGATCGATGTGTCCTTGGCCGGCGATGTGGCGTTTCCAGGACGGCGCCAGACCATCTTGTTGGAAGCGGATGAAGCGTGCGTTCACGCGTCCTTCTCCAGCAGCGTCACCACGACCTGCACCGGTCCTTGGCCGTGGCGATGACGCGCATGGCGTAGCTTTCCGGTTTGGATGACGTCGGCGTAGCGTTGCGCGCTCTCTTTGTTTGGGGGGAAGACGATGCTGTAGAAGGCGCGCAGCAATGGGTTCTGCGCGTTGACCTGCACATCCACCACGACGACGCGCCCGCCAGGACGGAGCACACGGGCGAATTCGCTGTGCGTGCGTGGATCGAGGATGAAGCCGGCGGGGAAGGTACTGACGATGGCGTCGAGGCTGTCATCGGCGAAGGGGAGGTGCTGTGCGATGCCCTGGACGCGTGGGATGCGCACGTGGCGGCGGCGTAGTTTGACGTCGGCGATGTGGTGCATGGCGGCGGACGCCTCCAACCCCAGCGCGTTTTCGACCTTCACCGCCAGCAGGGGCAGCAGTTCGCCGGTACCGAAGGCTACTTCCAGCACCCGCTCACCCTGCACGTAGCGCAGTGCGACGCGCCGCCAACTATCCCATTGGCCGAAGCTGACCAGCCAACTGATGATGTCGTAGCTCCAGGCGAGTTCGTGGTAGAGGCGTTGGTAGGCCCAGGCGTAGGCGCGTGCGATCAGGCGCAGCAGGCGGCGATTCATGCGGCGTTCAGAGCGGCGTCGATCAACGGGCGCGCCCACGTTTCGGCGTCCGCGTGCAAGGGGGGGGCCGACGGTTGCATGTAGTCGAAGCGCAGGTCGAAGCGGGCGCGGGTGTAGAGTTCGTGGAAGACGTGGTTGAGCGGCAGCAGTGGTGCTTCTTCGCCGGGCAGGAGCGGAATCAGCACAGCGGGCATGGGATCGGGCAGGCTGAAGGCGTGAAGCTGGGATTGGGGGCGTCGCCAGCCGGGGCTGACCTCATCGGTCGCAAGCAGGTACGTCCTTTGCTCCAGCGCAACGTAGTAGCGCGGCGCAACTTTGGGGACAAGCGCATCGGCCATTGCCGCGATCAACCGGTTGTGTACATCGGGCCAGAGAGATAGATGTTCCAGGTAGGGATCCATGCCTGGGAAAGGACACTGCATCTTTGCCTCCGTGAATCATGCATTGGCAGCATTGTAGCAGGGGCGGATCGGGCGCGTCAATCCTTTTGGGGAGCGCCACGGCAGAATAGAACGCGGATCGAGCGGATTGGGCGGATTCAAGCAGATTTTTATCCGATCAGATCCGCGTTTTATTTCGTATCTGTAATCAGCGAATAGCGCCGCGCGTCTTGGACCTCGGCCATCACCCGTTCAATCGGCACGAGGCGGCCCACAGTGGTGTAGTGGTGGTTGCCTACGGGTGTGGTGGTGGCGCGCTGGGCAAACTGGTGCTGGATGGGCAGAAACCAGTTTCGTGTCTGCGGCATGGGCAGGATGTAGAGATCTTTGGGGTTGACGAAGTAGTAGAAGAGGAGATCGGCCTGCATGTAGAGGAAACAGCCAGGCGTCCCCTGCTCGGCGTTGGACTGCGTCTCGAAGAAGAAGTTGCCGCTTGTCTCAACCCGGTCGCCCTTGATCTCCACCTGGTAGGTGCGTTTGTGGGTCGTCCATAGCAGATCCACATCCAGCGCCTGATACTGGGGATCGAGTTCGACGTTGGTCACGTCCACCGTCTGGCGCAGACCGCACAGCCAGCGTTCGATCTCCTCGGCGGCCACCTGAGCAACCTGTGTCCCGTCCTGCATCGTGTAACGGCGGGGCATTGTGAACTCCTGTCTGGATGGGGGACTGGGGAACAGGGATTGGGGACTGGGAATTGCTCGTCTCGGCAATTCTGGCTGGTTTCAACAACAGCCCAATTACAACTCATTTCCGCTACCCGATCCCCAGTCCCTAATCCCCAGTCCCCAATCCCTTTTCTATCCATGCCGCTGCATGAAGCGCTGCATGCGCTCCAGCGCGCGCTCGATGTTTTCCATGCTGCCGGCGTAGGCGCAGCGGACGTGTCCCGCGCCGCCCTGGCCGAAGCCGCTGCCGGGGATCACGGCGACGCGCTCTTCGAGGAGCAGCCGTTCGGCAAATTCGTGTTCGCTCATGCCGGTGCGACGTACACTGGGGAAGGCGTAGAACGCGCCCTTGGGTTCAAAGCAGACGAGACCGATGTCGTTGAGGCCGTCGACGATGGTGCGGCGGCGGGCGTCGTAGGAGTTGACCATCGCCATCACGGCGTCCTCGGCGGTGGGATCGGTCAGCGCGGACAGCGCCGCCGCCTGCCCCGCCGTAGGGGCCGACATGATCAGATACTGGTGGATCTTGCGCATCGCCCCGAGCAGATCGGCGGGGCCGGCGGCGTAGCCGATGCGCCAGCCGGTCATGGCGTAGTCTTTGCTCATGCCGCCCAGGTGGATCGTGCGTTCGGCCATGCCGGGCAGGCTGGCGAACATCACGTGCTGGTGATCACCATAGACAAGGCGATCATAGATTTCGTCGGAAATGACGATGAGATCGTGGCGTTGCGCCACTTCAGCAATCGCCAGCATCTCTTGGCGATTCATCACTGCGCCGGTGGGGTTGCAGGGGTAGCCGATGAGCAACGCCTTGGTGCGCGGCGTGATGGCGGCTTCGATCTGCTCCGGCGTCAGCACAAAATTGTTGGAGGCGTAGGTGGGTACGTCCACCACGGTGCCGCCGGCCAGGATCACGTCGGCGGTGTACGAGACGAAACAGGGCTGCGGCACGATGACTTCGTCCCCCGGGTCGAGGATGGCCTGCATCGCCAGGTACATGGCCTCGCTGACGCCCACGGTGATCAGCACTTCTTTTTCGGGATCGTAGGCAGGGCCGTTGTATCGGCGTTCCAGCATGCCCGCTACGGCTTCGCGCAGTTCGATCATGCCGGCGTTGGACGTGTACGCCGTCTGCCCCTGGCGCAGGCTTTCCATGCCCGCCACGATCATGGGCGGCGGGGTGACGAAGTTTGGTTCGCCGATGCCCAGGCTGATGACGTCTTCCATCGTCGCCGCGATGTCGAAGAAGCGGCGGATAGCCGACGGCGGCACGGTGTTGACACGTTCGCTCAGGCGACTTTCCAGCGAACGCCTCAACGTGCTGTTGCCATTGGCTGGAATAGGACGGCGGACTTGTTCTTCGAGCACAGGTGTAGATGAAGTAGTGGTTGTCATGGTGATACGGCCACGGAAGGCCGATTCCTTTCGTCGGGATCGATGAGATCGAGTTTGAATTTGGGGTTGTAGGTTGTTTCGCCAGCCTTTGCGAGCCGATTCCACAACTGTCAACAGGCTATACTGACAGTTGCCGGCCGAGTGCAATGGCGAAACTCCCGACGAAGGGAGGGTGGATTGGCGTGGTGCGTAGACATATTTATCTCACAGCGCAGGCTTCTGCTTGTGCCAGGATGTGCTCTGTTCGTAGGCGTACGCGGTGCGCAGAATCGCTTCTTCGCCCAACGACGGCCCGAAGATCTGAAAACCAATAGGCAACCCGTTGCTGTCCTGCCCGCAGGGGACGCTGATGCCGCACATGCCCACCAGGTTGAGGCTGACGGTGAAGATGTCGGCCAGGTACATTTCCAGCGGATCGTCCATCTTCTCACCGAAGCGGAAGGGGGTGGTGGGCGTGGTCGGCCCCACCATCACGTCGACCTGAGCGAATGCGCTTTCCCAGGCGCGCTTGAGCAGCGTGCGCACCTGCTGCGCCTTGAGGTAGTAGGCGTCGTAGTAGCCGGCGCTGAGGGCGTAAGTACCCAGCATGATGCGGCGTTTCACTTCGGGGCCGAAGCCCTGTTCGCGCGTCTGGCGGAAGTTCTCCAACATGCTGTCCGCGCCCGCGCTATGACCGAAGCGGATGCCGTCGTAGCGGGCCAGGTTGGCGCTGGCTTCCGCCGTTGCCACCAGGTAGTAGACGGGCAACGCTTTGTCGCTATTGGGCAGTGAAACCGGCACGATTTTTGCGCCCAACGCCTCCAGTTGGCCGATGGCCTTACGCACCGCCGCTTCCACCTCGGGCTGGATGCCATCGATGAAGTATTCGGCGGGCATGCCCACGCGTACACCCTTGAGATCGGGGACAAGCGCTTTGGTGTAGTCGGGGACAGGCGCGTCGAGGCTGGTGCTGTCCATTGGATCGCGCCCGGCGATGACGTTGAGGAGCAGCGCGGCATCCTCGACGGTGTGGGTAAGCGGTCCCACCTGATCGAGGCTGCTGCCATAGGCCAGAAGACCGTAGCGGCTGACGCGCCCGTAGGAAGGCTTCATGCCAACGATGCCGCAAAAGGCCGCGGGTTGGCGCACACTGCCGCCGGTGTCGGTTCCCAGCGCGCCCAACGCTGCGGACGCAGCCACCGCTGCCGCGGATCCGCCGCTGCTACCGCCGGGGACGCGTTCGCGGTCCCACGGGTTGCGGGTGGGGACGTAGCCGCTGTTTTCGGTACTGGACCCCATGGCGAATTCGTCGGTGTTGGTTTTGCCCAACATCACGGCGCCGGCGTCGTTGAGCCGTTGCACGCTGGTGGCGGTGTAGGGCGGCACGAAGCCCTTGAGGATCTTGCTGCCGGCGGTGGTCTCCACGCCCTGGGTCGCCAGCACGTCTTTGATCGCCAGCGGCACGCCCAGCAGAGGACCGTCCTCACCGGCGGCGCGGCGTTGGTCGGCGGCGGCGGCTTGCGCCAGCGCCAGTTCCGGGGTGACGGTGAGGTAGGCGTGCAGGTCACCGTCCACGGCGGCGATGCGGTCGAGCAGGGCCTGGGTCAACTCCACGGCGGAAAAGTCGCCGCGGCGCAGGCCGGTCAACGCGCCGGCGATGGTCAATTCGTGTAAATCTGTAGTCACAGTCATCGGGTTATTCCCTCTGCTGAGAATCTACCAGCGTTGGTCCATCAAACACCACAAGTGCTTTTCTGACCTTCGTGCAACTTCGTGCAACTTCGTGTGTCTTCGTGGATCAAATTCTGGATAAATTCCTATTCTTCAAAAATCGCCCGCACGCGGAAGTACCCGTCTGCGCTGTCGGGCGCGTTGGCCACAGCGGTTTCATTGTCGAAACTGGGCCGCGGCTCGTCTTCGGCCATGACATTCTGCAAGTCGAGGACGTAGGGTGTGGGGGCCACGCTGCTGGTGTCCACTTCCTGGATCTGTTCGGCGTAATCGAGGATCGCCGACAGTTGGCCGGTGAATTCTTCCACTTCGGCGTCACTTAGAGCCAGCTTGGCCAGCTCGGCCACGTGACGGACTTCTTGGGCGGTGAGTTTCATCTTGACTCCAATGCTGCAAACAAAAGCGCCGTGGAAACAAGGCCACGACGCCAGGTAACTACATAGAAACGCCGTGAGCGGAAGTGCTCACGGCGCAGGTGACAAGCAATGTTGTCCGCTACCGGAGCACGCAGCTAGCTGCTGCTGCCGATGCGGCGTTTGCCAGAACAGTTGATAGCGAAGATTTTGGGGTAATCAACCTTGTGTTCATAAGCCAGCAGTATAGGCCCGACGGGAGCGATGTCAAATCGACAATTCTTCGTAGATTCGAGGATGATGGATGACGCCACTGCGAAAAGTCCGACTTCTCTCCAGAGAGGATCAACCGCAAATCACACAGAAGTCGGACTTTTCGCAGTGGCGTCATGGATAGAACGCGGATTGGGCGGATCGTTTGATCTCGCCCGCAGCCGAGATCCCCTGCACGCGTTGGTTGCCGGTGAAGGCGACGGCGCATAGCGATGTTTCTACGACTTCGCCTGGGGACAGGGTGAGGGCGGTGCCGTTGGCGACTGCGTCGTTGAGGCCGGTGGTTGGGTAGCTCGTCCACGGTTCCAGGGCGGCGACGTGGGTGCGTCCCCACCAGGGGTAGCCCCTGGCGACGTCGCCCAACTGCTGCCAATACCAGACGTAGCGGAAGACGGCAGGATCGAAGCGAATGCCGAAGCCCGCCTGCTTCACCGGATTGGTGACGGCGTACCAGCCGTCCTCGAAGTCGGTGGCGTAGGCCATTTCCTGGGCCTGGGTTTCGCCGTAGGATGGGATGACACTGGCGTCCGCTTCGCCGCCATCCGTCGCGGGGACGTGCGGCCACACGCCTTCGCTTTCGGGCGCGAAGCGGCGCGGCTCGTAGCCGTCCATGGCCTCGTGGACGAGGAAACGCCGCGCCGGCATGTCGATCACGGCGCCTTCGTCTAGGAAGGGACGCCCGAAGGCGATGTGGTGTCCCCACATCAGCGAGAGCGGTTCGCCGCCTTCGTTGGTCAGCCGTTCGTTGATGAAGAGCGCGGCCTTGCCCCGTTCCATCGACAGCGTCTTCTCCAAGAAGAAGGGCGTACGCAGCGGGCGCACCCACAGCTTCGCCGACACCCGATCCGGCGTGTCTTCGAGGACGGCGCAGCGCCAAGGGATCAGGCTGATCTCGCCATGCTGCCCCAACGACGCGCCTTTGTAGACAACAGGCGGCCCGCCATTGGGCAGGATCTCGTTCCATCCCCCGTTGAAAACGTCGAGGTAAGGGCTGTCGGTGAACGAAGACGGCGTCTCCGCGGCTGGGTTGCGCAGCCCGTGCGGCCCGAAGTGGAGAAAGTCGAGATCCAGCGGCTTGTAACGAAACTCCACAATGTCGCTGCCGCGGTCGAGCAGCACCGTCACCCGCAGCAGTTCGTTTTCGATGATCAACGTGCGCATCCCGCGGAACATCCACTCGTCGGAGATGCGGCAGGCGTGGTGACGCGGCTGAGCAAACGACATGACAACTCCTTCTATTTTCGATTTACGATTGACGATTGTCGCTCAGAGGATGCGATGCCATCGTTCGATACTTTCGGGGTAAACGAGAACAATACTTTGGGTAAACGAGAAAACACACAAAAGACCCATTCATATCCTCTACGCGACAATCGTAAATCGTCAATCGAAAATCGTAAATTACCCCATCTTCGGCGGCATCATCGCCGACATAGCTTCCGAGGTCTTGGCGGGGTCTTTCGCGCAGCCGCCTTCGCCGCTGGGGCGGACGTGGGCGCTGCTGATGTCTTCGATGCCTTTGTAGTTGTAGATGTCTTCGCCGGCGATCATGACGATGTCGCGGAAGTCGGCGATGGCGGGGCGTTCGCCGGGTTTGAGTCGCCAGGGCAGCAGGGAATCGGCGTTCATGTAGTGGTTAACGAGGACGCGCCGGTAGCCGCTCTTGGCGCGGTTGCGCAAGGACCGGTGCAGCAGGTAGCCGTTGAAGAAGACGATGGCCCCGGCTTTGACTTCGACGGGGATGGCGTCTTCGTCTTTGTAGGGGAAGTTGAACGATTCGATGGTGCAATCGAACTCGCGATCGTCGTGGTCGCGCTGCGGCCACAGGATGCCGCGCTTGTGCGAACCGGGGATCACCCACAGGCAGCCGTTTTCGACGGTGGCGTCGTCCAGCGCAATCCAGCCGCCGGCCAGCGAGCGGTCGCGGGTGGGGATGAAGTCTTCGTCCTGGTGCCAGGCCTGGCCGGGCTTGCCCGACGCTTTGATGAAGAGCATCGACTGCATGCACTTGACGTTGGGGCCGATCACCTTGGTGAGCACGTCCACGATGGCGGGGTGGGCCAGGTATTTGTGCATCACGGCAGACAGTTTGTGCGGGAAGTGGATGCAGAGATACTGGCGCAATACGTCCTCTTCCGATTCGTTGGGATCGGCGGGGACAACGCCGCGGATGTCGCCACGGTCACCGCGGCAGATGGCGGTGGTCTCGGCGCGCAGTTCTTCCACTTCTTCAGGCGAGAGGGCGTTTTCCACGATCAAGTAACCGTTTTCGTGGTAGAAGGCGACGTCTTCGGGCGTGATGTTGATGGGAGCGGCGGTGGTGGCAAGTGTCATAAATTTGATTCCTTTCGATAGTTGCGGGTGGCGATCAAGTGTACCGGCAAGTCAGGTTGGATACTTGGCAATGTAGGGGTGCAGCATGCTGCGCCAGAGGGTTCCGCATACTGAACCCCTACACGATCCCAGTCCCCAGTCCCCAGTCCCTGCGCTTTACGGCGTCACAATGACTTTCAACGTTTCATGCGGACGTTGTTCCAGGCGATCCAGCCCGTCGGCGAGCAGATTGTCCAGTGGAATGCGCGTGGTGATCAGCGGTTCCACGAGGACACGCCCATCGCCCAGCCAGCGGATGGCGGTGTCGTAGTCTTCGTCGTAGATGTGGCTGAGCGAGCCGATCACTTCCTTTTCGCTGGAGACGAGTTCAAAGAAGTTGAAAAGTGTCTCCTTCACCGGCAGGCCCACGAGGACGATACGACCGCCCTTGCGGGCGCTGCGGATGGCGGTGGCCACGGCGTCCGCGTTGCCCGATGCTTCGATGACCAGATCAGGGCCGACGCCGCGGGTCAGCCGCAGCAGCGCGGAGACAGCGTCCTCGCGGGTGGGGTCGATGGTGGCCGATGCGCCGAAGGAAAGGGCGAGTTCGCGGCGCGAAGCCAGCGGCTCCACCAGGAAGACTTCGCCCGCGCCCGCGGTTCGGGCCGACTGCAAGGCCAGTTGGCCGATGGCGCCGCCACCGAAGACGGCCACTTTGTCGCCCGGTTTCATGCGTCCGCGGCGCACGGCGCGCACCGCCACCGAGAGCGGTTCGGCCATGGCGGCGTGATCGTAGGCGAGTCCATTGGGCAGAGCGATGCAGGTGGACGTGGGCATCTTGCAGTATTCGGCTAGGCCGCCGTGCGCCATGAGGCCGAGCGCGGCCAGGTTCTCGCAGAGGTTGACCTGATGGCGTTGACACCAAAAGCATTCGCCACAGTAGATCAGCACGTCGGGCGCGATGCGGTCGCCGATCTTGAAGTCGATCACGTTTTTGCCCACAGCCACCACTTCACCGGCGACTTCGTGACCCAGGATCAGCGGCGCCTGCGCGCCGGTGAGCGCGTTCGGCTCGTCCACGGGGATGAAGAGTGGGCCGTCGCGGTATTCTTCGAGATCGGTGCCGCAGATGCCGCAGGCGCCAACGCGGATCACCAGTTCGTCGGGGCCGGGTGCGCCCGGCTCGGGGACGTCTTCGACGCGGATGTCATTGCGCGCATGCCAAACGGCGGCTTTCATTCGGCACTTCCTTTGACGTAGTAGTAGAGTTCGCCCGGTTGCAGGAACTTGTACTTCTGGCGCGGCGCGATGGTCTCCAGCGCGGCCACGATTTGAGCGTTGGGGATGGCGTTGTTGGGGTAAAGATCATTGTGGCCAGGGATTAGCACGTCCCAACCGAAGTCGCGGGCGAGACGGGCGGCTTCGCTGGGGAGCAGATTGCCCACGGCGCCAGCCTCGGTCTCGCGATAATAATCGCGCCCGTTGACAGGCAACAGCGCCACATCGGGGACGGGCAATTGCTTCAACGTGTCGATGTAGTCTTCGTAGATGATGGTATCGCCGGCGTGGTAGAAGGTGACACCGTTCCACTCGATGAGGTAGCCGAACCAGCGGTAGCCCTTTTCGTCGTCGTACTCCTTGGCGTAGTGTGCGCTGGGGACGGCGGTGAGTTTGAGGCTCGTGCCCGGTAGTTCGATGGTCTCCAGCGCCGGCGGCACGATGACGCGCTCAGGCGCCACAGCCAGTTCGGCCAGCAGGTCGCGACACCAGCCCGTGGCGACGAATTTGGCTTCGGGCGATGCTTTGGCCGCCGGTCCCACCGTCAGTGGATCGAGGTGATCCAGGTGTTCGTGGGTGATGAGGTAGTAGTCGGCGTTGCTCACCTCTTCGGGCAGCAAGGGTGGATCGTAGGCGATACCACCAGTCGCCGAACTGTTGACGCACGACATCGGAGAGGCACGGATCGATGTAGAGCACGCCCTCCGGTCCTTTCACGGCGACGCCGATCTGGCCCAGACCCCAGATGGCGAGGCTATTGGGTACGATCTGCGTGCGCTGCATCTGCGCGATCAGGTCCGACATGAACGATCTCCTTGGTCGCATAGGTTAGTGGTCAAACGTGGGACTGTTGACGATGATACCGTAGGAGAGGGGAAAGTCAAGTCGGTTTGCGTGATATACTTTGGGGACTGGGGCACCGTGTCGTCTTTTTCGTGAGGTAGTATAGACTGGAGGCGTTGTGATGAAAATTACGCCGGATCCGTTTTGGCTGGATGGTGGGGACATTGGTGTGTTGATGATCCACGGGTTTACGGGATCGCCCTCGGAGTTACGTCCTGTGGCGGAGACGTTGCATGGGCAGGGATGGACGATCTACGCGCCGTTGCTGCCAGGGCATGGCACGACGCCCGACGAAATGAACCGGACGCGCTACCCCGAATGGCAACAGGCGGTTGATGAAGCGCTGGATATGCTGAAAATGGAGTGTGAGACTGTCTTCGTGGCGGGGCAGTCGATGGGCGGGCTGTTGACGTTGGATGTGGCGGCGCGCCGGGGTGGGGAACTGGCCGGGTGATCGTCTACGCGCCGGCGCTGATTTCGCTGGATCGGTTGGGGTTCCTTGTGCCGGTGGCCAAGTATTTTGTAAAGACTACCCCCAAAGGCCCCGATGACTTCGTGGACAAGAGCGCATTGGCGCGGCTGTGGAGCTACGAAGTGAATCCGCTATCGGCTGCGCACGAGTTGTTTCGCCTTACGGCACTGGTGCGGCGCAATCTCAGCCGGATCACGCTGCCGGTTTTGGCAATGCACAGCTACGGTGACCGCATGATCGATTATCGTAGCAGCCAGATCGTTCACGATGAAATAGCGTCTGCCGAAAAAGAGTTGATCTTTCTCGAAGGCTGCGGGCATGTGCTCACGTTGGATGTACAGTGGCCGGCGGTGGCGCAGCACAGCGTCGACTTTGTGCAGCGTCACCGCGCGAAGACATAGTATTTGTCCTGAAATTACAGTGCGCAGCAGAACGTCCACCCTGAGTTGGTGAAACCCGCCGGGTTGCTGTGAATTTCAGGATAGATTCATAAAAAACGGTGATCGAGACTTGTCCTCGATCACCGGTAGAGACTGCTCTGATGTTCAGCAAGGCGGCGCTACGATGCGTCGCCTTCGTGTGTGTCAACCCAGGAAGAGGAACGTCCCCAGGATGCAGATTGGTGTGAGCACCAGGAGCGACCAGCGCATGTAGCCGAAGAACGTGGGCATCTTGACGCCGTTGGATTCGGCGATGGCCTTGACCATGAAATTCGGGCCGTTGCCGATGTAGGTCATCGCGCCCATGAAGACGGCGCCCAACGAAATCGACGCCAGGATGTTCACCGGTATTGTTTGAACCATCTCGATGGCGGGGTAGATATCGTGCAGTAGATGTGTCTCAGCCTGGGCCAACGAGAAGAAAGTCAGATAAGTTGGCGCATTGTCGAGGAATGAAGACAGAATACCGGTGCTCCAGAAGAACTGCCAGCTCTGGGTCAGTCCAAGTTCGGCGCCCTTTTCTTCCAGAAGCATCAACGCCGGGATCATGGTGACGAAGATGCCGATGAAGAGTACCGCCACCTCTGTGATCGGCGCGAAGTTGAAGTCCTGCCGCTCACGGAAGAGCTTCGGCGTCAGAATCCACGAGAGCACAGCCATGAGGATCATCACGATCTCGCGCACGTAGAAGTGTGCCAGATCGCCGATGTACTTCTCGTTCAAGAACGCCACGGCCAACACCACGCCCGCCAGCCATGCAAAGTTAAGCAGACCACGGATGCGCAGCGGCTCGACCTGGCGAATGTCCTTTGCCAAAGAGCCGAGATCTTCTTTGGTGTACGCCCGTGTATCCATGACGAAGTAGATCGCCAGCAAAATCGCAATGACAAACGCCCATTCCTTCCACAGCGCCAGCGTCCACTCGAAGGGGACACCGCGCAGGTAGCCGAGGAAGAGCGGCGGATCGCCAAGCGGCGTCAACAGGCCACCTACGTTGGATACCACGAAGATGAAGAAGATGGGGGTATGCAGCGTGAATTTTCGTTCGCTGTTGGTGCGCAACAGTGGGCGAATGAGCAGCATACTGGCGCCGGTGGTCCCCATGAACGAAGCCAGCAGGCCACCCAGTGCCAGGAACGTTGTGTTCACCAGCGGCGTCGCGCGAATGTCGCCCTCCACCAGAATCCCGCCGGAAATCACAAAGAGCGATCCGAGAAGCACGATGAAGGCAAAATACTCTTCGGCGGCATGTTCGATATGCCCAATGCCGTCATGCGCCAGCAGGTAGAGCAGAACAGGCACGCTCAGCACAAGACTCACAATGAACTTGTTTAGATTCTTGTGCCACCAATGTTCTGCAACCAACGGAAACGTTGCCACCGAGAGCAACATTGCTACAAAGAACCCTGTCGTCCACAAAGGCATCGTCACAGCCGATGCGTGTGCCATGTTTTCCATACAGCCCTCTTTCAACTCCGAGGAGTTAACATAATTGTGTTGCTACAATGATACCACGAATGATTCGCCTACCAGTTTACATGGAGAAATCCATGATTTCCTTTGGCAATTTATACGAAATGGTGCTGCGTTTTTTGTTGATATGCCAAATATATGCGACTCAATCGTCCATTTTATACAAAAAAAGTCGAGACGGAACTACCCATTAGGGCTGTTCGCGTCTCGACTTTGGCATGACTTCGGTACACTACGGTGGAAATGCTGTTGGGCAGAACGAGCTATTCGGCACCCTGCCCTGAAAAGAGCTTGTGGACACGGATTGGTGAAAACACGGATTTTTCAGATTGATCTGTGTTTTCTTCTATCCGTGTCCACAAGCTGCTCTTTCTAGGCGTTACTCAGATTCGATCTCCAACAGATCTTCGGCGCTTTCCAGCCGCGCCAGGATGCGGAAATCGTCGCCGTCGCCGTAGGCGCGCACCGTCACCTCGTACATGCCGGTCTGTGCGTCGGCCTGCGCCACGATCTCCGACGATCCCAGGCTGGCGCTGCTCAGCCCGTTGACGATGTCACCAGTCTCTCCGTAGAGATTGACCGAAAGATCCAGATCGCTTTCGTCTCCGCCCACCAACAGCACGCTGAGGATCTGCCCTGGCTCGTCCACAATCAGGCGGTAGACGACACGGGCGTCGTCGTCGACGCTGCCTTCGGTCACTTCGCCGGTGACCAACTCAGTTGCCAGGTCACCCTCGGTGGCTGTCAGCTCGAAAGGTCCTTCGCCGCTGTAGCTGGTCACCTGCACGAAGTAGGTACCCGCGGCTGGGGCCATGAAGCTCACCTGCTCGTTGACCCCGAGAGAGGCGCTGCTCCACGGCAAGTTCTGCAAATTCAGGCCAACGGCCAGGTCGAAATCGGCCTCTTCCACCTCCGATGCCAGCACAACGTCCACCAGCGCGCCTGGTTGGGTCACCTCGAACTGGTAGTAGACAGTTGCGTCGGCGGCAATTTCGCCCTCCACCGTCTCTTCATTTTCCAATTGACCCAATGGTTCGCCTTCTACGCCTTCGGCGTAAAGTGTAAAGGGCGCTTCGTCCTCAACGCCGTAGCGCGAGACGGCCACGTAGTAGGTGCCGGGCAACACGCTCTCCATGTTCACGATCTGGGCGTCGTCGTCTTGTTCGGAATAGAACTGCTGTACCGTGCTGTAGAGACTGTCTACCACGGTGATGTAGAGAGGATTCTCTTCGTCGCCGCCTTCGAGCTTCACCTGTACGCTGTCGTAGAAGGTGTCGAGATCGAGTTCGTAGACGATGGTGTCGTTGCCGGCCACCAGATTGCCATCGAGCGCCTCATCCAGCGGCAGCAGCGCCGGCGCACCGCTCAGGAAGACGATCAACGAGAAGTCGGAGCGCCGTTCCCACGGATCGACCGTGATCAGGTAGTCGCCGCCTTCGGTCCAGAAGCCGAGCAGATCCTGATCGTTGCTGTAGGCATAGCGATAGCCGATGTCGTCGCCCTCCGCCGATAACGAGAAGACATCTTCTTCCACGGCGTCGATGTAGAGCAACACCTGTTGCGGATAGCCTACGTTGGGGATGCTCAGCGTGGCGTAGCGGCTTTCGCTGACGCGTTCCTCCATGTAGAGGCTACCCGGGTAGAGGCGGCCCGGCGTGCGGTCGCTGTCGCTCATGGTGCCGATCATGCCCAGCACAAACATACCCAACGTGCTGTCTGCGTTGGCCGTCACTTCGACCAGGTGGATTCCCTCTGCCAAGCTCAGTTCCGTGGCGTTGAGCAGCGCGCCCTCGAAGATCGTATCCCCGGCAGCAGAGACCACCACCGAGAAGGCGGCTGCGGCCTCTTCATCGTCCGATGTGATCATGTAGGCGCCGCTCTCCGGCACGTAGACGGCATACGCGCGGGCTTCCCCTTCGGCAAAGTCGCCCTGTACGTACTCGCCCAGCAGGATGGGGATGCCATCCGATCCTTGGGCCAGCGCCGCCGATGGCGCCAGCACCACCGCAATCGACGCCAGCACCAATACCAACGCCGCCAGGATGCGCATCCTGGTGAAACCATTCATCGTATTCATCAATGGGTTACTCCTTTGATTTGGGGTGGGTGAAGTTTGGATAGATCCCTGTAAATCACATGGTTGCCCTACGAGATCAGAGTAGGCGACAGCAGTGGTTTCCATGATACAGCGGAGATCGTGCGCTGGCAATTGCCTGGTTCAACCTAGATCTGTTGCGCGCGACACACGAGTGGGGCAAACAGCGATGTTTCGGCCTTTCTTGCATCTTTTGCTATCCGGTAGGTCCACCCCTATAATCGAGAAATGAACTTGCCCTGGGATTGGAGACTGGGATCAGCGACAGGGGATTGGAGATCGGGGATTCGGCGCTGAAGTTGGTTCTGGCCCCGGTGGCCCAATCTCTCAATCGCCCAATCGTCTATCACCAGTCCCCGATCCCCAATCCCTAATCCCCAAAAAATGACTCAACAAACCGAAACCTTCAATCTCGAATACAACTTCGTCGTCGGCGTGGACCTGGGAACGACCAACTCTGCCGTGGCCTACGTCGATCTGCGCGAGGACACACGCGCCATCCGCCTCTTCGGCGTGCCGCAATTGGTGGCCGCCGGCGAGGTGGAAGATCGCGCCATGCTGCCCTCGTTCCTCTACCTGCCCGGCGAATATGACCTGCCCGCCGGCGCCACCGCGCTGCCCTGGGCCAGAGACCGTTTCGACGTGGTGGGCGAATTTGCCCGCGAACAGGGCGCCCGCAAGCCGGGGCGGCTCGTCTCTTCGGCCAAGTCGTGGCTGGCCCACGGCGGCGTAGACCGCACCGCCCATCCTGCCCTGGGGCGCGGTGACGGATCGCCGCAAGTTTCGCCCGTAGAAGCGGCCAAACGCTACCTGCAACACGTCCGCGAGGCGTGGAACAGCGTCTACGCCCCCGCCAATCACCCCGACAACGCAGCCAACCGCTTCGAAGACCAGTTGATCGTCCTCACCGTGCCGGCTTCGTTCGACGAAGTGGCGCGCGAATTGACCGTTCAGGCCGCTCAAGATGCCGGTTTCCGTCGTCTGGTGTTGCTGGAAGAACCGCTGGCTGCCTTCTACGCCTGGCTCGCTCAACACGAGGACACCTGGCAACAGTCCATGCAAGACGGCCAACTGATCCTCGTCTGCGACATTGGCGGCGGTACGTCGGATTTTTCGATCCTCGGCGTGCGCAAAGGCGAAAGCGGGCTGCGCTTCGACCGCCTGGCTGTGGGCGAGCATCTGCTCCTGGGCGGCGACAACATGGACATGACCCTGGGCCGTCACCTGGAAACCGAGTTGATGGGCGCGCCGGGCAAACTCGACACCGCCCGCTGGCACCAACTCGTCTACCAATGCCGCAAGGCCAAGGAGACGTTGCTCAACAGCACCGAAAAAGCAGATCACGTAGACATTAGCATCGTGGGCGCGTCGGGGCGCAGCCTCATCGGCGGCACTGTGCGCGGCGCGCTCAGCCACGCAGACGTGATCCGCTTGATCCTCGACGGCTTCTTCCCCGCGGATGACCTGGATGCTGAACCAGCGGGGACGCGACGCCGCGGCCTCACCGAACTGGGGCTGCCCTACGTACAAGATCCGGCCATCACCCGTCACCTGGCGGCGTTCTGGCGGCGATTCCAGGGCTATCTGGCGTCGGAAACCGGACGCGCTGCGCCCTACCCCGACTACGTCCTTTTCAACGGGGGGACGCTGATCCCTGCCGCCATCCGCGACCGGCTGCGCGCTGTCATCGGTGATTGGTTCGCCGACGAAGCAGGGGCAGATTGGCAGCCTGCCGAGTTGGAAAGCGCCCAATTGGAGCTGGCTGTGGCCAAAGGTGCGGCCTACTACGGTCGAGTGAGGCTAGGCGAAGGGGTGCGCGTGGGCAGTGGCAGTCCGCGGGCGTACTACGTGGCGGTCGAAACCGAAACCAGGCCCGAAACTGGCGAGCAGACCGCGGTCTGTCTGGTCCAACGCGGCGTGGAGGAAGGTTTTGAAGCGCGCTTGGAGGAATTAAGTTTCACCGCCCTCACCAATCAGCCCGTCTCCTTCCGTGTTTTCACGTCGAGCACCCGGCTGGGGGACAGTCTCGGCGATGTGGTCACCTTGTCGGCGGACGAAGTGAGCGAGCTGCCGCCGATCCGTACCGTGTTGCGCTTCGGCAAAGGATCGGTGCAGCGCCTGCCTGTGCGCCTGGGCGTTCACCTCAGCGCAGTGGGGACGCTGGAGATCTGGTGCTACGCCGAAGAAAGCGACCACCGCTGGCAACTGGCCTTCGACGTGCGTCAGGCCGCCGACGGCGTTACCACCGACCGTGGCGAGATCCTCGACCAGGGGCTGATCGAGGCAGCGCAGGCCGAGGTGGTCGACGTCTACGCCGGCAAAGGCAGCCCTGCCAAACTGCGCGACCGGCTCGAAGAAGTGGTGGGCCTGCCCAAGGAACAGTGGCCCACCACATTGATCCGCCAACTGGCCGACACCTTCATCGAGCACATGGACGCGCGCAGCCGTAGCGCCGATCACGAGGCACGCTGGCTCAACCTGCTCGGCTACTGCCTGCGTCCCGGCTACGGCGATCCTGTAGACGAGTGGCGCATGAAGCAGGTGTGGCGGCTCTTCTTGGGTGGCATCGAATTCCCTCGCGATGGGCAGGTGCGCCACGAGTATTGGGTCCTGTGGCGGCGGGTGGCGGGCGGCCTTTCGGCGGGCCAGCAGAACCAGTTGTACCACCTGCTGCGTGTCTACACCCAGCCCGCCAACCAGCGCAAAGCGCCCAAAGGCAACCTGCCCAAACACGTGAGCAGCGGCGAAACCGACGAGATCTGGATGGCGCTGGCCGGCTGCGAGCGTATCCCTGCCAAAGACAAGGTGAACCTGGGCCGCGAACTGCTCAACCAGATGCAGGGCAAGCCCACAGCCAAGTCAATGTGGGCAATTAGCCGCTTGGGGGCGCGTATTCCTGTCTACGGCCCCCAAGATCGGGTGATTCCGCTCGAAGAAGCGGCAAAGTGGGTGCAGAAGTTGCTGTCGATGAAACCCTCCCCCAACGCGGGGACAGCCAACGCCCTCGTCCTCCTGGCGCGGCGGAGACCGTGCCGCGATCTCCCCGACGACGTGCGCGCCCAGGTCGACGCCTGGCTGGGCAACCTGCACGAGCCGGAGCGTTTCCGCAATATCCTCAATGATCCTGAGGCTACGCTGAGCGAAGAAGAAGAGAGTTGGGTCTTTGGCGAGTCGCTGCCGGTGGGGTTGGTGCTGTACCAACCAGAAGTTGACGAATGAGGAACAATGAATGGGGAAAATGTGGGTTATGGTACCATAGTGATCTGCTAGGTTTTGCCCGTGTTTGCCCGTTTGTGTTTGTCGGCCTTGTGGCCGAGCGTTAATGGCAGGAGCACTATGTTTGGTTTTCGTCTGGATCAGATGCTTGGTCGTGACCCCGTTTTTGCCGATGTACCCCCGCCGCTGCATACGCGCCCCGTGGTGTTGGTGCCGGGGTTTCGCGACAATTCTACGGTTTTTCGACGCCTGACACACTATCTACAAAAAGAACGGTTCGACGTTCACGCGTTGACGCTGCGCCCCAGCGATGGCCGGATGCCGCTCGATCATCTGGCGCATCAGGTGGCGGCGTATGTGGATCGTACCTTTGCCGCAGATACGGTGCTGGATTTTGTGGGCTTCAGCATGGGCGGCATTGTGCTGCGCTACTACCTTCAACGGCTGGGGGGATTGGCGAAGGCTGAACACTTTGTCACCTTGGGTTCGCCGCATCGTGGTACGTGGATGGCCTACTACAGTGGACGCCCCGGCGTACGGCAGATGCGGCCTGGAAGCCCCTTCCTGGCCGATCTGGCCGAGGACGAAGAGCGGCTGAACGAAATCAAGTTCACCTCGATCTGGACACCGCTCGACCTCACGATCGTGCCGTCTTCGAGTTCGGTGTTGACGGCGGGCACGCACCATCCACTTCTGTTGCCCTACCACCGCGCATTGGTGACAAACGGACGCGCTTTGCAGACGGTGGCGCAGGTTCTGCGTGATCGCGAACCAAACACCAACGGGGCAGGCGCCGCCTACGAAACATTGTTGAGGCAGTAGAGTGGAATTGGCTGCTGTCGTCCTTTGACGTGACGGCTTCCCAGCGGGACGAGGTCAGCGGCGGCGGGTAGCGCTGCCGCTGTCTCCTCGCTGACGATGACCGAGTTGTTGGCGCTCTCTTCTTGGAGGCGTTTGGCCATGTTGACGGTGTCGCCGATGGCGGTGTAGTTCATGAACTCAGGTGAACCGATGTTGCCGACCACCGCCTCACCGGTGTGAATGCCGATACGCACGTTTAGCGCAGGCGCGTGCTCCTTCCCCCAGGCCACAATCCGATCTCGGATCTTGATGGCGCTACGCGCCGCACGCAGCGCGTGATCTGCCTGCGCCACGGGGGCGTTGAACAGCGCCATCACGCCGTCGCCGATGAATTTGTCCATCGTACCTTCTTCTTCGAGGATGGCGTTGGTCACCAGGGCCAGGTGTTCGTTGAGGATGTGCAGCACACGATCCGGTTCGAGGCTGTGGGCCAGGGCCGAAAACTCGCAGAAATCCATGAAGAGGACCGTGGTCACCTGGCGCTCGCCGCCCAGGCTGGGCAGTGCCGGTTCGGCCAGCAGGCGTTCCACCACCGGCGCCGCCATGTAGCGGCTGAAGAGCGAACGAAGTTTGTCGTGCGCGATCTGTAATTCTTGTTGCAGCAGGCGATTTTCGCGGCGCAGTCGGCTTTTCTCCAGTGCCTGCCGAATGCGCACCCGAATCGTCTTCAGCGTGAAGGGCTTGCTCACAAAGTCATCGGCCCCTTCGAGCATCGCCTGCACCACGAGCTGTTCCGACGAGAGCGCGCTGACCATGATCACGCCGGTGACGCGATCCCGTTTGCGCAGCGCCTTGAGCACAGCGATGCCGTCCATCTGGGGCATAACCACATCGAGCAGGATCAGGTCGAGATCCTCTTTTTCGGCCACGGCCAGGGCTTCGAGGCCGTTGGTGGCAAAGAAAATCGTGAAGCCATCCGCTTGTAGGATCTTGCGGATCAACTGCAAGGTGTCCGGCTCGTCATCCACCAACAGGATCCGTGGCGACGATCCGGCTGCTGACTGTGTCCCTGTTGTGTAGTCCGACATGCGTTGTCCTAACAAGCAAGTTGGGGTGATCTACCTATGGTGTTGGTAGATCCCTGCGGGAAAAAATGAATGAGAGCGTTGCATACGCCTGACTGCCACAAACGCCATCCACACCTGATTGAATGCCATGTCCAACGAGACCACCAGGCGCCATGACCCATCGAAAGCTTCCCCGACTTCGACCGATTCTGAATGGTTGCGCGACGGAATGCGCTCGCTCGAGCAGGAGATGGAAGCAACGCGTCGGCAATTGGCCGAGCAGTCGCGCCATCTGCACATGCTCTATCAGGTAACGGCGCAACTGAACGGAGAGCGGATCTGGCCGGTGTCATCGGGGTGACGCTTGAGTCTTTATGGCACGCTGTGGATCTGGATTTTGTGGCGATTCTGTTGGGGGACGACGAACTTGGGCCATTTCACTATGCCGGTGTGCGTGGCGTGGACGATCCACTGGCGGTGCTTGGCCAGGAATGCGAACTGCCTCTGTGGGGAACGCTGGCCCATGCCCTCGTCAACCATCCGCAAGACGGCGAACCGGACTACCTGGTCGTCGACGACATCGAAGCGGAGGCGCGTCCGACGCCCGGTGAGTTCCCCTGGCAGGCCGAGCGCGGCAGCCTGATGATTATCCCAATGCGCCAGACCGGGCGGACGGAAGGCGCATTCCTACTGGGCAGCCAGTTGCGTAACCACTTTTCGTCTGAAGCTGCGCGTCACTTTGTCTACGCGATTGCCGGCGCTGCTGCCCGCGCCATTCAAGAAACACAATCGCGCCGCCAATCGGTGCGTTGGATCAACCAATTGATCAGCTTGCAATCGTTGACACATACGATCACAAAGACGCGTGATCTGGATACGATCCTCAACGTACTCTACAGCGAACTGACCGATCTGTTCGGCGAAGCAGACATTCGTGTCGTGCTCAATCACACAGAGCGCCATGAACGGCTGCTACTCGCTGCCACACCTCTGGACGATGGGCGTTTCCGGCTGTTCACCCCGCAACCACGTTCAGCCGACGAAGATGACAAGATGGCGTCTGAAGATCTGTTGGCGCTCGTAAACTGGGTGATGGAGGCGGAGCAACCGCTATTCTTTGAGCCAGGGACGCACCCGCGAGACGTTACAGACTTCTACTACCGTGCCAGCGGACGCGGGCTGATGGTCCCCATCGGCGAGGAAAAACCCGATGGTGTGATCTATCTCAGTGCGCCGAAGCGCGCCACACCCTTCGAAGAGGGCGACCTGATTGTGGTGCGAACAATTAGCAACAGCATCGCCATCGCCCTGGGCGCCATCGAACTCTACGCGCAGCTAAACGGCAAAGCAAGTGACGCACTAGTACAAGGTGGCGCAAATGAATCGCTGAAATGCGGAGTGAGC
>JAWKOL010000040.1:0-53908 GCA_041391225.1 Caldilineaceae bacterium
ACGCCCACTTGCATGGCGTCGGTGGCGGACTGGCTGCCCATTTCGATGAGCTGATCGTAGAGGGCTTGCAGGTCCTCGTTCTCGAAGACGCCCGCCGCGTTGCCCAGAGTGGGGTCGGCGATGCCGTAGCGGTCGAGCAGGTTGCGCACGGCGTCCATGTGCTGGCTTTCGCTCTTGCTGATGTTGCTGAAGGTGCGAATGCCCCACAGGTCGTACATTTCCACGTAGACGTCGTGGGCCAGCTTCTCTTCTTCCACCATAAAGACGAGGCCGGCGATCTCTTCATCCGACAGGGCGGCGGTGGACGTTGTCACCGGGGCCGCTGGGGTGGAGGGGGCTGCTGGCTGCGGGTTGGGTCGTCCTGGGCCGCGACCGGCTGCGAATGCGCCTGTGGAAATCACCGCCACCATCAACAGAGCCACCATCGTGCTGAGAATCAAACTGCGTTTCATCGTGTAATCTCCTTCAAAAGAATGAATTGGTTGATTTCGTACTCTGTCCACAGGATAGCGGCGAATTGTGAAGGAGAAATGAAGCGGTTGTGTGGCAGTTGTGTTTGGGATTTGATTCATATCCCCCGAGCGTGGACCGCCGCGCCAAGATGGTTCGCATCCAGCTCTGTGACCTGCGCGAACGCGTCCGCTGCGGCGCTGTGCTCGCCCAACCCCAGGTAACCCAACGCCATCATGTAATGACAGTGGATGCGGTTGCGCTCGTTCAGGTCTTCGTCGAAGACGAGGAACGACGGCAGCGACACCGCGAAGTAGTCCATCTGCACGTCGTCGTCGAGGTGGGCGCGGCCGTAGTCGATCAAGCGCTGGAAGATCTGGCGCGCGGCGTCGGTCTGTCCTAAGCGTTGACGGGCCAGTCCCTGGTAGAAAATCATGTCCGGCGGCTGATCGTTGTAGAACATGGCCGAAGACGGCTCGCTCAACCCCACGGCGGCGCGCTGCCAGGCGTCCTCGGCCTTTTGCGTGTTGCCCATGCCCGCGTAGGCGCGGCCCAGGTGGTAGAAGATGTGATTTTCCTGCGCGCCGTAGAGTTTGCCTTCGCCCAGATTGGGTGGGTAGACCTGCGCCGCGCCCAGATCGGCCACGGCGTCGGCGTAGCGGGCGTCATCGATGCCTGCCTGGCCCGCTCCACCAGACTCCACACGTACTGCGCCGTCACCTTGCCCTCGCCGCCTTCCCAAGGATGGAAATTGCGCGCCATGATCCGTCGGTACGCCTCATCGTGGCGGCCCAGGACGTTGAGCAGCGTGATGCGCTCGATGGTGAGATCATCGCGCCCGTCCACCAAGCGGCTGTGCTGTTCGAGCAAAGACAGCCTGTCCGCAGGGGCGCGGTTGCGGCGTTTGTAGAGCTGATCCAACTCAAAAAGCACACGTCCATCGCCGGGATCGAGGGTGAAGGCAGTTTCATACGCCTGTTGCGCTCGTTCTGCGTCCTGGCGTTTGTTGTAGTAGGCCAGCCCCAGGTTTCGCTGCACCGTGGCAAAGGACGGCTCAAGCGCCCGAGCCTGCTCCCAGCAATCGATGGCCTCGTCGTAGCGGCGGTGGGCGTACCAGAAGTTGCCCAGCAAGTAGGGCGCGTGCGCGTCCTGTGGGCTGGCGGCAATGGCGGCTTGCAGCGCCGACACACTTTCCAGCCGGTTGGGGTAGCAGAAATCGGTGGACGTGGTCGCGGCCTGCGCGAACGCCTCGCTTGCCGCGTCCTGCTGACCAGCGTGTGCGAGGACCCACCCGCGGTAGTAATGCGGCATGGGATCGTCCTGCGGCGCGCGCTGGAGCAGGTCCACGGCCTCGTCGAAGAGACCGGCGTGGGCGTAGTTCAGCGCCAGATCGACGAACGTGTGGACGTCCCCGCGCAGATGGCGTGTGGCATCCTCCCCGCCCAGCAGACCTCGTTCCCACAGCGCGCCGTACTCGAAGCGATCCAGTGTCAGCGCTTCCTCGATGACCTGCGTGGCCTCATCGGTGTGTCCTTGACGGCGCAGCAGCGCGATGCGCAGATGACGAGCCGGATGGTGCAGCCAGTTGCGGCGCAGACTGCGCGTAGTCAAATCAAGCGCCTCGTCGAAACGTTGACTGTGGGCGGCAAGGCGCGCCAGTTCAAAGTAACCGGCGGCTTGCAGTTCGGCGTTCCAGATCGCTTTGTAAAAGGCGTCGAAGGCGACGCGGTTGCGTCCTTGCATTTTGAGCGACAGCCCCAGGTTGTAGTAGGCCTCGCCGTCGTAGGGGTTGGGGTTGCGGCTGGTGAGGCGTTCGATGGCGCGGCGGAAGAACGGTTCCGCTTCGGCGAACTTGCCGCGGCGGTAGAGCAGCAGACCCAGCGCGTTGTTGCAGCGGCTGTCCAGTGGATCGCGGCGCAGCGCCTCTTCGTAGTACGGCTCGGGCTGGAAGGTGGCGTGGCGGTACTGCTCCAGGTGCAGCCCGTTGAGGAAGAGTTCTTCCACGCTTTCGATCTCCGCGGGCGGTCGGGCAGGCCGCGCGGCCTCGGGGATCGGCGATTCGTCGTCGCCCAGCGGGGTGAAGGCGATGATCTCACGCTCGCCGTCGAGGACGCTCAGCGTGAGCGTCGTGGCGTCCACAAGAGCAGGCAGGGTGATGCTTTCGTATAGCGAATCGAGGGGCGAAAGTGTGGCTTTGTGTTCCCAATGCACGTGATCACCCTGGCGCAGTTCCACGCGGACCGAGCGCGGACGGGTCACGTAGACGCCGATTTCGACGGCCTTTCCGTTGACGACGAGGTTGACGGCAGCGTCGGCGTTGGCGTTCTTGATGCCGCCGATCTGCTTGAAGGGCATGAAGATCTGGGTGAAACGCTTCTCTTCGCCCGGCATCAGCCACGAAAAGTCGGGCTGGTTGTCGGTGTACGCACCGCACATCAGCTCGATGTACGGCCCGTTCTCATCGGTGAGTTGACGATCCCACGCCTGCCCGAAGTCGCTGGTGCCCCATGTCCACTGCTTCTTGCCGGGGACGATATGGTGGTTGGCCACATGGATCATGCCGGCGCGTCGGCCGTGGTCATAGCAGCCGATGAAGTCGAAATCTGAGTGGTAGGCCATGTACGACGTCGGCACAGGGATGTTTTTGTAGCGCGAGATGTCGGTCCCCGGCGCGTAGTCGATCTTGTAGTATGTCCCCGTGGCGATGGGGAAGGTGGAGACATCGCGCTTGCCGTGGTCCATCACGGCGTGGACGTCGGGCGGGAAGATCGACTGGTAGTCCTCGTTGACGTGGACAGCAGGATTTGCCCACCAGAGGAAGGTCTGCGGCTCGCTGGTGCGGTTGCTCAGTTGCACGTCGATTGCCAGGTAGGCCGTGTCTGGGTGGAGCGTGAAGCCGTGCATGCCTTTGGTGTTGAACATCGGCTCGATTTCGGCGCACCACACGGTTTTGCTGCCGTCCTCGTGCTCATCGATGAACCAGTCGGTGGGCATGAAGGTGGTGGGGCGGTGGTGTTGCGGCCAGTTGAACTCGATGCCGCCGGAGATCCACGGCCCGGCCAGCCCCACCAGCGCCGGTTTGATCACCTGGTTGTAGTAGACAAAGTGGTAGCCGTTGGTTTTGTCCTGCGCCATCTGCACGCGGCCGCCCAGTTCGGGCAGGATCATAACGCGCAGGTAGCGATTTTCGAGGAAGACGGCGGTGTAGTCGCGGTCCTCTTTTTCGTCGGCCACCGATTCGATGACGGGGTACGGGTAGACCACACCACTGCTGCCCTGGAAGACGCGTTTTTCCAAGAACAGCGGATTCTTCTCCGCCGCGCCGACGGGGTAGGTGGGGATCGTCACCGTCTCCGCCCACGCCTTCACTTGATCGACTGTCATGCGCTGTCGCTCCATCTGTTTTTTGTGTGGACACGGATGGCGAGAAACACGGATTTTTTGTTGTCTGGACCGTATTCCTTCGCTCCGTGTCCATGTCCGGGTACGCACAAAAACCGATTTCACCACGGAGATACGGAGAGCACAGAGATCAGAAGGAGAGAAATCCGTGTTTCTCCCAATCCGTGTCCACAATTCCCCTAGATCATTCAGGACGATCCGCCGCCGCATCCACACCGCTGCCGCGCTTTTCGGCCCACACCACCATGCGCCGGGGATCGCCGCTCCACAACCGATCCTTGGCCCAAGGACGCGCCTGCGGTGGCCCTTCGCATTCGAGCTTAATCACGGGGAAGAGATCGGTGGGCGGCGCGACTGGCAACCCATGGACGAGGACATGGTCCTCCGTCTGCGTGAAGGGGACTTCCTCGCCGGTGGTGAGGAGGACGGTGCGCTTGACCTTGGTTGCCAG
The DNA here is from genome assembly GCA_041391225.1 of Caldilineaceae bacterium. Taxonomy (GTDB): domain Bacteria; phylum Chloroflexota; class Anaerolineae; order Caldilineales; family Caldilineaceae; genus RI-153. Next base: position 4,304 of record JAWKOL010000040.1, read on the forward strand.
CCCACCCAGGTTGACTTCGCCGTTGTTGTCCCAGAAGCGGACGATGAGGTAGAGGTTGTTGTCCTTGCGCGTCTGCCGCCCGTAGGTGACAAACTCGCAGACTTCGCCGGCTTCCACCCCGTAGATCGCCTCGCCGTGGACGTCGAGCCACGCGCCAAGCTGGGCCATGCGGTCCTCGAACTCGGCGGGGAGCCGTCCTTGGGCGTCGGGGCCGACGTTGAGGAGCAGGTTGCCGCCCTTCCCCGCCGCTTCCACCAGCATATCGAGCAGCAGAGCCGTCGGTCGCCAGCGTTCGCCGTGGGTGTATCCCCACAGCCGCCACGTAGTCACCTGACACGATTCCCACAGGCGATCCTCGGCCTTGATCTCGTGTTCGGGGGTGCCGTAGTCGCCCAGATTGCGCGAACGCCCCGTGCTGGGGACCGCTGAACCGGGGACATCCGCGGCGGGATCGTCCACGCCGAGGCGGTTGTTGATCAGGATTTCGGGCTGGAGCGAGCGGATCATGTCCACGAGTTCGGCGCTGTGCCACTCCGACGCTGTCTGCGGCCACGCGCCATCGAACCAGATCACGTCGATCTTGCCGTAGTTGCTCAACAGTTCGCGCACCTGCCCGTGGACGTACTCCGTGAACGCCGCCCAGCCGTCGGGGTCCCCAGCAGGGCCGTTCCAATACGCCGGAATGCGCCAATCGGCCAGCGAATAGTACAGCCCCACGCGGATCCCCGCCGCCCGAAACGCCTCAACGTATTCGGCCACGAAATCACGTTTGGGCGTCTGCTGCACGCTGGTGTAGTTGGTCAGTTTTGAATCCCACAGGCAGTAGCCGTCGTGATGCCGCGAAGTGAGGACGGCGTAGCGCATGCCTGCGTCCTTGGCCACCTGCGCCCACTGCGCAGCGTCGAAGCCCTGCGGGTCCCACGCACAGGCGCGGCGTTCGTACTCGTTCTGATCCAAATGCTTGCGGAAGAGCACCTGCTCCCCGCGTCCATACTGCGCATACGGTCCCCAGTGGATAAACATCCCAAAGCGCCTCGGGGAACCAGCGCCAGTGGGAGGAGGGGTTGTTGGGTGGTCATGGGTGCTCCTTTTGGGAATTTACGATTTTCGATTGACGATTTACGATTGACGATTGTCAATCGAAAATCGTAAATCGTCACGCGCTTGCCAATGCAGCGAGTTCTTCGCTCGTCAGCACCTTCTGCCCCGCTGCGGCGTTCATCCTTGCCTGCTCTGCCGACTTTGCGCCGGGGATGGTGACGGAGACGGCGGGATGGCTGAAGGTGTAGGCGATGGCAGCGTTGACCATCTCCGCGCCAGGACGGACCACCTGGGCCAGCCGCTCAACCTGTTCGATCTGCTGTTCGTATTTGGCGTGCTGCGGGGGGATCGTTGGTCCATCCAGCGGCGCAACGGTGTCGGTGAAGATGCTGCCTTTCGTGTAGCGACCGGAAAGCAGCCCCTTGGCCAGCGGACCGCGCACCATGACGGCGATGCCGTTCTCCTGGCAGTAGGGGAGGAAGGCGTCTTCGGGGGCGCGGTTGAGCAGTGAATAGTCCACCTGCACCACGCTACACGTGCCGTTGGCGTTGAAACGTTTGAGCACGTCGAGGCTGTTGGTGCTGATGCCGTAGGAGCGGATGCAGCCTTCGGACAGCAGCGCCTCGAAGCCTTCGAGGTAGACGGAGGGTCTTCGATGTCGCCCTCGTGGCAGAGGACGGTGTCCACGTAGTCGGTGCGCAACCGCCCGAGGATGCGTGCCCGCTGGCGCGGATGCTGTCCACGCCCGTCTTGGGGATGCTGCCGCCGGTGCGTTTGCCCCAATTGCCGATCTTGCTGACGATGTAGACGCTGTGACGAATTCCGGCCAGCGCCTGCCCCAGCCGCATCTCCGACAGCCCGTTGGGGATGCCGTACGATTCCGCCGTGTCGAACAGGTTGATGCTGAAGCTGTCGAAGGCAGCGCGGATCGTCGACCACGCCGTCACGTCATCGATGTCGCCCCACTGGTTGCCGATGTTCCACGTCCCCAGCCCGACTACGGTGACGGGCCAGCCGAGTTTGCCGAAGGGCTTTGTGAGCATGAGAGAGTGTCCTTTCATGTTTTGATTTACGATATGACAAGATCAGGGTTCGACAACGTATTCGCCGCCCGCCTCCGCGTCAATGACCACCTCATCCATTCCCGTCACCCGCACACGCAGGGGACCGTCCTTTCCTGCGCGCAACACGGCCCGCGCCAGCTTGCCGTCGCGCCATTCGATGTCCACGGTGACGTTGCCGCGGGCGCGCAGGCCGGTGACACGTCCACTGGGCCAGGCGGTGGGCAGGGCGGGCAGCAGGTGGATGTAACCGGCGTGGCTTTGCAGCAGCATCTCGGCGATGCCCGCCGTCGCCCCGAAGTTGCCGTCGATCTGGAAGGGTGGGTGGGCGTCGAAAAGATTCGCATAGACACCACCAGACTCACTGACGTGGCGCACGTCTGAGGGGACAAGTTTGAGCATGGTGTGCAGCATCTGGTAGGCATGGTCGCCGTCGAGGAAGCGCGCCCAGAAGTTGAGCTTCCACGCCATCGACCAGCCGGTGCTGGCGTCACCGCGCAGTTCCAGCGAGCGTCGCGCCGCCGCGAAGAGATCGGGCGTAGCGTCCGGCGTGATCTGGCGGCCCGGATGCAGGCCAAAGAGGTGCGACGTGTGCCGATGGTGATCGTTGGGATCGTCCCAATCGAGGTACCACTCTTGAAGCTGGCCGTGTTGACCGATCTTCGGCGGGTAGAGGCGGGCGCGGGCGCTGGCCAACGCCGCCGTGAACGCGTCGTCGATGCCCAGGATCTGCGACGCTTCGAGCAGATTGGTGAAGAGATCCCACAGGATCGACGCATGTCCATGGTCGACGCCATGCTCACTGTGGCGGTGACGCCGTTGGGCGTGGTGAAGTCGTTCTCGGGCGACGTCGACGGCGCGGTGACGAGATGGCCCTGGCCGTCCTCGATGAGGAAGTCGAGGGCGAAGCGCGCCGCCTCGGCCATCACCGGGTAAGCACGTTCGCGTAGAAAAGCCACATCACCGCCAAAGGCATAGTGTTCCCACAGGTGCTGGCAGAGCCAGGCTCCGCCCCACGGCCACATCGACCAGCGCGGCTGTCCCTGGCCGTAGTTGCCCACAGGCGCGGCGTGTCGCCACAGGTCTGAATTGTGATGCGCTACCCAACCGCGACAATTGTAGTTGGTCTCGGCGATGCCGCGGCCGACCTCGGGCAATTCCTGCAAGAAGTCGAGCAGCGGCTGATGGCATTCGGCGAGATTGGTCACCTCGGCGGGCCAGTAGTTCATTTCGGTGTTGATGTTGATCGTGTAGTTGCTGCTCCACGGCGGCTGTATGAGATCGTTCCAGATCCCCTGCAAGTTGGCCGGTTGTGTGCCTGGCCGGGAACTTGCGATGAGCAGGTAACGACCGTATTGGAAGAGCAGGGCGATCAGGCTAGGATCATTGGTCTGGTTGAAGGTGGTGATGCGGGTTGGGAGAGGTGATTGGTGATTGGTGACTGGTGACTGGGCAGAGTCGAGTTCGAGGGTGACGCGGTTGAAGAGAGATTGGTGATCGGTGATATGGGTTTCGTGTAGTGAGCGATAGCTTCTGTCATCCAGTTTTTCAAGCTGTGAAGTCACGATAAGGTGGGGGGCTTTGCCTTCGTGACCAGGGTGCTTGTCGAAGCCGTTGAAGCTGGTGGCGGCGGCGAGGAGGATGGTGACGGCGTCGGCTCCTTCAACGTGGACGCCGCTGTCGTCGGTCCACACGCGGCCACCCTCGGCGCGGACGTGGATTTGGGTGCAGAAGGCCATGCCGTTGTCGTAGCGGATCGGGTCGGCGCTGCTGTGGTAGCTGGGATCAGCGTGGATTGGCGCTTCCCCGCTCAGTTGCAGGCTGTCCGCGCCGAGATTGGTCGCCACGCAGGGCATCTGGCTTTGCAATGTCGCCGTACATTGGACGCTCCCAGGGGTATCGGATGTTACTCGAACCGCCATTACCTGATCTGGGCAGCTGGCGAAAACTTCGCGCCGGAAGTTCACGTCGCCCACGCGATAAGACACTGTGACGACGGCAGTTTCAAGGTCGAGGGATCTTCGATATTCTTCTGCCTCAGCATGGGGAAAGCGCAACAAGAGATCGCCCAATGGCAAGTACGATTGGGTGTACGGCCCTTGCATGCGCTTGCACAGTTCTTCGGCGGCCAGGTAGTCGCCCGCCAGGAGTAGACGCTGCACTTCGGGCAGCACGACCGCGGCGTCGGGGTTGGTCCCCGCGCGAGGACTGCCTGCCCAAAGTGTGTCTTCGTTGAGGGCGATGCGCTCCTCGGCCACGCCGCCGAAGACCATCCCGCCCAGCCGTCCGTTGCCAATGGGCGGGGCCTCGGTCCACGCCGCGGCGGGGGTGTCGTAGAAGAGGGTGAGATCGTGGGGCATGGCTAGTCTTCTTCTTTCTTGTACGCGCGATTCATCGTGCTCCACTCCAGTGCGGTCTGCGCCATCGTCCCCGCGCCCACAAGCGGGCGCTGCCAGGACGGCGTCAGGTGATCGGCCTGGATGCGGCGCAAGCGGGCCTGCCACATGAGCAGGTGGATCACTTTGACGTTCTCGCGAAGGGCGGCTTCAGGTTCACCTCGGCCCAGGACGTGACCTGCTTGTAGGCGCGGTCGGCGGCGTCCCAGTGTTGTTGGGCGTCCGCTGCGGGCGGTGTGGACGCAATCGCGTTGTAGAGACGGATGCGCTGCGCGGTGAAGGTGAGCCAGGCGCGGGTCAGCTCGGGGTGATTTCGGCGGACAGCGACGGTGACGGCGATCTGGCGCGCGCATGACGACCGACGGCTTCGTTCTACGTGCGCCAGGATCGTAGACGTGTCCGCCACGCGGCGGCGTAACGTTGCGGGCTGAGCGTAGACGGGATCCTCCATGTCGTTCATGGGCGTGCGCACGATGTCCAGCGGCGAGTTGGGCTGCGGACGGTGACCGCTGATCCGGCGTCTGATCGAGGACCAAGGCAAATGCACGTTCCAGCGCGTTGTAGTAGCCCACCATTTCTGACCCGGCTACGCCGAAAGCGGCGTTGCAGTAATCGGCCAGCAGCGCGTCGACGTCGGCTTCGGCGTCCCAGGTGAGGCGGGCGAAGAGCCAGTTGGTCCACTGCGCGGTGACCCACGGGTGATCGCCCGTCATCAGCGTTTGCAGGGTGTGGACGCCCACGTTGCGGTAAAAACGCACGTCCTGCGCGAGGACATGCGTCAGCACGGGCAGCACCGACTTGAAGAGGACGGCGTCGCTGTAGTACTCGAAGACGCGCACAGTGCCGGCGCTTTGCATGGCCTCGATCTGCGTCTTGAACGTGTTGGGATAGTAAGGTGTGTTCACCGGGCAGGACGGATCGTCGGTGGCCTTGCCGTAGTTGCGGGTGCGCGGCGCCCAGAGCAGGCACAGGTTGGGCAGCGGTGTGGCGTGTTTGGCCGGTTCCTCGGTGTCCAGATACGAGATGAACGAGAGTTCTGCGCGGGGATGCACCTCGGCCAGCACTTCGGCCACCATGTTTGTGGCCATCATCAGTTGATCGGTGCTGTTGAGGCGCTTGCACATGTCGCAGCTACACCAGCCGCCGCCGGGGATGTCATCGGCCCAGATGTGGTAGACGTCGACGCCGGGGTTGTCCTCGAAGTAGCGGCGGGCGTTCTGCTGCACCACGTACTTGGCCTCGGGGCTGGACGGGCAGAGATTGAACTTGGGCGTGCGTTTGCCGTCCTCTTCGCGGAAGGCCAGCGGCATCTGCTTGAACAGCGACCGCGGCAGCAGCGACGGCAATTTGTGTCCGCCCACTTCGAGGACCAATCCACGCTCCCGAATACGCCGCATCGCCGCCGGTCGGTAGCGCTGCCATGCCCATTCCGGCACCGCGCCCAGACCCACTTCTTCGGGCGTGGTGTGGATGAAGATGGTGTTGTAGCGGTTGCGCGCTGCCCAGATGATCCAATCCTCAACGTCGATGATGAAGGCGTAGTGGCCGATGATCAGGCAGCGGCCGGGGAGGGAGGGGGATTGGGCGATTGGGCGATTGGTTAACTGGGCGATTTTGTGCTGCGGGATGCGGGTCCACTGCGGGCCGGGGGCGAGCCAGCGGACGCCCAACGCTTCGAGGAAGTGGTACACAGCGAAGAGCAGCCCGAGGGCGCTGTGTCCGGTGATCTCGACGCGGTCGGCGCTTGCTTGCCAGGTGAAGCCGTCGTCGCCGTTGCCGTCAACGCTGAGGACGATCAACCGATCCGCGTCGGCGTTCACGGTCTGTATCAGCGATTGTCCTGTGATGGCAGACCAATGATCCTGGAGTTCGGCCAGCGCCAGTTGGGCTGGCGGCGAGTCGTCATGTCGGATCACCTGCCAGGGGGCGGAGAGATCGAGGGTGACTGATTCTGTTTGCGGTGTCATGGTTCATGGCTTTTCTAGTGGAAGAAGATGATCATGATGGGATGATGATGATGGATGTCTTGGGTCCATTATCGCATCATCTCATCATCCCGTCATCTGTCCCATCCTCGGCTCCTTCACCCAAAACATCATCAGCAATCCACCCAGGGCGCTGGCGGCGATGGCCACGCCGAAAAGGACAGGGTAACCGCTGACTTCGGCCAGCCAACCGCCGAGGATGGGCGCAACGGTGACGACGGGGGCGAGGAGTGTGTTGGTGAGGCCGATGTAGGTGGGGCGGTCTTCGGGCGCACAGAATTCGAGGATGATGTTGAGCGCCGACACCGCGTCTGCGGCCAGGAACGACCCGAGCAGGAACAGAACAACGCCGATCCAAAGCACCGACTGCGCCTGCCACGCCAACAACGACGCCGTCGCCAGGACAAACGCGCCCGTCATCAGCACAGTCTTGTGGCCGAGGCGGTCGCCCAGGCTGCCCCACACCAGGTTCATGACGGCCTGCGTGCCGATGATCACACTGGTCAACGCGCCGATGGTGGCGCCGTCGATGGCGAAGCGTTCGACGCCGTAGACCATGTAGAAGCCGGCTGCCATCGCGCCGAGTTGGATCGTGCTGCGGCTGATCAGGTAACGGCTGTAGTTGGGATTGCGACGCAAGACGCTGGGCAGTTTGCGCAGGTACTGGCGCGTGGTCATCTTCGGCTTGACGTGTTCGCTGGGCGGCTCACGATTGAGCGTCAGCGCCACCCACGAGAGGATGATCCAGAAGGACGCGATCAAAAACAGGATGGCGTAGTTGTTGGGGTAGGGGAAGGCCACCAGAATGCGGCCCACAAAATAGGCCCCGATGATGCCCAGCCCCGCGCCCAAACTCCGCCCTGTCCCCGACCAGATGCCGCGGCGGTGAACAGGGATGACCTTGGCGATCATGTCGTACCAGGCCGGTGTGGCGATCCCAGCCGCAGCGGACGCCGTGAGCAGCCCACCCAGGATCACCACCACCGCCCAGGTCGGCCTGTCCGCGGCCCAGAGCCACACGGCCAGCGCCATTGCCAGGTAGGGCAGGCGTTCCCCGATGCCGCTGACAAGCACCACGAACGGCTTTTTGTAGCGCAGCCCTTCGGTGAAATTCGCCATGAGCAGTTGGGGGAGGTAGTAGCCCATCGCCCACAGCGCAGGGATCAACCCAATCGCGATCTTTGAATCGGTGAGCGTGCTCATCAACACCGGGATCACCGTGTCGCGGGAGATCATGCTGAATCCCAGCGTGATGAACATGATGTCGAGCACGTTCACCGTGAAATTCCAACGCAAGTTGGCGTCGGATTGGCGGGCTAAGGAGATGTTGGCCATGTTGGCAGTCTAAAGTGTGGGGAGGGTGGGAGAGGCGATGATAAGAAGAAGCGAGGAGGCGAGCATCGAGTCTCTGTCTTCGCCTCTCCGCCTCTTCGCATCACCCCTCATGTCCGTTCGAGATTGTGCGTAACTTCGTCTCCACATTCCCCAGGTGATCGAGCATGGCCTGGCGGGCGGCAGCGACATCGCGGCTCTTGAGCGCGCCGACAATGCGGCGGTGATCGGCGCTGCTGCGCTGGGCCACACCGGGGATCATGGCGGTGCGGCGGCGACTGGCCAGGCCAAGCTGCTGGATCGATTCCATGAAGCGCGCCAGGATGGGGTTGCGCGCGATCTGGGCGATGAGCATGTGCAGTTCGAGATCGGCCTGCAAGAAAGCCTCGACATCATCGAAGACTTCGGTGGCGCTGGCCATGTTTTCTTCCAGCAGGTGTATGTCCTCGTCGGTGATGCGCTGAGCGGCCATTTCGATCAGGCCCACTTCCACGATCATGCGGGCGTCGAAGAGTTGGAGGATGGTGGAATCATCCAGCGCGAAGACGAAGTTGAGGTGCTGCACCAGCTGCGCCGGATCGAGATCGGTCACATACGCGCCCGCGCTCCTGCCGGATCTCGATGATGTTCATCATGGCCAGTCCGCGCAACGCCTCGCGCAAGGCCGGGCGGCTCACATTCATCATGGCGGCCAACTCACGCTCGGGCGGCAGCTTGTCGCCGGGGTTCAGTCGCTTTTCTTGCACCATCTGCAAAATGCGCTCGGCGATCTGATCGGAAAGGACGGATTTTTCTACTTTCCCAAAGGTGGAATCAGTCAGAGTCATAGCAAGCAAACCTTTCCAAGCAAACCGCGGCGCGGCATGGGCAACTGGTCAGACCACTAAACGTAACATGATAACAGAATACGGCTGTGTGTCAATTTTTCTTGTGGACACACGGGTGCAATTCAGATTCGGGGCGAAAGTGCCGGGGACTTCACGATGGACGTGGCGACAAGAGCGAAAACTCCGTCTCGCTGCGGCGAAAAGTCCCCGGCACTTGGGCCTGCCCCCAACTTGAATTACACCCTGTGGACACACGGGGCGAGGAAAATAGAACGCGGATTGAGCGGATCAGACGGATTGAAATTCTAATCTCTGGAAATCCGCTTCGATCCGCCCAATCCGCTCGATCCGCGTTCTATTCTGAAGGATTTCGGAACGATCCCTGTGTTTGATCGCTACGCAGCAGATCGTAATCCTCGCGCAGGACGCTCAACTCGTCGCCGCCGACGGGGTGATCACCGTAGTGGACGCGCATGTAGGCGTTGGTGATCCGTTCCAGCGCGGCGTCGTGGCCGGGGAAGGCCAGCATCAGCGCGGGCAGGTATTTGTCGGGGGGCTGGGCGGCGCGGCGAGGGTGTCCACGCTGACGGGCGATGCGGCTGAGGTTGGCGTAGATGTTTTCCACGGTGATGGCGTCGAGCAACTGCGCGCCCAGGCCATATTGACGCACGAGATTAGCCCAGTGGCGCAGGCGATCCAGACCGCGGCGCAGGACACCGGCATTGAGATCGGCGGAGAGCGCGCCGGTGGATTCGGCCTCGTCTTTGGCGGCCTGGCGCTGCCGTCGCCCCATGAAGATGTAAAAGATCACCAGCGCCAGCACCACGGCCACGGTCACCACGGTTACGCGCAGCGCCGCCAGCAGCAGACCGGCGTAGGGCCGGGATCGCTCTGTTCCAACGGCTCGGGCTGCTGATCCAGCGGGAATTGCTGGGCGAATTCGGCCAGCGCCAGCCAGATCGAGCTGCGCCAGCAAGGGCGAAATCAGTGCAAAGAGCCAACCGACCACGATCTCCAGCACGAAAGCAAGGGCAAGGATCACGTACTGGCCCCAAAACCGAACCACGCCCCAAAGTGGATCGAGGAGCGCCAGCGTGGCGCGCATGTCGGCGGGAGAATAGCCGACACCGATCCAAACCGACAGCCCCACGATGAAGCCGACCACGAGCAGCAACTGGAGCAATCGGCCAAACGAGAGCGCACGCCCTGCGCTGCCCGCCGCGCCGACGGCTTTCTCGTCACTGCGCGCCAGGGCCACGGCAGTGAGGCCACAGACAAGGTAGAGCGCGAACAGCCAGATCGCAGTGTCGATCAGCCCACGTTCGCGCGCCGTCAACCAGCCTGCGCCGCCAATCACCAACAGCATCCCCAATCGAAAAGACAGCCCGATCCCCCAAAAGGCCACATCCCGATCCGCCAGCGACGACGCCCGCCACCACAGGAAGAACCCAAGGATCAGCCCAAAGGTGGCCGGGTGCAGGCCGCGGTGAAAGTTGACCGTCGACACCACTGCCTTCGCCAGCCAGCGCAGATCGAAGACACCCGACACGCCGACCAGTTCCCGCGCCAGGATCAGCCCTGTCGCGGTCATGAGCGCCAGCGTTGTCAGCCGGTAGTTGCGGTCGGAGAGGCGACTGCGCGTCAACATGTCCACGGCGGCGAGCAGCGCCAGTATCACCACCCACAGGCCAAGCACAAGCCGCGCCGGCGCGATCACAGGCGCAGCCGACCCCCAGATCGGCTCAAACCGAAAGAGCAGCAGCAGCGCAACAGCGGCCACAACGGCCTCCATCCCGGCCAGGGCGATGAAAATGGTGCGGAGACGGCGGTTGGTGGTGAGCATGATGGGGCGTAAGGCGTAATTCGAATTACGCCTTACGCATCATCCCCTCCTTCCACCACGATCAGATCCTCCACAATCCCCGGCGCGTGGTACACGATCACGCCCGGCAACATCCGCTCCGGTGGGGCTTCGGCCAGGGTGAAGAGGACGACGCGGCGTCCGGCGTCCACGAGATCGAGCAGGGCGGCGAGGAGATCGTCGTGGACGATGGCGGTGACGACGACGATGGTGGCGCCCCAGGAGAGCCGCGGCGCTTCGTGGAGCAACAACGTTTCGATCTGCGTGCTGGCGAAGGGCGTCACCGCGGCCAGCAGTTCGAGGATGCGCATCACCTGATCGGGGGCGCGGCCGGGAAGCAGGCGCAACGGTTGATCGCTGCCAGGCAGCACACCGTTGGCGATGAGACCCACGGCGTGGCGCTCTTCGGCGGCGATGACGGCCAAACTGGCGGCTACGCTGATCACCCGCTCCATCAACTCGGGGATGATGCCGTGCCAGTGGCGCAGCATCGTGGCCACGTTGAGCACGATGACGATCTGCTCCTCGCGGCTGGGTTCGTAGAGCCGGCTGAGCATTTCGCCGTGGCGCGCCGTGGCCTTCCAGTGGATGCGCCGCGGATCGTCGGCCTGCTGCCACTCGCGGATGCCCACCGTGCGCAGCGGGTCCTCGAAAAGGCGCTCGTGGGCGCGGCGTTCGCCGAACGGATTCTTGGCGGGCAGGTTGAGTTCGTCCACTGAGTAGAGGCGAGGGTAGACGATTAGACGCTGTTCCTCGGGCAAGGTGACCGTGCGTCCGAAGAAGCCGAAGCCGTCGCCAGTGGAAAGCTGCGTCGGGCCAAACCGATGGAAGCCGCGCTCCACGCAGTCCACGGTGAAGTGACGCTGCACACGTTGGAAGGCGTTCGGCATCCAAAAGCTGCGGAATTCGCCCAGGTTGGTGGCGCGGTTGAGCGTGATTGTCTTACCGTCCACGGGCAGGACGGCGGGAAACGAGTCTTCGATAGAGAGCCAGGTCAGCGGCAGGGGTTTGCGGTTGCTCACGGTCAGCGTCAACTGGATCTGCTCGCCCTGGAAGGCGCGGATCTCGGAAAAGCGGCGTTCGTAGGTCAACCCGGCAAGACTGAGCGCGCCCCACGCCCAGGTGACACCCACCAACACAGCGATGGTCACCGCCGCCGTCGAGAAGAAGGCGTTGTCGATGACCAAACCGATCACAAGCAGAATCACCGCCACGATCAGCCAGGCGTCGGTGAACTGTGTATCTTTGGAAACGTCGACGAAGCGACGCGAACGAAGGAGTTTGGATCGAAACATGGGTCAATTTTCGATTGACGATTGACGATTGCTGCGGTAAGGAGATGAGCGGACATTGGTCCCTCTTCGAACAGAGGTGCCAATTGCCCATTCACACCCCCAACACGACAATCGTAAATCGTCAATCGTAAATCCTTTCACTCTGCCACCGGCGCCGGCACACTCTCCACCACTTCGGCCACCACCTGCTGTGGTGTGCGTCCGCGTAGGCGTGTCTGCGGGCTGATGTGGATGCGGTGGGTGAGGATGGGCGGGGCCAGGCGTTGGATGTCGCTGGGGATGACGAAGTCGCGTCCGTGCAGGGCGGCGTAGGCCTGTCCTGCGCGATAGAGGGCCAGCGTCCCGCGCGGTGACACGCCCAACGCCACCGACGGGTGTTCACGGGTGGCTCGCACCACGGCGAGGGCGTAGTTGCGCACGTCTTCGTTGACGTGGATGGCGCGCACGCGGCCTTGCAGATCGACGATGTCGGCGGCGTCGGCCACGGGTTGCAGATCCACGAGTGGGTCCTGGCGTTCGTAGCGCAGCAGCATCTCTTCCTCTTCGGCGAGGCTGGGGTAGCCCAGTTCAAGCTGCATGAGGAAGCGATCCAACTGGGCTTCGGGCAGGGGGAAAGTGCCTTCCAACTCGATGGGGTTCTGGGTGGCGATGACCAGGAAAGGGCGTTCCAGCGCGTACGTCTCGCGGTCCACGGTGGTCTGGCGTTCCTGCATCGCCCGAGCAAGGACGATTGCGTGCGTGGCGTGGCCCGGTTGATCTCATCGGCCAGCACAATCTGGCTGAAGATGGGGCCGGGGCGAAACTCGAAGCCCTGGGTCTTCTGATTGTAGAAGTTGATGCCGGTGACGTCGCCGGGCAGCAGATCGGGCGTGAACTGGATACGGGCGAACGAGCAACCCACGCTGCGCGCCAGTGTTTTTGCCAGCGTCGTCTTGCCGATGCCAGGGACGTCTTCGAGCAAGAGGTGGCCTTCGCACAACATGGCGACCAGCATCATCTCTACCACGTCGGCCTTGCCGATCACCACACGACCCACATTGTCCTGTACCGCCTGCTTGAACTCAGAAAACTCCACAGCGCCTCCGCTGCCCTGAGAAGAGCTTGTGGACACGGATCGAGCGAAACACGGATAGTCAAACTGTGTCCACATCTTTCATTCGCCAAGGAGCAGCAAGGCGCATGAAAAACTCTGGTGAAAATCAAAAACCATGAGGGCTAGTCTACTATGGAGTGGCAAATTGGGCCAAGATGCGCGGGGAAACGAGTGGCGAGCCAATCTCCTAATCGCCTGCGCATAGTCACGCATCCGGTGGACGCTTGTTGATTGACCCCAAATGGGGTATAACTCTGTTGGCGGCGCGAGAAGGGGGAGGGGGCGTAACCGCATAGGCGTTAAGTTAAGGTCGAACGAAAGTGCCGGGGACTTCCGTTGGACGAGTCGCCAGGAGTGATGACCCCGTCTCGCTGCGACGAAAAGTCCCCGGCACTTGCTCGTATAGCGTTATCTTAACGCCTATGGGCGTAACCGCCTCGCCGCCTCTGCCCATTATCGCATCATCCCATCATCTCTTTTCCCCACACAACCACACAGGAGGCCGACCATGTTTCGACTTGGCTATGCTACGCTGCGCTGGCGCGATCCGGATCTGGAACCTGCGCTGACCGCACTCAAAGAAGCAGGATGGGACGGATGGGAGGGACGCCTTAGCCTGGATTGGATGGGTACACCGCGCGGCTGCGGCAGATCTGCGCCAACGCCGACATGCCGTTGGCCGTCCTCACCGCCAGTGGATCGCCCGATGTGCGCGATTGGACGCATGTGGAACGCAACAAACGGCGCATGGAGTACGCCGCCGAGGCCGGGGCCGACTGCTACATGTTCATGAACGCGGCCAAGCCCAAGGACCGCGCCGTCACCGTCGACGATCTCAAAGCCGCCGCTGATGGGGCCGAAGCCTGGGCCGAGTACGCCGCCCAGTTCGGCCTGGAATTGAGCTACCACATCCACACCAACCTGCTGGTCGATTCCATCGAGGACTGGCGCACGTACATGGGGTTTCTGGACAAGGCGAAACTGTGTATCGACGTGTCGCACGCCCAATTGTGGGGGTACGAGCCGTGCGCGTCCTTGCGCGATTTCAGGACCAGCTCAACTACGTCCACTTGCAGGATTATTCGTCTACCTCCCGCCGCGACGACGGCTTCTACCTGCCCGTGTGGGTGGACGTGGGCCAATCCACCAACGTCGACTTCGCCGCCATCAAAGAGACGCTGGATGAGATTAAGTTTGATCGCTGGGTCACCGCCTGCCCGGGTGAGCCGATCCCCGGCGCCGAGGACCCGCTAAGCGAGGCCAAACGCAGCCGACGGATGGTCGAATATCTGCGGGGGATGGGGTACTAAGATTTTGTAAACACGGATAGGAGGGAACACGTATTTTTACGAATGCAGAGAAGAGAGGGACACGGATTTCAGGATAATCAGGACAGCAGAAGAAACGGGCAAAAATTGCCTCTACCTTCGTCTGAATGTCCTGATAGTCCGCGCAATCCGTGTCCCTCTCTCTTCCTTCCCTCGAAGAATATCCGTGTTCCCTCCTATCCGTGTCTATAAGACGACTAAAACCCGCGGCGCTTGTCCACGAGATTCACAACCGGTTCGCCGCTGAGGTAGCGGCGCAGATTCTGCTGGAAGAAGTTGACGATGTCGCGGTGACGATGTTGGGATGCGCCGGCGCGGTGGGGCGTGAGGATCAGGTTCGGAGCGGCCCATAGGGGGCTGTCTTCGGATAGCGGTTCCTTTTCGACGACGTCGAGGGCCGCGCCCGCGATCTGGTTGTTCTGGAGCGCCGCCACCAGGGCGTCCTCGTCAATGATGCCGCCGCGGGTGACGTTGATCAGGTAGGCCGTGGGCTTCATCATGGCGAATTCCTCGCTGCTAATGAGGTGGTAGGTCTCCTTGGTGAGGGGGCAGGCCATCATCACCACGTCGGCCAGGGACAGGAGTTCGTGTAGATTTTCTTTGGTGGCGGGTTTGAGCTGGGCCACGCCTGTGGGCGCTTCGGTGCGCACAGCGTCCACGGCGAGGATGTGCATGTCGTAGCCCTGGGCACGTTTCACCATCTCCAGGCCAAAGCCGCCCATGCCCACCACGCCCAGCGTCATCCCGGTGACGGAGACCACCGGTCCACTTTGCCAGCGGCGCTGCGTCTGTGACGTAAAGGCCGTGGGCAGGCTGCGCGCCAGCGCCAGCAGCAGCGCCCAGGCGTGTTCCGCACCTTGCACCGCGTAGAGGCCGGCCACGTTGCTGATCGCCACGTCCTCGCGCTCGATGATTTCGGGGAAGAGGAACTTGTCCATGCCGGCGCTGAACGACTGGATCCAGCGCAAGTTGGGTGCAGCAGCGCAAACGGCAGGGCGGAAGTGCCCCATCAACACCTCAACGTCCGCGGCCAGCGCGCCGGCTTCGTCCTCGGAATTTGCGTGTAGTATTTCGTGATCGCCCAAACTGCGCGCCAAAGTGCAAAACTGCTCGATCTCGTCCTCGCTGAAGGGATAGTGGATCAGGATCTTCATGACCTGTGTCTCCGCTGTGTGTGAAGTTGTGGATGTGGGATGGAGGCAGGATAGTGCAGGTTGGCGCGTGTCAATGTGGTTTGGCGAGATGAGATTGAGGGATTGGGCGATTAGGTGATTGGCAGAACGGACGCTACGAAGCCCTCGCCCCCTCCCCTCTGGGTATCTTTATCTTGGTATAATTTTCATTATACATAGTGAAAAATGAAACAGAGGAGAGCCGCCGCGGTGACCGCCCCCTGCCCCGGCCATGATCTGCCAGATTGCCGCCGAGCCGCAATGAATCAGCGACCCATTTGCGCCAAGTGCCGGGGACTTCACGTTGGACGAGTCGCCAGGCGCCGGCGCGATGACCCAGCCTCGCTGCGACGAAAAGTCCCCGGCACTTGCTCGTGTTTTGAGCCTCTAGACCCGCCGGGTTGCGGAAAACCTGGCGGGTCTAGGGGCGCTCGATGTTGCGAGGATTACGGCAGACGCGTCAGGTCGTTGTCGTACGCACCCACGGTGACGACCGGGTAGTACGGCCCTTCCCCCTGCGTCGGCGTTAGCGGCAGCGTCCCCGCCGCCGGCGGTGTTGACCACGATCTGTCCGTTGGCCAGCAGCACGCCGTTGCCCTGCACGAGTTGGAGCAGAAGCAGATCGCCGCTGTCGCCTGCTGCGCGGAACATGCCTTCCCCCTGCACCTGGGCCACGTCATCGCTGAAATAGAACTGGCTCGTCAACAATGTGGCGTCGGCCTGCTTCACCTTGAAGTGGATGTGGCGCGGACGCGGCTCGTACTCGCCCGGCATGATGGTGCGGAAGGCATACCAGCCGTCGGCATCGGTGATCGCTGTGCCGTAGAACTGGAAGCTGGTGTCCCGGCTGTTGGTCCCCGGATCGCGGGGATGATCGTAGACGCCGGCTGCGTCGGTCTGCCAGATTTCCACGGCGACGTCAGGCACAGGTGTACCGTTCACATCCAACACCTGCCCGTAGAGGACGAGGACATCGCCAGTTGTCTGGGACGGTTCGGAAAACGCGGCGAAGAGGTTGTCCGGTGGCTGCACGTCTGCGTTTTCGGTCGATGCTTCCTGCGTGGCAGGCGTTGTTGCTGCGGTGGGCGCGTCAACGGCAGGCGCAGGCGGCATTTGCACACCGGTACATGCGCTGAGCGCCAGGACGAGCAGTAGCGGGAGCACGTAACGTAGGCGTCGCTTCATGACAGAATCTTCCTTCCTTGGTTAGGCACGCGATTCGATTCTGTGCAGCATAGCAGACGGCGTCGGCGGGCTTCGGCAGGCTTGCTCCCGTTTCTAACCATCTCAGCAGTTCACGATTCATTGTGAACTATTGAATCTTGTCGGGCGTTGGTCGGCTACATCGTGATGACGACTTTCCCTTGCGTGTGTCCCTCTCCGAGATAGCCCATGGCCGCAGGCGTCTCGCTCAGTGAGTACGTCCGGTCGATCACCGGGGTCACCTTTCCAGATTCAACAAGCTCCTTCAGCGCAACCAGATCCTCGTGCGCCGGCAGCGAGACATACCCGCGCAGATTCTGACGGATGAACGGTGACACCATCGCCGCTTTGATTGTACGATCCAGTCCATAGAGCCAGCGCCCACCCTTGCCACCGGCCAGCACGAGGGTGCCATCGGGCGTGAGCGCCCGTCTGCTTTCGGAAAGTGGGCGGTTCCCGGCGATATCGAGGATCAGATCATAGTGCTCGCCGCTCTGGGTGAAGTCTTCCTGGGTGTAATCACTGACGTGATCCGCACCGATGGAGCGGACCATTTCCAGATTCCGCGTGCTACAGACGCCGGTCACCTCCGCGCCGAAGGACTTGGCAATCTGTACAGCGAACGTCCCCACGCCTCCCGATGCGCCGATGATCAAGACCTTCTGCCCTGCCGCGATCTGCCCCGTTTTGCGAAGACCGTACAAGGCGGCGGCGGCGGAAGTCGGGATGGCCGCGGCTTGCTCAAAGGTGATGCCCGCGGGCTTTCGCACGAGCTTGTCTTCTTGGGTGGTGGCGTACTCGGCGCAGGCCCCCTTGGACCAGCCGAACACCTCATCACCTGGTTGAAACCGTGTCACATTCTTGCCCACGGCCTCAACGTACCCGGCCACATCGGTTCCCACACCAATGCTTTTCGGTTTGAACAGTCCGAGCGCCATGCGCATGAGGTACGGAATACCCCTCAACGTGAGCCAGTCGCCCGCGTGGAGTCCAATTGCTTGAACTCGGACCAGCACCTCATCATCGTTGACCATTGGCTTGTCGATCTCTTGGAATGCCAAAACCTCGTCCGGCAAGCCGTACTCGTAGCGCACCATTGCTTTCATAATACTTCCTCCTTACGTACTGTGGTTTCCTTAGCAGCAATCAGAAAAATGATGATCCACGAAGGCACAACAGACAGAAGGCTTTTTGCTCTGCTGTCCTTGTCATCCTGAAATCCGTGTCCTTCTCTGTTCTTCTTCGTGTATCTTCGTGTGCCTTCGTGGATCAAAAACTAACGGTGAAGAATCCGGCCAATGCGGCCGTAGATGATGCTCGATATCCCCGTGGCCTTGCCGCCGACGACATTGGCTATTCCCCAGGTTTCTCCGCCGGTTGTGTTCACAAATTGGACCACCACCGTGTCGATGTCCTCGTAATAGTGGGCCATGCTGTGGTAGCCTGGCACCCAACCGTCATGCCCGTATTCGTAGATCGACGAGTAGATGGCTTGCTCGTCGTCGTTGAGCAATGAACCGTCATTCAATGCCCTCAAAAAGATACCGACATCCTCTGCCGTGGCGATCATCGATCCTTCGAGAAACCTGAGATCATCGTCATATTCATACCAGTAACCACTGACAACATCGTCGTATTCCACTTCACCAAGCGTAAAGAACGTATGCGTCAGCCCCAGCGGCGCCAATATGTCATCGTAGACATATTGATGGTGACTGTATCCCAACACGGTATCAAGAATACGGCCGAGCAACAGATAGTTTGTGTTGGAATAACTGTAGCGGGCGTCAGGCTCAAAGTCGGCCGGTTCGCCAAATATGCGCGCCAGGTCTTCGTCCTCATCGGTGTGTGGCGCCAGCCAGTCGAATCCGCTGCTGTCGGTGAAATTTGGAATGCCACTGCGATGTTGCACCATCATCCTCACTGTAATCTGATCGGCATATTCGATTTTGCCCACAAGTTCAGGCAAGTAATCTGCCAGCGTGTCTTCTAAGGACAACCTCCCGTCGCTCACCAGCTTGGCAACCGATGTGGCGATATAGAGTTTGTGGATACTGCCAATTTTGAAGAATGCATGTGGATCAGCCGGTTCCTGGGTGAGTTTGTCTTTCCAGCCCGCCGCATAAAATGCGGGTTCCTTGCCTGCCTGATCGACATAGACGATGATGCCATCTAGCCCCTGATTCACGGCATCATCAACCTGCGCCTGCACCGAGTCTGGCAAGGGTGCTAACCATGCGGGGACCAGGTCCAAGGGGGGAATGACGATGATGGTGATTAGCCCGATGAGCGGCCCGATGATTCTAAGTATCCGAACGATGCGGGTCTTGTTGAGAGTTTCCACGACGATTCTGCTCCTCACTAATTCTATTTAGGTGCGACGCACTGGCCGGGACTACATCCGAAATTCGCATCTGATCTCGCCCAGTGCGTCGCACCTGAGGCTGAATGGTTAATCTATTGTACAGAGTACCAATCCATGTGGTGAGCGGTCATCACCACATGTGGTGATTGATGTGGTGATGACCGCCCGTGTTATGCTTTGCATACAGAATCGTCCATCCCCATCACACCCAAGGACCAAGCCCCATGCTACAAACACTCACACCCGAACAATCCCAATGGGTTGACGGCACCCTGGCCGGCCTGTCGCTGGAAGCTGCCGTGGGCCAACTGCTCTGCATCTCCCAGTTCAACGATGACCGCGACTACTGGCTCCCCTGCTGGAACGTGTCCCCTTTGGCGCGGCGAGGGCGATCTGGCAGCGCCGAGGACTATCGCAGCTTCCTGGCCGAGTTGCAGGCGGCATCCGCGGTCCCCTTGCTGGTGCCTGCCAACATGGAACACGGCGCGGCCGAACAGCGCGGCTACGGCACCGACTTCCCTGGCCCATGGGCATCGGCGCCGCGGACGATGAAACGTTGGCCGCCACCGTGGGCCAGGCCATCGCCGTGGAGGCCCGCTACATCGGTATCAACTGGCTATTCAACCCCGTGATCGACCTAAACTACAACCCCGACAACCCCATCACCAACATCCGCGCCCTGGGCGATGACCCGGTCCGCGTGAGCCGATTGGCGACGGCGTGGCTTCGGGCCATGCAGGCGCACGGCGTGGCCGCCACCGCCAAGCACTTCCCCGGCGACGGCATCGACGACCGCGATCAACACCTGCTCACATCGGTGAACAGCTTGCCCTTCGATCAATGGTTGGAAACATTCGGTGTGGTGTGGAAAGCCGTGATCGAGGCCGGGGTCATGTGCGTGATGCCCGGTCACATCTCCTTGCCCGACTACCAGGGCTACCGCGACAACCCCGAAGCCGCTTCCTGCTACGCTGAGCCGCAAGTTACTCATTAGTTTACTACGCGAAGAACTTGGCTACGAGGGACTGATCGTCTCCGACAACGCCAGCATGATCGGCTTGACTGCGCATCTGGACGCGGAAGATCGTGTGGTGGAGAGCATCGCATCGGGCATCGACATCTACCTCAACGCCGATCCCGAACACGACTTCGACCGGCTGCTTCAGGCCGTTCACAGTGGACGCGCCAGCGAAGATCGCGCGTATGACGCAGCGCGCGCGTGCTGGCGATGAAGGCGCGGCTGAATCTCTTCGCATCGCCCCAATACGCGCCGCCATCCCCCGCCGAATTGGCGACATTCCAATCTGCCGCCCAATCCCTGGCCGACAAGAGCATGACCGCCCTGCGCGGCGCCGGTGACCTCAAACTAGACATCGCCCCGGGCAGCCGTGTGCTCACCGTCACCGTCGGCCACTTGATGCCGCACATGGGCATCGTGGATCTGGAAGTCTTCGACAACGAGTTGTCCGCGCGGCTTCCAGGTGACACACCTGCTCAACCCCGGCAGCGACGAGTTGCGCCAGGCCGCCGAAGAGCACGCTGCTGTCTTCATCAACATGGTCAAAATCCCCATGATGCCGCTTGGCACTGCCCGCATCACCGACACCTTCCGTAGTTGGGGCTGGCGTTCGCTCTTCCGCAGCCATGCCAACGTGGCCTACACCAGCTTCGGCAGTCCTTACGTGGCCTACGAACTGCCCGCCGTCCCCCGCCTGCTGGCCGCCTACGGCACCAGCGACACATCGCAGCGCGCCGCGGCTAAGGTGTGGCTGGGCGAACTCGAAGCCACCGCATCCCTGCCGGTGAAACCACAACGCGTGCAGATCAAACGCCTATCGTGATCGGGCAAGGGAAGTCGGACTTTTGCCCTTGAGCGACCTTTTTGCAGTAGAGTCGGAAATCGAACGCGGATTGAGCGGATCGGGCGGATTCAGAAGAAAAATCCGTTCAGATCCGCTCAATCCGCGTTCTATCCTACCCCAATCGCCTCCGCCACAGCCTCCGCCCACAGCGCGTAGATCCCCGGCCCAGGATGAAACCGATCCTCGGCCATCAAGGTCACATCCATCGGGTAGTTCAGCGTGACGAAGGTGCAGTCCCCGCGCTGTGACGCCCACGCCGCCAGCGCCCGGTTGAAGCGCTTGGCCTGGTTGCCCAGGTACCAGCGCAGCGGCTGCGGTAAAGACGGGAAAAGATGCACCGGCGGCAGCGCGGACAGCAAAACCTGGCCCACGCCGAACCTATCGCGCAGCAGATCGACCAGCGCCGCCTGTTCATCGATCCATGCCCCCACCGAGCGCCCCGCGGTGACGTCGTTCACCCCCAACGAGGTGACAGCCAGATCAAAGCGTTCCGGCTCGATCTTGTTGAGATGCCGGAGCGTGCTCGCCGTGGTTGCGCCCGTCCGCGCGATGACGCGCCAACGCACCGTCGCCGACGCGGCAAGATGCTCGGTGATTCGGCCAACCAGCGCGTCGGCCTGCGTGGCCGCACCCACCCCTGCCCCAGCTGAATCCCCCACCACCAGCAAACGCAGATCCGGACCCTCGCCCGACACCCCGTCGCGCGGACCGGCGGCCTCGGGCAATTTGAGCACCGTGCGGCGCACATGACGGCCTTGGGCCAGGAGCAGCGGCCCCAACAGCACAGTCGAAATCTGATGCAGCATGATTGTCACCTCGAATCGACTTATTGATGCTTGACGACACCGTAATCGTTTGATACACTCTGTTCAAATTTATTCAAATCAATCGAATCTAATTCAATCGGGTAAATCCTTTCAATCCGCAATCTGTGGATCAACACGCTTCTGTTCCCTGCCAAGGACACGCTGCCATGAACGACGAAGTTGCTGTTGCCAACGAGATGGTGATCGACGAGATGGTGATCGACGATGTGGAGACGATCAAGGTCTTCGCGGATGAGCGGCGTTTGCAGATCCTGGAGCGGATGCGCGAACCGACCACGGTGAAGATCATCGCACAGGCGTTGGACACGCCCCCCACCAAACTCTACTACCACGTTAACATGCTACACCAGCACGGGCTGATCCAGGTGGTGGGCCAGAACCTGGAAAGCGGCATTGTGGAGAAGATCTACCAGGTCACCGCGCGGCGGTACCGGCTGATCAACCCGCTGATTGCCGGGGAGCGCTACAGCGACGAAGCCGCCGCTGCCATCTTCGGCTCGCTGCTGGCGGACACGCGTCGCGAGTTCCTCACCGCCCTGTCGCAGCGCGACCCCGCCGAAGACACACCGCCGCGCCACCCCTTCCTCTCTAAGAAAGAATTTCGCCTCACCGATGCCCAACTCACCGCTCTCCACAGCAAACTCGACGCCCTCATTCGCGAAGTGACGGCGCTTGGCGAGGAGAACTTAGAGAGTGGAGAGGCAGCGTTCGGTTTGACAGTTGCGTTCTATCGAATGGACGTGGACTAGGGATTGACAACTCGGTGTTGGTCACATATCGAGGATCACATCCTGTACACGATCCCCAGTTCCTAGTCCCAAATACCAGGAGAACCAACCATGACTACACCCGCAAGCCAGGAACTGTTCGCACTCAGCCGACGCGTCGCCGCGCCGTACACGGATCTGCCCGCGGCGCGGGCGGCGATGGTCACCGGGTCGGTGGCCAAGGGCATTTCAGACTATTTTTCCGATGTGGATATGTCGATCTTCTACGAAGACTGGCTGCCCGACGAGGAGACGTTGACCGCGATCCGCTCCGAGTTGGGCGGCTCCGAGCGCAAGTGGATGAGCGGTAGCCGCGAGGAAGGTGGCTTTGCCGAAGCGTTCGATCTCGATGGCGTCGAAGTACAGGTGATCCACACCACCCTGGCCACCTGGGAAGCCACGATGGCCGAGTTGCAGGTCAACTTGAAGGTGGACACGCCGCTGGCCAAGGCGCTGGAGGGCATCCTGATCTGCCGTCCACTCTACGGTGACGAGATCATCGAACGCTGGCGGGCGCAAGCCGCCGACTTCCCCGACGCACTGGCCGAGGCAATGGTGAAGCACTACATGAAGTTCTTCCCAGCGTGGGGGTTGGCGGGCTATCTGGACGGGCGCGACGCCACGGTGTGGTCATATCAGATTTTGGTGGAAGCGGCGCAGAACCTGGTTGGCATCGTCTCCGCGCTCAATCGGGTCTACTTCACGCCGTTCCAATTCAAGCGCATGGATCGCTTCACGCAGCAGTTTGCGATTGCGCCTGTCGATTTCGGGCAGCGTGTCGAGTCGCTCTTCCGTTCCCCACCTGAAGACGCCTTCCTCGCCCTGGAAAAACTGGTGGACGAAACCCTCACCCTCGTCGAGGCCCACCTGCCGCAGATCGACACGGCGTTGGGGCGACGGCGGATCGGATGGCGACAGCAGCCGTGGAAGCAGACGGAAGAGATTGGGCGATTGGGAGATTGAGAGATTTCAGATACTTGAGCGGCGACGCCCAATCTCCCAATCGCCTTCCCTACTCCGTCACCGTAAACAACGCGCCTGCACTGCGCCCCCACACATCGGGGAAGTACATCTCCTCGGCCCGCGCCGGGAGAACACGGTATTCGCCAGGCAGGCTGGCGCGCACGAGGAAGGTGTACTCGTACGTCCCCGCGGGCAGCACGCCGGCGAAGAGCGCCACCTTCTCGTCGCGGATATCGCTGTGCGATGGGATCCACGGTCGCCACCAGTACATGCGGGCGGACGCCGCTTCGGGTGACGTCTGCTCAACGCTCGGCCCCTCGAATTGATTGCTTTCGGTGGCCAAGCTGGCGTCGATGGGTTCCGTCCCTGCGGGATGGGCACTTCGAGCAGCAGGTAGTGGACGTCGCTGGGCGCTTGCAGGGTGACGGTGACGCTGATCACGTCGCCCACGGCAGCCGCGCTCACGGTTTCGCCGTCCTCGGCCAACATGCGACGGCTCACCACCAGCCCCCGATCCAACGCCGGGATGGCGGTGGCGTCGAGGAAGTAGCGCAGGTGGGCGGTGTAGTAGAGCTGACCGCTGTCATTGCTGCGGGAAAAGGCAAGGGCGTTGGCTTCCCCGCGCAACATCTCTGACACTGCCGCCCGCAATTCCACCCGCTCATCCAAATTGGCAGACGACGCAGATCCCTCGCCCAGCGAATCGCCGTTGAGCGTCACCTGCCAGTCGTAGTTGGCGTCGAGTTCGCCCGTCGCCGCCATCCACTCGCTCAGCCCGATGATCGACCACGCCGTCTCCTGGGTGCTGGCCCAGCGCCCGTTTTCACGCGCAACCATGAGCCAGCGCACCACATTGGGCAGCAGCGGATGATCCGGCTGCAAGCGGGTGAACGCGGCCAGCACAATCGCCGTGGTGCGCGTGTCGGTGTTCATTGTCCACCAGTCGGTGCCGTCCTCCTGCCAGTGCGCGCCGCTTGCGCTGAGGATCGCCTGACCGGCGATGTTGTCCAATAACGACTGCACCCGCGGCGACGATTCGCCGTCTTCCACCGAATGGGCCAGCGCCATCGCCAGGAACGCCTGCCCGTAGAGATCCAGCCGTTCGCGCACGGCGTAGAGCGTCACCATGCGGCCAGGGTCGGCTTCGCCTATCTCCGCGAGGACGAAGTGGGAGAAGGCCATCTCGTTGAGTTCCCAGGTCGCGGTGACGTTCTCCGGCGCTTGCCAACCCATGTCGAGGAATGCCAGAGCGTTGGCGATGGCATTGTCCGACACGCTGTAGTCCGCCCGCTGCGCGTTCCACAGCCCCCACAGCACGTAGCTGGTGATGAAGCGGTTGCTTGTCATGCCGGGCCACCAGCCCCAACCGCCGTCGGGATTCTGGCGATTGAGCAGCCGTTGCAGCCCGATCTGCACCTGAGCGTCGAGGTTGTCCTGCAAGTCAGGACGCGCCAACCCCAGTTCGCGCACGGCGAGGACGCTGAACAGGTTGGGCAAGAAGCGACTCACCGTCTGCTCCACACATTCGTAGGGATAGTGCTCCAGATAATTCAGCCCGTCGATCATCCCCGCGGCCAAGGACGGCTCAATCTGCACCGTCAGTTCGCCGCGGTCGGTGGCGGCGTCTGGCACGAGGATCGCCTCCAGCCGCCCTTCCACGGGGACGGTTCCCGCCGTGCCGACGGTCTCGGGCGTCTCGTAGCGGTAGATGGGCAACACGATGCGCACGGCGTCGCCCAGACGCTTCGCCTGTGCCGCGTCCGCCGGTTGCAGCGTGTAAGTGACCACCATCTGCGCCGCAGCGTCGTCCACCACGAGCAGCCAATCTTCTTCCAATTGCGCGCCCGCGGCCAGATCGATCACCTGCACCACTTCCTGGCCCACGCCGTCGCCCACCTGCAAGCGCCCGCCTTCCACCGTCACCGTCAGTTCGGCGGCGCTGAGATCGACGTCGCTGTTGTTCTGTAGCACCGCGCCGATGTGGGCGCGATCGCCGGCGGTGAAGAATCGCGGCAGCATCGGGCGGATCAACACTTCCTTCGTGGCCACCAGATCGTCGGTAGCGTCGCCCACCTGCGTCTCATCGGTGACGGCGCGCGCCACCAGCCGCCAGGTGGTGAGGTTGTCGGGCAGGGTCACGTCGAAGGTGACCACGCCGTCCTCGTTGGTGACGGCGTCGGCGCGCCAGTAGGCCACGTCGGCGAAGTTTTGGCGCAGGGTCAGCCCGCCGCCCGGTCCCCCACCGCCGCCGCCTTTGCCGCCTTCGCTCAACTGCTGGCTCAGACGATCCTGGTTGATCACCAGGGTCGCGCCCATCGTTACGCCCAGCGGTTGCAGCGTGTAGAAACGGTCGATCAGCGGTTGATCCACACTCTCGGCCAGGGACAGCACAGCCTTGTCCACCAGGGCCAGGCTCAGTTCCGCACCGGAGACCGTTGAACCATCACTATCCGAAACGGTGGCGGTGTAGGAGACAGTCTCGCCGGGCCGCGCCTGCGCCATCGATGGTTCCACCGAAAGCGAAAGCGCCTTGGCCGCCGTGTCCACGGGCAGTTGGACGTAGCCCACGCGCATGGACGGGAAGGGATTGGTCTCGTCGACGCCCTTCACCAGCACCACGCTGAGATAGACGTTGGGGATGTAGTCGGCGCGGATGGGGATGGAGAGCGTTTCGCTGTTGCTTTCCAACACCTGCACCGTGCGCTCCAGGATGCCACCACGCTCAATCGTGACCAGGGCGTAGACCGGCCCCGTGAACGGGCTGGGCACGAGCACTTCGGCGGTGTCGCCCGGCGCGTAGAGGTCGCGATCCGCCACCAATTCGAGGCGGTCGTTGTTCTCACGCCGCCAGGGGATGAAGCTACCCGCGTCCGCGGCCTGCACCCAGAGGAAGATGCCGCTGCTGCTGGGGTTGCTCGCGGCGTCTTCGCCCTGCGCTGTGACGTAGAAATTGCCGCCGGTCTCGGGTGTCCACGCGATCTGGGCCATGCCGTCGTCGCTGGTGGTGACGCTGGCGGTGTAGACAGGCGTCTTCTCCACGCTGGTTTCCCAGCGATAGATGCCGTCCGCCCCCTGTTCGTAGACGCTGTTCCAGCGGTAGTCGTAGATCACCACGTCGAGGTCGGCGGCGGGATAGGTGTCCTGTTGCGGCGTCAAGGTGACCACGTCGATGGTCATCTCTTCGCCGGCGCGGCCCAGGTACTCTGCCGGGCTGAGACCGATATAAAGCTCGCTGCGATGCACCGGGAAGCTGGTGCGTCCACTCACGAACTGGTTGCTGGGGCTTTGCACCGTCACGTCCACCGACCAGCGCTGGCTGAAGAGCGCTTCGCCCAGGTCGGCAGGCAGTTCGAGGACGAAGACGCCGTCCGCGTCGGTGACGCCGGTCCCCTCTTCGAGCAGGCCGAGGACGGCGTTGGTGTACGGGTTGACGCTTTGATCGTCCAGCGCGGCGGGCTGGAAGCCGAAGTAGCGCCTCGCGGCGCATCGGCCCAAGAGAAGTTGTAGGCGTCGGCGAGCAGACGCCAATCCACGGGCGCATTCGCCAGCGGTCCACCGCTGAAGTACGACGCCTGCACACGCACGCGCACGGTGTCGCCCTGGATGTACTCGGGGTCGACACTTTCCACGCTGATCTCAAACTCTGGGGCGCGGTACTCGGCCACCTGGAAGCTGGTGCCGGCGTAGAGCGAACGATCCTTGCTGATCTCGATGCGAGATTCCAGGTAGTAGTAGCCGGTACCCGCGGTTTCGGCCAGCGTCAGTTCGCCGTTGATCGTGCCGTTCTCGTTGACGGTGTAGCTGCGCTGCAAGATGGTGTTGCCCATGTCGTCGCGGATGACCACGCCCACGGTGAGGCCGGCGGGCGGCAGTTCGTAGGTGTCGTCCTCGGCGATGGCGCGGACGATGCCCTTCCAGTTGACAGTCTGGCCGGGGCGGTAGATGGGCCGATCCGTGTAGAGAACGGTGCGCAGCCGCTCGACGCTGTAGCTCGTCTGCACGCCGAACTGCCAGGGCGAGATGCCATCCTGCCAGTCGGTGGAGGCCACGGCGAAGTGATCGTCGCCGGGATCGCCGCTGATGGCGATGAGGCCGTACCACGACTGTTCTTCGTTGAGGCTGAGTGTGGCCGCGCCAGCCCGTCGCCGTCGGTGACAGCTTCGCCCAGCGCGGCGCCGTCCTCGTAGAAGCGCACGGTCTGCTCCGTCACCGGCGCGCCGTCGAGCAGGCCCGTCTGCCAGGCCAGGCTGTCACCTTGGAAGCTCTTTTTGAGCACCAGGTTGTCGTTGGTCACCACGATAACGCTGCGGGCGTGGGTGTCGGCGTATTCGTCCGTCGTGGGCGGCAACGCCACTTGCAGAAGATAGATCCCCGGCGAGAGCGCATCGTCGTTCTGGTCCACCAGCGCTACCGGTTGGCGGAAGGTTTCGTTGCGCACGTCGCCGGTGTCGTAGTTGAGTTGCCAGATCAGGTTCTGTTCAGGGTTGGGTACTTCGTAGCGCGACCAGATCTCCCAGTTGCGTGGGCCGGCCAGGCGCAGGAACTCGTCCACGGGCAGGCGGTAGAGCGCCACGTCCAGCGCGCCCATGTTGCGATGCAGCACGGGGACAGTGGTTTGGGTGTAAGCGCTGAAATGGGTGAACTGGGGCAGGCTCAGTTGCACCAGCGGTGAGTAGTCACCGGTGGTGAAGCTAAAGGTGACGTCTTCGCCCAGGGTGTTGCCGTACTCGTCGGCGATGTCGCGGCCCAGGGTGATGGTGTAGGTGGTGTCGGGGCGCATGAACCAGTTGAGGCTGAGTTCGTTACTCCACGGCGAGAAGTAGCTGTAGACCGACGTCGAGGTCAGCCGCGGCGAGATGGTGATGTTCTGCAACACAGTGGCGGCGCTGATGACGCCGCTAAAACGCACGCTGACGCCGTTTTCGGGCGAGACGCCGGACGCGCCGTCCACAGGACGGGTGCTCTGCACCTGCGGCAAGGTGACGGTGCTGAATTCCTGGCTGAATACTTCGCGCAAATTGCCCTGTTGGCTGGCGGCCAGCGCGTCGGTGGACACGTGGATCTGGTAGCGTTGGCCGAAGTCGAGGCGCTGCGTGGGCGTGAAGACGAAGCGGTCCCCCACCTCGCCCCAAGCGAAGACGCCGTCCACAGCGGGTCCGCTGGGCTGACCATCGCTGACCGGGCGCAGTTGGAAGGCGGCTTCGGTGCTGGGCGGGTCCATGCGCTGGTTGAAGACGACGGTGATCGGCGTTTCGGGGCGTGCGCCGTCTGCGCTGGGCTGCGCTTCGACGACGACGGGCGACGACGTGGTGAAGACGAACGTCATCGGCTCGCTCACGCTGCCGTCCTGTGCGGTGAGGCTGCCCACGGTTACGGCGTAGACGCTGGCCCCGGCCCAGCCGTCGGCGGGGACGAAGGTGTAGACGCTGGTGTTGAGCCAGCGCCCCTGGCCGTCGATGGCGGGATCGATGGTGAGCGGGTCGGGCAGATCGGCCTGTTCGTCGATGCCGGTGAGTGGCACAACAGGCTTGTTGAAGACGACGACAACCGGCGTGTCGGGGGCGATGTCACCGACGCCGTCGGTGGGTTGCGTGTTTGTGACGGTCAACGGGCGTTCGCCCACAAGCGAGATCTCCAGCACACCGGCGAGCGCCGCGCCGTCTACTGTGCGCACCCCATCATCGAGGACGAACAGGTAGCGTGTGCCGGGTTCAGGCACCTGCGCGGGCGTGAAGGTCAGTTGTGCGCCGTCGACGGAGACATCACCGTCCAACGCTGGATCGACGCTGAGGCCGTCCACACTGGCGGGGTCCAGTTCGCGATCAAAGACGAAGACCACCGGCGATCCGTCCCAGCTTGCGCCGTCGGCAGGGGTCACCGAGACGATGGCGGGCGGGAGTGCGTCCTGGCGCGGCGGGGCAAGGAACTCGCGGCGGACGACGTGTCGCAGGGTCACCGGGCGGTAGGCGACGCTGTTGTGCAGCGCGGACCCCTGCCCATTGCCGGTGGGCGTGGCGTCGGGCGTGGGCGTGGGGACGAGGACGTTGTTGTCGTTCGTCTGTTTCGGCTTGATCTCAATCGAGAACTGGATGTTCGTCCCCGGTTCGGGTGTGGGCGTGGCAGTCGCCGTGGCGGTGGGCGTGGGTGACGGAATCGGCGTGGCTGTGTCCGTGGGGCTGGGTTCGACGGTCACCGTGGGCGTGATCTCGAGGGTCAATGTCACGTCGACGCCGTCTGTGATCGGGGCGCTGTCGGTGATGTCAACCGTGGACGTGATGTCAACCGTGGATGTGATGTCACTGGTGACGGTCAGCGCGTCGGATTCTGTGATCGCGGCGGTATCGGTCAACGTCGGCGTATCCGTGATTTCGACGGTGAGTGTGATTTCGGGCGTGATGGTAATTGCACCGGTGTTGGTGATGTCCACCGTGGTGGTCAACTCAGCCGTTTCGGTGACGTCCCCTGTGCCGGTGATCTCCGGCGCGCCGATGATGGGCAGCGCAACGGTGTTGCCAATCGCAGGGCTTTCCGCAGCCTCGGCAGTCGGCTCTGCGTTGGACGGCTCTGTGGGCGAACTGGTCGGCGTATCAGTGGCCGTTTCAGTTGGCGTGGCCGTCTCTGTCGGCGTCTCGGTCGGTGTGGCAGTTGGCGTTTCCGTCGCCGTCGCTGTTTCTGTCGGCGTTTCGGTTGGTGTCGCCGTGTCTGTGGCGGTGGGCGTCACCGTCGGCGTTGGCGTTTCGGTGGGTGTCGGCGTCGGCTCTGGCGTCGGCGTGGGGCGCGGCATCAGGGCGAAGCTGGGAATGTCCAATGCCAACGGCGCGGACGGCGTGTACGTGGCGATCAGCGTCGGCGTGGCGTCGGGCGCGTCCGAACGGAAGACGAGCGTCGTCGTCGATGGCGATGACAGACGTAGGCGTAGGCGGGATGTTGGTCACCGCGCCTTCGCAGGCCGTGAGCACAAAGAGCGCGGCCAAAAGCAGCGCCAAGATCAGGGAATGACGGCGAACGACGCCGGCCATAGGTCCTCCTCAGTCGGGGGTGGGTGATGCGTAATTCGTGATGCGTAATGCGTAATTCGTCGACGCCGGATCGTTGTATTGGCGGCGAATCTCGCTCAACCAATTACGCATTACGAATTACGCATTAGACTTCTTTGCAATTGCTTCTATTCTACCACAATCATCGCACTCGCCGACCGCGCTGTCGGTGAATCTGCTTCGATTTCGCCTTCGATCCAGAAGGTGTGTTCGCCGGGGGCGAGGGTCCACCAGCCGTCGAGGCGGGCGGTGTTCTGCGCTTCGAGGACGGTTTCACCGTCGGCAACGAGGCGGAGCGAGTGCCACCTGTTGCCGTCGGCGACGTAACCGGCGGCGCGGATGCGTTGCCTGTCCGCGGGGACGCCGGGGTGGATGGCGTAGGCGCTGGCGCCCACCGGCGCGCCGAGGACGAGTCCTTGGGGCGAGTCGGCTGTGGCCAGGGCAAGACGGGCGGCGTCGACGTCGCAACGTTGACCGGGCGGGCAGGCGGGCGGCGGCTGGGGCAGTCCTTGAGCGGCCATCCAATCGGCGTACTCAGGGCCGAGGACGCGGTAGACGCGTTCTACGATGCGCTCGGTGGGTGTGGCGTCGGTGGCGCGCAGGCCGGTGGCGCTGTCCACGGCGATGCGCTGGAATTGGTCATCGGGGCGGGTGGGCTGCGTGCCGGCGATGAAGATTTCCTGGCGCGTGCGTGGGCATTCGGGTGTGGGCAGCAGGCCACTGGCCGCACAGATCGTCGTCGCGACCAGGCGGGCGGGGCGGCGGAAGGCGGGCGGATCGTCGGGATGGGCCGTCAACATGAGATCGCGCCAGATCGGTCCTGCGCCGTCAATGCCCGAGATGCCCTGCATGGGCTGGTTGTCGGCGTTGCCCACCCACACGCCCACCACACGTTCGCTGCTGTAGCCCATCGTCCAGTTGTCGCGCCAATCGGTGGTGGTCCCAGTTTTGGCGGCAGCAGGGAAGGGCAGCGTCAGCACCGAGCCTTCGCCGAAGGCCGGAATGCGGGCGACGGGATCGGAGAGGATGTCGGTGATGAGGTAGGCGGCTTCGGGCGAAATGACGGGCGATTGCACGTCTTCGGCGCGGGTGGGGGCTTGCCACAGCGAGACGCCGTCCACGTCGCGGATTTCGAGGATGGCGCGGGTTTCCAGCCGTTCGCCCTGCCGCGGGAAGACGGCGTAGGCTTTGGTCAGGTCGAGCAGGCTGACTTCGCCGCCGCCCAGGGTGAGGGCGAGGCCGTATTCGCCGGTGAAACTGCTGATCCCCGCTTGGGTGGCGAGCCGTTGCATGGTGGGGACGCCCACCTGTTGTAGCGTGTAGACGGCGGGGATGTTGTAGCTGTTGGCCAGCGCCTCGCGCACGGTGACAGGACCGTGGTAGCGCAGATCGTAGTTCTTGGGCGTGTACGCGCCCTGGGCGAAGCGGTCCTCGTTGGTGACGGATTGCAGATCCTGTCCGCGGCCGCCGGGGAAGGCGGTGGGCAGGTCGGGCAGGATGGTGGCGGGCGTCATCGGCGCGGAGAGACCGGCGGCGATGCTCCAGTTGGGATCGAGGGCGGCGGCGTAGGTGAAGGGCTTGATGGCGCTGCCGGGCTGACGCTGGCTGAGCGCAGCATTGACGCTGCCCTGAATCTCGGCATCGAAATAGTCGGGGCTGCCCACCATTGTCAGCACGTCGCCGGTGTCGGCGTCGAGGACGACAGCGGCGGCGTTGCGCACGCGGCGCTCACGCGTGTCCTGGCGACAGGCGGCGGCGGGGCGGGCAGGCTGGCCGGGGACGTCGTCGATACGGCAATTGAGCTGTTCGAGGCGGCGATCCACGATGTCCTCGGCCTGGCGTTGCAGGTTGAGATCGAGGGTGGTGCGGACTTCGAGGCCGCCGTCGCGCAGGCGTTCCTGTCCTAGCTGGGCGAGGAGCTGGTCCTGGACGTAGACGACGAAGTGGGGCGCTTCGATGTCGAAGAGGCGGCTGCGGTAGCGCAGTGGATCGGCGTAGATCGTCTCCACTTCGGCCTCATTGATGTAACCCGCGTCGCGCATGAGGCGCAAGACGGTGCGCTGGCGCAGTTTGGCGGCGTCGGGGTCGGTGTACGGATTGTAGCCGAAGGGATACTGGATCAGCCCGGCCAACAGCGCGCATTCGCCCTGGCTGAGTTGGGCGGCGGGTTTGGCGAAGAAGATCTCCGATGCGGCTTGCAGGCCGAAGGCGAAGTTGCCGTAGTAGGTCTGGTTCAGGTAGAACTGGAGGATCTCGGTTTTGGAGTAGTGCCATTCGATTTGCAGCGCCAGCCACGCCTCGCGGATCTTGCGGGCGTAGCTCTGATCGTAGCGTTCGGCCGGCTCCATGAGCAGTCCGCGCGCCACTTGCTGGGTCAACGTGCTGCCGCCGCTGACGATGTCACCGCCGGCGCGGAAGTTCTGCCAGAAGGCGCGGGCAATGGCGACGGGGTCCACGCCGGGGTGGAGGAAGAAGCGGCTGTCCTCGGTGGCGATGGTGGCTTCGACGCAGAAATCGGGCGCGCCGTCGATGCCGTAGCGGCTCTGCGCGGCCAGGGCCAGGTTGTACTGCTTCCCCGCGTTGGGATCGAGGATCTCGTAAAGCAGCCGCCCGTTGCGATCCAAGATGCGTGTGGTGGGGCGCACCACACGCTGCTCCAGTTCGGAGATGGGCGGCAGATCGGCCAGCATCGTCGTGTAAATGAAGATGCCCACGCCAACCAGCCCGACGATCAGGCTCGTCCACGCAAGGATACGTTTCCAATTGCGGAGGAAGTGCAAGCGTTTCATGTCTTCTGGTACGTCGGCGGGCGGGCGTAGGTTCCCGGTCCGCGGGGCGAATTTGTGTGCAGGTGCAGGGATTGGGGGGATTGTAGTGGAATGGTCTGGATTAGGACTGGGGTGAGGGCCTTCACCCATAGGCGTTCATTTTGATGCATCCTTTCGTGCCGACAACCATCGGTCAAAGGATCGCTTCGACTCACGACTCGGAACACCTGCCAGCAACGCAACGGCAGGGATCAACTCATCCAGTTGCTCCCAGAATATAACGTCGCGGCCATCAGTGTCTTCGAACACACGCCAGTCGCTTCGTTCCGTGAGCGTGGCGTGCGACAGACGAGGATACCAGGAGAACGGCACTGAGACCACTCGCCCATCCTGCATGGAAACCACCAGCGAACTGTTTGTCATGTCAACACTGCTAACTCGCGGCTGCACTTCAATCGTTGCAATAGTCATTCCACATCTCCAAAAAGAGAGTACGATTCTCCGTAACGATCCGATATGCACGTCGCAGGTCACTTGCATTCAGACCTCGGTTATGTGCCTCAGCGATTGGTTCGAGCCAGAACTTCGCACTAGGTGCAGTTCGGTGCCTGCCTTTAGCCAGATGAATGTGCGGTGGTTCCATACAATCGTACGATACGAAGTAGCACAGAAAGCCACCAATGCGTTTTGTCGGCATTGCTACCACCGAAGAGTTGACGAATGCTTGACGATAATCTGCCTATCAACATGCACAGTTTAACACGAAGATAAATACACAAGCAACGAAAAACATCGTTTCGAGGTGTATTTCACAAGTATGAACCGCACCCTTCCATCTTTCGTCAGAGGACACCCCCGTGCGCCTCTGCTATGCTGGGGAGGCGTATTCGTTCGCACGCCACAGTCGACCACCAAAACGAGGTGACTCATGTTCCTGAAACGGTTGCTGCAAGGTCTGTTCGCCGTCTTGGCCGCCGGTGTCGTCTACTTGCTGGCTGTGGGTCTGCTGCCCGGCATCGAGGAACCCGTCTACAAGCTGCCGCGGCGACGTGTCCAGCCACAGGACGACGATGACGAAAATCGCGAGCACGTCGAATTCTCTGTGGCGGGGACGCCGGTGCGCGGCTGGTTCTATGCGCCGACAAACCACGCTGCGCCCGTGTCCTGTGTGGTGATGGCGCATGGGCTGGGCGGTGTGATGGCGATGGGGTTGGACCGCTACGCCCGGCGTTTCCAGGCGGTGGGCCACGCTGTGCTGGTCTTCGATTACCGCGGTTGGGGCCAAAGCGATGGTGAACCGCGTCACCTGGCGTGGATTCCGCACCAACTCGCGGACTGGCGCGCCGCGGTGACGTATGCACGCAGCCGCGCCGAGGTGGACGCCAAACGCATCGTGCTGTGGGGTACGTCTTTGAGCGGTGGACACGTCCTCGCCACCGCAGCCGCGGACCCCGCCATCGCTGCCGTCATCGCGCAGTGTCCGGCCCTGGACGGCACCGAAGCAGCAGAGGAGATGGTGCATCGCCAGGGGCTGGGGGCGATCAACTGGGGTGTGATCGTCCACGCAGCGCGATCTGGTGCGATCCTGGCTGGGGTTGTCACCGCACAGGGTGCCGATTGTGGGGCCGGCAGGGAGTGTGGCGTTGATGCCGCTGCCCGAGGCCGTGGACGCCTTCGCCGAACTGGCGCCGCCCGATTTTGCCAACGAGGCGTGCGCCCGCATCGCCGTGCGCACAGACAAGTACCGTCCGGTGTTGCAGGCAGGCGAAATTCGCTGCCCCGTGCTGCTCCAGATCTGCGAGGACGATCCGGTCACCCCGCCCAAAGTTGTCGAGGACGCGCGCGGCGGCTGGGTCCTCGCGGCGAGATTGTGCGCTATCCCATCGGTCACTTCGACATCTACCAGGGCGGGTATTTCGAGCAGGCTGTGGCGGATCAGCTTCAATTTTTGTCGAAAACTGACTCTTTACAAGCCACTACACCTGTGCTACACTCGTCTCGGCCTATGTGATTTTGCGTACAACGCCCGCATCTCAAGCTCAGGAAAGGAGGCGACATGTCAGTCCAAGTGAAAAGTACGCTGCGAACAAGCTCGCAGCTTGGATTTGTCATGGGAATACGCCTGCCTGAGGTGCGCCACTAGACGTGCGTTAACCTCGCTTCACTCCGACTTCCGGGTCGCAGGTGTAGTTCCACGCCTGCGACCTTTTTGATTGGTCGCAGCCCGACGGTGAGTAATTGAAACTATACCCAAAGGACCATCGCGACCATGTCTTCGAGCATTCCCTGGAACAGCGGCCACCATCGCGACGACGAAGAGATCGTGGCCTTCTACGAAGAACAGTTCAACCTGCCGCGCAGCAAGCAACACCGCGGCCGCAAGCCTAGAAATCTACAACAGAAACGGCAGAAAGCACGCGACGAAGTCGCCGAGATGGCGGAAGACGCCGGTCTCGCCGCTGGTTTCGACATCACCTACGTCCCCACGCGCTTCGAGGCGGAATGGCTGCTCGATTCGCTGCGCGACTTCTACGAACAGGACCTGATCGTCGACGTGGCAGCGCGGGTGCAGGGCGGCAAGGAAGCCAATGTCTACCGCTGCCAGGCGCACCACAGCGCCGGCGTCGAGTGGCTGGCGGCCAAGGTCTACCGTCCGCGCAAGTTCCGCAACCTGCGCAACGACGCCATGTACCGCGAAGGACGCCAGATCCTCACCGAAGAGAACGGCAAGCCCGCCGATCCCAAAGACGACCGCATCATGCGCGCCATTGGCAAGAAGAGTGCCTTCGGCGTGCAGGTGCAGCACACGTCTTGGCTGATGTACGAGTACAA
Source organism: Caldilineaceae bacterium (assembly GCA_041391225.1). Classification (GTDB taxonomy): domain Bacteria; phylum Chloroflexota; class Anaerolineae; order Caldilineales; family Caldilineaceae; genus RI-153. Next base: position 40,319 of record JAWKOL010000040.1, read on the forward strand.
GACGCTGGAATCGCTCTACGCAGCCGGCGCTGCCGTCCCCAAGCCGGTCAGCGCGGCCGAGAACGCCATCCTCATGGGCTACGTGGGCGATCAATACCTGGCCGCCCCCACCCTGCACGAGACGTCGCTGGCCGAGGGCGAAGCGCAGCCACTCTTCGACGAGACTATGCGCAACATCGATCTGATGCTGCAACAGGGCGTCATCCACGGTGACCTCTCGCCCTACAACATCCTCTACTGGCAAGGGAAGATCACCCTGATCGACTTCCCGCAGGTGACCCAGGCACAGACGAACCGCCACGCCCGCAAGATCCTCCAGCGCGACGTGCAACGCATCTGCGACTACTTCCGCCGCTACGGCGTACGCAGCGATGCCCGCGCCATCACCGAGGACCTGTGGCAGCATTACGCCGCGCTCGATCCCCGCGACCTCGCCGCCGATCTCTCGCGGATCGAGCCGGTTGAGGAAGAGGACGAGGAATGACGGCTGAGATAGAACGCGGATGGAGCGGATTGGGCTGATCTTGGCGGATTTTCTGAGGTTTTATCCGTCTGATCCGCTCCATCCGCTCTATCCGCGTTCTATTGCTCTGCTTTGCGGTCCTACCGCTTTTGTGCGAGAATCGCGGCGTCGACTCTCCTCATCCAGCGGACAGGTACGGTGATGACGCTTCCGTTCAATTCGATCTATCGGCACGGTTTTGTGCGCGCTACGGTCTGCGTGCCCAAGGTGAAGGTGGCCGATCCGCAGTTCAACCTGGAACACACCCTCGATCTGGCCCGGCACGCCTCGGATCTCCATGCCGCGGTGGCGCTCTTCCCCGAACTGGGGATCTCCGCCTACGCCAACGAAGACCTCTTTCACCAGGACGCCCTGCTCGACAAGACACGGTCGGCGTTGTCCACGTTGACCGCAGAAAGCACGTCCTTGACGCCGGTGCTGCTGGTGGGCGCGCCGCTGCGCTTCGAGGGCAAGCTCTTCAACTGCGCTGTGGTGATCTACCGCGGCCGCGTGCTAGGCATCGTCCCCAAGACCTACCTGCCCAACTACCGCGAATTCTACGAAAAGCGGCAGTTTGTGTCGGCGCGCCATGCTGTGCAGCGCGAGGTTCACTTCCTGGGGCAGACAGTACCGTTCGGCAATGATCTCGTCTTCGACGCCGTTAACGTGGACGGGTTCTCGCTGCACGCCGAAATCTGCGAAGACGTGTGGACGCCGCTGCCGCCCAGCACCTTCGCCGCGCTGGCCGGCGCCACGGTGCTGGCGAATCTGTCGGCCAGTAACATCACTGTGGGCAAGGCCGACTACCGCCGTGATCTGTGTGCGGCGCAGTCGGGCAAGTGCATCGCCGCCTACCTCTACTCCGCCGCCGGCCCCGGTGAATCCACCACCGATCTGGCCTGGGACGGTCACGCCCTGATCTACGAGAACAACGAACGGCTATCCGAATCGGAGCGCTTCGCCGACGGTGAGCAGATCATCGCCGCCGACATCGACATCGAGCGGCTCATGCAGGACCGCATGCGCATGACCAGCTTCAACGACGCGGCGATGGCGCATCAGGAGACGGTGCGGGCGATCCGTCATGTGCCGTTTGAGTTTGAGATCCCAGGCGGCGAGATTCCACTGGATCGGGAGGTTGAACGCTTCCCCTTTGTCCCCAGCGATCCGCGGGTGCGCGACGAACGCTGCTTCGAGGCGTACAACATCCAGGTCCACGGGCTGATGCAACGGCTGAACGCCACCGGTATTAAGAAAGTAGTGATCGGCGTGTCGGGCGGGCTGGATTCCACACAGGCGCTGATCGTGGCCGCCCGCACTATGGACAGGCTGGGGCTGCCGCGCACCAACATTCTGGCCTACACCATGCCCGGTTTCGCCACCAGCAAGGGGACGCGTAGCAACGCCCATGCGCTGATGAATTCGCTGGGGGTGGCCGCTCACGAGATCGACATCCGCCCGTCTTCGTTGCAGATGATGCGCGACATCGGCCATCCTTTCGCCGACGAAGAGGCGGTGTACGACGTCACTTTTGAGAATGTGCAGGCGGGCGAACGTACATCTCACCTCTTCCGACTGGCCAACTACAACAACGCCCTCGTCCTCGGCACAGGTGACCTGAGCGAGCTGGCGCTGGGCTGGGCCACTTACGGCGTGGGCGACCAGATGAGCCATTACAACGTCAACGCCTCCGTCCCCAAGACGCTGATCCAGCACCTGATCCGCTGGGTGATCGAGACGCGCCAGTTCGACGCCGACACCAGCGCCACGCTGCAAGCGATCCTCGATACCGAGATCTCGCCCGAACTTGTCCCCGCGGAGACGGGCGAGAGCGACACACCCGCGCAGAGCACCGAGGCCCGCATCGGCCCGTACGAGTTGCAAGATTTCCACCTCTACTACATCCTGCGCTTCGGGTTTCGGCCCAGTAAAGTGGCCTTCCTCAGCCGCCACGCCTGGCACGACCGACTGCGCGATCCCTGGCCCGATTTCCTGCCCGACGCCAAGCGCAACCAGTATTCGCTGGCCACGATCAAGCGCTGGCTCGACGTTTTCCTCTTCCGCTTCTTCCAGATCAGCCAGTTCAAACGGTCGGCCATGCCCAATGGGCCAAAGATTGGATCAGGCGGCTCGTTGAGTCCGCGCGGGGATTGGCGAGCGCCCAGCGATTCCCACGCCACTGTCTGGCTGGAAGAATTGCGTCAAAATGTCCCCGACGAAGACGAAGGAGCATAGTTCGATGACAACACCGCCGCTGTTCGGTCCCTACGGTCGCAACGCGCTGGAACACGCCGACAGGCTCGCCCGCTTCGGCGCCAACGCCGCCTGGTTCCACATGTTCGACGCCGAGGCCTTCGACATTTGCGCCCAGCATGGGCTTGCGCCGTGCGTTGAGTTCAAGACATTTCGGGCAGATTTCGACGCCCACCCCGAGTTGATCCCCACCGGCGCCGACGGTAAGCCGATCCGCTACGGGCGATTGGTGCAGGGCGTCTGCCTCTCGCAGCAAGCGTTCCTGGACAAGACCGAAGCCGCTCTCGTCGAGGGGTGCAGCAGTTCCAGCCCACCGGCATCTGGCTGGACTACCTCACCTACGCCGGGTGGTTCGAGGTCCCCGATCCCGATCTGCAGGAAAGCTGCTTCTGCTCGTCGTGTATCGCTGAATTCTGCGAGGTCACCGGCATCGACGCGGACACGCCCACGGCGATTCTGCGCGATCACCAGGCAGCGTGGACGCGCCACAAGTGCCGACGCATTGCCGAATACGGTGCTCACTACGCGCAAATCATTCGCCGTCACCTGCCGGATTGTGTGATCGGCGCGCATATGTGTCCGTGGACGCCGCAGGAATTCGACGGTGCGCTGACGCGCATCTTCGCGCAGGACTACGCGCTGCTTGCCCCGTCCATCGACGTGTTCACGCCGCTGCTTTACGGCACAAAAAGCGGTCGCCCTGCCGATTGGGGACGCCGCTGGCTGGAGGCGTCGCCGTCGTTCGTGCCGCCGACGAACCGGGTGCAACTGATCCTGACGCTTCGACGGCTTGCAACCGCTGACAGAGACGGCGCAATCAAGCGTGCCAAGCTGGGGTTTACAGGTCTTCGGCGGCGCGGCCATCTTCACCGACGACGACGGCGCCCGACGTTTTCAACAAACCCGCCACGTCATCGAGGAACGGCTGGACGCCGCATAGACATGGACAATGATTTCGTTTTTTGACATTGCGAATCCTGGGCGGCATTGCACTGTTGGGCGCCTTCGCGGCGCTGATGTACTACTCTGTGCGCGCTACCCCGCGACTAGAACGCGTCTGCGCCGTGATCAACCTATCCCCGGCCGCACCGGCGAACTCACAGAGACCACCGCCAACGAGAACCTGCGCATTCGCTCGAAGCTCTACTACTACGCTGCGCACGTCACCGATGTCTACGACGGCGACACCTGCACCGTGGACGTGGATCTGGGGATGGGCGTGTGGAAGCGCCACCAGACGATCCGCTTCTGGAAGGTGAACACGCCCGAGCTACGCGGACCAGACCGCGAGCGCGGTCTCGCCGTGCGCGACTTCGTGCGCGACTACATCCTCGATCAGGACATTCTGCTGCGCACGATCCTGGACAAGCGCGGCGAGGATCAGACGGGCAAATTCGGTCGCCTGTTGGGAGAGATCCTGGTGGAAGACGACGATGGTCAGATCGTCAACATCAACGATCTGCTGCTCTCCGAAGGCATGGCGCTGCCGATGGACGAGGGCGGTTCCACCATCTCGCCCACCGAACGCGTCTTGCAGCCGCCACCCGACGCCGCTCCTGCCCGTTCTGTGGTCAATTGCGGCGCATCGATCTGGATACGGCGATGATGGAAGCGTGCCCGAATTGCCTGGATCCGGCACGGCCTTGGTGAGGACTGGGGACGCATTGTCAGCGATTCACTTGCATACTTGCAAACCTGCCACCTGCATTTTCATCCATACGAAAGATAAAAACGGAGCCATGCCTTGCCGCATGGCTCCGTTTTCTCTTCGTGCGGATCTACCAATCGAGGACCAACAACCTCAACCCAGTCCCCGTTCCCTAATCCCCAATCCCTACAACACATCCGCCACGGCGGCGCGCTCTTCCAGCAGTTCGTCGCCGGTGATCTTGATGCGCTCTTTGGCGAAGTCGCTGTGTTCCAGGCCCTGTACCACCGAAATCTTGCCGTCGGCGACGGTCACCGGGTAGCTGAAAATGACGCCTTCGGGCGAGCCGTAGTCGCCGGTGCTGGGGATGGCCATGCTGATCCAGTTGCCCGGCTCGGTGCCGTTGTACCAGGTCTGCACATGGTTGATGCAGGCGTTGGCCGCGCTGGCCGCGCTGCTCTGTCCGCGCGCCTCGATGACGGCGGCGCCGCGCTTCTGCACGGTGGGGATGAAGTCTTCTTTGATCCACTGCTCGTCGTTGACCACCGAGGCAGCGGGTCGCCCGTTGATCTCGGCGTGATAAGCGTCGGGGTACTGGGTGGCGCTGTGATTGCCCCAGATGCTCACCTTCTTCACCGCGGTGACCGGCACGCCTGCCTTCTGCGCCAACTGGCTGACGGCGCGGTTGTGATCCAGGCGGGTCATGGCGGTGAAGCGTTCGTTGGGGATGTCGGGCGCGTTGTTCATGGCGATCATGGCGTTGGTGTTGGCCGGATTGCCCACCACCACCACGCGGATGTCGCTTGCCGCATTGGCATTGAGCGCCTTGCCCTGGCCGATGAAGATCTGGCCATTGGCGCTGAGCAGATCCTTGCGTTCCATGCCCTTGCTGCGCGGGCGTGCGCCCACCAGCAAGGCCCAGTTGGCGCGGTCAAACGCAGTCGATGCATCGTCGCTGAGTACCATGCCGTGCAGCAGTGGGAACGCGCAGTCGTCCAATTCCATAGCCACGCCTTCCAGCGCTTTCAAGGCCGGCGTGATTTCCAGCATTTGCAGGATTACGGGTTGATCGGGGCCAAACAGATCGCCATTGGCAATTCGGTAGAGCAGGGCGTAGCCGATATTGCCGGCAGCGCCTGTCACCGCAACTCGAATTGGAGAGGCCATAGCTATCGTCTCCTTTTCAGGGGCAAATGAAGGGTGAAAATAACGTGTATGGGGCGATTGTCGTCCCAAGGCAAGCATAACGCCAATCGTTTGGATCGTCAATGTGGGGGCCGTTTCGGGGAGTTTTTCCGGTTTGGGGGTTTGAATTCGGCGACTGTGGAGGCTATGCTATAATGGCACTTCCTGGATGCCGTACATCCCATGAAACCTTTTGTCGAGAACTATCGTTTACCACCGTAGTACATTGCGCAGCAGCACGCCCGCGCCATATGACAGATTCGCCGTGCTGCTGTGAATTTCAGGATAGAACCTAAAACATTTTGGGCATTCAAATCACTTCTATGGAGGAGTCTTCAATGCAACGACGCATCCTTGCGCGTATTGCGTCCATCTTCTTGATATTGGCCGTGGTTCTCCCCACGCATACGGCGTCGCCGTTGCAGGCTGAAGAAGCCCAAGTCACCGACGATGAGATCGTCTACATCGACACCAGTGGTAGGATCATCGTCATCGATCCCAACGTGGCCCAAGGCACAACCGCGATCACATGGCAGAGCCCAGACACGAACTGGTTCGACATCGCCACCGGTGACTTCAACGCCGACGGCGACGACGAAATCGTGGCCATCGGCAACGGCAACCGCGTCACGATCTTTGATCCGGTGATGCAGCCCAATAGCGGCCTGGAGCCCACCGGCGTCTACGGCAATGTCCCCTGGCGTCGGCTTTATGATCTTACGGTATCCGGCCCGCCGAACATTGTGAGCGCAGGCAACTTGGATCAGTTCGTCGCCGGCGACGAGATTGTCTTTGGTTACTCGGTGAATGAACCCAATAACATCGTTCACCGCATGACGGTGCTCAAACGCAACAACGCATCGGGCACCGAGTGGACCACGCACATCTTCGCCCCCTACGGCGCAACCTGGAAGTTTGTGCGGGCAGGCAACATCGACAACCAGGGTTCAGAGGACATTATCCGCCTGCGCGACGCCGACACAGCCGCAGCCCAGGCTGCTCAGATCGACAACAACTGGGCCACCATCTTCGAGCGTAGCCGCAGCGGTTTCACCTACACATCGGCAGCCATCGGTCAGTTTATACCGGGTGGCACAGGAGAAGTGGCGCTCACCCGCACATTCCCAGGCACCACCGAAGCGCCATCTGTGATCGTCTACCAGTTCACCAACAACCAGTGGACAACCAGCGGCCTCGAATACACCTACTTCCCGCACCCGTACTACGCATTCTACGCCGACATCAACGGCAACGGCGACGACGAACTGTTTTGGATCAGAGATCAGGGGAGTGTGCGCCTGGTGATGATCAACGCCGGGGGTGATGGCCTGCCCTCGTTTGAGGTCGGCCTGGACAGTGATCAGTACCGTATCGGCGCAGGCGGCGATATAGATGCCGACGGCAAAGACGAGATTATCGTGCTGCGCGCCGGGCGTATCCTTCAGTTCAACGCACCGGAGATTGGTTCCGGCTCTGGTACGTTGCCCCGCGATGTGGCGAACAACGGGCGCAGCCTTGCAGTCGGCAACCTGACGGCACCGGCTACGTCTATACGCAGCCCAATATGTTCTCGGTGGACAGGAGCGAGGTGAGTGTATCGCTATCTGCCGGCACCGAGAGCGATCCCGCCTTCCCACAGAACATCCTGCTCACCGTCAACGGCACCACCCCCAATGTGCAGTTTACCGTGACCAAGGAAAACAACGAGAGCTGGTACTCTGTGGGCGCCACGAGCAACACGACACCGGCTAATATCGTTGTCGGTCCGTTTTCGGCGGTACAGCTTCAGCCCGGCACCTACACAGATCGGATCGTGGTGCAGGCGGTGAATGCAGACATCGGCAATTCACCCCTGACTATCCCGATCACGTTGACAGTCTTTGCGGTGGAGTTCTCGTTGGCGCCGCAGCAATTGAACTACATTTTCGCGATTGGGGACACAGAACCGCAACAGAAGAGCGTCGCCGTGACCAGCCCGTACGGTGCGCTCACCTATTCGGCCACGCTGATGCCCCGCCCACCTTTTGAGACGGCCGTGGCGGCGCTTGGTGAGGTGCCAAATCTCGGCTACCGCACCGAAGAAGGCGACATCGTGCTGATGAACTCGTCGGGTGATGAATACACCATCGAAGCGCCCGAAGACGCGCAGGTGATGGCCTCCGCCATCGTCTGGCCGTCGGTTGCCTGGGCCACGATGCAATCGACGGGCAACGTCATGCCAGATACGCTGACGATCCGAGTCACGCCTACAGCCATGACGGCGCCGCAAGAGAAAGCGTACTTGCTGATCATCGCCGACGAAAGGGTCGGCACCTTCCCCAGCAACGTCAAAGTTGCCGAGGTGACCTCCACCAAGCGATCTCTTCCTTAGTCTGCTGCCCTGGGTCAGAAAATAGATCGAATGCGTAACGAGTAACGAGTCAATGTCATTAGTTAAGCGAGGAGTGAGCACCCAGGTGCGGTTGATCTCGTGAGATCAACCGCACCAGGGTGTGCTCACCTGCGCTTAACCTGCCGAACAGTTACTCGCGGCTAACGCTTACGGCACAGTGCCGCCAGGCGGGGCAGTGAAGTGGTCAGATCCTCTCGGACGATCAGATCCGCTCGGTGATCCGCCAACGTGGCGCTGCGGTTGAGGATCACCAACTTGGCGCCACGTCGCTTGGCCAGGAGCGGCAGATCCGCCGTCGGCATCACCTCCAGGCTGGTCCCCACCGCCAACATCAGATCACAATCCAACGCAGCGCGCTGAGCAAGCACCAGATCGTCGTGGGCCAGATCCTCGCCGAACAGCACGACGTTGGGCTTGAGGACGCTGTTGCACCTTGCACAGCGCGGCGGCTCTTGCATCGCTCCCTGTAAAAAAGTCTCCCATAGATCGGCGCGATCTTCACGCAGCCCACATGCCAGGCAGACAGCTCCGCGCGTGGAACCGTGCAACTGCAACACATTCCGTGATCCTGCCTGTCGGTGCAGATCGTCGATGTTCTGGGTAATGATGAGATCGATCAGGTGGCGGTCTTCCATTTCGGCCAGCGCCCGGTGCGCAGGATTGGGTACAGCCTTGAGCATCTTCTGCGCCAACGGGCGAAGCCAGGTGTAGAAGCGTTCAGGTTGACGCCGAAACCCCCAGATCGACGCCACTTCAAACGGATCGACGTGTTCCCATAAACCTGATTCTGGAGAACGAAAATCAGGAATGCCCGACTGCGTGCTGATCCCCGCACCCGTCAGCACAACGGTATGCCGCGACGCAAGCAGAAGATCGCACACCTGCTCATAGATTTCAGCCGGCACTTTGGACCGAGACGGCCACAATTTGCACATGCGGATGGCAAACACGGTGTTCTCCTTGTTTCTAGCCGTTGATTACTGCGCGCATCACAAGCATCCTGATTTGTCGGGTTTCTCTCGAATGGTATACTGAACGCAGATTGGCATGTCGATGAAGAATGATTGTCGGCGCTACTTGCGCCGTCTGCGCAGAAGGGACTGGTCTCGATGCTCTCCAAATTCGGTCGTCCGATACTGAATCAACCGTTGGCCACAATTGCCCGTCCTTTGCACAGATGGGGCATAACCCCAAACGGCATCTCGATCGTTGGCTTTCTGCTGACAGTCGCCGCATCTGCCTTGCTGGCCATCGGCGAACTGCGTTGGGGCGGCGTTCTCCTGTTGATCGCTGCGTCGTTCGACATGCTCGACGGCGCTCTTGCCCGCCACACGAACCAGGTGAGCAAGTTCGGCGCCTTCCTCGACAGCACGCTAGATCGCTATTCCGAGAGCATCACCCTGCTTGGGCTCACCATCTTCTACGCCAGCCACAGCCAGAACCAGCTTCACCTCGTGCTGATCTTCCTGGCCTTGATCGGGTCTTGGATGGTCAGTTACACCCGAGCACGGGCCGAAGGCTTGCAGATCGAGTGCAAAGGCGGGCTATTGCAGCGCCCGGAGCGCATCGCGATTCTGATCGCCGGCCTGATCCTGGGCTGGATGCTGCCTGTGCTGTGGGTGCTGGCGGTGCTCACCAACTTCACCGCTTTGCAGCGTATCCGCGCCGTCTACGCACAAACATTGAGCACGAACCCCTCCCAGGCGACCATCGATATCGAATAAGCACGGTATCATGGGACTCTACTTCTAGTTTAGGACCAGCACAGACAGGCGTCAAGCAGACGTTACCCGAATCAGTTTGCCGAATGATTTGACATTCGCCCGAGCACCTGCTATCCTTCGTCGAGTTATTTTTCCCTAGGAAACGCAGACATCCAGAAGACGCAAGCAATGTACTTCTCGCATATCGCCGACACCAAGAAGAAGAGCAAGAAGCAGAAGCCGGACTGAACTGTCTGGGATTTTGTGTTGCTCGATTCAGGTGTGCGAAGCGACCGGCCATCCAGACAGGATGCGCCGGTTTTTTGTTGCTGTGCAGTTGTACGTCCTCGCGCGGAGATGCGCGAATCCTACAGCCAACGATGGCCGAATAGAATGTGATTGGCGATCAGTGATTGGTGATTGGGCCTCCTCGACGAGATCTCAGCGCAAGTCGAAACCCGCCGCTCTCCACGATCCCCAATCACCAATCTCCAATCACCAATCCCTATTTGTGGAGGCCATCGATGTCGCTCGACCAGTTTTCGATTATTGAATCGACTTTGCGCGAAGGTGAGCAGTTCGCCAACGCTTTCTTCAGCAGCGATCAGAAAGAAGAAATCGCCCAGTTGCTCGACGCCTTCGGCGTGGAATACCTGGAGCTGACCTCGCCCGCGGCCAGCCCACAGAGCCGCGCCGACTGCGAACGCATCGCCCGCCTCGGCCTCAAAGCCAAGATCCTCACCCACACCCGCTGTCACATGGACGACGCCAAACTGGCCATCGACACCGGCGTGGATGGATTGGATGTCTTGTTCGGCACAAGCAGCTTCCTGCGCGAATTCTCCCACGGCAAGAGCATCTCCCAGATCATCGACGAAGCCATCGTGGTCGTCGAATTTATCAAATCGCAAGGACTCGAAGTTCGTTTCTCCAGCGAAGACAGCTTCCGCAGCGACCTGGTGGATCTGCTCACCGTCTACCGTGCAGTGGACCAGATCGGCGTCAATCGCGTTGGTGTGGCCGACACAGTGGGCGTGGCCAACCCGCGGCAGGTCTTCGATCTGGTCAAGACGCTACGCGGCGTCGTCCACTGCGATATTGAATTCCACGGTCACAACGACACTGGCTGCGCCATCGCCAACTCGTTCTGCGCCCTGGAGGCAGGCGCCACCCACATCGATACCTCGGTGCTGGGCATCGGCGAGCGCAACGGCATCACCCCGCTGGGTGGGCTGGTGGCGCGCATGTACGCCTACAACCCCGAGGCGGTACGCCAGAAGTACAACCTGCCCATGCTGCGTGAAGTGGAAAACTACGTGGCCGGCCTCGTCAGCGTGGACGTACCCTTCAACAACTACATCACCGGTTACACCGCCTTCACTCACAAAGCCGGCATCCACGCCAAGGCGATCCTCAACAACCCGAGCACCTACGAGATCCTCGATCCAGCGGACTTCGGCCTCAGCCGCTACCTGCACATCGCCCACCGTCTCACCGGTTGGAACGCCATCAAGCAGCGAGTGGAGCAATTACAGTTGGTCATGTCCGACGACGCCATTAAGCAGGCCACGGCGCACATCAAAGCCCTGGCCGACGAGCGTCCGCTGAGCCTGGACGATGTCGACGTGTTGCTGCGCGAATATCATTCACAGGCAGTGCAGAACGACAAAGTGCTGCATATGCATGGGTGAGACGACGATGCGACGAGGCGAAGAAGCAGAGAGGCGAAGAACATCCCCAGATCCGGCACCGTGGACGACCCGCGCCACCCGCGCTGCATTCGCCAACAAGTGGCTGGTGGTGGAGATCGACGAGGTGGCGCTGCCCAACGGCTACGAGTACGAATACACGCGTCTCGTGCCGCGTGCGCCCGGCGTGGGCGTGATCGGCTTCAACGAGGACGGTCTGATCCTGCTCGAACGCGAATACCGGCACGGCGTGGGCGAAGTGATCTGGCAGATCCCCGGCGGGCTGGCAGATCCCAACGAGGACCTGCGCACAGCCGGTCTGCGCGAACTCGCCGAAGAAACCGGCTACGCCCCCACCCAGGTGACAGACGAAACCGTCCGCTACCTGGGCAGCGTATGGGACAACCCCGCCTTTGGCCCCACCGTCAGCCACGTCTACGCGGCCTGGGGTCTGGTGGAAACCGGAACCATCCGCCGCGACGACGAGGAATTCGTCACGTTGCACTGGGTGTCGCCCGCGTGGATCAAAGACGCCATCCGCAACGGCGAAATCCAAGATCGTGTGGTCATCGCCGCCGTGGCGCAGTTGATGATCAGAGGGATTTTCGATTGACGATTTACGATTGTCTCGTCGAGTATCCGAACGCGTTTTGTGGTCGTTCCCTTTTCGAGTTCGCAGGGAATCTTGCCCATCTTGAGTTCACTTGCTCAATCAGACAATCGTAAATCGTCAATCGTCAATCGAAAATATCCTATTCTTCGTCCAAAAATGAGGCTCAAAATGGCGTCAGGCGCTCAAACAGAAATCGTCAATCGAAAATCGAAAATCGAAAATCGCCAATCTTTCGCCCAAAAAGCCATCGCCCGCGCCGCCGGGCTGGACTACGTCGAAGTCGGCCAGGTGGTTGACGTGCGCCCCGACGTGGTGCTGAGCCACGACAACACCGCCGCCATCCGCCAGATCTGGCGGGAATTTGGACAAGATCGTGTGGTGATTCCTGACCGGCTGGCGATTACGCTCGATCACGCCGTCCCCGCGCCAACGACGAAGCATGCGCAGAACCATGCCGAGATCCGCAAGTTTGTGGCGGAACAGGGCATCCGCCACTTTTTCGAGGTGGGCCGCGGCATCTGTCATCAGGTGCTCAGCGAAGAAGCCGTGGTGTTGCCGGGGCAGTTGATCCTGGGCGCGGACTCGCACACGCCGCACTTCGGCTGGATGGGCGCGTTCGGCGCGGGCATCGGGCGCAGCGAAGTAGCGACGCTGTGGGCTACCGGCGAACTGTGGCTGCGCGTGCCTGAATCGATGCGCATCGCCCTCGAAGGCGAGCTGCCGCCCGGCGTCACCGCCAAGGACTTCGCCCTGCGCATCATTGGCGATCTGGGCGCGGACGGTGGCCTCTACGCTTCCGTCGAATTCAGTGGCGACGGCATCGAGCGTCTTTCGCTGGAATCGCGCATGGTCCTCCCCAACATGATGGCCGAATTCGGCGTAAAGACGGCGTATGTGCCGCCGGATGAGAAGACGTTCGCGTATTTGGCCGAGAGGCTGGACGGAAGACGGAAGACGGAGGACGAAGAACGGGCAATGTTGATTTCGGCATTGGGTAATGGTGGCGAAAGAGAGTCAAGAGACTCGACGTTCGTCAATCGTCAATCGTCAATCGTCAATCAAGCAATCTTCCCCGATCCCAACGCCGAGTACGTTTCCACCCACGTCTACCGCGCCGCCGATCTGGCGCCGTACATCGCCTGTCCTCATTCGGTGGACAACGTGGTGCCGATTTCCGCGGTAGCGGGGACGCGGGTACAGCAGGCTTTCCTCGGCACCTGCACCAACGGCCGCATCGAGGACCTGGCCGCTGCGGCCGCGGTGTTGCAAGGTCAACGCGTCGCCGCAGGGACGCGCCTGCTCGTGATCCCAGCATCCAGCCTGGTGCTGCAAGAGGCGCTGCGCCTGGGCTACATCCAGACCTTCATCGACGCCGGCGCGGTGGTGGGTGTCCCCGGCTGTGGGCCGTGCATGGGCAACCACATGGGCATCCCCGCGCCGGGCGAAGTCACCATCTCCAGCGCCAACCGCAACTTCCAGGGCCGCATGGGTACCCGCGACGCGGAGATCTACCTGGCCAACCCGGCGGTGGTGGCGGCGAGCGCGATCGCGGGGGTGATTGCGGAACCGAGGGGGGTAATGCGTAATTCGTAATTCGTAGACAGAG
>JAWKOL010000041.1:0-53663 GCA_041391225.1 Caldilineaceae bacterium
GCCGCCAGCTTGGCGTGATAGCTGCCGGGGCCGCAGCCCACGTCCGCGATGACCTCGCCCGGTTGCGCTTCGAGGACGTTGAGCACCCAATCCACGAAATCTTCCTTGGCCTCGCTGTAGAGGGCGTGCGTCTCCTGGCGGATGCGCAACTTCTCGCTGTCGGCGTACTGGTACGCCAGATAGGTTGGATCGGTGAATTGCTGCGTCATGGCTACACCTCGCGCAGAACCGCCAGCAGGCGATCCGTCTGCTCTGGACGGCCCACCGAGATACGGATCGAATTGTCCAGGCCCGGTTTCTGGTAATGACGCACCAGAATGCCGCGGCGTTCCAGATCCAGCTTCAACTGCCGGGCGTCGCGCGCCACCACGTCACACAGGACGAAGTTGGCGTGGGATGGGTACGGCTTCAGGTACGCGATGTCGGCCAGCGCCGCGATCAGCCGCTGCCGCTCGTCGCGCAGACGTTTCACCACGCGCTGCATCTCGTCAACGTGACGCAGGCTGGCGAGGCCCGCCACCGCTGCCGCCACGTTGACGTTGTACGGCTGCTTGAATTTCCACAGGTACGGCAACAGCCACGACGGCAGAATGCCATAGCCCAAGCGCAGACCAGCGATCCCCGCGGCTTTGCTGAAGGTGCGCAGCACGATCAGGTTCTCGTGTTCCAACACCCACGGCGCGCGGCTGGGCTGATCGGCAAATTCCACGTACGCCTCGTCGAGCACCACCATCACTGGCAATGCCAGCAGACGGCGCAATTCGTCATCTGGCAGCCAGTTGCCGGAGGGGTTGTTGGGTGATGTCAGGAAGAGCAGTTTGAACGATGACGAGACGGCGAGGCGATGAGGCGATGAGGCGGAGTCAGAGAACAATGCCTCGATCGCGGCCACGTCCAGGCTGTAGTCGGCGTTGCGCCAGATTTCGACGACTTCGGCGCCAGAGAGCTTGGCGTCGAAGCTGTACATGCCGAACGTAGGCGGACAGTTGACAATTGCATCGCCCGGCGACAGGAACAGGCGACAGATGTAGTCGAGCAGCTCGTCCGCGCCGTGACTGGGCAGGATGTTGTCCGCGGGGACGCCTACGAACGCAGACAGGGCGGCGCGCAGCTCCGTCTGCTGCGGATCGGGATAGATGTGGTAGTAGTTGTATTCGGCCAACGCTTCCAGCACCGCAGGCAGTGGGCCATACGGATTCTCGTTGGCGTCCAACTTGACGATCTGCTCGGCCGCAATGCCGAGACGTTCGCTGAGCACCTCGAACGGCAAGATCGGCGTGTACTCTTCCAGGCCGGCGAGATGGGGGTTGAGGAGAGCGTTTGGTGTTGGCATGGGAGTAAGTGATTGGTGATTGGTGATTGGGGACTGGGGATTAGGGCATAGGCGTTAAGATAAGGACCAGCGAAAGTGCCGGGGACTTCACGTTGGACGTGTCGCCAGGAGTGAATGTCCCGCCTCGCTGCGGCGATAAGTCCCCGGCACTTGTGTCTACGACGCTTAAACTTAACGCCTATGGGGGACTGGTGATTGGTGATTGGGCTTCGATATTCGATGCAGTGCGCAAGTGGCTACGGTCGAATGGAGCGTTGAGCGTCCTTTCGCTAACGAATGGTCAACCCTGATCACCAATCACGAATCACCCTTCCCCCCTTGACACTCATGACGCGGTGTGTTATGATTTATTCATAACGCATTGCGTCATTTGTATTTCATATCCACCGGCAATGCCCGGTTTTTGCAGGAAAGGAAACGACAATGGAAGTCCGCTTGAATGTACGAAACATTGATCTGCGCGAGGCGCAGGAGAAGGTCGACGACAATCTGCGCCAGGCGCGTGAGGCCGGCCGCAAGGCTATGTTGACCTACGCTGGGCTGTGGGGCATGGCCTACGACGAAGCAATGACCGTCCTCGAGAAGGGGAAGGCGATCTTCGATAAGGCCGAAGATCGGGGCGAGAAGATGGAAGCCGACGCAAACCGCCGCACCGAAAAGGTACGCACCCAGGCCGAAGAGCAGTTCAAAGCTGTGGAAGCCCGCATCGACAAGGTACGCAGCCGCTTCACCAAGCGCGCCGAAGCCATGGAAGAATCGGTGGAAGCCGACATCGAGAATCAGGTCGAGCTTGTACTTGAGCGATTGGGCATCCCCAGCCGCGAGCGGATCAGCAAATTGAGCGCCGAAATCGAAGCCCTGAGCAAGAAGATCGACGCCCAGCTTGCCGCCAAGGACGAGGTCACCATCCAGGTCGAAGGCGAAATGATGATTGTCCCCATCGCCGGCTACGCTGAGATGACGGCGAAAGAGGTTGTCGCTCTACTCGATGGACTAGAAATGAGCGACCTGATCGCGATCAAGGCGTTCGAGGAAGGCAACCAGGGCCGCGTCACCATTCTGCGTGAAGTGGATCGGCTGCTGGAAGGCCTGATGACGCCAGCATAATCGGACATAGCGCAGACACAAGCAAACAGACAAAAAAGACCTGCCAGGTTGTTCACCTGGCAGGTCTTTTTTGTTACATGCGGAACGTGTTTTGCCTACTTCGATGCTTCCCATTCAGCATACTGCTTCTCGACCTCAGCCTTGACGGTGTCGATACCGGCGGCTTTCAGCGCTTCGATGTAGGCGGGGACCGCTTCTTCAGGATCAACATAACCCGTCATCAGCGCACGATGCGTGCCATCGGCCACGGCGGAGATCGCCGTCAGTTCAGCGGCCACCGGCTCGGTGCGGAAGCGGAAGCCCAACGACGGATGATCGACGGAATCGTTGGAGTATTCGATCAGCTTGCGGTTCTTGTCGGGATCTTCCTTGTTGGAGACAGCCTGGAGCATGGTGTTGCCAAGCGTCCACGCGCCGCCATGTGCGCCGTACCAAGCGCTGTCGACGATGTTGACGCGGCCGTCATCCTCGAATTCCCAGTGCGTGCCTTCGACGCCGAAGAGCATCATGTTGAGCAACTTGGAGTCGCTGTGCATGAGATTGATGTACTGCATGGCCTTGACAGGGTTCTCAGACACAATCGGAATCGCCAGCATGGAACCACCAGAATGGGTGGTGATGTTGACCTTGGGCTGTGAGTAGATTTCCTTGAGCACCAGGTCGGGGTTGCCCGAAGCGTTGATCAACTCTTGCGCCTTGATGTTGTCGCCCTTGAGCGGCTGCGACTCGATGAAGAAGCGACCCGCATTTCGGTCTTGCGTGGTGTCAAAAGTGGTGAGGCCGGCATCGGGGTCGATCCAACCCTTGGTGTACCACTTCGCGCATGATCATGGCTTGTTCTGCAAACCAGTCGGACTCGGCGTTGCTGTAAATTGTTTCGTCGAAATTGCCGTCGGCATCAGGCGAGAACTTCATGCTGATCAGGTTCTCGGGGATGCCGGCAGCGAAGCCAGGCACCCAGGGCTGGAAGCCACCACTGCCATTGGTCAGGTACGGGTATTCGTCGGGGCGAGCAGCCTTGGCCTTTTCGAGCCAAGGTTCGAGATCGCGCAGGCTCTGGATCTTGGCGGCTTCTTCGTCGGTGAAGCCGATTTCCTCGGCCAGGGCGACGTTGTAGATGAAGCCTTCAGGCACGGTCAGCTCTTTGTTGGTAGGCACGGCGTAGTTGACGCCGTCGATCTGCGTGCCGGTAACGAACGCCGGGTTCAGGCCCTTGAGGATATCCTGACCGTACTCGGCCATCAGGTTGCCATACTCGCCGTCGTCATCGTTGAGCGGCAGGAACAGTCCTTGCGTCACGAGTTGCATGTAGTTGCGCCAGTCGGCGGTGAAGAAGATGTCCATCTTCTCGCCGGCCTGCAACGCCGTGATGGCCTTGGTGTCCCAGTCGCCCCAGCCCACGATATGAAAGACGACGTTGACGCCAATCAGCGGTTCAACGTACTCGTTGATGGCATCCTGCACCAGATCGCGCTGATCTGTGTCGCCGTTGCCAATCCAGTAGTAGTCGAGCACCACCACTTCGCCGGAGGACGATCCTGCACTGGAATCCCCGCCCCCTGCCGAAGGTGCAGCCGCAGGCGCACAACCGGCCAACAGCGCCAAAACGACCACGAACATTAGAAATGAAGTGAACTTTCTCTGCATCTTCTTCTTTCCTTTGTAAAAGAGACTTGGATGAACCGGAACAACCATATAGTCAGCCCTGCCATAAATCTACGGCCCGATCAAAGCAGCCTTGTGGGTGCATGGCAAGCGCGAATATATGACAACGTAACGTGGGCAAAGACGATAATCCCGTCGCTGCCAGATTCCTACCCCTTGATAGCGCCGATGGTCAGCCCCTTGATGAAGAAGCGCTGGAAGAACGGATAGGCGAAGATCACCGGGCCTACCGTCACCACTGCCATTGCCATGCGGAAAGTCTGAGATGGCAATTCAGAGATATTGACCAGGCCCGACATCTTGTCGGCGTTTTCCAGCAAGAAGCGAATGTTGTTCAGCGTGGTGTAAATGGTGAACTGCAAGCTGTAGTACTGAGCGTCGTCTACGAGCAGCAGGCAGTTGAAGAAGTTGTTCCAGATGCCGATGGCGCTGAACAACGCCACCGTGGCCAGCCCCGGCACCGAAAGCGGCACCACGATCTGGAGGAAGGTGCGCCACTCGCTGGCGCCGTCGATGCGCGCTGCCTCAAGGATCTCTTCAGGTACGTTCGTCTTATAGAACGTGCGCATTACGATCACCCAAAACGGGCTGAACGCAGACGGCAGAAATAGCGCCCACAGCGTATTTTGCAACAAAAGCACCTGCCGAGCCACCATGTAATAGGCCACGAGGCCGCCGCTGAACAGCATGGTGAAGAAGGCGAAGAAGGTAAAAAATGTAGCAAACTTGAAATTGGTTCGCGAAAGTGGATAAGCATACAGCCCCACCATAATCACCGACAGGATCGTACCCGCCACCGTCGAGATGATCGTATTTCTGTAGGCTGTCATCACGATGGATCCCTGGCTGAAGAGGAACGTGTACGCCATCGTCGAAAATTCCTCGGGCCAAAGTTGGTAACCGTTGGTGGTCAGCGAAGCCTCCGATGTCACCGAAGCGATCACGATCACATAGATCGGAATCAAAGCGACGATGGAAGCGAAAATTAGGAGCAGATTGAACCCCCAATTGGTCGCCGGCGAAATGGCCAGTACATCTCGGTGCTTCTTCCTGCGCGCAAAGATGCCCGGTACTTGCTGCGGCGTGGTCTTGACCAAGGTTTCTGTACTCATTGTCTGTTACCTATCTTGTTAACTATCTACCATGAAATTACAGTGCGCAGCAGAGCGTCCACTGTGAATTTCAGGATAAAAGTCCTAGAACAACGCCAGATCGGGTCTCGTTCTGCGCACGATGAAATGGTGATCAGAATCAAGAAGAAGCCAAAGAGCGATTGCAAGAACGCCGCTGCCGCCGGATACCCCAACGGGGTGGAACTCTTCAACATGCTATAGACGAAAACGTCCAGCGTGTAGGTGACGTCCTTGACCAGCGCAGCGCCATTGGGCAGCGTGTAGAACATGTCGAAGTCTGAACCAAGGATGCGGCCAATCGCGAGGATCTGCAGGAGCACGATCACGGGCATGAGGTGGGGCAGCGTAATGGCCTTGAACTGCTGCCACTTGCCGGCGCCGTCCACGGCTGCGGCTTCGTAGAGTTCTCGGGGAATACTGGCAATTGTGGCCAGATAGATGATGGAACCGTTGCCCGTATACTTCCAGATATTGGCCAAGAGAAAAATGAATGGCCAGTAGATCTGTTCTTTGTAGACCTCAATCGGTGGCAACCCCAGGTTGATGTTGATGGAGTTGATGATCCCAGCGGAACTGCCCATCGCGTAGACGACGTAGGCAACCACGATCCACGAGATGAAGTAGGGGAGGAAGAGAATCGAGTGGTACAGTTTGGCGAGGAACTGGTTGGTCAACTCATTGATGATCACCGCCAGCGCCACGGCCAGCACCAACCCCACAACGATGAAAAGCAAGTTGTAGAGAACAGTGTTGCGCACATACATGATGGTGTTTTCAACGTTTGTGGGCAAAATCAGATACCGGAAATTGTCCAGACCCACCCAGGGGCTTTCGATGAGGCTGTAAATGAAGCGGTTCTGGATCAAAGAATCTGCGGGGGGGCGTGAGAGGCGATAGTCCTTGAAGGCCATCACAATACCAGGCATGGGCAGGTAGGCAAACAAGAAGAGCCAAATTGCGCCCGGTAAAATCATGAGCAGATACGAAAGATTGGTGTAGATTCTGTCTGCACGCCAACGTTTCTTCTGGTTAGGGAGCGAATGAACACTGCCAGGGGTTGCTTCGCAGAAACGGCAACTTCTTGTGTCATAGCATTACTTTCCATAGATTCAGTTGTACAGGTGAACAAGGGAACAAAGGAAACCCAAGAAAGTGATGGGTGAATCAACAAGGGTATGCTGATTTAGGAAACGTCGCGGGGTTGTTTCCTGTTTTGGCGCAGTTAATCCCGTAGAACAAACATCGCACAGGTGAGCGGGGGGATCACCTTACAAGAGCAACGCTTGCACAGGACAATGATTTGAAAAGGTGCCTATAATTGGATTCCGGTCAATACTAAAAAGTGGCATCTGTAGCCGGACGGTTTTGTGGTGCAAACCGAGGGCTCGGGGTTTCGGAATCAGCATACGAGTCAATTTCTGTTTTGTCAAGGTCTCAACTATGAGAAATCCTGCACCAGGTGAAACCGGTTACAAAACGCCTGCGCAGATCAAACACGAATCGTAAACTGCTTGACAATCCCTGCCGTCTCGCGTATAGTGTCCATCACAACTGAGACATAAAGACGTTGAACCGGAAGAGTAGCTGTCGAAGCGGGTTCCAGAGAGTCCCCAGTCGGTGGAAAGGGGACAACAGCGCAGCCAGTGAATGGGCCGGGGAGTTGGGCGGCGAACGCATGTACATTGATGCAGACAAGTAGCCGTCCCCGGAAACGCCACCGTTACCAAGGCGCGGAGGATCGGAGCGATCTCGTTCCCGTCCTCGCAGAGTGAGACTGGCCAATGTCCCTGCGTTTCACGTGGGGATTTTTTTATTGGATAGTCTAACTGGGGTGGCACCGCGGGCGCTGAGACACACAGCCCTCGTCCCCAAATGCAGAGTGGAAGATCCACTTTGTGTTTGAGGATGAGGGCTTTTTGTTGGCAGATGAGATTAGGAGATTGGGAGATTGAGGAGCGCCGCGACAAAGGGAGATCACTTGCTCTACACGATCCCCAATCGCCTAATCTCCTAATCGCCCAATCCCCTTACTCCAGATCAACTCACACTCAGGAGAGAAGATCATGGCACCACAATACAAACCCACGCTCGACGAAGTACGCACCCTGGCGGCGGAGGGGAATCTGATCCCCATCTACCGCGAGCTACCGGCGGATCTGGAGACACCGGTGTCGGTCTATTTGAAACTACGCAACGGCGGACCCAGCTTTCTGCTGGAATCGGTGGAACGCGGCGAACAGGTGGGGCGCTACAGCTTCCTCGGCGTCCACCCGCCCATGACAGTGACGGCACAGGCGGATCGGGTCACCGTGGGCGCGGCGGGCGGCTCTGTGCTGGAAGAAACGACGGGCGATCCGCTGGATCTGGTAAAGGAGATCCTGTCCTCGCGCAGGCCGGTGCGTCTGCCTGGACTGCCTCGCTTCATCGGCGGCGCAGTGGGCTACTTTGGCTACGATTTGGTGCGCTTCATTGAACGTCTGCCCGAAACCGCGGACCACGATCTCAATGTGCCCGACATGGCGCTGCTGTTTAGCGACAATTTGGTGGTCTTCGATCACGTGCGCCACAAGTTGATCGTCATTGCCAACATGCGCGTCGAGGACGATCTACGCGCCGCCTACGCCGACGCCGTGGCCCGCATCGACAACATCATCGCCGACCTGCGCAAGCCGCTCACGCCGCCGCCCGCCTACGAATGTGTCAGCGGCGCGGAGTGGCGGAGCAACTTCACCCAGGCCGAACACGAAGCCAACGTGCGCGCTGCTCAGGAGTACGTCAAGGCCGGCGACATCTTCCAGGTTGTCCTCAGCCAGCGGCTCAGCCGTGAGACCGACGCCGATCCGTTCACGATCTACCGGGCGCTGCGCATGCTCAACCCGTCGCCTTACATGTACTTTTTGGACTTCAACGGCGTGGCCGGGGCGTCGCCCACCGGCGAACCGATCCGCGTGATCGGTTCCAGCCCCGAGATGCACGTCATGCTCGAAGACAGCCACGCCTACCTCCACCCCATCGCGGGGACGCGCTGGCGCGGCAAGTCCGAAGAAGAGGACAACGCCCTCGCCGCCGAACTGCTCGCTGATCCCAAAGAGCGGGCCGAGCACGTGATGCTGGTGGACCTGGGCCGCAACGATCTGGGCCGTGTATGCGAGTATGGCACCGTCACCGTGCCGACGATGATGAATGTGGAACGCTACAGCCACGTCATGCACATCGTCAGCGACGTACGTGGCCGCGTCAAACCCGAACACGACGCCTTCAGCCTGCTGCGCGCCACCTTCCCCGCCGGCACCGTCAGCGGCGCGCCCAAGGTGCGGGCAATGGAGATCATCGAAGAACTGGAAGGCACCCGCCGCGGTCTCTACGCTGGGGCGGTCGGCTACATCGGCTACGACGGCACAATGGACACCTGCATCACCATCCGCACGATTGTGATGCAAGGGCGCACGTGTCACTTGCAGGCAGGCGGCGGCATCGTGGCGGATAGCGATCCAACTGCCGAATATCACGAGTCGCTCAACAAGGCCAAGGCGCTTTCGGTGGCGGTGGCGGAGGCGGAGAAGGGATTGTAAAGAATGAATGATGAATAAAGAATGGGTGGAGGACGTGTCGTTTTCATAGCGCGCTTGTGGGAAGGAGCGAAGTCCATGAGCCAGAATTTGGAGCGATTGCCCATTTTTGTAATGGCGGAGCGTATCTGCGACGAGGTGTGGCAAGAAGTGGCGAATTGGTCACGTTATGACCGTGAGGTGATGGGGAGCCAGTTGATCCGGGCTGCGGATTCGATTGGCGCCAACATTGCCGAAAGTCATGGGAGATTTCACTTCGCCGAGAAGATCAATTTCCTCTATTACAGCCGAGGAAGCCTGACCGAGACGATCTTCTGGCTACGCCGTTGTCAGCAGCGTTCATTGGTCAAAGCCGACCAAGCAGCCCATCTTCACCGATCCCTTGATCAGTTAGCCAAAGAGATAAACGCCTACATCAACTATCTGCGCAACCAGCAGCACAACACGAAACGGTAGTCATACCGAAACAACATACACGACCCAATCATTATTCTTCATTCATTCCGAAGGAGATCCTCATGACCACCCGCAAACGCATCCTCACCGGCGACCGCCCGACCGGCAAGCTACACATCGGCCATTACGTGGGCAGTCTGCGACATCGCTTGGCGTTTCAGGAGCAGTACGAGTGCTTCTTCATCATCGCCGACCTGCACATGCTGACCACGAAGCCGAGCAAGGAAGCGATCTACGAGATCGGCGAGAACGCGCGGCAGATCGTGCTCGATCACCTGGGCATCGGCATTGACCCGGCCAAGGTGACCTTCTACCTGCAATCCGCCGTCCACGAGGTCTACGAGATGCAGTTGTTGCTCAGCGGCATGGTGACGGTGGAACGCCTACAGCAGCTTCCCTCGATCAAGGACATGGCCAGCGCCGCCGACATGGATCAGATGCCGTACAATCTGCTGGGCTACCCAGTGCTGCAATCGGCGGACATCCTCATGCCGCGCGGCAACCTCGTCCCCGTGGGCAAGGACAACGAAGCCCACGTCGAAATCTGCCGCCAGATCGCCCGCCGCTTCAACAATCTCTACGAAGAGGTCTTCCCGCTGCCCGAACCCTACGTGGAAGGCGGCACGCTGGTAGGCACCGACGGTCAGGCCAAGATGAGCAAGAGCCTGGGCAACGCCATACTCCTCAGCGACGACGCCAAAACCGTGCGCAAACAGGTGATGGGCATGTACACCGATCCCAAGCGCATCAGCGCCGATATCCCTGGCACGGTGGAAGGCAACCCGGTCTTCGCCTACCACGACTTCTTCAACCCAAACAAGGCCGAAGTCGACGATCTCAAGGACCGCTACCGCGCCGGCAAAGTGGGCGACGTCGAAGTGAAGGAAAAGCTCTACGCCGCGCTGGAAAACTTCCTCGGCCCGATCCGCGAGCGCCGCGCCCACTATGAAGCGCAGACTGGCTACGTCGACGAACTGCTCTACGAAGGTACCCTGCGCGCCCAAAAAGAAGCGCAGGAAACCCTCTTCGCCATGAAAAAAGCCATGGGCCTCACCGGCGTGTGGAACCGCATCCGCCGGGCCACAGAGAACCGGCAGAAGAAGATGGCGAAGGCGGCGAGCACAGAAGCATAACCATCCACAGGTTAAAAGGATGCAAAGGATTTCCAGAGGGGAATGAGAATAGAACGCGGATTTAGCGGATTGGGCGGATTTGCGCTGATTTTGTTGAATCATCCGCTTCGATCCGCTCAATCCCCCCAATCCGCGTTCTATATTGAAGCAGACATAAATCAATTTCCGTTGGAGGACGCCATGATCGCCGTCATCGACAATTACGATAGTTTCACCTACAATTTGGTGCAGTTCCTGGGCGAGATCATCAACAAGGCGCCGCTGCCGGGCGGCAGTGCGGCCAATGAAATCCGCGTGTGGCGCAACGACGAGATCGACGTCGAAGAATTGGCCGATCTCAAGCCCAGCCACATCGTCATCAGCCCCGGGCCAGGCACGCCCGAAAAGGACAGCGGCATCAGCAACGATGTGATCCGCGTACTGGGCGAAAC
This sequence comes from Caldilineaceae bacterium, assembly GCA_041391225.1. Taxonomy (GTDB): domain Bacteria; phylum Chloroflexota; class Anaerolineae; order Caldilineales; family Caldilineaceae; genus RI-153. The sequence continues at coordinate 10,828 of JAWKOL010000041.1, forward strand.
GACACCGATCCTGGGCGTCTGCCTGGGCCAGCAGTGCATTGGACACGTCTTCGGCGGCGAAGTGGTGCGAGCGCCCCGCCTCATGCACGGCAAAGTCAGCCCCGTCCTCCACAAGGGGACCGGCGTCTTCGCCGGCTTGCCCAGCCCGTTCACCGCCACCCGCTACCACAGCCTGATCGTGCAGGAACCGCTGCCCGCCGACCTGGAAGCCACTGCCTTCACTGCCGAAGGGGAACTGATGGGGCTGAAACACCGCACAAAACCCATCTACGGCGTGCAATTCCACCCGGAAAGCATCCTCACCGAACACGGCAAGGACATTCTGCGCAACTTCTTGAAGATCAACGGGAGCGCCGCTGCGGCATGACCCAGGACACCTCAGGCACCCAAGACGTCCTCACCTACCTGAGCGAGGGCGAAAAAAGCGCCTTTGCCGGCCAATCCATCGAAATTGTGGACCGCTGGCAGGGGCGCGACAACTTACTCTGGCGATTCAAGACCGGCGACGCAGACGCCGTGCTTAAGCTGTTCATGGAAGCAGGACAGGTGCGCGCGGACCGCCAATTCAGCGGACAGGATCGCTTCGCCGTCTATGGCCTGGCCCCCCGCCCCCACTGGCAGGACCGTCAACCCGATCCTGTGCCGCGGCCGGTGCTCGTCTACGACTGGATCGAGGGCGATCCCTTCGATCCTGCCGATCCGGCGCAGTGGGACGCCCTGGCCGACGCTGTCGCCCGTATCCACAGCGAAGATCCCGGCGATCACACACGCTTCAGCCCCCACCCCGTCAACCTGGACTACTTCCAGCGGGTGTGGCAGGGCAGCCGTCAACCGCTGGACGACTGGTTCACATCGCGCCAGGCATTGTCGCTACACGAATTATTCACCCAACTCTGGCGGCAAGCGGACCAGATCATGGCGGCGGCGTTGCCCGTCTTCGGCGAAACCATGCCCACGCTCGTCCACGGCGATGTAACGGTGGACCATCTCTGCCTGCACCGCGGACAGATTCTCCTCTTCGATTGGGAGCTTTTCGGGTTAGGCGATCCGGCGCAAGAAGCGGCGCGCATCCTCTTCTACAACCAACAGTTCATAGACGAAACCGTCCAGGCGCGCTGGTTGGAGCGGTATTTGATTCAGGTCGACGATCCATCGCTGCCCGCCCGCGTCGACGTCTACCGCCGCATCCTGCCCTTCCAATCGTTGACCTTCCTGCTCAACGGCATCCAGCGCGAGATCAGCAACGATCCCGCTCAGTTGGCGGATCTGGAGGAGAGCCGACCTTTCCTGGTGGAGACGATCAGCAGTGCGCTTGTCCACGCCGCGGGGACGCTTCTGGGCGACGCGCCGGGAATGGAGCAAGTGGAGGCGGAGATAGATTCGCTGTTACAGGTATCGACGTGAGGAAAGTAGCGATTGGGAGATTGGGAGATTAGTCGATTGGAGATCGTTCACAGAATCTGAAATCGCTCAATCGCCCAATCTCTTTACCACAGATCGCTCACGCTGACGAAAACCATTACCCAAGGGGAAAACCATGCCCACCACACCCATCCACGACGCAATGGAACGTCTTTTCGCCGGCCACAGCCTCAGCGCCGACGAAGCCGACGCTACGATGAACCAGATCATGACCGGCGACGCCACGCCGGCGCAGGTGGGCGCTTTCCTGGCCGCGCTGCGCCTCAAGGGCGAAACCGTAGACGAGATCACCGGCTGCGCCCGCGCCATGAAGCGCGCCGCCGTGCAAGTACGCCCCCAGATCGGGGACGTCCCCCTCGTCGACACCTGCGGCACCGGCGGCGACCAGACCGGCACTTTCAACATCAGCACCACCGTGGCCTTCGTGGTGGCCGGGCATGGGCTGAAGGTAGCCAAGCACGGCAACCGCTCCGCCAGCAGCAAATGCGGCAGCGCCGACGTCCTCGAAGCGTTGGGTGTCAACCTGAGTTTGGGGCCGGAACAGGTGGCTGAGTGCATCGAAGAAGTGGGCATCGGCTTCCTCTTTGCGCCGCTCTACCACCCTGCTATGCGTCATGCCATCGGCCCACGCCGTGAACTGGCCACACGCACCGTCTTCAACATCCTCGGCCCGTTGACCAACCCGGCCAACGCCACCCACCAGGTGATCGGCGTCCCCAGCCCTGCGCTCACCGAGCCGATGGCGCAGGTGCTTGGCCTGATGGGATCGAAGGCAGCCTACGTCGTCCACGGCACCACCAACGACGGGCGCGGCGTCGACGAACTCACCAACACCGGCCCCAACCGGGTCAGTCATCTGCACGAGGGCAAGGTGACCACGTCCACGCTACACGCCTCCGACCTGGGCCTGCCCACCGCCACGCTCGACGATCTCATGGGCGGCGACGCCGAAGAAAACGCGGCGATCCTGCGCGGCGTCCTCGACGGCAACATCGGCGGGGCCAAGCGCGACGTCGTCCTCCTCAACGCCGCCGCCGCCCTCAGCACCGAATGCGGCGACTGGCAGGCCGGCCTCGAAGAAGCGGCAGAGAGCATCGACAGCGGCGCGGCGAAGCGGGTGTTGGATCGGTTTGTGGAGAAGACGCGGAGTTACAGTAATGCGTGATTCGTAATGCGTAACCCAGAGTCGCCGATGTCGGCTCATGCGCTCAACACGACGTTACGTATTACGAATTACGCATTACGCCCACCGACCAACACACCCAAGCGAACACAAGGTTCTACACATGCCCAAATACTCAAAACTCGACATCACCAAACACAAAGGACAGGTCCTCGACGAGATCATGGCGTGGAAGCGCCAGGAGGTGCCGCGGCTGATGGAAGAGACGCCGCTGGCGCAGGTGAAAGCCTTCGCCAAGTTGACGCCCCCGCCCCTGGACTTCGCGGCGGCGTTGACGGCAAAGGACGGAGCCAGCCTGATCGCCGAGGTGAAGCGCGCCAGCCCATCGAAGGGCATGATCGCCCGCGATTGGGATCCGCCCCTGATCGCGGAGACCTACGCCCGCAACGGCGCGGCCGCGATCTCGTGCCTCACCGACAGTCGCTTCTTCCAGGGGCAGTTGTCCTATCTCACCGATATCAAAGAGAGCCTGCGCAACAAAGGACTGAAGACGCCCATCCTGCGCAAGGACTTCATTTACCACGAGTATCAGGTCCACGAAGCGCGCATGGCCGGCGCGGACGCGCTGCTGCTGATCGTGGCTGTCCTCGGGGATCGGGATCTGCGCGATCTGCTGGCGTTGACCCACGAACTGGGCATGCAGGCGCTGGTAGAAGTCCACGACGAAGCCGAAGTCGAGCGCGCCCTTGCCGCGGACGCGCGTATCATCGGCGTCAACAACCGCAACCTCAAGACATTCGAGGTGGACATCGAAACCACGGCGCGGCTGCGTCCACACGTCCCCGCGGACAGGGTGCTGGTGGGCGAAAGCGGCATCCGCACCAACGAAGACGTGGCCCGCATGGCCGACATGGGCTGCGACGCCATCCTCGTAGGCGAGAGCTTCTGCAAACTGCGCCAGCCCGAGCGCGGCGCGGCGGTGAAGGCATTTGTCGATGCGGGGCGGCGGTAGAACATGACCCAAGCCCAAGGCGTCACCGTAGATGAAAGCCAGGCGCAGGGCTTTTTGACCGCGCACTTTGACCCCACCATCACCGGCGTAGAACACATTGGCGAGGGCGCGTGGTCGCGCTGTTTTGGCTTCCGCCGCGGGGACGACGACCTCGTGGTGCGTTTCGGCAACTACCTGGACGATTTTGAGAAGGATCAGCGAGCAGCAGCCTATGCCACGCTGGATCTACCCATCCCCCAAGTGCTGGCGATAGGACCGGCTTTCGGCGGACACTACGCCGTGTCGACGCGCGCCTACGGGCATCCACTCGATCACCTGAGCGCGGACGATTGGCTGGCGACGATCCCGTCCACGGTGGCGATGCTGGAAGCGCTGCGCCTGGCCGATGTAGCGCAGACCAGAGGATGGGGCGGCTGGGGAATCGACGGTCAGGCGGCGCACGCGTCGTGGTCGAGCCATCTGCTGACGGTAAATGTCGATTCCCCCGAAAGGCGCAGCTATGGCTGGAAACAGCGGCTGGCCCAGTCCCCCGAAGATGCGGAAACCTTCAACTGGGGCTACGATCTGCTGCAACGCATCGTAGACGATTCCATCCCGCGCTACCTCTACCACGCCGACCTGATGAACCGCAACGTCCTCGTACAGGACCACAAGATCAGCGGCGTCTTCGATTGGGGGTGCGGCTGCTACGGCGATCACCTCTACGATCTGGCCTGGTTCGAGTTCTGGGCGCCCTGGTACCCCGACAAGGATATCGCTGCCCTGCGCGCCGCCGTGGAATCAAGATGGCGCGCCATCGGGTACGAACCCAAGAACAAGATCGCCCGCCTGCAAGCCTGCTACCTGCACATCGGCCTCGATCACCTTGCCTACAACGCCTGGCTGAAAGATTGGGAAACGCTGTCGGCCACGGCGCGGCAGATGCGCGAGATAGTGATGCGTAGTGAGTAGCATCCGCGGCGGCACCGGTGCGCGCAGTGGCTGTGTTTGAGAGGTGAGACATGAAACCGCGTGAACGAATCCTGGCTGCGCTGCAACACAAGGAACCGGATCGCGTCCCCCTCTTCGAGATCTGGATCGACGCCCTCCAAGATGAACTCAACCTGCCCGACGCCAGCAGCCTCTACCCCGCGCTAGGACAGGACTGCGTGCTGCTGCCCACCATCACGCCCGCGGACAGCAACGCCTGGCGCACCGGCGTAGACGAGTGGGGCCGCATGTGGCAAGACGGTATGTTCCTGCACGGCATGGTGGACACACCCGCCGATCTGGCGAAGTACATGCCGCCGCTCGACTACGTCGACGCCTTCTTCGACGCCGAACAGATCCACCGCGTGCGGGCAGATTATCCGGATCATTGCCTGATCTACGGCACACACATCGGCCCGTTCACGGCAGCGTACATGGCGATGGGCTTCGACCGCTTCTTCCTGCGCCTGATGGACGATGTGTCCTTTGTGCAGCGGCTCCTCGAAGCGCGCACCGACTGGTGCATTGCCATGTACCGGAGAGCAATTGACTTGGGCGCAGAGGTCGTCGTCCTCGGGGATGATGCGGCCCACAAAGGCGGCCCCATGATCGCGCCGACGTTGTGGCGCGATCTGATCCTTCCCTTCCACCGCCGCATTGTGGACGAACTCGACGCGCCGGTGATCTGGCACAGCGACGGCAATGTGGAAGCGCTGCTGCCCTACGCCATCGACGCGGGTTTTGTGGGTGTCCACGGTGTCGATTCGGTGGCGGGCATGGATCTGGCTAAGGTGAAACGCGAATACGGCCAGGATCTCGTCCTCATCGGCAACGTCGACGCACGTGTCCTCTTCGGCTCAGATCTCGACGCCGTCCGCGCCGAGGTAGACCGCTGTTTCGCACAAGGTGCGCCCGGCGGCGGCTACATGTTCGCCAGTTGCAACAGCATCTACGCAGGCATGAACCCCGCTGCCGTCACGGAAATGTATCGCCATGCGCAACGGAAATAGAACGCGGCTTGGGCTGATCCAATCGGATTTCAGAACAGATACGTTTTCGTTGTTTTGTCGCATCATCGCCTCGCCGCATCGTCCCATCATCATTCCACACCCATCCAGAAAGCAGCCATCTCCATGACCGGAACCATCATCAACATCATCGCCGTGCTCGTGGGCGGCTCGATTGGCGCGCTGGCGGGGAATCGGCTGCCGGCGAAGGTGCAGGAGACCGTCCTCAACGGGTTGGGGCTGCTAACGTTGGCGATTGGCGTGAGCATGGCGATTGGCAGCAGCAACATTCTGATCCCCATGTTTAGCGTGTTGCTGGGTGGCATCGTGGGTGAATTGCTGCGCATCGATGACGGGCTGAACTGGCTGGGGCAACAGGCCGAGGAACGCTGGGGCCATCGGCTGGGGCAGGGCAAGGTGGAAGGGTGGAGCGTTACACAGGCGTTCGTCACCTCCAGCCTGATCTTCTGTGTCGGCCCGATGACGATCCTGGGCAGCATCCAGGACGGTCTGCTGGGCGACTACCAGTTGCTGGCGATCAAGAGCACGCTGGACGGTTTCGCGGGGATCGCCTTCGCCGCCAGCCTGGGGCCGGGCGTCCTCCTCAGCGCGGTGACAGTGGGGATCATCCAGGGCAGCATCGCCGGGATCGCCATGTTCCTCGGCGCGGGGATCGGCGAAGTCAGTCGCCAAACGCCGTGGGTGATTGAACTGACCGCCACGGGCGGCGTCCTCATTTTGGGCATCGGCCTGAGCCTGCTCAACCTCAAGAAAATCCGCGTGGCCAACCTCCTGCCCGCCATCGTTTTCGCCCCGCTGATCGTGGTGCTTTTAGGGATGATTGGGGTATGATTGGGGACTAGGGATCGGGGACTGGGGACTGGGGATCGGGTAGAGGGTCTGAATCCCCAATCGCCCAATCTCGCGTAGACCAGACATCAACCGACAGCAGATGCCCGATCCTTGGTCCAATCGCCTAATCTCTCAATCTCCTAATCTCCCAATCGCATCTGATAGGCACACCCATGTCCCAACCTGACTCCGTTCGCGAACGCATTTTCCGCCGCAATTTCTTCTTCATGACCACCGATGGCATCCTCTTCATGGTGGCGATGGGCATGATCGGCAGCACAACCGTGATCCCCGATTTTGTGCGCCGCCTCACCGATTCCGAGATCCTGATCGGACTGTCGGGCAGTATGTTCGAGATCGGCTGGACGCTGCCGCAGTTGTTCATCGCCCGCTATCTGCTGCGCTTCGAGCGCAAGAAGTGGTGGTTCATTGGGCCGAGTATCCCTGTTCGCTTCGTGATGTTGATCTTCGCCGGGTTGATCGTGTGGTTCGGCAAGGACCATCCCGGCGCGATTCTGACAGCGTTTTTCATCTGCTGGGGCATCGCTGCCGTGGGGGATGGGGTGGTGGGCGTCCCCTGGGCGGATATCAGCGGCACCAGTCTGGACAGCAAGTGGCGCGCCCGCATGTTCGGCACGCATACCGCGGCGGCAGGGCTGATCATGCTGGCTGTGGCCCCGGCGATTGCCTGGATCCTGGCGAATCGGGCTTTCCCGGAGAATTACGCTATTGTGTTTGCCATGTCGGGGGTGATCTTCGCGGTGTCGATCATCCCAATCCTCTTCATCCATGAGCTGCCGGGCGCCAAGAAAGTAGACAAGCTGCCTTCTTTCGCCGAGTTTCTGCCCGAGTTGGGCCATGTGTTGCGCACCGACGGGCCATACCGGTCGCTGATCATCACGCGCATGCTCACCACACTCTTCGCCATGTCGAGTCCTTTCTACATCGGCTACGCCACCGAGACGCTGGGGCTTTCCAGCGCGGTGGCAGTGCCGACGCTGCTGCTGATGCAGACCATCGGCAGCGTCAGTGGTTCGTTGATCTACACGTGGTTGGGCGCACGCAACAACTTGATGTTCATCCGCCTGGCGCTGCTGGGCGCAGCCATGTGGCCGGTCAGCGCGCTGCTGGCGGGCGTCTTCGGCCCGTGGACGCTCTACGTCGGCTTCTTGGTGGCGGGTGTGGCGATCAGCAACCTGGGCTTCAGCTACCAGAACTGGGTAGTCACCTACGCCGATCCGGATCGACGTCCGGTGTACATTGGGCTGTTCAACACCATCTCTGCCGTCGTCTCGATGGCGGCGCCGTTCATCGGCGGCACGATTGCGCAGCAGTTGGGCTACCCGCCGCTGTTTGTGGTGTCGCTGGTGATGGCTGCGAGCGCGCTCTTTGTGGCGACGCGGTTTGTGCGCACCATGCATCAGATAGAGGCAATGAGTGGTGCATAGTGCGATTTCACCCCAAACCAGAGGAGTTCCTACACAATGCAACTCACCTCCATCGAAACCTTTGTGCAAGGGCAGAAACTCGGGCTGGTGCGCGTCACCGCGGAGGACGGATCCACCGGCTGGGGACAGATGGCGCCGACGAACGTGGACATCACGGCGCTGGTGCTGCATCGGCAGGTTGCACCGATCGCGTTGGACCGGGACGTTGACAATCTCGACGGACTGAACGACGCCGTCATCGAGGGGACGTACAAGTTCCCCGGCACGTATGTCTGCCGGGCGCTGGCGGGGATCGACACAGCGATCTGGGATCTGCGCGGGCGGCTGGCGGGGAAGAGTGTCTGTGCGCTGTTGGGCGGTGTGCCGCGGCCATTTCCTGTGTATGGTTCGAGTACCAGCCGCAAGATTACGCCCGCAGACGAAGCGGCGCGCATGGTGCGTCTGCGCGATGACCTGGGTTTCAGCGCGTTCAAGATGAAGATCGGCAGGCGCGGCGGCCACGACGCCGACGAATGGCCCGGTCGCAGTGAAGCGATCATCGCGGCGACGCGGCAGGCCCTCGGCGACGAGATCAAGTTGATGGCCGACGCCAACAGTTGCTACACACCGTCCAAAGCCATCGAAATCGGGCGGCTGTTGGAAGAGCACAACTTCGCCCACTTCGAGGAACCCTGCCCCTATTGGGAACTGGAGTGGACAGCCGAAGTGGGGGCAGCGTTGACGATCCCTGTCTCCGGCGGCGAACAGGACTACGATCTGAAGCAGTGGCAGCGGCTGATCAACGGCGCTGTGATCGACATCGCGCAGCCCGATCTTTGTTATGTGGGCGGCATGACGCGGGCCTTGCGTGTGGCGAGCATGGCCGAAGACGCCGGTCTGCCCATCATTCCCCATTCGGCCAATCACTCGTTCACCACGATCTATGCCCTGCATCTCATGGGCGCCATCCCCAACGCCGGGCCGTATGTTGAGTTTTCCATCGAAGATCAACGCGCCTTCGCCGATCTCTACCGCCCGCACATGAAGGTTGTCGACGGCCACGTGATGATCCCCGATGGCCCTGGTTGGGGCGTGGAGATCAACCCGACGTGGATCGAGCGCACCGAGCGGATCGCATCGGCGATATGAGATCTGTTGAGGACGAGCCAGTGCCTGGCATTGACTCGTCCTCAAGCGAAACATCCTCCTCACACGATTCGTTGACATACAATCTGCACCGTGCTAAAGTGTCCCACCGGTGAAAATAGCTCATCGCCGCATCGATTTTTGTTCTTCACAGGAGGTTCCTATGCAAGCGACAAAACTGAATCTTCTGGGTATGCCTGTGCAGAACGAACAAGGAGCCTGTAGACGCGGATAGCGTTACAGAACAATCCACTGTTGCATCAAAGCCACGAGCGTACTCAAGCCTCGTGGCTTTTTTTGCGACAAACAGAGGAGACCATAGATGAATCTAGAACTCGCACACGTCCTTTCGTACGCGGACGCGGCAGGGCGCGTACAAGAATTTGGGTCGGGCGCAACCTACGAATCGGTTCCATCGGCTGCGATCCTGGAGTATGGCATTCCTGTCCATGCCGGGGACTTCGTCGCCGTGGATCGGGCAGTCGATCCGCCACAAATCGTCTTCCGTTGGCTCATAGCAACCGTGGAAACGGTGACGGACACGCAGATCCGAGTCGTGGATGACAGCGGATACGAACAGAACGTTCGGCCGACGGCGGGCCTGGACCTGACGCTGCATCCTGGGGATCGTGTCCTGCTGGCTGGTGATGTGTACGGTGTCGTCGAAGGGGAAGCGCCGCTGCATGCGGATCAACTGCGTCGCGTGGCCTTCCCCATGATCGAGTCGATGTACGCGCGCGTGGTTCACGCCGGTTCGGCAGAAATGCGAGAAACGGTTCGCAAGAGCTACGACGCCATCGCCGAGGACTTCCTGGCATGGACGCAGCAGGTCCGCGCCGACGAACGAGAACGCTACACAACCTACTTGCTCGACACACTGCCGCCCCATGCCGAAGTGCTGGAACTGGGCTGTGGCGCAGGCATCCCTACCACCCAACGGCTGGCCGAACGCTTCCGCGTGACCGGCGTCGACATCTCCGATAAGCAGATCGAACTGGCGCAGCGCAACGTGGCGCGGGCGGTGTTCGTCCGCGAGGACATGATGGACCTGTCTTTCGCGGCTGATCAGTTCGATGCTGTGGCGGCGTTCTACTCCATCGTGCATGTACCGCGCGAAGACCAGCCGCAACTTCTGCGCAACCTTTACACGTGGCTGCGACCGGGTGGTCTGCTCGTCATCTCGCTGGGGGCGCACGCGCAGCGCGCCGGCTACGAAGAAGATTGGCTGGGCGCGCCCATGTACTGGAGCAGCTTCGACGCCGAAACCAACGTGCGTATGATCGAGGAGGCTGGGTTCCACGTCCTCGGCGCGGAGCGGGAAACCGCCACTGAAGACGACGATGCGGTCACCTTCCTGTGGGTCACAGCGCGGAAGGTGGCAAGTCCTCGATAGTAGCAGGTCAATTGGAACGCAGAGGGCTGAAGTTGTCGTAGGCTGTATACTATCCTTGTAGGATGGATTACGACCGCAGGAACGCACAAAGGTCGTCCCGCCAAGTTCACCGGTCGTAACCCATCATGCGAATCCAGAGAGAACCGTTCACCAACCTAAGGAGAACCTGATGAATCCTGAAGATAACCAGGAACAACAGTCCGAAGAGGCGAAGAACTCGACGGAATCCCGCTCCAGCAGCATGATGGGTGTCGGCATTGCATTGGGCGTCGCCATTGGCGCCAGCCTTGGCGTGGCCATGGACAACATCGCTGTAGGCATAGGCGTGGGCATCGCGATTGGTGCTGGGATTGGCGCTGCATTGTCGGCACGTAATGGTTCCTCAGAGTGAAACGTCTTTTCGCAGATCGCCCAAACTGGAAGAGAATTTTGGCGAAGCGCTTTTATTGTGCTTACTTGAGTTCTCCTTTCTTTACAGGCAACGTGTCATTGCTGTGCATGGATCAGGTGAGCGAACAGCTATGGGCAAAACACGGTACGCCGGCTGTCTGCATCGTAGATACAGGCTACTCATGGCTTCAACACTTTCCCGATAACGAACACTTCTCCGTAACTACCATGTTTGACGCCGAAGGCCAGATCCTTCAGTGGTACATCGACATCTGTCTGCGCAATGGAGTTACGCAAGAGGGGATTCCGTACCTGGACGATCTCTACCTTGACATTGTAGTTTTTCCAAACGGCGAGATGCTATTGCTCGATTCCGAGGAGCTTGAACATGCACTGACAGGATGTGAGATTACACATGAGGAGTCCGAACTTGCACATTGGGTCAGTACGGACCTGATTGGCAGACTCAATCGTGGTGAGTTTTGGCTGTTTGACTTGTGTGCATATCATCGCAAGCTCCTGCTCGATCCACTTTCAGTAATTTACGATTTGGGCACGGCGTAGGCATCCTCAGCTGCTGGGTAGACCGGAAAAAGCCGCATCTAAGGATGCTCACTCCACAGTTTTCCCGAGAGTGGTGGACTACTAACTTTAGCCAGCGCAGCATCAACAAGGAACAGACATGCGAGTTGAACGGGCGGATGACCAAGACAAAGGCTGGCATCTGGGGTTGTGGAATTCCAACCTCCCGATTTCGATTGGTTATGCCAATACCGGCATCGACGAACCGCACTTACACACAGAGATCACTGAGATCTATCTGGTGGCGTGCGGAACATCCAAAATCCGCATCGAAGATCAGACCGTAGCGTTGTCACCTGGTGACATTGTTGTTGTAGATCCCGGCGAAGCGCACACTTTCTTGGATAGCTCACCCGATTACTTTCACTTTGTACTCCATGTACCTGGGATCACTGGCGAAAAAGCACGCTCAGAAAAGGAGTTTGTGTCGCGTGAAAGGTTGGGGTTGGACTGAGGGTTGAGCATTCAGTATTTCAACATGGCCATTAACACAGCCTCAGCGCCGGGCTACGCAACAACTACCAGTAACGAGCAATGAACAAGGCAACGTTGCAGCCCTACTCGTTACTCATTTCCGGTTCGGCATCTGATACGTGCGTCTCCTACCGCCCTGCAAACACAGCGTCTCGCTTCTCCACAAACGCATTCATGCCTTCCCGTTGATCCTGGGTGGCGAAGAGAGCGTGGAAGATGCGCCGCTCGTACAAAATCCCTCGCGCAAAGACAACTCCAGCGCGGTCCACGGCTTCGCGGGCGGCCATCACCGCGGGCTTGCCGTAGCCGGCGATGGTGTGCGCTGCGGCCAGCGTCTCTTCTATCAACTGTTCCGCTGGGATCACCCGCCACCAGACCGGAACGTTCGGCTTCATCCGCGTCCATCGTGCGCCCGGTGAGGATCATGTCCATAGCCTTGGCCTTGCCCACCAATTTGGTCAACCGCTGTGAACCGCCCATGCCGGGGATCACGCCCAGTTTGATCTCGGGCTGGCCGAATTGTGCATTGTCAGCGGCGTAGATCAGATCACACATCATCGCCAGTTCACAGCCGCCACCCAACGCGCACTCCGCCACCGCCGCGATCTTGGGCGTGCGCAGCGCCGCAAACGCCTCCCAGCCGGCGAAAAAGTCTTCGTAGACCATGTCCAAGTACGACTTCTGCGCCATCTCCTTGATGTCCGCCCCCGCCGCGAAGACCTTCTCTGATCCGGTAATCACAAAACAGCCCACCTCGGCGCTCCGATCCAGCGGACGCAACGCCTCCACGATCTCGCCCATCATCTCACTGTTCAGCGCATTCAGCGCCCGCGGACGGTTCAACTTCACCACCACCACTCGATCCTGACGTTCCACGAGAATATTCATCGTTTCCTCCTTTGGGAGAATATGTGATTGGTGATTGGGGCAGAACGAAGTCGGCTGTATGATTGGGGCATCGAAAGCTGGGCGTTGATGATGGGATGATGAGATGCTGAACACAACATCATCTCGTCATCCCATCATCAACACGTTCCCGCCGATCTCCTCACATCGCAACCACTCGCTCCTCACGCTCCCCAATCACAAATCACCAATCACCTTCTTCACGAATCCCAGATCGCCCCGTACGCCGGGATGCAGCGGCTTTCTATGCCGTAGACAACCTGCCAGGTGAGCTTCTTGTTCGAGATGACGATCACCGCTTCGGCGTCGAAGGCGACGACGGCATCGTAGGCCAGTTTCACCAGGTCGGGGCGACCGGCGCTGTCGGTGTCCCAGATGACGGCGTTGGGCTGCACCGCCAGGATTTCGTCCACCAGTTTGTCGCCGTAGGTGGCGCGCGGGCAGCGCGTGGACCACACCAGTCGCGCCGGCACTTCTTGCGCCAGCAGATGCGGCAGGCAAGGACCAATCCCGCTGCCAGTGGCGATCCAGACCACACGCTTGAACAGTTGATCGATGTTGCCCACACCTGCCGTTGGGATGCCCTTCACCCACACGTGCGACGGCATGTCGTCGATGAATTGCCCTGTCCAGTCGCCGGCGCGGGAGATGGTGAGGCGGTAGCCGTCCTTGCCCGGCGCGGGGACGTTGGCGAACGAGTGCCATTCAAGCAGCGGATTGCGGCTCAGCGCCGTGGACGAACCGGCAAAGGGTGTCACCCCGTAGTCGAAGTGGGCCAGCGCCACATGCGAAGACGGGCGTTCGATGCGCACCGGCACGCGGCGCAGCCGCAGCCACGGCAAGAGGATGCTCCCTGTCACGGCCAACAGCAGCCAGAAACCAGGGGACGAAATCAGCGCCTGCGCCAGCGTCGCCGATGCACGCTGATCGTTGGCGAAGATCAGCGTCTGCGCCCAAAAGAGGACCAACGCCGTCCATCCGCCCAGGCGATGCGACCGCTCGAAAAGATCGTGATACTTCGCCCGAATCGACGGCAGCGACAGCCCAATGATGCCGATCAAGAGGACAAGCAGCGCGCCGGTCACCCCCACCAGCGCTACGGAGACGCCGGGTTGTCCGTTCACCCAGGCCAGGACGACGCCCACCACGAAGGCGACGAACCAGAGCGTCCCCGCGATTGCGCCGCCCACGTGCAGCCCGCCGAAGTGGTAGACCTTGCCCAACTGCCAGCGGATCGCCAGCGGCCAGCTTGTGGGCGCACGCGTCGCCAGCCAGAAGAGCAGGTTGATCACATAATGCTGGCGGATGACGATGGCCAGAGACAGGTTGGCGATCACCAAAGTCGAGAGGGTGACGAGATCGAAGCTGGTCGCCGTCCACCAGAGATCCGCCCCCCACACGAGAATGGCCGCGTTGACAGCCAGCACAAGGACGATCAGCCGGTTGTAGTGCATCAGCGCCGGGTGTTTGTCGATGCGCCGCCACAGCGGCTGCAGCGGGCAGCGTCTGCGGGCGAGATTGGGGCTCGGTGTGTAGATTTGTTGGCGCGTATTGGATGGTCATATTTGGTTCCTTGGTTGAATGTGGTTGGGATGCGGAGGCCCTCACCCCACCCCGCCCATAGGCGTTAAGATAAGCGTCGTAGACACAAGTGCCGGGGACTTTTCGTCGCAGCGAGACGGGGTCATCACTCCTGGCGACTCGTCCAACATGAAGTCCCCGGCACTTTCGTTCGACCTTAACTTAACGCCTATGGGGGATCGGGGTGAGGGCCTCTGCCTTCTCTGCGTATTCCCGCGCCAATTCCAGCAACGCCCGCTTGTCTACCTTGCCGCGGCTGGTGACGGGGAAATCGTCCAACGCCAACACGAAGGCCGGGGTGCAGTAGTAGGGCAGCGACTTGGCCACAGCCTCGCGGGCTGCGTCCACGTCCACGCTGCTGGGGCGCACGAAGGCGACGAGGTTGCGGCTGTCGAACTTGAGGGTGACGGCCTGTGCGCAGCCCGGCGTCGATTCCAGGGCATTGGAGACGGAGTCGAGTTCCACGCGGTAGCCGCGGATCTTCACCTGATCGTCGGTGCGGCCCAGGTGGATCAACTCGCCGTCGGCGGTCCAACGTCCTAGATCGCGGGTGCGGAACATCATCTGCCCGTCGCCAAGGAACGGATCGGGGGCGTAGCGTTCGTCGGTACGTTGGGGATTCTTGAGGTAGCCGGCGGTGACACACAGCCCGCCCGCCCACATTTCGCCCACTTCGCCGATGGCGCAAGGACGGCGATCCTCGTTGAGGACGTAGACCGTGTTGTTGGGCGTGGGCTTGCCGATGGTCAACTTGCCGCTCTGCGCTCGGTAAGGCTGCATCGTGTTGACGATGGTGGTCTCGGTTGGCCCGCACGAGTTGTAGAAGGTACAGAAGGCGGCCCAGCGTTCGGCCAACGGTAGCGGACACGGTTCCCCAGCCACAGCCACGACTTTGACATTGCGACATTGCTCGGCGTCCACCGCGCCCAAAACCGACGGCGTGGCAATGACGATGTCTGCCTGCTGCACGGCGGCGGCGATGTCTTTGCCACGGATCACCAGCGTGGCCCCGTGCGAAAGACAGCCCAGGATCTCCCAGGCGGCCATGTCGAAGGCAATGTTCAGGATCTGCGATACTTTTAGGCCGGGTCGCATACCAAGATCGCCCGGCTCGGTAAGGAGAATGTTGCAGACGTTGCGGTGGGTCACCTGCACGCCGTTGGGGTTGCCCGTGGTGCCCGACGTAAACAGGAGGAAGCAGCGGTTATCGGGCTGGATAGGCGTTTGGGGCTGGAAGGGTGTTCGGTAAGCGATGAAATCGGAGAAGGGTTGCTGCATCAGGCCATCAACTTCGAGGACAGTTTGACCTGGCGCATCAGGGATCAGGTGACGAAATTGCGACGTCGTTAGCACAACCCGAGTCTCGGCCACGTCCATGATGTGGCGCAGTTGCGTGTCGGGGGCGATACCCACATCCTGCGGCACGTAAGCGGCCCCGGCTTTCAACGTCCCCAGGATGCCGACGATCATGGGGATCGAGCGTTTGAGGAAAAGCGCCACGTTGTCCCCAGTACGCACACCTAATTCGGCCAGATGCGTCGCCAACCGGTTGGCCTGCCGCTCCAGTTCGCCGTAGGTGATGGTCTCGCCCAGGTGCTCCACGGCTACGGCGGTGGGATTGACGGCGGCAAAATGCTCAAACGGCTCCTGGATCCGCTCATGTGGTAGCGCTGTAATCGGCCCCTGGCCGAAGCGCTCGAAGAGGATCTGATCAGCCAGACCCAGGTTGTCCATAGCCGCCCTGTCGAAGACATGCGTTTGCGGTGCAACGTCTTCGATCTGTGGCATGGGGCGACGGTGATTTCCTCGACTGCCCCGGCGCAGTAACCGCAGCGCGCCACTGTTCTTCAAAAGTTGCTTTCGCAGAGCATCGTTTTCCTGTAATGTGGACATCGTCTTGTTCCCCTCTCTCTGATTGGTCTGATCCGCATGAGACGAGATTGGGCGATTGAGATTCTCCCGAATCGCCTAATCTCCGAAGCGCTGAAGCCCAAACTTGTAGAACCATCTTGATTGTTGTTGATGGTTTTACTCTACGCACGAATACTTGCCGAAACGTTAGCCAGATCTTATGAAAATCTTTCAGTTGGCGGGCGTGGCGCAGTAGTAGTAGGCATACCCTACGCCAGTATTGTTGGTGTTATTACGCACGAAGATGACCCATTCAATCGGAGTGGTTGAGCCAGGCGTCGGTGGTCCGTTCGAGACAATCAAGAACCGTTCTGCGAAGATTCCCGCCCCGTCTTGCTCGTGGCCGGTGAAGACGAAGCCGCCGTTTACCGCAACCTTGCTCCCGCTACAGACAAGCCGAATCTGCACAACCGAATTGGCATTGATCGTCAACTGATTCGTCCAACGCAATTCCATGTCGGACACGCCTGCGGGACCCCGTGGTCCTTGTGGACCGGCTGGACCTGTGTCGCCTGCGGGTCCGGCGGGTCCTTGTGGACCGGTGGGACCGGTGTCTCCAGTGGGTCCGGCGGGTCCTTGTGGACCGGCTGGACCTGTGTCACCTGCGGGTCCGGCGGGGCCTTGTGGACCGGCTGGACCTGTGTCACCTGCGGGTCCGGCGGGGCCTTGTGGACCGGCGGGGCCGGTGTCGCCTGCGGGACCGGCGGGTCCTTGTGGACCGGTGGGACCGGTGTCTCCGGCGGGTCCGGCGGGTCCTTGTGGACCGGTGGGGCCGGTGTCGCCTGCGGGTCCGGCGGGTCCTTGTGGACCGGCGGGGCCGGTGTCGCCTGTGGGTCCGGCGGGTCCTTGTGGACCGGCGGGGCCGGTGTCGCCGGTGGGTCCGGCGGGTCCTTGTGGACCGGTGGGGCCGGTGTCGCCGGCGGGTCCGGCGGGGCCTTGTGGACCGGCGACGTTCCATGCGACCTTGATCTCATTCTCATTGCAGGTGTCGCCTTCGTTGATCACATAGATCTGGCCGTCGGTCTTCACACAGGCATAGATGATGTCTCCAGGCTGCACCTGGCTGTCGGCGTCATCAGAGCCGCCGGCCTGCGCGCCCGATACAACCGACGGCAAGAAAAGATAGGCCGACGATTCCTGCGCCGATAGATTCCTGGCGCTCAGGCTACAAAACAGTGAAAGGACAAGGACGGCAACGCGAGGGAAATGTTTCACCTTTTCCTCCAAAATTGGTAAGTGATGGTACGAATACAAAGACTTGGTGCGTCTATGCATTACAGTTAGAATCGAAGGGCAGAGCGCATCAATCTGCCTGAAACAATCTGGATGCTGTTGTTTGATCTGATGAGAGCATCGCATACCGCCATAAACAGATCGTCAACGCGTGTCTTCGTTCCTTGTTAACAGTGTTTCCCTTGCCATGTATTAAAACTGTGAACACTCCATTGAGCCTCGAACTTCTCTTTTTCGGCGCGTTTCAGGTGCTGCGTCAGGGCAACCCCATCACCTCATGTCGGTCGGTCAACGTACAGGGGCTGATGGCTTATCTCGCCCTTGAATCGGATCGTCCACACAGCCGAGAACATCTGTCCGCCCTGTTTTGGCCCAACGAGCCGGACAATATCGCCAAACAGAATCTGCGTCAGATCCTGTACTTGCTCAAACAAAGCCTCGGTGAAGATCCAGGCGCGCAGCCATACCTTCTCACTGCACGCGCCACGGTTCAGTTCAACCCGCACAGCGTGTACACGTTGGATGTGGCCCAGTTCGACGCCGCCCTGGCGGCCGAGGATCACGTCGGCGCCGCCGGCTGGTATCGTGGGGACCTACTCGCCGGTCTTTACTGCGAAAGCACCCTGTTCGAGGAATGGCTGGTAACGCAGCGCGAACGTCGTCATCAACAAGCGCTCGGACTGTTCCATCGGCTGGCCGAGACACACCTGGCGCGAGAGGACTACGCCCAGGCGAGCAATTACGCCTACCGTCAATTAGAGATGGAGCCCTGGCGTGAAGCTGCACACCGACAGATAATGACAGCCCTATCGGCGCAAGGAGATCGCACCGGCGCGCTGTCTCAATACGAACGCTGCCGGAAGATGCTGCTCGATCATCTGGGCGTGGAGCCTGATCCAGAAACCGAGGCGCTCTACGACGCCATTCGCATCGGGACAAAATCCGGATCGCCCACAAACGCGTCCTTGCCGGCGGCGGTACCATCACACAGTTTGCCGCCGACGCTCACACCGCTCATCGGCCGAAACAAAGAGGTCCACGCCATCGTCAAGCTGCTGCAAGGGGGTGCGCGTGTGGTAACGATCCTCGGCGAAGGCGGCATCGGCAAGACGCGCCTTGCGCTCACTGTGGGCGAAGATCTAGCCGCGAACGCCTTCGCAGACGGCGTTCGCTTTGTGCCGTTGGCGGGCGTCGTCGAGGACAAGCACACAGCACAGCCCTCCGCCGCTCTCCAGGACGATGCGCTGCTCATGGCAATCGCCGGCGCCTGTGGCGTCGCCTTCGCAGGTGATGAACCCCTGCGCCAACGCCTCTACCACCACCTGCAACCGAGACACATGCTCCTCGTGCTAGACAACTTCGAGCATCTGGTGGCGTCCGCTGCGTTGCTGTTGACGTTGCTCGAACACGCGACCACGGCTGTCGATCCTTGTCACCTCACGGGTGCGGCTGAACGTTTGGGCTGAGCACGTCTTCCCGCTCCATGGGTTGCCCGTCCCTGCAGACAGGACAACGACGCCCACATTCAGGGTTACAGCAGCGTGCAACTCTTTATCGAGAGCGCGCAGCGGTCTGTCGCCGGGCTGGCCCTGGATGAAGCCACCTTGCGCGCCATCGGCCAGATTTGTCGCCACGTCCAGGGGATTCCCCTGGGGATCGAATTAGCTGCCGCCCTGGTCGACGATCTGACACCGGCCGAGATCAAGGCCGAAATCGAGCAGAATCTCGACGTGCTCACCAGTGCGCGTAGACCTACCGGCGCGCCACCATAGTCTGCGCGCCGCCTTCGACTCGTCCTGGCGCTTGCTGTCGGAGGACGAAGGCTCACTGCTGGCGAAGCTATCTGTCTTTGGGTCGACCTTCACCCGCGAGGCAGCGCTGTCCGTCACCGGCGCCGCCCCCGCCGCGCTGACGGCGCTGATCCACAAATCGCTGCTACGCCGCCAGCCAGATGGACGCTACACCCTGCACGCCCTGCTCCGTCAATTTGCCGCCGAAAGGCTGACGCAGCACAGCGCCGCTGCCGACGTGCAACGCGAGCACGCATTCCTATATTTACGCTTCATGGCCCGCGTCGAAGCGTCGCTCAGCGGCGAAAAGAGCGTCGCCATCCTGGCCGAAATTCAACAGGAGTTGGAAAACGTACGACAGGCGTGGGCATGGGCCATTGCCCACCGGCTGTGGCAGGCGCTGGATGTGGGGACGAACGGACTGGTGCGCTTTCTAATCATTTCGAGCCGCTACGAGGAAGGCGAGCGCCTGGTGACGCGGGCTATCGAGGCATTGACGGTTTACCGGCGCGACGTAGACTCGGGCGCCGACGATGTGGACCTGGACGCCTGCTGCAGCGCTGCACGCCTGGCGCGCCTTCTTCTTGAGCACCCAGGCGCGCTACGACGACGCCATCGCTGCGGCGCAGGACGCCATAGCACTTGGCCGCAGTCAGAACTTTGCGCCTGTCATCGCTGGGGTATCTGCACTGGGGCGGGGCGCTCTGGTACGCCGGAGAGGTGACCCAGGCACAGCCATTGGTGACGCAAGCCCTGGCGCTGGCCCAGGCCGACGGTCTGCGCCGCGCTGAAGTGGACAGCCTGCGCTTGCTCGGATCGATTGCGTTGCGCAGTGGCGAACACGCCGAAGCGCTGCGGCTTTCACCGGCAAAGCCTGTACATTGCTCGCAAGATCGAAGACCGTCATCGCGAAAGCCAGGCGCTGCACCGTCTCGGCGCCGTCACCCGCAACCAGGGCGACTTCGCCCAAGCCCGCACCTACGTGGAAGAGAGCCTGCACATCTACCGCGCCTGAAGATCGGCGCGGCGAAAGCAGCGCGCTCAACACCCTGGGCGACACAGCGTACTACCAGGGCCATTTACATGACGGCGCTCAGTTTCTACGAACAGGCACTGGAGATCGCAAATGAAATCGACGAACGCCGCCAGCTAAGCATGGTGCTCACCAATCTCGGCATCTTCTACCGCGACCTGGGCGACTTCTTACGCGCGGAGCGTTTCCTCGATCAGGCGCTCATGATCAAAGAGGAAATCGGCTTTCGCCGCGGCGAGGGATGGATCTGGATCTGTCAGGCATTGCTTCGCCATCAACGCGACGAGCACGAGGACGCCCTCAATCACAGCCAACGGGCGTTGACACTCTTCAATAACCTGGGCGATCACATCGGGCAGGCCTACGCGCTTACCCAGTGCGGCCACGCTTACGCCGGTCTGGGCGATCTTGTCGGAGCGGAACAGGCTTACCGCCAGACGTTGGCCCTACGTCAGGAACTTAGACAGCCCCATCTCACGCTGGATCTCAAGGCAGGTCTGGCCCGCGTTGCCCTGCGCCGCAGCGAGGTGGAAGAAGCCCTTGCCTGGGTCGAAGAGATTCTGGCCTTCTTGCAAAACGGTTCGATCAACGGCAGTGACGAGC
Organism: Caldilineaceae bacterium; assembly: GCA_041391225.1. Classification (GTDB taxonomy): domain Bacteria; phylum Chloroflexota; class Anaerolineae; order Caldilineales; family Caldilineaceae; genus RI-153. The sequence goes on from JAWKOL010000041.1 coordinate 31,682, forward strand.
CAGGACGAATCTATCTTACGTGCTACAATGTCCTCGCTGTAGCCGGGGATTCACGCGCCGGGGCTGTCCTCGACGAGGCGCGCAGCCTCTTGCGGGATCGGGCCACGCGCATCAGCGATGTGGTGTTGCGCCGCGCCTATCTTGAAGCGGTCCCAACACACCGGGAGATCCTGGCGATTGTTCACCCAGGCATCTAGCGCCACCGCTGAACGCGCAGATCATCATCCTTGTCACAGAGCGGAGCATCGCATGAAGACACTCAGATTGTTCGCCCTCCTTTGCACGTTAAGCCTCGGGCTTTTTTGGACAACTACAGCCCAGTCGCCCACGGATCTGTCATTGTTGACCATCGACGATCTGCGCTACGAAGGCGCGTTTCGCCTGCCGGCCGACGAGTTCGGCCTGTCGTCGATGAACTACAGCGAAGGGCCGCTCTTCTACCATCCCGATCGCGAGTCGATCTTCATCGTGGGGCATGCCCACCAACAGGCGATTGCCGAATTCGCTGTCCCCGAAATTGTGGACAGCACCGTGATCACCGATCTGGCGATGGCCGCTGCGCCTGTCCAAAACTTCGCCGCTTTCCTCGACAGCGCTCAGGGTGACAACCCGCAACTCCTTGATCGCATCGGCGGGCTGGCCGTCATCAGCGGTACGACGCAGATGCTGGTGAACGCCTACGAATACTACGACGCACCCGGCGACAACACCGACACCACCCTCGTCATCGGTGACGCCGCCGACCTGGCCGGCGCGCAGGTGGAGGGTTTCTTCGCCTTCGAGGGCGGTGCGGGCCACACGTCGGGCTGGATTTCGCCGGTGCCGCCGGCATGGCAGTCGATCCTGGGAGGGCCGTACATCACCGGCGCGTCCAGCGGCATCCCCATCATCAGCCGCACCAGCGTGGGGCCGTCGGCGTTTGTCTTCGATCCGGCGGACGTGGGCGCGTCGTCGCCGATTTCGACGACGAAACTGCTCGATTTCAGCCTCGATCACCCCCTGCACGAGGACCTATCCAACGATTCACGCGAAAATAGCCTGTGGACACACCTGTCGCGCGTCACCTACGGCGTCATTGTGCCGGGGACGCGCACCTACCTCACCCTGGGCTACTCGGGTGGACACGAAAGCGGCGTCTGCTACAAATGCACCCAGGACAACGGCAACGAATGCGGCGGCTACTGCGCGCCCCAGGCCGACGACTACTATCATTTCTACTGGCTGTGGGATGTCAACGATCTGGTGGCGGTGAAGAACGGGGAGAAGCAGGCGTACGAAGTGCAGCCCTACGCATCGGGTGAATTTGTCACCCCGTTTGTGGGCAGCGAACGCCAACTAGGCGGAGCGTCTTTTGATCCGGCCACGGGCCGATTTCTACATCACCGCTCAAAAAGCGGATCGTGAGCAGGGCGAGTACGCCAACCCACCGGTGGTGATGGTCTACAAGATCGGCGTTGAACGCCATGAGACGTTTTTGCCGTTTTTGGAGCGGTGAGAATATAGAGCCGTGTTCAACGAACACACTGCGTAGCTTGCAGTCCACGGTGCGATCAACTACTATTTTGCAGCGGCACAACGACTCGAAGGCGAAAGAATCTAATAGAGAAATCAGATAGAGGTCGTAGAATGTGGAGTAGGCACGCCTCGTGCCGGCTGAGTCGCACGTGGGCGTGCTCACTCTCAATTGTCCGAAGTCTACTTGATTTCTCTATAAGCAGATATCGATGGAAAATGGAGATAGCAATGCCAGATCTAGGCGGCATTTTCTATGCCCTGCGGTATGGATGGAAACGAAAAACGCCAAAGCTCCAAGAACGAGTTAGGATGGCTGATGTCGTCCGCTCCTACGAAGGCATGCTTGGCCGAGCACCGGAGAGCAGGAGAATCATCGAGCACCAGATCAAAACGTCTGAAACGGTGACCCACCTGATTCGCAACCTGGCCCATTCCCAGGAATTCGCCCGCATCCTTGGCCGCGACATGGGCCAACAGGACTCGCCGTTCAATCACTATCACGCCAGTGTCGATGTGCGAGGCATCATCGAATCTCACATCAACGATGATCGCAAGCCCAAAGCAGAGCACCATGTGAACTTTCTCGGCGTCGCCGTTCCCGTCAAGGTCATGGACATACTGAAGGACGTCGGCGGCCAGATGGATGTCGTTCCGATTCCGGCCAACTACCATGCCGACATGGCTGAATGGGCGGCAGCGTTGCGGTCGGTGGATCTCGCGAGCGAAACGTATACCATGATTGAACTGGGCTGTGGTTGGGGTTGCTGGATGAACAACATGGGTACGGCGGCCAAAGCGCGCGGGCTGTCCATTCACGTGATCGGCATCGAAGGCGATGAGCGTCACATAGAGTTTGCACAGGAGACGCTGCAAACCAACCACATTTCGACACAGGAGTACACGTTGATACGAGGAATCGCTGCTTCAAGATCCGGCTACGCGCTCTTCCCACGCAGCAAAGGGGACGAGTGGGGATCAGAACCGATCTTCGATGTATCCGAGACCGAAAGCGCCAAGGCTGTAGCCGGCGGGAAGTATGATCGGCTGCGCATGGTGCCGCTGGAAGAAGCCATCGGCGACCGAGCCAAAATCGATCTGTTGCATATCGACATTCAGGGTGGAGAAGCGGCCTTGATCGAAGAGGCGATCCAGTTGATCACCGAGAAGATCGGCTATCTGACCATCGGCACGCACTCCCGCGCCATTGAAGGTCGCTTGTTCGACGCGCTGCTGACGGCAGGCTGGATCCTCGAAATCGAACGGCCCGCTGTTCTACGCATCATTGATGGGAAGCCTGTTACGCTTGTCGACGGCGTTCAGGGTTGGAGAAATCCTCAAATTCACGGTTACTACACGGCATAAGGCAAATCCACGAAATTCTGCTGAGTGGGCATACCCTCGTGCTGGTACCCCTAGGGCATGCTCACTCAGCATTTCACTTGAATAGGACTCAGTAACTCGTTTGCGCCGCTCCGTTACCAGGCGCTATCCCGAGCCATCTCCCTCGTCCTCGAAGAAATCTTCTTCTGGGGCCGGATCGAAATCTTCCTCTTCAAGAAACTCTTCCTCTGGATTCGGATCGACCATGTCCGCATCCGCGTTGTCTTCTTCTAGATAGGTGTCGCCCGCGTCTTCGTCTGCGTACTCGTCTTCATATTCGGTGTCGGGGAATGTATCCTCGGTGAACTCTTCACTGTTGCCGTCATCCAGGACTTCATCTTCCGAGTTGAAATCCTCGTCGCTGAAGTCGCCGTCTAGTTCCTCTTCACCGTCATTCGCGCCGTCGAATTCATCACCCGACTCCTCGTCGTAGCAGACGCCGTCTTCGTCACAGTCGAGGACAGAGTCTTCTATGGGGAAGCCGTCCTCATCGTAGCAGACGCCGTCCTCGTCACAGTCGAGGACAGAGTCTTCGATGGGGAAGCCGTCGGCGTCGTAGCAGACGCCGTCTTCGTCACAGTCGAGGACAGAGTCTTCGATGGGGAAGCCATCCTCGTCGTAGCAGACGCCGTCCTCGTCACAGTCGAGGACAGAGTCTTCGATGGGGAAGCCGTCCTCGTCGTAGCAGACGCCGTCGGCATCGCATTCAACAAAGACGGCGTTGATCAGACGTCCGTCGCCGCCGAAACAGAGGCCGTCGGCGTCGCACTCAACTTCGATGGGATCGCCGAATTCATCGTAGCAGACGCCGTCGTCCTGGCACTCGATGAGTCGTTCGGCGATGGGTTCGCCGTACTCGTCGAAACAGCCGTCTTCGTCGCAGAACTGAATGCTTTCATCGAGCAGGGATTCTTCAATATCAATTTCGCCGTCGCCGTCGATGTCAATCTCGTAGCGGAGATCGTCATCGCCGTCCCAGTCGCCGTAGTCAAGATAGAGCACGCTGTCTGGATCAAAAGTGAGGTCGGCGTGGGAGAAGATCGATTCGCCGTCTTCGTCGATGCGGCGCAATTCGAGATCATAGTCGGCGGCCACGTCGGCGTCGTCGAGATCCACGCTGATTCGTCCGCTGTCGGCGTCGAGATCCAGGCGGAACGCTGATCCCTCGGCCAGATCCAGCCCGTCCAACTGGAATTCGTAGTCAGCGCCGTCGGTTTCGATGCCCAAAAAGAAGGTGGGGGCGCTGTCTTGGCCGCCCTCAAAGCGCAAAGACGTGCCATCGGCCGCGGGGAAAAACACGCTGGGATCGCCGTCGGGGTCCACCACCACGTCGCGCACGCCCATTGTGTAGCCAGGGCCGATCATCACCAGATCGGCAGTTTCGGCTTCGTCCAGGTCGCTGCCGTCGATGCGCACGGAGAAGTTGACACCCACCGGCACGTTGATCACAGGTGGCTGCGTGTCGTTCCACAGATCGGCGGTGAAGAGGGGGAACTGCGCCACGCCGGGGATCTCGGCCACCAGTTCGCCGTCGACGAGGCCGTACTGGCGCCCCTCGCCGTCGGTGAGGATCAGTTGGCTGAGTGCGTCGCCATCCGCGTTAAGATAGAGTTGGTTGAAGAGACCGAAGCTGCCATCTGCCTCGTCGGCGTCGGTGGCGCCGTCGGTTTGGGCGCAGAACGGGCAAGGCTGCACGCCCAGGCCCGGTGTGGTGGGGAAGAGATAGAGCGAACGGGTCTCCGCGTCGCCGTCGTAGCGGGCGGCGCGGCTGTTGGGGTTGACGGAGGCGACATAGCTCCACGTCTCGGCGTGGCGGTCGATAAGCAGCCAACGCTCGACGCCGGGCAGGTTGTTGTCGTAAATGTGGACGGCAAACTGATCGTTGCCCAGATCTTCGACGGCGTAGGGGGTGACGGCATGGCCGCCCCGTCCGCGGCGGTTCACGAAGGCCAGAGTATAGGTCTCTTCGCCGGGGTCTGGATCTTCCAGGTAGTCGATCAGCGCGTCGAGGATATCGCTGGGCGCGCCGGTGACAGCCTGATCGCGGACAGACTGGAGCGCTTGAAAGGACCAGGCGTAGGCGATCTCTCGTTGTAGATTCACGTTGCCGGCCAACGTCAATTCAGACGGATTGGCGGCGTTGAACAGCAGCGGATCCACCGCGTCGGCGTAGATGAGCAGGCTGAGCACCGAGAAGCCGAAACAGTGACCGCCGCCGGACATGGCCTGGTTGTAGCGTTCCATCCACTGGCGGGCCGGTGGTGACAGCAAACATCGGTCCCCGCGTTGGGCGGCGCAGACGCCGTCGCCGAAGAGGCGGACCATCTCGGTGGACGTCAGATTGTCGTAGCCGTCGGCGTAGTTCTCGAATGGAAGCCCGTGCGGGTCGGGGCGGAAGCCCAAATCGACGACGAGGTCGCCCTCTGCAATTTTGGCGTCGTCTTGGGTGGCGTCGTTTTGGCTGGTGTCATCGTCGGCGTCTGCGGTATTGCCGAAGATGTTGTTGACGGCGTTCTTGGCTGCGCCGGCAGCGAACGACCGTGTCGGTGTGGGCGTGGGCGTAGAAGACTGTTCCACCGGTCCAGAAACTACGGCATAGCCCGCAGGCGGTGATGCCGCTGCCAACATCGACAACGACATCGACAACGCAGGCGATGCACCGCCGATCATTTGCCAGATCAGGGCGATGATGCCCAACATGGTAGCCAGTTGTCGCCGACGTCTTTGGTGACCGGGTTCAGTCTGTTTTTGCCACATCAAAACGATTGTCCTTGTATCAACTGTCCAATGAGTAACGAGTAATGAGTAGGCTTACGTGAACCCACTCATTACTCGTTACTCATTCGGTAGAGATTCTTAGTACGGACTTTGACCAGTCATGTTGCCCGCCGGTGAATATCGACAGACCCAGACAGTGCCGCCGCTTGCCGTCTGAGCGACGCCACAGCCAACTTCGGTGGTAGCGCGCCAGACAATCTGCGTGTAATGGCCCACATCTTTGTAGTTCTGGTTGTCGATGGGTTCATTGTTGTAGTTGAACTGCGCTTTCTCACTGCCCCAGTTGTCCACGGCCTGGGTTGCACTCTGTGCGCCGGTGCTGCCGGAGAGATTTTCGCCGAACGGCCCGGATGCGTGCTGAAGCCCGCCACCGTTGGCCGCCAGATTGTCGGCCCATTGCTGAGAACTTAACGCCAGCTCGGCAGACCAAATCAGTGGAGGCACACCCACTTCTGCACGCCAGCGATTGTGGGCGGCCAATAGTTCGCCAATCTGCGCATCACTCACACCACCGGCAGTTGGTGCAGCCGTATTGCCGCCCGTATTTGCAGTGCCGCCGGACGGCTGGGCCGGCGGATTCACTACAGCCGGCGCAGATCCAGCGTCACGCAGGTTACACACACCGGTATCATAGCTACATGTGTAATTGATAGCGGTGGAACTGACGCAATTGAAGGAGTTGTCGTCCACCTCTGCGCATAGGTAGACGTTGTTGCTTTCATCTACGCAGGTGAAGAAGTCGTCGCAATTCACCAGTTGCACAGGACTACCACTCACAGCGGAAGGCGCAGTAGCGGACGATCCTGGCGCAGATGGTTGAGACGCAGCAGCAGGGCGGCTGGGCGCCCCCTGTGCTGGCGCAGATCCTGCCCCACCGGCGCTGCACACACCGGTGTCGTAGCTACACGTATAATTGGCGCCGTAGGTATCCATACAACGAAACGAACTGTCATCCAGCTCAGAGCAGGTAAAGACATTCTCACTTTCATCTACGCAGACGAAATCATCGTCACAATCCACCAACTGCACTGTACCACCTTGAGAAGCAGATGACGGTGCGGACTGCCCACCGCGTTCGATGAGGCAGCAGCATCATTGGCTGGCGCTTGAGCGCTGGGCTGTTCGCTACTGCCGGTAGAGGCTTCGTTAATGTCCACAAAAGTACAAAAGCCGTCGGCGCCACAAATCCAAGCATCGCCGAATTCGTCGACGCAGAAGCCCTCTGCGTCACAAAGGTATTCGTATCCTTCGACATCGTAACAGGCTCCACCCTCGAAGCAGGCATCCAGTTGAACGCCGCCGGTTGAGCCAAACAACATCTCATCATCGGTGGCCATTTCCGCCGAATCCTCGACCACAACCGTGGCAGAGTCATTGCCCACAGCCGAGGCAATCAGTGCTGCGGCCAGATCGGGCGCCGCCGCACAGGCCGACATCAGCCCGGTCCACAGGATGAGCAGTACAAAAATCGCGAATCGGATGGTCAACTTCATTTTGTCCTCACTTCTGGTCTCTTCTGGTTGGCAGGGATATTGACGCATGATACATAGCACACAACCGTCAAAGAATCGTTAATGTCAACGGCCCAAGCCCGAACAGAGCAATCTTGATCCTCTGTCGCAGAGCAGCGAAAACGCAGGATTGTACACAAAATCAAAGGCAAGGGTAGTCCACAGCACATCCATGTGTTACGTCAACTGCGTTAATCTACCGTGAATAGATTCAACAACAGCCACGACATGAGCTATCCCCATGCTGAAGTTGCAGTTGCTGGGCAGCCCACAGATCAGTTTGAATAACGAGTTGGTGGATCTTCGCTCGGCAAAGGCGAAGGCACTACTTTACTACCTGGCCCTGAATCGGCGCGCCCACTCGCGCCTGGCGATGGCCGGTCTGCTCTGGCCGGATCGAACCGACGCCGAAGCGCGCGCCAATCTGCGGCAGGCGGTACACCAGATCCATCAACACATCCCTCGCTGCCTTGCCACCACCCGCGATACACTCCAGTTAAACCCAGGCCTCGACGTGTTTGTGGACGCGCTCCGATTTGCAGAAGAAATACAGATGGCGCTGGGCAAGCCGGATGATGCAGAAATTCAAGAGAGGTTACGCCGCACGATTTCGTTGTATCAGGGTGATTTCTTGTCGGGTGTCTTTGTGGACGGCGCCGAAGAATTCGAGGATTGGGCGCTGTCAAAGCGGGAGCATCTGCACGGTCTGGCCTTTGAATCACTTAGGCGGCTAACGCAGGCTGCACTTGCACACGAGCGTGTTTGAGGGCATCCACTATGCCCAGCAATTGGTGAACCTTGCGCCGTGGAACGAAGACTCACACAGCTATCTGATCCAGTTGCTGGCAATGAACGGCCAGGTCCAGGCCGCCTTGGCCCAGTTTGAGCAGTGCCGCCTGCTACTGCGATCACCTGGCCGATGAACCTGGCCAACGGCTAACAGAGCTGGTTGCTGACATTCGGCGCGGGATAGAATTCGAGCAGAAAAGCGTCGCTATCGCAAAGACAGGCGGCAGTAGCGCAGATGTCGGTCAGCATGGACAACCGAAATCGTCTACTACACAGAAGCAGAACACGCCTCGTCACAATCTGCCGTCGCCACTGTCGAGTTTCGTAGGGCGTCAACACGAACTCGCCGATCTGGCGCGAATCCTGCGCCAACAGGACATGCGTCTGGTTTCGCTGATTGGCCCCGGTGGCGTAGGGAAGAGCCGCCTTGCCGTTCAGGTGGGCAGGGCGCTACGCCCACACTTCAAAGACGGCGTCTGGTTTATCGATCTGCTCCCAGTTGGCGAAGACGTGACGCTGGAACAGGCTGTAGCCAGCGCATTGAGCATACACGAAACAGCACAGGGGACGCTGGTTGATCTGCTGAGCCTTCACCTGGTCGACAAAGAGATGTTGTTGCTGTTCGACAACTGTGAGCACATTATCGACAGTGCTGGCCTCGTCGCGATGAAGTTGCTACAGGCGGCCCCGCGTCTGAAGATCCTGGCTACGAGCCGCGAACCCATCCGCATCGATGGCGAACGTTGCGTTTCGGTGGCGCCACTGGCGCTGCCCAACGAAAAACACACCCATACAACGCAGGCGCTCCTTGCCTACGAGAGTGTGGATCTCTTTGTGCAACGTGCCGCCGCCCACACGCCGTCCTTTGTAGCGGACGGGCGAAACGCGGCGATGATTGCCCAAATCTGCCGGCAGTTGGACGGCATCCCCCGGCCATTGAACTGGTGGCGGCGCGTATACGGTCGCTATCGTTTAATCAAATGATGGCGTGGCTGGAACGCGATTCCGGCGCGCATTTTCGTCTGGCGAAACAGGGGCAACGCAACGCACACCCCCGTCATCAAACGCTGTACAATCTGATCGAATGGAGCTATCAACTTCTGCAGCCACAAGAACGCAAACTGTTCGCCCGCCTGGCGGTTTTCGGCGATAGTTGGTCGTTGGCGGCAGTCCAGAATATATGTGGTGACGGCCCCGACACAGACGCGCCTGATTACCATACACAGGGTGACAACCTTCCACGCGCAGGAAAGCACCTTTGATCTATTGGCAAACTTGGTGGACAAGTCGCTGGTAGTCGCCATGCAGATTGGCGATGAAGTCCGCTACCATCTTCTTGAAACGATTCATGCCTTCGCTCTGGACAAACTGGCGATATCTGGCGAAGAAACGTATATGCGCGATCGACATCTTGCATATTACCTGCAATTCTCGCAGGCATGGTCATCGCTGAGGCAGGGAATATCACACGAAGCGTGGCAGTCAGTCTGGCTGGCTGAACTGGGCAACATCCGTGCCGCGTTGAGTTGGTCACTTACCACCGGTGCAGCGAAATCAGGCTTACAGTTGGCGTTGAACACCGGTAGGTTCTGGTTTCGTCAGGGCTTCCACCGCGAGTCGACGAATTGGTTTCAGCGGCTGTTGGCGCTGCCCACGGCACAGGAGGACAAGTCGCTGCGCCTGGCGGCGCTCAGCACGACTGGTTTCACCAATTGGTGGATACTGGGCGATTATGTCACCGCGCAGGCGCAACAACGAGAGGCGCTGGCACTGGCACATGAATTGGGCGATGTCACGCAGATTGGGAAAACGCTCAACAACCTGGGCGGTGCAGCCCTGCGCATGGGAAAGAACGAAGAAGCCATCGCCTACCTGGAGCAGAGCCTGACGCTCTTCTCCCACAACGAGAACAGGATTGATCGGGCGTGGAGCCTGATCTTGTTGGGCGAAGCGCTGCTGGCAGAGACACAGAGCCAGGCGGCGCAAACACGTTTCGCCGAAGCCGTTCAACTCCTGAGCGCATCGACCAATCGCAGCCTGCTGGCCTATCCGATCCGCCGCCTGGGGCAGATCGCGCTACTGCGCCAGGAAACCGATCTAGCAGGCGGCTACCTTCGAGAAAGCCTGGAGCTCAACCTTGCGGTCGGCGAAGTGGAGGGGCGTGTCGCCTGCGTAGCGGCCTATGCCGTCCTTTTCCTGCAAAGTGGCGCAACGTCACAGGCCACACTTTTGTGCGCGGCAGTCTCGGCGGCGTTGGCCGCGAACCGATCTCAGCTATCGGGGTACGATGCGCAGCAGTACGCATGGCTTTGCGGTCACCTGCGCAGCGCCGATGCGTCGTTCGCCGAAACCTGGAACGAAGGGTTGAAGATGTCTTTGGACAGCGCGGGTGAGTTGATTGCAGATTGGGCGCAGCGCATGGCATAAGATCGAATTGAGAAACCCGCTGCTCTTCCTTCACCTGTGGTATACTTCCATACAGGGATACGCAACGAAAATTGCGTAGAGGCACAACGGTTTGCCCATCGAGTTTCAAACGTCATAACGGAATTCGGGGAGCTAGCAGTGGGTACGATAGTCCGGTTCGCAATCGCGGTTGTGGCGATTCCGCTAATCATAGCTTTTTCACTTGAGGCGTATCTCTATTTCCAAACGAGTTTTGATTTTCACTGGTTCAGTGGTTTTGATCGGCGCCGCCGTATTCATCGCTGCCATCCCTATATTGCCAAACCTCGAATTCTTCCGCGTCTTCGAACATGAATTGAACCATCTTGTGGTTGATGTGCTGACGCTTAGCATCCTTCGCGAATTTTTGCGACAGTAAGGACGGAGCACAGGGCCACGTCGAAGCTAATGGTCCGTTCGTAAGCAGCTTCGTTTCCGTACTTGCTCCGTATTACCTGCCAATCTTCACAGTACCATTCTTGGTGGCGCTTCCTCTGGCAGGCGACAGATATGCAAACACGCTTGAATTCCTGATTGGCTTCACACTTGCATTTCACTTCTGGGGTTTATCTAAGGAATTTCGTAGCTACCAGCCGATATTATCAGCCAGGGCTTCTTCTTCTCGCTGCTCTTCACGTACATCATGAATGTCCTTCTGCTGATATGTGTCTATGCAATGGTAGCGGGTCAACTTGAGTCATTCACGGACTATTTCAGAAGATCTATCACCCGAACACCGATCAAATACAACGAGGTGTGGTCACTGATTCGTGGCTGTCGCGTTGTATGCGAAGAGACGACTGTACAATCGATTCAGGATCTATTCCGGCCTTAGCAACACAATGACACAACCCAACGCCCCCCTCTTCCGTGATCCCATCTACGACGGCGCCGCCGATCCCACCGTGATCTGGAATCGGCAGGAACAGTGCTGGTGGCTGCTCTACACCAACCGCCGCGCCAATGTCGACCTGCCCTGGACTCAGTTGGGTGCATGGGACAGACATCGGCGTGGCCTCATCGGACGACGGCGGGCAAAGCTGGCGCTACCGCGGCATCCTGGCGGAACTGGGCTTCGAGAACGGCGTACTCGTCTGCCATCGGGATCGCCCGATCACGTTGGACCTGGCGCCGGAGACATAGCCATGCCCTGGTTCTTTTTCCTCGGCCTCACGCTGATCCTGATCCACGAGATGGACGCTGTCCACTGCCGCGAGTGGCGCATCTTTCCCCTGCTCTACCAACTAGACGACAAAACAGGCTATCTTGTCTTCACCTGGGCGCACGTGCCGCTCTACCTGCTCCTGTTTTGGGGATTGTTCGGGGCTGGTGGACTGGATCGAGGCGTCATGCGGGCTGGATGTGTTTTCATTGTCCACGCTGCGCTGCATCTACTCTTCCTACGTCACCCGAAGAACGAATTCAAATCGATCACATCGTGGGCGATGATCCTTGGCGAGCGCTGGCAGGGATAATCGATCTATGGATCGGAACCTGAATTCGGGTCAAATGACCGACAAGAAAGAGGCGAACTATACTTGACGCTGCCCACAAACGATAGAACGATGGAAGCAGAACACAGGATGATTCCCCCACAACCTGTGTCTGTGCCGGTATGGTCGCTATCAGCTTGGCGATTCTGCCGGCAGAAAGGAGTCGGTCACCATGAAAAGGCTGACTCGTATCGTTCCCTTGCTGTTGCTCATCGTTCTGAGTACAGCCACGTGGCTGCCTGTGACAACGGCGGCAAACACCGTGAACAGCTATGCGTTCGTCGATGTCAACCTGGTTACCATGACCGACGATCGGCTACTTCCGCACCAAACCGTCCTCGTCATAGGTGACCAGATTGCAGCCGTCGCCCCGACTGATGGGTTTCCTCTTGCGCCGGATACGCCACGCATCAACGGCGCCGATCTGTACCTCATCCCCGGCCTCACAGACATGCATGTTCATGTCAAAACCGAGACGGATCTGCGCTGGTTCCTGCGTTGGGGTGTCACCACCGTACGCAACATGAACGGCGAACCCAAACATCTGCTCTGGCGCGACCAGATCGCATCCAGAACGCTGCTTGGCCCGGAGATCGTAACAGCCGGCCCTTGCATCGGAGAGCCGTGCTGCTGCGAGGCCGATGGAATCGATGAGCAAATGGCGACAGAAGTGGTTGCAATGCAGCAGTCGCAGGGGTACGATTTCATCAAAGTCTACGACAATCTCACACCGTCGGTTCACGCTGCGATTGTCCGCTCCGCCAACGCTGCGGGGATGGACGTGGTGGGGCATACGCCGGATTCGATGACAGTCGAACAGGTCGTCCAATCAGGTCAGCGGTCAATCGAGCACCTAGACGGCTACTGCGTCGTCGAGAACCAGGAACTCGAACACATCATCGAATTGACCGTTGCCAACGACGTGTGGAACTGCCCAACGCTGACCATCTGGCAACACCTTGAAGCCTGCAACGGCGCACCGACCACAGATCAGCGCGTCACCAAAGCCTACGCTGCCGAATCACTGCATACACGTCTCTGCCTGCCGCCGGACGTTGACGCCAACAGCTACAAGATGCTCCTGCCCAGCCAACAGCGCCTTGACATTGTGAGGCAACTGCACGAGGCCGGCGCGCCTCTTTTGCTGGGTACGGATTCGCCCCTTCTCTGCACGATTCCCGGTTACTCCGTACATCAGGAACTGCAAAATTTCGTCGCCGCCGGCCTGACATCATACGACGCACTGCGCACCACAACCGTCAACCCGGCCATCTTTCTGGATCGAACAGATACGCACGGAACAATCGCGCCAGGTAAGGCTGCAAATCTCGTCCTTCTGCACAGTGACCCGCTCGAAGACATAACCGCCACGCTGCAGATCATAGGTGTAATGGTCAATGGTCAATGGTTCACCGCCGAAGAACTACAAAAGATGCACTGACGCACGCCTACAACACACTTCGCCGCTGCAAGATCGCGTACGCGGTATCCAGGATGCCCTCACTGTCAATGCCATAGGATCGGTAGACGTCCTCGCGCCGGCCCGACTGGCCGAAACGGTCGACGCCCAGTGTGGTGACACTGCTGCCAAAGGCACCGCCCACCCAGGCCAGGCAGTGCGACGCACCGTCGTGGACGGTGATCACCGGCGCCCGCTGTTCACCCTCGGGGACAAGCCAAGTCAGATCGTCGCCGCCGCGCCAACGTTCGTAGAGCCGACGTGGCCCAGGCAGGTGGATGACGTTGGCGGCGATGCCGTCGTCGTGCAGTGCCTGCGCCGAGTGGATCGCTTCGGGGGCCATCGCGCCGGTGGTGACGATGTGGATCAGATAGCGGCGGCGCACATCCTGGTCCGCGGCGCGCCAGTCGATCAGCCGATAGCCGCCGCGGAGCACCTGATCGTGGAGTGCGTCCTCGCCGATTCGCTCCAACGCGGCGCGGAAGGGCGATTGATCGATTGTCTTGGTGGATAGGCGCAGGTAGGCGGCGCGCCCAGAGACGAGATCGGTGCAGCCGCGCATCGCTTCCAACAAAATCCACGCCAGTTCTTGGGCATAGCAGGGTTCGTAGTAGTCGAGATTGGGCAACTCCATCCCCAGCGACGGCGTCACCGTGGACTGGTGCGCGCCGCCCTCCGGCGCCAGCGTGATCCCCGATGGTGTCCCCACGGCGATGAACTTCGCACCCGAATACAGCCCGTAGATGAACGCATCCAGCCCGCGGCAGACAAACGGATCGTAGACCGTGCCGATGGGAATGAGCTGTTCCCCCAGCAACTCCTGCGCCAGCCCGAAGACGCCCAACGCCATGAACAGGTTCATCTCGCTGATGCCAGTTCTACGTGCTGCCCGCGCGGCGACACCGTCCACTGTGCGCCGCCTTCTGCGGACTTCGGCGTCTGGCGACCGTACATGCCCATTTTGATCACCCAGCCCGCCAGGTTCGTAGACGTGGACACGTCCGGCGAAACGGTGACGATGCGCCGCGCCAGCGCTTCGTTTAAGTAAGGGCCAGCATGATGCTGCCGAAAGCCTGCTGCGTGCTCTGCTGCGGGTTCGACGGCGCGGCCAGCGTGTGCGGGATCTGCGCCGCGGACAGCCCATTGGCGGGTCGACGGTCACCGCCGTAGAGCTTGTCGGCGGTGGAGCGGCACAGGCGCTTCGGCGCTGTCGCGGCAAAGGACGCCCAATCGTCGTCGCCGGGAATGTCGAGCCGCCCGCGCAGATCATCGACCTGTTCCTGGCTCATCAGCATGGAATGGTTGAGCGGATGGTAAACGGGCAGTTGCCAGCCCTAATGGTGTAGGCAAAGAGAATCGTGGGCGCGAAGTCGTCGATCTGGTCCATCACTTCGAGCAACTTCTCCAGATCGTGGGCCGGAGTTACCGATGACGCCAGGCAGATCGGCGTCCGTCACCGAAGCGAGCAGGTCCACGAGGACAGGGTCCGCTGTTCCATCCACCTGGGTGAAGGTCCGCGTAGTTGGTCACCAGGCAAGCGCAGCAGCGCCTGATACTCTTCGTTGGGCATGGTATCGATGCGTTCACGCAGCCGATCCCCATTGGGCAGGGCGAAAAGACCTCCAACTTGCGCCCATACTTGGCTTCGAGCACCTGCCAATCGCTTTCCTCGAACATGCGCTGGATGCGCCCAGCCTTGATGCCCGGCACCACCCGATCCAGGCTCTGGCGGTTGAGATCCACAATCCACAGGAGCCTGCCCAGGTGGCCCAGGGTGTCGTCCATCAGCGCTTCCCAGATGTTGCCCTCGTCGAGTTCGGCGTCACCGAGCAGGAGACGAAGCGGCGATCCGGCACGTCGGCAAAGTGGCTCTGCGCGTATTGGTGGCTCAACGCCGCAAAGGACGGCGCCACCGCGCCCAACCCCACCGATCCAGTGGAAAAGTCAACGCGGTCGGGATCTTTGGTGCGGCTGGGGTAAGCTTGCAGCCCACCGAAAGCGCGCAGGAGTGGGCAGATAATCCCTGGGCAGTTGGCCGAGCAGATATTGAATGGCGTGGAAGACGGGCGAAGCGTGAGGTTTACCGAAACCAGGTCACCGGCGCGCAGGTAGTGGAAGTAGAGCGCCGTCATCAGCGTCACCATCGACGCCGAAGACGCCTGGTGGCCGCCGATCTTCTCGCCGCTGGGGTTGGGCCGTACATAATTCGCCTCGTGGACCATGCGCACGGCCAGCCACAGCACCCGCTTTTGGACATTGTCGAGTACTTCGAGTTGATGCGCATCTGCGGGCATGGCGATCTCCTGAGTGGTGCGGAGGATAGAGCGCGGATCGAGTGCGGAGGGCGGATTTGGGCAATTTTGTTCTGAAAATCCGTCTAATCCGCCCAATCCGCTCGATCCGCGTTCTATTCCAGTCTGTTGACGGAACACATTTCGCAAATCATTGTAGCACGGATCGACTTGCATTTCCGACTAAAAATCCACACATTTCGACAATCAGCGCAGTTTTATGCTAAAATTCAAGGCTATGAAAGATGAAAACACCACCCTCAAACTAGACGAGATCGACCGCGAGATCCTGCGCATCTTGCAGAGCGACGGCAACCTGAGCAACGTGGAGTTGAGCGAGCGCGTCAACCTGTCACCGACGCCGTGTTTGCGGCGGGTGAAGCGCATGGAAGAAGCGGGGCTGATCAGCGGCTACCGCGCCGACGTGGATCGGCGTATGGCCGGCTTCCCGATCATGGCCTTCATCCACATCACATTGAACCAGCAGGTGGAGTCCGCGCTGGAGGTGGTGGAGGCCGCCGTCAAAGAGCGCCCCGAGATCATCAACTGCTACCTGATCACCGGCGACAGCGACTACATCTTCCACGTCGTAGTGGAAAGCCTCGACGCCTACGCCGATCTCATGCGCAACCACCTCACCCGCATCCCTGCCATCCGCAACATCAAGACGAGTTTCGTGCTGGAGAGCATAGTGACGAACCGGCCGATTCCGGTGTAGTGGTCACAACACAAAATGCAATCATCCCTACGTACAGAAAGGGAGCAGATCACCTAGAGTATTAGTGAATTATTTCACAACTGTCTAACCAAAGAAAAAGGAGACTACCAGTGACCGATCAACCCCGAATCGTCATTGTGGGCGGCGGCTTTGGCGGGCTGTACGCGGCCAAGGCCCTGCGCAACCAGCCCGTCGATGTAACGCTCATCGACAAGGAAAACCATCACCTCTTTTTGCCGCTCCTCTACCAGGTGGCGATTGCCGGCCTCTCCCCGGGCGACATCGCCACGCCCCTGCGTGAGATTTTCAGCCGCGCCAAGAACATCCGCACCATGATGGGCAAGGTCACCGACATCGACCCGGAGCGTAAGATTGTCTTCTATGATCAAGGCGAAATACCGTACGACGCCTTGATCGTAGCCACCGGCGCCGTCTATCACTACTTCGGCAACGACGATTGGGCGCCCCACGCCCCGGCAATGGACGGCCTGGAGAGCGCCCTTGAGATCCGAAAACGCATCCTGGCCGCCTACGAAGCGGCCGAACTGGAAGCCGATTCTGAAACACGCCAAGCATTGATGACCTTCGCCGTGGTGGGCGGCGGCCCAACTGGGGTAGAACTGGCCGGCGCTATCGCCGAAATGGCGCGTCATACGCTCAAAGAAGACTTCCGCGTCGCCGATCCACATCAGACTCGTGTCCTGTTGATCGAGATGGCAGACCGCATCCTGCCGCCGTTCCCTCCCGCGTTGTCCCAAAAGGCACAGCAGTCGCTTGAGGAACTGGGCGTTACCGTATGTACCGACACCAAGGTCTCGAAAATCGCAGCAGATCACGTGGTAGTCGAGCGCAAAGACGGCGACACGCGCATGGTTCTGCGCGGCCACGATGTGGGCGGCGGGTGTCAAAGCGTCGGGACTAGCGCAAGTGCTACGCGATCGCGCAGGCGTCGAATTGGCACGCGGCGGCAAAGTGCCGGTGACACCCGACCTCAGCATCCCCAATCACCCCAACATATTCGTCGTGGGCGACATCGCCCACTTTGAACAGGACGGCAAACCGTTGCCCGGCCTTGCCCCGGTAGCCATGCAACAGGGGGCACACGCAGCCATCCAATGCCTGTGTCGCTTTGTCGGCGGACAGGCTACTTCAGCCCTTCCGCTATCGGATCGGGCATCATGGCCACCATCGCTCGCCGCTGCCGGGCCGATCTGTACCTGGTGCGGTTAAGTGGACTCGCGGCGTGGTTGGTATGGCTCTTCATCCACCTCATGTACCTGGTTGGCTTCCGCAACCGCCTTATCGTCTTCGTAGAGTGGATGTGGAACTATGTCACCTTCCGCCGAGGTGTACGCCTGATTGTGAGTCGGGAGTGGGGACTAGGATTGGGGATTGGGGATCAGGGACTGATCTCCATGGCCTCCTAATCTCCGTGGTGGCATCACTGTTGTTCGCAGCGCATCCTACGTCGTAGCCCAGTCCCAAGTCCCCAATCCCCGATCCCCAATCCCCAGTCCCTCAAATTCCCCTGTACAAACAACATATAGTTGTCGATACACATCTTAGGTAACATCTATCGTGCAGTGTTCGCGGAATTGGGATAGAGAAAGTGGTGTAGATTTGGCTACGCTGCTCCAAATCATTCAAGGCATCATCGCTGGGGTCAGCATTTTGGGGACCACCGTTGCCATGCTCTATGTGGCATCCCTGGGCGGTGTGGGCATCAATCTTGTGATCGACGGTCAGGTGGTAGAGATCATGGCCAGCACCGCTGTGGCGTCTGCGGCAACCGTAGATGAACCGATGCCAGCAATAGTGGAATCAGAAACACGCGTAGAAGAGACTACCGTCTCCGCGCCCGAACCGATGACGGCGGCAAGCGACGCCAACGACGACGACGCCGACATGTACGCGATCACAGCCCCCCCAACCATCCCGGCAGGTGCGGTGCTCGATTACTACGGATCTGATCGCTACAGATGTGTCGGCAGCGATCATCTCGTTGGGGCGGCTGTCGCAGTTGCTGGAAAATCCACGGCCCAACGAAATCGGCTGGCGCAGCGACATCGCCCAGTTGATCGGCCTTGTCACCGATAGCTACGAGCGGCTGATTCGGGTACGTCCGCCTGCCGATGCAGTGGCGATCCACTCGTTCCTGATCGATTCCACAGGGCGCTGCCTGAGGATCACCGAATCGCTTTCGAGTGACCTGACCCAGGTGCCAAACGATCTGTTTCCCGTCATCGGGAAGACGCTGCAACGCTGCACCGGGGAGACCAAGTCGGTGGTGCAGCAGGTGTATTGAGGCAGAGAAGGAACTTGAGAACTCATCGCCGGAGATAGAGCGATTTGGGGATTGGGCGATTAGGAGATTGAGGGATTGGGGGAAGCAACATCAATCGCCCAATCCTCAATCTCTTTCTGCCAGGCTGCATGATGATCATCGCCTTCAAGAACCCATCCGGCCGTTGCTTCGTGGTGTCGAGCGCTTCGCCCACTTCGGCCAGATCGTAGATGTGGCTGCATACAGGGCCAGGGTTGAGCTGCTCACCGGCCTCGTCTCGGCCGTAGGCGTAGTCCTTCGCGCAGGAGTTCGGGATCGTTCTGGTGCGTGCTGACGATATCCAGGCTACGCTCACTCCACAGCGCCAGATTCACCTGGCGCAAACCGCCTTCATGTGTCGCAGCCAGGATCAACTGACCGCCGGCCTTTGTCACTTCCGTTGCGATCAGCAGCGGCTCCTGACGCCCCATCACCTCGAACACAACGTCACACATCTTGCCATCGGTGAGCTTACCCACCTTTTCCACTGCATTGTTGCGCTTCAGATTCAGCAGCACTATGTGCTTTGCGCCCAGTTCGCGTGCAATGTTCAGCGCGAACCGCCGTCGCGAGGACGATCACCTCAGCGCCGACAGCAGCCGATAGGCTGGCCAGCAGCGAGCCGAGAATGCCCGCCCTGACCACAGCCACCGTCATCGCTTTCGAAACGCGACTGCGGTTAAAGATGTTCATCGCCTGTGCCAGGATCAAACTCGGGAACGGCATTTCCAGCGTCTGGAGGCAAACGCACGACGTCTTCCACCGGGGCTACATCATATTCGGCGAAGCCGTTGCCGGATAGCATCGCCACACGGTCGCCAACCTTGATGCGCTGCACGTCTGCGCCAACGGCGGCCGCCCACCCCCAAGCCTCGCGTCCTGGCGCGCCGGGCTGTAAGGGGTATTCGTCGATTTCACTGTTCTCCCAGACCATGACATCGTCAGGATTGATGCCACAGCCCTCAATCTGTACCAGCACTTCGTTCGGACCTGGCTTCGGTGTAGCGACTTCTTCGATGTGTACCTGCCCCGGCGCGTCGATGACGGCGGCGAGCATGGTATGGGGGACTGTCTTCAATGCTGCTACAGGACTGCTGATGCGGGCAGAAACATACGTCATGCCCAGCATAGGCGGCCTCCTTCGACCTGGTATTTGCCTTAAGTGATGGATAAGGTTTGCTTGACAATGAAGTATATTCTACCACTACAACCCAACAATGCCAGAGTAGGTATTCCCCTTATTTACAAAACGATCGACACAAAGAACACCTAATCTAAACACTACGCGGCTTTCTACGTAATTACGCAGAGAGCATCCTGCCCAAACAGCATTTGTGGACACGGATGGGCAGCACACGGTTTTCATGGTGACATTCTGAGTCAAAATCAGTGCGCCGGATTGGCTATCCGGCGCACTAGATGTTATCAACTGGAGCGACTTCTGATCTCGTCGACTACGCTACAGGTTGCGCCACTCGCTGTTTCTGTGTCGCCTGCTCCGCCTGAATCGCGGTGACGGCGATTGTATAGATGATGTCATCCACCAGCGCCCCTCGCGAAAGATCGTTCACCGGTTTGCGAAGACCCTGCAACACAGGACCAATGCTGATGACGTTGGCGCTACGCTGCACCGCCTTGTAGGTGGTGTTGCCGGTGTTGAGATCGGGGAAGATGAAGACGGTGGCGCGTCCGGCCACAGGGCTGTCGGGCGCCTTCTTTTGTGCCACCGATTCGATGGCGGCGGCGTCGTATTGCAACGGGCCGTCGATGAGCAGATCCGGGCGTAGTTGACGTGCGATCTGCGTGGCGTCGCGCACCTTGTCCACGTCGCTACCCTCGCCAGATGTCCCCGTGCTGTAGCTGATCATGGCGATGCGCGGGGTGACGCCGAAGGCGGCGGCGGTGTCGGCGCTCTGGATGGCGATGTCGGCCAGTTCCTCGGCGTTAGGATCGGGGTTGATAGCGCAGTCACCGTAGACGAGTACCTGCTCCGGCAGCAGCATGAAGAAGACCGACGAGACGATCTTGGCGTCGGGGCTGGTCTTGATCAGTTGCAGCGCCGGGCGCACCGTGTTGGCCGTGGTGTGTACAGCGCCCGACACCAGGCCGTCCACTTCGCCCAGGGCCAGCATCATCGTTGCCAACAGGACGTTGTCTTCCAGATATTGCTCGGCAATGGGGACAGTCAACCCCTTGTGCTTGCGCAGTTCCACCAGCGGCGCCACGTAGCGTTGACGGATGGGATCGGGGTCGACGATCTCAATTGAATCGGGCAACGTGACACCTTGCGCCTCGGCGACACGCTGAATCTCATGCGGGTTGCCGATGAGGATGCACTGCGCCAACCCACGTTCCTGGCAGAAGGCGGCGGCGCGCACCGTGCGCGGCTCGTCACCTTCGGGCAGGACGATGCGCTGGTGAACCTCGCGCGCCCGCTGCGTGATGCGGTGGCGGAAGGCCGCCGGTGACATGCGCGGCTCACGGCTAATGCTGATGCGCTGTTGCAGCCACTCCATGTCCAGGTGACGGGCCACAAAGTCCATCACCCATTCCACGCGCTCCAGATCGTCCAGCGGCACTTCGGCGTTGAACTGCTGCAACTGGGTGGCGGTGAGGTAGGTGTCGTCTTCCACCAGCAGCAGGGGCATGCCGGTGTCGAAGGCGCGCTCACACAGATCCATGATGCGGGGATCGGGGCGGATGCCGCTGGTGAGCAGCAACGCCGGCAGCGGCACGCCGTTGAGTGCGGCCATGCACGTGGCCAGGATCACGTCGTCGCGGTCGCCGGGGGTGACGATGAGGATGCCGGGCCGCAGCGCGCTGCTCATGTTGGCGGCGGTGCGGGCGCAGACCGCAATCTTGGTGATGCGGCGTTCCTCCATGCGCCCAGGGTGGATCACTTTGGCGTTGAGGTAGGCGGCGATGTCGCTGGTGCGTGGCGCCACCAATTCCTGCTTCCAGGGGATCGAGCCGACAAGATGAAAATCGCCGCCCTGGAAAACGGACGTAGACTGCTCTATCGACGTACGGTGATCGTGGACAGCGCCGTTGCGTTGGCCCAGTTCGGGCATCACGTCGGGCGTAACGGCGATGCCTGTCTGCCGCGGCACATTCACCTTGTTGACGATACAGCCCAATACCTTGGCATCGTTGACCCCGCCAAAGATGCGCGCCGCCAGTTCGATACGATCGGTCAACTCTTCCGACGAAAGGTTGTTCCCCGATGTCACCAGGATGATTTCGGCGTCGAGGGTGCGGGCGATGTCGGCGTTAAGCTGAT
>JAWKOL010000042.1:0-49475 GCA_041391225.1 Caldilineaceae bacterium
ACGGTGACGCAGCTACCGGCTACTACAACGCCGCCTACAACCTCGTCTTTTCGACGGTGGTGATCTCGAACGTGTTGAACACGTCGCTCTTCCCCTCGCTCACCCGCCGCGCTGCCGCCAACGACGGTTCGTTGCAACGGATCTACGAACGGGCCTTTCGCTACCTGCTCATGATCAGCATTCCCATTGCTGTGGGCGGGAGCCTGCTGGCGCACGAAATCATCCCTTTGCTCTTTAGCGATGACTACCTGCCCGCCATACCGGCGCTGCGCATTGTGATCTGGGTGGTGCCGCTGATGTTCACCAGCGAATTCCTCGGCTACGTGGTGATCATCAACGGCCAAGAAAAGCGCGCGGCGCGCTCTGTATTCATCAGCACCAGCGTTAACGTAATGCTCAACCTGATCGTCGTCCCCATGTACGGCTTCATTGGCGCCGCGGTGATGACGTGTGTCACCGAAATGGTGCTGGTCGGCCAGTATGTCTGGATTCTGCGCGAATCCTTCCGCGATCTGAACTGGGGACAGTTGCTGGGCCGACCAATAGCGGCGGCGGCGCTGATGGGAATCTGTGTGATGGTGTTCATTCACCTACCCGTGCTCGCCACTGTGGCGCTGGGCATGGCGGCTTACGGGCTCTCACTTCTGCTGGTGGGCGGCATCGGCGCCGAAGAATTGCGCTTCGTGGGCCAACTTCGTCGGCTCGTCGACAGCCGTCGCGAGAGAATGAAGATAAATCAAGACAATGTCTAATCTTTTTTTCGTACAAGGAGTTCACTATGGCTGAAGTATTGGTCACCGGCGGCGCCGGCTTTATCGGCACACACGTCGCCAGAGAGCTTTCACAGATGGGTCATCAGGTGACGGTGCTCGATGATCTAAGTGGTGGTTTCCGCCAGAACATTCTGCCCGATCAGTGTTTTGTCGAAGGTAGCATCACCGACGAGGCTTTGCTGGCGCGCCTCTTCGATGAACACAAATTTGAGTATGTCTATCACCTGGCCGCCTATGCTGCGGAAGGGTTGAGCCACTTCATCCGCCGCTTCAACTATACGAACAATTTGATCGGCTCGGTGAACCTGATCAACGAATCGGTGAAGCACAACGTGCGCTGCTTCGTCTTCACCTCGTCGATTGCCGTCTACGGCCCGGCACAGTTGCCCATGCGCGAAGACACGCTGCCCATCCCCGAAGATCCATACGGCATCGCCAAGCTGGCCGTGGAGCAGGACTTGAAGGCCGCGCACCACATGTTCGGCCTCGACTACGTCGTCTTCCGCCCGCACAACGTCTACGGCGAATTCCAGAACATCGGCGACAAGTACCGCAATGTTATCGGTATCTTCATGAACCGCTTGCTCCAGGGGGTTGGACATACCCGTCTTCGGTGACGGGAGCAGGCACGCCTTCACCTATGTAGGTGACATCGCCCCACGCTGATCGCCAAATCGGTGACCGTGCCGGAAAGCCTACAACGAAGCCTTCAACGTGGGCGCCGACACCGTGACCGCCGTCAAGGAGCTGGCTTACCTGGTGGCCGAGGTGATGGGCATGGACCCCAATCTCAGCTACCATGAGGCGCGCAAAGAAGTGCAACACGCCTACAGCGATCACAGCAAGGTACGCCGCATCTTCGGTGATGTGCGCGAAACGCCGCTCAAGCAGGGTCTACAGTGCATGGCCGACTGGGTGAAAACGGTGGGCAGCCGCCAAAGCCAAGACTTCGGCAACATCGAAATTGCGCAGAATCTGCCCAGTCGCTGGGTGAGCAAGTAGCAGATGCCGTTTGGGCTCGGTGTGGGCGACGGAGAGATTGAGAGATTAGGAGATTGGAGCAGAAGTCAAGTTGAAGATTACAATTCCAGTACATCACTTCCCGCCCCAATACAGCAGCGGCGCTGAACTCTACAGCTATCGGCTGGCGCGCGCCCTGCGCCGCCGCGGACACGACGCACAGGTGGTGACCATCGAGGCCATCGACCAGGGCGCGCCGGATCAGCTAAGCGTGGCCCAAGACGTCTACGACGGCATTCCTGTGTGGCGACTGAGCTTCGACATCTTCCGCAGCCCGCAGCGCCGCATCTGGGATTTCGACAACGCGCTGATCGGGGCATGGTTCGCCGACTACTTGAAGCAAGAGCAGCCCGATCTAATCCATCTACAGGCCGGCTATCTGATCGGCGTGGCGCCGGTCAATGCGGCGACAGCGGCCAACGTGCCGCTGGTGCTCACGTTGCACGATTTCTGGTATCTCTGCCCGCGCCACACCCTGCAACGCGGTGACGGTTCGCTCTGCACCCAGATCCCGGCGTCACCGGCGGGCTGCGTCTGGTGCCGCAAACTGGAGCAGAAACGCTACCAGTTGGCCGATCAACTCAGCGGCGGGATCGCCGGGCAGGTGATGCAAAACCTGGCGCTCAAAGACGAAACCGCCATCGTCGCCGAACGTCGCAGCCGACTGAGCGAGGCGCTACGTCACGTCGACGCCGTGATAGCGCCGTCGCAGTTCATGGCCGACCAGTTTGCACAGGACGTGGCCGCGGATCGGATGCACGTCCTCCGCTACGGGCTGGCGCCCTTCCAACCAGCGCAGACACAGCGCTCCCATTCGGGCGACACACTGCACATTGGCTACACCGGGCAGATCGCGCCGCACAAGGGCGTCCACCTGCTGGTGAAAGCGTTCCGCAACCTGCGCACGCAGGCACGCGCCGCCCAACTGCACATCTACGGTGGGTTGGAATCCTATCCAGAGTACGTGACACATCTGCGCAAGCTGGCAGCGGACGATCCGCGCATCCACTTGCACGGGCGCTTTGCCGGCGCACAGTTGCCGGAGGTGCTCGCCACGCTCGATGTGGTGGTGGTGCCCTCGACGTGGTACGAGAACAGCCCGTTCGCCATCATGGAGGCCCACGCCGCCGGCCTGCCGGTGATCACCGCGGCGCTGGGCGGCATGGCCGAGCTGGTACGCCACGAGGTCGACGGTCTCCACTTCCAGGCAGGCGACGCCCAAGATCTGGCGATCCAGTTGCAGCGTATGCTCGATGACGCCGACCTGGCGCCACAACTGGCCCAGCGCATCCAACCGCCGATGAGCATCGATGCAGAAGTCGACCGCCTGCTGGAAATCTACAGCGGCGTGCAACCCGTGGCCCAAGCGAATGTGGTTTGTGGACACGGATTGGCGGAAACACGGATTCCTACTTTTTGATTCGTGGATCATTACGAGATCCACCGCCCAGACGCTGAGGACAGCAGAAGTCCAAGAGAGAGCATGGCACAGATTTCCTCTACCCAACCCAATGTCACCGCTGTGATACTGAACACCAACCGCCGCCAGGATACACTGGCATGCTTAGCGTCGCTGGCCGATTGCCGCTACCCCAATTTCAAGACGATTGTGCTCGACAACGCCTCCACCGACGGATCCAATGAGGCGATCCATGCAACCTACCCACAGGTGGAGATCTTGCCCATCACCGAGAACAAGGGCTATGCCGGCAACAACAACGTGGGCATCGCCGCCGCGCTGGAGCGGGGCGCGGATTGGGTCTTCGTGCTCAACGAGGATACGATCCTCGATCCCGATTGCGTGGGGCGCATGGTGGAAGCGGGCGAAGCTGCACCCCAGATCGGCATCGTGGGGCCGCTGGTTTACCATCACGACGAACCGACCATCATCCAGTCTGCCGGCGGCGCCATGGACAGCAAACTCAACGCCTGGCACATGGGCGAGAATGAGCCGGATCGCGGCCAATTCCAGCAGACACGCGACGTCGATTGGATCAGCGGCTGCGCTATCATGGTGCATCGCAAGGTGATCGAAGACGTGGGCGTGCTGGACGAGCGCTTCTTCTACTATTGGGAGGAGACGGAGTGGTGCCTGCGCAGCCGCCGCGCCGGTTGGCGCATTGTAAACGTACCGGCAGCCAGGCTGTGGCACAAAGGCGTTCAGCGCGACTATCGGCCACCAGCCAACGTCAGCTACTACAACACACGCAATCACCTGCTCATGCTACAAAAACACTCCGCGCCGCTGTGGGTGCGCGCCAACCTCTGGTTCCAGATCGCACGCACACTCGCCAGCTGGACAATCAAACCCAAATGGCGCGATCAGCGCGATCACCGGGACGCCATGTGGCAAGGGGTGCGCGACTTTCAGATGCAGCGCTGGGGAAAGCGCCCGGCCTAAACCTATTTTTGTTTCGGGTAAATGCCCACACAAGGGGAATTGCCATGCGTATCGGCATCGACGTTCGCTACCTGTCTCACGGTTTGGTGGGCGGCGTACACACCTATATTTCGCAGTTCGTGCCGGCATTGATCGATCTCACAGGCGATCATCAGCTCTTCCTCTACGCCGACGACAAGCAGCCTTTCGAGATCACGGATCTGCCCAATCACGTGACACTGCGCATCCTGCCCTGGCGCAACGCGCTCTCCAGCATTCGCCACGATCTCTTCCTGGCGCAGGTGATGGCAGGTGACCATCTGGATGTGGCGCACTTTCCGGCCAACTACGGCTTTGGGCCGGCCGGCGCCCGCACGGTGATCACCCTGCACGATGCCATCAACATTCTGCCCTGGCGTGAGATCATCCGCGGCCACCGCAAACAACTGCGCACCATGACCATGATGAGCTACCTGCACTGGATGAGCCTCATCGCCGTGCGCAAGGCTGATCTGCTGCTCACTGTGTCGAAACATGCACAGCGCGAGATCGCCCACCACAGCGGCCTGCCCCTGGACAAGATCGTGCCGATCCCCCACGCGCCCACCGGCGATCTGAAGCGCGTCACCGCGCCCAATGTGTTGCAGCGGGTTCGTACGCGGTATGGGTTGCGCAAACCGTTTGTGCTGGCCGATGGGCTGAAGAATCCGGCTGCACTGGTGGCGGCATGGCAACGCTTGCCCGCAGAAGTGACGGAAAGCCGCGAGATCGTCTTCTTTACACGGCACCCGGAACCGTTGCCCAGCGTCGACAGCGCCGTGGCCGAGGGGATCGCGCGTCGGCTCGTATACCCACCGCGCGAAGACCTGATCGCGCTCTACAGCATGGCCGAAGCGTTCGTCTTCCCTTCGTGGATCGAGGGCTTTGGCCTGCCGATCATCGAGGCCATGACTTGCGGCGCGGCCTGATCGCATCGGATCGTGGCGCCATCCCCGAGGTGGTAGGCGACGCCGGCCTGCTCGCCGACGCCGAAGACGCCGACGGTTTCGCCCATCACTTGAGCAAGGTGCTGCTTTCGCCGGACCTTGCCACCACGCTGCAAAATCGAGGCTTCCGCGCGCGGCACAGTTTTCCTCGGCAACGAACCGCCCAGCAGATCCTGGATAGCTACCAGCGCACGGTTCACCCAACCGAACAGCCTGTGTTTGCACACGGATAAGTCATGCGCGTACTCTTCCTTTCACGCTGGTTTCCATACCCAACCGACAACGGCGCGCGCATACGCGTCTTCAACCTGTTGCGGCAGCTTGCCACGGTGCATAGCGTCGATCTGGTCAGCTTCGCATCGGATCCTGTCACCGAATCGTCGATGGCCGCGATGCGGGAAATCTGCTGCAAGGTAGAAATCTTCGCTTACCATCCGTTCCGCCCCAACAGCATCGTATCGGCGGCGGGCTTCTTTGCCGGCAAACCCAGATCGGTGATCGACACCTACAGTAAAGAGATGGCCGCCGCCGTCGTGCGTCTGCACAGGCAAGAACACTATGATCTGGTGATCGCTTCACAGTTCGAGATGGCGCCGTATGCGCTGCTTCTCCCCGATCCTATCGAACGCATCTGGGAAGAAATCGAGCTTGCTGTGTTCTATGAAAACTACACACGGCAACACCAGATACTGCATCGGCTGCGCCAGGGATTGACGTGGCGCAAAATGGCACACTACACACACGACACGTTGCTTAATTTTCACGGCTGCACTACCGTCACCGAGAAGGAAAGCGAACTCGTGGCGTCGCTTCGCCCCAACGATTGCAGCATCGAAGTAATCCCCAACGGCGTCGACGTGGCCGGCTACCGCGGCGACTTCGGCGCACCGGAACCAGACACCTTGGTCTACGCCGGCGCGCTGACCTACCACGCCAACTTCGGCGCAATGGCCTGCTTCATCGGCGAGATCCTGCCCGGCATCCAGGCGCGCGGCGCCCTCAGGCAAAGCTGACGATCACCGGGCGCACGGAGGGCGTGGCGCTGAACCGTCTGCCCCAGAACAGCGCGGTCAGCTTTAGCGGCTACCTGGAAGACGTTCGCCCCACTGTGGCGCGCAGTTGGATCAGCATCGTCCCACTCCGTATCGGCGGCGGCAGTCGCTTGAAGATCCTCGAATCGCTGGCGCTGGGGACGCCTGTGGTCTCCACTGCCAAGGGCGCCGAAGGGCTGACGCTGAAACCGGGCGTTGATCTGCTCATCGGCGACAGCGCCGAGTCATTCGCCGATGCCACCGTCCGTCTGCTCGAAGACGCATCGCTACGCGCAAAAATCAGCCACCAGGGGAGAGAGACCGTAACCGCCCATTACGATTGGCAGGGCATTGGTCAAAAGCTACGTGCCTTCGTCGACGCTGTCCATGCGCAGCGGAGGCAGCCATGAGCATCGTCGCAATCTGGCGCGAGGGGCTGGAGCGGCGTTTCCTGCGCTGGCTCCCCATCTTGCTACAGGCAGGCGTCGTGCTAGGGCTGATCGGCGCTGCATTCGTCAGCGGCATGATCCTGACCAGTGACCGCCTGGATCCGGAACTGCTACTGGTGGCGGCGCTGGGTGGCCTGGCCGCGGTGATCGGCTACCGTGTCAGCAGTATCGAGCGCAGCATCATCGGCATTGCGTTGGCGGCGGGGCTGCTCAACTTCTTCGCCATTGTCCCGCCCGGCACACAGAGCTCGGCTTGTCGTGAGCCTGGTGCTGGCGATGGTGGTCATGGGGTATTGGTTGCTGGGCTTCATCATCAACAAGCACCAAGAAAGGCTACTGCCGTCGCCCATCAACCGGCCGATCTGGATCTTTGTGATCATCAGCATCGTCGCCTATGGCTGGGGCGTGGTGCTGCGCGATCCGTTGGTGTACGTACCTGGCTCGTTTGTGGTGACACAGGCGGCGGCGCTGCTGGTGAACATCCTGTTGCCGTTGCTGGCGCTGCTGGTTTCCAACAAGTTGGTGGATCTCAAGTGGTGGCGCACGCTGGCCTGGATCATGGTGGGGCTGGGCGCGTTCCATTTTGTATCGGTAGAGTTGAACCTCCCCACGCAGCAGTTGATCTCCAACGGCTCGCGCGGCCTGTTCACCGCCTGGGTGACGGGGATCGCCTATGCCCTGGCCCTGTTCGACGAAGAGCAGCCGTTGTGGCGGCGCGGCCTGCTGCTGGTGCTGGTGGCGGCGTTCCTCTACCAGAGCATGATCAAAAACACGCTTTGGCTCTCTGGGTGGATTCCGACGCTCATCATCTGCGTAGTGGTGACCTTCTATCGCTCCAAGAAGTTGTTTGCCCTGGGCGTGCTGGTCGGGCTGGTGATTCTAGCGATCAACGCAGGCACGATCTACGAACGTGTGGTGGTTGCCAACGTAGACGAAGGCGGCACCGAACGCCTGGAGATCTGGTCGATGAACCTGGCCCATGTGGCCAAGCATCCCTTCTTTGGTATGGGGCCGGCCGGTTACGCCGTCTACAACATGACCTATCATCCGCTGGACGCACGTTCCACCCACAATAACTATTTCGACGTCCTGGCGCAGACGGGCATTATCGGCTTCGTGGCGTTTCTGTGGATGCAGTGGCGTTTCCTCGTGCTGGGCATGAAGAACTGTCGGCGGGTGACGCACAAACGCAACTTCTCCGCCGCGCTGGGCGCTGTCACTTTGGGCGGCGCCGTGGCGGCGATGGTGGCCATGATGTTGGGCGATTGGGTGTTGCCCTTCGCCTACAACCAGACGATCTCCGGCTTCGACAACGCCGCCTATACCTGGATTTTTTTGGGCGGCATCGCCGCCTTGGCGCACATGCTCGACGGCGAGGGAATTGGTGAACCGTGATTGGTGAAAAGGAAAGAAACACTGTGCTCGATCTCTCTGTCATCATTGTCAACTGGAATACGCGGGATCTGCTGGCGGACTGTATCCGCTCGGTGCAGGAGACGGTCCACGATCTGCGCTACGATATCTGGGTGGTGGACAATGCGTCCACCGACGACAGCGTGGCGATGCTTCGCAGCCGCTTCCCCACGGTCAACGTGATCGCGAACACAGAGAACGTGGGCTTCGCCTGCGCCAACAACCAGGCCATGGCCGCCAGTAGCGGACGCTACATGCTGCTGTTCAACAGCGACGCGCTGGCAACGGTGGGCGCCATCCAGGCGTTGGTGGGGCTGGCCGAGCGGACGCCCCGCGCCGGCATCGTAGGTGCGCATCTGGTCAACGCCGATGGGACCTTTCAGGCTTCGCATACCCGGTTCCCCAACATTGGGCAGGAGTTTATGATCATCTCGGGCTTGGGGCGTCGATTCAATGGTTACTGGTACCCCAGCCATACCGCCGAAGAGGCGTCGGGGCCTGTGGCCGTGGACTACGTAGAAGGCGCCTGTCTGCTAGTACGGCGCACGGCCTACGAAGCCGTGGGCGGTCTGGACGAAGGCTATTTCATGTACGCCGAAGAAGTAGATTGGTGTTACACCATGCAGCAGCAGGGCTGGCAGGTGTGGTACGAACCGGCAGCGCGTGTGATTCACCTGGGCGGTGGCAGCAGCCAAAACCGGCGCACGGCGCGCGAGGCCGATCTCTACCGCAGCCGCGTACGCTTCTTCAAGAAATACCGAGGACCGTTGGCCGTCGCCGCCTTAAAAGCCATGATCGTCGGCTTCACCGCGATCAAGCTGGCCACACACAGCCTTCTGCGCTCAATCAGCCACGGTCAACGCGGGCGGCAGGTCGTCAGCGTGCGCGAGATTACGACAGCGTTGAGGAAGGGATAGAGGGGACTAGGATTGGGGACTGGGGACTGGGATCGTAACACTTTCGGTTGAACGCGGAGTGAGCACGCCCTCGTGCGGCGCTTACAGTCTAGACCCGCACGAGGGCGTGCTCACTCCGCAGGATTTCATAGACTCTTATCCACCACTTCGTGCTAGTCCCCAGTCCCCGGTCGCTAATCCCCAATCCTAATCCCCAACCCCGAGGTACACATGAAACGATTTCTACGTTTGCAAAACGAACGATGGCGCGATGTGGTGATGCTTGTGCTGATCCTGTTGGCGTGTACAGGCTACGTCTTTCCACGCTGGGCGGATCCGAATCAGAATTCGCGGCTCAATATGGTGGTGGCGGTGGTGGATGATGGCTCGCTGCGCATCGACGAGTATGTGAGCAACACCGTGGACTACGCCAAGGTGGGCGATCACTACTACAGCGACAAGGCGCCCGGCGCGCCTTCCTGGGCATTCCCCTGTACGGGCATGGCGGTGGTGCTCGATTCACCGGCAATGGCGCCGTTGACCGACCGCCTGCAAAGCAGCAGCGCCTTCCAATCCACCCTACGCGAAGACGGCAGCGGCGTCAATCAGGACAAGATCCGTTTCGCCCTGGCGCAGGTGGTGCTGAGTTTCTTGGTGAGCGCGCTACCTTCGGCGCTGTTGGGCGCGTTGATCTACCTGGTGCTGGCGCGATTGGGCGTCGCCCGTGCAACACGCATCATCGCAGTGCTGGCCTACGGGCTGTTCACGCCGGCGTTCGCATACGCCAACGCCTTCTACGGTCACCAGTTGAGCGCGGCGCTGCTCTTTGCCGCGTTCTGGCTCATCCTCGGCGTCGATGGGCGTGTGCGTGCGCCCAAACTGCTCTTCATCGGGCTGCTGTTGGGCTACAGCGTGGTGACAGAGTACCCGACCGCGCTGGTGGTGCATCCTCTACCTCTACGCCGGGTACCGGCTCTACCGGCTGGGTCGCCCCAAACAGTTGGGCTGGATCACGTGACCGGCGGCCTGGTGGCGGTGGTGGATGGCCTACAACAACCACGTCTTCGGTGGGCCGCTGGAACTGGGATACAGCTATTCTGAACTGTGGGTGGATCAACACCACGACGGCTTCATGAGCCTGTCGGCCCCCACTGGGACGCGATTTGGGGCATCACCTTTAGCGGTTTTCGCGGCGTCTTCGTGATGGCGCCGTGGCTGTTGCTGGGTCGCGCCAGGCTTCGTCTACTGGTGGCAAAAAGGCAGCGGACGCGCCGAATGGATCGTGTCTGTGGCGTGTGTGAGCAGCGTTTTCCTGTTCAATGCGTCGTCTTCGATGTGGTGGGGCGGCTTTGCGGTGGGTCCGCGCTACCTGCTACCCATGCTGCCGTGGATGACACTGGCAGCCGCCTTTGCCGTGGAGATGTGGCTGCGCAGTCGTTGGTCGGCGGTGGCGCTGATCGCCCTGCTGGCATGGGCGTGGGCGGCAACCTGGGCGGTAACGCTGGCAGGGCAGGCGTTCCCCCGACACCATCCGCAACACGTGGACGGGCTACGTGCTGCCAAGCTGGCAAACAGGTGACGTGGCGCGCAACTTGGGGACGATCCTCGGGTTCACCGGCGCGTGGAGCCTCGTCCCCTTGACCTTGATGCTGACCACTTTCGGGCTGGCTTGGCGATGGCTGGAACCGCGTCACACAGCCACCACGACACAGCCGGTGATTTCTTCGCAAATAGAACAGGCAACCCAATGAGCACAACCACTCGCAGTTAACTCGTCGGCAAAATCCACCGTACGTGCCCGTTCGGAATGGCTGTTCGTTGGCATCACCATTCTCTTTGTGCTGGCACTGACAACACTGCCCTACCTGTACGCCCACCTGTCGACGCCGTCGGACAAGGTCTTCATGGGCATGATGTTGAACACGCCGGATCATCTCCAGTATTTCTCGTGGATGCGCGAGTTGACCGAAGGGCATCTCTCCGCCAACAAGCTGACACCGGAACCCAATGCGCCGGTCTTCTTCAACTTGCTGTGGTGGGGAATGGGGCAACTGGGGGCCGTGCTGGGGTTGGACTATGCCGGCGTCTACCAGATCCTGCGTGTGGTGGCAACGGTGCTGTTTCTGCTGTTGAGCTATCACCTGTGCCGACGTTTTCTGGCCAACACGCTGATGCGCCGCGCCGCCTTCCTGTTAATCGCGTTCGGAGCGGGCTTCGGCTGGGTGCTGATCGTGCTCAAGTACACCGTCACCAACGGCGAATTGCTGATGCCGTTGCTCGTCTACATCGCCGAGCCGAACTCGTTTCTGAGCATGTTGGCGTCGCCCCACTTCACAGCAGCGGCGCTCTATGTGGGCGTCTTCGAGTTGGCGCTGATTGGGCAGGAAAAGCGCCAACAGCGTTACGCCGTCTACGCCGGTTTGCTGGCGCTCTTTTTGGGCTGGCAACATGCCTACGATCTCATCCTCGTCTATGGGATTTTGGGCATTTACACGGGCATGCTGCTGCTACGAGATCGGCGCTTGCCCTGGCACATGATCGTCAGCCTCTTCATCATCGGCATCATCTCGTGGTGGCCGGCGCTCTATTCGGTGCTGCTCACGTCGCTCGACCCGATCTGGAGCGAAGTGCTGGCCCAGTTCGACAACGCCGGCGTCTTCACCCCCAATCTGCTGCAACTGCCGGTGCTGCTCGGCTTCACCTTCCTGTTGGCGCTGTTCACGCTGCTGCGTGAAAACCCGTTGCGCCTCCAGCAATGGGACAACAACGCGCTTTTCCTGCGCGCCTGGTTCTGGGCCAACTTTGCGCTTATCTACATTCCTACAGATTACCAGATCCACATGCTCAACGGCTGGCAGATCCCGATTGCCATCCTGGCCGTAGAAGGGCTGTTCCGCTACGTGCTGCCCGCCGCACGCCGCCTGCGCCTGCGCATGGACGAGGCAACGCTGCGCCGCTCGTTGGTCGTCCTCGTGCTGGCGGCGGTGATCCCAACCAACGTCTATCTCTTCTTCTGGCGCTTCGTCGATCTCAGCCGCCACGACTATCCCTACTACCTGCATCAAGACGAAATCGCGGCCATGGCCTGGCTCGATGACCATGTCGCGCCCGATGACGTGGTCCTCAGCTCAGAGATGATCGGCCAGTATGTGCCTACCCTCACCGGCGCGCACGCCTTTCTGGCCCACTGGGCGCAGACCGTCGACTACTTCACCAAAGTGGACGCCGTAGACACTTTCTTCGGCACACAGACAGACGACGGGGCGCGCCGCCAGACCATCGACCGCTACAGCGTAGACTATGTGATCGTTGGCCCGGTGGAACGCGCCCTGGGCGGTGATCCGCTGCTCGATGCGTCTTTCGCCGAGAATGTCTTCAGCACACCGCTGGTGAACGTCTACGCCGTCGATGCGAACGAAGATTCTGCACAGTGAAGGAATTTGCGACAATGCCCTTAGCCTCGTTATTGCCCAAGGTGACACGCGCGCTTGCTGCTGCGTTGGTCGTCATGGCCGTCATCGCCGCCATGATCGCACCGACGGGCCTGTCCTATGCGCAGACGACAGGATGGTCCACCCCAATACCGGTGTCGCCAGACGGCTTCAACGCCTGGTTCCCTGATGTTGCCGTGGACGCCGCCGGTCATGTTCACGTGGCGTGGGCCGGCGGCGTCGATGGCTTCGACACCGTCTGGTACACCAACAGCGCAGACGGCGTCGACTGGCGCGAACCCAACGACATCAAAGCATACGCCCAGATCGGCGAATCCAGCATCGCCTCTCGCCCGGCCCTACTCGTCACCCAGGACAATTTGCTGCACTTGACGTCGTCGAACGACTCTGTCTATCACTCGATGGCGCCCGTCGATCAGGCCTACTCGGCCGGGGCGTGGACAGCGCCTACCAAGCTCAACGGCAACAACACCGCCTACTTTACACGCACCGCGGTGGACAGCCAGGGTCGCATTCACCTGGTGTACTCAGAAAATCTGATCTCTGTCGAATGCGAAAACTGCTACCACATCTACTACAGGCATTCCGACGACGGCGGCAACACCTGGACCGATCCTGTAGACGTTTCGGTGTTGCCCATCGGCGCCGCCAAGCCACAACTGCTGGTCGACGACGAAGACAACGTCCATCTGGTGTGGGAAGCCGGCTTCGGCGGCGGGCTGGGGCAGCTTTCGGATCCCACCCAGGTGATGCACGCAGCATCGTACAATCGCGGCGACAACTGGAACCTGCCCACCGAACTCGCTACCAAGAACAACCCCAATCCCCCCACGATGACGAAGAATGTGTCCATCG
Organism: Caldilineaceae bacterium; assembly: GCA_041391225.1. Lineage (GTDB taxonomy): Bacteria > Chloroflexota > Anaerolineae > Caldilineales > Caldilineaceae > RI-153. The sequence continues at coordinate 13,256 of JAWKOL010000042.1, forward strand.
GATTCGACAAGAATCGCCACCTGGTCGTGGTGTGGACAAGCCTGCCCGAAGACACGATCCAGTATCAGCTCTCGACAGATCGAGGCCGCTCGTGGACCGCGCCCCAGCCGCTGCGTGGGCTGTTCAGCACCTGGGCCGTCTACACCGCGCGCCTGGACAACTCGTCCATTGTGCGCGACGCAGCCGGCAACCTGCACCTTGTCTTCACAGGGCGTCGGCTGCCGCAGGAAGCGGACGTCAGTGTCTTCCATGTCATGTGGGATGGTTCGGCCTGGTCGGCGCCCGATGCGATTGTCACCTTGCAGGGGGATGTACCGGAGTGGCCGCGCCTTGCCGTGGGGTTGGGCAATCAACTACACGCGGTGTGGTTTGTGCGCGACGCGGCGAATATCTGGGATTCAGACGGCGGCAACTATCGGGTTTGGTACGCCCGAGCACAGGCGATTGCGCCGGCCATAGCACCTGTGCCGTGGCCGACGCCACTGCCCACCGCCGAACCGACAGCGACGCCGGCGCCTACGGCGACACCGGTGTCACTGGTGCCGCCGCAGGGCGTCATCGAGCCGACGCTGGCGGTGCAACCCGTCGATATGGCGTCGATGGCAGCCATCCAGACCGAAGTCGACGACGTCTGGCTGATCGTCAAAAGCCTGGCGCCGACACTGGTGCTCTTCCTCGCCATCGCCGTAGCCGTTGTGATACGGAGGAGGTGATTGGTGATTGGGGACTCAACGTGACTATAGTCAAGAGCGGAGTGAGCACCCCCAGGTGCGGGTCTACGCGAGAACAGCCGCACGAGGGCGTGCTTTCTCCTCGGATATTCGAGGAATTGTACGACAACCGCCTCTGCCCAATCACCAGTCACCAGTCCCTAATTCGGATACCGGATCCAGTTCTGGCCGCGTGGCGATGTGTCGTACTCGAGGCCGTTGCCGTAACCGTGGGCGTCGTCGCGATAGCGATAGATACCCACCGGCATGTTGACGATTTCCAACGGCACGCAATCCAGCCCAACTTCGGTGCAACCGTCGACGATGTCACCGTGACGGTCGGTGTAGCCGCTGAAGTTCACAATGCCGTCGCGATCTTCGTCCATGAAGGCGAAGATGCTGAAACCAATCTCGTGGGCCTGCATGATCGAGTTGTTGTTCTCACAGTCGAAATCCGGGCAGAAGAAGTGAATCTGGCTCGGATTGTCGGGGTAGACGTAGCCCCACATGTCCGCGGTTTGCGGCACGACGACTGCAATCTCGTTGTGACCGTACCAGGTGCCGAAGTTGGCATTGCCCACGTTGTAGTAATGGATGCGGCGTTGACCGTCGTCGTAACGGTTCGGATCGCCAGCCAGGGGCACATGTTCGTTGTCGATCTGGAGCATGCCGTAGTCGATCCAGCCGCCTGTCTTGATGGTGCCGCACTGGCTCGGATTCGATTCCAGGCAGCCGCGGGCCTCCAGCGCAAAGGAGTGATAACGCGCACGGCCCCGGCAGCGCCCATGATGGCGTGGAACTGCGCGGGAAGTCGGTGATGCAGCCGTCGGTGAATTCGGAGTAGCAATCCACGCCGGTACGCACCAGCCACCCGTAGCCGCCGTGCTTCATCTCCTGTTCGGTACCCATTGCGCTGAACGTCTGCCACGGGTACGAGAGTTCTGGCCGCCGTAGAGCGCCCCGATCTCGCCGAAGACGTGATCGACTTCATGCGGATCGTCTTTGTGCTCGTGATCGTAGTGACATTGCCGCTCGTAGTCGATCAGCGTGCCAGGTGTTGATGTCGTGATCCGGGCAGAGCGGATAGTTGGCAATGTCACCCGGCGCAGGTGACGTGGGGGTGGCAGTCGGCGCAGCGGTTGTGGCAGTGGCCGTCGCCGTGGCAGCGGGGACGGTGGGCGTTGCTGTCGGCGCCTGTGGTGTGCGCGCCGGCGTGGCGATGGATTGGCTGCCGCTGTCGCCGCTCTGGATACCGGCAGGAACAGCGGAGACACGTCGATGGGATCTTCCGATTGTCCGCGCAAGTGATGTGTGTCGTCGAGAGCTGTGTCACCGAGAACGAGACAACAGCAAGCAACACCACAAAGAGCAGGTTGCGCCGCCATACCGAGCCAACCCGACCCTTTGGCTGTAAGTTCTTTTGTTCATAACTTCTCTCTCTCTCTCTTGGTTCTGATTCAAACGTTTGGTTCTGATTCAAACGTTCTGACTCAAACGTTCTGACTCAAACACGGTGTTCAGAGGCATACCATACCGTTGAAAGATTGATGGTACTGTACGCTGAACTTATGCAACGCATACATCTTGACCACTTCTTGCGCCGCGGTATATCCTACGCAGTGGCGACATAATGTATACGCAATAGCATTATTCTGTTCGCCGTCTATACTCAGGATCAGTGAATGCGGATACTATTTCTAACGCAGGTTCTCCCTATCCATTGGACGCAGGCCCAAAGACGCGCGCTATTTCGTCCTACGTTACCTGGCGCAACACCACCAGGTGACACTGCTATCCTTTGTCCGCGCCACGGATCGGCCAGAGAGTGTGGCGCATCTGCGTTCATTTTGCGCGGACGTGCATACCGTCCCCATGCACCGCTCCACAGGACGTGACATTGGTCACCTCGTGCGCAGTTTGGCGTCGCAGAAACCATTCTTGATCGGCCGAGATTGGGTGCCGGAGATGGCCGACGCGGCCGCCAAGCTTGTGCAAAGCCAGCAGTTCGACGCCATCCACGCCGATCAGCTGCCCATGGCGCAGTACGCCTTGTGGGCCAGGCAACAGGCCGCGAAACAGTCCACCACACCGGCAACGGCGCAGCCGTCCATTGTGCTCGACGAACACAACGCCGTCTATCTCATCTTCAAGCGCCTGGCTTCGACGGAGCGCAACCCCGTCAAGCGCGCCGTGCTGGAAATGGAATGGCGCAAGCTCCAACGCTACGAAGAGGACGTCTGCCGCCGCATGGACAAAGTGGTGTGGGTGACACAGGAAGATTGGCAGGCCATGCACCCAGGTGCGACGCCGACCGAGGACGATCCCGCCGGATCCCGATCTGCGTCGATCCAGAGGGGACGCAACCACTGGCGACGACGCCACACCCCGCCGTGTGACATTCCTGGGCGGGCTGCACTACCCACCGAACGCGCAGGGCATTCTCTGGTTTGCCGAGCACGTCTTCCCCCAGGTGTTGGCGCAGGCGCCTGACGCTGTACTCACGGTGATCGGCAAACAGCCGCCCGACGAGCTGCGCAAGTTGGGCATTCCGGCCGCGAATCTTGAGATCACCGGCTACGTGGACGATCCACTGCCCTACCTGCGCCAGACAGCGGCCTTTTTGGCGCCGCTTTTTGCGGCGGGCGGTATGCGTGTCAAGATCCTCGACGGTTGGATGTGGGGGTTGCCCATTGTCAGCACAACCATCGGCGCTGAGGGCATCGAGATTCGGCCAGGGGACAACATCCTCATCGCCGACGAAGCGAAATCGTTCGCACAAGCTGTGCTTGTCCTTGTGCAGGACGAACAAGAACGGGCGCGGATTGGCCGCAATGGTCGCCGTTGGCTCGAACAGGCATACAACTGGCGCACCACCTATCGAGCCTGGGACAAGCGCTACCCGAGAACGGAACATCATGAAGATCCTGTTTATCGTACCCTACACGCCGAACCAGATTCGCGTCCGGCCGTATAGCCTGCTGCGCGAGCTGCGGCGCCAAGGACACGAGATCGTGTTGGCCACCCTGTGGTCGTCGGCCCAGGATCAGGCGGATCTGGACGCGCTGGCCCAACTGGGCATCGAAATCGTGGCGCGGCACCTGCCTTCGTGGCGGTCGCTGGTCAACGCTGCTGGCGATCCCCACGGCGCAACCGCTTCAGGCCGCCTACTGCCTGCAACCATCGCTGCTTGCCGCCATCGAGGCGAAAGTGGCCGAAGGTGATTTCGACGTGGTGCATGTGGAACACCTGCGCGGCGCCGTCTACGGTCTACACGTCAACGGTCTGCAAAGCAACGGTCTGCAAAGCAACGGTCTGCAAAGCAACGGTCTGCAAAGCAACGGCGCCATTCCAGTGGTCTGGGACAGCGTCGACAGCATCAGCCATCTCTTTGCACAGGCGTCGCAGACCAGCCGCAGCCTCAAGGGCCGTTTGATGACGTCGATTGATCTGGCGCGCACTCGACGGCACGAGGCATGGCTGATCCGCCAGTTCAGCCAGGTACTGGTGACGTCGAAACACGACCGCGACGCGCTGCTGGGCTTGCCGGCCCCCGCCGACGCTGCGGACATCCCCGCGGAACAGGTGCGTGTGTTGCCCAACGGCGTCGATCTCGACTACTTCACCCCTGGCAATGAGCCGCGCGAGCAGGCGTCCATCGTTTTTAGCGGCAAGATGAGTTATCATGCCAACATCACAGCCGCGATCCACCTGGTGGAAGATGTGATGCCCGCTGTGTGGGCCAAAAGCCCAGACGTGAAAGTGTACCTGGTAGGCAAAGATCCCACCCCGGCGGTGCGCAACCTGGCGCGCAAGGACGGCGCAGATCACGGCGAAGTGATCGTCACCGGCACCGTACCCGACATGCGGCCCTACCTGCGGCGGGCGGCGCTGGCCGTGGCCCCCATCGCCTACGGCGCCGGCATTCAGAACAAAGTCCTCGAAGCGCTGGCCTGCGGCGCACCGGTGGTCACCACACCACAGGCCGTTTCGGCGCTGGCGATTGGCGAAGATGAAGGCGTGCGCGTAGGCGCCACAGCCGCCGATCTGGCCGAGGCTATCCTCGATCTGCTGGGCAATGAAGCCAAACGCCGCCAACTGGCCGACAGTGGGCGATCATACGTCACGCGTCGCCACGACTGGGCCAACATTGTGGCCGATCTGGTTGACATCTACACCGAAAGCATGGCGCGCAGCGCGGCGCCGATGCCGATATACTGACCCGATTTTGGAGGTTTCTGTGGACTTACTTGCCTATGTCGAGCCGCTACGGCGCTGGTGGTGGTTGATGGTTATCGCCATCGTCGTCACAACCGGATCAAGCTTCTTCTATCTGCGCGAAGTGCCGCCCACCTACCAGGCCAGCACAACGCTGATGGTGGGCAACGCCATCGAAAGCTTGAATCCCAACAGCAACGAACTGGCGCTGACCCAACAGCTTGCCGGCACCTATTCCAACATCGCCAAGCGCAAGACTGTGCAGGACAAAACCAAAGAAGCGCTGGGTATGGATTGGCTGCCGGAATATGATGCGCGCGTTGTGTGGGGGACGCAATTGCTGGAGATCGTTGTCCTTGATACCGTGCCTGAGCGCGCACAGATCGTGGCCAACGAACTGGCGCGTCAGTTGATCCTGCAAAGCCCCACCTCGCTGGAGAATCAAGAGAGTCGGCAGTTCATCCAAGAACAGCTCGATTGGTTGCAGACACGCATTTACGAAACCCAAAACGAGATCGAAACAGCCCGCGTAGAGCTGGCCGAATCATTCAGCGCCAGCCGCATTGCCGAGCGCCAGGCGTACATCTCCAGCCTGGAAGAGAAGCTGAGCACGCTACAGGCCAACTATGTCGCCTATCAGGCCAACACGCAACAGGGCGCCATCAACACCATCCGCGTGATCGAGCCTGCGGAGATTCCCATCTACCCGGCGGATCCCAATAAGTCGCTCAAGATCATGTTGCTGGCCGCGGTCGTGGGCCTGGTTCTGGCAGCCGGCGCCGCCTATCTGCTCGACTATCTCGACAATTCACTGCGCGGGCGCCGCGATGTGGAGACGGCCCTGCGGTTGCCCGTACTGGGCGCGGTGCCACGCTCACCCGCCGAACCGGTTCCCAACCAACCGTTGAAGACGCTGGAAGATCACCCCGCGGTGCTGGAAGCCTACCGCGAATTGCGCACCAACCTCCAATTTCTCGCCCTGGAACGCCCCTTGCGCTCGCTGCTGATCACAAGCCCGGCGCCCACCGAAGGCAAGAGTCGCGTGGCCTCTAACCTGGCCGCTTCGCTGGCCCGCGCCGGTTACAAGGTCATCTTGCTCGATGTGGATCTGCTGCGCCCCAGCCAGCACAGGCTGTTCAACCTGCCCAACGAAGTCGGCATCATCGACGCCCTGCGCGTGGACGATGCTAAGATCGATGATCTGCTCTACACCACCGACATCCCCCAATTGCTGGTGATGCCGTCTGGGCGCGCCAACGCCTACGGGGCGGAGTTGCTCAATTCGGCGCGTATGCCCCGCCTGCTCCATGCCCTGGAAGAACGCGCCGACTTCGTCATCCTCGATAGCCCGCCGGTCAACGCAGCCACCGACGCGGTGGTGTTGAGTACACTGGTCACCGGATCGCTGCTGGTGATAGATTTCAAACGGACGGACCGCAGCGCCGCCCAGCGCGCCATGAAGCGGCTACAGCAAGTCCAGGCCCACCTGCTCGGCACTGTGATCAACCGTATGCCGCTCAAAGACATCGACTACTTCCTGTACGACTATCACCGGCCAGGCAAGAAGAGCAACCACACCAACGGCCGTCTACCAGAGAAAGAGAAGGCGTTGGTAAGCTAGATTTCTTGCAGTGAAGCAAACCGAATATCCCCAGAAAACGGCGACTTGTGTCGCCGTTTTTTGTTGCCCCGGCCTGATCACGTGAGCGCAGCAATGCCAATCTTGATACAAAAACGCCCAAGTTGATACGGAATTCTAATTATCGTCTTATGTGATCCTCAGTTGAAATGAGTAACCTAATAGACACATGGCCTATAGGTACTACTATTCAGACATACAATGCGGTGGAGTAAATCATAATGTCCCAACTGTATTCAGTGGTTTCTCAAATCAGCCAGCCACGGACGAAGCCAGAAATTCATGTTTCGCTTCAGACACAGCGCCGGCTTTTTTTGGGCGCATTGGTGCTGTCTGATGCCGTCATGCTGGGGTTCGCTTTCTGGATCGCCTACTGGGTGCGCTTCTACACCAATCTGCCCTTCTTCGATCTGGAAGTTGTGCCGTCTTTGCCCTACTACACTGTTGTATCGCTTGCGCTTACCGGTGTGTGGATCGTTTGTTTCTGGGTTTTCCGCCTGTACGAGCGCGAGAACCTGTTGGGCGGGTTTCAGGAGTATTCACGGCTGGCCAATGCTTGCACAGTTGCCACGGCAGTGGTGGCAATGTCGTCGTTTGTGAAGCTGGAATTTGTGATTGCACGTGGCTGGCTCTTCCTCGCCCTCTTCCTCACATTTGCCCTTGCCGGCAGCGCCCGCTTTTTGCTCCGACGCGTTGTCTATCAACTGCGCATGAAGGGCTACTTCGTGGTGCCTGCGCTGGTGGTAGGCCACAACGGTGAGGCGATTGCCCTGGCGGAGCAGTTAGCCGGTTGGAAGACATCGGGCCTACATGGTGTTGGGTTGGCCAGCGATGCACTGCCCTCCGGATCATGGGCTGCGCCGGGCCTGGAGGTGGTGGGCGATCTCAAGGCGTTGCCCGCTCTTGTGAGCAAGTATGGCGTAGAAGAGTTGATCGTCGCTTCGTCGTCGCTTTCGTCGAACCAATTGCTGGAACTCTTCCGCCAATTTGGTGGGCAGAGCAGCGTGGCGCTGCGCATGTCCTCTGGGCTGTTCGACATCTTCACCACTGGGCTGCGTGTTCACTCGATGGGCTACGTCCCGTTGATTAGTGTGGACAAGGTTCGTCTGTCTCCGCCCGAAGCGCTGCTCAAAAACACACTGGATCGCCTGGGCGCCTTTTTTGGCCTGTTGATGCTTTCCCCGCTGTTGGCAGCCATCGCCCTGGCCGTGAGATTCGATTCGCCCGGCCCGGTCATCTACCGGCGGCGCGTGCTTGGGCGCGGCGGCGACACCTTCGACGCTTTCAAGTTCCGCACCATGCACGTCAACGGTGACGATCTGCTCACACCCGAAGAGCGCCGCATTCTGCAACGCGAACACAAACTGACAGATGATCCTCGCATCACCCGTGTGGGCAACTTCCTGCGCAAGTACAGCCTGGATGAACTGCCGCAGTTGGTGAACGTCTTGATTGGGCAAATGAGCTTAATCGGGCCGCGCATGATCACCGTTAGCGAAAAAGAAATGTACGGTCAGTGGGATATGAACCTGCTCACCGTGAAGCCCGGCTTGAGTGGGCTGTGGCAGGTGAGCGGTCGCTCGGATCTGAGCTACGAAGAACGTGTACGCCTGGACATGTACTACATTCGCAACTACACCATCTGGCTCGACATCCAGCTTCTCTATCGCACTGTACTCGTCGTCTTCCAGGGTAGAGGCGCTTACTAATAGAGAAATCAAGTAGACTACGGACACGTGTGGAGTGACACGCCCACGTGCGACTCAGCCGGCACGAGGCGTGCCTACTCCACATACGAAGACTTCTATCTGATTTCTCAATTAGAATCTATCCTCCACAGGGGAAACGCATGATCATCTCACGCACACCGCTACGCGTCAGCTTTCTGGGCGGCGGCAGCGATTTACCGGCCTTCTACCACGGCGAACCCGGCGCCGTCATCGGCACAGCCATCGACAAATACATCTACATCACCGTCAACCGCAAGTTCGATCATAAGATTCGCGCCAGCTACTCGGTGACGGAGATCGTGGACACGGTGGACGAGTTGCAGCACGAGCTGATCCGCGAAGCGATGCGCGCTGTGGGTATCGATGGCGGCATCGAGATCACATCGATCTCCGACATCCCCTCGCAAGGTACGGGGCTGGGATCGTCCAGTTCCTACACCGTTGGGCTGCTCAACGCGCTGTACGCCTTCAAAGGCAGATTGGTGAGCGCCGAACGCCTGGCCAGCGAAGCCTGCCGCATTGAAATTGACATCTGCGGCAAACCAATCGGCAAACAGGATCAATACCTGGCCGCCTATGGTGGGTTCAAATACATGCAGTTCCTGCCCGACGAACATGTAGACGTGCAGCCCGTGCTGTGCAACGGCGCATTGACACGTCAGTTGGAGGCCAACCTGCTGCTGCTCTACACAGGGTTAACACGCTCAGCCGACGGGATTCTGGCCCAACAATCTCACAACACAAAGACAGGCAACGGCGCCCGCGACAGCCTGCGCCGCATGGTGCAACTGGCCGAAACGCTGCGCGGTGATCTGGCAAACGAACGCACCGATTGCTTCGGTCACTATCTACACGAAGGCTGGATACAGAAACGCTCACTCGCCAATGGCGTCAGCAACAAACGGCTGGACGATTGGTACGACACGGCGCGCCGACATGGCGCGCGCGGCGGCAAGATCCTCGGCGCCGGCGGCGGCGGCTTCTTGCTGGTGGACGCGGCGCCCGAACATCATGGAGCCATCATCGCGGCCCTGCCCGAACTAATGCCGGTTCCTTTCCACTTTGAACCCCAGGGAAGCAGAATCATCTACGTCGAAGGAGAAAACCACTAATGACCGTCTCAAACATGAGCTTCATGGCCGAGTATATGGCCGGCATCAAACGTTCCCTCGACAGCATCCCCGCTCAGCAGATGACCGCCGTGGCCGAGATGCTCCTTGAGGCGTACCGTCATGATCGGATGGTCGCTGTGTTGGGCAACGGCGGCAGCGCGGCCACGGCGTCGCATATGGCCTGCGACATGGGCAAGACGATCCTCGGCACCAATTTCGACGCAAACCGGCCGCGTTTTCGGGTGATGGCGCTCAACGACAACATGCCCCTGATCACCGCCTGGGCCAACGACGTCGCCTACGAACGTGTCTTCGCCGAACAGGTGCGCACTTGGATGCAGGCCGGTGACATGTTGATCGTGATCAGCGGCAGCGGCAACTCGGCCAACGTGGTGGCCGCCGTCGAAGCAGCCCGTGAGCGCGGCGTGTACACCATCGGTTTCCTGGGCTTCAGCGGCGGTATGCTCAAAGACATGGTCGACTACGCCGTCACCGTCCCCAGCAACAACTACGGCTACATCGAAGACGTTCACATGATCTTCGTTCACATGCTCACGGCGTACATCCGTGAGGTTATCAACAGCGACAAGAACTGGCATTTCACTGCCGGTCATGGAGATTCCTATGACGAAAGCGCTCATTTTGGCGGCTGGCGAGGGTACGCGCTTGCGGCCTCTGACCTTGCAGCGGCCAAAGCCGATGCTGCCGATTAAGGGCAAGCCACTACTCGAATACACAGTCGGCTGGCTGCGTAGCCACGGCGTCGACCAGATCGCCATGAACCTGCACTATAAGCCCGAGACCATCCTCGAACACTTCGGGGATGGTCGAGCGTTTGGGGTCGAGCTCACATACTCGCACGAGCGCGAACTGCTCGGCACCGCAGGCGCCGTGCGCAGTTTGAAGACATTCCTGGAAGATGACGGGCCGTTCGTCCTCGTCTACGGCGATGTCCTCACCGATCTGGATTTGGGGCAGTTGCTGCAATTTCATCGCCAGGCGGTGCAACGCGATCCATCGGCGCGAATTACGCTCAGCCTCTACTCGGTGCCAAACCCCACCGAGGTCGGCCTGGTGGATCTGGCGCCAGATGGCAAGGTGTTGCGCTTTGTAGAAAAGCCCAAAGCCGAAGAGGTCTTCACCGATCTGGCCAATGCCGGCGTACTCGTGATCGAGCCGAGTGTCATCGATCACATCCCTGCCGACACATTCTACGATTTCGGACACGATCTCTTCCCCAAGCTGTTGGCCGCCGGCGAATCGATCTATGGATGGAAGATACCCGATGGAACCTATCTGCTGGATATCGGATCACCAGAAAAATATGCCCAGGCCCAACAGGACGCGCCCATTGAAGCCGGCCATCTTTCTTGATCGCGACGGCGTGATCAACGAAAACCGCGACGACTATGTGAAATCATGGGCGGAGTTTCGCTTCTTGCCAGGCGCGTTGGAGGCGATTGCCGACCTGGCCAGGCTGGCGCAGCCGATTGTGATTGTCACCAATCAATCTGCCATAGGCCGCGGCCACACCACACACGAAGACGTGCAGACGATCCACCAACGCATGATCGCCGCCATCCTCGATGCCGGTGGCCGCGTCGACGCCGTCCTCTACTGCCCGCACCACCCCGACGCGCAATGCACCTGCCGAAAACCACAGCCAGGCATGTTACTGGCCGCGGCCGAGCGGTTACACATTCGCCTCGATCAGAGCGTGTTCGTAGGTGACGCCGAAAGCGATATCCTGGCGGCGCAGCGTGCAGGCTGTCGGCCGGTGCTTGTGCGCACAGGACGCGGAGAAAATGAAGCGCGCAAACTGGCGGAACATCGAGTATCGGGCTATTGCGCCCTGCCGGACCTGGCAGCGGCTGTGGCCTGGATTGCGGCCCAACCGGACATGGTGAGCGTCAGTTGAAAGCAGCAGAATCAGATCAAAGGTTGTAACGGCGAGACATCGTGCCTCGCCGTTGGTTTTTACACTCGTTTTGCAAATATCATTTACTTTATATATAGTCTTTTATGCACACAAACCATCATCAAAATGTAAGCTATGTCTTTCGAGAAGTAACGTATAGTACTAGTGTACCGGAATTTGACATGATCAGGCGTAGGCGCGGTGTGCTTACGCATCCACATCGTAGCGCTCCGTGCCTTGTCCGGCACAAACGCAACATGATCCCTTCGAGAAAGGACGCCTGGATGAATACCCATCAATCTCTGCGCACCAAAGGCAGAGGCCGGCAGCGTAGAACCAGCTCGCAGTTCGCCTTCGGTAGCCTGGTGTTGGCCCTGCTCTTGACCTTAGTCGGGCCGGCGCTAGGCAGCACGATGCAATTGCCCAGCACTTTCCTGGGCGGTGGCCTGGCCGAAGCGGCAGGCGCCTACAGTGGTACCGCCTACCGCGATTTCAACGCGGACGGCGTCCAGGGCGCTCTTGAACCAGGGCTGGCAGGCGTCATCGTGACGATGTACGATGCAGGTGGCGCCGCTGCCGGCGTCACCACCACCGACGCCGACGGCAACTACACCGTCAACGCCACAGGCGTCGGCCCCTACCGCATCGAGTTCACCCTGCCCGGCGAACTGGTCGACTTCATGCGCCCCGGTGCGGCGGGCGCCACCACGGTACAGTTTGTGGCCGATGGCGGCGCAACCAACGTCGATGTGGGCTTCAACAACCCCGGCCAATACGCGCCGGACGAAAACCTGCCCATCGCCATTGCTGAGCACACCAGCGGCTATCGCCAATTCATTGATCCAATCGTCAATGATCCGACGATCACGACCATCTTCGAGAACTACGGCAGCGACGAAACTTTCGCCAATGCCCTGGCCTACAGCCAGCCACCCAAAGGTGAACTCACCTACCAGGACGACACCGGCGCTATCTGGGCGATGGCCTATGATCGCAGCAACGAAGTGCTCTACGCCGGCTCGTTTATTCGGCGCTTCGTGCCGCTCAAGGGCAACCCCACCACCATCCATCGCGTCGATGTCAGCACAGGCAACGTCACCGATTGGATCACGCTCGATCCCACCCGCATCGATCCGCATGGCGCTACACCGGATTGGATGGAAGATTTCGACGTAATCTCCTCGGTGGGCAAAGAGGGCATCGGCGGCATCAAGATGTCGGAAGACGGCTCAACTGTGTACGCCGTCGATCTGGGTACACGCACCCTCTACAGCATCCCCGTGAACGCGGACGGCTCCGCCGGCACGCCTACCACCATTGATCTGGTCAACGGCGTCGGCAGCCCGTACAGCCTGGTGAACAACTGCACCGTCGACAGCGACTTCCGCCCCTTCGGTCTGGGCGTGCGACGGCGTCCTCTACGTGGGTGCGGTGTGTAGCGGTGAATCTACCGCCAACAACACCGGCCTGCCCACCACCTTCATCGGCGGCGCCCGCGTCGGCGATCCCGCGCTATTCGCCTACATCTTCGCCTTCAACGGCACAGACTGGTCGTTGCCGGTGACCTACCCGCTCAACTACGAGCGCGGCATGATCAACCGCCAGGGTGGCAACGCCTGGGCGTTCGACAACGCCATGAACAACGCCCAATGGGCCACCTGGGTATACACCTACCCCTTCACCGATGACACGCCCAACAACGACAACTCGCATTACCCGCAGCCCATCGTGTCGGAAATCGAGTTCGACAACAACGGCGACATGATCATCGGCATGATGGATCGCTTCTCGCTCATGGACGCGGCAATGGCCGCCCGCCCCGACAACGGTGGCATCAACTCCGAAGCAACAGCCGCCGGTGACATTCTGCGTGCCTGCGTCACCACACCCGGCAACTGGGTGATGGAGAATCTCATCTCCGGCGACACGTCGTGCGACACAACCGGCGCCTTGACACATGACAACCCGCCGGACACCACCACACCCATCACCATCGACGAATACTACTTCACCGATCAGTATCACGGCTTCGAAAACAACGGCGCCAGCAACTTCCCCAACCACTCCGAAGTGGCGCAGGGCGCGCTGGCCCAGATTCCGGGCCGTGAATTTGTCATCTCGACGGTGCAAGATCCCAATTTCAACGCCACACTCTACTTCTACCGCTCCGGCCTGCACTGGTACAACAACAGCGACGGCTCGTTCCTACGCGCCTACGAAGTGCGCGATGAGCAGATGCGCACGCTCGGCTACTGGGCCAAGGCCGGCGGCCTCGGTGACGTGGAAGCCCTGGTGCCGCCCGCGCCCATCGAAATCGGCAACCGCGTCTGGGTCGACGATAACCTCAATGGCCGCCAGGATCCCGACGAAAGCGGGTTGGCCGATGTCGTGGTCGAACTCTACCGCGAGGTGATCGACGTGGGCATGGTCAAGGTGGCCGAAACCACCACCGACGCCCAGGGCCGCTACCTGTTCAGCTTCGACGGCAACGGCAACAGCCCCACCGCCGAGAACTGGTCATACACCGGCGACTCCGCCGTGCTGCGCAACCAGCAGTACGAGATCCGCGTCAGCCTGTCGCAGACGGCCATCGCCACGCCGGGTTACGTCGTCACCACACAGAACAGCACTACCGCGGGCGGCGACGCCACCAACAACTTCAACACCGATCTGCGCGACAGCGACGGCGACGCCGGCGACGCCAACCCGGGCTACAGCACCATCGCCTACACCACCGGCAGCGCAGGTGACAACAACCACACCCTCGACTACGGTCTGCGCATCCCACAGGCCCGCTACGACTGGGGTGATCTGCCCGACGGCGTCACCGGTTCCGCCGACTACGCAACACTCGACGCCAACAGCGGCCCCTTCCACCAGATCGATGATCGCACCTACATGGGCGCCACCGTAGACGACGAAACCGACGGCCAGCCCAATGCCTCCGCCACCGGCGACGATGCCAACAGCACACCCGATGACGAAGACGGCGTCGTCTTCGGCGGGCCACTGTTGCCTGGCACAACTGTCCCGGTCAGCATCACCACCGTCACCGAAGCCGGCAGCGGCGCGCTCAGCCTCTTCATCGACTTCAACGGCGACGGCGACTTCGCCGACACAGACGAAATCGTCCTCACCGATGACATCGTCGCCGACGGCGTCAACGTCATCACCGTCACCGTTCCCGCCGACGCCTCCGGCATCATCGGCGTGCGCGCCCGCTTCACCAACGGCCCGCAACAGGGCGGCGGACAGCCCACCGGCGGCGCTGAGACCGGCGAAGTGGAAGACTACATCCTCTCGTCGCTGGGCGACTATGTCTGGGTCGACGCCAATGACAACGGCACACAGGACGAGCCCGCAAGCAGCGGCGTCAACAATGTCACCGTGGAACTGTTGGACAGCAACGGCACACCCATTACGTCTACTACCACGCAGAACGACACCAACGGCAACCCCGGCTACTACGAATTCCCGGGCCTGCTGCCCAACACGCCGTACAGCGTGCGCTTCAGCCTGCCCACCGGCTACCGCTTCACGGCACAGGACAGCGGCAACGACGACACCGACGATTCCGACGCCGACGAGACCACCGGCGCAACCGCCCAGGTGACGCTCAACCCCGGTGAACACAACCCGACGCTGGACGCCGGTCTGATCCTGATCACCTACGACTGGGGCGATCTGCCCGACGCCAGTGGGACGACCAATCCCAACGGTCCTGAATACAACACCGACAGCACCGGCACAGCCGGCCCCAGCCACGTCATCTTCAGCACGCTGCGCATGGGCGCCGCCGAAGACGCCGAGCTTGACGGCCAGCCCAGCGCCGACGCCACCGGTGACGACGCCGCCGGTACACCCGACGACGAAGACGCCGTGACCCTGCCCACCTTCCTGGCGGGCAACCCGGCCACCGTCGCCGTCAATGTCACCAACAGCACCGGCAACGCGGCCACGCTCTACGGCTTCATCGACTTCAACGGTGACGGCGACTTCGCCGACACTGGCGAAGCCGTCACCGCCGCCGTGCCCAACGGCACCAACGGCAGCGTCAACCTGACCTTCAACGTCCCCGCGAACGCGGACACGGTGCAGGAACTCGGCGCTCGCTTCCGCCTCAGCACCGACACCGGCCTCACCGCCGACGGCCCAGCCACCGACGGTGAAATCGAAGACTACCTGATCCAGGTGCAAGTCTTCGACCTGGCCCTGCGCAAGCAGCTTGCCACAGGCCAGTCTGCCACCGTCCAGCCCGGTGACGACGTCAACTTCGTCCTCACCGTCTTCAACCAGGGCAGCGTCGACGCCTTCAACATCGAGGTCACCGACTACCTGCCCGCCGACATGTCGCTGAGCATCAACGACACCAACGGCTGGTCCGCCGACGGCAACAACGTCGTCAACACGATTGCGTCGCTCGCCGCCGGTCAGCAGACCACGCTCAACATCGTCCTCACCGTCGATGCGGGCTACGCGGGCGGCGAAATCACCAACTTCGCCGAAATCTCGTCCGGCGACAACGACCAGAACGACGGCGACAAGCCCACCGACATCGACAGCACGCCCGACAAGACCAACCAGAACCAGCCCGGCGAACAGGACGGCACACTCGTCGACGACGAGGTCGACCAGAACGGCAAGAACGGCGGCGACGAAGACGACCACGATCTCGCCAAAGTCAACGTACAGTTGCAGGTCTTCGACCTCGGCGACCTGCCCGACGGCGTCGTCGGCTCGGCGGACTACGCCACGCTGTTGGCCAACAACGGCCCCAGCCACGTGATCGACGACGTCACCTACCTCGGTGCAACGGTCGACGCCGAAAGCGACGGCCAACCGGACGCCACAGCCACCGGCGACGACCTCGCAGGCGACGACGAAGACGGCGTAGTCTTCACGGCTCCGCTGATTCCAGGGACGACAGTGCCTGTCCAGATCACCACGAACACCGCCGACGGCAGTGGTGAACTCAGCCTCTTCATCGACTTCAACGGCGACGGCGACTTCGCCGACGCAGGCGAGACCGTCCTAAGCGATCAGGAAGTTCTCGACGGCGTGCAGACGGTGCAGGTGACCGTCCCCGCCGACGCTTCCGGCGTCTTCGGTGTGCGCGCCCGCTTCACCACCTTCGCCAACCAGGGCGGCGCCAGCCCCATCGGCCCTGCTCAGAACGGCGAAGTGGAAGACTATATCCTGTCGGCCCTGGGTGACTACGTCTGGATCGACCAGGACCAGGATGGCATCCAGAACGAACCCGCCGACAAGGGCGTCAACGACGTCACCGTGGAACTGCTCGACGCACAGGGCAACACCCTGGCGACGACCACCACAGCCAACGATGCTAGCGGCAACCCCGGCTACTACCAGTTCCTTGGCCTGATTCCAGGGACACCGTACAGCGTCCGCTTCACGCCGCCTCCAGGCGCCGTCTTCACCATCCAGGGTGCGAACATCGACACGCCCGACAATTCCGACGCCGACGCGCTTGGCGAAACCGCCCAGGTGACGCTGATCCCTGGCGAGTACAACCCGAACATCGACGCCGGCATTCTGCCGCCGCCGCCGCCGCCGCCCACCTACGACTACGGCGATCTGCCCGACGGCGTGGCAGGCTCGGCGGATTACCCGACACTGTTCGCCAACGGCGGCCCCAACCATGTCATCGACGGCAAGACCTATCTCGGCGCCGGCGTCGACAGTGACATCGACGGCCAGCCCAACGCAAGCGCCACCGGCGACGACGTCAACGGCACGCCCGACGACGAAGACGGCGTGGTCTTCACCGCCCCGCTCGTCCCCGGCACAACGGTGAACGTGCAGATCACCACCGTCACCGGCGATGGCAGCGGTGCGCTCAGCCTCTTCATCGACTTCAACGGTGACGGCGACTTCGCCGACGCAGGCGAAGTGATCCTGAGCGATTCTGTTGTCAACGATGGCGTGCAGACCGTGGCCGTCAACGTGCCTGCCGACGCCACCGGCGCCTTCGGCGTGCGTGTCCGCTTCACCGACGCGGCGGGCGAGGGTGGCAACATCCCCACCGGCGACGCCGACAGCGGCGAGGTGGAAGACTACATCCTGTCCGCCCTGGGCGACTACGTCTGGATCGACGCCAACGGCAACGGCACACAGGATGAGCCGGCAAGCAGCGGCCTCAACGGTGTAACCGTTCAACTGCTCGACGCACAGGGCAACATCATCGCCACCACAACGACGGCCAACGACGCCAGCGGCAATCCCGGTTACTACGAATTCCCGGGCTTGCTGCCCAACACGCCGTACAGCGTCCAGTTCACGGCGCCCGACGGCTACGCCTTCACGACGCAGACCGGCAACGTCAACGACGCCGCCAATTCCGACGCCAACGTCAACACCGGCGTCACCGCCCAGGTCACGCTGACCCCAGGCGAGAAGAACCCGAACGTCGACGCCGGCCTGGTGCAGTTGATCTTCGACCTGGTAGCTGCGCAAGCAACTGGCCGTGGCCAGCCTTGCCAGCGTGGAGCCCGGCGACGATGTCACCTTCACCCTGACTGTCTTCAACCAAGGCAACGTCGACGCCTTCAACATCCAGGTGACCGATTACCTGGACGCCAACCTGACGCTCAGCCCGAACGACAACAACGGCTGGACTCAGAGCGGCAACAACGTGGTCAACACGATTGCATCGCTCGCCGCCGGGCAGCAGACGACGCTCGACATCGTGCTGCGCATCGCCGCCGACTATCGAGGTGACCAGTTGACCAACTGGGCCGAAATCTCGTCGGGCGACGACGATCAGAACCCGAACAACACGCCGCCCACCGACGTGGACAGCACGCCGGACGGCACCAATCAGAACACACCTGGCGAACAGGACGGCCAACTCGTCGACGATGAAGTGGGGCAGGACGGCAACAACGGCGGCGACGAAGACGATCATGATCTGGCGATCATCACCGTGGATCAACTGCCCGCCGTGCAGGTGACCAAGGTGCTGGAGACGCCGAACCCGGTGAAGGTCGGCTCGGAGATCACTTTCTCCATCCGCATCACCAACACCGGCCCGACCACCATCGTCACCTTGCCGCTGACGGACACGTATGAGCCTGAGTTCATCACCTTCGTGCGCAGCATCCCCACGCACGATAAGGTAGGCAACGGCGATGTGGAATGGTTCGACCTGACCACAGCCTTGGGTGATCTGGCGCCAGGCGCATCGGTGGAGGTGAAGGTCGTCTTCACCGCCGACAAGGCCACGGCAACGACGATCAACGTGGCCACTGTCACCAACGCGCTGGACGAAGACGACAAACCCTCGGGCAGCGGCAGTTCCACAGGCGTGATCATCCAGGATCCGACGGTAGTCGAACTACTCAGCTTCACCGCCACCGGCGTGGACGACACGTCGATCCAAGTGGCCTGGGTCACCGGGCTTGAGATCGACACGTGGGGCTTCCACATCTGGCGCAGCGCCACCGGCAACCGCGCCGACGCCGTACGCGTCACCGCGGAGCTGGTGCGGGCCACCGGCAAAGACAGTAGCTACAGCATCGTCGACCGCGGCCTGACGCCCGGCACGTACACCTACTGGCTAGTCGAAACCCAGACCGATGGCTTTGTCATCGAGTACGGGCCGGTCACCGGCAGGACGGGTGCGGATCAGGCGCAGCAAACGGAGAAGATCTTCTTGCCGATATTGAATCGGTGAGAGGGAGAGATTGAGGGAGTAGGAGATTAAGCAAAAAAGGGACTGGGGATCGGTGACGATCCCCAGTCCCTTTTTTGCTATCAATACTGCGGTTCTACGCACGGTTGCGCAGCGTCGCCAGGTGCCCCGAGAGGGCTGTTAAGCCGTAGCCCAGGGGGTTGCCTACATTCATGAAGGTGTAGCCCCAGTCTAGTTTTTCTTGGATCTCATCGATGCTGACCAGGGTTGTACCCACGGCAATGCCGCTCCCCTGTAGGCGGCGTGGGATCTCCTTCATGATCTCCTGCACCGCGGGCGCGTCGTTCTGCATGATGTGTCCTAGCGAGGCGGCCAGATCAGTCGGCCCAACGAAGAGGACGTCAATGCCCGGCACTTGGGCGATGGCGTCCAGGTTTTCGTATGCCTCAACGCTCTCAATCTGGAGGATGAGGACCGTCTCATCGTTTGCTGTGCGGATCACATTGGGCCAATCTTCACCCGCCACAAGCGGCCAGTTCGGCGAGACGCCGCGCTTCCCCAAAGGCGGGTAGTAGGCGTGTTGCACAGCCAGCGCAGCAGCTTCGGCTGTGTCAACCTGGGGTACCATCACGGCGACCGCCCCGGCATCATACGCCTTCTTGATGAGCGCAGGATCGTTCCACGCCACGCGGATCATGGGTGCAACGCCCTGTTGGCGGATGAGTACAGGTACTGCACCCACGGACTCTACGCCATCGGGCCAATGCTCCGTATCGATCCAAAGAAAGTCAATGTCCGTCTTGCTAGTCATGGTGGCAATGTGATTGACCAGCGCAGGCAGTGCTGTGCCAAGAACCAAATTGCCAGCTTTCAATTTCTGCTTGAGTGGGTTGGGGTACATGGGTGTGGTCAAGCCTTTCGATGGTGAAGTGTGACAGAGAGGTGGAACCGGTAGATCCTGCATAAGAATTCTGCCTGAATTCGGCTTGCGACGCCAACAGGCAGATCGATGGGGGTGTATAATCGTACCTGTATCATGAGTTTCCGGATTCGTTCCTACCCCGCGCCCGCCGCTTGGCCTCACGTAGCCGCGCTAGCGAATCAGTAGACGCAGACTCTGGCGGCGCTTCCTCGGGAGAGGTCGCCGCCGGTTTTTCTTCCACCCCTGGCTGTGCGGACACATCCGCTGTCGTCCGTCGCGACTGCTGCTGGCGCGCCCGCTCACGAGCGCGGAAGAGCGTCCCCAAGACGGGATCAGATGCGTCCGCCGTGGGGCGCTGGGCGCGAGAGAGGCCCAGGCGGGCGGCAAGACGCTGGACGAGTCCAGCTTCCAGCATCACCCGGCGCAGCGCAATGTCCACAGGAAATAGGATCACGACGAAGAGCAGCAGCCAGTCCCAAATTTCTTGCACGTCGCCCACAAAGGGCAGGTCCGCGGCGAAGGCGGCGGCGGGGTCGGTCAGTTCGCCGCCGCCGGTGACATCGGCCAGCCGCCCCAAGAGCGCGCGGTCGGTGCCGCCGACGCGGTACTCGGGCGAGTAGGGAGCGACCAGGCCTAATGTCTGCTGGCCGATGACGTCGCCGCCCTCGGCCACGGAGAGGCGCACCAGGTGCGCGCCCGGCTGCGCTGCGTCCACATCCACGGCGCATTGGCCTGCGCCGGTCTGCCGCAGTGTCGCCTCGGTAACCGCCAGATCGGGGCCGATAACGGTGGCGGCGACGTCGAGGAAGTTGCGGGGCAGGCCCAGATCGTCCTCGGCGGCGACGCTGAGGACGGCGTTGCCGGCGGCGAAATCAGCGCGGGCGTCGATGCCTTCTACCTGCGGCAGGGGCAGCGTCCAGTCCACCAGCTGGGCCACGAAGGGGGCGAAACCGTCCCAGGCCAGCCATTCGGTGGCCCAGCGGCCCTTGAGATCCGATGTCCACACGGCGGCGCGGCCCAGTCCGTAGTTCCACGTCGCCAGCAGCGGATCACCCTGCGGTGTGGTCAGCGCCACCTGCGCCGTCTCTTTGGGCGTGGTGCCGTTGTAGCCCCAGAGCAGGGGAAGCTCGGCCATGTCCACGCCGCGGAGGACGGGCGTCGAACGCGAGAGGAAGGGGTAGAACGGCTCTTCCACGATGTAGCGTCCCACGGCCTGCACCGTCTCTTTGAGGAAGAAATCAGGCACGCGCAGGATGTCGGTGGCGGGGTAGTAGCGTCCGCCGCCCTGTTCGGCCAGGCCCATGAGGTGGAGAGCGCCGAGCCGCCGCCCGCCGCCACCACGCTGAGGGTGATGCCTTCGCCGCGCATCTGCACGGCCAGGGTGGCGAGTTCGCCTTCCTGCAACCAGCCGTCGGTGAGGAGGATGATGTGCTTGAGGCGAGCGTCCACTCGTTGCAGGGCGTGGTAGGCGCTTTCCACACCGGCCTTGATGTTGGTGTCGCCCGCGGCCTGGATGCCGCCGATGGCGTTTTCAATCTGGGCAAAGCCGCCCACCTGATTCACGTCGACGGCCCAGTGCGCGCTGCTGTCGAAGGCGACGACGCCCAGGTAATCCTGCGGCCCCAGCGCCGACGCCGCCTGCATGACGGCTTCTTTGGCGATGTCCACTTTGGGCTGGCCGATGGGGCGGCGCTCGTAGGTCTGTTCCAGGTCGGGGTTTTCGCAGTGACAGGATCCCATGCTGCCTGATTTGTCGACGACGAGAGCCAGGGCCAGGTTGGGCGTCTGCTCGCGGCTGCGCACGTCCATGTCCACGGGCAGGGTTTCTTCGAGTGGGGTGCGCAGGTAGCCGCCCGCGCCGAACGAATTTTCGCCGCCGGTCATCAGCAACCCCTTGCCCAGATCGCGCACGTAGACCTGTAACATGTCCATGCTGCCCGCGGGCAACGCTTCGGCGGCGACGTTGGCGAGGATCACACCGTCGTAGGCGGCCAGCTCGGCGAGGGTAGTGGGCAGGTCGGCGGGGGCGACGCTGGAGACGTCCATCGAGGCCGCGCTGAGCGCCTGGGCCAGGTTGGTTCCGTCCTCGGGCGCGGCGACGACCAGCAGCCGCGGCTCGCCGTGGACGACGGTGAACGCGCCCGCCTCGTTGTTTTGCAACCAGGTATCATTGTCGGGGACGACCTGGGCGCGGAAGCGGACGAAGCCGCCCTGGGCGTCCTCGAAGGGGACGCGGAAGCGGTTGACGCCCGCTTGCAGGCGCACGCTCTGGCTGTGGATCAGCGAACCGTCGGCGAAGATGCGCAGGGTGGCGTCGGTGGTCGAGGTGCTGTTGACGGCGAGTGCGAGATCGAAGTTCTGTCCTTGGCGCACGTCGGCGGGCGCGTCGAGGCGTTCCACCATCACTTCCACTTCGCCTTCGGGGCCGGCCAGCGGCATGTACGAAAGCTCGATGCCGTTGAGTGCGGCCAGTTCGGCCTGTTCCACGGCGCGCCCCACGTTCTCGCGCCCGTCGGAAAGGAGCACGATGCGCCGCGCCCCAGCGTCGGGGAAGAGCGCCGTGGCGAGTTGCAGGGCGCGCCGATGTTGGTGCGGCTGGTCACCGGCACCGAAGACAGGTCCGCGAAAAGCGGATCGGGCGATGCCAGCCGCTCCACCAGCGCGTCGCCGCCAAAGACGACGATGGCGGCCTGGCTGTCCTCCGGCATCTCGTCCACAGCGGCGCGGATCAACGCTTCCCCGCTCGCCCGCTCCGCCGCAGGCACGCTGTCGGACACATCCAGCACGAAGACGGTGGTGAGCGTGTCCGACGGCAGGCGCAGTTGCACCCCGGCCAACGCCAGAATCAGCGCGGTCATCAGCAGCGAACGCAGCGCCAGTCCGCTCCAAAAACGCGCCCGCGTCGGTCGGCGATCCCCGAGCAGCGCCAGCCCAATCATGGCAGGCACGAACAGGAGGAGCCAGAGCGCGGTTGGGTAGATGAAGGTTAGGGACATTTGGGTTCCTGTTGGAAATTGCGTGATTCGTGATTCGTGTTGCGTGTTGCGTGGGCAGAAACGATCCTTGGTCTTTCGTAGCTGCACGCTATCAGCGTGCGGTTTGTGTCGACGAGTTCATTTTCATTGGACGCGATCTCGTCCTCGATGACCCGCACGCAGGTTGCGTGCGGCTACGACAAATGGAACCACTCTCTCAACACGATCTAGGTTACGCATCACGCCTTACGCATTACACTCAAAATCTTCCCCACCGCGCCGCGCTGATACGCGATCCACTCCGCCACGAGGACGGTCAACGCCACGAACGCCAAGGGTCGCCACCATTCGCGGCGGGCGGCTTGGAGCAGGGGCAAAGCTTGACCGGCTTCTGCGGTGGAGGCGGTGAGTGATTGGGGCGCGATGTTGGATTCTTGGGCCGCGGCCAAATTGACGGCGAATTGGGCCTGGGTGACGCCGCCCCAGGTGATCTGGTAAAGGCCGAGGGCGTCGGTGTCGGCGACTTGGACGCGGCCCTGTTCGGGCAACACGCGCACGGACACGCCGTCCGGGCGCACGATGTTGACGGCGTCTACGGTCAGCGGCGGCGCGAAGGCGAGCGGTTGGCCTGGATCGAGCGCCGTGGGCGTCTGCGCCGAGGACGCTGCCAGCCAGCCCGTCAGGTTGCTGAGCAGGATGGGGAAAGCCACTTGCAGCGGTAGATCCGAACGGCGCAGGTCGAACGTCAGCACGGCCACCCTACGGTCGCCCAGTTCACCAGCGAAGAGCAGCGGCGACGTCGAATCCGCTGCGTCCACCACGAGCGGACGTGCCCAGGCGGGCGTCACAATCGAGGCCGAGCGCAAGATGCTGATTTCTCCCAAATTCACATTCGCCAACAGCGGATCGCTGCGGTCCACGGCCAGCGGATCGGGCTGATCCAGTTCGCCGGTGACGCTGAAAAGCTCGCTGCTGCGCACCGGCCCGACGATGAGCAGGTTGCCCGCGGGTAGCGGCATGGTGACGGGCAGGCTGCCGTCGATGATGGTGAGGTCGGCTTCGACGGGGCGGTAGTCGGCGGGGCGCACGGTGGTGAGCGACAACCCGGGTTGCAGCGCCAACGCAGTTTCGAGGAAGCGATTGCCCGGCGTCACCAGCGTCACGTCCACGGCGGCGGCGGTGGGGGCAACGGCCCAGGCGCGGTCGTCCACGGGCAGCAGATCTTCGCCGGAGAGGGACGCAACCACGGCGGGCAACGTGGGCGGCAGATCCTCGACCACGACGACGCGTTCGCCCTGCGCCGGCAGATCGAGATCGTAGGCGGCGAGGGCGTCTCCTTGGGCTGGGGAAAGGACCAACCTACGCTGTACAGGGTCTTCGCTGAAATTGGTGACCTGCACGAAGGCGATCAAGGACGCAGCATCGGGTGCGCGTTGCAGCGCCAGCGCGGTGACAGACTGATTCCAGGTACGCGCCCCCAGGGTAACAAAGCGCACGGCCGCGTCATCGATGCGATCCAGCAGGAAACCGGCGTCGTCGATACCGGCAAAGTCGGAATAGACGACGATTTCGGCGTCGGGTTGGCGGGCGGCCACAGCGGAGGCCAGTTCGAGGGCGGCGTCGAGGCGGCTACCACCTGCGCCGACGCGCAGCGCGTTGACGGCGTCGTGCAGTTGGCGGCGATCGCGGCTAGACGAGACGGCGATGCGCACGTCCTCGCCCGCGGTGATGAGCGTGACGGTGGCGGTGGCCGGCAGGCCGTCGATGAGCATGCGCAGTTGGGTCTTGGCGTCGTCGAGGCGCGTGGGCGAACCGTCCGCCGCGGCCATGCTGGCGGACGTCCACGACGAGTACCGCCGTCTGCCCGCCGATGCCTTCGGTCCACGTGAAGGGGCGGGTGTGAGGGCCAGCACGAGCAGCGCGGTGGCAATCAACTGCAAGATCAGGAGCAGGTTGCGGCGACGTTGCCAGGGCGTTGGCTTCGACGTGTCGAGCACCATGCGCCGCCAGAGGTAGACGCTGGAGATGGTCTGCCGTTGGCGGCGCACTTTGCAGCAGGTACATGGCCACGATGACGGGCAGGAGCGCGGCCAGGGCAAAGGCGGCGGGGGCGAGGAAGTTCATGCCAGCACCCCGCGGCGGCGCAGCAGCGAAAAGAGCAGTTCGTCGAAGGGCAGCGAGGTGATCACCGGCACGTATTGGATGGCGCGGGCGGCGCAGAACTCGCGAATCTCGGTCTGCCACGCCGTCACACTGTCGCGGTAGCGTTGGAGCAGGCCGAAGTCCGCCGTAATTTCGATGGCGGCGTCGGTTTCACTGTCGATGAGGTTGAGGTCGCCGCTGAGTTGGGGATCGACTTCCCCTGGGGCCAGCACGTGCAGCACAGTGACGTCGAAGCCGCGCCCGGCCAGCGCACGCAGACCGGCGGCCCAGCCGTCGTCCATGAGATCGGAGACGAGCAGCAATGGTCCCGGCTGGTAGCCGTCGCCGCGCAGGGGACGTGAGCGCGGCGGCGAGGTCGGCTTCGCCGTTGGGCTGCACATCTTGCAGGAAGCGGAAGAGTGGCAGCGCCTGCGGTCGTCCGCGTGGGAGAGTTGTCCTCGCGCCGCCGAGGGTGGAGATGGTGATTCGTCCAATCCGGCGAGGGCGATGTATCCAGCGCGCCGGCGGCGCGGATGGCGTAGGCGAACTTGTTGGGTTCGCCCCAGTCCATGGAGCGCTGGCGTCCACGAGCAGGTGGACGAGGAGATCTTCCTCTTCCACAAAGAGCTTGATGAAGAAGCGTTCCAGGCGGGCGTAGGCGTTCCAATCGATGCGGCGGAAGTCGTCGCCCTCGGTGTAGGGGGCGGTAGTCGGCAAACTCGACGGATTGTCCGCTTTGGGGCTGCGCCGTTCGCCCTGATCTGCCCTGCCATCGCCCGCCGCGTACAAAAATCGCCAGCCGATCCAGCTTGCGCAGGTAGGTCTCGTCAAAGAGACGGGGTGCGGTGGGGGTTGAGCGGGTTGTTGGGTCATGGGTTGTTCTTTTGGCAGAAGACCCCTCTAACTCCCCGCAAGCGTGGGGAGAACCGTTGACGGGTCGGCGTTGTTGGTCGTTAGGTATATCCAATGTACAATCATTCGTCTACACGTCAACGGCTCCTCCCCGCCACTACAAACTCAGCGAAATCATGTCCTCTACGATCGGGAGGGCCGGGGAGGGTTCCGGGCTACTCGCATCCCTGAATCCTACTTCACTCTAGCCGCAATCACCTCGACCACGGCATCCAATGTGTTGAACACATCCAGATTCTCAAACGCAACACCTGAAAACCCGTGACTCCAAAAACGTCTGCTGGACCGCGCCCTGCTCTTGCGCAGAATACTGATGAATCGGGCCATCTAGCTCAATGATCAACTGCGCTTGTGGGACAGTAAAATCAACAATAAACCGCTCGGATCGGATGTTGACGACGAAATGATACCGTAAATCTGTCCTCGGCGAGCCACGCCAGAGCCGGTCTTCGGAGTAGGAGCGTGTCGCATTTCACGAGCAAGGGCTTCAACCGAAACCAAAGCTTTGCGGAGATGTCTTCCAACGGTGCATGATTCCTCCTCAGAACTGCGATCAGGCGAGAGAAGGCCGAATGGCGGTAGCGAATACAAGTTCGCAGACGCTTACTATACCGGCACCTGCAACGACGTTGAAGACTTCTCTAACTCCCCGCAAGCGTGGGAGAACTGTTGACGGGTCGGCAATGTTGGTCGCGATTAGTGTATCCAATGCCCATTCACGATCTCCACACGTCAACAGCTCCCTCTCCGCCACCACAAACTCAGCGAAATCATGTCCTCTACGATCGCGGGAGGGCCGGGGAGGGGTTCCGCTACACCCGTTCCCCCATCCCCTCCAATATCCCCTGATCACACCGTCGGCGCTGACGCCCTCGGCCTGCGCCTCAAAGTTGAGGATCAACCGATGCCGCAGCGCAGGACGGCGGCGCGCAGATCGTCGAAGGCGGCGTTGTAGCGACCGTCCAGCAAAGCCGATCTTGGCGGCGAGGATCATGGCCTGCATGCCGCGCGGCTGGCCCCAAAGGACGTAACGACGCACCATCTCCGGCGCTTCGGCGGAGTTGGGGTGCGTGGCCTTGAGCAGACGAGCGGCGAAATTGACCATGATCGGCGATAGGCATCGCCACGCCAACGCTTGCATCGCCAGCAGCGTAGGACCGTCCACGACGGCGTGGGCGGTGGGTTGATCCGCGCCGGTGGTGCGCAGCGCGATTTCCACGAGTTCGTCCGCGGTGGGGAAGGCGACGTCGATCTTGAAGAAGAAGCGATCCAACTGCGCTTCGGGCAGTGGATAGGTGCCTTCCATCTCCAGCGGGTTCTGCGTGGCAAGGACGAAAAAGGGCTGCGGCAGCGGACGCGTCGCCTTGGCCACGGTGACGCTACGCTCCTGCATGGCTTCGAGCATGGCCGACTGTGTCTTGGGTGTGGCGCGGTTGATCTCGTCCGCGAGGACGAGATTGGCGAAGATCGGTCCTTGCTCAAATTGGAAACGCCGCCCGTGTTCATCATCCACGATCAGGTTGGTGCCCACAATGTCCGATGGCATGAGATCGGGCGTGAACTGGATGCGGGAGAAGGCGCAGTCCACCGCCTGGGCCAGCGTGCGCACGAGGACGGTCTTGCCCAGGCCAGGCACACCTTCGAGCAGGGCATTGCCCCCGGCCAGCAGCGTGATCAGCGTCTGGCGTACCAGAGCGCGCTGCCCCACGATCACCTGGCCTACCTGGTCCTCGATGGCGGCGGCGTGGCGGCGGAAGTCGTCGGCGGAAATTGGGTGGGACATGGGAGATCCTTTCTTCTCACGGCTCAAGCTGCGAAAAATACCCCCGCACATACTCTTCCATCCCCGCCGGGATCGCCTCTCGTTCGAGCGCCTGGTTGGCGGCGTCGATGTAGGTGCCGTAGACATCCTGGTAGGGGACGAGGGGTTCGGCGGCGCTGCCGGGGAGGGGCTGTTCGGTTTCACGCACCTGGGTTTCGCCCTGGCCGGTCTGCTGGCCGGGGACGATAAATTCGCCGTCGGTGTCGCCGCGCCGCTCCCAAGGGACGTAGACCTGATCGGCCATCTGGTCTTCACCGCCGCTGGGGGCCTGTCCGCGCGGCGCGCCGGCGCGTCCACTGCCGGTGTTGGGCGGGAGGGTGTTGGCATTGGTGCCGCCGCCACCGCCGGCATTGTTGCCCTGATTTTGCCCGGCGTTGTTGCCAGGAGTGTTGCCGGGGCTGTTCCCAGGACCCTGGCCCGGCTGATTCGACGGCGCGGACGCCGCCGCGGCGGACTGGTTGCCGCCCGCCTGCGCCATGACCTGTCGGCCCGATTGCAGGCTGTCCAACGTCCGCGCCAGGGCGGCTTGGGCGTCGGTTGCCTGCGCAGGGCCATCGCTTCGGCGGCAGACTGCGCCGCGGTTGGGCAGCGGAAGCGTCACCGGCCTGGGCGGCCTGAGCGAGGACATAATGCTGGGCCAATTCGGCGTTGCCCGCGGCGGCGGCTTCACCGGCCAGTTGCGAAAGATCGCGGGCGAGGGCTTCCAACACTTCCGGGTCGAGCGAATCCAGCGCTTCGGCCAGGGCGGCGAGGGCGTCGGCGGCGTCGGAAGATTCGGCCTGGGCGTTGGCGGCGGCCAGCGCTTCGAGCTGGGCGGCGAGGGCATCGAAGAGGCCTGTTGCTCGGCCCAGTTGGCGTCGGGCGGTTTGCGCAGTTGTTCTTCGAGATCGGCAAAGTCGGCCGGGGCTTCTTCCTGGTCGCCGCCAGTTGGCGCGCAGATCTTCGGCCAACTCGGCCAGTTGAGCGCGCCAGTTCTTCGCGATCTTCCGGCGTCAATTCGGTGGACGCTTCCACTTCTTCGGCCAGTTCTTCCACACGCTCGGCGGCGTCTTCGGCGGCGCGGGCAATGGCGGCGCGCTCGGCCAGAATCTGATCCATCGGGTTGGGCAGCAACGCCAGCACAAGGACCGTCACCACCAGCGCGGCGGCGGTACGCAGCGGACCGAGCAGCCACGTCAAAGGGAAGTCGCGGGCCGGGTCCAGGCTGCGGGCGGCGACGAGGGCGTCGTCCTGTTGACGGGCGAGCAGATCGGGATCGAAGTGATGCGGGTGCGCCGTGGACGGGTCGACGTGGGTCAACGTCCACGCCGTGGACAGGCGTTCTTTGAGATGCAGTTCCACGTCCACGCGGCGGGCGATCTGAGACGGCGAAAGCGGGCGCGCCAGTGTCCACACGGCCACAGCGGGCAGCCAGAGGACGAGCGGGATCAACGTCCACCAGATCGCGTTGTCCACGGGCCAGAGGCGGGCAATAATCTGCACGAAGACGGCGACAGCCAGCGCAATCCACAGCGTGCGCTGCGCCAGCCGCCAGCCGTCGCGCAGACGCAAGCGCCGTCCTAGCCGGGTGAGGATGGTGTCGAGGGTGTCGTCGGTGAACATGGTCATTCGCCCCATGAAGCTCGGGTCTCCACAACTTGCAAGCCGCCGTCGTTGAAAAGCACGTAGGCGCGTCCCTGTGTGCGGTTGCCGGTGAGGTGCGCCGTCGCAGACACGAGGATACGACCGTCCGCCAGCGGGCGCAGACCACCAAAGACGATCGCGACATGTTCGGTCGACGGCAACTCGACGGGCCAGACGTCGAACCAATCCACCGAGGCGGCGGTCTCAGCCAGGTGGTCGGTGAGCATGGGTTGCAGCGGCTCGACGATCTGCTTGACAACCACCCTGGGCGCCTCGATAAAGGCGACCACGTCATCGGTCTGGCGCGAGAGCAAAAGCGGCGTTTCGGCGGGAAGATCGAGATCCATGAGCAATTGATCTACGACGGCGGCATACAGATCGACCGCCGATTCCAGCGCGAAGCCATCCACCAACGCAGGCGTCGGGGTGGGTAGGGGCGTGTCTGGGCGCGGCGCTTCCGGTAGCACTTCCACGGCGCGGACAGGCGCCGGCGCGGGCATGGCGACGCCGATGAAGGGTGCGGGCGTGGGCAGCGGCGAGAAGATGCTGCCGGTGTACCCCCCCGCCGTCAGTTGAAAGGCGAAGACCGCGCCGCCGCCCACAAGCACCACAACCAGCAACACTGTGGCGAAACTCGACCAACGCAATCGGCGACGGCGGATCGGCTGGATCATGTAAACAGCCAGGCCGTAGAGCAGCAGGGTCAATGCAGCGTAGAAGGGCAGGCTGTAGTGGTAAAGCGGACGCACGATTGTCGTGTTCATGCCGGTGACTGCGCTCAAGTTGCCGCTCAACGCCAAGCCCAGGCTCATGAGGACGCCGCCGCCGTTGGGCGAAAGCGACGGCATCATCGCCGAAAAGAGCGCGCTGATCGGGTTGGGGATAAGCAACCAGCCGGGCGGCGGTTGCCGTTTGATCACGCCGACGCCGATGTAGGCTATCAGCGGACCCACCACCAGCAGCATCACAAAAAGATAGCTCATCACCGTGGCGCGGGCGGTGCGTCCTAGCCACACGGAGAAGAAAAGCCCAACCACGCCCAGCATCACCGCCACCGCCACCAAGACGAGTAGCGCCTTGAACATCTCCTTGAGCGCCACGCCACCAAAGATGAAGACCAAACTTGCCAACGGCACAGCGGCGAAAATCAGCAGGAAGACATAACTCAGCGCCGCAATCAGTTTCCCCCAAAGAATGCTGCCAGGCCGCAGCGGTGTGGTGAGCAGCATCTCGTAGGTCAGCTTTTCGCGTTCACTGCTCACCGCGCCCGCCGTCACCGACGGGGTGATGAAGCAGATGATCGAGAGCAACAGCAGCGCCAGCCCGCTGAAAAGCGTCTGCCCGATGCTCGCGCTGATCAGCGTCGTGTACGACACGTTGGCCACCATGATCCAATAAAGGCCGTAGAGCGCGCCGCCCAACAGCACAAGCATCCCCGTCAAAATCGCAAACGCCCGCCCTCCCCGCATGCGCGAGCGCAGTTCTTTGACGATGATGGGGTTGGGGGTGAGGTTTGGAGGTAAGTTCATAAATCCGTTGACCTTATGAATGTGTTCACGGTGGTGGGGTGATTGGTGATTGGTGATTGGGACGGATGCTTTCGGCGCTGATGATGAGATGATGAAGATGACGGCTCGCGGCGAGACTCATCATCCCATCATCCCGCCGCCCGACCTCTCCCCAATCACCACTCACAAATCACCAATCCCTATCCTACTCTCCGCGCGTCAGCCGCAAGAAGACCTCTTCGAGATCGCTGTTTTCTTCGTTGAAGGTGACAACTTGATGCCCGCTTCCACGAGGACGGCGAGCAGCGCGGCCACGTCGGCGTCTTCGCCCACGAAATCCAGGTCGAGGACGCTGTCCATGTGGCGGATTTGGCCGACGCCTGGATGGGCTGCGAGCAGTATACGCGCCGCTTCGGGATCAGAGAGCAGCTTGATCTGCAAGATGCGTCCTTGTTGCGCCTGGCGGGTGATCTGCGCCAGCGGCCGCCGGCGACGAGCTTGCCATGTTCGATAATGCCCAGCGAATCGCACAACTCGGCCAGTTCGGCCAGGATGTGCGAGCTGACGATGATCGTCTTGCCCATCGCGTCCAGTTCGATCAACAACTCGCGCATTTCCACGCGGGCGCGGGGATCAAGCCCAGATGCCGGTTCATCCAACAACAGGATCTGCGGATCATGGACGAGCGCATGGGCCAGACACAGGCGCTGTCTCATGCCGCGAGAGGCTTTCCACGTACGCGTCGCGTTTGTCGCTGAGATCGACGAGGGCCAGCAGTTCGTTCACCACCTGGGCGCGTCGCGGCGTGGGCAGTTTGTGGCAGCGGGCGAAAAAGTCGAGGTACTCCCACACCAGCATGTCCTCGTAGACGCCGAAGAAGTCGGGCATATAGCCGATCTCACGGCGGAAGTGATCCCAATCCTGGCCAGCGTCTTTGCCGTGGAAGCGAATCTCGCCCGAAGACGGCGCTTGCAGCCCGGCCAACATGCGCAGCGTCGTCGTCTTCCCCGCGCCGTTGGGGCCGATCAGCCCAAAGATCGAGCCGGTCGGCACGACCAGGTTCAGATCGTCCACGGCCACAAGATTGCCGTAGCGGCGGGTTAGGTGGACGGTTTCAACGGCGGTGGTCATACAAAATCCTTTCATGCATCCGCGTTCTATTTCACACCCGATATTCCCAATCCAAGATACAAACACCCGCCCCCATTGCCCTGCGCGCTCAAGCGCAGACGGACTTTGCCGTCTTCGTTCAGCAGGCCGTCGGCGAAGTCGATGTCGTTGATGCCCAACTGCGGCGATTCCAGCGTGAGCCAGTTTTCGGCGTCCCAGTCGTAGATCGCGGTGGCGGGCGGAACCGCCCAGCCGCCGTCGCTGCGCAAGGAGACGCGCAGGTTCGACAGATTGGCGTCGCGGAAGCCATCCGGCATGCTGAAATCGAAGACGATTTCGCCGCGGTTGAGGTAGATCGACGCGCTGCCGGTGGGACCGCAGAAACCGCCTT
Organism: Caldilineaceae bacterium; assembly: GCA_041391225.1. Classification (GTDB taxonomy): domain Bacteria; phylum Chloroflexota; class Anaerolineae; order Caldilineales; family Caldilineaceae; genus RI-153. The sequence continues at coordinate 45,636 of JAWKOL010000042.1, forward strand.
CGACGGGCATCTCTACGACGTCGACAGCGAGCAGGCCGGGGGGCAGCGAAAACGGACCGGCTTCCGGCGTTGGATAGTTGAAGCTGGTGTAGAAAAGCGCCGTGGTCTGCCGACTCAGCCGCCGCCCAGGGACTTCGACATTAGGCGGCGCGTCGGCGAACCAGTCACCAGGAAGATTTCCCCGGTTCGGGTCGCCACCTGTGTGAGGCCGTCAAAGCCTATGCTGCCCTGCAACAGGTTTTCGAGGACGGTGCGCTTGAGTTCAATCGCGTTGTCGGGTTGGCCGTTGCTGTAGTCGGGCTGGTAGAGACGCCAGGCCAGCGTGGCGCCGGGCATGGTGTCGATGGTTTGCGTCATCAACATTGTGGTGACCACTTTGGCCCCGGTTTTGATGTCACCGATGCGCGAAAACTGGTCACCCCACACCAGAGTGACGTCGGTGAGATCATAGCCGGTACGGATTGGTGATGTCGCCGACGAGTCCTTTGGCGTCGAAGCGCAGATCAGCGTCGACGGAGCCGAAATCGTCCCAGCGCGACTGCTGCATGAAGCTGCGCATGGACCACTGGTTGATGTTCAGCCCACGCAGGCGGCTGCGTTCGCCCTGGATGATCACCATATCGCCGGCTGCCATCGGCGCCGCTGCTCCACGGATCAGTGTTGCGCACAAGGGGCTGAGCAGCCCTTCACCGTCGACCACGATTTCGTACGATTCCTGGGCCGGCGAGAAAAGGCCCATGTAGCTCGTCACTTCGGTGACGCCGCCCGTGGCAGGGCGGATCAAGGCGATCTTGTTGAGGATGAGATCATTGCCGCGCAGTCCATAGCCAAGGCCGAACGCGCCCACCGAAAAGACCAGCGTGAGCAGTGGAATCGTGATCCATGCCCAGCCCAGGCGACGCATGCGCCGCAGCAGCAAATAGTTGACAGGCCCCACCAGCAGAATGTAGATGCCGAGCAGAATGGTCAAGTTGCGCACCGAGGGTAGATCCAGCGATGGCAGCATAGAGAGCGGATACTCCATCTGCTCGGCGCATGCGATCCGCCGACATGTCGGCGGGCAGGTAGTCGGGGTAGGCGATGCCCGGCCCCAGCAGTTTGAGCCAGAAACCGGAAAAGCCTGCCCAGGCATCGAACGGCGAACGTCGCATCCAGGGCGACGAAGTGGATCGCTCCCGGCCCAACGTGCGCTCCACGAGCAGTGGCAGATCGTCTTCGCACGAGGACGTCGCCGTTGACATCGCCTGTCGCCGTGAATGGACCCGGCACGCGGATCGGTTCATCCCCCGCATACGCCGCCAGCGCGGCGACAGCCGACAGATCCACCAGCGACTGCGGGCGCAGCGGCAGCAGCGTGTCGGGCAGGCCAGCCGTAGTGGTCAGCGCGCCCGCGCCGCCGCCAATGACGAGGCGCCGCCTTCTCCACAGCCCGTGAGCGCGGCAAGTTGCTCGGAGACAGATCGGACGTGTTTATGTTGTTGAAGATGAGCAGATCGAACGAGCGCAGACCGTCGACGCTTCGGTAGATCGGTCAGTGGAACGTCCACCAGGGAGATGGGGCGCGGCTGGCCGGGCAGCGGCAGGCTGCTGATGAGCGAAAAGCGCGCCCCGTTCCGGCGTCAGCACCCCCACCAGGAAGTGAATCGCCGAAAGTGGTTGCACTGTCACATCGTTTCGGCGCCAGGTTGCGCCGCTGGGGTTGTCGGGATTGACAAGGCTGACTGTCAACTCGCGCGAGAAGCTATTGGGCGGCGCGTAGAGGACGATGCGTTTGCGCGCGCCGCCGGGCAGTTCCGCGGGCGCGGCGTAGGTGATCGGTCCATTGCGGCTGTTGATGGTCACCTGTACTTGGGCGTCGAGATCGCGCCCCTGGTTCTCCAACTCCACCCAGATCGGCAGCCACTCGCCGTACTTGAAGTAACCGTCGAAGGCCGCACGCGCATCCATCGACAACCCGTTCATCGTGTCCTGGGCAAAGGCTGCCGGCGACCCGGCGCGGGCAAGGAGCAGCAGCGCCAGGATCGCCGCGCAGAAATGGAACGCGGATCGGGCGGATTGGGCGGATCTGACGGATTTGGGGAAGTTCATAGGTTGGTGCTCTCTGTCAGGTGCTTGACGGGTCCGCAGGAAGGATTGGTCCACAGATATCGCAGATTACATGGATTGCAGAGGATTGTCCTCAGTGAAGTGTGGAAATGAGTCGGATCATTGACGTAGTGAGAGATGAGATGACTCTACTGCAAAAGGTTTCAAGGCAAAAGTCCGACTTCTCTCAGGAGGAGCAACCGCAAATCACACAGAAGTCGGACTTTTCGCAGTGGAGTCATGAGATTGAACCGCAAAGGACGCAACACAGAAGACAAGAAGCAGAAGGACACGGATTTCAGGACGAGCAGGACGGAGGGCCGAAACGACAGTCGGTTTCAAGACGTTTTCAGATCAACTCCTCTGACCTCCAAAAATCCTGAAATCCGTGTCCATCTTCTTCTTTCCCCTCCGTTGCGTCCGTTGCCTCCGTTGCGTCCTTTGCACCTTTGCGGTGACCGCTTAAGTCAGGCTCTGTCCTAAAACGTTCAATGTCCAGAAAATGTTTCAACGATTTGACAATCCACGCAACCGGCGGCAGAATAGTTAAAACACTTAACCATTAAGGAACTTACACAGTTTTTATGGACGTATCTTCGCACGACGAGTTGCTCACCGTCGCCATCGAGAGCTTCTGGGAGGCTGTCCCGCCCACGTGGAACCGCATTCGGTCCAACGTGCGTGGCCTGGCGGCGGAACGGTTCGACATCTCGGTGGAACAATTTCATATTTTACGCCACATCCGCAAGGGGCTGGCGTCGGCGAGTCAACTGGCGGATGAGCGGCAGATCAGCCGCGCCGCGGTCAGCCAGACGGTCAACGCGTTGGTGGAGAAGGGGCTGCTCCTGCGCCACCAGGACGCAGAAGACCGGCGATTCGTCCATTTGGCGCTGAGCGAAGACGGCAACCGCCTGCTCGACGCCATCTTCCAAGAAAACCGCGCCTGGATGCGCGCAAAAATGGAAAGCCTCACCCCCGCCGAACTGGATGGGGTGATCAAAGCGATGGATGTGTTGAAGCGAAGTTTTGAAGATTAGTGAATGGACAGTCTATGAATGACGTGAAGAAACTGCTGCCGTTTCTCAAGCCGTACTGGTTCGGCTCGGTGATGTCGCTTTTCCTGTTGACGGCGCTGGTTTTTTTGGATCTGGCGATCCCGCGGCTGATCCAGCGCATTATCGACGACGGCATCGCCGCCAAGGACCAGGGCGTGGTGATCCAAACCGCGCTGATCATGCTCAGCATCTCGTTGACCAGCCTGATCTTCGCCATCGGCAACAACCTGTTCTCGGTGCGCGTGGGCGAGGGGACGGCGCGGGATCTGCGTGAGGCGATGTTTGCCAAGATCCAGAGCTTCTCTTACGGCGATCTGGATCGGTTCAGCACGGGAAAGCTGATGGTGCGCCAGACGTCGGATGTGATGTCCTTCCAGCGGTTGGTGCAGATCAGCCTGCGCATCGGCACCCGCGCCCCCATGCTCATGATCGGCAGCCTGATCCTCATGTTCAACACGGATCAGCGGCTGGCGCTGATCATGCTGCCGCTGCTGGTGGTGACCACCATCGCCATCGTCTTCTTCAGCACGAAGATGGAGCCGCTCTTTTTGACGGTGCAACAGCGTTTGGACCGGCTCAACACGGTGCTGCAAGAGAACATCGCCGGGGCGCGATTGGTGAAAGCCTTTGTGCGCGCCGACTACGAAGGCGAACGCTTTGAAGACGCCAACGAAGACTTCACCAGCCGCTCGGTGCGCGT
>JAWKOL010000043.1:0-43674 GCA_041391225.1 Caldilineaceae bacterium
GAGATGATGCGTCATCCTACGACTTGGACTAGGATACAGAAGCAACTTTCTGCTCCTTTCTGCGTACTAAGTTTTGTTGGGCGGCAACCGTTCATGGCCATGCCGTCCGGCTTTCAATCTTTGTGACAAATCAACCGGTTCGCCTGCGCCGCATTAGGGCCACTGATCATGCAGGCCCATGCCCCTCAAAACCTCGAAGGAGTCATCAGTATGTCAGATCCGATCATCATGGCCGACGCCATCCACAAGACCTACCGCACCGGCGAAGTGGAAGTCCACGCGCTGCGCGGTGTGACGCTGCGCATTGATCCCGGTGAAATGGTTGCCATCATGGGGCCGTCGGGCTGCGGCAAGACGACGCTGCTCAACTGCCTATCGGGATTGGACCAGATCGACGCGGGCGAGGTCCGCATCGAGGGGACGCAACTCCACAAGATGAAAGACAAGGTGCGCACCAACTACCGCGCCCAGCGCATGGGCTTCGTCTTTCAGACGTTCAATCTGTTGCCGGTGCTTAGCGCCGTGGAAAATGTGGAAATGCCGTTGCTGGTGAGCGGTGTGCGGCCACGCGAGGCGCGCCAACGCTCGTTGACCGCATTGGCGCAGGTGGGCCTCTCGGATCGGGCCTATCACCGGCCCGCAGAGCTCTCGGGCGGGCAGCGGCAGCGTGTCACCATTGCCCGCGCCCTGGTCAACAACCCGGCCATCGTTTGGGCCGACGAACCCACCGGCAACCTCGACAGCCAAACCGCCGATGACATCCTCAACCTGATGCAGCGCCTCAACCGCGAACAGAAACAGACCTTCGTCCTCGTTACCCACGACGCCAAGATCGGCGCCCTGTGCGACCGCATTGTGCGCATGAAAGACGGCGAGATCATCGACGACGGCATCCCCGACAACGGGATTGGGTACGATACAGCGGCGACAACGGACGACGACGGACGACGGACGACCGACGACGCGCGAGTCGTCGCTGTCTGATCATTGGGAACATCGTTGTCTCCATCCCATTGCGGAGACAAGCGTCGCCCAAGCACGATCTGATCCTCAACGTTTGCACATCGTCGTCCATCGTCCGCAGTCTGTCGTCATCCGTCCGTCGCCATTGCCCCAAGGAGCTTCACATGTTCGATTTTCTGCCGCCCTGGCTCAACCCCGTCAGCTTTGTGCTGCTGGTGATCGTGCTGATCATGCTGCTGGCCGTGGCGTTGCTCTATTTCCGCAATCCTACCGCAACCAAGTTGGGCGTGCGCAACATGCCTCGCCGCCCCACGCAGACGGCGCTGATCGTGGCCGGTTTGACGCTGAGCACAGTGATCATCGTGGCTGCGCTCAGCACAGGTGACACGCTGGACTACTCGGTGCAGCGTTACGCCGTGAGCGCCTACGGCGGGATCGACGAGGCGGTCGCTCGCGCCGCCGCTGCCTCACCACGCTGGCCGGCGTCTTCGGTGAAGGTGACGGCGATGCCGACGCCGCTGCAGATGCTGCCGCCGCCGCGGGCATCGATCTCAGCGGCACCGGCGCTCCCGACACGGTGATCAGCCACCGCTCACCGAAGGGCTGCCCGGCATCAGCAGCGAAGACTTCGACGTCCTGCGCCAAGACCGAAGACGAGCCGCTCATCGACAGCGTGGCCCCGGCCATCGTCTTCCCCACCATCATCCGCAACACCACCACCACCGGGCAGGGCGAGCCACTGGGCTTCATCTTTGCCGTGGACGGCTACTATGATCAGAATTCGGCCTGATGTCGGTAGACGGCAAACCTGTGGCGATGGAGCGCGCTCCAGCCCGGCGTGGGCAACATCTTCCAGTCGGCCACCGACATTTCGCGATGGCGAGCGCTGCGGCGAGCAACCTGGGCCTGGATCTGCAACTTCCGACGCCGCGGTTGCGATTGCCGCCAGTGGAAGCGTTGGCGTCGGGCAACATCACCGAAGTGCAGGCCAATGAGTTCCTGTCTTCGTTGCTTGGCGAAGATGCGCCCCAGTTGCCCGAGGGATCGCTTGAACAGATCCAGGGCCTCCTTCCTCAACCCGAAGCAGACGGGACAGACAGCGCAGGCGACGAGACGCCCGCCGCTTCGATTCCGCTGCTCGAATCGCTCAACATTCCCGACGCCACCGAACTGGCCAGCGCGCTCAACCTGAACACACTGCGCAGCGAAATCGACCGCGTGCTGGGGCAGTTCGGTCTCCAGTTGCGCCAGGGCGACGTCTACCTCAACCGGCTGGGCGCGCAGCAACTCGACGCCCAGGTTGGCGACGTGTTGGAGATCTTCCTGGGGCCGATCCCGGTGCCGTACCGTGTAAAAGGTATCGTTGATCAGGCCGGGCCGATGGGAACGTTGACCCCGGTGGTGATGATGAAACTGGACGAGGCGCAGCAGTTGCTCTCGCCGGTGATGCCGGGCCGCGTCAACGCTATTCTCGTCTCCAACATCGGCGACGCTGTGGACGGTCTCCAGCACACCGACGCCGTGAGCGAACGGCTGCGCGTGCTCTCGCTGGACGACGACGGCCTGGCCCAGGTGGTAGCAGTGCTACAGCGTCCGTCGGTGCAGCGTGTCATCGAGGCGGAGGCCGGCAGCGCCGAAGCCATGATCCCCAGCGGCGGTGAGGCGTTCTTCCTGTCGCTTTTCGGCGGCATCATCGAAGGGTCCATGCCGCGCGGTGAACAGTTGGTGGCCCTGCCCACCGATGTGCAGAACGCAGACATGGACGCGCTGCGCTCGACGTTGGGCAACATGGCCAACCGCGCCTGGTTGCAGAGCCTGCCCTACAGCGACGCAGACAGCGCCGATCTAAACGCCGCCATCGAGGCCATGACGCCCATGGACGTGCTCGATCCGTTGAGCAAACGCACCGTGGTGGCCGCGTCTGGCATAGCAGGGACGACATTCAGCACGGTCTTCTCCATCTTCGGCATATTCTCGATCATGGCGGGCGTGCTTCTGATCTTCATGATCTTCGTGATGTTGGCCGCGGAGCGGCGCAGCGAAATGGGCATGGCCCGCGCCATCGGTATGCAGCGCAGCCACCTGGTGCAGATGTTCCTCACCGAAGGCGTGCTCTACGATCTGGTGGCCGCGCTGGTGGGTGTGCTACTGGGTTTGGGCGTTTCGTTCTTGATGATCGACTTCCTGAGCGCGCTCTTCAACGACGTGAGCAGCCAGTTCAGTGGGCAGGAACTCTTCTTCCAGTTTCAGTTCAACGTGACCACGCCTTCGATCATCATCGCCTACTGCCTGGGTGTACTTTTTACCTTTGTAGTGGTCACCTTCTCGTCGCTGCGGGTGAGCAGGCTCAACATCGTGGCCGCCATCCGCGACATCCCCGACGCTGAAAACGGGGCGCGGCGTCCGCTGTGGCAGCGCATCGCACGCGGTGTGGTGGGTCCGCTCTTGCTGGGTGGCGGCGCCTACGTGATCTGGTGGGGCATGGACAGCCAGGGGCTAACGGCCATCCTCACCGGCGTGACGCTGACGCTGATCGGCGTGGCCTTTGTGGCCGAGTGGCTGGTCGGCTTCACCAAACTGCGTAGCGACACGCGCCGCCGTGGGATCTTTACGCTGGTGGGGCTGGGCATGATCGTCATCTGGGCTGTGCCGTGGGCGCAGATCTCCGGTGACGGCGACGCCTTCGCCCTGTTCCAGGGGAACCCCGTGTGGGTGCCGCTGAACTTCGCGCTGGGCGGCCCGATGCTGATCCTGGGCGGTATTCTGGTGGTGATGTTCAACGCCGACGCCTGGGTGTGGGCCATCAACCGGCTGTTGGGCGGCATCGGCGCGCTGACGCCTGTGCTGCGCACCGCCATCGCCTATCCGCTGAGCAGCCGCTTCCGCACCGGCATGGCGATGACGATGTTTGCGATGGTGATCACCACCGTGGTGATCATGAGCATCGTGATCCAGGCGACGCAGACACTGGTGGACCCCGATGTGGAACGCAGCGCCGGTTTCGACATCCAGGTAAACACGACGCTGCTCAGCTTCTTCGACCCGATCACGGATTTCAACGAGCGCCTAAGCCGCGCCGCCGACTTCCCACAGGATCAAGTAGCCGCCGTGGGGACGTACGTCGAGGCATTCGAAGCCCTCAAGGAACCCGCCGACGACATGTGGACTCGTTTGCAGGTGATCGGCGTCGACGCCGGCTACATCGAAAGCGCGTCGGAAGTCTATCCCTTCAAGCTGCGCGCCCCCGGCTTCGAGGACGATGCCGCTGTGTGGCAGGCCATGGCCGAGCGCGATGACGTGGTGATCTTCACCGCCGATGCCATCATGCGCTTCCCCGTGGAGTTCGACGATAGCGAGTTCGACGACAGCGAGTTCGACGACAGCGGGCAAAACGACGGCATCGTCATCGAGATGGACGACGAAGCCGCCGGCGAGGAATTTGGTCCGCGCCGCCGCCAAGACGAGCTTTCCCGGCACTTCGTGCTGACCCAGATCGCCGAAGACGCCACCGCAATGCCAGAGAACGTCACCGTGTCGCTGCGCAACGATGCCGGCGAAGTGAGTGAGTTCCAGGTGATCGGCATCCTCGATACCTTTGAAATGTTGGCCGGCAGCGGCATGATTGTGAGCCAGGCCGGCTATCAGCGGGCCGTCAGCCCCGAGTACACGCCCAGCCAGTGGTACGTGAAGGTCGCCGAAGGCGCCGACGTACACGAAGTTGCGGCGGCGTTGGAACGATCATTCCTGAGCAGTGGGTTGAACGCTTCGATCCTGGCCGAGAACTTCGCGCAAGGGCAGCAGATCACCCGCGGCGTGTTGCAACTCTTCCAGGGCTTCATGGCGCTGGGCCTCTTCGTGGGCATTGCGGCGCTGGGTGTGATCACCAGCCGCACTGTGGTGGAACGACGCCAGCAGGTGGGGATGCTGCGAGCCATCGGCTACCAACCCGGCATGGTGGCGCTGTCGTTTGTCCTCGAAGCGAGTTTCATCGCCTTGGTGGGCATCGCCATCGGCACCGCCACCGCCGGGCGTGATTCTGGCCGCAACATGCTCGGACAATTCTTCGATCTCCATCAACCCAGGCGTGCTCAGCATGCCCTGGTTTCGAAATCGGCGGCATCCTGTTGCTGGCCTACGTCTTCGCCCTGCTGACCACGATCCTCCCCGCCGCCGTGCAGGCGTCGTGATCTACCCGGCCGAAGCGTTGCGGTACGAATAGGAATTGGGGACTGGGGATCGGGATTCAGACTGGATCACGTCAATGCGATTGACTGACATGATCATTAGCGGTTACTGCAACGCAAGCGCAAAGATCGCCCAATCATCTGTCCCCAGTCCCCGATCCCCAGTCCCTAATCCCCCACCAACGAAAGGACCATCCACCCAATGGACGACCGACCCGGCTGTTTAGGCGGCCTTTTCCGTCTTTTTGCACTGAATTGGATTTTCGACTGGCTGCAAGAGAATTTCGGCTACGGGCGCGGTGGCTGTGGCGGCTGCGGCTGTGGATCGATTCTGTTGATCATCTTTGTGATCATGCTGTGTGGTATTCTCTTCAATACCAACTGGTTCGATTTCGGTTTCTAAACCAAAAAGGAGTGTGCAGCGATGAGGCTGCGACGTTTGATGTGGATCACGGTTGCGGCGATGCTGGCGACTGTGATGTTGGCTGCCTGCACATTGCCGGTGACGCTTCCCATCGCGCCGCCTGTGACAGACACAACGGACACCGAAAGTGTCCCCGCGCCCGCCGTCGATGTGGACGCTACCGCAGTGACCCTACCCGGCGATTGGGATGGGCGCATCTCGATCCTGGGGCAGGAGTTGCGCATCATCGTCCACTTCTCCGAAGACGGCGACGCCCTGACCGGCACTATCGACATTCCACAACAGGGCGCGGTAGGCATCCCGCTTGAAAACATCGCATTTGACGCGCCCGCCATTCACTTTGAGATGCTGCCCGCGCCCAGCACCGCCGTCTTCGAGGGGACGGTGCAGGCGGACGGCTCGCTGGCCGGATCGTTCAGCCAGTCGGGCTACGAAGGCACATTCAGCCTGGCGCGTGTCGCCACCGAGGACATGCCCTACCGCGTCGAAGACGTCACATTCGCCAACGGAGACGTCACCCTGGCGGGGACGCTGACACTGCCCGAAGGCGATGGCCCTTTCCCATCTGTGCTGCTGGTGAGCGGCAGCGGCCCGCAGAACCGCGACGAAGAGATCGCCATTGTCCCCGGCTACCGGCCTTTCGCCGTCATCGCCGACACGTTGACGCGCCAGGGCGTCGCCGTCCTCCGCTACGATGATCGTGGCGTGGGCGAGTCGACGGGAGATTTCGCTACGGCGGCGTTGAGCGATTTCGCCGCTGACGCCGAGGCCGGCTGGGCCTACCTCACGCAACGTGACGAGATCGACGCCGCACAGGTGGGCATCTTCGGTCACAGCGAGGGCGGGCAGGTGGCTGCGGTGGTGGCCGGGCGCAACCCCGACGTGGCCTTCGTCGTCCTCATGGCCGGCCCCGGCGAGCGCGGAGATAAGGTCCTCAACGACCAGATTCGACTGCTCATGAAGGCAGGCGGCGCAACCGACGAGGAAATCGCCAAAACGCTCGAACTTCAAGAACTTGGTTACGTCAGGCAAAGCACGCCGACACCGGCTGACGAAGTGGAGGCCGGGTTGTGCAAAAGAGCGAAGACAGCCTGTCCGTTGACGGCGGCGCAGAAGGCCCAACTTGGCGACATCGAAGCGCGCATCGACGCCATCGTGGCGCAGAAGTTGGCGGCGTTGAAGACCGACTGGTTCCGCCAGTTCATCGACTACGATCCCGCGGTTGACCTGGCCAGCGTCGATGTGCCTGTCCTCGCGCTCTACGGTGGACTGGACATGCAGGTGCTTGGCCGAGTCGAACGCCGTCATGGCCGCAGATACCCAACCCAACGTGACAGTGCAGATCTTCCCCACCGCCAATCATCTTTTCCAGATGCCAACTCCGGTATGCCGGACGAATACGCCCTGCTCGCCCCCGAATTTCTGCCCGGCTTCCTGGACACAATCAGCGAGTGGTTGATCACCGTCGTAGACACGAGGAAAACGGAGGAATGATGATCCACAAAGTAGGCGGTTAAGAATTGGTGAATTGTGAGTTGCAGTTGCAATCCGCAACTCGCAATTCGCATCTTCTCGTCAGTCAAATGTCCGGCGGCTTATGGGATAGATGACTGCGCTGGAGGTATGCGGCGTGGATTGTGAGAATGCAAATAACAAGGATCGAAAACATGACCCAAAATCAATCACCCACCGTCTCGGTTGCGGGCCTGCAAAACGCTTCGGCCGCGCCGAGGCCGTCAGCGACGTCTCTTTCGATGTCTACCCCGGTGAAATCTTCGGCCTGCTCGGCCCCAATGGAGCGGGCAAACTACCAGTATCCGTAATGATGGACATCTTCAAGCCGGATGCGGGCAAGAGCTGTGGCGGCGCGCTGACCGGAAGAAAAAGAAGCACCGTATCGGCTATATGCCCGAAGAGCGTGGCCTCTACAAAGACGTGAAAATCCGAGCCAACGCTCATCTTTCTGGCCACACTCAAAGGATTGACCAGTGCCGAGGCGTGCAAGCGGCTACAAATCGGCTGAGCGGCTCGATGGCCGATCACCGCAACAAGAAGGTGCAGGAGCTGAGCAAGGGCATGCAGCAGAAGGCGCAACTGCATCACCACACTCGTCCACGACCCCGATCTGATCGTGGTGAGCGTCGAGCTGCTTCGCTGATCCGGTGAACACACGCCTGCGTGAAAGATATCCTGCTGAAGAGCGCGACTGCGGCAAGACGATCATCATGTCTAACCACCAGATGCACCAGGTGGAGGAACTGTGTACGCATCGTGCTGATCAACCGTGGACGCAGCGTCCTCTATGGCAAGGTGAGCGAGATCAAGCGTAACTTTGCTTCTGCTAATGCTGTGACCGTCGTAGGGCCACGGCGATTTCGAGAATCTACCCGGCGTGTTGCAGGTACACCGTGAGAATGGCGCATGGCAGATCGGCCTCAAGCCCGGCACAAGCCCACAGGATGTCTTCCGCGCGCTGGCCGCGGACAGTGACTTCAGTGTGGAACGCTTCGAGATCAGCGAACCCTCGCTGGAAGACATCTTCGTGCAGACGGTGCAGGAGCAGGGCGATACGAACAGAACGACGCAAGGCCAGATCAACAAGGAGCCGATCCATGCGTAACTTGTGGATCATGGCCCAACACGAATACGTGCGGCTGGGGCGCAGGCGTAGTTTTCTCCTCAGCACGCTGGGCTTTCCGCTGCTGATCGCGCTGGCCATGGGGCTGGGCTTTCTGCTGGGCGCGAACGACGAGGCGACGACGCTGGGCTACGTTGATCAGGCGCAGATCCTCAACGTCACCGCACAACCCCAAGACGATTTCGCCACCTCCATGATCGCTTTCGACACGGCAGACGCCGCCCGCGCCGCTCTGGAAAGCGACCAGATCGACGCCTACTACGTCGTACCCGCCGATTATGCGCGTGGCGGGCAGGTGCAGCTTGTCTACGTGGACGAAGCGCCCAGTCGCTCGGCGCAGGGCGACTTCCGTCGCTGGTTGCGCGCCGGGCTGGTGCAGGATCTTTCGTCTGCCACACAGGCGCGGTTGGTCAACGGCTCCGAACTGGCGGTGCGCAGCGCCGACGGCAGCCGATCATTGAGCACAAACCCGATCATCGCCTTCCTGCTGCCCTTTCTGGCGGCTATGCTCTTCATCGTCGCCGTGATGACGTCGGCGGGCTACCTGCTTCAGGTGGTGGCCGAGGAAAAGGAAAACCGCACGATGGAGATGCTGGTGACCACGATGCGGCCCATCGATCTGATCGCCGGCAAAGCGTTGGGGCTGATGGGCCTGGCGCTCACCCAAATCGCGATTTGGAGCGTCGCCATCGTGGTGGCGGTGATGGTGGGCGGGCGATTCTGGCCCTTCTTGCAAGGGATCAGCGTCCCCTGGCAGTTGATCGGCGTCGTACTGATCTTCTTTCTGCCGTCCTACGCGCTGGTGGCAGGGATGATGACGGCGGTGGGTGCGGCTGTCACCGAGGTGCGGCAGGGGCAACAGGTGGCCGGCATGTTCAACATGCTCTTCGTGCTGCCCCTGTTCGTGTTGCCCGCGCTGATCGAAGCGCCGGAAAGCGCCGTCGCCACCGGGCTGACGCTCTTCCCCAGCACGGCCTTCATCACCGTGACGCTGCGCTGGGCTTTGGGGACGATCCCAGCCTGGCAGATGCTGGCCAGTTGGCTCATCCTCGTGGCAAGCGCGACTGGCACGATCTGGTTGGCTACCAAGATCTTCCGCGCCGGGATGTTGCGCTATGGACAGGCGCTGACGCTCAAGGGTATCGTCGCCACGCTGCAAGGAAGGTAACGCACCATGCAAAACGTGTTCACTGTTGCCGGGTTCGAGATCCGTTCGTTGCTCACCAAGCCTTCATTCTGGCTGTTGACGGTGTTTTTCCCACTCTTCATCCTGGGGTTGACCTTCGGCGGCCAGTTGATGGCGGGAGACAACGGCTTCGGCCCCACCGCCGATGACCCGCAGGACGAATCACCCGTGACAGCCTACGTCGACGAATCGGGGCTGATCACGTCGATCCCCGCCGACATCCCAATTGAGATGTTGCAAGCCTATCCTTCGCAAGATGCAGCGATGACGGCGTTGAATGCGCGCGAAATCGACGAATACTACGTCATCGCCGCCGACTATGTCGATAGTGGACGCATCACCCTGATCCAGCGCGATTATCAGCCGATGGGGCGCACCAGCGAGGACATGCTCCAGTCTATTCTCAACTTCAACCTGCTGGGCGCGGACGCCGCACGCTGGTTGCTGGTGAGCAATCCGCTGGGCGATGTGCAGGTGGAACAGATCGCGCCGTCCGCACCCGCAGAAGGTGCGGCGGCGAACGACGCCGACAGGATGATGGCGACACTGGTGCCGATTGGCCGCAGTGATGTTGCTCTTCTTGTGCTGGTGATGAGCAGCGGCTACATGTTGCGCAGCGTCTCCCGCGAGAAAGAGAACCGCACCGTCGAAGTCTTGCTGCCTCGCGCCTGCGTCCGCGCCGATCTGGATGCTGGGCAAGATTCTGGGGCTGTGTGTGGTGGCGTTGCTGCAAATGGGCTTGTGGTTGACTGCGGGCATGGTCTTCATGGACCGAGGAGCGAATTCTTTGGCGGTTGCCGGCTCGTTACAACTGCCGCCGAGTTTCGTGGTGTGACGATGATCTACGTGCTGTTGGGCTATCTGCTCTACGCCCGTTGATGGGCGCTGGGTGCGCTGGCGCCTACCTCAAGTGAAGCCAATCACTCGTTCGCCGTGCTGTTGCCGATCATCCCCGTGTGGATGAACAGCTTCATCGCCCAAGCGCCCAACGGGACACTGGCAGTGGCGCTCAGCCTCTTCCCGTTGACATCGCCGCCGTCGATGATCGCAAGGCTGGCCTCCACCGATGTCCCCTTCTGGCAGCCTGCCGTCGGCGTCGTGGGCCTCGCCATCACCACCTATCTGGCCATCCTCCTCTCCGCCCGCTTCTTCCGCGCCGACACCCTGCTCTCGAACGCGGCCATGAGTTGGGGCAATCTGTTCCGCGCAGTGCGGGGGTGATGAAGGTGGTTGGGGATTAGGGACTGGGGACTGGGGATCGGGGACTGGGTAAAGCAAGTTGGCTGCACATTGGCGAAGCGGTCGGACAGTCGAAATGTGGGTTGACACGCCGAGAGGCAAGGCCGACAATTCGTTTGAATCCCCAATCCCCAATCCCCAATCCCCAATCCCCAATCCCCAATCCCCAATCCCCAATCCCCAATCCCCAATCCCCAATCCCCAATCCCCAATCCCCACTCCCCAATCCCCAACTCTCCCCATCGCCGCCATTTCCTGCTATAGTGAAAGAAACAACAATCGTTTCATCATTCACCTTTCACTAGAGGAATCCCCATGAAACTAGCATCACAATTGAGCAAACTGGGTACGGAGACGGCGTTCGCAGTGTCGGCGGCGGCGGCGGAATGGGCCGCCAAGGGCCACAAAGTCTATCCGTTCCACCTAGGCGACATCAACATTCCCACACCGGCCAACATTGTTGAAGCGTCGATGAAGGCGATTGCCGACGGTTTCACCGGCTACTGCCCCGGCGCGGGGATCGCGGAACTGCGCGCCGAACTGGCCGCCGACGTGGGCGGCAAACGCGGCGTCCACTACAGCGCTGAGAACGTCTCGGTGCAGCCAGGCGGCAAACCGGTGATCGGCAAATTCCTGGGCGCGGTGATGGACCCCGGCGACGAGGTGCTCTATCCCAATCCCGGCTACCCCATCTACGAATCGCAGATCGAATACCAGGGCGGCGTGGCCGTCCCCTACGGCTACATCGAGACCGAAAGTGGCTTTGATCTGGACATGGACGCCATGCGGCGATCCATCACGCCGCGCACTCGGGTGTTGATCTACAACAACTACCAGAACCCCACCGGGGCGCAGTCCTCGCGGGCAGAGATGGAGGCGCTGGCCCAATTGGCCATCGAGCACGATCTGTGGGTGTTGAGCGACGATGCCTACTACGAGATGCGCTACAGCGGCGATCCGCTCTCCATCGTCAACATTCCGGGCATGCTCGAACGAACGGTGATCCTTTACACCTGCTCCAAGCGCTTCGCCATGACCGGCTGGCGCTGTGGCGCGGCCATCGGCCCCAAGGCCGTGATCGATGTGATCAACAAGTTCAACACCAACGCCGAAAGCTGCACCACGCACTTCATCCAGCGCGCCATGGTGGGCGCCATTCAGGGCGATACGAGCGGCCCCGACGCCATCCTGGCCGAGTTGCGCCGTCGCCGCGACGCTGCCGTTGCCGGCCTCAACGCCATCGACGGCATTTCGATTGCCGCGCCGCAGAGTACGTTCTATCTCTTCCCCAACGTCACCAAGATCCTGGAACGCAAGGGGCTGACCGATGTGAACGATCTGATGCGCGGCGCGTTGACCGAGGCGAATGTCTCCTTCTGTACGCGGAAGCACTTCGGCCGTCCTGTGGCCGGGGAGAGCCAGCAGTACATCCGCCTGGCCTATTCCGGCATCGACGTTGCCCTATCGACGAAGGCTCTGGCGGCGCTGAAAACCTACTTCGAGGCGTAGCGTCTACAACAATTGACGCAGGGACGCCTGTCCATTTGCTGAACCCAAGATCCGCGGACGCATGATGTGTCCGCGATCTTTTTGTGTTGAATGGAGGTAGAAACGTTTCGAGCGGTTGATGCGTAGTGAGGAGAGGCGGAGGACGAACCTCCTGCCGGTCGCAACATCGCATCGACGCATCATCGCATCCCCCAGTTCCCCAAGGAGATCCTCATGGATTACAGTCGACTTCTACAACGAGCACTCGAGATCGTCACGCGCTATCCGTTTCTGATCCTGGTGGGTGCTTGCCGCGTTGAGCGGTGGTATCGGTGGCGGTGGCGGCGGTACAAACTGGCGCACCAACGATCAAGAGATGGAGCAGTTTCGTCGGCAGTTCCCCGATTTCAGCCAGGGACAGATGCCGGATGTGGATCTCGGCCCTGCCGCCGGCATTGCGATGGCGGTGATCCCCTTCCTTCTATGTGCGGCGTTGATCATCGGCATCGCCCTGTGGGCGGTGGGTACGATTGCCCGTGGCGGCCTCGTGGCGAGCGTCAATGACATCGAGAACGGCGTTACCTCGTCTTTCGGCGCGGCGTGGCAGGCGGGCATGGGGCGCGTACGCAGCCTGTTGGGCATCAGCCTGATCCCGGCGATCCCCGGGCTGATCCTCTTTGTGGCGGGGCTGAGCGCGTTCCTCGCCGGTGGGGGCATGGCGATGGTATTCGGCGGTGACGTGGGCGCGCCCTTTGGCGTCGGCGCGCTGGCGATTGTGGGGACGTTGGCCTGCATTGCCGTGCCGTTCGGCCTGGTCCTCGGCCTGCTGCGTACATTCGCCGAACGGTCCTGTATGCTGGAAGGCACAGGCGTGGTTGATTCTTATCGACGTGGCTGGGATGTGCTCACCACCAATCTGGGTTCGGCTGCGGTGCTCTTTGTGATCCAAATCGTGATCAGCATTGTGATTGGGCTGCTGTTGCTGCTGCCTGGGTTGATCGCAGCCATCTGCTTCCTGCTCTGGCCGATTATGTGGTTGGTGAACGGCGCCATCGCCGCCTACTTCTCTACGCTGTGGACATTGGCCTGGCGCACCTGGACGCTGCCTGCACCCTCTGTCTCCGACGGCGGCATTGCCTAAGGTAGAAACCAGAGAAAAAATGGTCCACGAAGGCACACGAAGATACACGAAGGCAGAAAAGAGCAGACAGAATGAACCATAGGTGATCGGTTCGACGCTTCAGTACCTGTACGAGCGGACCCCATTCTACAAGAGCAAAACGAACGCCAATCCACGCGTGGACTGGCGTTCGTTTTGTTGTGTGTCTTCCTTGCACCGACGGCACTTGGCAGGCGATCTGCAACCATTCCGTAAGCTAAGCGCCGTCCTATATCACCGAGACCGTGTACACTGTGTGAGAATTGAAAAACTTACAAGTTTTTGCGTATTTTCAGATCGACAACGCTATGCGCGCCACCTAAGTTGATATTCTACCGCCAGAGGGTACTCCGGTTCGTCAGGTAAAGGACCGAAAATGATTTCCGCAGAAGCGCTCTTCTTCGTACCACTCCTCTTCGAGACAAGATCCCGTTTCGACGCTGGTGGCGTCAATTGGCACAAACGGTAACCGGCATCTCGCTACTTTCTCGCTTTCGGCCCGGGCCGACAACGGCAATTTGTCTTGGCGCGCTTTCCTGATCATTCTGGGCATTGTGGTGCGGGTGGCGGTCTACTATCAACTGCCTGTGCTGCCCGGCGTCGCTGTGACGGTGTTGATCCATGCCGTGTTGGCGCCGTTCGTCTACTACAACTTCGAAGTGATCGACGAGTTGCAGCGATCTCAGAGCGAGTTGTACCGGCTTTCCATCGTAGACTTCGATGACGCAGACCTTCAACCGGCGTCACTTCATCGACCGGCTGAGCAGATCTTCGACGACGCCGTGCGTTTCAACCTGAACTTTGCCGTGATCATCTTCGATCTGGACGACTTCAAGCAGATCAACGACAGTTTGGCCACCACGCCGGTGATGTCCTGGCGCACGTTGCCAAAATGTGCAAGGCCAAGTCGAGCAGCACCGACATTCGCCCGCTATGGCGGCGAGGAATTCGCCTACATCCTGCCCAATGCCACAGCGGCCAGCGCCGTGGAATTCGCCGAACGCATCCGCGCCTGTATCGCCGAAGAGACGCTGATCTTCCACGGCGAGCCGATCCCTGTGACGATGAGCGCCGGCGTGCGCGCCTTCAGCCGCTCCATCCCTAACATCTCTGCCATGCTCGGCCAGGCCGACAAGGCCCTCTACGCCGCCAAGGTGACGAAGAATTGTGTTTGGCTGCACGTGTAGCTTGAATCGCTACAGCTGCAACCTGCAACCTGCCCCAACCCTCACACGCCCCCCGTGACATCTGCCAGGGCCACCCAGTCGCCGCTGATCACAGATCGCGAGATCGCCACCAGCGCACGCATGGCGGCGACGCCGTCGTTGATGGTGGCGCCTTGCATTGGACTGCCGTAGAGGATGGCGTCGGCGAAGTTTTCCAACTGGAGTTTGTAGGTATAGGCGTCCTGGCCGAGTGGGCGACGGTAGAGATCGTCTTTGACAGAGAAGCATTCCACATCGCCGGCTTTGTGGAACCAGGGCAGATGCAGACGCCCGTTGACGCTGCCAAATTCGCCGTTGACGCGGAATCCTTCCTCGAAGTCGCCCCGCACCGGGATCGTCAGATCCAGGTGACCCAGCGCCCTGTTCTCGAACTCCACCGCCACAAACCAACAGTACGCGCCGAATTTCTCCACCAGCCGCGCCTGCACTTTGACCAAGGGTCCGGCCAAAAAACGCGCTGTATCCACCAGATGGCTGCCGTGGGTGAGCATGAAGTAGCGGCGTTTTTCGGCCTTGGGGTTCTGATCCGGTTTCTTCGAGTCGGCGCTGGTGACAGGCACCGGTTGTAGGTTGTCGGTCATGGTGTAGCGGTGTACCGAATCGTAGTACCAGGCGCGCAGTGACATCACGTCGCCCAGTTCGTCCTGAATGAACTGGCGGGCGTGGGCCAGGGCCGGATCGAAGCGGCGATTGGTACCCACTTGCAAGATCAAATCTGTGCCGGCCAACTGTGCGCGCAGATCCTCGCTTTCTTCCACGCTGACGCCCAGCGGCTTCTCCACAAAGACGTGCTTGCCCGCTGCTACGGCTTTGCGCGCCAGCGGCACGTGGAAGGCGTCGGTGGTGGCGACCAAAACTGCTTCCACCTGGGGATCGGCCAGCATGTCGTCATACTGTTGATAGGTCACCGTGGGTTCGTGTAGCGTTCTGGCGCGGTGCAGCAAAGGCTCGGAAAGATCGCACACCGCGTACAGATCGACGTTGCGGGCCTTGCGGCAGGCGTCGAAGTGGGCAATCTGTGCGATTGGGCCTGCGCCGAGTACGCCGATCCTGAGCCGGCGGTCTTCTTTGGTGATGGGCATCGTGCTTCTCGAATTTGTCTATTCCAGCACAGAACGTAGCACCTGTTCCAGATTGTCCAGCGTGTACGGTTTTTCCATCCTGGCCCTGAAACCGTAGTCCTGGTACTTCGCCATCACTGGGTTGCTGGCGTAACCGCTGGAGACAATCAGGCGGGCGTCGGGATCGATCTCCAGCAGCGCGCCGGCGACGTCCTGCCCGCTCATGCCGCCGGGGATCGTCAGGTCGAGGATGACGACTTGGAAGGGGTTGCCCTCGCGCATGGCCGCCTGGTAGGCGGCAAGCGTGGCCTGTCCTTCCGCGGTCAAGGTGACCTGATGCCCCATCGCGGTGAAGAGATCTTCGAGCGCCTCGGCCAGTGCTTGATTGTCATCCAAAACCAGAATGCGAATCGAATCCACCGCGGCGGGTGTGCTCTGCGCATCGGGCAAATCGGCCAACAACGCCTGCGGACTGGCCGGGAAGAGGATCGTGAAGGTTGTTCCCTGATTCAGTTGCGAAGAAACCAGGATCTGCCCGTTGTGTTTGGTGACAATCGAGCGCACCATGGCCAGCCCCAGTCCGCTGTTTTTCGGTTTGGTGCTGAAGTAGGGATCGAAGATCCTTTCCAGATCTTCTGGGCTGATGCCGACGCCTTCATCCCGAACGGTAATCTGGAGATGTGGGCGATCCTCAACGTCAACATTTGCGGCGGTCAGGGTGATGACGCCGCCATCGGGCATGGCCTGCCGGGCATTGATGATCAGGTTGCTGATCACCTGGCTCAACTGCCCTCTATCGACCTCAGCCGGCCACAGATCGGGCGCGATTTCCAGGTTCAGTTTGGCGTTGCTGCCGTGTGCGGCGAATGTGGCCGATTCGGCCAGCAATTGGCCAATGTCCTGCATCTCTTTGATCGGCGCGCCGCCTTTGGCAAAGGTAAGTAGCTGTTTGGTCAAGGCGACGGCGTCTTCGCGCGCGGAGCGGACTCTCTCCAACTGCGCGTAGGCGGGGTGTTCGGGCGTCAGGGCCAGCAAAGCCATTTCGAGCCGAGTGGAGAGGACTGTGAGCAGGTTGTTGAAATCATGGGCGATGCCGCCGGCCAGCACACCCACCGACTCCAGCTTTCTGGACTGGAGCAGCAACGTCTCGGTGTGCTTGCGTTCGGAGATGTCCTGGACGAAGACGCTGGCCCGCCGTTCTCCGTCTGGGGTGGTGAACAGCGTCGACATCAGATCCCCCTCGAATTTCGAGCCGTCGCGCCGGATGAACGTCATCTCGCCGCGCGCCTGCCCGTGTTGGGCGCGGGCTGCCATCAACTTCGCAGCGCGAGGATCACCCGTATCAAACAATTCGGCGCGGCCGGATGCCTGCAATTCAGTTTCGGTGTAGCCAAACATCTGGCTTGCAGCCGGGTTGGCGTAGAGGATGTCACCTTCGGGCGTGGCGACGAACACCCCCACCATGCTGTTGTTGAACAGTTGACGGAAGCGTTGCTCGCTCTCGCGCAAGGCGACCTCGATACGTTTGCGCTCGGTGATATCCAAATTGACGCCCACCATGCGCGCTGGACGACCGTCGTCGTTGCAGATGAGCAGGGCATGTGATTCGACATGGCGCACTTCGCCCGACGGCTGCACGATGCGGAATTCGGTATGGTATTCATCGCGATCTCGAAGAATCCGTTCGACTTCGGCTGTCGCATCTGCCCGATCCTCTGGGTGCAGCCCCTGCCGCCAGACCTCGGAGGTGCCGCTGAAGGTGTTGAAATCAATGCCGTACATCTCGCACATGCGCTTGTCCCAGATCAACCCATCGCCGATGAGGTCCCAATCCCAGACGCCGATGTCCGCGGCTGCTTGGGCCAGGGCGAGACGGTCGTTGCTTTCGCGCAGTGCTTGCTCCGCCTGTTTGATCTGGGTTACATCCGTTGCCGTCAACACAACGCCGGCGATCCCACCATTCAGGGTGCGGTAGGGCATGATGCGTACCAGGTACCAGCGTCCGTTTTCGGCCTGCAACTCCATTTCTTTGTTTGTGTCGGTCTCCAGGACTTTCTGCACGTCCTGCATGAGATCGCGGTAGCGCAGTTTGTAGACGAATTGCTTCAGCGGTCGCCCGATGTCTTGGGGCATGAGATCGGCGATGTGGTTGGCCGACTCGGTGAAGCGGCGAATGCGCAGATCGGTATCGAGGAAGATGATGCCCACGAGCGCGCTGTCCATGAGGTTCTTGATGTCGTCGTTGGCGGCGGTTAGCTCTTCCAGGCGGATCTGCAACTCGTTGTTGAGCGTGACCAGTTCTTCGTTGACCGACTGCAATTCTTCTTTTGAGGTTTGCAACTCTTCGTTGGTGCTCTGCAACTCTTCGTTGGCCGATTGCAGCTCTTCGTTTGAAGATTTCAACTCCTCGTTGGTGCTCTCAAGCTCTTCGATAACGGTCTGCAAGTATTCTCGGGTTGACTTGAGTTCCTGTTCCAGCTGGGCGGTGTACTCGTCTTGAGAGTAATGTATCCGTTCTACCGCTGTCTCTTCGCCGGACAGCTGGGGCGGCGACGTCTCGGCAAAGGTGATCAACATAAGTCCTTGCGCCGATTGGGGTTGCAGAATCGGCGTCACTGTGAGGCGGACGACGAGCGTCGCCCCTTCGTGTTGTACGGAGACACCCTCGACGATGTGCGTTTTCTTGTGGGTGTTTGCACTGCGGATGGCGGCGGAGAGCGGCAGTCGCAATCCTTCGCGTGCCATGCGCAAAATGTTGGTGCTGGCTTCGCCGGTGCTCTTGTTCCAGATACCGGCCGGTATGCCCGTGAATGTAGAGCATTTCGCCGTTTTCATTCACCAAAACACTGGTGGGGACGTATTCTGCCAGGAGCAATTGCTCGGTGAGATCGCGTACACTGATCGGTTTTCGGCCATAGGTATGCGGTAATGTGGGTTGGATGCAATGTCACCCGAGAATTCGAGGACAGTTCTGATGTCGGCAACGAACTTGGCTCGCTTGAATATCTTCCACTTTTGGTCGACGGTGTGAAACAGCTTTTCGGCGTTGCCCAATGTCTCCGCATTTCAGGAACAGACACCCGCCAGGGTTGAGGGCATAGTGGAACATCGACAGGAGCCGTTGCTGCAAATCGGCCTGCAAGTAGATCATCAAATTGCGACAGACGATCAGATCGAGCCTGGAAAAGGGTGGGTCTTTGATCACACTCTGTTCGGCGAAGACCACGCGGTCTCGGATCTGTTTCTTGATCTGGAACGAATCGCCCTTTTCGTCGCGCACGAAGTAACGGCTCAAGCGTTCGGCCGTCACATCGGCGGCGATGCTTTCGGGGTAGCGCCCCTCGCGTGCTTTGAGGATGGCGGCCTGATCGATGTCTGTGGCGAAGACTTGAAACTCAACTGGGCGTTGGGTGCGGTCGAGGTGTTCCTGGAGCAAGATGGCAATGGAGTATGCTTCTTCGCCGGTGGCGCAACCAGGCGTCCACACGCGGATCTGCCTGGGGGTGTCGCGGGTGGAGGCAAAAAGCGGGCGGATGACTTCACGTTCAAGGAATTCAAACGCCTGTGGATCGCGGAAGAAACTGGTGACGCCGATCAGAAGTTCGCGGAAGAGCGCCTCCACCTCCAGCGGCGTCTCCTGAAGATAGCGTAGGTAGCCCGTCGCGTCGCTGATCTGGTTGATCGTCATCCGGCGTTCAAGCCGACGGATGATGGTGTTTTCTTTGTATCCGGAGAAATCATGCCCTGTATGAAGTTTGAGTAGCGCGTAGATGTCGTGCAGCGTATCGGCGATGTCTGGTTCGATCTGCTGAATCTGTTGCCCGTCACCGATGCGAAGGCGCTCGGCGTAGGCAACCAGATAGTCGCCGATGCTGTCCGGTTTCAGTACCATATCCACCAGCCCGGTGTTGATGGCGCTCAAGGGCATGCCGTTGTATCGCGCCGAATCCGGCGACTGCACAATCGTCAGCCCACCTTCTTCTTTGACGGCCTTCAAGCCCAACGTGCCGTCTGTACCGGTGCCGGAGAGAATGATACAGGCCGCCTTATCCCGTTGATCCGTGGCCAACGAGCGAAGGAAGTGATCGATGGGCAGACGCAGCCCGCGCCGTTTTGCCGGCTTCGTCAGGTTTAACACGCTATTCTGCAACGTCAAGTCGGCGTTGGGTGGAATCACATACACGCGGTTGGGTTGCAGCGCGAGCTGATCCTCCACCTGCAACACGGGCATGTGCGTGAACTTGCCAATCAATTCCGCAAGGATGCTTTCGTGTGTGGGATCGAGGTGCTGCACGATGACAAAGGCCATGCCGGTGTCGGACGGCAGATTGGTAAAGAGATCCTTGAATGCATCCAACCCACCGGCAGACGCGCCGATACCCACGACGAGAGAAGCGTTGTTCTCCAGCCCACTTGAGGATTGTACTTGCGGCGCATGGGGTGACTCTGATCCTGGGGCCGGTTCGTCTTCCGGCGGCGTTTCGTGAGGAGCGGAGGTAGACATTGTCGAACAACTCCGATTTGAGCATTACTTCGAGGTTATTTTCATTGGCGGCGTAGAATTCTGCCAGGCTGCTCTGTGCAAAGAATAATGCATCGCGTATAAGGTGTCCCCTGCTTCCAGCTGATGCATTGTAATGAAATCATCAGGTTTCCTTGAGGATACTATCAGCTGAGGCTATCGTCAAGCGACGATAGCGTAAGGATAACTCGACGTAAGGTCTATGTTGAAGTCCCCGTTTCGCTCTGTTACACTCCTCCTAGCCCCGGCAGAGGACCGAGCATTCCGGGGTAGCACCACAAAGGATTGGCCGCATGAAAACCACCGCTTCTGTCCGCACGCTCTTGTCCTCGTTTCTGCTTGTTATTACTGGGATCTTGCTACTTGCCAACTGCTTGTCTCCCGTCCTCAAGGAAACGAGTGGGACATTGGCGCGCACAAGTACCAGCCCGCGCCGGGCGAGCATTCGACCGTCCACTTGCCGATGCTGCTCAAACCGTAGGTGAAGATTCGCAAAAAGGCGAGGCGGTGTCTCTTCTCGCCGAAGTTGAGGGGCCGCTGCTGCTCAAAATCGTGGGGCTTACGTGAGACCGTGTCCACCGATCGGCGTCGTCTCAAAGCGTTCACCGAAGCCGGCGATGAGGGGGCGTCCTCGCGCGATGGCGTCTTGCACCGACGGCATGGACAGCGACGCCGTGTGGCTCTCTTGGCTGTCCCACACTTCAGTGATCCAGATGGCGTCGGCGTCGGTGGGGTCCTCGGCCACGATGTAGCTCAGGCATCCGGGCATGCCGCTGACGCCTTCGAGCAGAATGGCGATCAGGCTGTCACGCTGGCCGGGTGCGGTCTTCATTTTGCCGATGAGTCCGTACATGTTGGCTGCTCCTTCGAGTGGATGAAATTGTTATTCATCGCCGTTCGGGCCGTAAACGCCGGGCAATGCAATGTCCTTGAGGCGACAGTAGACGGTGAGTTGTCCGCGATGGTGAATGATGTGGTTGAGGCAGTCGACTCGGATAACTTCCACACGTGGCCTCGAAAAGAATATCCGCTCGCCATTGCGCACAGTCCACGGCTTGTGCATCTCCTCATCACTGACATGACGCACGGATTCGATGGTGCCGTGGGCACGTTCATCAAAATAAGCCAAGAGTGCAGATGTTGATGCCGGCGTGGAGTGCTCATGCGGCTTCGTGGCATAGTCAAGCTCTGAGGTTGTGGCGGCAAGTTTGATCCAGTCGATCATGTCGGCAAGATGTACCGACAATTCACCCATGCTTGGCGATTTTGGGTGTGGCTTCCAGTCGAGTAGGTGAGGCGGTATACGCTCCAATATCTGCCGACACAAGGACAGCTCTCCTTCCAACTCGTGTGCAAAGCGCATCCCGATGGTGGTCATGTGCGTTTGGCTCCTCTTGAACGGGGGGAGGTATCCGATTGTTTCAGAAATGACCATTTCTTATGGTAGAACAAAAGTTCTGTGGCGTCAAACAAAATAGATAGGGGTACAGTCTGAAAGGGGTGGCGGGCAGTTGTTGTCTATCTATTTGGCTGAACTCTTTTCAATCAGATCGACTACGGGGACGACGGCCAGATCGATCTCGTTGCGCACGGTCGTGGTGTAGACCACATACTGATCGTTCGCACAAAAACGCGGGTGCGGATCGATGTGATAGTTGCGGCCCACGTAGTCTGCCCGTTCCTCGTGTTCGGCCAGGACGATGATCTTGCCGGTATCTCGATTCATAAAGTGGACCGTCGACGCGCAGCCGCGGAAGAAGCCGTTGTTAGAATCGCCCACGATCCAGCGCCCGTCGCGGCTGCTGTGGGAATGCCAGCACTGCCGCGGAAAGACGAACTTTTCTACTTCGCCGTCGGACACACGCACGCGCCACGTCTCGTTGTTGTTGCCCACGTCGACGCACCACACATGCTCGCCGTCGTCGTCCCACCACTCGTGTGAGACGAAGCGCGGCTCGCGCAGGATCGGGCGTGGCGCTTCGCCGCGTCGCATCACCCACAGCCGGTCGGTGATGCGGAAGCGCAATCCGGTGATGGGATCGTTGTGGAATTCCTGCGCAAAGAGGACTTCATCGGGATCGGTCGGGCTGAACTGGGCGTGGTTGTGGTGACGGTCGAAGCGCCACCACTGCTGGAAGGGTCCGCCGTCCAGCGGCATGCTACCGAAAATGTAGGACAGCCCAACCTTGGCGTTGATGAACAATTCTTTGCCGTCGGCGGAGCGGGTGAGATGGCTGGCCAGGCTGGGGACATCCTTGCCGTCGACGAGTTCGGGTGGGAGCTGGTTGACAAGTACGGGCTCGCCCTCTGGATGGGGGCTACGCCGCCAAACGGCTGTGCCTTCGCAGAAGAACACGTCACCGGTCTCCGGCTCGACGTACGCGCCCGCTGCACTCGTCTCGGGGAAGTGACGCACCTCCTGGTCGACCAAATCGATCACGGCCAGTGTCTTGTGCAACGCCGGTGGAAAGGCACAGTAGAACCACAGATAGCGGCCATCGGCGCTCATCGAATCGTTGACGAAGTAGAATCCTTGCTGCAAGGGCGCGACGCGATGCGTGAGCACGTAGAATGTCACGCCCGATTCGGGGTGGGTGACGGGGGTGAATAACGGGCTGTCGTTGAAGTCAAACATGACTGATCTCCTCTGTCGTTTTCAGGGATGTTTGGCGTTTGAATCTCGAAGGTTCTGCGTCATTGCCCAGTCTCGTCTGAGCAGACCATACACCCAAGAATCCGACACTTCGCCGTTGACAATACAATTTTCGCGCAACGTACCCTCGCGCAGAAATCCGAGCTTGTGCAGCACCCGATCCGATGCCGCGTTGCGTGTGTCTACCTCGGACTGCACACGGTTCAGGTCCAGGCTGTCGAATGCCCACGTCAACAGTGCGCCGGCGGCTTCGGTGGCAAAGCCCTGTCCCCAGGCCGTCTCATCGAGGCAGTAGCCAAGCATGGCGCTGCGATACGTTGGATCCCAATTCATGAAGGTACACCAGCCGATGAAACTGCCACCGGTGATACGTTCGATGGCCAGCCGCATACCGCTGCCTTCCTGCGCCATTTGCTGGCAGCGCGCGAGGAAACGCTCCGCCTGTGCGTATTCGTGCCACGGCGAAGCGCGTCCCAGTAGCGCATCACACATGGGTTGCTTCCAGCGCGAAGACGGCGTCTGTGTCTGCTTCTGTGAGAAAGGACGCAACCGCAGGCGGGCGGTGGAAAGCGTTGGGGTGGGTAAAGAGGCAACAGGGGGCATCTGAGCGGCTCCTTTGGGCGCAAGTATTGTGCTTCCTTTTGGCGCAAAGCATACGTCAAACCAGACGCCCCCGATTATAACAGAAAGCCTCTCCCAGGACCGGCTCAGATGCACGTTGGCGCGTTACGAAAACTTCCAGAAAGTTGCTGTCGCTTTCTGGTAGGCTTGCCGCCCAGCTTTCGGAAACACACCCCTGTGCATTTTGCTCAACTGTCAACACGGTGCTGTCACTCCAACACATTCTAAGGTAGGATGAGTCCACTGCATCACCACAAGTCACACAATAACGCTCCAAAAAAGGAATCGGCAGATGAATCCGATCCACACAGCGCCACATTGGCAAGGACGGGCCTGATCGATGGCGACGCCAGACAGCCGCACAACCCCTGTCAAACGACGACGCGCTCGCTGGATTGCCCTGCGTTTGCTGGTCGGCGCCTATCCCGGCCGTGTGATATTGCTGGCCTGCCTGGCATTGTTGTCGGGCGCGTTGCCCGCGTTCTTTGCCGTCCTCGTGGCGCGGCTTGTCGAAACGCTGCCGACGGCAGTCGGCGGTTCGTTCACAACCACAACGGGGCTAAGCGTTGTCAATACCCTGGTAGCCATCGGCGTTGTGCTCTTGCTCCAGGAAGTTGTGGCGACGGTTCGCGCACTTGTCGGCACAGATCTGTACCGGCGCTACGATGAATATCTGCTGGCGCGGGTCATGCGCACCACGCTGGCTGCCCCCCGCCTCGACTTTTTCGAAGTACCCGAACTGGCAGCCAAGACGGACCGGGCGGCGCGCATCGCACGTTTTGGGCCGGGCGAACTGGTCTCCGGCCTGGGGATACAGTGGAGCGTCCTGGCGCAGGGGGCCGCCGCCACCGTTCTGGTCGCTACGGTTTGGCCGTGGACGGCGTTGGGGTTGGCCGCGCTCTGGTTGGTGGTTGGCCGGCAGTGGCAGGCGGACTTCTACCGCGCCAATCCCTATTGGGCTGATCCACTGCGCCAGGCGCGTTATACAAAGCAACTGGCGCTGATGTAACCTGGGCCAAAGAAGTGCGCATCTTTGGCCTGGTGGATTGGCTGGGTGATCGCTTTGGCCGCCAGTGGAAACTGGTCATGGCTGAATTGTGGCGAGTGCGACAAAGCCGACCGACGGATCATGTTGCCGCTGCTGTTGGCTGTCTTTGTTGCCAATCTCCTGGTGCTGCTACTCGCAATTCGTTCCGCAATCAGGGACGCTGTCATTGGGGGCGCTGACCGTCTTGGTGCAGGGGCTACTGGGCATGTCCATGCTGGCAAGCCAGGAAGGCGACATTCTGGTGGAAAATGGCGCTGTCCGCGCCAGATGTGGTGGCGCTGGAAACGGCAGTCGCCGCACAAGCGTCGGCGGTCGATGGTGCCATCGCCGCTACCGGCAGGCAGCAGGGGATTCAATTCTCGAATGTCCACTTCACCTATCCTGGGCGAGATGCGCCCGTCTATGCCGGTCTTGATCTGCGAGGATCGATGCGGGGCGCTCACTGGCTATCGTCGGCCTGAACGGGGCCGGCAAGACCACGTTGATCAAACTGCTCGCCGGGCTTGAACTACCCCAATCTGGACGCATCACCGTCGATGGCATTGACCTGGCGAAATTCGACCAGAACTCTTGGCGGAAGGCAGTGGCGGCGATCTTCCAGGATTTTGTGCGCTATGAACTGTCTGCGCGCGACAATATCGGTTTCGGCGCGGTCGAACGGCTCCAGCACGAAGCGAACGATGAACGTCTCACTGCTATCGCCGCTCGGGCCGGCGCGGCGACGAGCCTATCGGCCTTGCCTGCTCAGCTCGATACCATCCTCTCGCGCCGATTTGCCGGCGGTGCAGATCTATCCGGCGGTCAGTGGCAGCGGATCGCCCTGGCTCGCGCCCTGGCGGCTGTAGAGGACGGCGCCAAAGTACTGATCCTGGATGAACCGACGGCGCACCTCGATGTCCGCGCCGAGGCCGAACTGTACGACCGTTTTCTTGAACTCACACATGGCCTCACCACAATTGTGATCAGCCACCGATTCTCGACCGTGCGCCGGGCCGACCGCATTGTTGTCCTCGAAGATGGGCGCATCACCGAGGACGGCAGCCACGACGAATTGGTTGCCACCGGAGGTCAATATGCGCAACTGTTTCAGCTACAGGCGATGCGCTATGGTTCGGATGATCACACCGACGAGGAGCTTCAACCATGAGCAAGCGTTCTACGTCGGCCGGCCCGTGGCAGGCGGCTGCGGTGATGCTACGTTTCGCATGGGCGGCCGACCGACGAGAAGCGGTGTTGGCGTTTGTTCTCTTTGCGCTTGAAACGTTGGCGCTGACGCTCTTTGCCTTCTGGCTAAAGCAGGTGCTCGATGGGGTAGAGCTTGGGGTCACAAGCCAGGTTGTGTGGGCGGCAGTCGGGTTGAGCCTGGCCATTGCCGGTGGTAGTCTACTCGCCTACCTCGGGAATCGGGTGCGCATGCGCCTGGCCGAGGAAGCTCACTATCTGGTGGAACAGCGCCTGATCGCGTTGGTGGGCCGAACGCCGACTTTGGCGATCCACGAGACGCCGGAACACCTAACCCAACTCGAAATGCTCGAAGACGCCTGGGAGTTTGGCGAGGTGATCCCCTCGTTGATCAGCCTCTGCGCCACCGCAATCCGGATCGTCACAACGACATTGCTGCTGCTGAGTGTGCATCCCCTACTCTTGCTTCTGCCTCTCTTCGGCCTGCCGGCCCTGCTCCTCAGCTCGCGGACAAGCGGACTTTTTGATCGGGGCAATGAGCTGGCAGCGGAACCCACCCGACGCGCGTACTATCTCTTCGGCTTGGCCACCACCGCCGACGCCGCCAAAGAACTGCGCCTGTTTCGTCTTGGCGACGCACTGTTGGCCCGCTTTCACGCCGCCAGCCAGGAGATTCGGTCCATTCACCTGCGGCTCAACATCCAGGGCGAATTGATTGGTTTGGCAACGCGCCTGGTCTTTCTGGTTGGTTACATGGGCGCAATCATCTTTGTGATCCGGCGCGCCGTCGATGGCGCTGCATCTGTGGGCGATGCCGTGTTGACGGCTGTGCTGGCCGGACAAGTGCTCGGCCTGATTGCGTCCTCTGCCGATCTGGTTCAATTCACCTGGCGCGGGCTTGCCGCGGCCAGACGCTTCCTCTATCTGGAGGCGCTGGCAGGCGAAACACAACCTGATAAAGAAGCCGCCACGATCCCGGCGCGTTTGCAGGACGGCATCCGCCTGGAAAACATCAGCTATTGCTATCCATTGGGGCAGCAACCGGTGTTGCGAGAGATCAACCTGCATCTACCGGCCGGGGCCACGGTCGCCATCGTCGGCGATAACGGCGCGGGCAAGACCACACTGGTCAAATTGCTGGCCGGTCTCTATGCGCCGACGACGGGTCGTATCACCATCGACGGTGTTGACATGGCGCAGCTTGATCCGCCCACATGGCGACAGCGCATTGCAGCAGGTTTTCAGGACTTTGCCCGCTTCGAGTTCCTTGTGCGAGAGACCGTGGGCATCGGTGATCTGGCGGCGTTCAACCACCACGGCGACGACGCGGTGATGGCAGCCTTACGCCAGGCCGGCGCGTCGGATCTGCTCTCCTCCCTGCCCAACGGACTGACCACGCAACTTGGTCCTAACTGGCCCAATGGCATCGATCTCTCTGGCGGCCAGTGGCAGAAACTCGCCATCAGTCGCGCCTTGATGCGCACCACACCGTTGCTCCTGCTGCTCGATGAGCCGACGGCTGCGCTTGATGCCGAAACGGAGCACCATCTCTTCAGCCAGTGGACCACCACGGCCCACGCGCTGCGTCAAGCCACCGGCGCGGTGACGGTGCTCGTTTCGCACCGCTTTTCAACCGTACAGATGGCCGACTTGATTGTCGTGCTCAACGATGGGCAGGTGGCTGAGTTGGGCAGTCATCGGGCGCTGATGGCACAGGGAGGGCTTTATGCGGAGTTGTTTACGTTGCAGGCGCAGTCCTATCGAGGCTAAGGAGAAACCAGAGAAATAATGATCCACGAAGCCACACGAAGATACACGAAGGCAGAAAAGAACAAGCCGAAAGTTCTTCCGCTCTGTTGTCCTGCGAATCCTGAAATCCGTGTCTCTCTTTCTCCTCTTCGTGGTGCTTCGTGTGCCTTCGTGGATCAATAAAATTCTGAAATCTCCTAAGGAGAAACCAGAGAAATCCTGAAATCCGTCTATTCTCCATGCCACAAACGTTGCATCTCTTCGCTCTCTGCCAGTAGATCGTCCAGCTTGCCGCGGGCGACGATGCGCCCGTCCTTGAGGACGATCACCTGGTCGGCGCGGCGCAACACCTGCCGTCGGTGTGAAACAACCAGACAGGTAGGATGCGCCGTCCCCGTGCTATCTTCGCCGGTGCGCCCGGCAAAGACTCGCTCCCAGAGCAGGCGCTCAGTCTCGACGTCGAGTGCGCTGGAGAGATCGTCGAAGACGAGCAATTCAGTATCGCGCACGAACATGCGGGCGGCAGCGCTGCGCTGAACCTGTCCACCCGAAAGCCGCACGCCGCGCGATCCCACCATTGTCTCCAATCCTTCGGGCATGGCTGACAGATCGCGTTCCAACACCGCCCGGTGAATCGCGCCGGGGAGATCGACCTGTTCCTGGTGCAGGCCCAAGAGGATATTGTCGCGCAATGTCTCGCTAAAGAGCCGCGGCACCTGTCCGGTGTAGGCAGTGTGCGGCGGGGTGAAGAAGGTGGCCGGATCGGTCACAAGTTGCCCGTTCCAGAAGATTTGCCCCGATTGGGCGGGCAGCAGGCCCAGGATGGCTTTGAGCAGCGTTGTCTTGCCCGCTCCGATCTCCCCGGTGATCACCGTAAAGGATCCGCGCGCCAGTTCCAGATCGATACTGTCAATGCCAGTGACAGTGTTGCTGCCCACTGCCGTAAAACCAGGACTCGGCGCAGCCGCCAGCGTCGTAATTTCAGCCTCCGTTGGATAGGCATAAGTCAGCCCGACTACGCGTAGATGATCCAGGCGATCCGATGGCCTGTGGGGCGTGTACGCTGCTATGGGCGTGCCGGCCTCCTCGTAGAGCGCATGTGGCGTCGTCACCGCGGGGCCGGGTGCGCCCTGCATCAAGTTTTCCATGCGCTGGAACGAGACGCCCACCTGGTAGGAATGGGTGATCATGTTGCCGATAATGCGCATCCACACGGTGACGGCCCAGATGTTGGTGGTGAAGAGGGCAAAGTCACCAATCGTAAAGGCGTCGTTCACCATAGCCTGCGCCGCGATCAGCAAAACCAAACCTGTGCCGATGGCTGTGGTGCTGTTCCCCAGCATGTCCACCACTTGCGTGAGCAGGCGATCTTTGACCATGACCGCACGGCGCTGATCGTTGAGGCCGGCAAAGTAGCCAATCACACGCTCTTCGGCATGGGCGACCTTGATCGCTTGTGTGCTGTTGAACATGTCACCGATCAGGCCGGTGACGCGGCTGGTTGCCTCGCGACTCTGCTGTCGCGTGCGCTTGACGACGCCGCTCAACCGCTGCACGGCGAAGACGATGAGCGACAGCGGCGCAAAGACCCCCACGGTGATCCACGGGTTGATCTGCCACATGATCACCAGCGAAACGATGGACGCCACGCCAAAGGCCACTGTATCCAGAATGCGGATCATCATTTCGGCGACTTCGTGGGTATCGTCGCGCAAGGTGCTGATCACCTGGCCCGTGGCCTGCGGGCGGCCTTCGGCGGTCAGCGGCAGCGCCACCGCGCCCGGCAGGTCGAGGATACGGTTGAACATGTTGCGGATCATCAGGGCCATGCTGTGATAGCGATAGCCAAAGTTGCCATAAAACGCAACCACGATGCCCGCCAGCGCCAGCGCACCCAGGAAGAGTTGCCAGAGCGCAGCTTCCACGATCCCGATTTGTGGGCCAGGTTCCCCGGTCAGCGCATTGTAGAAACTGCGCAGCACCAACCCGGTCAACGGGATCATCGTCAGCCGGAAGCCAAAGCCCCCCATGTCCATGAGCCAGTTCACCCACTGAAACCGGATCAAGCGCAAAAGATGTCGATAGGAGTCTAAAACGCTCATGTGATGACCTCTTCTAGCCCAGTTTGCAGTAGACGCGTAAAGCGGCTGTTGGGATCCGCCGCCAATGCCAGGCGCATCCCATATTCGAGGATGCGCCCATCTTCCAGGATCAAAATCGCGTCGGCGCGCTGGACGGTGGCCAGGCGGTGGGCGATGATAATACAGGTGCGCGCTCCCTCTCCGCCGCTCAGCAGACGGTTCAGCGCGGCCTCGATCCGCTGCTCGGTGGCCGGGTCGAGGCGAGACGAGGCTTCGTCCAGGATCACCAGACCCGGGTCGATGAGGAAGACGCGCGCAAAAGCCAGCAGTTGCGCCTCGCCCGCCGAGAGGTTGCTATCGCTCCGCTCAATTGCGTGTCCAGGCCGTCGGGCAGCTCGTGCAACCAGGTGGACAGCCCAACCTCGTCCAGCACGGCGCAGGACGCGCATCTGGGATCTGCTTGTCGAAGAGTGTCAGGTTGTCGCGCACACTGGCGTGGAAAAGCTGGATGTCCTGTGTCACCATGCCGATTCGCCCCCCAGATCGCTGCGCCGTGCCTGGCGCAGATCGACCATCTGGTCCGGCGTCCCCAGGCGAATGCTGCCGTCGCTCGGGTCGTAGAAGCGAAAGAGTAGTTTGCTCAATGTCGATTTGCCGCTTCCCGTGCGTCCTAACAACCCCAGGACAGCGCCCGGTTCCAGGTGAAAAGAAAGATCGTGGATCACCACTTCTTGCGGCTTGTCCTTCTCGTCTACGCCGTTGTTGGCGACAGCGGGTAGCGCTTCCGCCGACAAGCCCGAAAGCGGCGTCACATCTTCATATTGAAACGAGACATGATCGAACGTCACTGCCAGCGGCCCGGCGGGCAGATCGACGCCGTCGCCGTCGAGGATCGTGGGCTGCACCCGGCGCAATTTGACGATGCGGTTGAGCGCCGCCGAGGCGCGCTGGAGCTGATCAACCATATCCACCGTCTGCCAGAGCGGCCCTTCCACCAGACCGATGTAGTAGAAGATCACGTAGACCGCGCCAATGGTCAGGCTCCCATCCAAAAAGAGCCGGCCGCCGATCAGATGCGCCGCTGCGTAGGCCAGAGCGAAGACCCAAATCGGCGTGGGGATGATCCAGGCGTCGAGATGCAGGGCGTGCTGCGCGGCTTTCCAACGCCGTTTCAGCAACTGATCCAGCCCGCGCATCATGTAACCTTTGGCGCCGCTGGTCTGGATGTCCTCGGTGCCGTTGAGGCGTTCCTCCAGGAAGCCGAAGAGGTCGGCGTCGGCGCCCCGTAACGCCTCCCAGCGGGGGACGATCCGTTTGCGCAGATGGTTGACGATCAGCACGCTGACCAGGGCGATCACCGTGATCCCCAGGCCGATCTGCCAGCTTTCGAGCCAAAGCAGGACGAGCACGCCGATCACCAGCAGACCGTTGCCTACCAGCGTCAGGATCATACGCGAGAAAAAGTTGGCGAGTTCATTGACATCGCCATCCACACGCTCGATCAATTCGCCTGGCGTGTGTGCTTTGTGAAAGGAGAGGTCGAGCCGCAGACAGTGGCGCGCCAGGTCCACGCGCAGCGCGTTGGTGGCCGTCCAGCCCACAACTTCGCCCACGTAGGTAGCCGCCAACAGGACGGTCTGCTGCACGATGGTGACGCCGATGAACAGGGCGGCTGCGCCCATCAATGTGCGCAGTTGACCGCCTTGTTGCAGGCTATCGAGGAAGTAGCGGATGATCTGCGGGTTGACCAGTTGTAGTGTGAGCGTCAGCAAGACAAGCGCGGCCAACAGGATCACACGTCCGCGTTGGGGGCCTAAATAGGTCGCCAGCAGCCGGCCATAGCCGTCGGCAGCGGTGGTCTTCTCGTTCATTCTTCGTCACTCTCAATGAGATACGCTGGATGATCCATCAGCGCAGGTAGGGGGATAGGTGAACGATCAGTATACCACGCCTTTCAATTCTCGGTTGAGCCGGCCTTCCTTGCAAACCGGCTCAAGGACCGGCTCCCTTCTCGTCAATTTGGATGCACGACATTGCATAACCATTGACGCTAATGTGAAAATTGCTTCCACTGCCCCTCAGACACGACCTCAACAGCGCCGTCGACCACTTTGAGGGCGGTCGCGTCGTCAATCGCGTAGGACGGCCCCGCGATGTCCGCAGCCCAGCGCTGGGCGTGGACCATTGTGTTCCCCGCGAAGCCGGGGTAGTCCAGATGTGGGAAGATCGAGAAGTCAACGATCCCAAGCGTTTGGTCGTCCGGTGCGGACGGCCACTCCACAAAGTAGTCGCCGATGCGGGGTGTCATCACCATGCTGCCTGCGCTCACGCCAACCCAAACCGTCTCCGACAACGACGGCAAGAGATCGGCCAGGCCCGACGCCCGCATCCAGTGGCACAGATATGTGGCGTCGCCGCCGTCCACGAGCAGGGCGTCGACCTCGCGGACCCAGGGAACCCAGCGATCCTCGCCGATGGTGGGCAGCGCTGTGAGTTCAAGCAGCCCCACCGACTTCCAGCCCAGGCCGACCATGTTGTGCCACGGCGGCCCACCCACCACGAATCCCCGCGCCGACGTCGGCCCACACATCGGGTGTCCCCATTGCGCCGTGGGAATACAGAGCGCGGTGGACTCGTCGATGGGCTTGCCCAGCAGATCGACCAGCAGCGCGAATGCTCGGGTTCGTGACGCCCCCGATGTCAGCAACAGTTTCATTTGTCTTCTCCGTGGACGTTGAACAGGAGCAAAAGGGCTTTCGCGTCCGTCTTCAGTTAAGTAATACGTGGCAAGTTGGGTTGTGATATGCCCGAAAATCCTAGCACGTGTGTTCTGCGGCGTCAAGCGCCGGAGATGACAGGAAGATGTTTCCGGAAGAGGGGAGGGGCATCAAGAATGCGCTCCGCCGCACAAAACAGCGGGGTGATTCTCTGCGATCTGCAAATAAACCAATGCTCACTTCCTTGTCAATCGGTTTCCCACCAACCCTCCTGTCCATGCAAACAGCGCCCAAAGGGATCTGTGGAGAAACCAACACGCCGATGAGCCGAGCAAACCACCGCCGATCATCAAAACCAAGGCAATGGACGAGGCCAGCAGAAAAAGCAGTAAAGTCATAGACCATGCCATTTTTGAGTTTTGACGATTCAGAAAATGGATCAAAATCAAGCCACCCAACGTACCTGCGACAAAGAACAGGATGTAATCTAGGCCAGTGGCATCGGCGTTCCACGTTCCAAAGCGCACATAAAACACTGCAATCCGAACAGCGATGGCGTGTGCGTGGACACGGACAGCATTTCTGAGAGCGGTTCATGCCGCAGAATTCCCAAAACAACCTGTCGCGTGCCATCTGAAAGCTCATCCAGGCCGGTGATCGGTAGGCTCCACAGCATAGGACATCAGGATGCTTCTCGGCGACGTGGAGCAACACCTGCGCCGTGTGGGGAGCGGCGTCAGGCAAACACTGCCACCGGCACAGAACGCTGATTGGCCAGTAGCTGGCGGTGCAACTTAATTCGCTCGATTTCGTGCAATGTTTCAGCGGTCAGGTAACTTTCACCGCAATGTGGACAGCTTACAACTGGAACGTTTTCAATCACAAACAGCGTTTCGCCACGCCCGTAGCTTCTGGACACAAAACGAATCTTGGCCCCTTTCTCCCCGCACAGGTCACAGGTTACCGTTGCTTGTGTGTTTTCTGTCATTTTATTGTTCTCTGAATACGGTGATAATCACGAGCTTTCCGGTGACACTGATCTTTGCCACCACCGAAACAACCTCTCCGTGGATGGACTGACCGAAGACGAGATATTTCCACTCGTCCGTTGCATGATCAGCTTGGCGTTCCGTTACTTCACCTGTAAGTATGGCGCGTTCCACGTCGAAGATCGAAAGACCATCGTCGTTCATCTCTTCTTCGGCATGAAGCGTCACGAAAGCAATTGTATCACAAGACGATTGTCGTCTTCTATCGAAATTAAAAACCGGCCTCAAGGACCGGCTCACCTTCTCATCAATTAGGATGCACCCCATCCCACAGGACATCGGGGTGCTTCTCGGCGAATGTGGCGTAACACCCATATACATTCACGAACCAATCAGACGGTCATACTCATCATGATTGCCAATCCAGACCCAGATGAAGTCTGTTCCATCTTCAACCGCTAGCGTACGATGGCTCAAACCGGCGCGCACCGACCAAAAACGACCAACTTTCTGGTGCGGTGCATTCATAGCAATCTCGGAGTGTGTCCTGTTGTTTTGCTACCATTGCTTCTTCAAACAGGAAATCGAGTTTGCCAGATGCCTCATCTTCGATGAGTTGCCGATCCCAGCGTTCCCAGTCTCTTTCTGCGAACCACTGCCGCAGTTCAGCATACGCTTCTTCGGGCAGCATCTCGATCTCTAGTTGAAGTTGTTCGAGTTTCATTCGGTTATCCCCTACACACATTTCTCCACAAACTCACTGCCGTCCATTATAACAGAAAAACCGGCCTCAAGGACCGGTTGTGTGAAAGATCATCGCGATCTCGAAGCGGCGGGTGGGTTCCTTCTCGCCGCGCAGGCTTGCGCCGCCTTCGCGGACGCTGTCTATGAGTTGTGTGAAGCGTTTATCGTTCATGGACGACCATCGACATTCGGTCAGATAGAAACGACAGATATGCCTGCAATGTTCTAACACTACCAGTGCGGCTGGGCGAAATAACGGGAAAATGCTCAATGGGATAGACACCGGTTCTGCCTTCACTACTTCCAATTAACTGACCGCCAATTGCATGAGTCTCAAACATAAAGGAAAGCATGGGGCCAGGATAGTCGGTACGCTTGGAGAAATACCAGCCCAAACAACGATCTACTTCTACTTGTAGCCCTGTTTCCTCATCTGCCTCACGTCGTGCAGCATCTTCTGGCGCTTCTGCGTACTCCACACTGACCACCAGGCAAGGCGGCCGGCATCCTCTGGTGCATCTGGAGGAAAGATTGCGACAATACCGGTAGCCGTTGTCACGATGACATTAACACCCACTGCATTGGTCGGGTAATGGATCCAGCTACACTGAGGACACTTAGCTCGATAAAGCCCATCGTCACTTGTAACAACCCATGCAAGTTCGGCCTGACACATAGGACAGAATTGATAGCGAAGCCGCAGTGACACTATATCTGGATAGTTCATTTACATACCTCATATCCCATACCCCCAGGACAACTACCCCACTCCCATACCATCACTCCCCAAGCAGCGCCAGGTTCTCCGGGCGCGCCCAACTGAAGTTGCCGTGTTTTGTCTTCGGTGTAACCGTCCAATGGCTGGATCATGGCGTAGATGAGTTTGGCCATTTGTCTCACTTTGGCTCAATCGGCAGCGAATACGATTATGCTTGTGGTTAGGCCCCATAGACTGTAACTGGATATTGGTCGAATAAACCGTCCACACTCAGAATCGTCAGTTGCTCAGTCAGTGCCTGTGCCACAATCACTCGATCAAAGGGTCTTTGTGATAGAACGGAAGTTGCTCTAAAGCGAGGATATGCGGCAATTCGATGGGCAGCAACTCAAGCAGATTTTCCTGTCGATGTTCCTCCAAGATGACCGCAAGGGAGCGGCTCCAGATCAAGTTTGCCCAGTTGCACCTTGATTTGCATCTCCCACACGCTCGCCACGCTTAGCACAAGCGTGTTTTCCGGATCTTCACAAAACGTCAACGAAACGGAGGAAGCCGTTCCGGTTCACTATCCCACCAGATGAAGATCTGCGTGTCCAGTAGAAGTTTCATTCCTCGCCCAACCAAAACGCATCCAGGTAGCGGATCATTGAAATCGTCCGCGCATGCGCATTGCACCTCGATGCAGACCGGCAATTCGACGCTGAGGTTGCTTCCGAATTGGCACCAATTGCACGACCGATTCTTGATTTTCGGTGATGATCACCTTGTTTCCCTGTAACGCCAGTGCCAATAGTCTCGACAACTGCACTTCTGCATCTTTTACATCAATCGTCAATGTGTCCATATGACCTCCTTTTCTGCCGATAGGTTACCACACGTTCAACCAGATTTTTGTGTCGCAAATACGAACAGATTACGCAGAATCACCACCGACATCAACCAACTCGTCCAACCCCACATTCAATGCTTGTGCGATACTCATGAGTACATCCGTGGTGCCGCTACGTTTCCCAGACTCAAGTTATGACAGATACGGTTTGCTGATCCCAACCTTTTCTGCCAGTTGTTGTTGTGTCAGCCCCCGATATTCGCGCCAGGCGCAATTGGATTTTCCCATCCAGCAGGGCATAGGAAACACGGCTGGGGATCAGTTCTTCGCCGGCTTCGATGCGGGCTTTGGCGTCATCGTAGGCGCGAATGTCCTCTAACATTTCCTGGGCTTCAACAGGTTTTGATAGTCGAGCGAACGTTTTATTCGTCACCAAGCGTGACCTCCTTTGCTGCCGATAGTTTACCACACGTTCAAGACCGCAAACAGCGACTTTCTCCAACTTCATCTACCCCCAAAACAAAGCGGCGAGGACCGCCAAGATCCTCGCCGCCATCATCTCATCATCCCATCATCACCCACTTCATCCCTTCGTGATCTCGTCCACGCTCTTCTTCACATTCGCAATATCAAAGACATTCTCCTTCCAATCGTCGCGGAAGATGCGGCTCTTGGCGTTGGCAATCGCCAATTTCGCCCCGTCGGAAAAGGGGAAGCCGGCCATGCCGAAGATGATCGCCATCTCGATGCGCATGTGACCGCTGAGGAAGTCCCAGGCCGCGGCTTCGGGAACGCCCATGCGCACGATCTCGTCCATCCCCTCTTTGATGATGGAGATGCACGTGGCCGACAATGTCTCCACCAGGGCAGGCTCCAGCAGCGCCATCTGTTCGGTGGTGACGCGGTGCGAGTTCATCACCGGCGCGTACATGGCGCGGGCGATGGCTTCGCCGCGTGCGTAGTTTTCTTCGGGTCCGCTGTGCAGCGCGCAGACGATGTGCTGTTTGGCGTGGATGCCGCCGAACCAGTCGGTGCGCCCTTCTTCGGTCACCTCGTCGTTGAAGAGCGGCGGATGACAGGGATGGGCCAGGAAGTAGCTGATGTCGGCGCGCTCAGGCAGTTCCCCGGCGTAGGCCGCCGCCGGGTCCAGCGCCATCACCATCGCGCCCGCCTTCACCTTGGGGATCAGCGTCTTGCAGATCGTGCCGATCAGCGCGTCCGGCACGGCCAGCACCACCACGTCGGCGTCGGTCACGGCGGCGTCCTCGGCGGTGACGGTGATGCCCCGTTCCGCCAGCCGCGCCTGTCCGCGCTCGCTCACTTCCACGTAGCGGACGTCGTACTCGGTCATGTCCTTGATATTGTCGGTGATGCGGCAGCCCATCTTGCCGCCCGCGCCCATGAGGGCAATGGATGTGATCATAGCAAATCTCCTTGAATTTGATGAATGAATAAGAATGATTGGGTGGAGGGAGTGGGCTGGGAATGGGGATGTCGTCCGGTGAGACGAGATGATGAGGATGATGGCGATGATGTTCATCATCCTCATCATCCCATCATCAGCTTTAGCCCGTTCCGCCCCCAATGCTCGCGCAACGTCCTCCCCCCCTTTTGCCTTCTATTTCCCTTCCCGAATCCGCCCAAAATAATCCGCCTTCCCCACCTGCCCACCTTTCAGTGACAGTTCCAGCCCGTCGAGGACAGGATCGTCCGCCGCCGCGGCCTGGGGACCGCCCGGCGCAATCGGGACGACCGCTTCCAGCGTAAATGCCGAGGACGGGCGTGGCGTGGCTGCACGTGTCGCCGCCTGCGATACAGGCACGGCGTAGACCGGTTTCTTGCAGCAACGTGCGCAGGATCTCGCCTTGCCGCGCCGCCAAACGCGGACCCACCAACGACGGCTCGATGTGCAACTCGGCCCCCCGCGCCTTGGTCGCCGCCAACGCCGGATCGTCCGGTCCGTGCGCGCTGTAGAGGACGAGGCTGCGTCCTTGCGCGAGGACGGTCAACGCTTCACGCACCGCACGTCGACTCTCCTCTTCGGCGCAATCGGGATCGATGAGCGCGGCGGCGTCCAGGCGCAGTGCCGCGAAGCCGTGACGTTCCGCCCACGTGATCTGCTCAGCGGTGATCGGCGATCCGCTGCCCGACATGACGATCAGTTGATCCACCGGCCCGGGCTCATTCGACAATGTGGGCGGCGTCACCTGCCCCGTGGCCTGCCAGTGACGGATCAACGCGTATTCCACCCCCGACGACCCCACGGCATAGAGTGGGCTGTCCCCGCTGCGCCCCTGCGCCGCCGTCCACAGCAGGCGACCAATGCGGCGCAGATGTTCGTCGTCCACCGTGTCGAAGAGGACGATGTCGGGCTGCCGTGCCAGTAGTTCGGCGAAGCGGGCGGCGACGTCGTCCTGCGCGCCGGAGAGGGCCAGCAGATCGAACGAATGCACCGTCCGCCGCGTCTGCCGCGCCAGGTGACGGCGCAGATCGCTCTCGTGCATGGGGGTCACCGGGTGGCGGCTCATGGTGGGGTGACGGTCGAGGCGGTAGGTCTCTCCTTCCACCGTGGCGAAGAGGTTGCCAAAGGTGACATAACGCCGCAGCACCGGCGCGCCCACCACCATCGGCACAAACGGGCTGTGGAAGATCGACTGCCCCACGTCTGCGGCGTGGCCGATGCTGCCCACCTCGGGCGACGAATCGAACGTGGAGCAGACTTTGTAGTGGACCAGCGGCGCGCCCAGCCGGCGCAACGCCTCGAACTTAGGACGTAACTCGTCGTCCATCTGCGCCGGACTCATTGATCGGCTGGCCCCGGCCATGCCAATCGCGGCCAGACCGGCGAAGCGTCCTTGCAGGTGATGGGGCTGGGGCGGCGTCAAAAACAGCGCCGCGGGCACCCCGCCAAAGGTCAACGCCTCCATCGCATCGGTGGAGCCGGTGAAGTCGTCGCCGTAGAAGGTGAGGAGGAGGGTGTTGGTCATGAATTGGGTCGTTTCTGGGTGGGTGTAATGCGTGATGCGTAAGGCGTACGGTCGTGTCGAGCGAATGATACCCAATTGGGAACCAACTTCGTCAACACGATCTGGGTTACGCATCACGCATTACGCATACTTCTCCACCGCCGCCGCCCACGCCTGGATCAATGCGGCGACGCCCGCTGCCGGTCCGCCGGGATGGCCCATGATGCCGCCGCCGGCCAGGTACATGAGATCGACGCTGCCCAGGGCGCGGTAGGTGTCGGGCGGCTGTTCGGCGGTCTGCCCCGACGAGAAGACGGGCATGACGGTGTAGCCGCCCAGCATCGGGGTGAGGCATTCGCGCGCCGAGGCGATCACCGATTCGTCGGATTCGCAGAACTTGTTGCGGAGGCCGTTGACGTGCAGGTGATCGGCCCCGGCCAGCCGCCAGAACTTCTGGTAGGCGCGGAAATCGAAGCCCAGCCAGGGGTGACGGGTCAACGCGCCCCAACTGTTGCGGTGACCGTGGATGGGCAGTTGGCTGTGTTTGCGCAAGGCGACCACGCCGCTCAACCCCACCGTGATCAGGCTGACCATGACGCAGCTTCCCCCCGCGTCGAGGACGGCGTCGTGGCTGCGGCGCATTTCGTCGATGTCGCCGCTGATGTTGAAGGCGTACATCACACGCTTGCCCGTGCGTTCGGCATGGTCGTTGATCACCCGCATCACCGCCTCGGCCCGCTTCGCCAGCGGCGAGTAGGGCGGGTTGGCGATCAACTCGTCATCTTTGATGAAGTCCAGCCCGGCTTCGATCAGGATCTTGACCAGATCCGCTGTCTCTCCGGGGGACAGGCCCACACTGGGCTTGATGATCGTGCCGATCAGCGGACGGTCATAGACGCTGGCAAGGCGAGCGCGTCCCCTCGACGCCGAACTGTGGACCGGGATAGGTGTCGGCGAAGGGCTGCGGCACCTGCATGTCCATGAGGCGTAGGCCGGAGAACTGGCCCAACTCGAACAGGTTCCCCGCCACAGTGGACATGAGCACCGGCAGCGACGGTCCCACGTTTTCATACGGGAACGACAGCACGACTTCGGCGCGGCGGTAGACCGGCGGCGTTTTCCGCTTTTGGGGTGGCTTCGAACCGGGTAGGCTGGGGAGATCCGACGGCTCCAGTTCGGTGATGCGCACAATCTGCGCGCCATGCCGGGCGCGCAACTCGTCCGTTTCACCGGGGATAGGCACGAACGTCCCCGAAGACTGTTCGCCCGCCATCGCCGCTGCGGCTTTTTCCAACGGATGGGCGGTTTCGATGATGTAGGTTGCAAGGATGCGGTCTGTGGTCATTTCACAAATCTCCAATCTCTACTTTTCCCCTGGCTTCCCCCACCCTGCTGCGCGTCATCGAGCACCAGCACCCAATCGTGCCATTCCAGCGGCGTGGTGAAGGTGTGGACGCCTTGCGCGGGGAATTCGCCAATCGGCTGCGAAAGGCCGGTGTGGGTGTCGAACCACCACGCTTTGACGTGGTCGGCGCGCAGCTTGCTCAGGTCGATGTTGGCGCTGCGCACGGCGTCGGGGAAGTAGACGAGGGCGTAGCGGCCGTCGTCGTTGCGGGTGGCGCACAGGTGACGTTCGCGCTCGCCGTTTTCCGACGCGATGAGGCTGTCGTCGGGGATGCGGCTGAAGTAGGGTCGGCTTTCCATGAGCCGGCGCAGGTGGACCATTTGCGAGACACCAGGACGATCCAATGCTTCCCACCAGTAGCGGTTGGGGTGGTTGACCGGCGTGTAGCGTGTGCTGCAAAACTGCCACATGGAATGATGCCCGTAGGTGACGCCACACCCACCCGCGAAGACGCTGCGATAGGACTGCCGCCGCACGTCGTCGTCGAGGTAGTAGCCGTTGGCCGGGTCCCAGTTGGGCCAGGGATTGACGGGATGGTCTTCGTAGTTGGGTTCAGCGTCGAGGGTGGGCTTGATGGGCGTTAGCGCGTAGTCGCGAGCGATGGCTTCCCACACCGGCGTGTCGTGTCCACTGCCGTGGCCGGATTGGATCATATTGAAGTCGAGCCAATCTTCGTCGTGCAGGTGATAGGAAGTGGCGCGGTGCAGCCCGCCGGGTGGATGGAAGGTGATGAGCGGACGTCCGCCCGCGCCCTTTTTGATCCCCGCGGCCATGGCGCGCCAGAGCGGACGCCAATCCATGCCTTCGTGGACGGGGGGACGGTCGCCGCCCAGGATCCAGATGATGTTGGTGTCCTCTGCATAGCGGCGGCCCAGGAATTCACCGTAGACCGCGGCGTTCTCCTCGTCGAAGACAGCCGGCCCTGCGCCCCACATGGGCGTCACCTTGTCGCCCCAGGTGGGCAGCAGACCGATGTAGAGGCCGTAACCCGCGGCCATGCGGATCACGTCGTCCACATGCGAAAAGTAGGCTTCGTTGGGCCGCGTCGGGTCGCCGTCGTCTAGCGGCAGCAGACCGTCGGGCGTGGGCGCACGCAGACCGTCGAACTCGGCCAGGATCACCGCCTGGATCACGGTGAAGCTCTTCTGCGCGCGGTTGGCCAGATAGCGGCGCGCCTCGTCACGGGTGAGGCGGTGGAAGATCTCCCATGCCGTGTCGGCCAGCCAGAAAAAGGGCTTGCCGGTGGTGGTCTGCAAAAAA
Organism: Caldilineaceae bacterium; assembly: GCA_041391225.1. Lineage (GTDB taxonomy): Bacteria > Chloroflexota > Anaerolineae > Caldilineales > Caldilineaceae > RI-153. Next base: position 41,053 of record JAWKOL010000043.1, read on the forward strand.
CGGCCGTTGGGATGGACTTGGATGCGTGGTAGGGGAGACATAGATTCTCCTGGTGAATGATGATTGAAGAATGGGTAGCGCTTGGTGGTTCTGCTTGGGAGTGACGTTTGGTTGAGATTAGGCGATTGGGCGATTAGGGGATTTCAGAGACTCGACAATCCCAAATCGCTTAATCTCCCAATCTCTTCTCTCATCTGCACAACTTGTCCCGTCGCCGCCGACGCATACGCGCCATAGACCAACTTCATCGTCTTCAAGTTGTCTTCGCCGGTGGTTTCGGCCTTTCCTTTGCCGCGCAGGGCCTTGAGGATATCGGCGTTGCAGGGCAGGATGCTGGCGTGGACGAGATCGTACGCCGGATCGGCCCATTCGTGGTGGGGCGGGCGCACGCGTTGGGCAAAGGTGCCTTCGGCGGTGGTCTCGCGGATCCAGAAGTCGGGACCGAGTTCGAGGAAGCCTTCGGATCCTTCGACGTAGATGTAGGTCTCGGGGAAGCGCTCGATCTCGGTGCGGCTGGCGTAGCTCATCTCGCAGGTGACCGTCAACCCGCGGTCGGTGGACATCATCACTGTGGCCACGTCTTCGCCCTGCACCGGCTGGTTTTTGAGATCACGGTAGACGTGATGCGTCTGGCAGTAGAGGCTCGTGGCGTCGCCGAAGAGGAAGCGGGCGGCGTCCAGGATGTGGCTGCCGATGTCGGTGAGGATGAATTGATCCAGCTCGGCTAGGAAAGGCTGGTTGGCGAAGACCGGGAAACTGTTGACGTAGTGGATGCGGGCGCGGAACGGCGTGCCGATGCGCCCCGAGTTGAGCATCTGGTGGAAGGCGCGGATCTGCGTCTGCCAGCGCCAGTTCTCGTGGACGAAAAAGGGTACGTCGGCGGCGCGGCAGGTGGCGACCATCTCTTCGCACGTCTCCAGGCTGGGGGCCATCGGTTTCTGGCAGATCACCGCCAGCCGCGCTCCGCGGCCATGTGGACGAAGCGGCTGTGTGTGTCCACGTCGGTGATGATGTCGATGAAGTCGAGTTGTTCGTTGTCGAGCAAGCTCTTCGGGATCGGCGTAGGCGGCAGGCACGCCGAATTCACGTCCCAGCGCCTCGGCCTTGGACACGGTGCGGTTGTAGAGGGCGACGCATTCCACGTCTTCGAGCGTCTGCCACGCCGCCAGTTGAAATCGAGACCAAAAGCCAGTGCCGAAGATGGCGAAACGAAGTGGTTTCATGTTGATCCTCCGGTGTGGGGAGCGGGGACTAGGGCATAGGCGTTAAGATAAGGACCAGCGAAAGTGCCGGGGACTTCATGTTGGACGAGTCGCCAGGAGTGATGACCCCGTCTCGCTGCGACGAAAAGTCCCCGGCACTTGTGTCTACGACGCTTAACTTAACGTCTATGGGGGACTAGGGATTGGGGATCGGGGACTGGGGGACACGGTAGAGTGAATGACTCCCCTGCGAAAAGTCCGACTTCTGTGTGATTTGCGGTTGCTCTCATCCTGAGAGAAGTCGGACTTTTGCGCTTGAGCGACCTTTTTGCAGTAGAGTCGTGAATTGGTTTTGGATTGGGATGTGTTTGGGTTGGCGGATGATGATGATGAGATAATGAGGATGATGATCCTGGATGGCGGCGCCGACGGCTTCGGCTGAACATCATCCCATCATCTGATTTCGCACCAACATGCCAATTCACACCCAGCAATCTCAACCCAATCCCCGATTCCCAGTCCCTAATCCCCAGTCCCCATCAAAGCTTTCCTCAAATTCTCCTCCGCGTAGAGCAGATCCTCGTGCATGGCCTGTTGCGCTCCTTGCGGATCGCCGTCGCGGATGCGGTCTACGATGTTTTGGTGCAGGTTCTGGGCGCGCTGTGGCAGGCCGGGGACGGTGTAGGCGATGCGCCGCACTTCGAGCATGATGTCGGCCAGCGAGTTGAGCACGAAGAGGAAGATTTCGTTGTGGGCAGCCTGCGCCAGGGCGTTGTGGAAGGCGAGATCGTGCTGGGCGAAGTGCTCTTGATCGTGCCAGGTGGCGGGTGCGGCGGCCAGCAGCTTTTCGATGCGGGCGAGGTCCTCGTCGGTGTGGCGTTCGGCGGCCAGGCCGGCGATCTCTACTTCCAGCGTGCGACGCACTTCGTGCAGCTTCTCGTAGTCCACCTGATCCTGGCCGACGCGCAGCAGCAAGGACATCGAGTTGGTCACCGACGCCATAGACGGTCGGCGCACCAACGTGCCGCTGCCCGGTCGCACCTCCAATAGATTCTTGGCGACCAGGGCGCGCACGGCTTCGCGTACGACGGTGCGGCTGACGCCGAACTCCAACGCCAGATCGCGCTCTGAGGGAAGGCGTTCCCCGGGCTGGAGCCGATTTTCGACGATCATCGCTTCGAGTTGACCCGTCACCCGGCTGGCCAGGGTGGAATGGCGCTCCAGCGGCTGGAATAGTCCTGTCTGCTCGTTCAAGGTTCAGTTCCGAGATTTCGTGGACATGGATCAATCGAACCACGGAAAGAAAAACGATAGAATTGGTATGCCACATGCCAAAGCTTAGTGGATTTGGGGGCAGTTGTCAATAGGTTGCGAGGTGTCATAAATGTGCTCAGAATGACTCCACTGCGAAAAGTCCGAC
>JAWKOL010000044.1:0-41168 GCA_041391225.1 Caldilineaceae bacterium
CAACACCTGCGCGAAGACGGTGTAATCCGTGCTCGGTTGCCCGTCGGTGCGCCAGTAGAGTGTCAGGTGCAGCAGCCATTGCGATCCCTGGCGCGACTGACGCAGGTCGTAGCCCAGCAGTGTGAGGCCGTCTTCGAGATCAGCGTTGAGCGTCTGCTGCATGGGGAACGGCTCGAAGCGTGGCGGCAGGTAGATGCGCAGCGGATCGCCTACGGGATCGAAATCGTCTACGGTGGCGCTCCAATGGTAGGTTTCGTGGAGCGTCGAAAGCAGTAGATCCCGCTCACCGTAGAGCATTTCCAAATCGAAGGTGGTCAGGGCTATGGCGTCTGCACCCTGGGCCAAGTCGGCGAGGAGCAGTTCATTGTTGATCACGTTGTAGCGTTGCGCCTGTTCAGTACTCCAGGTGGGCCGATACGAGAAGATCGACATCTCGTAGCCGGGCGGAATGCCCATGCCCGCGGCGAGCGCCAGGTGGGTGTTGAAGGTGAGGATCTCAGCGTCGTCGGGCAACACCTGTTGCAGGAACGATGCGGCTTCGTCCACGGCGGTGAACTGGTTGCGCAGCGGCAACGGCACAAATCCATCGCGCAGAACGGCGGCGCCCTGCGTCCACAGATTGAGTGCAAGGAGCACGATCAGCGCCGCCCAGCGTCTGCGCAAGTGACCGGCGCCCAAGTCCACGATCACCACGGCGAAGACAATCGCCAGCAGTGGCAATTGCAGCGTGTTGTAGTAGCTGTCGGCGGTGCGGGGGATGAGATGGGCGGCGAACAGCCCCAGCGCCATCGCCGCCGCCGCCAGTTGTAGATCGGTCGAGGGCGCGTCGGCCTGTCTTCGGCGGCGTTGGGTGAGCAGCGTCCAAGCCAGCCCGCTGTAGACAACGACGAGGATCGGCGCAAAGTCCACCGCGGTGCGCCAGGCCATGCGCACGGCATGGCCGAAACGCCAGTCGAGACGCAGGAGACGATCAGTGTGAAAGCGCAGGATGTCGTAGAGAAAGGCATCGGCGTCCACCAACAAGAACGGCCCCATGACCACACCAAAGGTGACCAGCGCAGCGCCGCCGATCCAGAGCAGGGCGCGTCCGCGGCGGGGGCTGCTGAGAAGCAGGTAGAGGGCGAACGGCGCAAAGGCGGCCACCACCGAAAGCCGTACACATACCGCCAATGCGGCGAACACAGTTGCCAGGGCAAGCCGTCGATCCTGATCTTCGACGGTGACGCCGACGTAGAGCGCCGCGGCCAGGAGCAGGGAGGTGAGCGCGTAGGTGGCGGTGTAGCTGAACAGGCCACTCACAAAGGGCGAGGTGACGAGCACAGCCAATACGATCACGCCGGCCCACGGTCCGCGTAGGCGGCGCGCCGTCTGCGCGTAGATCGCCCAACTGGCCAGAGCCAGGATCGCGGTGAAGATGCGCCCTTGCAAGATCCCGGCGCCGAAGATCTGCTGTATCGCGCCGTAGACGTAGGGCAACAGCGGCGTCTGGGTGTAGGCAAAGTCGGCGTACAGGATCTTGCCTGTGTAGACCAACTTCGCCGCCCACAGATACCAGCCTTCGTCCAGGTTGACGCGGCGCACGAAGATCAGCGCCGTCATCTGCGCCGCGAGGGCGAGGAACAACGCTGCCGCCACCCAACCGGCGCGGCGTTCGCTGTCTGCATTCGAGCGCAACGAAGACGGAAAAGGATCGGGCGTCGACACACCCGATCCTTTTGTTTGATCTATGCGATTGGCTACCGGCGCCACTGTTTTGCGACTTGTCATCTACTCTAGCATCTACTGTTCTTGCATCTACTGTTCTTGCATCTACTGTCGTGCTGGATCGTAGGGGCAGAATTGACCATCTTTGCGGTTGAAGTAGTCGCAGAGGACGATGTAGGCGGCGCGGAAGTTGAGCTGGTCCACCGGGCTAGGCTCCATGATCGCCCACCAGTACTGTTCCTCGTCCTGGGGGTTGCCGTCGTTAAGCCAGTCGAGGTTGGGCATGGTGAGCAGGCTCATCAGGCCGATCCACGGCTGCCAGTTGGCTTCGGCGTATTGGTAGGCGCGCTTCAAGTAGTCGGCCTGAACAAACTGATCGATGCCGGCGTCGGCTCCGTGCCACTTGTAGGATGGATTCACCGAGTCGAACGTCCAGCCGAATTCGAGGATCACGATCTTCTTGCTGCCATCGCCATAGCGTTCCATGATGGCGCGGATGTCTTCGATGTGGCGGAAAGCGAAGAAGCGGTAACCGCCATACTGCTGGTTGGCCGCTGCTTCCGCCGGATCGAGTTCGGGTGGGGCGGCGAAACCGGCGCCGTGGACGCCGAGCATGTCGAAGTAGCCGTTGCTACTGCCGCCCATGGCCTGATACATCTGATCGTAGAATTTGTCGTCGGGCATGGCGATGGCGCTGTCATCGCCGGTGGGCGCCATGCCGGCGCTGATCACGATGGCGGAGGGATGCACGGCCTTGATGGCGCGGTACGCCTGTCCCAAAAACTGGACGTATTCGGCAGGGTTCGGGCGATTGCCACCCCATTCACGCGCCAGGTTCGGCTCGTTCCAAATCTGGAAAGCCTGGATGCAACCGCTGGCCTGTGGCGTGCAGTTGTAGCGTTGCGCCAGCGCGCCTACGTAGCTGGCAAAGGCGGCGGCGTTGCCCGGCGGGTGGCCGGCCCAGAAGTTCGCCAGATCTGGGTCGCTGGAAACACGCGCCAGCAGTTTGAGTCCGTCTTTGTTGACTTCTTGAACAACGCGGTCGGCAATCGACCAGTCAAACACGCCCTGGCCGGCGCCCTCGATAGTCTCCCAGGCAAAGGACTGTTTCACCCAGTTGAAGCCGCCGTCTTTGAGCAGCATCAAATCGCGGTCGCTCACTTCGGGGCGCCACCAGAGGAACGCCTGAGCGCCGAAGTCGGGGCTTTGCATGGTGGCGGGCAGGTATTCAACTGGACCGTCGGCAGCAGGCGCCGGCGCGGCGGTGGCTGTGTCTGATTCCCCGTTTGACGCGGCGACGGCCTGTCCGTCAGTCAGCGTCAGGAATTCAATTGCTGTCCAGCCAATGGGCGCGCCGTTTTCGGCGATCTGCGCCCACGCCTGATCGTCGGAAATGGCGACGACGTCGAACTGCTGTCCTTGCGTGATGGAGCGGACCACGTCGAAATCGGCGCCGGGGCCGCTACGCACATTCAACTCGGTGGCGTTCACCGTGGCGCGCCTGGTTTGAGACGGCGTTTCGGGCGGGACGGGCGTTGCCGTGGGCTGTGGCGCCGCAGGCGCGGCAGGTTGCACCGGCACGGGGGTATCGGTGGCTACTACGGGTTGGGCGGCCTGGGTAGCGGGCGTCTTCGTGGGCGTGGGCGTCGGCTCAGGGCGACTGCGTCCACAGCCAACCATGATCAGAAGCACCAGGAGCAATGTTGCTACTCGGAACCATCCGTTGAATCGCATGAAAGAGTCCTTGGGTAGAGTGTCTTCGCGGTGCGGGTGGGTGTTGTGGTTGGGATGAGATTGGGCGATTATTTCGGCATATCGCGCAGGGCGTAAAACACCGGCAGCGGAGACCAGTCGTTGTTGACGATCCCCCACTGTGCCTTTTCGGTGCCGTTGGCCACGACGCGGAAGTTGAGGTTCCACAGGAAGGCTGGGCCGACCCAACCCCAGTTTTTCATCATTTGGTAGGCTTCCACCGTCCACGCGGCCTGTTCGTCGAAGCTGTTATCGTTGGCGTAGGCGTAGCGCGGATCGAATGCGCCGCCGGCAGCCCAGCCGAACTCAGTAGGCCAGATGCGCAGGTGACCGGCGCCGTAGCGCACAGCCAGGTTGCGGTAGCCTTCCATCGTGCTGCGGAAGCTCCACGAATGGTGCGGATTGTCGCAAGCGCCGTTGAAGCTGTTGCCGCTCTGCTGGATGGCGGCGCAAGCCGTCTCCCATCCGGCGCTGGGCGGCACGTTGTAGCCACTGGGGTGGGCGCCGATGCCGTCGGCGTACTGGGCCAGGCCGTTTTGGAACATCTGCTCAAGATAACGCATGTCGTCTACCGCAAAGTTCCCGTTGTCTCCTGCTGGGGTGGGCGCGCCGCTGATCACGTACATCGACGGGCAGGCGGCCTTGATGGCGGCGTAGGCTGGGCGCAGCAGGTTCATGTACTCGGCTGCGTTGAGCGGTTTGTTGCCCCACTCGTAGTGTAGATTCTGCTCGTTCCACACTTCGATGGCCTTGAGCGAACCACCGCAGTATTCACGCGCCAACGCGCCCACGAAGTTGGCATACGCCTGCGGATCCGCGGGCGGACCGCCCACGCTGCTGTCGAAACCGGCTTCGCGCGCCCACTCCGGCGCGTTGACCACGCTGAAGAGCAGGTTGATCCCCCGTTCGTTGGCCGCCCCGATGATGGGGCCGATGTCGCCGAAGCCGTACTGACCGGGATTAGATTCGAAGATCTTCCACTCGATCTGCTGTTTGACCCAGTTGAAGCCCATTTCGCGGGTCTTGTCCATCACCGTTCCCTGCTGGCCGGTGTGGATCATGTGCGCCTGGACGCCGTAAGCAAACGATCCGCCGCCTGTGGGCAACGGCGCGTTGACAACCGTCGACGCCGATGCTGCGGGCGCTGCGGACCGTGCCTGCGCGGCCTGCGGCTGTGGCCGCGGTGGGAGTTCGTCATCGCTGAGGCGGGGCAGATCGGCCAGCGATCCGCGCACCGTGGTGAGGCTGCGATAGAGCCACACAGGATCGCTCTGTCCGCTCAGATCCACTTGCAACCACTGATCGGAGACAGCCAGCGCCCGTACCTGTGCCTGTGTGCCGGCGGCGACGGTTGTCACCACGTTGTAGTCGGTGCCGGGGCCGCCGCGCACGTTCATGCGGCTGGGCGTGGTCACCGCGATGACGGCGCCGTCGGCGGCTGCGGATTCGGTATCGGCGGACGTATCTGTCGTCTCCGCGGAATCGGCAGTGGTGGTCACATCTGCGTCAGTGTTGGTTGCGTCGGTGTTGGTTGCGTCGATGTTGGTTGCATCGGATGCGGGTTCAACGGCATCGTCGAAGCTGAGCAGCCACTTGGCCAGCCACACTTCGCCTTCTACGCCGTCGAGGCGCGCCTGCACCCAGTCACCGGCGTCGTTTTCGGCGATGATCTCCACCACCGTCAGCGCGGGGACACTGGTCACCACGCTGAATGTGGTGCCAGGGCCAGCGCGCACATTCATCACCGCAGGGACGGTGTAAGCTGTCTGGTTGGGGTCGGCTGTGGCTTGTGTATCGCTGTCTTGCCTGATCTGGGGAATCGACGGTGCGGCTGCGGCGGGTACAACCCCGGCGACAAACAGGGAAAGGGTCAACAGAAAAGCACACACAATCTGCACAGATTTGCGCAGGTGCGAAGGGTGAAACGACAACTTCATGGCCTTCTCCAAAATCTGATCCTGAATCGGGAAGACACTGGGGGAGGCGTCTTCAAACGGTGAAAGCGCCACGTGACGTGTCACATGGGCAATGTCCTCTATTGTACGGATCGTCTCCCAAAACATGAAATCGGGGGGGATCAAAAAACAGGCCGGGGGGCCGGCCTGTTTTCATCACGGATCACGCGACACGGATCACTTCGGCATATCGCGCAGCGCGTTGTACACGGGCAGCGGTCCCCAGTTGGGGTCGACAATGCCCCACTGCGCTTTCTCGGTGCCGTTGGCCACAACGCGGAAGTTGAGATTCCACAGGATGGCCGGGCCAACCCAGCCCCAGTTTTTCATCATCTGGTAGGCTTCGACGGTCCAGGCGGCCTGTTCGTTGTAGTCGTTGTCGTTGGCGTAGGCATAGCGCGGATCAAAAGCGCCGCCTGCGGCCCAGCCGAACTCGGTGGGCCAGATGCGCTTGTTGCCCGCGCCGTAGTTGACAGCCAGGTTGCGGTAGCCTTCCATCGTGCTGCGGAAGCTCCAAGAATGATGCGGACTGTCGCAGGCGCCGTTGAAGCTGTTACCATTGGCCTGAATCGCCGCACAGGCCGTCTCCCAGGTGGCGCTCGGTGGCACGTTGTAACCGCTGGGGTGGGCGCCGATGCCGTCGGCGTAGTTGTTGAGGCCCGCCTGGAACATCTGCTCCAGGTATTGCATGTCGTCGATGGCGTAGGGCGGATTGGAGCCCGCCGGCGTCAACGCGCCGCTGATCACGTACATCGACGGGCAAGCCGCTTTGATGGCGGCATAGGATGGCGCCAAAGGTTGATGTACTCCTGGGCGTTGAGCGGTTTGTTGCCCCACTCGTAGTGCAGGTTCTGTTCGTTCCAAACTTCCAGGGCCTTCACCGACGAGCCGCAGTAGCGTCCGGCCACGGCGCCAAGGAAGTTGGCGAACGTCTGCGGATCTTGCGGCGGGCCGCCTACGCTGCTGTCGAAGCCGGGTTCGCGCGCCCAGTTCGGCGCGTTGACCACGCTGAAGAGCAGGTTGACGCCGGATGCGTTGGCGGCGTTGACGATGCCTTCCATCGAACCCCAGTCGATCTGTCCTTGCGTGCCTTCGAAGACGCGCCATTCGATCTGCTGCTTGACCCAGTTGAAACCCATGCCCTGGGTCATCTGCATCACCTTGCCCGCCTGATCGTTGTGGACCATGTGCGCCTGAACACCGTAGCCGAAGCTGCCACCGCCGGTTGGCGCAGGAGCGGAGACGGCAGGCGCGGCCGCGGCCGGCGCCGATTCCTGACGCGATTCAGACGGCGCCGCGGCGGCTTGCGCCACCTGCGGTTCCGGCGGCGCGGGGATGTCGGTGATCACCGCGATGCTGCCTGTGTCACCGGCGGCGTCGACCAGGCTGCCGATGGTCCAGCCCACCTGGCCGTCCAGGTCGATCTGCCACCAATCGCCGACATCGTTCTTGCCCAGAATGCGGTAGACGACGCTGGGCTGAATCTGCCCAACAACAGGGTACTGCGTGCTCGGTCCTTGACGCACGTTGACAATCTGCCCACTGGTGAGCCGGGCAAATTGCGGCTCAGGCGTCGGCGTCGGCGCGGCCGGCGCGGGCGTGGCCAATGCCAACGCCAGGCTGTTGAGCACACCGACAGGACGATTGCCCTCAACTAGTTGCGCTTCCACCTGCAAGCCGGTGGCGCTGCTCGGCGCCGCAAACGCATAGGAGGGGTTGTCCAGCGGGCGCACATCTTGCACCAGCACGGCGCCATCTTGATTCTTTATTGTGTAGGCAACAGCCAATCCACTGGATTCAGGCGCCATCAGCACGCCCTGCTGGAACTGGCGCGCCACATCCCAAATGGCGGGATCGACGTCGCCCTTCTCCAGATCGCGCACGATCACCTGGGTGACGTTGTACTTGTCGAGCAGGCCCAGTTTGTGCGCAAAGCTGCCCGAGTTCTCCAGAGTGACAGTGCGCTCGAAGCCTTGATCGTCCAGATAACTGTACGAGTAGGTGGCGGTGGCCTGGTCAAAGCTGAGCCGGTTGAGGATGCGCGGGTTTTCCAGCGTCACCTGAATCGGTTCGCCCGGGGTGGCGCCGCCTTCGGTCTGCAATTGGCTGACCAACGGCTGGAGTGCTTCTTGGTAGCCCTTGAGCAGCAGGTAGTTGCCGCTGCGTTCCACCGAACGGCCGGACAGTTCCACCTGAAGTTTTGTGCGGTCGATCTGATCGGTGGCGTAGGCCAGCATCGCTTCCATCTCGCCGCCCGGTTCGTAGGCACGCGGATCCACCGGCGCCGGCACGATGACACTATCGGCCACTTCGCTGATGGCGGCCCAATCGTAGCCGAAGGTGTTCCATTCCAGCGCCGAGATCTGCTGCGGCGGCTCAACACGCACGGTCAGGCGCTTGTTGACGTCGGCGGCGTGCAGACGCTCGGCCAGCTCGGTGACGAAACGGGTGAAATCGGTGCGGGCCTGGTCGGTGGCGTCGACGCCGCGGTAGTCGATCACCACACCGGGGTAGCCGTTGCCTACCAGCAACCCAGTGACGGCAGTGAGTTGGTTGTCGCGCAGACCGGGATCGATGATCATGTTGTTCAAGAGATCAACGCGGGATTTCACCTTCGAGCCAGTTGCGCAGCACAGGCACGACTTCGTAGTTGCCAGGGGGGACGGCCCGCAGTTGACCTTCGAGTGCGCCGTCACCGCGCAGGTACAACCCTGCCACGGCCATGGTCACCACGGCATTGTCGGCATTGAGCGGCATCTGTTCCGCCAAGCCCAGGTCCGCGGCGGCGCGGCAGCGTCGCCGCCGATTGCACCACCACGAAGTTGCTGGGTAGCTCACCCTCCAACTGCGACTCGATCCGATCATCGGCGCGGATCACCGTGCTGGGCAGATGCAGCCACTCGCCATTCTGCCAGGTGTAGAGATCGAGTGTCTCGTAGGGTTCACTGTCGTTGGGGATGGGGATCTGTATCACCATGCCCGTAGGCGCTTCGCCCCGCACGTCGATCTCGTAGATCGGGCTGCGCGGCGTGATGGTGTTGGGCAAGGCGTCGGCGGCGGTGCGCCACGCTTCGCCGGCTTCACCGGCCAGGAAAGAGGCGCGGGGGATGCTGCTCACCGATGCCCGGAAAGGCGTGGCCACGAATTCACCGGGGTAGGTGATCATGGTGCCGTCGGGATCGGCAATTGTTGCGCCGCGTTCGTCGATCTCAGTCAGCGTCAACGCTTGAATACGCTCAAGCAGGCTCACCGGAGGCAGGAGCAGGGCCACTGCCAACAGCGCCGGGATCAGCACAAGGGTGAGCAAAGATGCCGCTGAATTCTCAAGAAAGCTGGCCAGGTTGCCCCAGAACGATGTGGGCGGATTGTAGTTGGTGCGTTGCATTGAAATTCCTCCAAGGTCTTGCGGCTGCAAGGGCGCCAGTGAGAGGACTACACGGTACGGTCCTATTGCAACAATGATACTTGCAGAGCAAGAGAGAATGTGCAGTGGCTATCATAGCATAGCCGCAGTGGGGGACAAAAACAGTACGCCAGCTTTATCTTTCCCCTGGCGGCGTGCTATACTAATCGCGCATACGCCGACACGACATCTGTGCATCATTTCACTTTATATCGACACCCGCCCCTGCATGTCGGACGGTTGCCTGACGACTGTTCGACGATTGCCATGAACACTGAATGCTATGTCTTCTCTACAAGATGAAATCCCCCGCCGGCGTGGACGCGGCTGGCTACAGCTTATCTTTTTGTTGGGCTTCGTGGGCAGCGCGTTGATCGGCCTGCTGGCCTTGGCCGGTCTCTACATTTTGAACCTTACAATCGAGACGGAAGCCGTTGTCGCCGAAGAGACGACGCTGCTCCAGCCAGATCGGATTCCGCCGCACCTGGCCCTGCTGCAATTGACAGGCGCAGAGGTCACTGCACTGGCGCAACAGGCGGTCACCGCCCACGAGCGCGCCCTGGCCTATGCCGTGCTCCAGTACGACGACACGATTCCAGCCTCCCAGCGCGCCGCGGACATGCTCCGCCTGGGCGCGCAGTTTGTCGACGCGGGCGAAACGCCGCAGGCCGTCGAAGCGTTCCGTACGGCGCGCGTCGTGGCCATGCTGGCGCCCGAACTCGCCCCGCTCGAACGCGGCCAGATCCTGGCGCAGGCGGCGAATGGGCTGATCGACGCTGGCGCCGAAGAGATCGCCGTGGAAACAGCCCAACAGGCGCAACATGTGGCTGTTCAACTCCCCGATCTGCTGCCGGCGCAGCGCGCCCAGATCCTGGAAGCCGTGACGCCGGTGCTGCGTACCTACGGTAGCGAGGAAGATGCACGTCGGATCGGCGAGTTGTTGCGCAACCCGGCGGCAGGACCGTATGCCGTGGCGCTGATCAGCCAATGGCCGCAGATCCCCGAACTGGTGATCGTGGAAGCGCCGCTATTGGATGTCATCGCGCGGCGGCAGGCGGCGGTGCAGGCACTGATCGACCGGCTCACATTCACCGGCGGCCAGGACTTCGACGCCGAACGCGCCCTGGTGCGTTCGATCTTACAGGAAGAGGACGATCTGCGCGCGCAGCGCTACGCCCGCATCAACGAAAGCGGCCTTACCCTGGGCCAGCAGTACACGCTGATCCAGGAACAACGCAATTGGATCCTGCTCAAACTGCGCATCGGGGCCGGCGGTTTCGGCGTGGATCTGGCGCCGGATTGGGGCGCGCAGGCCGAAGCGTTGCGGCTCTCGCTTAATCAGGTCACCAACAACCTGGTGACAGTGCTCAACGCTGTGGTCGTTGCCAAAAGTGAGCCGCTCGAATCCGCCATGTTGCGCGCCGAGATGCTACGTCGGCTGATCCTCTACAGCGAGCTGGATTTCTACCCCAACGCGCCGCTGGGAGAACTCACCACCCAACTGGAAGGCGCCCAAATCGAACTAGAACGCCTCGGCGCACCACCTGCCCTGCCCATCTTCTACGACGCAAACGCCGTCGATCCTGGTTTCCGAGTGGCGCGACGATACTGACGCGTAACGACAGTGCCAGGCACGGGCCAGTACGTATTCTGCCTGACAAGTCTGCTTGGCCCGTACCTGGCGCTGTCCGCCCGCAGCGTTCTCGAATGTTTTCAGATGACTTGCAAGTCGCCTGAATCTGTGCTAGTCTTTGCGCACGGTGGAACGTTCCAACTCACACCGCTCCCCTCCCCCAATCGTCAAATCGAATCGTCAAATGTAAGTTGTGTTTGTGCTGCGGCGGTTCTCTGCCGTAGAATCGAATATCCAAACTCGTATTCTATTCGCTCAAAGGAGAGAAAGACGATGACGGAACGAAGAATTCCTGTTCGCGGCGCACTGAATCGGCGTGATTTTCTGCGTTGGAGCGCGCTGAGTGGCGGCTTCTTCCTGGCCGCCTGCGCAGCGCCGGCTGCGCCCGCACCCAGCGGATCGGGCAGCACAGCGCCCCAAACGGCGTCAGGCGGCGATGCGATGGCGGTCGGCGCATCCGGCGCGCAACTGCCCACCGAAGATGTCACCTTTCGCTGGGTCGACAGCGGCGACCAGAAGGCTGTCTTCTGGAACCAGTACTTCGCCGCCTACCAGGAAGCACACCCCAACATCACCATTCAGTATGATGCCCTGCCCTGGAACGAAATCGCCCAGGTGGTGCCGCTGGGCGTACGCAACGGCACCGCCCACGATGTCTTCCAGATTCCACTGTCCTATACGCCGGCGCAGGCTGTACAAGAAGGCTGGGCGGCGGCGTTGGATGACATCGTCCCCAACTTTGCCGAGTGGAAGGCCAACTTCCCGCCCGGCGTCTTTGTGCCCGGCATCACCGACTTCAACGGCAAAACCTACAACGTGCCGATCACGTCGAATAAGCGCTATGGTTCGCACCTGCTCTACAACGTCGACTACATGCAAGAAGCCGGCTTCGATCCCAGCGCCCGCCCCCTGACCTGGGACGAGTTCCGCGAAGCCGCCCGCATCACCACCGAAAACGGCGCCGGCCAATACTACGGCTTCATCATCGGCGGCAACCAGGTCAACCGCTGGGGCGACATCGTCTCGGCCTTGCCCGCATGGCCGGCGCTTCGGCCAGCGACGGCTGGAACAGTGGCTACGGCGTCGACTACCGCACCGGCGAATTCAACTTCACCGATGATCGGCACGTCGCCGCCATCGAGTTGCTGCCAGCCATGAAGGACGACGGCAGCTTTTTCCCGGTTCGATGTCGATGAACGTTTCAGGCCCGCTCCATGATGCCGCAGGGGCGGCCGCCATGATCCTGCAAGGCCCGTGGAACATTCCCATCTGGCAGGCCGAAAATCCCGACTTCAACTTCAACGTTTCCAGCCAGCCGATCATGGAAGAAGGGCTGATGGTGCCGTTGATGGTCAGCCCGGGCGGCGCCAACCAACTCTATGTCTACGCCGAAGCATCTGACGCCGGCAAAGCTATCGCCGGTGACATCTTCCACTACATGGGGACATTGGCAGGCCAGCAAGCATGGGCAAACGTCGTCGGCGCGGCGGATGGCCCCATCTTCCCGAAGCGCTGGAGGGCGCCGACCTCGATCCCATCGCCCTGTGGCGCCTTGCAGATGTTCAACGAACAGATCCGCGCCGGCCCCAGCCCGCTGGTGCGCAACCCGACGTGGTGCAGGTGACATTGGAACTCCAGCCTGTCACCCTGAACCTGGCCGAGACGGTGCAGGGTCTCTACACCGGCCAACTCACCGACATCGCCGCATCGCTGCAAGATCTCAATGACCGCGCCGAAGCCGAGCTGGATCGGGCCATTGCCGCCGCCCAGGCCAAGGGCGCCAACGTCTCGCGCGAAGACTTCATCTTTGCCAACTGGGATCCGACACAGGATTACAGCGCGGAAATGTACGAAGCGCTTTAGGAGTAATGCGTAATGCGTGATGCGTAACCCAGCGGTGAACTCGGGCGCGATCACGCATTACGCAACTCACACCCGCCCTCTCTCCTGTTCCGTAGTTTGGCCTATGGCCGTTCGCACTGCACCAGGACCGAACATCCTGCCGGCCGGCGCCCGACGAAATCTGTGTGGCAACGCATGGTGGCGGCGCGCGTTGGTGTTACTTCATGCTGCCCGGGCTGATCCTCACGGGTATGTTTACCTTCTACCCGATCCCGGCATCCATGTACTTTTCGCTGCTGCAATGGTCGGGCTTCACCACCGATGCCACCTTCATTGGCTCGGGCCAACTACGGCGAGGTGATCCAAGACAAGTTCTTCTGGGCCGCGCTTTGGGCGCTCATTCCTCTTCATGTTCACCAGCGTACCCGTGAAGCTAACCCTGGCGCTGATCATCGCCATTATCCTCAACGATGCGCTGGTGGCTGTCGCCCGTCTTCCGCACGCTCTTTCATCCCCGTGGTGACGACGACGGCCATCGTGGGCATCGTGATGACCTTCATCCTCAGTCCCTTCAACGGGCCGATCAACCTCAGCCTGCTTTTCTTGAATTTCTTAGAACGACCCATTGATTTCCTGGGTGAGGCCGATTCGGCGTTATGGACGGTGATCGGTGTGGAGATCTGGAAGTGGCTGGGCCAGCCCATGATCTACTGGCTGGCGGCGTTGCAGACGGTGCCGCCGGTACTCTACGAAGCGGCCAAAGTGGACGGCGCCAATGTGTGGCAGCAGTTCCGCAGCATCACCGTGCCGCTGATCAAGCCGTTCGCCATTGTCATCGTGCTCATTACCGCGGTGGGGACGCTTAAAGTCTTTGCGCTGGTACAAACCATGACCGGCGGCGGGCCGTTCTTTGCCACCGAGGTGATGGAAGTCTACATCTACCGCACAGCGTTTGGTTCGGCGGCGTCGCAGAGTTTGCCGCGGCTGGGGTATGCCTCGGCCACGGCGGTCTTCTTCGGCTTTACGGTGATGGCGTTGGCGGTGGTGCAGTGGTGGGTGGGCCGTCAGGTGAACCGTGGCGGCATGGACACAGGAGGCATGGAAGCATGAGCAGCATCACCCAATCCGTCAAACAAACGCCGGCAGTGGGCGAGATCGGCCGCAGACGTCGGCTGCGACCGGCGCGGCTGCGCGAGTTGATCGTCACCCTGGCGCTGATCCCCATCACGTTCCTGTGGATCTACCCGTTTTTGTGGATGGTGTCGGCCGCGTTTAAGACCAACAACGACATCTTCCGCACTGGGTTGACGCTGCTGCCACAGGCGCTCCACTGGGAGAACTTCGCCCGGGCGTGGGTGCAGGCGCGCATTGGGCAATACTTCCTCAACACCGTCATCATCGCCGCGGGGACGGTGACGCTGGTGCTCATCACCACGTCGATGATGGGCTACGCGCTGGGTCGCTACGACTACCCCGGCAAGAAGACGATCATGGCCTTCTTCATCGCCACTGTTTTCCTGCCCGCGGCCTACACCATCATCCCCATCTTCGACCTGGTGACGACGCTTGGGCTAAACGGTTCGCTGCTGGGCGTGATCTTGGCGCAGAGCGGCGGCGCGCATGTGATCTTCATTTTGCTTTTCGCCGGCTACTTCGGGCAGATCCCACGCGAATTGGAGGAGGCCGCGGTGATGGACGGGGCCAGTTTCGTGCGCGTCTTCGTGCAGATCATGTTGCCGCTCTCGAAGCCGATCATCGCCACCACCATCATCATGCAGTTCATCTCCAGTTGGAACGACTTCCTGTTGCCGCTGGTGCTCACTCTGCCCCGCCCCGAACTGCGTACGCTTTCGGTAGGCATGTACGCCTTCCGCGGCGAATACTTCACCGACTGGGCGGGCATGGCGGCGGCGGCCACCATCGGCATCATCCCGGTGATCATCGTCTTCCTCTTCTTGCAGCGATACTTCATCGAAGGGCTGGCGGGCGCGGTGAAGCAGTAGGAGGAGAACTTCGTCAGCCAAATGTCGGGGTAGCGTGCGGATTCAAGGTAGAAATTGGGTGTACTCTACTGGTAAACTACCCGCAGGAAGCCGAGCGACGCCCCGGCTTCCGTTGTCGTCAGGAGCAGTGATGTATGCTCGATACAGAGGACGGCCTGATCTTCTCCACAACGCAACCTAGGGCGGTGCGCACGTTCGCCACGGCGCAGGAGGCCATCGACTTCCTCGCCACCTGCCTCGAAGAAGGGACATTGATCCAACTGCTGGCCGAGATCCACGCCGTCAGCCAACAGGTGGGGCGTTCCAAAGCAGTGGTGGACCGCTTCAAAGATGTCTTCGCGCAGATGCAGGCCACCCACCGCAGCGAAGACTTGCGCCTGCACTACCGCTCCGCCCAATTCCCACAAGACGAAGACCACTACGCTCGGCGGCGTCCTGGCGCGACAGTGCGACGTCCTCGTGCAGTTTGAGTGGCTGGCGCAGGGTTGGGTGCTGGAACGGCTAGACTATTTGTGATCTACTTATGATCGACATTCGTAGCGGATGCCCTCGGGCGACGCCACGATCAGGTCGGTCACCAACCCCAGGAAGAGACCGTGTTCCACGATGCCGGCGCGGTTGTTCATCGCCTGCGCCACTGCGTCCACGTCCTCGATTGGGCCGAAATTGGCGTCGAGGATGAGATTGCGCTGGTCGGTGTAGAAGGTCGCCCCGTCTTTGGTCTTGCGTAGCGACACCGACGTTTCTATTTCCTCCAGGAATTCCCACTGCGCCCGCGCCCCAAACGGAATCACCTCCACCGGCACCGCCCACACCGTCCCCAACCGCGGTGACAGTTTCGACGCGTCCACGATGATGATCTCGCGTCGGCTCGACTGCGCCACGATCTTCTCGTAGAGCAGCGCGCCGCCGCCGCCCTTGATCACCCGCAACTGCGGATCCACCTCGTCGGCGCCGTCGATGGTGAGATCCACGGCCGGGTGATCGTCCAGCGTGGTGAGCGGAATGCCGAAGCGTTCGGCGTCCGCCGCCACCTGCCTGGAACAGGGGACGCCCACCACATCGCGCAGTGCCCCTGCGGCGGATGGCTTCACCGATCTGCACCAGCGCTTCATACGCCGTGCTCCCCGCGCCCAGGCCGATCACCATGCCCGATTCGATAAACTTCACCGCAGCGGCCGCGGCTTGACGTTTCAATGAGAGTGCATCGGAAGACAAGATTTATCCTCGTGGGGGAGTGAGTGGGTAAAAAGAAGAATAAAGAATGGGTGGCGCATGTTGGCGGGTAACCCGCCAACATGCGCCACCCATTCTTCATTCTTTATTCATCATTCATTTTCTTCAACTGCTCAACCGGCGCTGCACCCAGATCAATCCGCAACACCCGACGCCCTTCATCAATCAGCGCCTGTCGATCACCCAAGGATTGCGATTCGAGTAAGATGCCGAAGGGGACGGTTGCTTCCTCTTTGCCCGCCTCGTCGGGGATACGGACTTCGCCCTGCGGCTTGTCCACGAATTGGATGAATAGCCCGTTGCCGCCGTCGCCCTTGTGCAGTTGACCGGTAGAATGGAGGAAACGCGGACCGAAGCCTAGCGTCGTCGCCAGTTTGGTCTGATCGCGCAGTTGCGTCTGCATGGCGCGGAGTACATCGGCGGCAGCCTCGGTCGGTTCGATGTACGCCTGAAGTGAGAGATAGTCGCCCGCTTGGGTCTGAGCGAGGAACGCCTTCAGCGCGCCTGCCACCGTGTCGGCTTTAACGTCGCCCACCACCGACATGCCATTTTCGGTCAGCGTCGGCTCTACGGTGGGCAGTTTGCCTGTCTCCATGTACTGGTTCATCATCTTGCGCGCCTGCACCTTGGCCGATTCCACATTGGGCTGATCAAAGGGCTGGATGCCCAGGCGCGCCCCAGCCACGGCAGTGGCAAATTCCCACAGGAAGAACTGCGCGCCCAGATCGTAGACATCTCGGAACTGGGCGGTGATCACCGGATGCCCGGCGTCGGCCAGCGCCTGCACTGCGGCGTCGTGGGTGTCGTCGGTGCTCCATTTGAGGTAGACGAAGAGCCGATCATCGCCGTAGACCGACGGATCGCCGACTTCCTCGCCCACCACGGGCAGGATGCCGGTGCCGGACTTGCCGGTGCTTTCGGCCACAAGCTGCTCCAGCCAGTCGGCAAAGGACGCAGCCTTGGGCGAGGCGATGATCGTGAGCTTGTCGCGGCCCGCTTTGGCCAGATCGCCCATCACCGCGCCGACTTTGGCGCCGGGGTTGTGAGCGGCGGCGAGGTGCGAGCCGCAGTTGTCCATGGCCTCGACGGCGCGCCGCAGCAGGCGGTTGAGATCCACACCCACCAGCGCAGCGGGCGTCAGCCCGAAGTGGGTCAGTGCCGAATAGCGCCCGCCGATGTTGGGGTTGGCCAAGAAGACGGCGCGGAAGCCGGCGTCCTCGGCCATCTTGATCAGCTTCGAGCCGGGATCGGTGATGGCGACGAAGTGCTGCCCGGCTTTGTCTGTGCCCACCACATCAGCCGTCCAATTGTAGAACGTTTTGAAGAACGAGAGCGTCTCCGCGGTGGTGCCAGATTTGGTGGAGACGAGGAAGAGCGTCTTGGCCAGATCCAGTTGAGCGCGCAGCGCCAGCACGGCGTCGGGGTGGGTGCTATCGAGGACGTGCAATTGGATTTGGGCGTGGCCGAAAAACTTGCCGAAGACTTCGGGAGCGAGGCTCGATCCGCCCATGCCCAGCACCACGGCCTGGGTGTAGCCGGCGTTGGCCGCGTCCTGCACCAGCGCTTCGATGCAGCTCTTCTCGGAGCGCATCTCTTCGGCGATGCGCAACCAGCCCAGCCGGTTGCTGATCTCTTCTGGATCTTCGCGCCACACCGAGTAACTCTGCGCCCAGATACGCGTGACGATCTGCGCCGCGTCCATATCGGCCAGGGCGTCGTCGATCAGGTCGGCGTAGGCGCCCAGGTGATAGCTGGTGTGATCGCTCAGACTGTTGTGTGCGCCGCCGGCGAACTGCGCCGCCTTGTCGGCGATGCTCTGCATGAGCACATCGAAATCCGCAGCAAAGGCTTCCACGCCGTCGCGCTGCAACTGTTCGGTGACGTCGTCGAGATCGATGCCCAACTCGGCCAGTTTGGCGATCTGTGCCCGCGCCTCATCCAGGTGCTGATCGACGGTGCGCGCCGCCGTCCCATGATCGAGGAAGGCGTCCAGCGTGGCCGGCGGGACAGTGTTCACCGTGTGGGGGCCGATCAGTTCGTCTACGTAGAGTGTGTCGGGGTAAGACGGATTCTTGGTGCTGGTGCTGCCCCACAGCGGACGCTGCACCCGCGCACCTTTGGCGGCCAGTTTCTCCCAACGCGGGCCGCTGAAGACTTCTTGGAAGCGGGCGTAGGCCAGTTTGGCGTTGGCGATGGCGATCTTGCCCTGGAGATCCTGGTTGCCCAGCTTCTCCAACTGCGCATCGATCTTGCCGTCCACACGGCTGACAAAGAAGGACGCCACCGACGCCACGCGGCTGAAGTCGATGTTGGCGGCGGCCAGTTTCTCCAGCCCGTGGATGTAGGCGTTGGCGGTAGCTTCGTAATGATGCAACGAGAACATCAAGGTGACGTTGATGTTGATCCCCTCGCCGATCAATGTTTCGATGGCGGGGATCCCCTGCGGCGTGGCAGGCACTTTGATCATCAAATTGGGGCGATCCACCATCGAGAAAAGCCGCCGCGCCTCAACGACGGTGCCTTCGGTGTCGTAGGCCAGTTTGGGGTTCACCTCGAGGCTGACGAAGCCGTCGGCCCCTTTGCTGCGATCATAGACCGGGTGCAAGACGTCGCAGCAGCGGCGGATGTCTTGGATCACAATGTGTTCGTAGATGTCGGTTACCATCGCGCCTTCGTCCACCAGGCGCTGGATGGCTGCGTCGTAGTCGGAGCCGCCGGTGATGGCTTTCTGGAAGATCGAAGGGTTCGACGTCACCCCGCGCAGCCCTTTCTCCACCAGCCTGTGCATCTCGCCGGAGTCGAGGAACGAGCGCCGGATGAAGTCGAGCCAGATCGACTGGCCGAGTGTGGCGGTGTCGTTAAGAATGGTCATGGGGATCCTTTCAAAGAAAGAAATTCACGATTTTCGATTGACGATTGACGATTGACGATTGACGATTGTCTCGTCGGGTGTGCGAACAGTCGGCCTGACTGCTTTTTCGTCAACATTGAAATATTCCAGAGAAGAAATCACCTGCTTATCAAGACAATCGTCAATCGTCAATCGAAAATCGAAAATTCCTACTCGTCTGTCTTCTCTAGATGAAAATCCATAATCTTGGCGGTGTCGAAGTCCATTTCGCCCACTTCGTGGGTGAGGGCGTGGGCGGCCATAGCCGCGCCCACGATGCCGGCCTGGTTGCGCATTTTGGCCGGCGCCAACGGGGCGCGGGTTTCGATGTGTTTGAAGAATTTCTCGTGCTTCTTGCTCACGCCGCCGCCCACGATGAAGAGATCAGGCGAGAGCAGGAATTCCACCATCTGGAAGTACTGGTTAAGCCGCTTGCCCCAAGCCTTCCAACCCAGATCCTCGCGGTCGCGTGCGCTGTCGGCTGTCTGCTGCTCGGCGTCGCCACCGTTCATCTCCAGGTGACCCAACTCGGTATTGGGCGCCAGGTGACCGTCCACAAAAAGCGCGGATCCGATGCCCGTCCCCAACGTGAGCACGATGACCACGCCAGGCACGTCGCGCCCCGCACCGAAGACCATCTCGGCGATGCCGGCGGCGTCGGCGTCGTTGATCACGGTGACGTTGCAGCCTGTCTTCGCCTCGAAGAGCTTTTTGGCGTCGGTGCCGATCCAGCTCTTGTCCACGTTGGCGGCAGAGTGGACCACGCCGTTGCGGATAATCGCTGGGAAGGTGCAACCCACCGATCCTGTCCACTCGAAGTGATCCACCAATTCCTTGATCACCTCGGCCACCGCCGTCGGCGTCGCCGGTTGTGGGGTTTCAATGCGTTTGCGATCTGTGAGCAGTTCGCCGCTTTCGGCGTCTACCAGCGCGCCCTTGATGCCACTGCCCCCGATATCAATGCCCAGGATTGCCATTTTCTTCTCCTTTGGTTGACTTCGCGGATCATATTCTTGATGACGCGGCCATGACGAGGCCGTAGCTTGCTGCGCCGATGAGCGCAACTTTTGGGTGCAGGATGACGTGGACCGGCACGTCGTTCAGTAGATCAGCGAAACGTCCTTTGTCGAGGAAGGCTTTCATAGCGGCCATCGGTCAGCGGCAGGCGGGGGGATGCCGCCGCCCAAGTAGACGCCGCCGGTGGCCAGCACCTTCAGCGCCAGGTTACTCGACTCCGCGCCCAGGATCGACACGAACATCTTCAATGTGGCGTCGCAGATCGGGCAATCCTCGCCGCGTTCCAACGCAGTCTGCACGATCACCGGCGTGATGTCTTCGGCGGCGGCGACTTTGGCCGCCAGCCAATCCGGTTCAGCAAAGCGGCCGGTCTCCTTGAAAAACGCGTACAGGTTGGGGATGCCCAGGCCGGAGCAGACCCGTTCCCAACTGACGTGATGGTATCGCTTGATCAGAAAGCGCAACAACGCCATCTGTTCCTCGTTCGCCGGCGCAAAGGACGAATGACCGCCTTCCGACGGGTGGGCGCGGTAGTGCGATCCATTCCAAGTGAGGAACGCCTCGCCCAGGCCGGTCCCTGGCGCCACCACGCCGATGGCCGAGTGCGGCACCGCGTCCCCGGCGTGGATCGTGTGTACGTCGTCCGCGGTGAGCACCGGCACCGCGCTGGCGATGGATTGTAGATCGTTGAGCAGATAGGCCACGTCCACGTTCAGCGCCTGAGCCAGCGCCTTTTCTTCGAGGAGCCAGGGCAAGTTGGTCACCTCGGCGCGGCCTTCCACCACCGGCCCCGCCACGCCAAACACGGCGCGTTCGATGTGCAGATCCTGGTGTTGCTGCATGAACTCGGCGACCACTGTTTCGAGGCTTGCATAGCGGCGGCTGGGGAACGTCCCCTCGGCCACGGGTGAATGCAGCCCGGCTTCGGGTACAAAAACCGCCAGATTGGTCTTGGTGCCGCCGATGTCTCCGGCTAGTAGCATAAAGGAGAACTCCTGAAGACGCGATGATGAGATGATGTTTGCGTGATGCGTAATGCGTGTACCGGTGGAGATACTGAACTCGTATTGGTTCACATTCCCCCAATCTATGTCCACAATCCGGCATTGGGCCAGAAATCATCGTTCCCAATGCAGAAATCGCATACGCCAATGGTACACGCACTACGCACTACGAATTACAGACTGTCGCGCGCCCGTCTCCGCCGCCGCGATCATCGCCTCCAACACCGCCAGATCTTGTAGGGCTTGTTGCGGGCTGTTGCGGTGAGGAGAACCATGTTGGATGGCGTGGGCAAATGCCGCCAGTTCACGTTCTACGCTGCGCAGTGTCTCGAAGGAGCGGACGGACGGCTCGTCGCCTTCGCGCCAGAGGGTGACGGCGTCTGCGGTGACGCGCAGGCTGCCTTCGCTGCCCACCACATGCAGCGCCGAGGACGCCAGTCCGCTGCGGGCGGCGTAGGTGACGCTGTAACTGCCCACGGCGCCGTTGACAAAACGCAGCGACGTGCTCATGGTATCCGCCGGGGGCAGATCGGGGCGCTGGCTCGCCATCACCGCGGACACGCTCTCGATTTCGCCCAGCACCGCGCGCAGGCCGGCCACATGATGCACGCCGCCGTCGAGCAAAAAGCCGCCGGGGAAGTCGCCGGCGCGCCGCCAGACCGTGCGGTGTCCTGGCGCCCAGGCATCACCGGCAGATTCAGCGCCCAATCACACAGCAGAGGGCGCCCAATCGCGCCGTCGCGGATCAACTGACCGGCGGCGATGTACGCCTCTTCGTAGCGCCAATTTTCGCCCCCCATCCACCCTTGATCGCCGTGGCCGGCGTAGAACTCGATCAACGTCTCGGCTTCGGCCACAGTCGGCGCGATTGGCTTCTCGCTGATCACATGCTTGCCCGCGGCCAGGCAGCGGCGCACGGCGTCGGGCAGCAGCGGAATGGGCAGCGCCACATCCACGGCGTCGATCCCATCGTCGGCCAGCATGGCGTCGATGTCGGTAAACACGCTCACGCGATGGGGCAACAGCGCCGCCACTTCCTCACCGGAAGCCTGCGAACGGCTGCACACCGCCACGATTTCCAGCGGACGCTCGGCAATATCGAGGATCGACGGGATGTGGGCCTTGCGCACGAAGGTCCCCGCGCCCCAGATCGCCAAGCGCACAGGCGATGCGCTCATTGATCAGCCTCCGGCGCGAAAGCATCGTCTGCGGTCAACTGCTCCACCAGCGCCTCCAATATCAGATGCGCCGTGGCTTCGTTGGTGGCCAGCGGCACATTGTACACATTGCAAATACGCAGCAGACCGTTGATATCGGGTTCGTGGGGATGGGCGTAGAGCGGATCCACGAGGAAGATCACACCCGCCACCAGCCCTTCGGCCACCCGTGCCGCAATCTGGGCGTCGCCGCCGTAGGGTCCGCTCAGCATTCGCTCCACCGCCATCGACGTCGCATTTTGCACCCGTTCGCCGGTGGTGCCGGTGGCGATCAAGTGGAACGGCTTGAGCAGATGCGCATGCTCGCGCGCAAAGCGGATCATGTCATCCTTTTTGCCATCGTGGGCGATCAATGCTATCGTTGGCACAGGTAGATCCTCGTCGTGTGGTGGGCGAAATCGACATCTATTATAGCATAGGGGGGAGGGGATGGGTGATTGGTGATTGGGTTGTCTCGCAGAGTTTCCGAAATCGCCTAATCGTCCAATCTCCAGTTGAACGAGATTGAGCGCTTAGGCGATTTCAGACACTCAACACGATCTCCCCCCAATCACAAATCACCCATCCCCCTTCCAAGGAGCCTCCGTGTCCAACGCATCGCTACTCTTACTTCTCGCCGTCGTGCTGCCCCCCCGAACATTGGACGTGCTGGGGCCGGTGGTGGAGGAGCGCACAGTGGAGACGCGCTTTGGCACAGTGGGGCCGTTGGCGTTGCGGCGCAGCCCGGAAGGGGCAGATGTGTGGGTGCAGCCCTACAGTGGACTCCTCGCGCACCGATCCGCGGGCGACGTTGCTGGCGGCCAAGATGCTGGGCGCACGGCGTGTCCTCAACTGGGACGCAGGGGTGGCCGTCAACCCTCCTACGCCGCGGACAGCCTGCCGTGGTGATCGATTACATCGACTTTACCCGTCACCAGCCGCAGACCTTCTTTGAGCGAGAAGGCGCACGCAGCGTCAACCAGGATCCGCCTGTCTGCACACAGATGACCACGGCGCTCTTCGACACCATCGACATGGCCACTGGCGGCGTCTATCTCGGCGTCGATGGTCCTCGGCGGGAGACCATCGCCGAAGCGCCATGTTCCGCCAATGGGGCGTGGACGTGATCGGTCAGAACATCGTCCCCGAGATCACGCTTGCGGCTGAACTTGAGCTTTGCTACGCCGGTCTCGTCACCATCGAGCACCTGAGCGCCGATCAACAGGATGGCCTGCGCCAGGCGCGCTGCGCCGGTCTTGAATCGGTAGTGCGGGCGTTGCCGTCCTTTGTGCAGGCGCTCACCGAACCTGTCACCTGTGGCTGTGGCGACCGCCTGAACGCGGCGCGAAGGCGGGGATTGCTGGCAGAGGATTCGGTGGAAAGAAAAGTAGAGAAGGTAAAAGGCAAAGCACAAAAGGCAAAAATGGGGAGAGCAGAGGATAGAACGCGGATCGAGCGGATTGGGCGGGTTTGAGCAGATAATAAGCGAAAATTTCAGATAAATCCGAAAAACCCGCTTCATCCGCTCGATCCGCGTTCTATTTCTGACTCCCCTGCGAAAAGTCCGACTTCTGTGTGATTTGCGGTTGCTCCCTCCTGAGAAAAGTCGGACTTTTGCGCTTGAGCGACCTTTTTGCAGCAGAGTCATTTCTGGTCCTGCTTGTCCTGAAATCTGTGTCCAAAAATCTGTGTCTGAGATTGGTATATTGGTTGGAGGAAAGCCATGTCGAAGTTTGTCAAAGTCAGCACGGAATTGCGCGATCTGGGCATTGTCAAGCGGGCGCTCGAAGACTTGAAGGTGGAATACGGCGAAAACGAGGTCTTTGTTCACCGTTGGAGCGGTTTCCAGGGCGAAGTGCCGCTGGTGGTACACCATCCCACCGTCATCTTTGGGCTACGCCCCGCCGCGGACGACGCCGAGCGTTACGAGGTCATCGGCGACGACATGCAGATGCGCCAAATCCAGGCTCAGGTAGAACGTATTCAGCAACGATACGCCTACCACAAAGTGTTGGCCGAAACCGAAAAGGCTGGCTTCACCCTGGTCGAGGAACAGACCGACAAGGGCAACGTAATTCGTCTCACCGTTCGGCGTTGGGGGTAAACCATGCAGAGCCAGGAAATCGAAGTCACCATCCACCCCGACGGCAAAGTGGAATACACGATCAAAGGCGTCAAGGGGTCCGCGTGCGAGGACATCAGCGCGCTGTTGGAAAAACTGGGTCATGTCGAAGAAGAGGAACGCACCGGTGAATTCTACGAACGCGACGGCGACACCCAAATCCACATCGGCTGATCCCATCGCTGTGGACAACCATCCTCAACCGCCGCTATCCGTCGTCACCTCGGACGACGACGATTTTTCCTTTCCCACCGAAACCGAAATCTACATTTTGCCCGACGGGCAGGTCGTGTTTGCCGATCTGCCCGCGGAACTGATCGATTTGGCGGAAAACCTGGGGGATGGGGCGATTGAGAGCGATTGAGCGATTGGTGCAAGCGGCCAATCCCCTAATCCCCAACGACATCTCACACCTCGCCCTCGCGGCGGAACGCTTTCTTCGCAACCACAAGGACATGCTCATGCCCACACAAGCGGACTTTCAACACGTCAACTACCTCTGGGACGATGCGGTGGCCGACAAGCTCGATCCCGTGCAACGGCTGGTCTATCGTTCCAACCTGCTGGGGACAGATCAGCGCATCACCAACACCGGCGGCGGCAACACGTCGGCTAAGCTGTACATGCCTGATCCCCTCACCGGCGAGGACGTCGAAGTGCTCTGGGTCAAGGGGTCTGGCGGCGATCTGCGCACGTCTAAGGCCGAAAACTTCGCCTCGCTCTACATGGACAAGTTGCGCTCGCTCCAGCCCATCTACAACAACGCCGCCGAAAAAGGCGTCAAGACCCCCATCGAAGACGACATGGTGGGCATGTACCTGCACACCGTCTACAACCTAAACCCACGCGCCAGCTCCATCGACACGCCGCTGCACGCCTTTATCCACACCGCCCACGTCGATCACACCCACCCCAACGCCGTCATCGCCGTGGCCGCGGCCAAAGACGGCAAAGCCCTCACCGCCGAGATTTTTGGCGACGAAGTGGGCTGGGTCGATTGGCAGCGCCCCGGCTTCGATCTGGGATTGGTGATGGAGGAAGTGTCCAACGCACAGCCGGGCATGATTGGCATCGTCATGGGGCAGCATGGGCTGATCAACTGGGCGGATGACGACAAAGTCTGCTACGAACGCTCGCTGGCGCTGATCGACAAGGCCGCCCGCTACATCGAAGCACGTGACAAGGGTGATCAGACCTTCGGTGGGCAAAAATACCAGCCACTGAGCGAAGAGACGCGCAACGCCCTGCTCGTGGAACTGCTGCCACGTCTGCGCGGCATGGTGTCGCAACAGAACAAATTCATCGGCACCGTGCAAGCAGACGAGAAGATCCTGCGCTTCGTCAACAGTCACGACGCGCCGCGCTTGGCCGAACTGGGGACATCCTGCCCCGATCACTTCCTACGCACCAAGATCAAACCACTCTACGTGGATTGGAACCCGCAAGGCGAAGACCTACCCGCTCTGCTGCAAAAGCTCGAAGACGGCCTCACCCAGTACCGCGCCGACTACGCCGCCTACTACGAAGCGTGCAAGCATCCCAATTCGCCGACGATGCGCGACCCCAACCCCACCGTGATCCTGATCCCCGGTGTGGGCATGATCGCCTGGGGCAAGAACAAGAGCGAATCCCGCGTCACCGCCGAATTCTACAACGCGGCCGTGGAAGTGATGCGCGGGGCCGAGGCCATCAGCCAGTACATTTCGTTGCCCCAGCAAGAAGCGTTCGACATTGAATACTGGCTGTTGGAAGAGGCCAAACTCAAGCGTATGCCACCCGAAAAGGAATTGGCACGCAACATCGTGGTGGTGGTGGGGGCCGGTAGCGGCATCGGCAAGGCTGTGGCGCACCGTGTGGCGCGGGAAGGCGCGCACGTGGTTTGCGCCGATCTCAGCGCCGAGAGCGCCCAGGCCACCGCCGATGAGTTGACCCAAAAATACGGCATGGGCATCGGCGTGGCCGGCACCGGCATCTCCGGCTGCGGCCCCGCCATCGGGCTGAGCGTCAACGTGACGGATCGCAACAGCGTGCGCGCCATGCTCGAACAGGTGATCCTGGCCTACGGCGGCGTGGACAACGTCATCGTCACCGCCGGCATCTTCGTCTCCCCCGACCGCGAAGGACGCATCCCCGACGACCGCTGGGCGCTAACATTCGCCGTCAACGTGACGGGGGGCTACCTGGTGGCCGACGAGGCGCGTCACATTTGGGAGGCGCAGGGGTTGCGCGGATCGCTCGTGCTCACCACCAGCGCCAACGCCGTGGTGGCCAAGAAGGGATCGGTGGCCTACGACACCAGCAAGGCCGCGGCCAATCACCTCGTGCGCGAACTGGCGATGGAACTGTCACCGCTGGTGCGGGTGAACGGGCTGGCGCCGGCCACGGTGGTGGAAGGCAGCAGCATGTTCCCGCGAGATCGTGTGATCAGCTCGCTCACCAAATACAGCATCCCCTTCGCCGAAGACGAAAGCACCGAGGATCTGCGCGACAAGCTGGCTGATTTCTACGCCCAGCGCACCCTCACCAAATCGCCCATCCGCCTCGACGATCAGGCCGAGATGGCCTACCTGCTCATCACCAGCGCCTTCAGCAAGACCACCGGCCAGATCTTCACCGTGGACGGCGGCCTGCATGAGGCGTTCATGCGCTAGGCATCCTGTCCTGAAAGAAGCCTGTGGACACGGATTGAGGAAAACACAGATCAAAGCAAAAGAGTCCGTGTTTCCGCCAATCCGTGTCCACAACTGACTCTGCTGCGAAAAGTCCGACTTCTGTGTGATTTGCGGTTGCTCCTCCTGAGAGAAGTCGGACTTTTGCGCTTGAGCGACCTTTTTGCAGTAGAGTCACAACTTTCATCCGCCGTGGCGTGCCAGAGCGCATGAAGTACTCACACTAAGAGTCTCTCCTGAAATTCACAGCAGCCCAGCGAATTGCGCCAATGCAGAGTGGACATACCGCTGCGCACTGTAATTTCAGGATAAATACTAAGAGTCTCTCCTGAAATTCACAGCAGTTCGGCGAGTTTCACCAATTCAGGCGGACGTTCTGCTGCGCACTGTAATTTCAGGATAAATACTAAGAGTCTCTCCTGAAATTCACAGCAGTTCGGCGAGTTTCACCAATTCAGGGCGGACGTTCTGCTGCGCACTGTAATTTCAGGATAAATACTAAGCAGAGAGTCCTACTCCGGCGTGGCCGAAAAGTCGGGGATGGGGCGTGCGTCGGCCTCTTCTTGTGTGGCGACGATGCCGTTGGCTTCGATGTCGGCGATGAGCCACTCCATCTCCTTGATTTCTCGGCGCTGCGCCTCGATGATGCCATCGGCCAACTCACGCACACGCGGATCCTCGATGCCAGCGCGTTCGCTGGTCAGGATGGCGATAGAGTGGTGCGGGATCATCGCTTCCATGTAGTCGACGCCTGTCACCGTGAACTGGCTGCGCACCAACCACAGCGCCAGTGCAAACAGCAACATCGCCCCCGCGAAGATCGAAATGTTGATCGCCCGATTTCGATACATCCCCAGCATATAACCGAGCATAATCACCATCATGGTCGCGCCCATCAGCAAGGCCATGAAGACGCGTCTTCGCTGAACCAGGCATGCTCAAGGATCAGGTACGAGTTCAAGTAGGTCACGAAAAACATGACGATGATCGAAGTGGCGATCATCGCGAAGAATCGCCCGTAGTGTTTGAGATTGCTTTGTTGGTTGTCCATCGTTGCCTCCATGGTGGAGTGTTTTGTGGCAGGTGGAGAGAACACGCTTGAGGCGTGCTCGTTATCTCAAATTGAGTATAGGAACAATGATGGCAATGGGGCAATGAATCGGGGTACGGCATGGGGGTAGAGGAAGAGATAGCCTTTAGGCGGAAGTGATCCTTCCACGACAAACCGCACGCTAGTACAAGGTGGCCGAAAAAGGTCCATGAAATCCTGCGGAGTGAGCACGCCTCGTGCGGCGCTGACCCTGTAGACCCGCACGAGGCGTGCTCACTCCGCATTTCAGCGATTTATTTGCGCCACCTTGTACTAGTAGCGTGCAACTACGTAAGCAGAGTGAGTGTCCTCTACAATGTCTGCCGTCTGCTGCCTCCAGCAGTGTCGTCCGTCGCCGTCTGCGTCGTGGCCTGCTGCACGCCGATGCCGTAGAGCAGATTGCGTTGCCGCCGCACCAACGCCACCTGATCGGCGGACGTGTCATCGAGCAGGGTGAGTTCGAGGTAGTAGCGGCGAATGCTGCTCAGATCGCCCAGATACAGCCCGTGGACGGTACGCACAAAGGTAACGCGGAAAGGATCATCCGTGGGAAGCAGCGCCGAACGGAACTCGCGCAGCGTGCTCTCGTTGAGATCGCTCTCCACACTGCCCCACACCGCCGCAAAGTCGACGAGGATGCCGTGCGACGCAAAGCGATCCGCCACGTCGTAGTTGGCCGAGGGTTTGGCATGGCTGCGCAAGGACTCAAGGAAACGGTGGATCAAGTTCTGTGCGCTGGCTTGCCGGTTGCCGCCGTCGATCTGCATCAACAGTGGCTGACGGTCGGAGACGGCGTCGCGCCAGAGCAGGTGCTCCAGGTTGCACTCCCTGGCCAGCAGGCGCACCAATTCGTCGCGCACCGGCCGCGCCGACGCCGCGCTCAACTCGGCCATCGTCGCCTGCACCGTCTCGCGCAGGAGCATCTGCATGCCCGTGGGCAGCGGTTGTTCGCCCTGTTGCTCCAGCAGCAGCCACTCCAGCCGCCGTCGCCACGCCACCGAGCGCCAGGACGAGCGCAAGCGTTCCTCGCTGCGTCGCCCCGATTGGTCGGCCTTGCTGCGCAGGTGATCACGGCACATCTCCCACAGCCGTTCGCTCAGTTGCGGGCGGCGCAGGTGTGTCCCCGCGTAGGTGTCAGGGGAGGGCATACCGCCCGCCACAGCCCAGACGTTTAGATCTTCGGTGGTCTCCTCCAGGGCGCGGGACATGTCGTTGAGCATTTCGGCCAGGTGATCGTAGGCGCGCATGAGGCCCTGTTGCACCCGTTCTTGCAGGTGCGCGGTCAGGTCGGCCTGGGCCAGCGCCACCCGCTCGCGACGTAGCTTCTGGATCTGCGTCAGCCGTCGTCGGTAGCTGCCCGCACCGCCCACCACCGCCCAAGAAGACGCCCAGGAGCAGCCCGCCGTCGAGGATGGGATCGAACGGACGATTGTAGACGGCCAGATACCCCGCAGCCACCAGCACCACCAGCGCAAAGAGCATGGCCGACCGCAACATCGTCTGCCCCAAAGACGGTTCGATCAACTGGTTGCGTTTGTAGCGTGTGCGCCACTGACGCAAAGCAGCTTGGCGCTGCGTACCGGCCAGGGCGCGCTGTCCTGGTGCGTGGCCGGTGAGATTGCGGCGGCGTTCGTCCTCCAACTGGCGCTGCCACGCGGACAGGTACGCCTGCGCCTGCCGCAACCCCGCCGGTGATTCCACCAGCAGGTCCACAAAGGTGCGGCGCATGACGAAGGCCGCGCCAGGCAACAGCCGCCGGTCGCGCAGGTTCCTGGGCAGGCCGTTCTCGTGCAGCCCGCCCAGCCCCCACGCCTGATCCAGCGCGTCCACACCCACCAGCCGCTCAAACTGAATCCCCGCCGACTCCAGACGATCATCGAAGGCGTCGAGCCAGGCTGCCGGTGTGAGGCCGCGCATTTCGGCGGCCACCGACGGTGGCAGGATGAAATCGGGATGCACGGCCAGATCGGCCAGCGTCTGCGGCGTCACATCGAGGAAGAGATCGGGCATCTGTGCCACCAATTGCGCCACCACCTGCGCCTGCGTGATCCCCAAATCGGCCAAAGACGGAATCTCGCCGGTCTCTGTGCCGGGCGACCCCAGGATCACCTCGCGCACGAGGCGCTTTTCCTCTTGCTGGTGAACGGCCTGAAAAACATAGTCCAGGGGGACGTAGTCGCCGGCCGCACCGAGGAGGCTGTAGGGTCGTTCGTGGGCGTTGCGCAGATCGATACCCAGTTGCTCTTCGACGTACTGGTTGCCGTCGGTGGTGATGAAGGCTTCCAGCGCATTGCCCACGAGGACGCTCAATTCGTAGCTATCGCGCACCAGCCCCTGGTTGGCCTTCTCCCGATCCACCAGGTAGATGCGGTCGAAGATCGACTTGCCCACCCAACCGCTGAGCGACCCGGCCACGGTAGACAGGCCGGTGAGGGCTTCGCCGCGCACCACCGGTTCCAGCGCGGGCGCTCCTTCGCGGTGCAGATCGGTGAGCGCTTCCAACTCGGCCAACGCAGCGAAGGACGTGGCGTCCTCGACGGCGCGGCTGTTGTCACCGGCGTAGCTCCCCGTGGCAAAGACGGCCACCACCTGCGAGATGTGACGGTCACCCAAATAGTTGAGCAGATGTACCAACGTGGGCCAGATCAGCGCCGACGCCAGCGGCTCGAAGAGCGGGGCCACCACGTAGAGCGTCGTCTGCACGAAGGGATCGCCCGGCACCAGATCGTCCTGGCGGATGGGAGCGAGGAGGTGGGCGTCGAGCAGGCGGGCGATGTCCACGCCCTGGCGCAGCCCGGCGCGGAAGAGATCCGAACGGGTGACGGGCATGGGCGTCGCTTCGCCGTGACCGTTGGTCGAGCGCAGGGTGTCGGCGCGGTTGAGCGTTTGGAGGACGGGCGACGTGGCGTTGAGCAGGCGCTGGGCGCGGCGTTCGGCGTCGGTAGCATTGACGTGGACCGCCTGCCCCTGGAATACCTGCGACGCCTGCCCCACGTGCCAGCCTTCGCTCTGCGGTGTGGCCTGTTCGGCGTCGAGGCGTTGCAGCGTCTGTTGCAGGTAGAAGGGCGGCAGGGCGACGTCCTCGCGCACTTTGTGCAGGTGCAGCGAAGCGTGGCCGGCCAGATCGATGGTGGGACCGGCGCTGAGGTTGACGATCTGGGTGATTTGGGTCAGATCGGGGCCTTCCACGTTGCGAGCGCGGCGCTGATCCTGGATGGTGTGCAGGCGCGGCTGTAGATGGAGCATGGTCTGCAAGCCCCATCCACCGAAACAGAGTATGGCCGCTCTACTGCGTGTAACTCCGGTAATCATGATCTAGCGCCGATCCGGCGAACTCCAATTCTGGTAGTTCGTGCCCGTGATGCGCGTGTTGGTGACATGGCTGGGCGGCATCTCCGGCGTGATTTCGGGCAGATTCACCCAGTTCGGGTTGAGGTGGAATTCCTCGGCCACGGGGAAATCGTGGACGTTCTCATACTGGGCGCGGAACTCGTCGAGGCGTTCCAGCAGCGTCACCGGCAGCCCGTGGACGATCCAAACGGCGTCCATGCGGCTGGGATCGCCGGTGGGCACCCACTTAATGTCTTCCTGGCCGATCATGGCCGTGGCCAGGTTGGGATCGTCTTCGCGGCTGCCGGGCGTGGCGGCCAGGCGAATGTGCTCCAGATCGGCGTCGTGGAAGCTGAAACGGTCCGAATCCCAGCGAATGTAAGGATTGAGGCGATCCAGCCACTGGTGGATGCGGTTGTGCGGCAACGGGCGGGAGGCGTCCAACTCGTCGCTGTGCTGCACGCCGATGACGTGGCGGATGTCCACCATCTTGCGCACGCGGCGATCAGCCCCGTCTCCTCGCGCAGGGTGGTGGTGAGGATATCGAGGATCTGGTCACCGCTGAGCGGCGTCCCTTGCACGAAGAGGCCGTCGAGCAGGCGACCTGTAAGCAGTTGCCAGTCGGCGGGGTAGACGGCCTGGGCGGCGCGACGATAGAAATGTTGCAGGTAGTCGCGGCCCACCGCGCCGGTCTCCAGTTCGTAGTAGGTGCTGGTGGTGAGCGACCCGTCGGGGATACGCGGATCGATGCGCTCGGCCATCTGCGCGGCCTCGTTGTTGGCGCACTAGTCCTTGGGCGGCGTTGTTCAACTGATTGCGGAAGACCTCACGCATGCGTACGGCGAAGTGCATGAGCTCGTCCACGAGGACGCGCTCGGTGGCGTCGCGGCGCTGGTAGAGGCAGGCGCGCGCCTTGCGCGGGACAGATCCTTTGCCCGTTCCTGCCTCGCCGCGGGCTGAACGCCGACAGCAGCAGATCGCTAAAGCCGCCCGCCAGTTGACCGGCGCTCCGCCGCGCCGCCCTCCTGGGCCAGCACCGAGCGCCAGCGTCCGCGGTCCTCGTCGCCGACAGGCTGATTGTCGAGCAGGAAGAGACGCTGACGGGGCAGTGATTCCAGCGGCGGCGCGGCGGCGTTGCTGGGTCCGATCAACTCCGAAAGCGCAATCGCGCCGCGCAGACCGGCGTCCACAATCGCCTGTCGGAAGGCGCGTTCGGTCAAGTCGCGGAAAGCGCCCCACGCCCCACGGCCTTCTTCGATCTCCACGGCCACATCTTCGAGACGGTCGTTGTTCAACGCCAGGTAGCGCGTGCGCAGTTCGGCCAGCAGGCTCTGCCAGATGGTCATCACCTGTTGGCGTTCCTGCGGCGTCATGGGCTGGCGTGGATCTTGCAGGCTGGGGCCGGCGGCAAAGCGACGGATCACGTCGGTGACGAAGGCGCGCTGCCAGAAGTCGGTGAGCGATTCGTCGGGGGCCACCAGCGCCGACGCGGCAAAGCTGCTGTACACGAGGAAGTGGCCCGACTTGGTCTTGCGTTCGCCCACCACCTGACCGGCCGGCAGGTTGGGATCGGCCATGCGCTCGCGCACCACGTTGACTTCCAACCCCAAAATCTCGCTGCTGAGGTGACTGATGGCGGTGAGCTGGATCAGGTGCGCGGCCAGGTTCTCGGCGTCGGCCTTGCGCGCCAGGCTGCGTCCTTCGCGGTTGGTGCGCCCTACTAAGAAGATGAAGTCGAAGGGCGCGTAGGGCGCATCGGGCAGCGGGCGCTGTTCGCTGGGGTAGAGTTCTTGGAACTTTTGGGTTTCTTGGAAGTAGTTGAGTTCCTTGAGCGCGGCGTAGGCGTTGGCCTTGATGCGTCGCCGTTGCAGATCGCTGGTGATCTCTTCTTCGATGACGTCGGGCAGGTAGAAGATGCCGACGACGCGGGCGTTGCTGCGCACCAGGGCGCGCACACGGTGAGCCACGTCCATGAACATGCCAGAGCCGGTGCCGCCGCACAAACTACCCACCACGTAGACAAGCTGGTAGTTGCCCATCACGGGGAAGCCGCGGTTCTGCGCCATTTCCATGTCGCGGATCTTGTCCAGTGCGGCGTATTTGGTCTCCAACAGGCGCTTAAAGGTGACGTAGTTGCGGAAGAACGAAAGCCGCCCGATGGGGCGCAACTGCTTCGCACCGTTGTGGATATACCCCAGCGGAATCGACGGGTAGTTCCACCAGCGAGCGATCTCGGGGTGATTGTCGAGATTGTCCACGAGGCGGGTGGCGTCGAACTTGCCCATGTAGGCGAATTCATCGGCGTAGAGCGGCTCCTGATCGAGTCGGTTGACCAGAGGCTCGGTGTCCAGCGCCAGCAGTTGGACCATGCCGGGCAGCGTGTCGCCGCCCCACACTTTGCGCAGCCGCCGCTTCACCGCGCGCACCGTGTTGGTGCCCATGCCCCCTACCCCCACCACCAGCGTGGGGTAGATGGTCGCCTTCTCTGCAATTGGAGTGCTGCCGTTCAAATGAATGCCGTTGCCGTTCATGAAGATTCCTAAGGTTTCAGATGCTGCAAAAACGATGTGACTGCACAGGTGCGACGCACTGGCCGAGAGACTGGCCTGTCAGCATCAACGATTGGGCCAGTGCGTCGCACCCGTACAGTCACCAAATACGATGATGCTATTTCACCGTAAAGTGGTGGGATTGCCAAATTAGATGGAGGGCGGCGGAGGCCCACCCCCAGCCCCTCTCCCACTTCTCTGAGACTCTATCGCGATTATATGAAATGGCAGGATGCAGTAGATTTCGTCTCAGTAGCATCCAGGTGGGAGAGGGAAGCCAGAGCCGTGTCGACGATCTGGCTCCCCTCTCCCACCCAGTTGCTCAGGCGGCGAAACTGCGAATCCTAAAGACGAGCGTTAGTCGCCAATACTCCGTCACCACTTGGGAGAGGGGCTGGGGGTGAGGGCCTGCTCACCACCGCGTCGCCCACGGATCGTCCTGTGCGCTGCTCGGTTTCGGCGCCTGGTCGTTCGCCTCGCCGCCCCCACTGTTCCAATCCACGTTGCCCCAATCGCCCCCGCCCCAGGACGTGTCACCTGTCCCCGCGGCGGGCGGGGACGATTCGAAGGTGGCTGATCCGAAGCTGTTGGCGCTGGGCGCAGGCTCGAAGGTAGGCAATGTCACCACTGGTTCTTCGTAGTCGTCGGCGTAGCTGCCGCCGCCGCGCACACGGGCCACGATGATCAACAACAGCAGCAGCGTCAACGGGCCGGAGCAGAGTAACCAGGGCAGGCTGTAGATGGGCAGCAGCCACCAGGCCACGTAGCGTTGGAATGCAGTCGGGCTGCGGAACCCCACGTCGACGTTGCGGGTTTGGTTGGGCAGGCCCTCGATGCCCAGAGTCAACGTGCCGGCGTAGAAACTGCCGCGCAGTTGATCGTGGGGGATGGCTTTGCCCGCGGCCAGGGTGATGGGTACTTCGTAAAAGCCGTTGGCGTCGGGTTCGCCGGTCACCTCGACGGGCGGAATCGACAGATAGGAACTATCCAACGCCACAGGACCGGTCTCGGTTTCGCCGCCGATATTGGTGGACAGCACGCGCACGGTGAAGGGCGTACTGCCGTCGAAGCGCACCAGCAGCGGTTGCGTGGCCTGTTCGCCCGCCAATCCCAGGTCGCCGAAGTTGAGCGAACCGGTGACGCTCCATTCCAGGTTGCGCACACGCAGCCGGTAGGACAGCACCGCCGGGAAGACGTCGAAGTCGCCGTTGGGGCCGCTGAACTGGATTGTCCCCGTGCAGGCGCCGGGGGGGACGGAGCCACTGCTTTGCAGGCGCAGCGGCAGCACGTAGCCGTCGCCCTGCGCTTCCACCTCGCCCGTGGTGACGGACAAATTGGGGCAGGAACTATCGGTCAACTGCGCCGAGAGGCGGAAAGGACGCCCCTGCTCGTAGGCAAATTGCACCTGCGTGGTGCGGTCGATGCGGAAGTTGGGCGACGTCTCGAAGGGCAGTTCGCCGAAATCGGCCTCCTGCGACTGGAGACGCGCCACGGAGCGCGGCACACTCAACGTCACCGGCAGCGTGGGCGACGGGCGGATCTTCACGTCCATCGGGCGACCGGCGGGGTTGGTGGTGGACAGCACGATCTCGCCCTCGTAGTCGCCAGGACGCAATTCGTCCAGCCCGTCGACGCGCAATGTGGCGGGCTGGGCGTTGGTCTCGTCCACGTCCACCGAAAAGGAGACTGTCGCCGCGGGGACCACTTCGCCGGCGTCGACGCTGCGCAGCGTCAATTTGGCGTCGAGGGTGCCGATTTCTTCGGTGGTGCCGGCCAGCACGGTGATGGGCCAGCCTTCGGCGGGCATCTGCGCCAGATCCAAATTGGCGGGCAGGCCACGCAGGTAGACGGCGGGCTCAATGTCCAACGACGTTTCGGCCCAATCGCCGAAGCGGATGTCCTGGCTGACGGCGCTGAGTAAGAAGCGCAGGGCGTAGCTGCGTCCGTCCGCGGGGTGAAGCCCTCGTCGGTGCAAAGACGATCCACACAGCTCATCACGGCCTGGTAGACCGGCGTACCTGTGGCGTCTTCGGTGACGTCGTTGATGTAGACGCTGGCCTGTACCGACTGCACCGGTACGCCCGGCCCGAAGCCCACCTGCACACGGGCGCGCCTCGTCTTCGAGGACAGCGGAATTGCCCGGCGCGGGCGAGAAGATCTGGGCGCGGGGCAGGTCTTCGCGCGGGGTGAGGGTGAACTCACGACGCAGTTGCAGCGGTGAGCGGTCTTCGCCCAGTTGCAGCGTCAGGCTGCGCTTGTTGGCGGGCAGCGACATGGCCGAAAGGGCGCTGCTGCCACTCAGCCGCGGCATGGCGGTCTGTCCATCCAGCAAAATGGGTTCGGCGGCGGCGTCACCTGCGCCGCGGGCCACGATCAGCGGCGAACTGCCTGCCGGGAAGTAGCGCGGCGACGCCGGGCTGCCCGGCACACTAGGTGGCGGGAAGACCAATTCGGGGTAGCTCGACGCCTTCACCACCGTAAACGCGCTGGGATCGGCGGTCTGCGCGATCCACGCACCGGCGGGGACGTTGCCCTCGACCACGTTGAGATCGATGTTGCCGTCATCGAGAACGCTCTGGGTGACCACCGGCGCGCCCTCGCGGACGACAGACTGAACCGCGCCACGCGGGCTGACGAAGGCCAGTTGTTCGACGCCGTGGGCGTCACGGGTTTGGAAGGCCAGGTTGCCCTCGGTGTTGCGGGCGTTGACCACGGTGCGGTCGGCCTTCATGGCGGCGAAGATTTCGCTGAAGACGCGCAGCAGATCGGCGGCAGACTGGGCCTCGCGCAGGTCGGGGCCGAATTCCTCGGCCAGGAAGTCACCGGCGCAGCCCGACGTGGGGTTGCACAGCACAACCGGGAAGATCAGCACATCCTCGGCCTGGAGTTGATCGATCAGCGCGCTGATGCGTCCGCGTTGACCGGCGGCGGCGGCGGGCGCGGTGGGTTCGCCGTCGGTGAGTAAGAGGACATATTGGCTGCGGTTGGCCTGGCGATCCGTAGAAAGCAGGCGGCGCGCCTCTTCGAGTCCTAGATCGATGCGGGTGTAGCCACGTGGGAAGTAGTTGGTGGGCGGTTGCAGCGACGCGGCCAGGATGCGGCGACGTTCGGCGCTGCCCGCTTCTTGCAGTGCGCCCAGCGCGCCCACGCCTTCGGCGCTGCTGTCGAAGCGCAACACGGCGACGCGGTCGGCGTCATCGGCCAGGTGAATCAGGAGACGGGCGGCGGAGTAGCGCAACTCGTCGGGATCGCTCGGTTCGTTTTCGCTGGGGAAGCGGCAGGGCGGCTCGAAGGGCAACCCCTGTTCGGGCCACGGCCAGCACGTGGCCATGCTGCCCGAATCATCGAGGACTACCACCACGTCGATGGGTTCGGTGACGGGGCCGGTGGGTGTGTCCACTTGCGCGGTGGGCGCGGCGAAACCGACGTTGGTCCACGTGTAAACCAGCGCGCAGACGATTCCCAGCGCCAGGACCAGCCCGGCTGCGAACTTCCTCAAACGAGTGACCTCCCAGAGAAATCGTAGGGGTTCAGCATGCTGAACCCTCTGGCGTGCTTGGGCGCAGCATGCTGCGCCCAAGCTACGGTTCCGCTATCCACCAGGCATTTGCCGAGTTTATTGGACAGGCGAAAAAGTACGCGCATTGTATCACAGGGGGTAGGGTTTCCAAGAATAGATCCGTCTATTTATGTAAAGTACCAAACGACGGTTTGTCCACGGCGCTGTGACGCAGTGCAGGTGGGTGGGTAACGCTGGGAGAGGGTGTCATGGTTCCGTAGGGGAATGGACTGGATGCAGGGGGGAGGGACACGGATTTCAGGATTTTGGGGAGCAGATCGTCTTTGAGCCATCAGTGCCTGGCACTGACTCTACGATTTTT
Organism: Caldilineaceae bacterium; assembly: GCA_041391225.1. GTDB lineage: Bacteria > Chloroflexota > Anaerolineae > Caldilineales > Caldilineaceae > RI-153. The sequence continues at coordinate 37,277 of JAWKOL010000044.1, forward strand.
GCCTTTTGCACTTTGCCTTTTGCCTTGATCACTCGGTCTCTTCAAACAGCCGCGCAAACGTCTCGAAGGGTTGCGAGCCGGGGAGGATGCGGCCGTTGAGGTCGAAGCTGGGACGCAGGCGGATGCCGGCGGCCTGGCGTTCGCTGTCCATACGCATGACCTTTTCGTTGACGGCAGGATCAGCGAGGCAGGCGGCGAAGGCGTCGGTGTCGAGGCCGAGTTCGCCGGCCATGCCGGTGACGACGGTGGCGGTGTCGCGCCAGAGTTCGCCCTGACGCTCGAAGAGGACGTCGTGCATACGCCAAAAGGAGTGCGGATCCTGTGCGCCGGCGCATTCGGCGGCGACGTGGGCAACCTGCGACGGCGTGCCGTGATCGAGGACATGCCAGAAGGCGAGTTTCACACGTCCTTGGGCGACGAAGTTGGCGACGATTTCCGGTTCAACGCGCAACACGTGCGCGCGACAGGCCCCTCACATGAAGTCGGAGTAGTCGACGAGGCGGATGGGTGCTGCCGGGTTGCCGCGCACAAAGAAATCGCCTTCCACGGTGACGGTGTCGGTCCAGTCTTCGGGTTCGGGGACGGGTGTCTCGGTGGGGGTTTCGGTGGGCTCGACAAGTTCGGCGGGTGCAGCCGTGGGCGCTTCGGTTGGGGCGTCCGTGGGCAGGGGTGTGGCCGCGGCGACGATGTCCTCGGGCGTGGGTGCTATGGCCGGCGGCGTTGCGGTTGGCATCGGGGTGCTACCGCGGCAAGATACACCATTCCTACAAAAAGCAGAAGAGCCTGAAGGCAAGAAGGTGTTGATTCAGCGAACCTTCCAGGAAGCTGGCAGCTTCCTGGAAGGTTGTGGGCAGGTATCGCATTGGGCGTTATTCCCCCCTGGCCTCGGTCAGCAATGGGTGAGGGCCTGGCTGAATTGATCGGCGGGCAACGCGCCGGGGATCAGGCGTCCTTGGTCGCCCCAGAGGACGACGAAGGTGGGTGTCCCCTGCACAAAGCCGCTGCCGCTGTTGAGATCGGCCAGGATCTTCTGGTAGGTGGCCTGTTCTTCCATGCAGGCGCTGAAGGTTTCCATGTCCAGCTCAAGTTCTTCGGCCAGGGTAGGGAGCACAGCGTCGACGTTGCTGTTGCCCCATTCGCTCATGCGCTCGAAGAGCAGATCGTGCATTTCCCAGAATTTGCCCTGGTTGCCGGCACATTGGGCGGCGCCGGCGGCGGACACGGCCTGCGGATGGGATTGTTCCACCGGGAAGTGCTTGAAGACCCAGCGCACGTCGCCGGTTTCGACAAACTGCTCATCGAGGACAGGTTGGGTGTCCAGGGAGTGCTGGCGGCAGTAGGGGCATTGGAAGTCGCTGAACTCGACAACGGTCAGCGGGGCGTCTGGGCTGCCACGCCAGAAGTCACCGGCCATGTTGACGCCGGGTGTGTCTGGGTTGGGGCGAGGCCCTCTGTGGTAGCCCAATACGGGATCTGTGGCTCTTCTTGGGCGGTTGCGGCGGGATCAACCGGCGCTTCGCCTGCTTGCATGGCGGTAATGTAGCTTGCAAACACGTCAAACGGCTGGGCGCCGACCAACGGGTAGGCGTCGGTGGTGGCCTCGTCGACGAAGAGGAAGCTGGGGGTGCCGGTAAAACCAAAGGTGCCGGCTTCGGCGACACTAAAGCGGACGGCTTCTTCTTTCGCTGCGCCGGTTTCACTCAAGCAGGTGGCGTAAAGATCTGGGTCGGCGCCGGCCTCTTCGGCCAAACGAGCGAAGGTGGGGGCCGGATCGTTCATGTTGCTCCACTCAGATTGGGTGCGGAAGAGCAGTGTGTGCATTTCCCAATAGGGAACGATGCCCTGATCACCGACACAGTTGGCCGCAACGGCTGCGGGAATGGCATTGGGGTGCAGTCCCTCCAACGGGAAGTCGCGGAAGATGATGCGCACGTCGCCATTGGCAAGGAAGTTCTCTTTGAGCGCCGGTTCGGTCTGGATCACGTGGCGGGCGCAGAAGGGGCACTCGTAGTCGCTGTATTCGTAGATGGTGATGGGGGCGTCGGGGTTGCCGCGGTAGGGGTAGCCATCCTCGGTGAAGCCGACAGGGATGCCGTCCACTGTGGCCTGTTCGGCGTCGACGGCAGCGGCGGTCTCGGCGTCGGCTTCTTCGGCGGCGGGCGTCGCGGCGGATGTGGTATCATCCTTGCCTGATTGGATCTGTGGGATGGGCAGGGATGTGGTCGCGCAGGCCACCATCACCGCAGACAGAGTGAGCAACGCTATCCACATCAAAGCGCGTTTGGCGTATGAGTTCTGCATGGGGTTTGAGTCCTCCTCAGTGGTGAAACACAAAATAGTATCGGTTTAGATTATGACCAGGTAGATCGCTTGTTGGTCTGATTATGGTTCACGGCGAAGCCACCAAGATGTAAAGACGAGTACAACAGCGGCAACAAATGTGATCCAACTCAGTGCTAAGAAATAAGGTGTGCGTTGGGGCATGACGTTGGCTGTTGGTTGATCCACCTGCACCTGTGGCCGTGTTGTGTCAGGCGCATTCAAGGCGACTGCCGATGTGTCCGTGTCGGTCTGCGCCGGTGACGGATCTGCACTCTGGGCCATTGACTCCTGTGGCAGCGTTGGTACAATGGCCACTTCTAGCGCAGGAACGTCTGTTGCCGTCTCATTCAGCGTCGGCGGGGAAAGCCGTTCCGGCCCTGGTGTCGGCGTGGTCCGGGCCGTGGGTGACACGCTGTCGGTGGCCGGCGCTGCGCCAATCATCGGCACCAGGACGATCTCTTCGCCGACATCGATCAAGGTGGCCTGGGCTTCGACTGTCAACGTAGCGGCGATATCAGGCGTCTGACCATTGGATACGACCGCCTGAACAACCGGCGTCGGTGTTTGTGTCGGTGTTTGTGTTGGTGTGGCCAGAACAGACTGCTGCGCGTCGGCGCTGCGCACCGTAGGTGTTGAAACGACAACAGGCACCGGCGTCGGTGTGGGGGTGTACGTTGACGTCGGTGTGAAGGTTGACGTAGCCGTGAACGTCGGCGAGGGTGTGAACGTCGACGTTGGGGCCGGCGTAAATGTGAGCGTTGGCGTCGATGGCGTGGCGGTTGCCGTGATCGTAGCCGTTGCCGTGATCGTATTGGTGGCCGTCGGTGCGATGGAAATGATGCTGCTGACGGGTGTATCGGTGGGCAGCGGTGTGTCGCCGATGGCCAAAAAGCAGTTCGGCGGCGCGATGGTGAGCGTTGCCGTGAGGCCGTCGGTGCGGGTGAGCACCGCGCTGAGATCGCTCAACTTGAATTCAACGCGCCCGCTTTGGTTGGCAACCTGCAATGGTATTGTAGCCAGGACGCCCTGGGTGACGGTCAACGGTCTTGTTTCCGACACTGTGATGCTCAACCGGATGGCGTTCTGTGTGTCCAGTGGCGTCTCATCGATGCCGATGGGCAATAACGGCCCTGCATCGAACCAGGGGGAGACGATTTGGTCGATGAGGCGATAGGTATTGTCGTCGTGGCTGACCGTCACCGACAGTTGGCTCAGGTCAACGCCTTCCACGTTGTTCAGCACCAACTGTAGCTCGGTGGTATCAGCCGGCGGGACCTTGGCTTTGGTGAATGAGCAGCGCAGCGTCGGCTCGTTGTTGCCGCTCACAGACAAGAGCGGCAACAGACTGATCGCAAGCAACAGCGGCACGATCAACCGGATAAGACCACGGTTAAGACCACGGTGTGGGCGGGTGAGAGGCATGTGGCTTCCCAGGCAACAGACAATACCAGACTCGAAATGCCTTGGCATCCATCCGTAAATTCACAGCAGCCCGACGAAGTTGGTCCGGTTCGAGCAGACATTGTGCTGCGTACTGTAATTTACAGATAGACACAAAGCTGTGCGGTGG
>JAWKOL010000045.1:0-40187 GCA_041391225.1 Caldilineaceae bacterium
GCGTTTGCACGCGGAAGAAACCGTTGCCTTCTACCGCCAGATCAAAGGGCCGTTCGGTGCGTTCGAACGTCCCCTGCGAAAAATCGATGATCTGATCCGGCACCATCAGCCCCTGCTCCAGGTGACCCAGGTGATCCATATAGTCGGCGCTGTCGGCAGTGTAGCGCCCCATCGCGCGGATCTGATAGGCCTGGCGCACAGTGAGCAGTTGCTTGAACCCCGTCGTCTGGGTGTTGGCCAGATTGTGGGCGAGGCGTCCTTGGTGCAGGGTGGTGGCGCGCAATGCCGAAGCCGAAGTGTAGATGCCGCGTATCATTTTTCGCTCCTTTGCCGACGTCGGATTGCCGACGGTGCAAATTGCATACGCCGCGCCACAAGCAGGGTGGTCGTCAATGCAAAGAGCAGGATCAGCACCCACAATGCCGGCAAGCCTAGCCAGTTGTGCGAAGCAGCCCCCTCTGCGCCTGTCACCGGCAAAAGCGACGGCGATTCACCCGCGGTAGGCGGCAAGGCCATTGCATTGGGCAGCCGACCGGCCAGAGCGACATCGATACTGGGGGCGCTACCCACATAGCGGATATCTTCCAGAGAGACGAGCACCCACGAGAAGTGCTCAGAATGGGGCAACTCGGGCATATGCTGATCGATGGACGCAGTGCCATCGTTCAGGTAGTTCAGCGCGCCTACAGCCAGAAAGCCGCCTTCGGCCTGTTCAAGCCAGGCATAGTAGACTTGCCCAGCAGGCGGTTGGGGCAAATTCTGGGCCATGACACGCACAGATTCGTCGTTGGCGGCCACAACAGCCATACCGCGCGCGTTGACAGCGGGATCCCACGTGGTTTTGAAGGGCAGATGATCGAGGAAGATCTCCACCGGTACGCCGTTGGCCGCCACCGGCACCGTTGCGAGCAGGAACAACAAAACGGCGACAAGCCACGGCAACAAGGATTTTTTGGGGTGGAGCGATTTTGAAGGATTATCGGAATACAGCATGATTGCGTGTGCCTCTCAGCTCATGGACAGCGCGTTCTGAAATTGCAGCAACAGGCGAAGTTCTTCCACACCCAAACCCGTCTGGCGAGCAATCTCGACAAGATCTTTGCCCTCGGCGGCCAGCGCCAGTGCCTGGAAATGCGGGTGGTAAGGTGTCGCCTCTACCTCCGCGCCGGACTCTGATTCGGGTTCCGGTTCGGACACAGGTTCAGATTCGTGAGATTCAGGCGCTGATGCGGTGTCTGATGTTTCTTCCAGTTCGATCATTTCCCACCAGGCAGGATCGTCCTCTTCGACGTCGTTGACGGGTGACGCCGCTTGTGGCGCGGCTTCGGCAGTCTTGTCTTCAGATTTGGCGGTTGCAACCAGGGCACTGGACGCAACCAGCGCATCGACTGACTTAACCTGTGTCTCCACTTCGACCAGGAAACGGTCCATTGCTTCGTAGAGATAAGTGCTGGCCTGGGTGATCTCGTCGGCCAATTCGCCCACCACCAGCGCCTGCTCGCGGACCTCGGCAGCCTGTTTGGCGACACGGGCTTCGCTCTTCTGCACCTGCCAATAGAGGCCGATGCAGATGGCGGCTGCAATGAAAGCCAGGAACATCAACAGAATCTCGATCATGACGACGCCTCTTTGGATTGCTAGGATGGATCTTCGTACGCTTGCGCCCAGCGCATACGCGCCTTGTAGGCAGAGCGTCGCCGGTCGACGGTGATGGCCGAGAGGTCTCGGTCACGCGAAGATGTTTTCGGCTTGACCAACTCACACACTTCGGGTGCTTCGTCATCGGGCGGCGGGTTGTTGGATTTTTCAGCCGAGGCCGGGGCGATCAATGCTTTGAGCGTGAGTAGTGTACGGGCGTGAAGCTGGCAGACTCGAGTCTGGCTGATCTCCATCACCTGAGCGACTTCACGCATGGTGAGATCCTCGTAGTAGTAGAGCGAAAGCAGGATCTGTTCTCGCTTCGGCAGCGCCTGGATCGCCTGGCCCAGCCGTGCCTGTAGTTCACGTTCTTCCACCTGATCCAGTGTATCGACGGCATCGGGATCTTCGAGGAGATCCGAAAGCTGCAACTTCTGCTCGTCGCCGCCTTCGCGTACCGGTTGATCCAGGCTGAGGAGCACGAAGCTGGCATCGAGCAGGACTTGCTGATACTGCTCCACCGTCAGATCAATTTCGTCGGCCACTTCTTCGTCGGTGGGGACGCGCCCCAGTGTTACGGTGAGCCGCTGAATGGCGTCTTTGGCCTCGCGGACACGCCTGCGCGCCTGGCGCCCCAACGGATCGATCTGGCGTAGCGCATCGAGGACAGCGCCGCGAATGCGCAGGCTGGCAAACGTCTGAAAGGTGAAGCCCCGTTCAGGTTCAAAGCGTTCGATAGCGTCGATCAGGCCCAGAACGCCGTAGTTGATCAGATCGCCCCATTCAATCGATCCTTCGGGATTCAAGCCCATGCGCCCCACGACTTTGGCAACCAGCGGCGCGTAGTGAAGGATCAGCTTCTCTCGCGCGCTGGATGAAGCGGTCTCTTTGAATTGCTGCCAGAGATCCTGAACTTCTTCTTGCGGGGTTTGACTTGCATGTGCCATAGTGACTTCTTTTCGGGTTTATGATTCGCTATTGGTTGGCCGCCATCATGCGGCGCAGGCTCGATGCCTGATCTTCCACCGGCGGTGGCGTGGCCGTGGGCGAAGGCGCTAGAGCCGGTGGCCCATCTTCTTCGTCGTCTTCTTTGAGTGCGCTAAAAACCGCATTAAGCCCCCCGGCAGGAGCGTCGGCCAGGCTGGCGCGCATACTGCGGAAGCGTTCGGCCTTTTCACGCTCAGCTCTTTCAATGGCTGCCGCCTTTTCGGCCAATGCCGCCATGCGGCGCGCCTCACGCAGACGTTCCTGATGCTTCATGAAAAGCGGCATCACCACGAATGAAATAAAGGCGATGCCCAGAAAAGCCGTACCAAGCAGCGTAAGGAAGAAATAGACCAACGCGTCGAGCCACGAGCCGCTAACGGCAAGCGAGAACAGGCCAAAGCCTACGCTGACTGCCAAGATGAGGTAGAAAACGAGATTCCAGGTCTGTGGGCCGAACCAGAACGGCGGCACCACAGGAACCTCAATCCCCAGGCTGTTCTGCCCTGTTCCTGTAGAGTCGGCATACGGTTTCGCTTCAGTTTGAGCCACAGTCATAACACTTGGTCCTTGTGAAACAGCGGGAATTGTCTATCGATTGCGTTTGACGAACAACGAGTGCTACGCAAGCGTGGATACATGCCGTTCAAGTGCAAAGGCTGCATCGACCAACAGGGATGACGCCTGATTGGGGCTATCGTCTTCGGTGTCGAGTTGGCGGCGTGCGCCTTGCAAGGTGCGTTCGATAAGCCTGTCGACGTTGGCCAGTTCAATGTCTTCGGGGACACGCTGGCCGGTGGTGACGTATGAAAGCGGTAATTGTGTCTGAGCCAGCAGTGCGCACGCCGGCCCCATCACGGTTGTCTCATCGAGTTTGGTGAAGAGCAGCCCACTGGGTTTGGTCACCGAAAAACGCTCGACGATGCGCCGGGCGTCGCCCAGCAATGTGCCTGCGGCAATGGCAATCTGCAGGTGTGGATTGGGCAAAACAGAGACGAACGAGCGCAGGATCTCAAGCTGTTCGGTGTCGGTTGGGCTGCGCCCCGGCGTGTCGACGAAGATCACGGCCTTGTCCTGATGACGAGCGACGTGATCGGCCAGTTCTTGCGGCGTGTAGGCGATTTCCAGCGGCGCCCGCATGAGATCGCTGTAGGTGCGCAGCTGACCAACAGCCCCGATTCGGAAGGTGTCGGCTGTGATCAGCGCCACCGGTAGCCGATGATGGATGCTGTAGCGCGCCGCCAACTTTGCCAGGGTCGTTGTCTTGCCTACGCCTGTCGGCCCCACAAGCACGAAGACGAGCGGGTTGCCCGGGCGCCCGGGGCGAAGCGCCCCCATCGGCGACGGCATGGTCGCCGAAAGCCGCTGGGCCAAGGTGGCCGACACCATGTCGGAACGTTGCAACGCCGCGGGCGTGAGGATCTCATCTAGACCGTAGAGCACCTCATCGACAAGTTGACCGGGCAACATGGCGTCGCGTAGGGCCGTGCGCCAGCGTTCGATGGCTTCGGTAGCAACCTGCGGCGCATTGTGCTGCTGCAACATCGAGCGGATCGAGCGCATCTCCCGCCAGAGCAGGTAGTTGGGATCCGATGGATTGGTGGGTGCGGCAGGTGGTGTGGCGGCGGGCGCTGTCGGCTCTGCTGGGTGAGGATTCGCCCATGCGAAAAGGCAGAAGGGCGAGCGTTGTAGGTTGTCTCGAAAAACGGTTTCGGTTCAGGCGACGGCGCCGGTTTGGGTGTCTGCACCGTCGGCCGGTGATCGTCTTCATCCACGGCGGCCATTACTTCCACCAGCGGCTGTCGTCCTTCGCCTGGCTCCACGGGCAAAGTGCGCTGTCTGAGTAGTACGGCGTCTTCGCCCAGCTCTGCTTTGGCCAGGGCGAAGGCTTCCTTTACGGTGCCGGCTCGATACTTCTTGATCTTCATGCCATCCTCTTCATCTATTTCGCTCTCCTGAAATTCAGCGCAGCCACATATCTACACCGCTGTGGTTTTGACACCAGGCTGTGGTGGACTTCAGGATGGAATCTTGTCTCCTGCCGCAGGCTCGTAGACGCTCTATTTTAGAACGGGGAGCCGGTCGACTTGGTCTTCGTGGTTGATTCCATTATGAGACGTTCCGTGCGCGGTCTACATAAGTAATATGTCTGGCTCATGTAAATGTCGCGTTTAGACATGCGCCGCCTCGACGTCCACTACACCTTCGGCGCGCACGTCGAGGTCGGCCGGGATCTCGCGGAAGCTGACAACGTTGAGGGTGGGCAGGCTGCGATTGGTGAAGCGTTTCAGGGGCAAGCGGATGCGCTGATTCGTCACCAGCACAGGATCGTAGCCCTGGGCGGCCAAGGTTTCCATCTGCTGTGCGATCTGTGCCATGAGCGGTTGTGCCAGATCGGGCGAGAGGTTGATCACCCAGCCTTGCGGCGTCTGGTGCAGGCTTTCGTTGATCTTGTGCTCGATGAGCGGCGCCAGGGTGAAGACGTGCAAAGCCCCGTCGAAGCCGCGATAGGCGTTGATGATGGTGCGGCCCAGGTAGGTACGCGCCTGCTCGGCCAGGCCATCAGGATCGGAGACATCGTGGACGTTGTCGGCAATGGCTTCAAGGATAATGATCAGATCGCGGATGGGCACGCGCTCGCGCAGCAGCGCCTGTAGCACACGCTGCACCGTCCCCAGCCCCGGTTTATTCAGCACTTCGTTGACCACGGCGGGCGACCGTTCTTGCAGCGTGTCGAGGAGTTCCTGCACTTCTTGGCGGCCCAACAGCGACGAGGCGTGCTGGCGGATCATCTCGGTGAGGTGGGTGATGATGATGCTGGGCGGTTCCACCACAGTATACCCGGCGATCTCGGCATCGCCGCGCCTGTCTGCCCCCACCCAGAGTGCCGGCAGGCCGAAGACCGGCTCGGTGGTGTCGATGCCGTCGAGTTCTTCCGTCACCATGGGGCCAGGCATGGCCAGCAACATCTTGGGCTGCAATTGGCCGCTGCTCACTTCTTCGCCGCGCAGCTTCACCACGTATTGGTTGGGGTTGAGGCGCAGGTTGTCGCGAATGCGGATCTTGGGGACGATGAAGCCCATTTCGCCCGCGATCTGGCGCCGAATGTAGCCCACACGCTCCAGGAGATCGCCGCCCTGGTTCTTGTCGATCAGGGGGATGAGGCCATAGCCGATCTCCAATTCGAGCACGTCCACGCGCAGCAGCGAAAGCACTTCGCCTTCTTCCTTGTTTTCGCCGCCGGGCAGCGCCTTCTGTTCGCCATCTGGGCCTTCGAGCATCGGCAGATCTTTGGCGGTCTTGGCGCGGCGGTTGAGCATGTAGCTGGAAGCACCCACGCCACCGGAAAGGGCGAGGAAAGGCAGCGTAGGCAGCCCCGGCACAATGGCGAAGCCGGCCAGGATGGCGGAGACGATGGCCAGCGCCTTGGGGTTGGCCGTCACCTGATCGAGGACGTCGCCGCCCATGTGCTTCTTTGAGCGGGCGCGGGTGACGATGATGCCGGTGGCCGTGCTCACCAACAGCGAGGGGATCTGGCTCACCAGGCCGTCGCCCACGGTGAGGAGCGTGAACGTCTGCGCCGCTTCGCCCGCGCCCATGCCCAACTGCACCATGCCGATTACCAAACCACCGATGACGTTGATGATGGTAATGATGATGCCGGCGACAGCGTCACCTTTGACAAACTTGCTGGCGCCGTCCATTGCGCCGTAGAAATCGGCTTCTCGTGCGATCTTTTCACGCCGATCCCGGGCCACGAGCTCGGTGATCAACCCGGCGTTGAGGTCGGCGTCGATGGCCATCTGCTTGCCCGGCATGGCGTCGAGGGTGAAACGGGCCGACACTTCGGCCACACGACCGGCGCCGGCGGTGATCACGGCGAACTGGATCACCATGAGCAGCAAGAAGACCACCAACCCCACCACGTAGTTGCCGCCCACCACAAATTCACCAAAGGCGCGGATAATCTCGCCGCCGGTGCCGGTGAGCAGGATCAACCGCGTGCTGCCGATGTTGAGCGACAACCGGAACAAGGTGACGATCAGCAACAGCGAAGGGAAGACGCTGAATTCCAGCGGTTCTTCGATGTACATGGAAACCAGCAGGATCGTCAACGAGATGCTGATGTTCAGCGTAAGCAGCAGATCGAGCAGCAGCGGCGGCAGGGGGATGATCATCATGCCGACGATGGTCACCACCACACCGGCCCAGAGGATGTCCGTCTGTTGCGAGAGGCGGCCTAGAAAGGCAGCGAGTGACCCTGTAGGGGACGAGGAAGCTGGATTGGCTGTCGACATGGATCTCTTCCTGGTGGGTTAACGTTGGTTCTTCAGGCCATAGACAAAGGCCAGCACTTCGGCCACCGCCTGGAAGAATTCCGGCGGGATAACGGTATCGAGCGGGAGTTTGTAGAGCGCACGCGCCAGCGGCTTGTTGGGTACCACAGGCACGCCATGCCGTCGCGCCAGCGAAATGATGCGCATGGCGAGATCGTCTTGCCCCTTGGCCACGATTTTGGGCGCCTGCATTTTGGCGTTGTCGTAGCGGATGGCCACGGCGAAATGTGTCGGGTTGACGATGACGGCGTCGGCATCGGGGACCTGCGCCATCATGCGCCGACGCGACATATTTGCGCTGATGCGCCGAATGCGGCTCTTGACCTCGGGCGAACCTTCCTGCTGTTTGCTCTTCACGCACCTCTTGTTTGGTCATCATCAGGCTCTTGCGGTGACGCGTTACTGCCAGACGTAGTCGAGGGCGGCGAGGGCCAGCAGCACAATCGCCGCTTGCAACGCCATATTGTAGGCCACGTCCACCAGGCCGAGGATGCCCTGCGTAAAGCCCAATTGCGCCGATGAAATCAGATCGCTCAGGTGATTGGTAATCGTCTGGTAAACGAGAATACCGATGGCAAACTGCTTGGCCAGGCCCTTGACCGTCTCCACCAACATCTGCGTGCCGAACATCTGCTTCACACGGTTTAGCGGGTTGAGCCGATCCCATTTGGGAATGAGCAACTTCGGCTGCACCAATCCACGTGTCTGCGCCAGGTTGGCGGCGATGGCGATGAAGAGCAGCGTCCCCATCCACGGTGCGATTGCCAGCGCGATCTCGATGGTGGCGTGGGCCAGTGTGTTCTGCAAATACGGGAGCGTAAGGCCGCCTGGCCGTTGCAGCGAGATATCAACGAAGCTGTTGCGCATGATCGCCAAGAGGTTATTGGAAATTTGCGGCCCCACCATCGTCAACATGTAGACGCCGGTAAACAACACAAGGATGCCGCCAAGCTCCTGGCTCTTGGCCACTCGCCCTTCTTCGCGGAACTTTTCCAGCCGTCGGCTGGTCGGTTGTTCAGTCCGTTCTTCACTCACAATATCGCCCTATCGAAAAAGCATGAGCATCTGCTGGCCGGATCGATCCAACACCTGCATAAGTTGCGGCCACAGGTAGGGAAACGCAAACGTACTAACGAGCAAACCCATCAGCACTTTGAGCGGGAGGCTCAACGAGAAGGCGTTCATGCGCGGCATGGCGCGGCTGATGAGCACCAACGCCAAATCCGCCAAAAGGACGGCGCCCACAATCGGCAGTGCCAATTGCAGGCTGATGAGCCAAAGCTGGTTGGTGAAGTAGACCAGCCGGCCCACAAGCACGTCCCCTGCGTTTTGCATCACCTCCGCCAGCATGAAGCCGGGCGGCACCATATCGAGCATCTGCTTCAAACCGAGCAACACCACATGATCGGCGCGCAGCAGAATGAAGATCAGCACGGCCAGTTGCTGGTAAAACTGCCCCACCGGCGGCGACATGTCCCCAAAAACGGGGCTGATGCTGGTGGCGTAGCTCAAACCCATGGAGCTGGCCACAAGTTGACCGATCATAGCGATGGCCAAAATCGGCAACTGTACAGCAAAGCCCAGCAGCAACCCCACCATGATCTCCTGCACAACCAGGGTAAAAAACCTGAGATCGCTCTCAGGCAGCGATTGCACCGGGCTTAAGGGCGCCAGTACGAACGCCACCAGCGCGGCCAGGCCGATCTTCGCCGTGTTGGGAAACGAACGCTGGCTGAAGATCGGCGCTATCGACACAAACGAGAGCAGCCGGATGAAGAGTAGAAAAAACGTGTAGGGAAAGGAGATCGGAATGCCCATGTCCGCAGTGTACGCGGCTGAGCAGATGAAAGGAGTAAGCGGGCTGTAACAGGACCGTAATTAGGGGGAGGGGGAGGTTTGCAGGTGGCAGGCGTCGTCGGTTGCTAAGAAGATTTCAGAATTTTATTGATCCACGAAGGTACACGAAGCATCACGAAGAGGAAAAAGAGGGACACGGATTTCAGGATTCGCAGGACAACAGAGCGGAAGAGCTTTCTGCTTGTTCTTTTCTGCCTTCGTGTATCTTCGTGGATCATTCTTTCTCGGGTTTCTCCTAAAGTCGCGGGATAAAGTTCAGCAGCGTTGTGGTGAAGGCCAGCATCTGCTGCAACATCCACGGCCCCAACAGCGCGAAGACAGCGATGACGCCGATGATCTTGGGGACGAAGGTGAGTGTCACTTCCTGGATCTGCGTGATCGCCTGGATCAAGCTCACAATCAGGCCAATCAACAGGCTCACCCCCAACAACGGCAGGCTGAGCACCATCATCATGGTGAAGGCGTCGCGGCCCAGTTCCATAATCATTGTTTCGTTCATCATTTACCCCATGAAGCTCAGAATCAGGTTGCGAATCAGCAGATTCCAGCCATCCACCATGACGAAGAGCAGCAGCTTGAAGGGCAGGCTGATAATCGTCGGCGGCAGCATCATCATGCCCATGCTCATCAACGCGCTGGAAACCACCACATCGATCACCAAGAACGGCACGTAGATGATAAAGACCATCTGAAACGCCAGTTTGAGTTCGCTGATCACAAACGCCGGAATCAGGACATAGGTGGGTATGTCTTCGCGACTCAGGCCGCTCCGCGCCAGAGAGATAGACGAAGAGTGCAAGGTCGTTCTCGCCCACCTGCTTGAACATGAAATCGCGCATCGGTTCGCTGCTCACCGACACAGCCTCGCCGATGTCCATCTGACCATCCAGATAGGGTTGCAGCGCCGTGTCGTTGATTGTCTCGAAGGTGGGCGCCATCACAAAGAAGCTGAGGATCAGCGCCATGCCGATGACCACCTGGTTGGGCGGCAGCATCGGCACGCCCAACGCTGTGCGCAGGCTGGCCAGCACGATGACGATGCGCACAAAGCCCGTCATCAGCATCAGGATCGAGGGCAGGAAAGACATGCCTGCCAGCAAGAGCAGCAACTGCACGCTGTTGCTCATGCCTTCGCCCTGGCTGGGTACGTTCAACGAGAGCGAAACGGCATCGGCGCTGCCCGCGTCACCTGCTGCGTTGGGGGAGCAACCGGCGAACACGAGTACAAGCAGCAACAAGGGCAGCCAGCGCAACAACCTACGCATGATCGCCTCCACGCTGCCGATGTTGCACGTTGCGCAACGATTCCAGGCTCTCTTGCAGCGAAAGCGGCTGCAACGGCGAGGTCGGCGCAGGCTTCGATTTCGGCTGGTTGCCAGATGCGCATCAAATGAATCGTCGGCGTAATCGGCGCCGTAGCGGGCCAAACAGGTGATTGTGTGTTCCGTGGCGCCCAGCAGCAGCACTTCGTCGCCGAGTTGCACCAAATGTAGCCGCTGATTGGGGCCGAGCGACTGTGTCTCCTGTACCGAGAGGCGTTTGCCCGCGGCCATTGCAGGCAGGCCCTGCCGCTGTAACAACACCTGTTTGTAGCCCCATACCCCGGCGTAGGCCAGGCGGCAACCAGAATCAGCGAAACGAAAACAGTGTTGAGCGGCGCGCCGGGCGCGGCCACACCCACGGGGCTTTCAGCCGCGTCGGCAGACGTTGAAGCGCCGGACAAACGATCATATTCGCCCAGGAAGGTAGCACTGAGGGCGCCGTTGCCAGCAGCAGGTGCGCCTTCGCTCGATGTCTCGGCCGCTGCTTCAGTCGGCACCTCGGCGGTCGTCGCGTTGGGGAGCGCGTCTTGGGCCGAGACGGTGGCGGCAGGGCGATCCAAGGCGATCCAGAGCACGGTGTAGAGCAAGGTCAACAGCGCCAGGGCGACGATGCCTATCTGGATGCGAGTGAGTTTTTTCGCCTGAAAGGCGGCTGTGAGCTTGCGCACGACGACGGAATCTACCTGTGGGCTTTCCATGTTGGCCTGCTACATCATGCTTTCCACGCGCTGGGCGGGCGGAATAATGTCGGTGACGCGTACACCGAACATATCGCCGAGGACCACGACTTCGCCTTTGGCAATGGCTTTGCCGTTGATCAGAATATCGACAGGTTCACCGGCTACGCGGTTCAGTTCCACCACTGTGCCAGGGCCAAGTGAGAGTACTTCTTTGATGGTCATGCGGGCGCGCCCCAGTTCAATTGTCACCTGGAGGCCGATGTCCAACAGCATTTCCAGGCTGGTGGTTTCGGTGTGACCATTGGCGATGCGCGCCTTACCGGAAGACGCAGGCATAGGCCGCGCTTTGGGTTGAAGTTCCGCAAAACTGGCGGGGTTTACGGTAATGTCTTCTAATTCCGATGGCTTGATTTCGAAATCGTCGTCATCATCCATCGGATCATCGCTGAGTAGGTTGGGATTCTCCACGGTGGACTCCTAAGAATTCAGATGGGGTGTGCGGTCTTGGCGCGCCGGTTATGCCGGTTGCGCAAGCGCATTTAGTAATGGGTCTTCGATGAGTTCGGTAATCTCAACCGCGATTTTGCCACGGTGGGTACCCAGGTTGCCGCACATCTTTTCGCGATCCTGCATGGTCAGCACAATCTCTTCGCTGATGTGACGATTGAGCGGAATCACGTCGCCCACTTGCAACGACATCAATTCTTCCAGTGTCAACTCGCTGCCGGGTAGGATGGCGGTGAGTTCCAGGTGCAGCGTATCCAGGTGACGGCGGACATGTTTGCGCACCACGGCAAGATCCTCTTCGTCGGTCTGCTGCCCACTGCCCGAGATCCACGCCTGCGGGCTCAGTTTGGGCGTCACCGGTTTGAGCACCGAGGCGGGGATACACAGGTTCATGGCTGCGCTACTGCCGCCGATGGCAATCTCAAACGAAATCCAGGCGCAAGTGTCGCTGGGCAGCGCCACCTGCACGAAGAAAGGATTGGTCAGCTTTTCTTCGAGCTTGGGGGTGAGCAGGATAGTGCCTTCCCAGGCGTCGATGATCGCGTTGATGGCGTCGTTGGTGGTAGATGAGAGCAACTCCATCTCCAGTTCGGTCAGTTCTCGATCCATGTTGCGCCCCGGCTTGCCCGAGCCGCCGAGCAGGCGATCTACGAGCATATCGGCCAGGCGGTTGTCATATTGGATGAGCACGCGCCCAGGCAGCGGTTTCATGCTGATCAGGTGCATGGCGCTGGGAGCAGCCGAGATCTGCTGAATGAAGGTGCCGTACGGCCCGGTATCGATGAAAGAGAGGATCACGTCGACGGAGGTACGCATCTTGGTAGAGAGCTGCAACGCCAGGCGCCGCGCCATGTTCTCGTGGATCATACGCAGTGTGCGAAGGTGCTCTTTGCTAAAGCGATCCGGCTGGTGAAAATCGTATCGGCGCACAACTTCGCCGGCGACTTCCAGCGTACCGGGCAGCGGCGCTTCATCGAGCGCAGCCTCTTCTTCTTCGGCTTCGGCGCCAGGGTTCAGCATACTGAGCAGGGAATCAACTTCGTCCTGGCTCAGAAGGCCGCTGGCTAACGGGTCGCTCACGGAAGGTTACTCCGTATTCAATCGAGTAAGGATTTATGTACTTCGCACGAACAGATGCTGCCGAAACAAGCGTTGCAAAGGGAGAGGCGCTACTGGATAACAAAATCTGTGATGAGCACACGCTGTACATAGCGGTTGCGCAGTTGCAGGTTGATCTGCTCGCGCAGTTGCTCACGCAGTGCGATTTTGCCTTCTACGGTGAAGATCTCGTCGAACATCTTGCTGGTGAGTACATCGGTGACCACGTTGTCGATCAGTGGCTTCTGGCGGTCGATTTCGAGGCGGAACTCGTCTTCGGCTGCGGTAAGCTTCTCGCCCGAAAATGTGTAGAAATCGGGCGACGAGGGCAGGAATTCCAGCACAATCGAGACGCGCAAGAAACGATAGCCACCTGGATCGGCCAGGTTGACGATGCGCTGCTCTAAATTGTACAGGATGCCACCGCTCAGTTCGTGCAGCTCCTGTGGTGGTTGGTAGTAGGGCAACGGTGTCGGTTCAGGCGCAGCCGCAACCGTGTTGCCGTCGACGGATGCGCCGCCGGTGCTCAACTGGATGGAGAATGGCAACAGGCCACTCAACAACAGCCCCACACCCAACACCACCGTCACCAATACTGCTATGATGGGTACCATGATCTTTTTGAAAATTCCGATTACAGCGCTCATGAGTCTTCCTTCACATTTCTGGGTCCAATGGCGTCCGTCTTGGACTTACAGGATATACGCCGTGTTATCCCCACTATTGGCTTTGTTGACCGGCGGCTGTCGAGAGTTGCAGATCGATGATCGGTGCTTCCTCTTCAGGAGGAAAGAGGATCAAGATGTCGGCGCGGCGGTTGAGTGAACGATGCTCGATCGTGTCGTTGGGGTAGAGAGGATGGAATTCCGCCAACCCCACAGCGGAGAGACGTTCAGGCGCCACTTCACCGACGGTCTGCAGATATCGCACCACGGAAACGGCGCGGGCGCTGGATAGATCCCAGTTGGTGGGGAAGACGGGACTCCCCGTTGCCGTGTCGTCGGTGTGCGCCTCTACGCGTACATCGTTTTGGATGTCGTTAAGCAGTTTGGCGATGGCATCCAGTGTCATCTTTCCTCCGGCGCCGAGTTCGGTGCTGCCCGAGGGGAATAGCAGTGCGCTGGAAAGGCTGATGTAGATGCCCTCTTCGCCGATGTTGACGGCGATCTGGTCGCTCATGCCGTTTTCAACTGCGTAGTCTGTCAACGAAGAACTGACACGGACATATTCGTACTTGCGCTCAGGCAACGAGCCGAAATTGATCAGATTGGTGGCCGCTTCTTCCATACCGGCGGATTCGAGGCCGTCGCCCATGCCCAGCCCGCCGCTAAAGACGCTGACACCGTTGAAGGCGGCCCGCAGGCTGTTGGAGAGAAGACGAAAACGGGCCAGATCGGCTTGACCAAAGGCAAAAAGAAGAATGAAGAAGACGAGCAGCAAAGACATCAGATCAGAGAAGGTTTCAAGCCAAGCTTTGCTCTTGTCCTTTTCTTTTTCGGCGACCTTTTTACGTGCCATGATAGATCCCTATCGCGTTGCGTTGTAAATAACTGGGTGGAAATTCGGCACCTCTACACTTGTGAATACTGCCGACGAATTCCCACCGAGATCTATGCCGCTTCACTTTCGGCCAGTTTGTCGCGCCCCCCAACGGGAATGAATGCTTCCAGTTTCTGGCGTACAATCTGCGGGTTGTCACCCGCCTGCACAGAAAGCATACCTTCCATCGACAGTTCCCGCTCCGATACTTCGGCGTCGCTCATTTTCTTGAGTCGCCCGGCAATCGGCAGAAAGATGAAGTTGGCGAAAAGCGCGCCATAGAGCGTGGTGATAAAGGCAATGGCCACTTTGGCGCCGATTTCATCCGGTGTCGTGAGGTTTGAAAGGGTAAAGACGATACCGATAACTGTACCCAACATGCCCATCGTCGGGGCATAGGCGCCCATTGTTTCCAATGTGCCGTAGCGACGAGCATGGCGGGCCGCCAGTTGATCGATGTCCAGTTCCAGCATCTGGCGAATCAGGTTGGGGTCGGTGCCGTCAACAAGGAGTTGCATCCCCTTCTTGATGAATTTGTCGTCGATGCGGCTGATGCGTTCTTCCAGGCTCAACAGGCCGTCGCGGCGGGCCTGCTCGGCCAGTTCCACGAACAACGTGATGGTATCGACATATTTGGGATCGGCATTGCCAAAGGCGCGCCCTAGCAGTTTCAGCGCAGTGATCACATCTTCGGTAGGGCTGGCCATCATGGTGATGCCGATGGTGCCGCCGAGGACAAGCACAAACGAAGAAACATCCCAGAGGGCCATGGGAGACGAACCGGCCATGAACACCACGAAGGTAACACCGCCGAGAGCCATCAACAGGCCGACAATTGCGAGTGGACTCATCGTAACTTCACCTTATCCATGCTATGGCTGAAATCGCACACATAATCTGCAAGGTATTCAACTGCCGCCCCGAGCCGGCTGCATCTGGGCGGAAATCACGGCTTCATCGGTAGAAAGGCAATCTTGATAGAGCTGCCGGCGAAAGGCGATCACACGCTGTACAATCTCTTGACGGCTTTCGCGCACCACGAAGCTATTGCCGTTCTGCAATCGAATGTAGGTGTCGGGGTTGGACTCCACCACCTCGATGAGGTCGGCATTGAGTGTAAAACTGCGGCCATCCAATCTTGTCACATCGATCATGATTTTCCTCCGGTGGAACGTACCCGGCGAGTTGACTTTTCTCCTACACATCGTTCTGAATCGTCGTTCTGAATCGTAGTTCTGAATCGTTCTGGCCTCACTATATCTTCAAGCAAAGTCTATGTTCATTCTAAGCAGGTATGTCCCCTGTAAAACATCCGTAACAGCCATGATCTATGCCAGGTCTTCCCTACGATCTCACCATTTTCCGTTATCGGTGATCGGTCGTCCCTTTCGCGCCACACAACCAAACCGGCTGACATGGATGAGTGTCAGCCGGTTTGGTGTCGCGATTCAGTTGTCAACTGCGGACGCTTATCCGACATCTCCTACAAAACGGTATCCATGACGGTAGACGGTTTGCAAGAAGTTTGGTTCACTAGGATTGTGTTCGATCTTGTTACGCAATTTCATCACTTGCATACGCACGATGGCCGGGTCGCCGGTGCCGGGGTGGTAGTTCCACACATCGCGCAACAGTTCTTCGGAGCTGAAGATGCGGCCCGGGTTCGACATAAGGTGGTTGAGCAGATTGAACTCGCTCGGCGTCAACTGAATGGCCCGATTCTTGACGTAGACGGAGCAGGCGGTGCGATCCAGGGTGAGGCAACCAACCGAGATGCGATCCTGTTCCACTTCGGCGTGGGGGATGCGGCGCATCAACGCTTTGAGGTGGTGGTGCATTTCGGTGAGATGCATCGGCTTGGCAACGATGTCATCGGCGCCGGCCTTGTAGCTGGCGACCCGCGCCTCGGAGCTGTTCTCATCTTGCATCATCACCAGCAAAGACGGCAGTTGCAGGTTGTAACGCAGGTATTCACACAGGCTGAGGCCATCGAGATCTTCGGCCCGATTCGAGATGAAAACGATATCCGGCAACGTCTCCTGCGCCAGTTTCACAGCTTGCAGGCCGCTTGTGGTATGGCTGACAAAGTGCGACTCACCGATGACGGCAGCCTGGACGATCTGGAAATCCTTGCTCTCGCTGGACACAACAAGCATACGGGCCATTTGATACTCCTATCGTATCGTTTCAATTTCTCGCATCGAGGTTAATTTGCAGGCGTCGGAGGATTCGCAGTTCCCCGACTAGATGCGGTTACGTATAACCGTCTTTCTGTATATGAAGATAACAGACGATTTACGCTTTGATTATGGTACGATAGTAACGTTTTATATCAGTACTACATGGCTATTGCAGAGAGCAATTCTTCAATTATTCACGGTATACACCGCTCAAATGTGAATCCTTGCCGACGAGCATTGTGGCGCGGGGAGCGCAGGCATTACACAAATGCAAGAGAGGACACGTGCGCCACGCTGCGCAAGCGTCCTCTCCTGAGGGTAATATCGACTGAGATAGGAAAAATCCTAGGTTCGCTCCGGCATCGCATGTTTGCCGTTGGCGGGTGCATAACCGCCGGCGGCCCGTGGATCCTCGCGTAGGGCAATGTGGATCGACATCTTGCCGATGCTCGTATCCAGCGGCACCACCAGGCGCTTGAAATCAAGCGTCGAGAGCATTGTCCCCCGCCCCACGATCAGCGTAGGCACAGAAATCGAACAACGATAGCCCGCCTCGGCCAGATGCGTGGTCGCGATACCGGTGATGACGTTGCCCATCTCGGCAATGCCGCTCTGGGCCAGCTCGTCGAATTCCTGCATCTCTTGCCCCAGCATCGTCGACACCATGTTCAGTGCCATCTCGGTGCTCATGCTGTAGAGGACGACGCCGCGCACGTCGCCGACTACGCTCAACAGCACCGTCACGTCGGACGGGGTGTAGCAGGTGTTCTCAAGCGCAACATCGCCACGGCTCACTGTTGCGCCAACCTCTGTTGCCAATACAGTCTTGGCTGCTTTCAAGAATGGATTCATAAAGTTGACACTCACCGCATACTCTCCTCAGTTCTAATGGTCTGCCCACATAGGCGTGGCGACCGCATTTTGACAGGATATATTCGCAGGATGTTCGCCTGTGGCGCCGACAGCGCCGTTAACCGACGTAGCGATAGAACGACGGTGCAATATAGTCGAACCCGAGTTGTTGGTAGTTTGCAATCGTCTCTGTGCTGCCGATGAAGAGGACGCCGCCTGGGCGCATTCCGCGCGCCATGCGCTGATAAACTTGCGGCTTCACCTCCGGCGTGAAGTAGATCACCACGTTCCTGCACATGACGAGATCGAACTTTCGGGTTGTTTCATCCTTCAGCAAGTTGAATTTGCCGAAGTCCACTATCGATTTCAGATTAGGTTTCATGGTCAGCAGCTGGTTGCTCACCGGGTTCATACCCAGTTGCACCAGTTGGTTGGGGAGTTCGCGCAACTCGTTCTGGAAGTACGGCCCGCCGGCTTTGGCCCGTTCGAGCACACGGGCATCAATGTCGGTGGCCCACAATGCATGACGCCGCGTTGGCGCCTGTTCCATCAACAGCATAGCCAGCGTATACACTTCGGCGCCGATAGAGCAGCCAACGCTCCAACCGCTGATCCCTTGCATGGGGCGGGCGGCAAGCAGTTCGGGCAGAATCTTGGTGCGCAAGAAATCCCACTTGTCGGCATCCCGATAGAACGAAGAGACATTGATGGTGATGAATTCCTGGAAGTATTCCAGCTCCACCGGATCCCGGCGCAGATTGGCCACGTAGGCCTGCCACGAATTGGCGTGTCGGCGTTCGAGCAGGGTGGTAAGGCGGCGCTCCATCTGCTGCGTACGGTAGTGGTTCAGGTCCAGATCCAGCAGATCCATGATGGCGTCGCGCAACAACTTGTAGTTGTCGTTGCTGATCGTCCACTGCTTGTTATCGCCAAGCCCTTTGAAAAGGGCGCTGTTCTGAAAAATGCTGCCTGCCGCCGGTTTTGCGCTTGTGCTGCTACCACTGGCGCGGCTCTGCAAACCTGAAGTCAATTTATTAGAGTTTATCATTCTGTCACCCGCCCAGCGATACTACGCCCAAGAGATTCCGGGGAGCCGACCCCTTGAGCGAGATTGGATTCGATTATGTGACGCGGCATACCATAGACCACACAACTGTCTTCGTCCTGTGCCAGGATTTTGCCGCCGCATTGGCTGATCTCCTGGGCGCCGGCATATCCGTCTTTGCCCATGCCTGTCAACACCACGGCCAGGATCTGATCCTTGTAGATCTTGGCCAGGCTCTTCATGGTCACGTCGGCTGCCGGACGCACACCGTTCACTGTGGGCGCATCAGAGAGATGCGCCACCCCCTTTTCGTCGAAGATAAGATGAGAACCACCCGGCGCCACAAGGAACTGCCCGCGTTGGATCTTGGCGCCCGGCTTCGCTTCCAAAACCCGATAGTGACAGCTCTTGTCGAGCCGTTCGCTGAGAATGGTGGTGAACCCCGCAGGCATGTGCTGCACGATGACACCACCGATTGGCAGATCCGGTGCAATGGCAGAGAAGAACCCGGTCAGGGCCGAAGGCCCACCTGTTGAACTGGCCACCATCAGCAGCGTGTCGCTTGCCTGGAGCGCCGCCACCAATTTGGATGTGCTTTGCTGCTTCTGCGCAACGCCAGCAACACCGGCGATTGCTCGGCTCAGTCGGCCGGAAAGGCGAGCAGGCGCCTCGGCTGCATGGCGGATCTTCTCGATCAGAATTTCCACCGTCTCGGCCATGGTGACGCCGGGCTGCGGCTTCACCACGAAGTCGAAGGCGCCGATCTCCAGCGCCTGCATTGTCACTTCGGCGCCTTCGGAGGTGAGATTGCTCAACATGATCACCGGTATGGGGTTGGTGCGCATAAGCTGTGCCAGCGCCTCCAGCCCGTTCATCTCGGGCATTTCCACGTCTGAAACCACAACGTCGGGCCGCAGTGAGGCAGCGAGTGAGAGCAGTTCACGGCCGTTGCTGGCCTGCCCAACCACCTCCACGTCGGAATAGCGATTGAGGTAGCGATTCAACGTCAAGCGAATCAGAGCGGAATCATCGGCCGTCAGCACACGGATCGGTGTCGACCGTTCTGATGTAGATGGTGGTGTACCGGTGACGGTACGTACTGGCTGGCGGAAGTTCATTAAACGCCTCGTTCTTTGCATTTATCCTGAAATTGCTGAGTACAAAAGCTCGCCCTCGTACATTGAGCCGCATCGTCGGGCGACGGTGAATTTCAGGATGGAGATCTGGCCGATCTCGTTCCTGGATGCACCCAACCCTCGACGTTAGAGGGATGTTACATCAACAGCTTGCCCAACGACTTCAACACCCGATCCGGCTCGAACGGCTTCACGATGAAGTCTTTGGCGCCGGCTTTGATTGCCTCGATCACCACGTTCTGCTGTCCCATCGCCGTCAACATGGCCACCCGCGCCGCCGGATCCATCTCACGAATCGCACGCAGCGCATTCAGCCCGTCCATCTCCGGCATACTGATGTCCATGAGCACAGCATCCGGCGATTCGATCTGGTACTTCTCTACGGCCTGGATGCCGTTTTCTGCCTCGATGACGCTGAAGCCCTGCTCCGTCAAGATTCGGGCGCAACGAACACGCATGAACTTGGCATCGTCCACAATCAAGATTTTCTGTGACATTGTCTTCTCCTATGCCTCGGCGACTTCCATTGGCGATTGATCGGCGGCCGGCGCCACTGTATGCTCCTGGCTGAGCGCAAGCCCAACCAATGCTGCAATATCTGCAATCAACCCGATGCGGCCGTCGCCCAACAGTGTTGCGCCCGACAATCCACGAACGTTGTTGATTGGATACCCCAGAGATTTAATGACGACATCCTGCTTGCCCAGCAACTTCTCCACCACAACCCCAAAGCGGCTGTCGCGGTGATTGAGTGAAACCACGAATTCACCGCTCGATTGCTTCTTCGAGGCCGCGCCTTCCACCGGCGGCAGCTTGCCTTTGCCCGTGCCGAAGATGCCGGCGAGGCGGAAGATGGGCAAGATCTCGCCACGCACATAGACGGCTTCGCGGCGGCGCACAGTGCTCAACTGGTCCTCTTCCAGCTTGAAGATCTCCAGCACATTGTGCAACGGCAGTGCGAAGACCTGACGGCGCACTTCCACCAACAGCGTGGGGATAATCGCCAGCGTCAGCGGCAGGCGCAGTTCAAAGACAGTGCCTTCGCCCGGCGTGCTGTAAGCCACCACCGAACCGTTGAGGCGCTGAATGTTGCTGCGCACCACGTCCATGCCGACACCGCGGCCCGAAAGATCGCTCACCTGGGCGGCGGTGCTCAAACCGGGCAAGAAGACCATATCGATGGCTTCGGCGTAGGTCATGGCCGTCGCCTGGTCGCGGGTGATTAGCCCCATGTTGACGGCCTTCTGCTTCACCTTCTCCGCATCGATGCCTTTGCCGTCGTCGGCGATGGTGATGATGATGTTGCCCTCTTCGGAACGGGCGCTCAGGGTCAGCTTCCCAACCGGCGCTTTGCCTTTTTCGAGGCGTGCCTCCACCTTTTCGACGCCGTGATCGATGGCGTTGCGCACCAGATGCAGCAATGGATCGCTCACCTGCTCGATCACAGAGCGGTCGACTTCGGTATCCTGCCCCGACATCACCAGTTCGACCTGTTTGCCCAGTTCCTGGCTGATCTGACGCACCAGCCGCGGGAACTTGTTAAATACGTATTCAATAGGCTGCATGCGCGCCTTCACCACCTCGTCGTGCAGTTGATCGGTGATGGTGGAAAGGTGCGTGATGGTGTCGTTGAGCACTTGAAGCTGCTCTTCTGTCAGCGCATGGCTCAGATCCTCATAGATCTTGAACATGCGGTTGCGGTCGGTCACCAGTTCGCCGGCCAGATTCATCAAATTGTCCAACCGTTCGATGCTGGTGCGCACCGTGCGACCGCCGCTGTTGCTGTTGTTCTGCCGTTTTGCCGGTGCGCTGTTGCCGACGGCGCTGTTGCTCTCTTCGGTGGACGCTGTGTCGGCGCTGGCGTCAGCCGCTCCCGCCGCTTCTGGCGCTTCGGGTGTTGCCACCGGCTCGCTCCACTGGATGGATTCCGGCTGCACAGTTGCGGCAGCTTCAGAGAGCAGCATATCGGCGGCGTTGGTGAAGTCGGCCACCTGCACCGAGAGCAGATCAGCTACCTGTTCGAGATCCTCTTGCAAGGTCGAAGAGATCAGATCGGTGACGACAATCGCTACCAACACGCGTTGCCCCTGGCCGTTTTCCAGTTGTTCCAGCGTAGGCGTCGCTGTGATGATCTGGCCGCCCATCTGCTCGATCTGCATGTAGACCTGCAACAGGCGGGCCAACGGCGCCACACCATCAGGATCGGCGTCAGCGTAGACAACGACGATGTTCTGCTCTGCGTTGACGGCTTCCTGCATCATGGCGCGTCCAGCATCATCCAGCGGTGGCAGATCGACGTTGCTCTGCTGGCCGACGGCTTCGTCTTCGGCTTCGAGCAGGCGATTGACACGTTGCACCAACGCGTCGACGTTGACCGTGGGCGGTTGATCGTCGACGATGTCGTTGAGGAACTGCTTCAGGCTATCCACCACAACAAAGAGCACATCAACCATGCCAGAAGAGACCCCCAGCTCATGTTTGCGCACTTTGTCGAGTACTGTCTCCGAAGCATGGGCCAGGTGCGCCATCGGCTCGTGTCCGATGCTACCGGCCGCACCCTTCAGCGTGTGAACGGCGCGGAAGATCCGGTTGATCAGCTCATCGTCGTTGGAGTGTTCGATCAAAACAAGATCACTATCTAACGATTCCAGAAGCTCATTGGCCTCGGCAAAAAAGACATCGGCCTCATCTGGCGTTAGATCGTAGTATCTACTCACGGCACACCTCTATCCATGATAATAATGACTTAACTGCTGAACTGGGCAGGCGACACTGAGCTTCTCAGGACATGCCGATTGGCTCAACCACCTTGGATTTCTTCGATCTCCTGCTGCTCATCTTCGTTCAGCAGCCGGTGTACGTCGAGGAGGATGATCAGGTAGTTTTCCTGCTTGGCGATGCCGCGCAGGTAGTTGTCTTCGATCAGGGTCGTCAACTGCGACGGCGGCTCGATGACATCCTGAGACACCTTCACCACTTCGCTCACACTGTCGACGATGAGCCCCAGGCGGTTGCCCAGTGTTTGGATCACCATGATGCGGGTGTCGCGATCATATTCTTTGGCCATGAGGCCGAGGCGCTTGCGCAAATCCATCACGGGGACGATCTGACCGCGCAGGTTGATCACGCCTTCGATGAAGTCGGGCGCCTGCGGGATGCGGGTGATCTCCAACATGGTGTTGATTTCCCACACCTCGCTGATATCTACGCCGTAGTTTTCTGTACCCAGCGTGAAGATCACCAGATGTTCTTCGTCTGCATGAATGGTTGTCTTCTGCTGGTTCTCGCCATACGCTTTGGCGCGTGGTTCACGAATTGCTGGTGCAGCACTCATGGCTTTTTCCTTTCCATCCTCAGACTTGCATATAAAGATGAATAACGGCTCTACATTTTGCACTGTCGATGCAGACTGATTCAGACAGACGATCAGGCTGACGGATTACTGCTATTACATTTTCGACACATCGGCCAATCAAAATTATGGGATATTTGGCGCATATGCGCGCGCCATTCGATCTAAGATGCGAGGATGCCTTACAAAGGATGAGAAAGGAAGGGGAAAATCGGGCTAGTAAATGGTAACCGTCCCCAGCAGAATGCGCTGGTCGGCAGCAGGGAGGTTTGCGGAATCGACAGGCAGACGAACTTCGCCGGCCAGATCGGCGTAGAGGCCGGTCCAAACTTCATAGATGCCGGGCGACACATCGGCCAAGGGGATGGGAAATTCGCTGATGATGCGATCACCGGGCAGCCAATGACTGGTGGGGAAACGACCTTGGGCCGGCGGCTGGTCGAACCCGGCAACCTGCTCACCGGCGCCGTCGATGAGGTGAACGAACGCCGTGAAATTGCTGTCGGGCGCAGCGGTGGCCTCCCATGCCAGGGTGACTGTCAGCGCGCCTTCGTCTGTGGTTGTGGTGGCATCTGCCTGATCGGGCAACCGATAGCCGGTTAGGCGGATCACATCGCCGAACTGAACGTCGGCCGATTGTAGGTTCAGATCATCGATCTGGACGATCTCGCGCGGCAACAAGTCGACCGTAGCCACCGCGGCAAACTTGGTATCTTCACCCTCTGCGCCGTGGACAGGCAAGGGTTGCTCTGTCTGCGGATCGAAGAAACCCACGGCAACGGTGGCCGCCAGCGGGGATCGCTCCTCAATTTCAACGTCCACGCGCAGGCGATAGCGGTCGACGTAGATCCTGTCTGCTTGCCACAGGCTGGTGGGGAAGCGCCCCCAGCCGGGGTGGGTGGTGATGTTGCCAAGGACGGTGTGATCGGGCGCCAGCAGTTGAACGAAAAGTGGGTAATCCTGCGCAATGGGCGACTGGGTACGCCAATACAGCGTGACGTCGATAATGTCGCCGGCCACGAACCGTCCTTGCGGCGCCTGCGCGCCCACCAGTTCGATCTCATCGCCGAAACGAATCTGGCGGCCGTCTACACTCTGCCGGCGGCGCGACCACATCGGGCAGCGCCCGGTAACTTTCAGGCAGTAGCACGCCAAGCGCATAGAACGACGCCAACAGCAACCCCACCGGCAGCACCGTCAACACGGCATAGCGCACCTGGGGGATCAAAGGCCGTAGCCAGAAGTCGATCCCCATGATCAGACAGACGCTCACCGCTTCCAGGGCTGGGAAGAGCAGCCGCCCTTGACCGCTGGTAGCGAAGGTGAGCCAGTAAAACAACAGGAACAGGAGCATAGCGAACCACACCAGCAGCAGCAGATGTGCGCCGCGCTTGCTGCGCCGGGCGGTCCGCGGCGGCGCGCCACAGCGAAACCTGGGTCACCGCGACGCCGACCACGGCGATCACCGAGATCACATCGAGCACCCGGTAGATGAAGACGGGCAACAGAATGCTGAACCAGCCGAAAAGGCCCCAGAAAGAATAGCGGACGCCGCGCAGCTCGCCCCAGAACTGAGCCGCCGTCCTCGGCTCAGAACGCATTCCGTTGATGCTCAACAACTGGTCGACGCCCAGCCAATCGCCGTACAGCGAGAAATTTCGCCAATACCACCACCCGGCAATCAACATCACCGGCACTGCAACCGGCAAGAAGGCGCGCAACAGCAGCCGCAGGTCCTTGCGCAGCCAGGCCAGCCAGCAGATGACCAGCCCAGCCAACCCCAGCAGGCCAAGCCCCTGCAATTTACTCAGCGCCGCCGCCCCCAGCAGCACCCCCAGGATCCCCAAATCCCACCAGCGCAGCGGACGTTCCGGCGCGAATGTCAATAGGCGCGCCAGCCAGAAGATCACCGCCGAGCCGAACAGGATCACGGCGTTGTCGTTGGAAACGGTTGCGCTGATGAACTGAAACTGCGGAATAGCCGCAGTCGTGGCCAGCGCCAGCAAAGGCAACGCCACCGATCCGGGGAAGGCGAGGCGCGCGATGCCGTAGCAGAACAGCAACGTAAAAATGCCCAAAAACAACGAAAACCAACGCCCCACATAGACAGCCAACACCGTCCCCGCGGAGGGGCGTTCAACGGCGCTGTAGAGCATATAATTCTTGTTGCCAGGGTAGAGGGGATTGCCCAGGTTGGCGTAGGGATTCACCTGGTCGATGGCGTCGAAATCGCTCTGATCGATACCGGCGATGAGGCGCCCCAGCAGATAATAGTAAAGCGGCGCCTGGGTGCCTTCGTGCTCCCAACGCCCGCGCGAATCTGTGGTCTGTATGGGTAAAGGATTCCCGAGCGCCAGGTGACGGGCAAAGGCGTAGTGGTGAACTTCGTCGGGGGTTTCAAACGGCGGCACACGCACGCTGTAAGCAAACCCGAGGGCGGCAAAAACCCCAATAATGAGGACAACCGCCATCCGCTCCGCCCATGTCGAAGGCCACCAACGGCTTTCAGATGTGGCAAATGGCAACAGATTAACTCCAGCGGATACTGGCGTGCGCATGGCCCCAATCCACAAAAAACGTTAGGCACGGTACGCAAACATTATCAGCGCGCTTGATATTCACTGCAAATCAGGAGCAGGGACGGGGAAATCGAAGATGATGCGGTCGCCTTCGGAACCGATCTCACCGTAGGCAGTCGTCAACACGGGGAGAGGCGCCAGCGTGTCTTCTTCATAGATCTGGAGCACAAGCTTCAGCGTGGCCGAATCGACAGTACCGTATACTTCAGGCGACATAAAAACATCGCTGTATTCCACCCAAACTTCACCGGCAGGCCACTGATTTGTGGGCAGATAACCGTCGTAAGGTTCACGCTCTGTTGCAGGCAGCCGCTGCGGCGAGCCGTCGGCGTCTGTGAACGCCAGGTAGAGCAAGTATTTGTACTGTGTGTCCAAAGGCTGCATCGCACGCCAATAGAGGCGGATCGGGATCACAGAAGATGTGGTCAACGGCTGTTCGATCCGATAGCCTAACACTTCGATTTTGCCGTCGAAGTCGGCCTCGACCGGAATCGCATCCTGGGGCAGCGACGGCATTGCGGGGTATTCGGCCAGATACAGGTCTAACTCCAGGAAAGATTGTGAACTGAAGTAGTTGACATCACGGATCTGAAACGCGCTGGCTTCCATCCACGAGCGCACCGTTCGCAGTGGATCCCCCCACGGCACCATACCCGATGTGACCACCCAGACGCGTTGATGGTCCGCGCGCAGTTGATCCAACGCAGCCGACGTCTGTTCCACATCGAACAGCGGCGCGCCGAGCCAGGCGACCTGCACGCCCTGCTGTTGTGCGTCTTCAATCAGGTCTACAGGCAGGTAATAGCGATAGAGACGCAGCATTTCGGGCGGGTTGAGCACCAGCACATCGCCGGGGGTCAACTCGCGGCGCAAGTACGATCCCAGACCGGCAAAATCGTCCTTGCCGTAGAGCGGCATTGTGTAGTAGTTGACACTGCTATAGATCATGCCCGCCAGCAGGATGGTCAGCAGCAGCCCGCCGGCAGGCTTGAACCATCGCCAAACCAGGGCAACACCGGCAGCAAGAAGCATCAGGTAAAGGCCACTGATCAGCGCCAGATGCCGCGCGTTCATGTACGCCGGCTGCACCTGGTTGATCGCCAGCAACAGCAAGATCGGCCCGAGGATACCGGCCGACCAGATCCAACCACCGGCGCGGATCGTGGTCCATCGGCGCACTGTCCACACCGCGCCAACCAGCGCAATCGCCCCAAACACAAGATCCAGCCACCAAACCTGAGCAATGTTCACACTCAGGCCCAGGCTATAGGCGTTCAACAGATCCGGCGCAAGGATACCGAGCGTAATCGGCTGGAAGTTTCGCCCACTCAACGGCTGGCTCAGGATGATCCAAGAGGCAGCCACCCCCAGCAACAGCCCCAACAACAACAGGCCAACGGCAATCCCCCACGCCAGCCTGCGGTGTCGTCGATACAGCGATTGGAAGAACAGCAGCGCGTGGACAGGCAGCAGCAGCACCGAGAAGTAGTGGGTCACCAGGAAAACGAGGGTGGTGATCGCGTAGCCGATCAAAAACCGCCTACGTTCCACGGCCCGCAGCGCTTCACGCCAGCGCAGAAGCAGATACGTCGTCACCAGCGCCAGCACAGGCAGCAGCGTGTACATGCGCGCTTCCTGGCCATAGTACAAGAAGAATGGGCTGAACGCAGCCAGCGCCGCCGCCAAGAAAGGCGTCTGCTCGGGCAGGATCGACCATCGCACGCCATACCGCGCCACCGCCCACATCACAGGCACCAGCAGCGTCGTCCCCATCACAGCGGGGAAGCGCAGCACAAATTCATCTGTGCCGATCAGGCGCACCAACAGGCCAAGCAACAGGAAGAACCCAAACGGGTGCTGATCCGTCGTCGGCAACTGCTCGCGTCCGTCGAAAAGCACGATCTCCTTGCGCAGCAGTGTCCCCAAATCCGACTCTGCGCGCTGAAGGCTCAGGCTTTCATCCCACCATAGGTTGTTCGCATCCAGCCGCCAGATGACACGTGCAAAACTAAAAATGATGAGGAGAAGCAACGCCACGCGGACAACGGAGGCCGAAGCGAAGGGCGCCAGACCCATCTGTCGAGACAAGGGACGGTTACTCATAAGCAGCGATTATCTACGACAGGGGGGCTAGTTGGCAAAAGCAAGCAGGTTTGGTCAAGAAACATAGAGCGCCCGATGTTTCTCTGCAATGGCCGACCACGAGAACTGTTGCGCCGCCTGCCGCGCCGACGCACGCAAGCGCGCCGCCAGATCATCGTCCGCGGCGATGCGCATCACAGCCGTCGCAGCCGCCGCAGTATCCAGCGCAGGCACCAGCAGCAGATCGCGGCCGTCCACCAATTCGGGGAGAGGCGCCTGCGGTGTCGTGGTGACAATGGCGCAACCGTTGACCAACCCCGCCATCAGCGTCCCTCGGCGCAGGCTCACGCCGTCGGTGTAGGGCATGAGGAGCACGTCCACAGCGTTGAGATCGGCCCCCACTTCGGCGTCGGGTTGGCGTCCTGTCCACTGGACACGGTGGCCCAGATCCAGTTCGGCGATGCGCGCCTCTACTTCGGCCAGGTAGGCGTCGTTGGTGGCGTCGCTGTCGCCCACGCTCGCCGATCATGAGCAGACGGGCATTTCGGCCGGCGCGCACCAGTTCACCGAGTGTGTCGATCAGCGTCATGCCGCCCTTGCTGCGATTGAGGAAGCCAAAGTAGCCGATCACCAGGCAATCATCGTCATAGCCGCGCTGGGCGCGCCGCCGCCGTCGTGCATCTGCATCGAGAAGCTGCCCTGGATGTTGCTGCCAATGGGGATCTTGTGGAGCGTCGAAGCGCGTCCTTGCAGTTGACGGCGGTCGCCTTCGTTGGTCACGATGGTCAGCTCGGCGCTATGCGTAGGCTGTTCGGTGACCCAACGCCGCAGCCGGTCTCCCGCCTTGGGGAAAAGATAGGGGATAAGTAGATCGTGGTACGTCCATGCCACGCGCAGCCCACGCCGCTTCCACAAAATCGGCGCGAAATTGATGGCCGGATTCATGTGAAACGCCGCCGTCTGGTACTGAACATGCACCCAATCGGCAGAAATCTCATGCGCAAGATCCGCAATTTTCCCCATTGTGCGCCATCCCCACCGGTGGGCATGGGGATAACTCTGGGGATATTCCAGCGAGTTTTCCCCAGCATCCGCCATTTGGCTGGTGAAAACCGACACTTCCGTCCCCAATGCAGCCAGCGCCTTGCCCAATTCAGCAGTATAGGCGCCAACCCCGCCGGTCATGGGTGGGTATTCGCCGCTCACGAAGAGGACACGCATCACAAGCGCTTTTCCAAGGAGTAGCCGCGGTAATTGATCTCTTCGAAGCCGGCCTGGTAGAAGAGCGAGACGGCTGCTTCGGCGTTGTGGTTGACGTGCAGCACCATCTGTCGGCACCCCAACAGATGGGCGTCGTTGATCAGCCGGCGCACAAGCCAACGGCCCAGGCCCCGTCCGCGCCCCTTCGGGGCGACTTCCAGATCGCTCAGGTAGGCGACAGGGTTGACACCAGCCGGCGCCACCACATGCCTGCGCATGACACGGGCTATCGCCACCCGCGCCTCGCCGTCAAAGATCTGAAAACCGCCTTCGCCCTCGGTATACGACGGCCAATAGGCGTAGCCCTCGCCGGGGAAGGTCTCCACAAGCAGGCGTTGCAGTGGATAGCGCAGGCAGTAGTAGCGTTCCACCATGCGGTAGCCCGCCTCGATCAGAAACTGCAAATGATCTTCCCAGGCAGCGGGCAGCACACCGGCCCCGCACTGAAACGCCGGGTAGCCGGTGCTGAATGAAAATGCACGCACCCATTCCACCTCTGCCTCGCGCCAGAAGCGGTCGAGTTCGCTCAACAACAACCGCGCCACGCGCCCAGCCAGCAGGTAATCATCCGGCAAGGCCAGAAAGCGCAGTATGCCAATGGGCGGCACCCCTTCCAAGTAGAAATTGGTGTGATCATAGCCCACACCCACATCGGCAAAGCCCAGCAGCCGCTCTTGATCCCAAACGCCCAGCAGATCGTGCTGAAGCCAGCGTACCGGGTGCAGCGTGGGTGGCGCCGCTTGCAGGCAATTGGCCAACACGGCGTCGTTGTCCATTTCGCTGCAATAGGGCGTCTTCTGAAGCAAAGGGCGCAACAACGCCAACACTTTGTGGCTTTCCGGCGCATAGATCCGCCGCACAAAGATCGAGTCGCGGTTGACGGTCAACGGTTGCATGGGATCTACTCGGGGATCTCGTGGTGCAATACAGCCAGGAGTTCATCCTGCCGCTCCATCGCCGGCAAAAAGAGCGTGCGCGGATCTTCCATGTCGAGCAGGCCGTCCTGGCCCACGGGGTAGTAGACGAGGCTCACACCGGGGAACATCCGCCCCGCTTCGTAGACAGCCACCATCTGCCGAAAATCGACGTGCGTCGCCTGGTTGAGCGGCTCGTATAACGTGATGCCCGAAGGGGTCAGTTCCACACGTGTCAGCGTCCAACGCAAGTTGACGATGGCAAAAATTGCCGCCAATCCCAGGAAAACGAACGTCAGCCAGTCGAAGCTCTGCATCAACGTCCACACAAACAACAGCGTCACCAGGACGCCGAGCAGCGTGAACACCTGATAGATTCGACGGGCGGGATAGAGATGAGGATCAGATTGCATGGAACAGGTTCCGGTGAGGAGAAAGTTGCAGGTTACAGGTGTCGTCGGTCGTCCGCCATCAGCGTAGCGCATCCCACAGCAGCCCGATGCCGAGGACGCCCAACAGCATGCCGCTGCCAAACAGGATGCGCCGATACCACGTAGGCGAAAGGTAGTGTCTGCCGCCGGCCACCGCGGCCGCCAGGATCACCTTGCTGCCGATTAGCAGCCCGTAGAAGCCGAGCAGGAACGCCGACGCCCCCTGCCACGATGTCGCCGCCAGTTGCAGCAGTAGCGGCCCCCCCACGCCGATCCAAAAGAGCCAGGGGTGCGGGCTGAGCAGATTCACCAGCGTCCCCCGCCGCAGATCATGGACGGCTTCATCTGCCGACGCGGACGTCACCAACTGGGCGTCGGCGGCGTGGCGCATGGTCTCCACCGCCAGGTACAGGACAAACGCGCCGCCGAACAAGGCCAGCATCGACAGCACAATCGGCGGCATTGCCCGCAAAAAGAGGACCGTGATCACGATGATCGGCAGATCGGTGACGAACGGCGCCAGCGCTACACGCAATCCGGCGCCGAAACCGCGCTGCAACGCTGTAGTGATCACCAACGTCTGCAACGGGCCAGGGCTCATCCCCGCGCTGAGGCCGAACCCCAGGCCCAGCCACAACGCCCCCACGATCATAGGCGTTCCAGCGGCGCGCCGGTTTCGTCCTTGGCCGCGGTGATCTGCTGCTGCGTCTTCTCCATGCGGTTCAACACAAACAGCGCCACGAACCCGGTCACCGAGGCAATTGCCGCCGCCAGGATCACCACCCGCAGCACAAAACTCGCCCACACCGCCGGCAGCAGACCGGCAAAGCCACCCAGAAGGCCCGCCAGCGGCACCGTGGCGATCAACATCAGCCGCACCATCAGCGTCATTGGCCCCATGGGCGGCATACCAGGCTGATTCATGCGCCGCACCATCCCCACCATCGCCGCCAGCGGATACACCGCGCCCACGATGAGGATCAACACCGCGCCCACTTTGATCAGAATCTCGCTCACAACAGCATCCTCACGCAGGCCCAACCCAGCGGGCAGGCTCATGGGGTGTCGGAAGGGATAACGAACGAATGTAGGCTAATCATATCAACGAGAGGGGGATTGGACAAAAGAGGGGATTGGGGACTGGGGATCGGGGACTGGGGATCGGGGAGAAAGCACGCCCTCGTGCGGGTCAAAAGGGTAAACGCCGCATGAGGGCGTGCTCACTCCGCGAATACTCGAGAGTTGTTTACCTCCCCAGTCCCTAGTCCCCAGTCCCCAGTCCCCGATCCCCAACAACCACCCCCTCATACACCTGCGCCAAATACGCCGCGTGGACGGCCATCGACGGCGCGGGGACGATGCGTTCGGACATTTCGGCGAGGAGTTGGGGATGGGTTACCAGATCTTGGAGGACGGCGGCCAGATCGTCGACATCGCCAGGGCTGAAGAGACGGCCCGTGCTGTCTTCTTTCACCTTTTCGGGCAGCGCGCCCAGGCGGCTGGCCACCACAGGGACGCCGACGCCGTAGGCTTCCTGGATCACCAACGGCGAGTTTTCGTACCACAACGACGGCACCACCAGGCAATCTATCTGGCGCAGCGCTTCGCCCACCTGCCGCGGTTCCACCACACCGGCAAAACGAATGTTGGGGTGACGCGCCAGCCGTTTCAACTCCGCGGCGTACTCGGGGAAAGTGTGTTCGCTGCCGTAAATCGTCAGCGATGCCCGCTCATCCAGCCGGTTGAACGCCTCGATCAGCACGTGGACGCCCTTCTGCCACGCCAGCGACCCCAAAAAGCCAAAATGTGGACGAACCGCCGGTTGCGCAATCGTCGGTTGTGACGTCGGCGCCAGCTTGTCCACGTCGAGGCCGTTCTCCACCACCACGATCTTCTCGGCGGGGAAACCGTGTTCCACGTACTTCTGGCGCAGGAACGCGCTGGGCGCGAGGAAGAGATCCACCTCGTCCGCCAGGTGACGCAGATATCGGTTGCGGTAGGCGAAGGGCAGCGCCACCAGCGGGCGCAGCGGACGCATCCACTGCAAGTCGGCGCGCTCCGTGGCACAGTCCACGCAGTTGTGACAGCCCGCGCTCGGCCCTTCGCAAGGGCGCCGATCCGGGCGGATCAACTGGCTGTTGGCGCAG
The DNA here is from genome assembly GCA_041391225.1 of Caldilineaceae bacterium. Lineage (GTDB taxonomy): Bacteria > Chloroflexota > Anaerolineae > Caldilineales > Caldilineaceae > RI-153. The sequence goes on from JAWKOL010000045.1 coordinate 31,941, forward strand.
AAATACCAGTAATCGTGCAGCGTCACAATGCGCGGCAGCGGCGCGGCCAGCTCGATCAACCGCGCCGACACGCCCTGCACATGCTGAAAGTGGACCAGTTCAGGCTGCACTTCGTCCAGAAAACGCTGGAACGCCGCTTCGATCCCCAAATCGCGGAACGTATGCCAGTACTGGCTCACCGGATCTTCGTGCTCGCGCGTCGGCGGCAAGGGGACGCTCCACAGGTGGACGCCCTCGCGCTCAACTCGCTCTTCACCTTCAACCAGCGACGGCGTCGGATAAAAGATGTGCGCCTGGTGACCTTCCGTCGCCAACGCCCGCGCCAGCCCCCAGCAGTAGAGTTCGGTGCCGCCCAGGCTCTCCGGCGGGAATTTGTGTACAACAAAGGCGACACGTCGCCGCGCGCCACCGGCGCGATCAGCTGGATGCAGCCGCCAACCGTCCAGGCGCAGCCGTCCATTCGGCGAAGAAAGCGCGCCGGTGTTAACCATGCCGGGAGCGTCCTTGGCGGCGCGCCCCGTCAACGGCGGCGCTTCGAACTTGAGCAGCTTCGCCTGTTCTTCGGAGAGATCTGAAAAGCTGGAAGAGAGTGTCATACGTTCGATCCCAGGAATAGTGATCCTGCACAGCACACCGGCCCGCTGCGCCCAACCGCTGCGCCCACACCGGATCGTCGAAGAGCGTCGCCAGCGCATCGGCCAGCGCATCGGCATCGCCAAATGGGACAAGCAGCCCGTTCTGCCCAGGCTGCACAATGTCCACCAGGCCGCCCACCTGCGCCGCCACCACCGGCAGCCCCTGCCGCCACGCCTCCAACAGGACGATGCCAAACGCATCGACACGGCTGGGCAACGCCAACACCGCAGAGGACGCCAACAGCGTCTGCTTGGTTGTCTCATCGACGATGCCCAACAGACGAATCCGCCGCCGCAATCGTTCCCCATCCGCCGCGGGGACGTCGTTGATCAAGTGCGCCAACTGCGCCTGTTGCGGCCCAGCACAGGCCAGCCATACCGATCTACCCCGACGCAACAGTTCGTTCACGGCGTGGACCAGCGTAAACGCGCCCTTGTCGAAGGTGGCGGCCCCCACGAAGGCGATCAGCGGCTCGCCCAATTCGTGACGCCGCCGAAACGCATTCACCGCGCCGAGGTCCACGTCGACAGGCGCATCGTCCACGCCCATTGGCAACACGTGAACGTGATCCGCGGCCACGCCCTGCGCCGTAAGCCAATCCTTCTCCGCCGACGTCAACGCCACCACGGCGTTGGCCCGTCGGTAGAGATCCTGCTGGTGTGGCATGGAAAAGTGCGCCGAAATCACATCGCTGCCGGTGTGGACCAACGGCGTCGCCACCAGAGGCTTTGCCGTCGCCGATGCCGCATGGCCGGCGGTCGCAAACAGTCCATCCCAGGTGGCGTCGATGACATGTACCAGATCAGAATCGGCAACAAGGCGGTCTACCGTCGATTGTAGCGCTCCCAACGGCGGCACGAAACGTGACATTTGGCTTAATAGCCTTTTCTGTAAACTGCTCGGCAAACCAGTCCGCGGCAGCCGATGACCAAGCCGTCGCAGCACGCCGAACATGTAAGGCGCCGGCCAGGGATACCCAATCGGCAGGCGCACCACACGCACGCCGTCGATCTCCGCGGTCAACGGCAAAGACGCATCCTCGGCCCCAGGCGGGCGCCAAAAATTATCGGCCTGGCGCGCTGTCGTCGTCAGCACAGTGACGCGCACACCGTCCGCCGCCAATCGACACGCCATCGCCGCCGCGAAGGTCTGCGCGCCGCCCACAAAAGGCGCGTAGGCCGGAATCGTAAAGAGCACGCGCTGCGGGAATTCACTCATGCCGCCGCCCGACGGTCATCCCGTGTCGCCTGACAATCATCCAACGCCGCCTGCAACGTTTCGATCTGCGCGGCCTGCTCATCCACCAGCGCGGCCAGGCGATCCTGGCGCTGCTCCACGTAAAACCAAACCAACTGATGCAGCGATCTGCGTAAAGCCGACCATAAGCCACCCACAAGCGGAATGCGTGTCAATCGCGACTGACTAAGGATCGGCTTGATAGTGGTCGTAAGTTTACGCTTATCACCACCTGGGATCCACTTATCCCCCGACTTATCCCCAGGTATGTGGAAAGGTGACGGGGCGTAGAGCGCCTGCAAGCGTTGCGCCGCCTCACGGCTCTGCGCGGGCGTTGCCCTTGCGCCCCACAGATCCACCATCATGGGGATCGCTTCCAAGTAAGCCAACGCAATGCCGCCGCCCACGTCGCCGTTGAGCGTGGCCTCGCGCAGTGCTTCTTCCGCAGGCAAAAACTCATCAATAAAAAAGGACGGGCTACGCTGTTTCAAACAGAAACGTAAGCGCCCACGTAGACGCGCCCAACGCGTCCACTGACGATCCCGAAAGGATGCATGTTCGTGGTGTACCAGTATCGCGTCCGGCACATACTGCACGCTGTAACCCGCATCTCGCGCCCGGTAGCAGAAATCGGCGTCTTCGTAGTAGCCGGGCCAGAACATCTCGTCCAGCAGGCCGATCTCGTCCAGCAAACGCCGCGGAAAGGCCATCGCCGCCGCCGTCACAAAATCCACGTCCGCCGCCTGCCGCCACTGCGCCGCCGCCTCGCCGTAGCCCACATGGCGGGCAATCGCCGTGGGCCACTCGATCACCCCGCCCGCGTGCTGCACGGTGACGCCGTCGGGCAGCAGCGCCAGCGAACCCACCACGCCCGCGCCCGCGGCCAACGCCGTCACCAGCGCCGCCGCCCAGCCGGGCCGCACCTGCGTGTCCTGGTTGAGCAGCGCCACGTAGCGCCCCCGTGCGGCGCGCAACCCCACATTGCAGCCCCCCGCAAAGCCCATATTTTTTTCATTTGGGAAAAGAAGGACGCGATCTCGCCCCCAAACTTCCGCCACATGAGCCGCGCTGCCGTCCGCGGATCCATTATCGACCACAAGAATCTCCGTCTCCTCGCCCAGTTCCGCGGATGACGCCAGCAGCGAAGAAAGGCAATCGTCGATGAATTCGCGTCCGTTCCACAGCGGAATGATCACCGAAAGCAGCGGATCAGCCATGCCACACCTCCTCCAACGCCGTCGCCCAATCACCCCAGCGCTGCGCCAACGTCCGCTGCGCCAGCACATGCCGGTACGCGTTGACCGCGATTGCCCGCCGCAGATCGGGTTGCTCGATCAGCGCCAGCAGCGCCTCGCACCAGCTTGCCGGCGTCGCCTCGGCTAGCCAGCCGCTGACGCCATGTTCTACGCTGCTCGCGTACGCCGACGATCTGCTGTAGATCCCCGCAACCCCCGCCGCCGCGTAATCGAGGAACTTCACATCCGACTTGCAGGCGTTGAACGCCGTCTCTTGCAGCGGCGCCAGCCCGATGTCCCAACCGATGCGGCTGCTGAACCAGGCCATGAAATGAGGATACTCCTCCGACGGCGGCGAGATGCGGCGCACAGGAAAGGGCAACGCCTGCAACAGGCGCCACGTCTCGCCGTCGCCCGTCACCCCCACGATCTGCAATTCCAGTGGGCTGGCCGTCGCCTCGCCCGCCAGCCGCAACGCTTCGACCACCAGCCGCAGATCGGCGTCGTGGGTGAAGGTACCCATGTAGCCGATCACCAGCGGCCCGTCCGCGAAGACAGGCAACCGCTTCGCCAGCCCCGACGCCAACAGCCGCTCGTCCAGCGCATTGGCGACGACGCAGACACGCCGGTTGTACTCGGCCATGCGCTCGGCCAGCGCCGCCGTAGACACCATCACCAGATCGGCCCGCCGCGCGAAGACCTCCACCGCCGCGAATTGACCGGCGCTGAAGGCGGGCGTGTGCGGGTCATCGTCGATGTGGTAGACGATCCGGGCGTCACCGCGGCGGATGCGCTCGATCAGCCCGTTGGCCATCTCCGCGTCCACGTCGGGCCGCCACGTGCGGTCGATGACCACAATTTCGGCAGCCTGACCGGTGTAGATGGGCGCTGCGCTCACCTCGAAGCGTTCGCGCAGCGGCGGGTAGCTGAGCGGGCGCAGCAGCCGTACGTGGGCGCTGCCGTGGGCCAGCCCCGCCACGCTGTATTCGTAGAGCACCAGCACGCGCGGCTTCATGGGCGATCCTCCCCGGCGGGCAGCGCGGCGAAGAGCGTGGCCAGGATGCGGTAGGCGGCGCGTTCGGGGAAGAAGCGGCAGGCATCGTAGATGCCGCGGCGACGCAGCCAACCGCGCGCCTCGCCGTCTTCTACCAGGCGCACCAGCGCGGCCCAGCAGGCGTCTTCGTTGGCAGTGTCCACCACCAGCGCGTTGTAATCGTGACGGGCGTAGCTGCTCGCGCCCCCCGCCAGCGGCGCGATGACAGCCGCGCCGCACGCCATCGCCTCCAGCGCGGTCAGCCCCAGCGCCTGGTAGGTGGAAAAATCGGCGAAGACGTCGCTTTGCGCCAGCAGCGCGGCCACCTGCGCCGGTGAAATCACCCCGGCCAGCCGCCAGTTGAAGTCCTGGGGCAGCGCCGCCCACGCCGGATCGCGGCTCTCCACGCCAAAGATGTTGATCGCCACACGGTCGACGTAGCGGTGCGAAAGACGGCGCAACAGCCGCATCGTCAGCTCGGGTGCGCGCCGCCGAACTGGGGCGCACCATCGCCGTCACCTGCACGGGGCGATCTGTGGCGTCGGGGTCGCCGGTCCGCGGGCGGGGGCGGTAGAGATCGATGTCGAACGACGCACTGATTACGGCGCTCTCCACGCCCACCTGTTCCAGCAACTCTTGCCGGTTCCAGCCGGTTTTGGTGAAGATGCGCAGGTTGGGGTCGGCGGTGTAGCTTGTCACGGCCACACGGTGTTCCGGGCTGCCGGGCGTGAAGAAGTGCGGTTCGTAGTCTTGCACGTAGTAGCCCCGAATCGGCCTGTCCGCCAGATCGCGCAGCCAATCCACGCTTGTGTGCCAGGTAGCCACCACGGCATCGACGCGGGCCGCCGCCGCGGCCACATCCAGCGGCGTGCCGTAGAAGACGGGCAGATCGAGGCCCGGGTAGGCGTCTTCGAACGCGGCGCGCTTTTCGGCCAGGTTGAAAAGCGCCACATCGACGCCCATGCGCTGCATGGCGCGGGCTTCGCTGATCACCACGTTGGCGCCGCCGCCGGGTCCGTCGGCGGGGAGGAGGAAGAGCAAGTGTTTGCCGCCGAAACGCCGCCGCCCCTGTTCCGTCACCTGGGCGCGCTCGGCGAGGGCGGCGACGCGGGCGCGGATGCCGTGAAGCACGGCGGCGTCACTGCCGTAGTCGACGGCGCGGGCGATGACGTCGGCGCCGTGCTTTTGGGCCAGGATCTCGGCGGCGCGGTCGCTCAGTTGCTTACGGCGGATGTCGCTGTAGCTGCGCGATTGGGCGTGGAAGACGTAGGCGTCGTCGGCCAGGGCCAACTGGAAACCGGCGGCGCGGGCGCGCAGGGCGTAGTCGTTCTCTTCGCCGTAGCCGGCGCCGAAGTGTTCCTCGTCGAAGAGGCCGATGGCGTCGATCAGCGTGCGGCGGATGAGCAGACAGAAGCCGTTGAGCAGGGGCATGGGCGGGTGCAGGCGGGCGGATGCGTGCGCGATCTGCGTGGCCCAGGCGTCCACGTCCACGCCAGCGGGGAGCGGGTTTTGCGCCCAATCCGCGCCTTCGGCGATCTGCGGGACGGATTGCCACGAGGCGGTGTTGGAAAGTGGACCGACCAGGCCGATGCGCTCATCCGCAGCCGCGCAGGCCAGCAGGCGATCCAGCCAATCAGGGGTGACGATGGTGTCGCTGTTGAGCAGCAGCACAAATTCGCCGCTGCTGTGACGCATCCCCTGGTTGGCGGCGAAGGTGTAGCCGCGGGCGGCGTCGTTACGCAGCAGGGTGACGTTGGGATGCGTCGCCGCAAAGTCGGCCAGGTGGGCGCGTGTGTGTTCGTCACTGCCGTCGTCCACCAGGATCAGGGCGTAGGGCGGCGCGGTGTGGCGGATCACCGAAGCGAGGCAGCGTTCCACGTCGGCCAGGGCGTTGTGGACGCAGATGACGATGTCCACTGGCGCGGTGTGGGGGGTGAGCGGCGGCGGTGTGGCCACGGGCGGGATGTCGACGAAGGCAGTACGGTAGCCGCGGCGGCTGTCGAAGCGTGCGCTGAGGTGGTTGACGCGCCAGGCGAGTTCGCCGCGCAGGTGACGGGCGAGGCCGGGCAGTCCGCCGCGGTTGATGATGCGCAGCCAGCCCAGCCCCATGTCGAGCAGACGTTCACGGCGGCTGGCGGGTGGGACGAGACGGGCGCGGGTGCGCTGTAGGCTCTTGAGCAGGCCGTAGCCGGGGCTGTTCTGCAACTGCGACCAGTCGTCGCTGACTTCGTCGAGGGCGCGGTCGAGGCGTCGGGTGCGTTCCTGGGCCTGGAGCGACTGCGCCTGCACATCGCGCAGCAGTTGTGTGGACGCGCCCAGCGCGCTGTACTGTTCTTGCGCCAGTTGCTGTTGCAGCGTCCACTGGCGGCGGGCGTCGTGCAAGGACAGGGTGAGGTAGCCCAGCGCGTCGGCGGGGGAGGTGTGGGCGCGGCGCAGGTAGATGGCGGTGTGCAGGGAGGCGGCAGGGAGCGTCGGCGTAAAGCAGACCGGCTGCGGCCAGTTGTCCGGTCCACGAGCGGATTGCGGCGGCGCGTCACCTGGGTCATCGCTCCAAATCGTGGGCGCGAGGATTACCTGGGGGATGCAGGTGGCTAGGGCGCGCACAAGATCCGCCCCTTCTTCCGCAGCAAAAGGCGGCAGATCGAGGCAGAGCAGCAGATCGCAGGGGGGCAGATCGGCGATGTCGGCCACCGGCGTGAGGTTGGCGGCGCGGGGCCAGGTGGGCACATCGTGGGCGAGGACGGCGATGCGGCCTTGGGGCTGGATGGTGCGCAGCGCCGATGCCAGCGCCGCCGGATCGTGGCGCAGGGGACTACTGGTCATGGGCGGCGACTGCCTGACGGTAGATCTGTTGAAGCTGGGTGATGTGATCGTCGAGGGTCATGGGCGGGCGGATCTGCGCGGCCAGGGTTGTGGCCAGGGTCGGGTCGTCGACGAGGCGTTGGAGGGTTTTTCGCCAGGCGTCGACGTCGCCGGGTTCCACACGCAGGCCGTCGATCTGGTGACGCACGGCTTCGGCCAGCGCGCCCAGGTTGGAGACGACGACTGGTACACCGGCGGCGAAGGCTTCGTGGACGATGAGCGAGAAAGTTTCGTACCAGAGCGAGGGGACGACGACAGCGTCGACCTGGGCGAGTGTCTGCCAAAGTTGGGCGCGGGAGAGGCGGCCCAGGAAGCGCACCTGGCCGGCGGGCGCGTTTGCGGCGAGGGCGCGCAGGCGGGCGCTGTAGGCGGGATCGAAGGTTTCGTCGCCCGCGATCCAGAGGCTGCTGTCACCGCGCACGCCGGCCAGGGCTTCGACGGCGATGTGGACGCCTTTCTGCCAGGCCAGTCCCCCGGCGTAGAGGAAGCGCCGCGGGTGATCGGTATTGTCTTCGCGGGTGTGAGGCGGGGCGTCGATGCCGTGGCTGAGCACGCGGATGTGGCCGGCGGCGATGCCGTGTTCGGCGTACCAATCTTTGACGAAGCGAGACGGCGCTATGAGGCAGGCGGCGTCTTCGAGGACGCGGCGCAGGCCGCCGCCGCGGCGGGCGAGCATCACGGCGAGGGCGGGGATGGCAGGCCACAGCGCGTTCTGCTGTCCGCGGGCGAGGGCGCAGCGGGCGCAGTTGAGCCAGAGGTTGGGGCCGTTGCAGATTTCGCCGCTGTAGTTGGTGACGAGTTGGGCGTTGGCGCACACCCACCAGAAATCGTGCAAGGTGACAATGTAGGGAATGCCGCGGCGGCGAATGCTGTGCAGCAGCGAAGTGGGCAGCCCCATGAGGTGCTGAATGTGAACGAGATCAGGCCGAAAGTCGGCGAGGACGCTGTCGAAATTGCGTTCGAGATCGGCGTTGCCGAAGGTGGTGAGGAAGCGCTGGGTGGGGCTGAGTGCGCCGTTCCAGGCCAGATGCACGGCCACGTCGGCGTCGAGCGTTTCGGCGCGTCCTGCGCCGTGGGCATTGCGCCGGGTGAACACAGAGACAGGATGGCTGCGAGCGCTGAGCGCGCGCGCCACTGTCTGCGTGTAGAGTTCGGTGCCGCCCAGGTGTTCGGGCGGGTACTGATGCACCAGGTGCAGGACGCGCAGTTGTGGGGTTAGGTCTATTGTTTGGTGAGCCGGGTGTA
>JAWKOL010000046.1:0-38363 GCA_041391225.1 Caldilineaceae bacterium
GGATGAGGATATCGGCGTCGAGGGGTTGGTCCTTGGGCAAGCGGTGGCGGGAGGGTGGCGTGTCCTTGGCGGGGTGGTGGTTAAAGATTCGTGTTGAAAGTCACGCACCGCTTGAGTTACAATTGATTTAGAATCACTATCCAACGCAGGACAAACAAAAAGCCATGCACATTTCATCGTTGCTTTGGCCCGAAGACCGTGTCGATCACATTGCACGGCACGGAATTACGCCGGAAGAAGTCGAAGAAGTTTGCTTTGGCCGTCCGCTTACGCTGCGTGCGAAATCCGATGGCCCCATCCGCTCTGCTATTACATGGGTCAAACACACGGTGGACGCTATGTTTTTTGCGTCATCATTGTGTTTCCCGATGGAAACGGGTATCCTGTAACCGCAAGACCGATGACGCTGAAAGAAGTGCGCCGTTACCGGCAAAGGCGAAAATGATGGAAAAAACTCGATTACCCACCACCGATTCGATTGAGGAACTTGCCCGCTTCTGGCAAGAACATGACATTACCGACTTCGAGGACGAACTCGAAGAAGTGACTGAGCCTGTCCTTCGGCGTGCAGACGAAACGACGATTCACATTCACTTATCAAAGCAGGAAATGGGGCAACTTCAAGAAGTCGCCGGCCAGATCGGTGTAGACTTAAAAACGTTGATTCATAAGTGGATACACGAGAAGTTGCAGACCGCGTAATTTGTTGACTCTTTCGCTTTGCACAACTCCACAGTCTCGTGAGACTGTGGAGTTTTTGTTTGGTCGAGTATTGTATGGATTATGGATTTCGGCGAATGGGCCAGTGTCTACGTCAACGTCCACTGCCACGAGGACACCTTCATCGTCATCCTATTCGATGGCGGCGCAGTTCGAGCGCCTACTGGCGACTGATTGGCGTCGGCGTCCACTGGCCCGATGTGGGTGAGGATATCGGCGTCGAGGGGTTGGTCCTGGCGCGGTGGCGGGAGGGTGGCGTGTCCTTGACGGGGTGGCTAAAGAGTCGTAGGCAATCGTGAAGTTGCAGTGAAGTTGTTAGCGATGGATAGGAAGTGTACGGATGCGGATGCGCTTTTCCGTCACACTCACAATTGCCCCACGTTCCAGGGATTCAGCGTGAGCCTGAACGAGTAGATCCAGATAGCGGTTGACGTTGGCCACCGTCATATTCGAGAGACGAAAGATCACAACACTGGGCAATTCAGCGCGGCTAGCCGCCATCAAATCGGCAAAATCCAGGTCGTGGGTGAGGACAATGCGCTCTTCTACACGCGCCTTCTCCAGAATCGCGTCATCGGGCAGGCGTCCCAAGTTTTGCTCATTGAGATGCACGGCATCATACCCCTATTGGCGCAAGTTTCGAACAGCACCAGGAGAGATACCCATATCGGCCAGGAATTTCATGCGGCAAGTGAGGGGATGGGGTGGACGCTTTCATCGGCCAGCCAGGCAGCGTAGTGAAGCGCTTGTTGAATGTCTTCTACTTCTAGGTAGGGATAGTCAGTGATGATCTCATCTGGCGACTGCCCGTTGGCAACTTCGCACCAGCGCAACCGTGATGCGCATTCCCGGATGCGGAACGCCCGCCCGTGACGGCTGGATCAAACGTGATGCGGTCAATTTGTCCGTCTCACCCCGTAAAAGAGCAACAATCACCTGTTTCACAGGCTGATTTAGCCTATTGTAGCGACTTTCTGATCGACGTCTACTGGCCCGATCTGGATGAGGATCTCGGCGTCGAGGGTTGTCCTGGGCAAGCGGTGACGGGAGGGTGGCGTGTCCTTGACGGTGGGTTAGGGGTGGAAGAGTTATTGCGAGGTTGGTATGAACGCTATGGTGCTTGATCTTCGAGACTTGGCAGTTCAAAACATCGTTATCTCCGATGGCCTGACGGTTGACCTGTCGGATGGGCGCACCTAAGCGTGCCACTTGCCTGGTATCCGCGCCTCTGGCACAGCACGAGCTGAACGCAACAACTGGCGTCTGATCGGCAAGGGCGTCGGCATTCACTGGCCGGATTTAGATGAAGACATTAGCGTTGAGGGTCGATCTTGGGCAAGCCCTCAACGAAAGCCAAAGAATCGTTGCAGCGGTGGCGCAACGTGCTATGTCCAAAGAATGAACCCAACCTCGTCACCGTCAACACCCACAGCGACAACGTACATCCGCGCCGTAACGTTCCCTCTTCATCCCCAACCTGGACGAAATCCGCGCCCTGGCATGCGCCTGCACAAGGACGGCCAACCCTATCGCGGCCGCCGGGGGTGGGAAGTCACCTACGAACCCGAAGTCACCGAGCCGGTCGCCCAAAGTCGAAGTGGCGGACGGCAAAGGCGGATTGTCTGAAACCATGCCGCTGTGGATGGCCGCCACTTCACCATCGGCGAAAGCGGCGTCTGGTTCTTCTCCTTGCTCTGGGAAAACGGCGTTGACCAGCGCCGGTGGAATTCCTCGATGATCGGAATGTCATCGACGGATGATCGGGAAATGAGCACATCCATGAACCGAACCGAGAAACTCCAACCGATCCACCCTGGCGAAGCGCTGCTCGAAGAATTCCTCAAACCAATGGGGCTGAGCCAAAATCAGTTGGCGCTGGCGATTCGTGTCCCCGTGCGGCGGATCAACGAGATCGTCCACGGCAAACGGCGTGTCACCGCGGACACTGCGCTGTCCTGGTGACGCCGCCTACCGATCATGCTGACTGGGGTATTCGTGCTGCGCACTTTCGCGACCCCGATGGCAATCTAATCGAGATCAATCAATCTTTGACGTAATGTTTGTCGTCTTCTGCCTGCCCCGTTACGCGCCTAGCGCAAACGCGTCATGGATGGCGCGGATCGCGTTGTCCGCGTCACCGGTGAAGACGACGAGGCTGATGTTGGCTTCGCTGGCGCCCTGGGCAATGGCGATCACGTTGATCCCATGCTCGCCCAGCGCGTTGAAGACACGGGCGGCGATGCCGGGCGTCCCCTTCATGCCTGAACCCACCACCGCCACGATGACGATGTCGCGCTGGCTGTCGATCTTCTCGATGTAGCCGCGGCCAAGCTCCCGCTCGAACTCCTGGTTGAGCGCGCTGACCACCCCCACCGCTTCGTTGTCCGGCGCCACGAAGCAGATACTCTGCTCGCTGCTGCTCTGGCTGATCATCAACACATTGGCGCGTTGACGGGCCACCGCGCCGAAGGTGCGCGCCGCAATACCGGGGACGCCCATCATGCCGCGCCCGGCCACGGTGATCAGCCGCATGTTGCGGATCGCCGTGATCGCCTTCACCGTGCCGACTGTGTTGGGGCGGCTCAGCGTGTCCACGATGCGGGTGCCGGGGTGCGCCGGGTTGAATGTGTTGAGCACCACCACCGGGATCTTCTTCTCGACTGCGGGGGTCACCGTTTTGGGGTGGAGCACCTTGGCGCCGTAGTAGGCCAGTTCGGCCACCTCGTCGTAGGTCAGCTCGGGCAGGGTGCGCGCGTTCTTGACGATACGCGGATCTGCCGTGAGCACACCGTCGACGTCGGTCCAGATCTGGATTTCGTCGGTGTCGAGTGCCGCGCCGATGATGGCGGCGGAATAGTCCGATCCGCCGCGGCCCAGTGTGGTGGGGACACCCTTTTCGCTGGCGCCCACAAAGCCGGTGATCACCGGCACCACGCCGCTCTGTACCATCGGTTGGAGCCGGTTGATACAGCGTGTAATGGTCTGCTCCATCTTGGGCGAGGCGTTGCCGAACTCGTCGTCGGTGATGATCAGCTCACCGGCGTCGACGAACTCGGCGTGCAGCCCCTTGGCGCGCAGGACCGCGGCCAGCAGCGGCGCGGCCATGCGCTCGCCTAGCCCGCTCACCACGTCCAGACCGCGGGGGGTCAGTTCACCCAGCACGGCAATCGAGCGACAAAGGCGTTCGTATTCTTGCAGCCGGCCGTCGATCAACCGCCCCACGTTGGCCCGCTCCACACCGTCTTCGATGAGCTGGCCGGCCACCACCTGGTGCTTCACCAGCAGTTGGCTGCGCGACTCGCGGTACGGTCCTTCGTCGCCATTGGCTGCGGCGTAGGCCGAATCGATCAGCGAGTTGGTGACGCCGCTCATGGCGCTGGTCACCACCACCACGCCGGGGCGGCTGGTCTGCGCCTGTTCGGACACCTTCTGGGCCACGATTTCCGCCACCTGGGCAATCGAATCGGTTGAGCCGACGGATGTCCCGCCGAATTTCATGGTGATCATAGACGGGGATGCTCCTTGTTGCGTGTGCGTTGTTGCGCAAAAAATGATGGTATGGGTGACGAATAATGCGTAATTCGTAATGCGTAATTGGAATACGAAGCTTCTTCTCTATTGGTGAGCCGTTTCGACGAATTACGCATTACGGATCACGCATTACGTTCTTTCTCCAACACAAACACAGCGGTCGTCGACAGTAGATTCTTGAATCGCCGAATGTCGATGCGCCGACGGCCGGCCAGGTACCGCTGATCGTGGATCGTGATTTCACGTCGTTTGCAAAGCCGCACAAAGTCGGTGACGGTGAACGCCTGCCAGCGCGGCACATCGTACCAGTGTTGCGGCAGTTCGGGCGCCTTGGGCATACGCCCGGTGACCAGTAAATACAGCCGAGATCGCCAGTGTCCCCAGTTGGGGAAGCTGACGATGCCGTAGTGGCCCACGCGCAGCATCTCGTCCAGGATCATTTGCGGATCGTCCAAGAACGAGAGCGTCTGGCTGAGGACGACGTAGTCGAAGCTGTTGTCGGGGTAATCGGCCAGCCCTTCTTGCAGGTTGCCCTGGCGCACGCTCAGGCCGCGACGTACACAGGCCAGCATCCCCTTTTCGCTTAGTTCAATGCCGCGGCCTTTTACCGACTTTTCGTGAATCAGGTAGTCGAGCAGGGCGCCGTCGCCGCAGCCCAGGTCGAGCACCCGGCAGCCGCGCTGGATCAGATCGGCGACCTGTTGCAGATCTGGGCGCAGCGTCGATGAAGCGAGGACGGCGTCGATCATGCCGGATCTCCTGCCGCGGTGGGCAACGCCACGTTTTCCTCACGAGCCAGGCGGCCCAGGAAACTGCTGAGCAGTTCGGTCATCGTCTCTACTTCGAGCAGGAAGGCGTCGTGTCCCCACGTGCTGAGGATGTCGAGATAGGTGACATCGGCGCCGGCGGCGGTGAGGGCGCGCACCAGATCCTTGCTGTGGTAGCTGGGATAGAGCCAGTCGCTGGTGAAGCTGACGATCAAGTATTTTACCGACGTGGACGCGGCAAAGGCTGCGGCCAACGAACCGGTGGGCGCGGACAGATCGAAGTAGTCCATAGCCTTGGTGATGTAAAGGTAGCTGTTGGCGTCGAAACGACGCGTGAAGTTGTTTCCGTTGTATTTGAGGTAGCTTTCCACCTGAAATTCAGTAGCGAAATCGTAGCCGTAGCGTTCGCGTGCCTGCAATCGCCGTCCGAATTTGGTTTGCATCGACTCTTCGCTCAGGTAGGTGATGTGGCCGATCATGCCGCGCCAGCCAGCCCGGCGTCGGGTTTGTGTCGGTTTTCGTAATAGTTGCCCTGATTCCAGGTGGAGTCGGCGTAGATCGCCTGCCGGCCCACTTCGCCCAGCGCGATCAGCATAGGGCTGTGCTGCGCCGTGGTGGCCAGAGGGATGGCAGCCTTGATGCGTTCTGGGTGGTGCGCCGCCCATTCCAACACCTGCATGCCGCCCATCGATCCGCCCGCCACACAGAGCAGTTGATCGATCCCCAGGTGATCGATCAATGCCACCTGTGCCCGCACCATGTCACCGATGGTCACCACCGGGAAGCCCAGGCCGTAGGGTTTGCCTGTCTGCGGATCGATGCTGCTGGGGCCGGTGGAGCCGTAGCAGCCGCCGAGGACGTTGGAGCAGATCACAAAGTAGCGGTTCGTGTCGAACGCCTTGCCGGGGCCGATGCAATCGTCCCACCAGCCCGGCTTGACGGCGCCGCTGTCGGTCAGGCCGGCCAGCGAGGGCGAGTCTTCGGCGTGGAAGCCGGCGGCGTGTCCGCTGCCGCTAAGCGCGTGGAGGATGAAGATCGCGTTGGTGCGGTCTGCATTGAGCGTCCCGTACGTCTCATAGCAAAGCGTCACCGGGCTGAGGGTGGCGCCGCTTTCCAACCGAAAGGGCGTCTCCTCGGCAAAGGTGAAAAATTTTTCTTCGACGATCCCGATGGATGATTGCGTATTCATGGTTGCCTTCAAAGGGATGAATGATGAATGAAGACTGTGTCGACGAGGCACCGTCGCCGTCGGCGGCACTCACTCTACACAATCTTCATTCTTCATTCATCATTCATTTTCTCCTACTTCGTCGCGTTCAACGCCTGATCCAGATCCCACAGGATGTCGTCGCTGTCTTCGATGCCGATGCTCAGGCGGATGAAGTCGGGCGACACGCCCGCGGTGACCATTTCTTCTTCGCTCAACTGGCTGTGGGTGGTGCTGGCCGGATGAATGGCCAGGCTCTTGGCGTCGCCCACATTGGCCAGGTGGCTGAAGAGCTTGAGGCTGTTGATGAACTTCTGCCCTGCTTCCACACCGCCCTGGATGCCGAAGCCCAGGATGGCGCCCGCGCCCTTGGGCAGGTACTTCTTGGCGCGTTCATGATCGGGGTGGCTGCTCAAGCCGGGGTAGCTGACCCACTTCACCAGCCCATGACCCTCCAAGAACTCGGCTACCTTCTGTGCGTTCTGCACGTGACGGTCCATGCGCAGGCTGAGTGTTTCGATCCCTTGCACGGTGAGCCAACTGTTGATGGGGGCCTGGCAGGCGCCGATGTCGCGCAGGATCTGCACGCGCGCCTTGATGGCGAAGGGCGGCAGCCCGGCGCCGGCCAGGTCGGCGTAGACCAGCCCGTGGTAGCTGGGATCGGGCGTGGTGAAGTTCTCGAAGCGGCCACTGGCCCAATCGAAGTTGTTGCCGTCTACGATGACGCCGCCGATGGTGGTGCCATGCCCGCCGATGAACTTGGTGGTGCTGTGGGTGACGATGTTGGCGCCCCATTCCACCGGGCGGCACAGGTACGGCGTGGCGAAGGTGTTGTCGATCATCAGCGGGATGTTGTGGGCTTGGGCGATGGCCGACACTTCCTCGAAGGGGAAGATGGTGATGTCGGGGTTGCCCAGGGTTTCGCCGTAGATGATCTTGGTGTTGGGGCGGATCGCCTTCTCGAAGTTGCTGGGATCGCTGGGATCGACGAATGTGACGTCGATGCCGATGCGCGGGAAGGTGTAGTTGAACTGGTTGAACGTGCCACCGTACAAGCGGCTGCTGGTGACGATGTGATCCCCGGCGCCGCAAATGGTGAGGATCGCCATCGTCTGCGCGGCGTGTCCACTGGATGCGGCGACGGCGGCGGCGGCTCCCTCCAGATCCGCCAGGCGCTGTTCTAGCACATCGGTGGTGGGGTTCATGATGCGTGTGTAGATGTTGCCGAATTCCTTCAGCGCGAAGAGATTGGCGGCGTGTTCGGTGTCGCGGAACTGGTAGCTGGTGGTCTGGTAG
Organism: Caldilineaceae bacterium; assembly: GCA_041391225.1. GTDB lineage: Bacteria > Chloroflexota > Anaerolineae > Caldilineales > Caldilineaceae > RI-153. The sequence continues at coordinate 7,522 of JAWKOL010000046.1, forward strand.
ATGGGTACGGCGCGGCTGCCGGTCGTGGGATCCGGCTGCTGGCCTGCGTGCAACTGCCGCGTGGTGAAGCCAAACTTTCGTCCTTCGTGCATGGGGTTCCCTCCTCAGGGTACAGGCTGATGGATATCCGCTGCGGCCTGGGGGCCGTCTTCGCCGGATGCGCTGCTGCCGATCCCGCCAAAAACAAACCCCCTCACCTGTGGAGATGAGAGGGTCATCTTTCCTAGATTTTCCTGGGGCTGCCGCGATGGCGGCCAAACAGGAACGCTGGATGCCTTCTCTCATCTTCCAGAACTTGTCTGCCGGAATTGGCACCCTGGCGCCTAAAAGAGCATCTTCGCTCTCTCGCAGCCGGGTTGCCGAGGCTTCGCAGGGCCGGTCCCTCCGCCTCTCTGGATAAGAGTACAGGTATTCGATTGTTCACGAGATGATAGCAGCGGCGATGTAAAATGTCAAAAACCTGGCGAATGGCATGGGGGATCAATAGAACGCGGATCGGGCGGATTCACGCTGATTTTTCTGGAAATCCGCTTGCACCTGCCAAATCCGCTCAATCCGCGTTCTATCGTTGCATTGCGTAACAGTAAGATCGGCCCGAATTTGGCGACGCGTTGCGAGGCTGGTATACTTGCAATGTTTGACGCCGATTATCGCAACTTGTTCATCTGTGAGGTTTCAACATGGATACTTATTTGATGATTGCCACCATCATCGTCGCCATCACGCTGATCGGTGTGGTGTTGCTGCAAGGGCAGAACAGCGGCCTGGGGAGCGCTTTTGGCGGTGATTCAAGCATCTATCGCACCCGCCGTGGCGTCGAGAAGACGATCTTCAACATGACGGTGGTGCTGGCCACGATCTTCCTGATTCTGAGCCTGATCACGGTGATGGTGCAGTAGATTCATCGCAAACCCTGATGCGAAACTACCCGCGTACGTCGTCTTGGTCGGCGACGACTACCACATCCCAATCTCCACTAGGGCGTTATATACGCTGGCAAGTGCTGCTCGCGCTTGTCGGCATTTTTTTGTTGACCCTGCTGTTGGGGGTGACGGCGTACAACGTCTCTACAGAGCTCGTGCCGGATCGTGGCGGCGTCTTCCGTGAAGGCGTAGCCGGCAATCCACAGTACGTCAACCCTCTCCTCTGCCATACCCACGAAATCGATCAGGATCTATGCCGTCTGCTCTTCCGCGGCCTCACGCGTCTGGAGCGAGACGGTAGTATTGTCCCTGATCTGGCCGAAAGCTGGTCCGCTACACCGGATGGATTGGTGTACACCTTCCGCCTGCGCCCCAACCAGTTCTGGCACGATGGCCTACCCGTGACCATCGACGATGTCCTTTTTACAGTGGAAATGATGCAAAGCCCCGATACGCCGGTGATCCCTGATCTGGCGGATCTTTGGCGTTCGGTGGACGTGGAACGCGTGGACGAGCAGACCGTGCGCTTTGTGCTGAACCAGCCCTTTGCACCTTTCTTGGATTACACGTCGATTGGTCTGCTGCCGGCGCACATCTGGCGCGACGTGCCGCCTGCTGAGTTGGCGACCAATCCAACCAATGCGCTGCCGGTGGGCAACGGCCCCATGAAGGTCGTCGAAGTGGCGGCGGATCACATTCGCCTGGAACCAAACGAGTACGATACATCGTCCACGCCCTACATTTCGGCCCTGGAATTCCGTTTCTATCCCGACTACCCTTCGATCTACGCTGCTTACAGCAAAGGCGAATTGGACGGCATTAGCCGCATCTTGCCCGACGATCTGGCGCTGGCCCGTGATCGTGAAGATCTCCAGCTTTTTTCGTCCATCGAATCGGTGTACGTGAGTGTGATCTTCAACCTCAACAGCCCGACCGTCTCTTTCTTGCAGGAGAAGGCCGTACGCCACGCACTTTACTATGCGTTGGATCGGCAGAAATTGGTGTCGGAAGCCGCTACTGGGCAGGGCGTGGTGGCGACGTCGCCGATTCCTGCCGGCAACTGGGCCTACACCGGTGATGTGCGACAATATCCGTACGATCTCGTCACCGCCAACCGTCTGCTAGATGAGGCTGGATGGGTGGACAGCAACGGCAACGGCATCCGCGACAAGGACGGTCAGGAACTCAGCTTCATCCTGCTGGGCAACGACGACCCGGTGCGACAGATGATGGTGGAGCAGATCAGCGCTTCGTGGCGGCAGGTGGGCGTGGAGGCAGCAGCGCAGACAGTGAGCTTCGCTGGTCTGGTGAGCGACTTCCTGGCGCCGCGACGCTTCGACGCCGCCATCGTCACCTGGGACATCAGCGGCGATCCCGATCCTTATCCGCTGTGGCACAGCAGCCAGGCCGAAGAGGGCGGCCAGAACTACAGCGGCTGGATGAACGATCAGGCCGACGAGTTGCTGGTGCGGGCACGCAGCGAGGTGGACACAGAGAAGCGCAAAGCGCTCTACACCGATTTCCAGCGCGTGTTCATGGAAGAAGCGCCGGCAATTTTGCTTTACTATCCGGCCTACACCTACGGGGTCAGTGAGCGGGTGAAGAACGTGCAGATCGGCGCTCAACAACCCATCCGACCGCTTCGCCACTTTCGCGGATTGGTACATCCTGGCGCGGCGCGTGCCCACCAACCAGATGCTCAACATGTCGTCGACACCCGAGGCGTTATTGCCAATGCCGGCCCTGGTCGGCGCGACCGAGTGAGTCAAAATCAATGGCGCCGCATTTGACATCCAGACAGGGCGGATGTATAGTTCTTCTTGTGTGAACGAAATCGCACAAGCCGCAGTGGCGGAACAGGAAGACGCGCCACGTTCAGGGCGTGGTGGGCAATAGCCCGTGGGGGTTCAAATCCCTCCTGCGGCACCAAAAAAGCGCCAGACAGCTTATTGTCTGGCGCTTTTTCTTTTGGTATACTGCCTGACAATGGCGGTTTGGCCGGTTGGATGCGGTCGATCCATTGAAGGGAAATCCCATGAAGCGCGACCGAAGCGAATCTGCGCCGCTGCTCCGACTGGGGACCATCGTCGGATTGCTGTTGCTCTTGCTCTTTTTCTGAACTACCTGGATCGAGTCAACGAGTTGGTGACAATTCAAGGTAGTGTCAGTGCCATGGAGCGGGAGATCGAACTGGCGGAGCAGTGGAATCTGCAACTGAAGAATGATCTTGGCTACTACGCCAGCCGCGAGTACGTCGAAGAAATTGCCCGCTCGGAGCTTGGCTATATGCAGCCGGGCGACGATGTGTTGGTGGTATTGGGGACGGAGCCGGAAGCGGATTCTTCCACGCAGACGTTGTCACCTGCGCAAGTAGCTGCATCCATGACGGAACCTGCTACGTTCAGCCGGGCCTGGTGGCAACTCTGGCTGGACAGGCTGGGGTTATCACGTTGATGCCATGAAGTACACCTGCTCGGTAGCCGCTAAATTTGACAGAAGCAGCGCTGAGTGCTAGTATTGAAATATCGATGCGGGGTGGAGCAGTGGTAGCTCGTCGGGCTCATAACCCGAAGGTCGTAGGTTCGAATCCTGCCCCCGCTACTCAAGCCGTCGGTCTACGACCGGCGGCTTACCATGTGGTGACGTAGCTCAGGCGGTTAGAGCGAGGGCTTCATAATCCCTAGGTCGGTGGTTCAAGTCCACCCGTCACCACCACAATTGAACGCAGAGCAAACAAAAGCGACACCACGGTCTGTGTGTCGCTTTTGTTTTTCCTTGTCTAAGAAGCGCATCGCCTCTGGCACTCGTTCTGCCAAGATTGGGGGGATGTGGGTGGGCGTGGAGGAAGGCCACAATCGCCCTGAGCAGAGATTCAATAGCCAATGTGCCGTCGTTGCGAACACACCCGCCACTCCGAATGACCGTACTTGACGCATCACCAAGAATGTCTCTGCTGTTGCTGGTGACGTTAGTATACCGTGTGTCCTCGCCGACGACATCAGAGCAATGCCCATGCCCAAGTACGACGAAAGGATGAGCCACGCTTCGCGCCGACGAGGGTTCGCCAGATCAGCTCGTTTGTGGAATACTAGAGCCACCCGTCAAACTTCACACAGCGACACGACCTATGCGCAACCGACTCATTACACTGCAACTCATCATCCTGGCCGTAGGCCTACTTGCCGGATGCGCCGGCTCCCCCACGCTAGGACCACTCGTCCCCGCGCCTGGGAGCGACGCCGCTGCTACCGCCGCCCAACCAGTGATCACAGTGGAATCTGAGACGCCGTCGCCCACCGTCGAACCGACGGTCACGCCGCAGCCCGAAGCGCCCACACCGACGCCGACGTCCGCACTCAACGCCGCCGCACTCGAAGACTACCTCGACGATCTGAGCTACTGGGTGGGCCACTGGCGCTCCATGCGCCTTACCAACACGCCCATCGAAGATCCTGTCCTCATTGAAGTGATGGCGCTACTCGTAGAAAGCGCCGACGCGCTCAACGTCTCCATCAACACCGCCGCACTGGTGGATGTGCAACCGTATGATGAATCCGAAGCCCTGGTGCAAGACATGGCGCAATCTTTGGGCGAGCAGTACGGCCCCACCGTGCAGGCCACCTTCGAGATTCGTTACGCCACCCAGGTGGCCAACCTGCTGCTCTGGTTTGTCAACGAGACCATGTCCGTCGTCGAAGTGCAGGAACGTGCCTACCTGGCGGGCAACTACCTTTCTGCCGCCATCAACAGCGCCCAGCGCGCCGGCCTGCAAGGGGATCTGTTGGGCGAGGGGCTGCAACTCTCGCGCAGCATGTCACGCGGCGCCGAGCCGCTGGAAGCCTCGCGCGAGGTCTTCATGTGGCGCATCCGTGTCCTGGCCTGGCTGGGGGACCAGAACCAGCTTGCCGCGGCGCCGGCGCCCGATTCCGCTGAGCCGATGCGCACGCCGCAGGAACTCTACATCAGCATGGGCTGTATCGACTGTCACTACCTACAGGATCCCGAAGACGAAGTGGCGCTCAATAATTTGATTGCGCCCAGTTTGGAACACCTGCCCGAACTGGCCGCTGAGCGCGTCCCCGGCCAGGACGCCGTCGACTACGTCTACGCGTCCATCGTCGATCCCCGCGCGCACGAAGTCGAAGGCTACCAGGCCGATCTTATGCCCATGGGCTACGCCGACGAAATGACCGACGCCGAGATAAACGCGATGGTGACTTGGCTCTTGGATCCGCAAAGAGATGAATGAAGCGTGAAGATGAATGAAGAATAAAGAATGGGTAGAGGCGATCCATCCTCTACCCATTCTTTATTCTTCATTCATCTTCACGCCACAGCGATGCGTTCCTGCACGTATGGAATCGTCATCGGGCCTTCGGGGAGCACGGCGATGGGGACATTCGGGCCAAGTCGCTCGACGGTGCGGCGGATGTATTCGTTGAGATCTTCGATGGGTTCGATGTGGGCCTGCGCCACTTGCTCTGCGCTCAGTTCACTGAAGAGCGCTACCTTGGCCTGCAACAGCACCTGCGCAAATTTCTGCACCTGCCATTGGTCCAGCATGTGAAAGCCCGGCGCGTAGATCGTGTCGAGCATGGCCTGCGCCGAATCGTGTTGGTAGAGCAGTTTGGCGAAATTGCCATGTTCGGGGAAACCGTCGTTGCAGCGCGCCGCCACGATGAGCAAGCCACCCTCCTCCACAATTTCTGTGGCCGCACACATGCCCTTTACCGTCTGGTAGAGATTTTGATCCAGCGGATAGCCGCTGTTGGTGGTGATCACCACCGGGTAGCGTTGCGCACAGGCCACCATCGCCGTCTCTTTTACCACAGCGCAGCCCGCCTCGTGCGCCTCGATCACATCGCCGCAGTAGAAGCCTGTGATCTGGCGCTGGTGGTTCAACGTCACATTCACGAGGAAAGTGACGGGCAACGCCGATCCCCGCTCGCGGATCTGAGCCTGCGTGATATTGTCTTCCATGATCCCCCACGTGCTGCGCGGATGACCAATCGCTTCGGCGCGATGATAGTGCATGATCGCCGCCAGATTGGCCACGCCTGGGAAAATCGCCTTGTACCCGCCCGAAAAGCCGGCCATGAAATGTGGCTCGATGAAACCGACCAGGATGCGCTTGTCTGCTTCGACGTAGGCGCGGTTGAACTTGAGCGCTGGTTGATGCCCTTGAGCGGGGCGCACTTCGCGCATGGTTTCGTCATCGTAGGCGTTGTGGTTGATCACGCGCACCCGCTGGAGCACATGTTCGCCGACCATGTCGCGCAGTTCCTCGGGCGTGTTGGGGCGGTGCGTCCCCGTGCCGACGATCACCGTGATCTGCTCCGCCGGCACATGGCCGATCTCGTCGAAGATCCAGGGCAGCAGCCGATCCGACGGCAGGGCGCGTGTGCCGTCGGCGATGACGATGGCCACGCGATCTTCGGCGTCGATCAACTCGGCCAGTGGGGCCGCTCCAATCGGGCGGCGCACTGCTTCACAGAAAGCGGCGGCTTCATCGGCCAGCCCAGGCACAAACTGCGGCCGCAACACCGTTACATCGTTGGTGGAAATCTCGACGTCGACGCCGTCTTTGCCGTATTGCAGGTGAACGTTCATGTTGGGGCTCCATGATTCGTGTTGCGTGATTCGTGTTGCGTGATTCGTGTTGCGTGGGGTGAGGTTCACGTTTTTTCATTGGGTGCTTGCACATTTCAAGGTAAAACACTCTTGTTGTTTTGGCAATGTGCGCTTATGGTTTTGTTGACCCGTCGGTGGATCTGATGCAGGGCAGTACCGCGCTCGGACTCATTTCAATCGCCTAATCTCTAGATCTCCCAATCACCATGACCACACACACCGCTCCTCCCGTCTCCGTCGCGTTGACCCAACTGGGCATCGCGCACCGTGTTTTCCGCCACACCGGGCCTGTGCATTCGTTGGCAGAAGCCGCCGCCGCGCGGGGACAGATCCCCGCGCAGGTGGTGCGCAGCCTGCTTTTTCGGCTGGCCGAAGACGAGTATGTGATGGTGTTGGCGTCCGGCCCGGATCAGATTTCGTGGAAGGCGTTGCGCCGTCACCTGGGGCGCTCGCGGATCACGATGGCGGATCGAGACGAGGTGCGCCGCGTTACCGGCTACGAGATCGGCGCAGTGGCCCCGTTCGGCATGCCCACGCCCATGCCCGTCCTCGTGGACAAGCGTATCCCGGCGCAAGACGAAATCTCGATGGGTTCAGGCGAACGAGGGGTGGCGGTGATTCTAGCAACGGCGGAGCTAATGCGCGGGTTGGGGAAGGCGGAGGTAGTGGAGATTGCGTAATGCGTAATTCGTGATGCGAAATCCAGAGACTCGAACACATTGGTCGCGTTGAAGGCGGCAAATAGTCGACAGCATCACCTCTGGGTTACGTATTACGCACCACGCACTACTCTTTCCTCGGGTCCATCAACTCATCCACATGCATCCAGATCACCCGCGCGTAGCGGAAGATCAGCGGCGAGATGATGGCCAGGGCGATGGTGGTGTCCAGGGTGAACCAGAAGGCCGAAGCGCCGTTGAAGTAGAGGATCAGCAGCATCGGCACCAGCGCCAGGAAGGCCATCACATAGCCGATGAAGACCGAATTCATGAAGTAGCCGGTCTCGCGCTCGTATTTGACGCCGCAGACCGGGCAATGTTCGTTCATGCGCCATAGCCCGCCGAAGATCGCCCCTTGCAGGCAGTGTGGGCAGCGGGTGCGCACGATGGCGGAAAATCGAGACATGCTACATGCCCTCCGGCGGCAGCTTGTGCGCCTGACGAATGTGGCCCAACAGCCCTGTACAACCTGAGAATACCATTTTGTACACGCCGTCGAAGCCGCCCGCGTAGAACGGATCTGGCACGTCGGTGAAGCCGTTGGTATCGGCTGGATCGGCCCAGTCGGTGAGGCGGGAGATTTCACCGGTGGCCGGAACACGCCGCGCCATCGTCTCTACGTTGAAAAGATTGTCGCGATCCATCACCACCACGTAGTCGAAATCCAGGAGATCCTGCGTACCGAGACGACGCGCGCGTTGCCCCTGCCAGGTGACGCCGTGCTGTGTGAGGATCTCCTGTGTGCCGCGATGCGGCGGTTCGCCGACGTGCCAGTCTCCTGTCCCCGCGCTGGCGGTTTCAATGTGATCGGCCAACCCCGCTTCTGCAACCAGATGTCGAAAAACCGCTTCCGCCATCGGCGAACGGCAGATGTTCCCTGCACAGACAAAAATCACTCGAATCATTGCACTCACAAATGTAGAACCTCCGGCTTCAGATCGTCTGGGCCGAGCATGCTGCTCATCTCCATTTGGGTGAGGGCGCGGCCCTTGTCGGCGATGGCAGTGAGCGCGGCTTCGATGACGTTGGTGCCGAAGCTGCGTCCTTCGAGGCGCGGCGTCACGGTGACCAGGTGGGCAACGTTGCGAGCGCGCAGCAACTCGATGTCTTCGGCGGTGGTGGTGTTGGTGACGATGGTCTTGCCGTCGAGGCGGGCGGGCAGGTTGCGCTTGATGTAGTGGAAGTCATCGCAGATCACCGACGCCCAGTTGTACGCTTTTTCGTACTTGGGGACGATCTTGTCCTGCGCCTCGCCGGTGGGGTAGAGCCACTCGAAGGGAACCCGCCCCATGATCGGCAACAGGATGCGGGCCAGGATGTGTAGCGCGCTGAGGTTGCGAATGAAAACCGGCACGCCCAGCCCAAAAGCCAGATCGCCGAACATTACCTCGTAGCCGGCGTCGAGGAAGCTACGCGCCATGTGGTAACGGGCCACGCCCACACAGAAGAGCGCCCGCTTAGGCCGAATCGGCGGCAACAGCGGTTCCATGCGCTGTGCCATGCGCCGCTCCACCAACGTGCGGATGCCGCCGCCGTCCACCACCGGCGTTTTTACACCGTCTACGATATTATGCACCGAGTAGAGCGGATAGTAGACTGCGTTGACCTCCAGCCCAAGATCGGCGCCGCCGAAGCCGAACGCATCCACCTGCCCATCAATTCGAGGAACATGCGACGCATGGCGTGACGGTCACCGTCGGCGCCGATGCGTTCAAATCGGATCGGCTCGCCGCACAGCACCGTCTCGCTGGCGTGATTGCGTCGGCTGCTGCCCAGGCTGATGGATACGGCGCGTTTCATCTAGATCACTCCTGCCTCGCGCCCTGCCGCCGCGAAGACGCTGACAGCGAAGTCGATGTCCTCTGCGCTATGCGCCGCGGTGACGTTGGCGCGCAGGCGGGCGCCGCCTTCGGGGACGGCGGGCGGCAGCACCGGTAGCACGAAGACGCCGTGATGCTGGCAGTAGCGGGTCATGCTCATGGCCCGCGCTTCGGTGCCCACCATGATCGGCACGATGGGGGTGACGGTGAGGCCGGTATCGAAACCGTGGGCTTGCAGGCCCTCGATAAAGTGACGCACGTTGCGGCTGAGGATCTGGTTGCGCTCCACAGCTTCGTCTTCCAGCACGTGGAAGGCTTCGATGATGGCCGCGGCCACCGGCGGCGCCACTGCTGCGCTGAACACGAAGCCACGCGCTGTGTGGCGCAGGTAGTTGATCAATTTCCTGTCGCCCGCGATGTAGCCGCCTACGCCGGGGATCGTTTTGCTCAGCGTCCCCATCTTGATGTCGATGGCGCCGGGCATGTCAAAATGCTCTTCGATGCCGCGCCCAGTTGCGCCCAGCACACCCAGGCTGTGGGCTTCGTCCACCATGAGGCGGGCGTTGTAGCGTTGACACAGCGCCACGGCGGTGGGCAGATCGAGGATGTCGCCGTCCATGCTGAAGACGGCGTCGGCGACGACCAGCTTGCCGGCGCCGGCGGGCGCTTCGCTCAGGCGCTTCTCCAGATCGTGCATGTCGTTGTGGCGGTAGCGGGCGAAGTGTCCGCGCGCCAGCAGGCAGCCGTCCACGATGCTGGCATGGTTCCACTTGTCTGAGATCACCCAGTCGCCGCGGCCCACCAGCGCGCTGATCGTGGCCAGGTTGGTCACGTAGCCGGTGGGGTAGACGATGGCGTCTTCGCGCTCGACGAAGCCGGCCACGGTGGCTTCCATCTCCACGTGCAGATCGAGGGTGCCGCCGAGGATGCGCACACCGTGGGTGCCGGTGCCGTATTTGTCGACGGCCGCTTTGGCGGCGGCGGCGATGCGGGTGGTTCAGCAGCCCCAGGTAGCTGTAGGTGGCGAACATCAGCTTACGCTGCCCTTCGGTGACCACCCACGGGCCATCGATCTCGTCGACGGGTTGGAAGTAGTAGTACAGATCTTCTTCTTTGGCCGTCTCTGTGCGCTGCCACCACTCTTCGATCTTCCTGGTGAAGCCGTCTGTGTGGGGGAGCGTGGGCGATGCGGCGGCGGCATGTACGCCATTGGGCGCCAGGAAGGGTTCACCGGCCGCGCCGTGATCGGGTGAACGTTCAGTATCCTGAAGAAGATTGAGTCCGAAATTGTGCATGCTGGTTGCGTTCCTCTTGAGAAAAGACGAAAAACAGACACACACCATCACCGGTGGCTGCGCAGTTGGAAGTCGAGGCCACGGTTTGTTGAGAACCGATGATGCGGCTTTCCATCAGGGGGACTGGGCAGGGATAGATGGAGTGGTAGCTTATGGAAACTCTGCGAACTATTGGGCAAATTGTATCTTAAACAAGGTGGCTGTGCAAAGCAGAGGGGGATTGCCCACCACCTGCAAGAGACGTGGTACAATGCTCTTTCGAGTGTACGCGATATTTCGAGGGGAGGCGTGTATGAATCAGCGTGAATTTGTCGGCGAAACGCCGCGATTGGTGAATGGCGCAGCAGTCGGTTCGCTCGCGTCGATGACGCAGAGATTCCATCCGCATCCGTTGATCCGCCAGGGCGACGTGCAGACGTTGCTCTCCATGCAGATGATGCAGGCGGAACAGCCTGTCACCGTGGGTGAGCAGCCGATTGTGCTCGACGGCGGCGTCGACCGCACCGGCATGGATCTCGACCGCTCGGTGCGTCTGCTCGCCTACTACACGGCGCAGCGCACATCTGGTCCGCGCCGTGGGTTGGTGCTAACGCTACACGGCTGGGAAGGGTGCGCCCATTCGCACTACAATCTGCTGACAGGTAGCCTGTTGATCGCAAAAGGCTACGACGTGGTGCGTTTGAATTTCCGCGATCATGGCGACACCCATCACCTGAACAAAGGGCTCTTCTACTCGACGCTGATCGAAGAAGTGCAACACGCCGCTGAACAGGTGGCCGCCTGGCTGCCCGACGAACCGTTCTACGTGGTGGGCGCGTCGTTGGGCGGCAGCTTTGCCCTGCGCCTCGCCATCCGCTGGGACAGGGAACACTTCCCCAATCTGCGCCGCGTGGTCTCAGTGAATCCGGCGGTGAACCCCAATCACACGGCGGATGTGCTGGATCGCCAGCCGCTCTACCGTCACTACTTCCGCAAACGCTGGCTGGCTTCTCTACGGCGCAAGTCGCACCTTTTCCCAGACATTTACGGCGATCTCGGCGCTCTGGACAGCATGGTGGGCATGCGCGAGATGACCGATTGGCTGGTGCGTCGCTACAGCCCCTACCCCAACGCCGAGGAATACTTCGACGCCTACAGCGTCAAGAACGGTGACCTGCGCGATCTTTCGATCCCCACCGCCATCATCACTGCGGCCAACGATCCGATCATCTCGGTGGACGATTTCCACAAGTTCGACGACCACCCGCTGCTCGATCTCCAGATTCACCCGTCGGGCGGTCACGTCGGATTCGTGGATCTGTTCCCCTTCCGTCATGTGCTGCCAGAGATGATCCTGGGGCAGATTGAGAGAAATGAATGAAGAATGAAGATTGGCTCGATTACGCCGTTTCCAATGAACAAGCGGCGTGGTCAACCCAATCTTTATTCTTCATTCATTTCTCTCATATGTTAGAATCTGCTCTTGTACTTCGAGCAAATCCGCTTGGGAGAGATGCAATGCACGTACTGATCGTAGGTGCTGCGGGGCAGTTGGGGCGGGCGCTGGCCGATGCTTGCGCCGGCGCGGACCAACTGACGCTATGGACGCGCCCTGAGCACGATATCGCCGATCCACGCATCGCCGACGACGTCACCGCGCTGGCCCCCGATGTGGTGATCAACGCCGCCGCCTGGACCAATGTAGACGGCGCGGAAGCGGAGCCGGATGTGGCCTACGCCGTCAATGCCCTGGGGCCGCTCTATTTGGCCACAGGCTGCGCCCGCTGCGCCGCCGACCTGGTGCATGTGAGCAGCAACGAAGTCTTCGCCGGTGACAACGGGCGCTTCTATCGTGAATACGACGCGGTGCAGCCTGGCAGCGTCTACGCCCGCAGCAAGGCCGCCGGGGAGCGCGCCGCCTGTCAGCTTTGGCGCAGGGTGTACATTGTGCGCGCCGCCTGGATCTACGGACCCGGCGGCAACAACTTTCCGGCCAAGATCGTGGGCGCAGCGGATCGTCACGGCGCGCTGCGGGTGGTGGATGACGAGTATGGCAACCCCACCTACGCGCCGGATCTGGCGGAAGCCATCGTGCGGCTGATCCAAACCCGACGCTACGGGATCTACCACCTCGTGAACCAAGGACATGCCAGCCGCTTCGAGTGGGCGGTGCAACTGCTGGCACTGAGCGGGCGCAGCCACATCCCAGTGACGCCGATCCCGGCGCGAGAATGGCCGCGCCCGTCCATGCCGCCGGCCCACGCCGTCCTCGTGAACCAGGCGGGCGCGGCGCTGGGCATTCAACTGCGGCCCTGGCAAGACGCCCTGGCCGAGTACTTCCGTGTTGAAAGTAAGTGATTGGTGATTGGGCTTGTCGATTGGGGTGCGACTGGACACTCGATCATCTCTTCGACCACTTCCGCCTGTACATTCATTCACCCATGCAGAAACCCAATCACCAATCACCAGTCTCCAATCCCCAACCAAGAGGATTCCCATGAGTGACGAAAACAAGCGGATCGGCAAGCATCCCGATCCCCGCGCCAGGAAGGGTGAGCGGATCGAGATTCCGTTGAACGCCAGCCGCACCAACGCCGTGGTGGAAGACGAGACCTACGGCGCGCTGCGCGCCGACAACCGCGTGGTGATGCGCCACAACATCGCACTGAACCTGGATTCTTTCGTGGCGGCCACAGATGAGTTCACGCCTCGGCCCGAGCGTCGGCAAGCGGCGCTGAAGCAGGTGCGGCCTCCCTTTTTCAGCGTGATCATCCCCAATTTCAACGGGCGGGCGCACCTGTCGGCGCTGTTCGACGCCCTGTGCGCGCAGACATTCGACGATTTCGAGGTGATCTTTTTCGACGATGCCAGTAGCGACGATTCGGTCACCTTCGTTGAGGACAAGTACGCGCAGCGCCTTGACCTGCGCGTCATCGTCAACCGGCAGAACGTGGGCTTCGTGGCCGGCGTCAACGCCGCCGCCGACGCCGCACGCGGACGGCTGTTCGTGCTGCTCAACAATGACACCGAGCCTGCGCCCGAGTGGATGGCCGAACTTGCCCGCGCCGTGTGTACCCACCCCGACGCGGCCATGATCGCCAGCAAGCTGCTGCTCTTCGACGACCGCAACCGCCTGCACACCAGCGGCGACACCCTGGGTGTGGACGGCATCCCGCGCAATCGCGGCGTGTGGGAAGAAGACCGCGGCCAGTTTGATCTGTCCACCGATGTCTTCGGCGGCTGTGGCGGCGCGGTGGCCATTCGGCGCGAGGTGTGGCAGGCGCTGGGCGGCTTCGACGAATCGTTTTGGATGTACCTGGAAGACGCCGATTTCGCCTTCCGCGCCCAGTTGAGCGGCTGGCGCGCCGTCTTCGCGCCGCAAGCCAGGGTCTACCACAAAGTCAGCAGCAGCGGCGGCGATACCCTGTCCAGCTACTACGTGGGGCGCAACACGATCTGGATGATCGCCAAGAACATGCCGCTGGGGTTGTTGTGGCGCAATTTGCCACAGGTGGTGGGTGCGCAGATCCAGATTGCGGTGGACGCATTGCGCAACGTGCGCGGGGAAGCGGCGCAGCAGCGTCTACGCGGTCAACTGGCGGGGGTGGCAGGTTTGCCGGCGCAACTGCGCAAGCGCGCCCTGATCCAGCACCGTCGCTGGGCCGACGACGAAACCATCGCTTCTCGGCTGACGACGAAGTAGAGGACGAAGTCAGGGTCACGGCGTCAGCAGCGGCAAGAAGACCTGTAGCGGGTTCACGAAGACGGAGATTTCGATCTCAACTTCGTCGCTGTCGCGCAGGGTGGCTGTGGAGCGTAGACGCAAGGGCTGTTCGGGCATCGTTGCGCCGTCTGCACTGTAGCGGACTTCGACGACGCTATCGGGCGGCACGTCGCCCTGCCAGGTCACCGCGCCGTTGACCACGGTTGGGGCTGGATCGAGTGTGGCCGCTGCCGACCCCGTGAGGGTGACGCCGCTGGGGATGGGATGCGTGAGGTTGGCCGTGGCCGTGATCGACGTGGCGTTGACAATGGCAATGATGGTCTCGAATTGCGTGCTGTCTCCGTTTGATCGCCCCGCCATGATCGAGATCTCGGAGCCGAGCAGCCGCGACGGCGCTTCGCCCAGATCCAGGCGCCCGTACCCAACCTGCCCCGGTGACACGTTGAGATCCGCCGGCAGTGGCCGCGCCCGACTGTAGACAAAGTCGCGTAGCGCCGCCGGCGTCCATTCAGGATAGGCGTCCTTGACCAACAACGCCGCGCCTGCCACGTGTGGCGTGGCCGCGCTGGTGCCGTTGAACGGTCGATCCGCGCCGGCTGTGCTGACATTGGTGTAGGCGATGAGGTTCGGCTTGAGGATGCCACCTTCGGCCACGCCGCCTGGTCCGTTGGTCGGCCCTTCGGCGCTGTAGGTTTCGGGCAGATCCGAGCCGAGGATGTCGATGGCGCCGACGGTGATTGCGTTCGGCGCATCGGCCAGATCCGTGAGGCTGCGCGCGTAAACGGGCCGGTTGAAATTCAGGCTTCTCGGCGCGAAGAGATCGAAGTTGATGGGGCGATCCACGACGCCGCCGCGATGGGTGATCACCACGCCGTAGGCGCCGCGGCGCCGCTGGTGGTGTAGAAGATGCTTTCGGTGGGTGTCTGCCCGTCGCTGCCGTTCTGCATGTTCTGGCTGCGCGTCACTATCTGCCACTGGTTGCCATCGAAACGCATCAGCGACAGGTTGAAATCCACATCCACGTCGATCCAGTCGCTCCAGCGCAGGTAGAGGACGATGGGGTAGCCGGTGGGGATCAGGTAGCTCCTGTCGGGGGCGGGGCCGAAGATTTGCACTTCGGTAAAAGGCGCGTACTCGTGGTGGCTGTCGTTGTCACTGTCTACGAAGTTGCCGCCCCAGTGTCGTTCGCAGTCGTTGCCCGCCGACGTCACCCACAGGATCCCCGCTTCTTCGGCCCTGGCAACCCAGTCCGCCAGTTCACCGCTGCCGTCGCCCGGCCCAAGATTGTACCAGCCGATGGACGTGGCGATGATGTCGACATTGTGTGCAATCGCCCACTGCACGGCTTCGCCCAGATCGATGTTGGTGTTGATGCGCAACAAGGACATCTCTGCGCCCGGCGCCACATCGTAGACGATCTCGGCCACGCCGAGACCGTGGGCGGTGGCCCCGTCGATGGCGTCGGCGCCGCCGCTGTCGGCAAAGTTGACGGCGTTGATGCTTGCGGGCAACTCCACGCCGAGCAGATCCTCGTAGCCAGAGAAGCCGCCGTCGATGACGGCAACGTGCGCGCCCGCGCCGTCGCGTCCACTCTGCCGCCAGCCAGCCACGTTGAATTCGCTAAGACCTTCACTGTCGACCACGCCGTGTGGTTCATCTGCGGTGACGAGGGAGATGGGGTGTCGCACGTAGTGGACAAGGGGGTGCTGCGCCAGATCGGCCAGAGACAGGATCGGCAGCCAGCCCTGTAGCCAGCGTTCGTCGGCCCCGGCGCCGGTGACGGCGCCGCCCAGCGCGTCCACCAGCTCGGTGACGGCCTGGCGGCCGGCTGCGGCGATGGCGATCTGCACCTGGATGCGGTCACCGTCGATGAGGATGCCGACGTCGGCCAGATCCTGGCGCTCTTCGGGCGGCAGTTCGTCGCTGCTTGCCTGGAGCAGCAACTCGACGAGCAGGCTGTCCATCTCTTCGGTGAGGGCCATGCCACCTACGCCGTCGTCTTCCACCGGCCCCTGGATCTCGATCACAGTCGGCAGCGGCGCCACGATCAGCGGATCGCGGGGTTCTGCGCCGTCTTCGCTGCCCTGGGCGGCAACAGCGCCGAATTGGCCGAGCAAGCAGCCGAAGATGAGGATCTGTAGGAACAATTTGGCGGATCTGGTCATGGCGATTCCCTTTGCTGATGCGTGGCGACGATACAGCGCCACACTCAGTATAGAGATGCCGACCGCAAAATTGAACCCATCTGCTGTACTGATTGCGGGTGATTCCTATGCACTACTCTTTCGGCACGAAGATGTAGCGCCATCCCCTGTCGGGCAAGTGAACACAGTCCACCACCTGGTAGCCCGCCGCGAAACAGGACTCTGCCGCCTCGCGCAGATAGTGACGCCATTCGAGCAACAGGCCGCTTTCCACGCGCACAGACGCCACGCTGTCGGGGATCGGGACGGCGATGGGGCGTCCGTCGAATTCGATCTCGGCCTGCACCGGCGCGATGACGTGATTGCTCACAGGATGCACCGGCAGCACGGCCAGTGGTCCGGTTGTCCAATCCTGGTGGGTGGGCTGGGCCGACACCGCATTCTCCACGCGCCGGCTGCGCAAGTACCAATCCACCTGGAAGCGGTCGCTGGGCATACCGGCGTTGAGGTGATCCTGCATTTCGCCGTATTGGTTGCGCTTGTAGGTAGAGCAGACCGCGCCCAGCCGGTGCAGGTTGAAGGCAGCGTTGACCCGTTGCAGCGGATCATAGGTCCAGGTGACCCAATCGGTCTGGCCTTCGTCAAGCAGGATCCGGCGTTGCGCCAGCTTCAGTTTCAGCCCCACGCCGCGCCCATGCCAGGGCGGGAGGACGCCCACCATGTGGCTGCAAAATTTGAGGGCAGGGGCGCCGTCCACCTGGCCAAAGCCGGGCCAGCCAAAGGCAATGCCCACCATGCCGCCGTGGCTCTCGGGGCCGTCCGCGGCAAAGGCGCCCAGCAGCATCCCGCCGTTTTGCGCCTGTGTGATCAGCACGTGGATCGGCACAATCTCCGTGTCTGGTTCACCCACCCAGACGCAGCTGCAACTCCTGGAAGTGTTGGCACTCTTCGACGGTGATCAACTTGCGGATGGTGATTTCAGCTTTGGCGTTGCTCATGGTCGCTCAGATCCGAATTTGTGGGAGTGGGTTGAGGTGATTGGTGATAGGTGAATGGTGATTAGTGATTGGGGCAGAGGCGCGATCCGCAACCCAATCACCATTCACCAGTCACCTATCGTACGCGATCAACGCGCACGATGACGGTGACAGCATCTTGTTGTGGTTGCAGATCGACGGGCTGGATGCCGATCAACTCGAACCGCGCCGCTCGCGCCTGGACGATCAACTCGCCCAGCGTTGTGATGTCTTCGACGACGACGGCGGCGCGCAAAATGCCCAGCCGATCCAGGTGACGGAACACAGCATCGTCCACGGGATTGGCGCCCGGCGTGAGCAGCGCCACGTTGGTCTCGTATTCGCCGCGGCGCAACTGATCCAGGACACGGCGCACAGGCCCGCGGTGCAGGGCCACATTGTCTGCGCCGGCGATGTTGGCTTCCAGCGCGGCCAGGGCCAGTTTGCCTTCCTCCACGGCGATGACAGTGGCCGCCCCCTCGGCAATGCCGCGGCTGACGATCCCAGCGCCCGCCCACAGGTGGATCACATGCTCAAACGGCTGAAGTTCGAGCAGCGATCCCGCCAGCGCGCCGATGGCTTCATCACCCAGCAAATGCGGCGACACCAGCGGCGCGTTGCCCATCGCTGGGTAGGCCACCATCTGCGCATCGTTCCAGTTGACGGTGTAGGCCCAATCCCCCACCAACACTTCCACGGCGTCCAGATCGCCTGCCTTGGGCCGACGCAGCAGCACGTTGACGGGCAGATCTAGTTCCAGATCGGGCGCGTCGCCGCTGCGGCTTTCCAGCACCACAACGCCTTTGTGTTCGGCGTCCACTACGTCGGCGTTGCCGCCGACGGACATCTCGATGCCGATCAGATCGCGGGCCAGATCGCTGCCGCTCTCCGCGTCCACGGCAAAGGCGGAGAAGAGATCGGCCAGTTGTGGGTGGTGCAGCGGGCAGAACTCCACCGGCAACAGCGCCGGAGACCCCGGATCGCCGCTGCGCGAGGGCAGGCAACATTCCCCACGACCATTGAGGCGAAAGGTCATCTGTGTGAGGTAGCCGTAGGTGAGGGGGAGGTCGTCTTCGTTGTCTTCTACGTTGGGATCGCCCAGCCCCACCACATCGTAGACCATGCGCTCGGCGGCTTCGCGTTGGTGACGCACCGCACCTTTGAAGACGGCGGCATCGACCAACGTCTCCACCACCATCTGCCGCTTCAGGTTCAACTGTTCGTCGTAGGCGATGTGCTGCCAGGCGCAACCGGCGCAGCGCATGGCGCCGTCGGGATTCAGCACGCTGCCGTCGGGCAACGTCACCGGCTGCGGCGGGCCGAAATACGGGCAGGGCGGCGTCACCCGCGCAGGGGACGCTTCGACGACGCAACGCAACGTCCCCAATAGCGGGGAACGCGCCGGATCGGCGATCTGGGCGTCTTCGATCTCGATCTCGACGCACTCGCCGGGGATGGCGTCGGCGACGATGATGGGGCGCTTGTCGTCGGGGTGTTCGCCGACGGCGTCACCGGCAGCGTTGATGCGGTTGAGTGTGAGTTCCAAAATCTGTGCCATGCTGCGCGCGACGCCTTTCTTGGCTGGATGTGCCTTGCCCGCTGATTGTACCTTTGAGCGCCTGCCACCGCAAACCAATGCGGTAGAATGCGGCGCGGGCAACGAATAAAGCTCACAACCGCGGTTGTGAAAAGATGCGGCTGGCGCTATACTAGCCACGGTGTACCCCGTCGATCAGCCTCACCCATCGACTTCAAATTCGCAATCAGCAACGTCACCTCTACAATACAACAAAATGTTCTTGAGTCTTTCACTTGAGGAGTAGAAGATGAATCGTCTGCCTGTCTCTCCAAAACATCGCGCCCGACAAGCACGCGCCGTCGCAGTAGCCCAGCGCCCATCGTGGACGGTAGGACGCCTGCTAATGTTGTTGTTGGCCGTGCTCCTGGCGTTGCTCGCCGTTAACGCCGTCTTGGCGCAAGATGATAGCCAGGATCAAGAGGGTGGCTACACCTACACCGTGCAGCCCGGCGACTACTGGGCCAGTGTGGCTGCTCGCGTGGGGCTGACAGTGGAAGAACTCAAAGCCGCCAATCCGCAGGCGATTCGCCCTTCGGGGTGGCTGCTCAACGGTGAAAGGCTCTTCATTCCCGTGGCCGAACCGGTAGAGGAGACCTTCCACGAGGTGCAGCGCGGTGAAGGGTGGACGGTCATCGCGGAGGAATATGACATCCCCGTGCGGCTCTTGCAGGCGGCCAATCCCCGCTACATGCGCGCCGGTGAAGTGCTCTACGTCGGCGACCGGCTGTTGATCCCCGTACCGGCGACCGCGCCGGAGGCAGGTGTCGAAGAACGCGACGCCGTTGCCACAGCCGCCGCCACGGAAGAGGCCACACCGGAACCAACATCTGAACCGACCGAAGAACCGACCGAAGAACCGACAGAAGAAGCCACGGAAGAAGCCGCAACGCCGGTCCCCACAGAAGAACCGACACAGGAAGCAACGGAAGCGCCAACCGAGGAGCCGACTGCGGAACCCACGGAAGCGCCCGCGGAAGAACCCACCGCCACGCCCGATCCTGTCTCCTTGCTGCCCGAATGCCCTGCCGCTTTTGAAGACTATCCCACCGCCATCCTTGCCGCCCTCAACAGCGGACCCTCCGGCCGTGATCTGCTGATCTCGTACCTGGAAACGTGCGGTATCGACGAGACCGCCGCCCTTACGCCTGTCTCCGTGGCCGAAGGCGTAGAGGACATCGTCCTCACCTACGAACGCAGTGAGACGGACGAGCGCAGCACGGTGGCGCGGCGCAGTGAACTGCTCATCGTCTCCGGCTCCGCCGAAGATGGCTACACCACCGGCTTCACCGCCTACGCCGCCGGCAGCGTGGAACTCCTCACCACCGAAGACATCAACAGCGACGGCCAACCCGACGTTGCCTGGATCGACACCACCTGTGGCGCCAGCACCTGTTTCGACACCGTCTACATGCGCAGTTGGGACGGCTCGTCCTGGCGCGATTGGACGGAAGGCACCGTGACGATGGCCGAAGCGGAGGTGACGCTTGGCGACTTTGACGAAGCAGTTCCTGGTCAGGAGATTCAACTCACCGGCGGCCAGTACGGCAGCTTCGGCGCCGGCCCACAACGGGTGCGCACCGAAGTATGGGGCAGCGTCGATGGCGGCGCTTACACCTTAATTTCTGAGAGCTACGAAGCCAGCGAATGCCTCTACCACACGATCCTCGACGCCAACCAGGCCCTCAACGCTGCTGACTTCGACACCGCCCAGGCGCTCTACGAGACCGCCGCGGGCGACGATGGCCTGATTGCCTGCTGGACCCGCGCCGACGAACTCAACGAATTGCGTGGCTTCGCCTGGTATCGTCTGGCGCTGATCAGCGGCTACCAGGGCGACGCCGACACCGCCGAAGCGCTCATCGGCCAGCTCACCGATTCCTATCCCGAGACGCCCTACGCCCTCATCGGCCAACGCTGGCTCGACGCTTATCTGAGCAGCGGCGATGTCAAGTCCGCGTGCGCTGCGATCAACGACTACGCCGCCGGCGAAGGCGCTGCCGCCGTGGCCATGCTCGCCGACTATGGCTACGCCAATCCGTCGTTCACGGCCGGAGACGTCTGCCCGATCCTGGCTGTGGACGCGCCTACCATCGAGCCGCGTGTCGACGCTGCTGAAGAGTCAGCGGCAGAAGAATCCACGGCTGAAGAATCCACAACAGAGGCGATGCCCACGGAAACCCCGGCTGCCGAAGAAAGCGTAACCGAGACAGACGCCACGACCGCGACGGAATCGGTCACCGAACCGGCCCCTGAACTGGCCCTCACCGAAGATCTGCCCGAATGCCCCGCCACCCTCGCCGACTACGGCGAAATCCTGGAGACGGTGCTGGCTCAGACCGACGACACGTTGGTACTGGAAACGTGGCTGCGCCTGTGCGACGCCCTCACCGACGACCGCGGCGCTGGCCGTCTTCGATCTCAACGACGATGGGCGCGACGATCTGCTCGTCTTCCCCACCATTGTCAGCGATGTGGGCTACGGTCCTGGTGGCGCTGAAGGCGCGCTCATTATCTTTAACCTCGACGAGGAAGGGCGCTACAACAACGTCTTCGATGAACTCGTCTACGGGAAGCCGACGCTGCTCATGCTTGGCGACGCCAACGAAGACGGGCTGTCCGATCTGATCTGGCAGGTGGAAAGCTGCTCCACTTTCTGCATTACCGGTGTGCAATCGCTGAGTTGGGATGAGGAGAGCGGCGGCTACCTGCCGGGCAGCCTTGCCGGCGCCGCCGTGGCCAACGGTGAAGTCTTCATCGAGCCTGTTCCCGACGACGGCCCAGGTACAGGGCGGCAGATCCGTCTCGTGGGTGGCCTGAGCGGCACCCCGGGCGGCGGCCTCGAAGTGCCGCACGAAGAGATCTGGCAAAGCATCAATGGACAGCCTTTCCGCCGCATCTCGTGGACCTACAACCGCGAGGCCGAGAACAACGACTGCCTGGGCCTGCGCCTGGTGGAGGCCGACTTTGCCATGCAGACAGCCGACGCCCTCGGTTACGACGACGCCATCGCGTTCTACCGAGCCGCCCTGGACAACGCCGATCTACGCGCGTGTAGCATCTTCGACATGGACGAAGAAGAAGAAATTGCGCTGCTGCGCGGCCTGGCAAGTTTCCGCCTGATCCAGGCGCAGACGTTCAGCGGCGACACCGACGGCGCCGCCGCCACCCTGGCCGAACTCACCGAAGCCCAGCCCGATGCCCGCTACACCGCCGTCGCCACCGACTGGCTCGCCGCCTACCAGGCCGACGGCGACGCCACTGCCGCCTGCGAGGCCGTCCTCGACGTCTTCGAAGTCGACAGCGACATGTGGCAGGTGACGGACCAGTACGGCTACAATCACCCCGTTCTGGCTGCGGAGCAGATCTGTTTCATTCCAGCAGAATGAAACGAATGATGAATGAAGAATGGGTAGACGAAATTGGCCGCCAATTGGCAACCAATTTCGTCTACCTATTCTTTTTTCTCTTTATTCTTTGCTCGTAATCACCGGGGTTCCGGCCGCCATCGCTTCCAGCACCATCATGCCGAAGCCTTCGTAGCGGCTGGGGAAGAGGAAGGCTGTGGCCAGGGCGTAGAGAGCCGGTTTCTCGGCTTCGTCGACCCAGCCGGTGAAGTGGACGTGCTCCAGCAACCCCAGGTCCGCGGCCATGCGCCGTGGATCGGGGGCGAAGGCGTTGTCCGCGTTGGGCAGCTTGCCCGCGATCACCAGCTTCTGGGCCGGGTCGCCGCCCTTCTCCAAGTAGCGGACGTAGGCGTGCAGGATGCCGTGGACGTTCTTGCGCACATCGAAACCGCCCAGGTAGAGGAAGAAGCGATCCGGTAGCCGGTACTTCGTGCGTATCGCCGCCAGATACGCCGCATCCCCCACCGCGGACGCGTCCCCGTTGACGCCGTGATGCACGGCAAACACCCGCTCCCCCGGAATCCCCAACTGTGCCACAATGTCTCGCGCCGAGGCGTGGCTCACTGTGAGCACCGCCGCCGCCCGTCGCCCGTAGCGCTGACAAGCTTCAAGTACAACTGAAACAGCCGTCCGCCGCGGTATTCGGGCAGGATCAACTGCACCACATCATGGACCGTCACCACCGTGGGCACAGGCTGCCACCACGGCGCCGCCCAGTAGGGCACGAGCAGCACGTCCGCGTTTAGGCGCTGGGCGGCGCGGGGGACGGTGATCTGTTCCCACCAGATCTTGGTGATTGGGGACTGGGGACTGGGGACTGGGGACTGGGATCGCCGCGACAAACCGGCGACTTTGAGACCACCTAACTCCACCCGCATGATCTCCAGTTGCCCAGCAGCGCTGCTATCCCCAGTCCCCAGTCCCCAATCACCGATCCCCGATCCCCAATCCCCAACCACCAACGTCACCCGATGACCAGCCGCGGCCAGATGCCGCACGATCTGATCGGTGTACTGTCCGCTGCCGGTGGTGGATTGGCCGGCGAACCAGCCGTTGACGACGATGTGCATGGGCTTCGTCTACTGGTTATCCTTCATCCACTCCACCACACGGCGCAGACCTTCGGCCAGGGGCACTTCGGCCTGCCAGCCCAGATCGCGCTTGGCTTTGCTGCTGTCGAGATAGGTGGCCAACACCTCGCCGGCCGGGCGCGGGATGTAAGTGGGTGCTTGTTCGTACTCGGTGATCTGCGACAGCGTCGTGTGGACTGTGTTTACGTCGGTGGGGACGCCGGTGCCGACGTTGTAGATGCCCACGGCGTCGCTTTCCAGCGCCAGTTTGTTGGCGCGGGCCACGTCGCCCACGTAGGCGTAGTCGCGCTGCTGTTTGCCGTCGCCGGTGATCTTGGTGGGGGCGTCGGCCAGCATTGCCCCGGCAAAGATGGCCACCACGCCGGCCTCGCCCTTGCTGTCCTGGCGCGGGCCGTAGACATTGGGGTAGCGCAGCGCGATGTACTTGAGGCCGTAGTTGGCGTGGTAGAGATCCAGATGAAATTCACAGCTCAGTTTGGTGGCGCCGTAGTTGTCCTTGGGCTGGGGCCAGGTCGCTTCGGTGAAGGGCAGACGGCTGCCGTCTTCGCTGTAGCCTTCACCGTAAACGGCGCCGCCGGTGCTGGCCATGACGATCTTCTTGACGCCGTGCTTGCGCGAAAGATCCAGCAGATTCAGCGTGCCGATCACATTCACCTCAGCGTAGGGGACCGGGTTGGACATGCTCTCGCGCACGTTGGCCATCGCCGCCTGGTGGCTGATGGCGTCGAACTGCTCGGCGGCGAAAAGTTCTTCCAGCGCAGCGTAGTTGCGAATGTCGATCTCGTGGAAACTCGCCTGCGCAGGGACATTGTAACGGTGTCCTGTGTGGAGGTTGTCCACAATCACCACCTGATGTCCGGCGGCCAGCAACGTATCGGCAACATGGCTCCCGATGAAACCGGCCCCACCGGTCACGAGGACTTTCATACGCATCTCCTTAGTGTGTATCGAGGGTTAAGATGGGTAGATTGTAGCACAGAACGTGGGATCGTGGTGCGTGGTGCGTAGTGCGTACTACTTTTTCGCCTTCCGTCTCCCACACGGTAAAATAGAACTTCATCTAACCACAAGACGCACTCCGCAGACAGGCATGGATTATGCTGATCTACAATGCAACCGTGATCCCGTTCAACGAGGACGGCGCACTGATCGAGGACGGCGCTGTCTACTACGAAGGCGATGAGATCGTCGCCGTGGGCCGCAGCCAGGACCTGCGTACGCTCTATCCCAACGTCCTAACCTGGGACGCACAGGGCATGGTCCTCATGCCGGGGCAGATCTGCGCCCATACCCACTTTTATGGCGCTTTCGCCCGCGGCATGTACATCCCCGGCACGCCCGCCAAAGACTTCCCCGAGATCTTGCAGAAGCTATGGTGGCCGCTGGATCGGTCGCTGGATCTCGACGGCGTGCAGCGTTCCGCTGAAGTCTGCCTGGTGGACGCCATCCGCAACGGCACGACGACGCTGATCGATCACCACGCCAGCCAAACCGCCATCGACGGCAGCCTCGACGCCGTGTCCGCAGCCGTGGACCAATCGGGGCTGCGCGCCGTCCTCTGCTACGAGGTAACCGACCGCGATGGTCCCGACGCCACGCAACAGGGCATCCGCGAGAACGTGCGCTTCATCCAAAAAGTGCAGCAGGCCCGCGCCGCCGGTGACCCCGGCGCGCTAGGCAGCCGTATCGCCGCTACCTTCGGCCTGCACGCCAGCCTCACCCTGTCCGACGCCACCCTGGAGGCGTGCGCGGCGCAGGCGGATCGTTTCCACGTCCACGTGGCCGAGCATTGGGCAGATCCCGACGACAGCCTGCGCAAGTCGGGCAAGCGCACGGTGGAGCGGCTACACGCCTTCGGCATCACCGGCGAGGAAAGCATCTTCGCCCACTGCATCCACATCGACGCCTGGGAGATGGCCCTGCTGCGCGACACCGGCACCTTCGTCAGCCACCAGCCCCGCTCCAACATGAACAACGCCGTGGGCGCGGCGGCTGTCCCTGCCATGCTGCGCGGCGGCGTCAAGACCTGCCTGGGCAACGACGGCTTCAGCAACGACATGTTCACCGAGATGAAGGTGGCCGATCTGCTGCACAAGGTTAGCACAGGTGATCCGCGTACCCTGGGCGCGGACAAAGTTGTGCAGATGGCCGTGGACAACAACCGCACCCTCGCTGGCGTCTTCTTCGACAAGCCGGTGGGCATGATCACACCCGGAGCCTACGCCGATCTGATCCTGTTGGACTACTACCCCACTACCCCGCTCAAGGCCGAGAACCTGCCTTGGCACATCCTCTTCGGCGTCAGCGGTGGACACGTCCACAGCACAATCGCGCATGGGCAGGTGCTCATGCGCAACCGCGAACTGCTGACGATGGACGAAGAAGCGATCACGGCGAAGAGCCGTGTGACGGCTGGGGAGACTTGGGAACGGTTCTGGAAACTTCACGACACAATGGGATGATGAGATGATGGGATGATGAGGGATCGTCTCGACAAGATCCCCCATCATCCCATCATCCCATCATCTCCACTCCAAAACACTGAACGGAGCAATCATCTATGTCTACTCCTAAACCCACCATCGCCGTCATCGGCGGCACCGGGGCCGAAGGATCGGGGCTGGCGCTGCGCTGGGCCGCCGCCGGTTACCCCATCGTCATCGGCAGCCGCAGCCAGGAGAAGGCCGAAGCCGCCGCGCAGGAGATGAACGGTCAACTGCCCGCGGGCAGCGCCGCCGTGCGCGGACAGGCCAACGGTGACGCCGCCGCATCCGCGGATCTCGTCGTCCTCTCTGTCCCCTACGACGCGCAAGCGCCCACGTTGGAGCAGATCGCCGACGGCTGCCAGGGCAAGACGGTCATCACCGTGGTGGCGCCGATCAAGCCGCCCAAAGTCAGCCATGTTTGGCGACCGGATGGCGGGTCCGCGGCGCAGGAAGCGCAGGCGCGACTGGGCGAGGACGTCAAGGTCGTGGCCGCCTTTCAGAACGTCAGCGCCGAGGAACTCAAGCACCTGGATCACAGCGTCGAATGTGACATCCTCGTCACCGGCGACGACAAGAGCGCCAAGCAGCAGGCCATCGAATTGGCCGCGGCTGCCGGTCTCTTCGGCATCGACGCCGGTCCTCTGCAAAATGCGAGTGTTGTGGAAGGGCTGACGGCCGTCCTCATCGGGATCAACATTCGCAACAAGGTGAAGGGCAGCGGGATTCGCATTACGGGGATTCCAAGATGACGACACCTTTGTCCCCCAGCGCCCAGCGCGTACAGGACACACTCCTGGCGCGCGGCGTGGCTTTGCAGGTGGTAGAAATGCCAAGTTCCACGCGCACGTCGGTGGAAGCGGCGGCGGCGGTTGGCTGCGATGTAGCGCAGATCGCCAAGTCTTTGATCTTCAAGGGCAAAGTGAGTGAGCGTCCGCTTTTGGTGATCGCCTGTGGCAGCAACCGTGTAGACGAGAAGAAACTGGCCGCGATCTTCGGCGAGAAGATCGAGAAACCCGACGCCGACTACGTGCGCGCCCGCACCGGCTTCGTCATCGGCGGTGTGCCGCCCGTGGGCCACAACGAAGACATGACCACCCTCATCGACGAGGATCTGCTCCAATTCGAGGAAATCTGGGGCGCTGCCGGCACCCCCAACGCCGTCTTCCGCCTCACGCCGGGAGATCTGGTTGGGATTACGGGGGGTGTGGTGGTGGATGTGAAGAAAATTTAGTTCGTGGTGCGCACTACGCACCACGTTGTCTACATCGCCAAATCCACGCGCTGCACGCTCCCCACTTCTCCGTCTTCGCCCACGTAAATGCTCGATTGGGCGACCTGGGCCAGTGTTTGATTTTGGCTGTCTTTGATGGTGAAGGGTGTGTCCGCGGGGTTGAGGTAGATGGCGCCGATGTGCTTGTCTTGCAGGGTGTAGAGCTTGGGCTGGTTGTCTTGCTGCACGAGGACGCGCAGTTGATCGTAGACCGCGTCACCGGCGTCGATCCAGCCGTTGCCGTCGTCGTCGTAGGCGGCCAGTTCGCCGAAACCGTCGTTGGTGGTGGGGCCGAAGAGTTCGCCGCCGTGGGTGATCTGGCCGTCGCCGTTTTTGTCCAGGGCCAGGAAGCCACTGGCGGGCGTGGGGAAGTGGATCGATTCGTCCTCGCCGTCGCTGTCCAGATCAAATTGGAAGCGTTGACTGCTGAGCTGGGCGGCGTTGCCCTCGAAGTTGACCACCAGCGGATCGCTGAGCGCGTCGCCCAGGCTGATGTGCAGCGAATTCTGGGTGACGTATTCGCGGCTCATGGACAGTTGAAGCTGGAACGCGATCTCTTTGCCGTCCTGCGTGTGGATCGTCCCTGCGCCGCGAAGGACATTTGCTCGGCTTCGTAATAGCTCTCTTCCATGTGTAACTCGAAGCCCCACCCCTCGTTGGCATTGCCGTCGGTCTGTTGCGGCGGCGGCTGGTCTGCCAGGGTTTCGGCTGTCTCCTGCGCTTCTCCGGCAACATCCAAGATTTTGAACTTCATGCCGAATACTTTTTGCAGCAGCAGCACCACCATGCGCTGTTCGGGATCGGAGACCATGTCCTCGGCGTTTTTCGTCTTTTTGCAGCCGCAGGCTTCGTTCTCCGTCCGCTGCTTCTGCCGCGCCTCAGGTGACAGCGTCACCTCGTCGTGTAGGGGTGGGCGCGCCGGCGGCGTCTGCCCAGGTGACGGCAGTGGCGGCGGCGGTGTGTCACCGACCCACACGCGCATGGCCAGGCTCGAACGCGTCTGCTGTGTCGCTTGATGCTGGCCCACCATCGTAATTGCCGAATTGCTGATCTGCATAGCCGCCCCCGATTTTTGAACCAGAGATATGGACACGGATTGGAGAGAACACGGATCTCAGGGCATCTCAGAATTTTAGGAGATTTCAGAATTTTAATGACCCACGAAGGCACACGAAGCACCACGAAGCAGAGAAGAGAGGGACACGGATTTCAGGATTACCAGGACGGCAGAACGAAAAAGCTTCGTGTTTGTTCTTTTCTGCCTTTGTGGATCAGTTCTTTCTCTGTTTTCTCCTTGATGTGTGTATCGACAGTTTCGCGTGAATTGTTTACATCTGGAGTTGTGAAATGGATTTGCTGACCTCATTGCGACTGCGCCTCGATCCCTCCCGCCCCGAAGTGGTGGCGCTGGTGGGCGGCGGCGGCAAGACGACGACGATGTTTCGCCTGGCCGATGAGATCGTGGCAGCCGGTCACCGCGCGGTGACCACTACCACCACGCGCATCTTTGCCGCGCAGATCGCCCAATCCCCGGCGCACCTCGTCGTCGAGGACGATCAGGTTGATTGGCGCACGCTGGCGGCGAAGTTGGGCGAGCACGGTCAGTGTCTGCTGGTGACGAGGTTGGACGGTGGCAAGGCGGTGGGGGTGTCGTCGGCAGTGGTGGACGAAGTAGCGCGACGAGCCGCGGATCTCAACATCGTC
Source organism: Caldilineaceae bacterium (assembly GCA_041391225.1). GTDB lineage: Bacteria > Chloroflexota > Anaerolineae > Caldilineales > Caldilineaceae > RI-153. The sequence continues at coordinate 36,307 of JAWKOL010000046.1, forward strand.
GCCGTCATCGTGGAAGCGGACGGCAGCCGCCGGTTGCCGTTCAAAGCACCCGCCGCACACGAACCCGTGATCCCAGATTCGACTACGTTGCTGGTTCCGCTGGTGGGGTTGAATGTGCTGGGGCAGTTGGCCGACGCCGATCACGTTCACCGCCGAAATCGTGCAGTCTCTCCTCGGCATTGACGCCCAAACGCGCATCACACCGGCGCACCTGGCCACGTTGTTGGTCCATGCTCGCGGCGGCGCCAAGAACAGATCCCGCGCTGCGCGTCTCGTCCCTTTCCTCAATCAGGCGGAGGGCGCGCCGCGTCTGGCTGCTGCTCACATCGCGGCGCGATTGCTGGCGGACCGAGGCTTCCCCAGCCTGATCGCCGCTGTAGCGCAGACAGATCATGCGCCTGTGCTCGAACGGTGGGGGCCGACGACGGCTGTGGTGCTGGCGGCGGGGGAGAGCCGGCGCATGGGGCAGGCCAAGCAACTGCTTGAACTCGACGGCGAACCGCTGGTGGCGCGGGCCGCGCGTATCGCGTTGGCAGGATCGACCAACCAGGTGATCGTCGTCAGCGGCGCGCACGCCGACGCCGTCCACGCTGCGCTGTCGCCGCTGCTCGCCCAAACGGAGCGACTGCGTCTCGTCCACAACACGGCCTGGGAAAGCGGACAGGCTTCGTCCGTCCTCGCCGCGATGGACGCGCTGGATCCCGGCTGCGACGCGGTACAGTTCCTGCCTGTGGATCAGCCGTTCATCCCGACGGCGCTGCTGCGCGTCCTGTGGGCGGCGTGGCGGCGCGGCGCCGATCTCGTCGCCCCGGCCGTGGACGGCGCAATGCGCGGCGCGCCCGCCGTCTTCGACCGTCGCTACTTCCCATCGTTGCGTCAACTACGTGGCGACCAGGGCGGGCGTCCCATCCTCAAACAACACAGCGCGTCCGTTGTCACCGTGGCAACGGACGCGCATGCATTGGCTGATGTGGACACGCCGGGGGAGTGGGCGCAGATCCGTAGTGCGTAGTGCGTGGTACACGCACCACGAGTTTATACCCTCTCAATCACCCCCAAACACCGATCAATCTCATCCAGCGTGTTGTAGTGGGCCAGCCCAAGGCGCAGGAAGCCGCCGCTTTCTTCCACGCCCATACGCTCGCTGATGCCCAGGGCGTAGAAGTTGCCGTTCCAGGCGAAGATGTTCTCAGCGGCCAGAGCTTCGGCGAGCTGACGTGGGGTGGTCCCAGTCTTGCGGAGGACGACGGTGGCCACGCGCTGTCCCCAGTCGCGGCGGTCGGTGAGGCCGTAGATGCGCACACCGGGGATGCCTTGCAGGCCGGTGATCAGGCGGTCGATCAACTGCTGCTCATAGTCGTGGACGACCTGCCACGCCGCCACCAGCCGAGCCCGGCGGCTCTCGTCTTCGTCTGCCCCACCGTAAAGGACGCCCAACCCCGCCAGATAGTCCACCGCCGCGATGACGCCGGCCATCGCCTCGTGATTTTGCGTGCCGGTCTCCCACTTGCCGGGCGGCTGATCGTCTGCCGGGCGCACTTTGTAGGCGCGCAGCCGTTGCAGGTGCTCACGCTTGCCGTAGAGCTGACCGCTGTGTGGGCCGAAGAACTTGTACGATGAACAGGCCAGGAAATCGCAGCCCAGCGTGCGCACGTCGATCAGGCCGTGGGGCGCGTACTGCACGGCGTCGATGTAGGTCAGCGCGCCTGCTTCACGCGCCCAGCCTACGATGGTGGCCACATCGTTGATCGTCCCTGTGGCGTTGCTGGCGTAGCCCACGGCCACCAATTTGGTACGCGGCGTGATCTTCTGGCGCAGATCGTCCATGTCCAGCGTGCCGGTCTCCACGTCGGCGTCGGCCCACTGCACGGTGACGCCTGCATCCTGGGCGGCGCTGACCCACGGCATCACGTTGGCGTCGTGATCGAGGCGCGTCACCACGATCTCGTCGCCGGGGCGCCACTCCCGCGCCAGGGAGCGGCTCATGGCGAAGGTGAGGCTGGTCATGTTGTTGCCGAAGACCAGCTCATCGCTATGACAGTTGAACAGATCGTCCA
>JAWKOL010000047.1:0-38024 GCA_041391225.1 Caldilineaceae bacterium
CACAATGGCGGCGTCGAGGACAGGATCCTCACCCGCCAGCACGGCCTGTACGCTCTCTTCGGTGACAGGCACACGCACGTCCAGGGTGACGCCCTTGGCCTCCAGGTTCAGCTCGTCGGTGCCGGCGAAGAAGGTGCGTCCTTTGGTGAACTGGAAGGTGATCTCACCGGGCAGTGAGGCGCGTTCCACAGGACCGCCGGCGCCGTCGGTGCCATGTTGCCCCACGATGATGGCGCGTCCCTGGTTCTGCAAGAATTGGGGGAAGTACTCGCCAGAGCTGACCGTATTCTCGTTGACCAGAACCACCACAATGCCGGTGTAGGTCAGCTCGGGCTTGGGCGAGTAGAGGTCGGCGTCGGCTTGAAAGTATGTCACGAAGTCGCCGACCGTCTCGTCGTAGAACGCCTCGTCGATCCAGTGCATCTGCGCCGGCGCGTCTTCGGTGAAGAGGTAGGAAGCCAGGGTCATAAAGAGCGACTGGCTGCCACCCACGTTGTTGCGCATGTCGAGGATGATGCCGGGCGCGGTCTTGACGGTGCTGAGGAACTTCTCCCATACGGCCAGTTTGTAGAGCGGATCGTTGAATGCGTCCCACTGAATGTAGCCGTAGCCGCTGGGCAGCGTCTCGAAGCTGATTTCGGGGCGAGGGGCGGCGGCAGTGCTGGCGTCGGAGGTGGCGGCACCCTCTGCTGCTGTCATGGCAATGCTCTTCAGCTCGGTTTCACCCGGTTGCCGGTATTCGATGGTGGTTTCCGCCCCTGCCGGGAAGCTCAAGGCATAGCCGATCTGCGCCAGGCGGATGCCTTCGGGCGTCGATTCGGGATCGAACAAGGGCATGGTGGCGATGCGCTCGGCGAGGGGTGCGCCGTCGACGCTGACAATCTCGGTGCCGAAGACCCAACCGGCCTCAGCCGCCGGTCCACTGGGATCGACGTAATTGACGATGAAGCGACCATCGCTCAGTTCCACGACGCCCGCGCCCAACGATCCATTCAACTGCTGGAGGACACGAATCACCGGCGCTGTGCCGATGCCAAAGCTTCTCGTGGAAACCGCCACATGGGAATCCCGGATCGACATGGCCAGATCGTAAAGCGCCACGTAGTAATCTTCGATGCTGTCGGCGGCTTCGGCGGCTTCGATCTGCGGCAGGTACTCGGCGCGGATCGCTTCCCAATCCAGGTTGCGCAGTTCGGTGTACGAGTAGCGCTGGGCCAGCACGTCGATCAGCGAGTTGAAACTATCGGTTATGCCCTGGTCTGAAAAGTCGGGCGACATCTCGGACGGGGGTTCCAGCGTGTTCATCACGGCGTTTTGGGCACGATCGAAGCTGACGTCGCCGTCGGTGTTGAAGCTGACCAGGGTGTAGCCGGCGGGCAAGGACACAGCAGGATCATCGCCGGTGAAGAGGACACCGTCGTCGCCCGCGCCTCTGGGGAAGCCCTGGGCGTCGTCGGGCGCGTAGACCAGCAACGTCCCCTGGGTGAGGGCGCCGGTGAGCGGATCGCTGAGCACAGAACTGTAGCCGCCCTGTTCAAGCTGTTCCAGGTAGGAATCGCCGACCATGTTGGTGCCGACGATCAACTGGTAGACCTGCACACCTGCGTCCAATTCGCTGTCGTTGTCCAGATCCACCGACGATCCCGCAGGCGTCTGGGGGATCATGACCTGATAGGTGGCAGGCGAAGGTGTCATCGGGCTGGTGAGCAGCCCCAGGATCTGGCTGGTGCGGGGGATGAAATTGTAATCGCCCTGCAACCGTGGCCCGATGTCGAGGAGCGCCACCACCGGCTCCTGGATCACGCTCGCCACGGCAAAGTTAGAGTAGCTCCACTCACCGGTGACGATCTGCGCGCCGCCTTCGTCCGCGGCGATGTCGGCGGGGGGGAGATCCTGGGCCAGGGCAGAGCGGGCGATCAACGCGCTATTCGGCGCGGCGAAGAGACCCGCCAGGATCAACAGCGTGATAACTTTCTGAAGAGAACGCAACAATTTCTGCATGGAAGACGTACCTTTCGAGATACCAAAACAAGTGACTCGGTTAGGCTAGGTATGGTTGTTTGGACAAAGAACCAGTACGTCACGATTCTCTATGAAGCTGCGGAGAGAGCATCCTCAGATGCGGCTTGTTCAGGTCTACCCGGCATCTGAGTTCTTCATGCACTGCGTTACGCCACGGCGAATGAAAATTGTAAACACGGATTGCAGGGAACACGGATTTTTTCAGATGAATCCGTGTTCCTTTCCATCCGTGTTTACAAAAGCTCTTCTCAGGGCAGGATGCCTACTCCGCGTCAAAATCGTGACTTGCCCGATCTCAGCCCTACATCATCACAGTGCCGGCCACGAGGGCGAGCAGCCCCCAGGTGACAATCGCAATCGCCAGGGCGGCGATGATAGCGCCCATGAAGCCCTTGACACGCAAACCGGGGACAAAGCCGGCGGCCAGGTAAGATCACGGCGCCCGCAATGATCAAGTTGACGAGCAGACCGACGATGCCGCTGCCGCCGCCGAAGCCCACCGCACCCAAAATCCAGTTGATCACGGCGTTGACCACCGCGATCACCAACGCTGCCATAAAGGCCGAACCAAAACCGTCAACTTCAATGCCAAGACCCAACTTGCCGACGATCCAGATCACGATCCCGGCGATCACACCCATGATCACGGCGCCTACGAGAACTCCTAGTAACATGGTGAGACTTCCTTTCGAGTGAGGTTGAGAATGTGGGTAAATTCTGATAGATTAGGCAACATAATCTGAATTACAGATTACGGTGCTGGTGTAAAGCTTAGTTCGTACAGCGTGCCGTCTTCCAGTCGATAGGTGAGCGCAAGGAACCCAAAATCGTAGCGCCAGGCCGAAACCTTGGCCAACGCGTCCAGGTACGCCGTCTCCTGGTTGGTGATGGGTTCGGCACACATCATCGCCGTCACCGCCAAAGGACCAACGGTCATCACCTGTGGCAGGGTGTCGTCGCCGCTGATGCCGCCTGTGTAGTCGTTGCAGCCGGCGGATCCGCTCACCTGACCATCTGCAAAGCTGAGCGTGATCTCGCTATCGGGCAACAGCGACGCCTGTCCTTCCCCAAACTGCGAAGTCGCCAATCCGTGCCGTCCAGATCGCGCAGGGAAACCTGGCTGCGTTCTTCGCTGCTCATCTCTTGCAGTTGACCGTCGACCACAGCGAAGGTTTTGCGCACGTTCCAGGTGGGGCAGCAGGACGCGTCCCCAGAACCCGGCGATGAGATCGACTGTGATCTGGCCGCCGTCCACCGTCATCGACTGCACCGGCGTGCGGTCGCCCAGTTGCAGCGCGTCGGTGGGCGTGACTGCTCCGTCCACATCCAGCACCGCCACCACGTAGACGAAGTCCGCCGAGCCGGTGGTATTGTCCACGAGGATGGCGGCAGCGTCGGCGAGGCTGTCGCCGTTGAGATCGCCGGTGGGGATCAGGTGATCGATCAGGCGTACGAAAGGCGTGCCGGGGCCGTCTTCGGTGTATTCGCCCACGCCGTCGGTGAGGGTGATGGGTTGCTCGGGCAGCACGCCGTTGTAGGTGAGGTTGCCCAGGATGGCAGCGACGTCTACTGCGGGTGCAGCGTCAAGGACGTCGGCGGGGGCCGGGGCAAAGGTCAACGTGCCGCCGTCGGCGAAGAGATCGATGAGCAAGTTGTCGCCGTCGAAGAAGTAGATGGCGGCACCACCCAGCAGGCGCACGAACTGATCGCTGCGCGAGTCGGGCGGGCACATGGCCCGCGTCATGGGGCCGATTTCCACCGTCACGGCGCTGTCGGCGGCGGTGTAGCTGCCCGAAGCGCGGTTGCAGTCGGCCAGGACGGCGAGCGAATTGTCCTCGCCGAACGCAAGGACGAAGCGTTGCGGCGTTTCGACGTCGAACTGTTCCACGGGGCCACTGTAGGCGATCCACTGCCAGGGGTTGGCCGTGATCGAAGCGGTGCCGTCCGCCGATTCGGGCGCGGCTTCAGCCGTGGGCGGGGCCGACGGCGCTGTCATCGGCGCAGCAGGTTGCGGTACAGCCACGGTGCAGGCCGAAAGCAGCAATCCGGCGAAAAGCAAACCGCAGATTACAGCTTGTGTTCGAGTGACAAACGACTTGGTGTGCATGTACGTTATGGACCTCTCTGTTCAAAGATATAAAATCGACAGCGCCACGAACCGACGCAACAAGTTGCGCGCAAACCACATACTTTCTACGCATACACTTAGATTTGTGCGAACAACATGTTAGTACTTTTGTTAATGCGATGGTATCGCATTGCAATGTGATATTGCGCTTTATTTGAAATTCATGCGTCTTGCGATGTAGGCGCAGCAGTAAGTATCCAACTTAGGAAATCACCGCAAATGGCCCTTTCACGCGTCTGGCTCAAATCCAAGATCACAAAGCCGGCATATCCCGCGACGCTCGTGAAGCGGATGCGGCTCTATGCGAAGCTGGCCGACTGGCAAGAAAAGCGCGCCGTCGTGGTCGGCGCGCCGTCGGGCTACGGCAAGTCGACGCTGATCAGCCATTGGATCGACATTGCCGGTCTGCGCGGACGGACGGCGTGGCTGTCGCTGGACGAGGACGACGCCGATCCACACGAGTTCATGAGCCAGATGGCGGCGGCTGTGGACACTGTCGTCCCCGGTGTGCTGGAAGCCGTGCAGCCGATCCTCGAAGATGCGCACGGTGACGCCAACCGGGCCATGCGCAGGTTGCTGGCCACACTCGAAGCCGAGGACGATCTGCTGCTGGTGCTGGACGATCTACAGCGCGTCGACTCGCCCCAGATCCACGCGCTGCTCATGACTGTCTTAGAATTGGGGCCGCCCTCGTTCCACCTGATCCTGATTGCCCGTAGCCACCTGCAACTGCCGCTAGCCCGCTTGTTTGCTCACGGTGTGCTGACTGTACTGGGGACCGAAGATCTGCGCTTCACCCAGGACGAGATCCGCACCTACCTGGCGGGGACGGGCTATCCATCGGTGACGCAGGATGATTTGGCGCTCCTGGCCGAGGAATGCGAAGGCTGGGTGGCGGCGCTGCAGATGAGCGTCCTCTCGGCGCCGGAAGGCAGTGATGTGTCGGATCTGGTGGCGGCGCTGCATGGGGGGAGCGACTGGGTGGCGCACTATCTGGCCGAGGAGGTGCTGAAGCGGCAGAGTGAAGAAATGCGGCGGTTCTTGCTGCAAACGTCGCTATTGGATGCGTTCGACGCGCAGCTTGCCGCCGCCGTTACCGGTATCAACAACGTCGAGGCGCTGCTAGCCGATCTTGTGCGTTCGGGCCTGTTTTTGATCGGGCTGGATCAGGAACATGGCTGGTATCGCTATCACCATCTTTTTCAAGATCTGCTCCGAGAACGCTTGAAGACCGAGGACGATGCCGAGACGGTTGCCGAGCTACACAGCCGAGCGGCCCATTGGCTGGCCCGACGCGGCAATGTCTACGCTGCGGTGCAACATCTGTTGGCCGCGACGATCTCGACGCTGCCTGCACACTGGTGGCCGACACTGCCCATGAGATCATGTTGCAGGATCCATATCAGGCGCGGCGGCTGCTCAACCTATTGCCCACAGCCCAGTTGATGCGCCAACCGCGCCTGATCCTCGAACGGTGCCGCCTGACCTTCCTGTTCGACGAGGGGGATTTGGAGCAGTATGTAGCGCAGGCCGATACAGCCTTGAGCGCCATGCCTGTATCGGACGCGGAATATCCTCGTTTACAGGCGGAATATCTTGTCTATCGCGGGGCGGCGTTGTTTCGGCGGCAGTCCTATGCAGACATGGCGGAGACGTTGGCGCAGGCGCTCACGTCCGTCCACTTGCTCGACGATTTCATGGCGGCTTCGCTCTATTTCTTGCACATGCACATGAGCTTTGCCCAAGGACGCGAAACCGAAGCCATCAAAATGGGCGAACAAGCGTTGTCCACACACACGCGCGCTCGCTTCGGCGCGGGGGTTGTCTCGCTGCAACGGGAAATGGTGAAGTGGGCGATGCGGCGCGGCAATATCGCCGAGGCCAACCGCCGTCTGCAAGAGATGTACGGCGACCGCGCCTACGATGGTTCGATGAGCCTGCGCGAATACGCGTTGACCTATTTGTACGCCGCCGAAAACAGCTACTGGCAGGATGATCTGGCGACAGCACGTGACTATCAGCAGGCGATGCTGTCTCTGGCGCAGACGTTGCAGGACGATCAACTGATCTGCATGGGCCAATTTCTGGCCTGGGCCTATGCCGATGATCTGCATAAACACGAGGACGCATGGCTGGCACTGACAGCCTTTTCGCCTGTCTTTGTGGCCCGCTCGTTGCGCGCGCAGGCCATCGACGTGGCGATTCGCTCTCTGGTGGCAATGGGTTTCCCGGACAAGGCGTGGCAACTGGCCCTGGAATTGGGTTTGCTCTCCGAAACGCCGCATCCTCAGCAGAGCGAGCGGGTATTGACAGCCTACAGCCTTGCCTGCCTCAGTCGCGGCGAAGATCTCGAAGCACTGACGTCCTTGCTCGAAGATGCCTTGGCCCATCGTCGTCAGACTGGTCACCGGGTTGGTGAATTGCAATTGTTGGCGATCATGGCCTGGCAACAGTTACAACTGCGCGGCGAGTTGGCGGCCACGGCAGTGCTGGTGGAAGCCCACAAACTGGCGCAGCAGACAGGATACGTGCGCGTGCTGCGCGACATTCCCGTGCTAGCACCGTTGCTGGAAAGAGTCCGCGCGCTCGGCGATGGCGACGGGGATACTTTGGGCGAGACCGTCTCGCTCACAGATCAGGAACAACAGGTACTCACGCTGCTCGACGCCGATCACACCTACCCCGAAATCGCCGAAAAGCTGGTGATCAGCATCAACACTGTGCGCACCCACATGCGCAACCTCTACCGCAAACTTGGCGTTCACCGCCGCGCCCAGGCCCTGGATGCAGCGCGCGCCAATGGTCTGCTCTCTAAACGTTGATCCAGTGGCTCTCCATGCGTTTGTGTTGAAACTCAACCATGCCAGGGTATTGACACGTGAAAACGGCTGCCTTCGCCAAGCGCACTGTCGATGCGGATCACGCCTCGGTGGAGTTCCACCAGCTTGGCGACCACCGCCAGCCCCAACCCTGTCCCTTCTGAATTTCGGTTCAGCCCAGAATCGATCTGTACAAAGGGACGAAGTACCTGTTTGATGTCCTCTTCGGCGATGCCCATGCCTGTGTCCCACACTGTAAATGTGAGCAAACCCGCTTTGCGATCCGCGGTTGCGTCGATGCCGATGCGCCCGTCGTCGGGGGTGAATTTGACGGCGTTGCTGAGCAGGTTGACCAGGATCTGCAACAGGCGTCGTTCATCGGCGAAGACGGTTGTCAGGTGCGGCTCGATGGAGATGTTGAGTTGTAGATTGCGTTGTGTCGCCCGATCCTGCACGAAGGAGATAGCCTGGCTACACATGTCTGCCACATTCACATAGGTAAGTTCCAGTTCCACCTTGCCGGCTTCGATTTTCGAAAGATCCAGTATATCGTTGATCAGATCGAGTAGATGCTGCGCGCTCTGCTCCACCACTTGTAGCGAATAGCCCTGCTGTGGCGTCAGCGCGCCGTTGATCCCTAACTGCATCATCTCAACCCTGTTCAGAATCGCGCCAAGCGGGGTGCGCAGTTCGTGGCTCATGGTGGCCATGAACTCATCTTTGAGATGGTTTGCATGCACGAGCGCAGCGTTCACCTTGAGCAGATCCGCCGTCCGATCTTCCACCAACCCTTCCAGGTTTTGGCATACTGCTGCATCTCGGTCACGTCGGAAAGCAGACCCACCAGGCGCATCCTATTGGTCAGTGGGTGGGCCACCACCTGGCCGCGGATGCGGTACCAGCGGTGTTCGCCCGAAGCCGTGAGCACACGGAAATGCTGATTAAGCGGTTCACGCGCTGCAACGCAGGCTTCCAGCCTCTTACGCACCATCGGCAGATCGTCTGGGTGGATGAAGGCAAACGCGTCTTCGGCCAGCAGCATGGCAGTGGATGTGGTCTTCGATGCGTAGCCCAATGCGGCGGTGATGTTGGGGGAGATGTAGGTTGTGTCAGTAGCCAGATCATAGTCGAACAGACCATCGTTGGAGGCGGCCAGCGCCAACGACAGCCGGATATCCTGTTCGTGCAGTTTCACTTCCGCTTCCAGACGTTGCAGCGCGCTGGATAAGAGATCGGCCACGATCTGGAGCAGCACGATGTCTGGCGGCGACCACATGCGCGGCTCTCTCACAGCGTCGAAGCCAATGAAGCCGATCAGCGCCCCTTGTGCGAACAGCGGCACGAGCAACACGGATTGGATGTCTTGCATCGAGAGGATCTCGCGCTCGGCCTGCGCCTCATCGGGCAGTTCTTTCACCAGATCCACGCTCACCACCTCATGCCGGGCGAATTTCTGCATCACCCAGGGAAAGTATCTATCGGCAGTCCTTGCAGTTGATCGATCTGCGGCACTGTCCATTCGTTGCACCACTCGTGGGAGTTGGACATCATGTCGGCAGCGGCATCGAATCTGAAGAGATAGCTGCGGTCGGCCATCACAGCCAGCCCAATCTCCTGCAGGGCAAGGTTGATCACCTGGTTGAAATCGGACGGTGACGATTGGATGAACTGTGTGGCAAGGTAGCCAACCATCTGCTCCATTGTGAGCCGACGCGCCAACTTTACATGTTCGCTGAGATCCGCGGTGACGTCTTCGGCAAAGCCGATCAACTGGCTAACCTTCCCAGCCTTGTCCAACATTGGGAACACGCGCTCACGCACCCACCGCGTGGTGCCATCTGGCCGGACGATGCGATATTCGAGGAGCAGCGCTGTCGTTGATCTCCGAAAGGAGACGGCCGACGCGTTCGGCGTCATCTGGATGCACGGAGGAGAGAAAGAACTGTGTGGCGGAACTGCTCTGCATGGGATCGCCCCGGCCCCAAAGCGCCCGGTAGGCGTCGTTCACATGGATGTACCTGTCTTCTTCGATGCTGACATTGAAAAAGGCATCATTGGTTGGATTCAGGTATGTTTCGGTTCCCTGCGCGCCCTCGGTATAGAGCGAAGACACCATAGGCATGGCCGGCAGATCGATAGGCTGGGTTGCACTTTTGGGGAGATCATTTGCGTCTTTCCTTATTGATAGCGTATCCATCAACGATCATCAGGCGTCGTCCATAGCATTATAATCACCCTGGCGTTTGGTGTCTGTCGCCCAATTTGCTTGGTTGCAAGCAATCCGTTCTGGGCCGGAGAGGTGAGGTTCATCAACACCACATCGGCTGCAACGCAGCAACTCGATCCACGATTTCGCTTACGAGCAAGATTTTCCCCCGAACATGGCAACACCTCGGTCGTACCCACCCCATGAGCACCGATTGCGGTACCCCAGCGTGTCAGGGAAGCAGTCCGTAGTACAGAAATCCTACGCAACTCAAGCATATGCGGTTTGTCGCTCCGGTTCAATCAGGGTGCGCCTGATAAAGATGCATTTTGCCCCTGATATTCTCTTCAATATCGCCGTACAAATCCCGAGTTAGTGTTGATGAAAGGGAAACCGCCCTCTTCAAATCGGTGATACGTAGGCGTCGCCGCGGCAGGGCGCGGCTGTAGGTTGCGATACGACTGTTCACAGTACCTTTGGCGACTTGGAGAACCGCAATTGTAGCGATAACTTTGGGAGAGCAGGTTTTTCGGGTCGTATTGCCCACGCGGCCATTCCTTCTGAAGATTTCAGTATTTTATTGATCCACGAAGGCAAACGAAGCACCACGAGGAGGAGAAGAGAGGGACACGGATTTCAGGATTCGCAGGACAGCAGAGCGGAAAAGCTTTCGGCTTGTTCTTTTCTGCCTTCGTGTATCTTCGTGTGCCTTCTTGGATCATTATTTCCCTGGTTTCTCCTCTGTTGATTAAATGCCTAGCAACTGCAGGCAGAAAGGATCGATAGCAGTATGCAGACCCAAAGCAAGATCCTGATCGTAGACGATGATCCCACCGGGCGCGAGGCGCTCACAGACATTCTGTCATCTGAGCCATACGATCTACTCGTCGCCGAAGACGGCCAAAGCGCACTGGAGCTGGCGTTTGAACACCTTCCCGATGTGATCCTGTTGGATGTGATGATGCCGGGCATGGATGGGTTCACCGTCTGCACCCGTCTGCGCGCGCACACCCTGACATCGGAGATCCCCGTGATCATGCTCACGGCGCTCGATGATCGCCAGTCTCTTCTGCGCGGCATTGAGGCAGGCTCAGACGAATTCTTGAGCAAACCCTACGATATTACCGAGCTGCGCACGCGCATCCGCACGATTGTGCGGCTCAACCGCTACCGGCGTTTACAACACGAAAGGCTGAAGTTCGAACAAGTGGTGCAACACAGCGAAACCGGTTACGCCATTGTCGATGGAGAGGGCGTGATCCAATTCGCCAATCCGAGTTTGCACCGCCTCCTGGGTTTCTCGCCCGATAGCGAAGCACTGATCAATACAGAGTTCCGCAAAGCCGCGCAGAAGACCTATAACGCAGAGCCGCTCGAAGATTGGGAGAGTTGGCCCAATCCACTGCCTGATTCAGAGAAGCGGTTCCTGATTCGGCCAGAGCGCAATGACATGCCGGCGCGTTGGCTACAGGTGGATGTAACCTGTAATCTGGCCGACCAGATGGGCAACGCATGGTTGGTGAGTGTCACTGAAATCTCACAGGCCATTGAGCAGAAAATCAACATGTACGGTTTTCAAAGGATGGCGACACACAAGCTACGCACGCCCGTAACCGTGGTGCTGCTTTCGGCGCAGTTGATCGAGGCGGAACTTGAGCGGCTTTCGCGCGAGCAGATTGCCATGCACATCAAGTCGTTGCTGGCCAACGCAAACGAACTGAGCGCCCGTATCGCCGATGTTGTGCAGTATGCCGAAATCAACCAGGTAGCCCAACTTGGGCCGATGCTCGATGTGGCCGAACTCGGCGCACGGTTTCGCCGATATGCCGCAGAGCGCGGTGTCCCCGTGGTGATGGCGAAAGAACCTGTGGCGCATCTGTCCGCAGAAAACGGCGCGCAAGCCAATGGCATCCATAGAAACGGCACGCCAGGACATGAACAGGCGCGGATCGGCCTGTCCTCGGCGGCGTACGAGTTGATCTGCCACGAAATCATCGAAAACGCGCAGAAATTTCACCCAAAGCACTCGCCTGTGATCCGGTTTTCAAGCGCTTGGATCGATAGCACAACAATACAACTAGATATCATGGACGATGGCATCGCGCTGCCCGATGAGGTATTGTCTACACAGATCGGCGCGCCGTATTTCCAGTACGAACGGATATTCACAGGCAGTGTAGAGGGAATGGGGCTTGGCCTGGCGTCGATCACGGCCTTGATGTGGAGCGCAGGCGGCAGTTGGGAGATGCGCAACCGAGACGATGCAGCGGGTGTGCATATCAGCCTGAAAATCCCGTTGCTCGACCAGAAAGCATTACTCAGTCCATGAAATTACAGTACGATCAAGCGGCACTCGATTACCGTCAACAATTCTTCGACGATGCGCCGGCCATGTATGTGGTGACCATCGACGAGGTCGCCCCCATCGTGCTCGATGTGAACCAGACCTTCCTCAACACGCTGGGCTACACGCGCGACCAGGTGATTGGGTCTCCGTTGACCAAGTTCTACGCTGCAGAATCGGTGCAACTTATGCAGCAAGGCGGCTACCGCCGGGCGCTTCAAGCAAGATTTGAGCACGAAGAACGTGAACTCGTCACAGCCACAGGCGACATTGTGCCTGTGATGTTGCGCGCCTTGCCCCTGTACAACGCACAAGGCAGCGTTGTGGGCACAAAGGCCATGTTCGCCAACATGACGCCGATCAAAGAAGCGCAGAACCAGAGCAGACGCGAGCAGCAGTTCACACAGATGGTCTTCGACACCATCGACGCAATCGTGCTGGTTCTGGATCAACAGGGCCGGATTGTGCGACACAATGCGGCCAGCGAGCGGTTGGGCGGCCTCAGCGTAGACAAGATCGACGGCATGTATTTCTGGGATGTGTTCGCATCCGAAGCGCTCAAAGAATCTACCAAACGAGACATCCAGCAGAATGTCATCCATCAGTTGCGCCCATGCGAAATGGATCTGGAATGGTTGGCAGAACTGGGTGAACGGCGGCTGGCAACCTGGAACATCACACCGCTCCTCGACGTGAACAACCAGATCAATTTCATCATCGTGTCGGGGATCGACATCACAGCGCGCGCAAAAGGGGAACAGGCTGTCAAAGAGAGTGAACTGCGCTTTCGCCAATTGGCGGAAAACATCCGAGACGTCTTCTACATCTCGAATCTGGCAGATCAAACCATGTACTACATCAGCCCCGCCTATGAAACCATCTGGGGGCGCACCTGCGATAGCCTTTACGCCAATCCTTCATCCTTTGTAGAGAGCATCTACCCGCCGGATCGCGAACGGGTTGTTCATGCGCTGCAAAGGCAGGCAGAGGGCGAGGACACGGTCGAAGAATACCGGATCTTACGCCCAAACGGCGACATGCGCAGGATCTTCGATCGTGCATTCCCGATCCGCGACGCCCAGGGCAATGTGTACAGGGTTGTGGGCATCGCCGAAGACATTACCGAACGCAAAATGGCGGAGATGACCCTGGGCCACCGCCTGCGACTTGAGACGTTGATCTCACAGCTTTCAACTCGATTCGTGCAATGCCCGTCGGACCTGCTGAACGATCTCATCAAAACCACACTTGCCGAAATCGGCGAGCTGGTCAGAGCGGAGCGTGGCTATATCCTGGAAGCATCGGAAGACGGCCTGAAGGTGACCAATACCTATGAATGGTGCGCTCAAGGTGTATCGCCGTACGCAGACAAGCTGCAAAACGTACCGCTTGCGCAGCCTGGCCAAATAGTCTGGCAACTGAAACAAGGTCACGCTGTCAATATCGAGAAATCCGGCACACTGCATCGGCACAGCGCCCCAACGCGCAAGACGACGCAGCCCAGGACGAGGTCCTGGCGTGTAATCCGCACGACGAGACCACCACGCTGGCCGTCCCCCTTCGATTCCAGGGGCGGTTCTGGGGCGTGCTGGGCTTCGACGCCGTTGTAGAAACAAAATACTGGATCGACTTCGATCTGAAACTCTTGCAGGTGATGGGCGATGTGATCGTCCACGCGCTGCAACGGCGCGCGGTTGAATCTGCATTGCGCAAAAGCGAGGAACAGCTCTCATTACTTGGGGCCAACAGCCGAGAACTCTCCTACATCTTCGACACGCATTCCATGCGGTATACGTACCTGAGCAGCGCCATCGAACGCATTTGGGGCTACCCTGTCGAAGAGGCCAGAAGTGGGTTGGCCTTCACAGAAAGCGTGATGCACCCAGACGACGCGCATGTGTTGGAAGAAATGCGCGCCAAGTTGTTGGAACACCATCAAGAAAGCACCGAAGCCGAATATCGCATCATGCGCTTTCACAGATGGAAGCGTCCATTGGTTTGGGATCGGGCCACAGCCGTCCGCGGCGCAGATGGCGAAGCTCACAGTGTGGTGGGCGTAGTTGAGGACATCACCGAGCAGAAACAGGCCACACAGCAGCTCACCGAGAGCGCGGAGCGGCTTTCCGTCCTGGCCGCGATTGGGCAGTATTTGGTGAACAATGTATCGTCTTCGGCAATGGTGAGGAGATTTTGGCCCCAGTCCGCCAGATCATACCGTATGATGTGGCCGTGGTTATGGACGCAGCAGGAGATCAACTGGATCGAAGACGACAGCGGCGCGCCACGCCAGTTCTGTCCACAGCGGCGCGCTTTCACGCTTCCGCCAAAGCAGCATCGTCCACTTCGAAGAATGCAAGCGCAAAGCCGAACGATGCCGCTCCATGCACAGTGAGGATCTGTACAACATCCCTGTGTGCGGAACTCCAGCAACAGGGATGCAGACACAGTGCATAATGCCGCTCTGGTCGATCAGGAAGTCATCGGAATCCTGTTCCTGATGGCAAAAAGCCAACTCCAATGTGCATTTAGCCCCAGCAGATCAGATTCGGCCAAGAAATCGCCGATCTGTTGGCCAGGGCCTCAACCAGCAGAGGCTGATGCGTGCGCAACAATCCTACACGCAGAATCTTGAACAGCGCGTGATGGAAAGGACCAGCGAACTGAGCCAAGCCAATGCAGAGAGATCACACGCATTGCCCGCATGAAAGACGAATTCCTGGCCAACATGAGCCACGAGTTGCGTACGCCGCTCAACGCGATCCTGGTGAAGACCGAACTCATGCGCGAAGGGATGCAGGGCGATCTGACTGATGCACAGACGCGCTCCCTGGATGTGGTCTACGAAAGCAGCACCCATCTACTGTCGCTGATCAACGACATCCTGGATCTGTCGAAAATCGAAGCCAAAATGCTAGAACTGGACATCGACCGGCTTTCGGTGGCCGAGCTCTGCCGCGCCAGTGTCACCCTGGTGAAGGAAATGGCGATACGAAAGAACATCGATCTACAGTTGAACGGCAACCTCAACATCGCGATGCAGGGAGACCAGCGCAGGCTCAAGCAGATCCTTGTCAACTTGCTCTCGAACGCGGTCAAATTCACGCCACCCGGCGGCACGATTGGATTGGATGTCAATGGTATGGAAGAGTCGAACATGATTCATTTTACGGTTTGGGATACAGGCATCGGCATCGCCGAAAGCGATTTCCAGATTCTATTCAAGCCCTTCGTGCAGTTGGACGGCGGCACAGACAGGCATTACAGCGGAACCGGGCTGGGCCTGCCCTTGGTTCGTCGTCTCACCGAGCTACACGGCGGGCGGCTGGATGTGGAAAGCGTCGTTGGCGAAGGAAGCCGCTTCACCGTCATTTTGCCGTGGCGCAATGAGCCTTCGATGCAGGCAGCCGCAAAGGTGCAAGAGACGCCACAACCGCGCCCCAAACGCCCGCAACCAACCAAAGAAAAACACGGCACTATCCTGGTTGTCGATGACAACGAGCGGACGATTGAAAGCCTGCACGAATACCTGACATTCTTCAACTACCAGGTTTTGGATGCCCGCAACGGCTACGAATGCCTCGAACGCCTCGACGAGAGCCAGGTTGACCTGGCGATTATCGACATCCAGATGCCCAAGATCGACGGCCTGGAGACGATTCGCCGAATACGCAAGACACTTGCGCCCCAAGCATTGCCCATCATCGCCCTCACTGCACTCACCAGACCGGGTGACCGAGAACGATGCCTTGAGGCCGGCGCCGATGCCTACATGCCGAAGCCTTTTTCGCTAGAGAAGCTGCGCTCGCTCATTTCTGAATATCTTCATGGATAAAACTCCGACTCCCCCAAATACGAAATCGAAAACGGCGGATCATGAACGCAAAGAAAATCTGTATTGTTGATGATGAACCGATTGGCCGCGAGGTGCTAGGGGATGCATTGGGGTTGCAGGGCTACGACCTGCTGCTATTCGCCTCGGGCGATGAACTGCTCCACTATCTCGACACAGAGACGCCCGATGTGATTCTGCTCGATGTGATGATGCCGGGCAAAGACGGCTTCGCCGTGTGTCGGCAGATCAAGGCCGATGAACGTCACCAGCATGTCCCCGTCATCTTGATCACGGCGCTTTCCGGTCGCCAGGCGTTGCTCAAGGGCCTGGAGGCCGGCGCCGACGAATTCCTGAGCAAGCCTGTCAATGTGCTGGAACTTCAGGCACGGGTGCGCACCATGTTGCGGATCAAGACACAGTACGACGCGCTGCAAAACGCCATGTCGCTGCGCGAGGATCTGATGCACATGGTGGTTCACGACATGAAACACCCAATCGCCTCCGCCATGGCGCACTGCTATTTCATTCAAAGCGCAAACGACAAAAACGAGGCTGTGGCCGAAGGGGTAGACGTTGTCTTGGCGCAGCTACGGCGCCTGCTGGGCTTCGCAGACGACATTCTCGCCTCCGCCAGAATGGACGAAGGGAAGTTCACCCTCGAGCTTTCGACCATCGACTTAAAGCAGATGATCCAGTCTGTCCTCGATGAGCATCAGGTGCTGGCTCGCCTGGCCAATATCGATCTGCGCGCCGAATTGCCGGCGCAGACCAGCATGCAAGATGTAGACTACGAAATCTTAAAGAGGGTCTTGGAAAATCTGCTATCCAATGCCCTGAAATACTCGGAGGAAGGCAGCAGTGTCACGGTATGCCTCCAATGTCCGACGCCTGACCGGGCCATATATCGCATCGAAGTACATGATCTTGGCCCTGGCATCGATCCATCGTATCGCGAAAGAATCTTCGAAAAGTTCGAAGTGGCTGCGCTCAAACAATCCGGCGTTGCCCAAACAGGCGTTGGATTGGCTTTCTCCAGGAAGGCGATTGAAGCCCACGGGGGTGTTCTGTACATGAAGGAAAACCAGCCGCACGGCTCAATCTTCACAATTGAGTTGCCGACAGAGCACGAAGCACTGCAAGCATGACAAGCATCAGGAGAATCTTATGTCTGTGACTCGAATCCTACTGGTCGACGATGACAACTTGATCCGTAAAGGCATCCGCTACCTGATCGAGGCATTGCCTTCTACCAAGGTTGTGGCCGAGGCCGGCGACGGCCTTGAGGCGTTGAAGATCCTAGACTCGATGGAAGTAGACATCATCTTCACCGACATCTCGATGAATGGCATGAACGGCCTCGAACTGGCGCGCCAGGTAAAGCACCGCGAGCCTGCGGTCCGCGTGATCATCCTTTCCTTGCACAAGGGCGAAACCTACGTTCACCAAGCACTGGCGGCCGGTGTTTCCGGTTATCTGCTAAAGAGCGCAGATCCAGCGGAACTGGCTGTGGCCATCAACTCAGCGCTGAACCATCAGGTCTACCTGACGCCGGCCGTTTCCAAGCATGTCATCGATAGCTACATCACCCAGAAGGACGCACCTGAAATCTATCAGCTGACATCTCGCCAACGTGAAGTGCTCCAGTTGATCGCCGAAGGCAAATCGACGCGAGAGATCTCCGATCTTCTCTGTATCAGCGTCAAAACAGTCGAGACGCACAGGGCGCAGATCATGAACCGCCTCGACGTATCCGACGTACCGTCGCTCATCCGTTTCGCCCTGCGCACCGGCATCACGTCGGCTGAAGGGTGACCAGGGGCAATGCTTACTCGCCGACCAAAGGCAACACCCCTTCGCGGTAGGCAACCAACATCAACGAGATCAGATTCTTGGCTTCCAGCCGCTTCATGATGTTGGTGCGGTGATTCTCTACTGTCCTTACGCTAACCGAAAGGCGACGCGCCACCTCATCTAAACCGTAGCCGTTCACCAGTAGAACGAACACCTCTTGTTGTCGCGGGCTTAGTCGATGGATCATGGGGATCGGCGTCTGCTCCGTGTACCTCTCCACGAACACCTGCCCCCACTGCGGGCTAAGGTAACGTTCTCCTCTGGACGCGGCCAGCAGCGCCACGGTGAGTTCTGTACTCGTCGTATCGTGCGCCAGGCAGGCCGAAATCCCCATCTGATAGGCAAGCTTGACCAGGCGGTGATCCACCATCGCCGCCACCAGCACAAAACCTACCTGCGGATAATACTCGCGAACCTCCTGCACAAACTTCGTCGCCTGACGGCGGATCGCGCCATCTGTGTACAAGATGACCACATTCACGCGCCCTGCCGCGATGTAGGTAAGCACTTCGTCGGCATCGTGGGTAGCAAGGGCAAGGTTGGCTTCGTCTATCTCGCCGAGATGCAACGACAGAGGCATCGTCCTGGTGATGTGTTGGCCAAGCAGCAGTACGGCTAAATCGATCTTCTTCATAGGGCAACCTTTCATATCTGACATCGTCTGAGAATGAGGAATCCCCCTGTCTATATTGTTCGTTTTCTTCTGTGCGTTTTCAATCAGGTCGCCCCTTAGATTGTCCTCAGATCCGCACTACAAAGCGGCCAAACTTGGCTGATCTTCTTCCCCGAATGCCTGCCTGCTCCAGACGACATCGCGAGCATGGCGATCCATCACTGTGCCACGGCGGATGAAATTATGGACACCAGTTAGGCGAAGCCTGGGGTTTTCGGGCTGTTCCACGCCTGTGCGTCGCGCGCCGCCGTATGGTTGGCGGCGGCAAGATGGGCAATCATTCTGGTACACCTGTACATGGCCGCGCAGAAAAGGGTACTAGAGTCAGGTTGAAGCAGGTCACCATTCAGCATATTGTGTTATCTGGAAATAGGTACACTTTTCCCCTGCTCCCGCATTACAGTATTAATTTGATCAAAACGACGCCAACACTTGTACTTTCACCCCGCCACAGGAGGCGTCGGGATGCCCAAGCGGCATCCACATCATCACAATCAAAGGCGTAATATGGTGTCTTCGCCTCGATCTGCCACAAAACTTTGGTTTGTCGGTGTGGTCGGCCTACTGCTGTCGGCAACGCTGAACATCACCCCGTTTCAGTTACACAAGTACGCCGAACCTTCCGCCCAATCCACACAGGAACTTACTGCACATCCTCAACAAAATACACCAGCGCTGGTCAGCGCAGAGGACGGACTCGTCCCTCTGGGCGGGGTAGAGGTGACGCTGCCGGTACGCGTGCGCAACGTGGCCGATCTGGGCGCTGTCACCGCGGAGATTGGCTACGACAACACTGTCACCGCGCCGGTGCAGTGCCGTGTCAACCGCGCCGCCTTCCCCACCGGCATCTGCAACGCCGCCTACGACAGCAACGGCGACGGCGCTCCCGACGCCGTGCGCTTTGCCCTGCTCACCGTATCGAGCGTATCGGCGCCCGCGGACGCGCCGGTGGTCATGGTCGACATAACCTGGATCGCCACAGCGACAGCCGCCGTGGGGATCACAACCCCACTTCAGGTGACAGCTCAACTTCGCCAACTCCAGCGGTGAAGCGTCGATCCCATTCACCACCCAGAACGGGCAGATCGGACCGCAGCAGCGCCGACACCGACGCCTTCACCGACACCGACGGCCACCCCAACACCGACATCAATGCCAACGCCGACATCAATGCCAACACCGACACCGACGCCAACCGCCGTCAACAGCGCAGGGAAGATGTACCTGCCGCTGGTGTCTTCACCTTAATACAGAAGTGGCGAACTAAGACAGAGAGACGAGAAAATATGAGCAAGCGAACTTTGCATGGGCTGACATTCGTACTGCTTGGCATGGCGATGGCGCTGCTGTTGCAGGGCCATCCGGCGCGCGTTGGCGGCGGAACTGGCGCGCCCGGCATCGGCCACCACGTTGGTGGCCGACGGGCTGTCCTCACGCAGACCTTCTCACCGCCCACGGCGGATGGCACCATCTACCTCGAAGTTAACCCGCTCAACACCTCGCTGCTCGTTGATCCCGACGGCGACGGTCCACCGCCCGCCGCGTGCCGTCGATGAGCACGTTGGAGGCCGGCCTCGCCGTACCTCGTGCGCCGACTGCCTGGAAAGCGTGTGGACGTGGAACGCCGGTCTCGCGCGCCGATTTCATCGTCAACCCCAACGAAGGGCTGTGGGATCAGCCAGGATGGAAGCGTTACCACCGCCCAAAGCGTAGGGCCAGACGGCGAATCGCAGGCGTTTCTCACCAACCTGCTCACGCTGTACGCCAACACCGCCTATCTGGTCAACCCTGAGCGACGATTTTGTAGGCGAGGCCAATGTTGACGCATCCCGGTCGCCCGGTGGTGTCGGGGCGACGCTGGGTTAAGGACTCGTACAACCTCAGCGGCTTTCCACTGCAACCCGGCGCCACGCCCACCGTGCAGAGCGTTTCCTCTCCGCCTCGCCGTTGACCGAAATCTACCGCCCGAGCAAAGACGGCAAATGGGAAACGCTTGCTCCCCACCGACACCCTCGCCTACGGCGAAGGCTATCTCGTCTTTTTCGATGCGTCGTCGAGTGCGCTGGAGAACTTCGCTGCAGCGCCGGTGGCCTGACCGGGCTGCTCAGCGACGGATTGGCCTCTCTTCGGGCTTGGGCAAGCGCAGCGACAGCTTTCAGGCGCAGAAATCTCACAACGCAGTCGCTCATGCTCAATACTTCTGCTCGACGGCGCCGACGCGGACGTGGCGCTGCGGCTGACGGCGCCCGTGGCCGCCCAGTTGCGCACCCAACCGGCCCAGGTGACCATCGCAGCCGGCGGCGCAGCGCAACTCGATTTCGCACTCCTCTCCACCGAGCAACCAGATGACGGCGAAGCACTGCTTTCGATTGCGGCGCCGTCGGTGGGTGTGCGCTGGCTGGCCCCTGTGTCGGCCAAGGGGCTTTCGCTGGCCGGGCTTTGGGTGGGCGATGTGGTGGTGAACGATGTGAGCGAAAGCCGCCTCGGCGCTACCAACGTGGACGCCGGCGCGTTGACCATCGCCCTGCGCCAGCGCAACCTTTCGGGCGTGCGCGGGGCCGCCGAATTGCAGGAGATCGTCACCGGCAGCAGCGTCGCCACCGCGGTGACCGTCACCCTGGCGCTCCCCGCACCCGAGCAGGTGACGGCGCCCGCCGTCATCTCCGCCGCCGCACCCTACGTGGCTGGCTACGTCTTCGTCGACGCCAACCAGAATGGTCAACGCGACAACGACGAGGTCGGCATTCAAGGCGTCAACGTGACGCTGGGTGGCGTCGGTTCGCAGCCGACCAACGCCGACGGCCTCTACCTCTTCGAAAACGTCGGCGTAGGGGCGCACGCGCTCTCGTTCAGTGCGCCGTCGGGGTACACCAGCGCCTTCGCTGTCCAGGTCCCCGGCGCCGCGGCTGCCACAGCCAACGCCATCCCAACCCAGGTAACGCTCGATGCAGCAGGCATTTCCGCAGCAGCGCCCGCCGCCTATCTGCAACAGGTGCTGCCTTCGCCCTACACCCTGCCGTTTGAAGACGCCACCGGCAAACGCGTGGAACCGCTGCTCAACTTCGGCGTGGTGACGCAACACGAGGCCACGCTGTGGACGGCCGGACCCGGCGGTTGCAGCGACCGACTCCAACAGCGCAAGGTGATCGGGCAGGCCGTCAACGGGCAGTTGGCTGCGTCCTTGAGCAGCACGGCGATCAACCCGGGCCTCACGGTGGGCGATCTGCTCCTCGGCGGCGGCAGCGACTACGTCATCGTGGTGACGCAGGCCGGGCAAGAGGTGGCGTGCGGTGAAATCGTCATCGGCGCGCCCACCCGCCTGGACGACGGCACCGGCAGCGAGTTCCGCTATCGCATCCTGTTGCGTGTGGGTGCAGATGGGCGGGTGGAAATGCTGCCCTACTACCGCTTCGACGAACGCCAGAGCATCAGCAGCGCAGCATTCAGCCTGGCCGATGCGCTGGCCGCCAATGGACGGGTCACCGACGCCGCGGGGCTGCTCAATTTCGCCATCGGCATCGACGCCAACGATCCGCTCAACCCCTACCTGCACAAGTACCATCCCGATCACGACAACCTCGACGCCAAGTTCAGCGCCATCAACCTGGACACAGTGCCGCCCCACCTGTGGGAATCGTACGCGGTGCAGCGCCGCATCGGGCTGACGCTCACCGACGATCCGCCGGGATTCAGCGGCGACGAAGCCGTGGAAGTGGCGCTGGATCTCGACTGGGGCGGCATGACCTGGGGCGGCCTCTACAAAGAGGTGGTGCAGGGCATCCACAAGAACGCCATCACCGCCCGAGGCTACTTCGTGATCCAGCACGTCCTCATGGCCGAGGACATGGAAACACAGGAGTACGACTGAGATGCGCAACTACCAGACGAATTCCTCAGCCGGAACAATGACAAACTGTCTCACCGTCGGCAAAATTGGAGACACCGTTATGAAGCAGCTTGTATCCCTCTGCACACATCGTCTACCCCGCCAGATTTTCCGTCTGTTGCTCGTCCTTTTGTTGGGCGCGGCATCGTTGATGGTCGGCAATGTTGCACTGCACGCGCAGAGCACAGCCATAGAGCAATCCACAGCGCAGCGCACCGCATTCAGCGACACCAGCTATCCTTGTACGGCCCCCCTGATCTACACCCTGAGCTTTGCAGACAATTTCACCATCAGCGAGGTAGAGTTTGAGTTTGTGGCCACCCACACCTACCGCGGGGATATACGCGTAACCCTGATCTCGCCGGCGGGTACGTCGGTAGCCGTGATCGACGGCGAAGGCGGTGGCGATGACAACCTCAACGTGCTTCTGGCCGACGATGCCAGCGGTTCGATTGCCGACGGATCTGTAGATGATGTGGCATCGTCTACCCGGCGGACTGCCCAACCCAGCAACTCCCTCAGCCCGTTCATCGGCCAGAATGCTCAGGGATCCTGGCAGGTGCAGATCTGTGACACAGCCCCCAGCGACAGCGGCGAGACCATCTTGAGCCTGATCCGCCTCTTCGGCGCACGAAACAGCGCATCTATGCCCTTCGGCTATTGGCCTCTGGACGAAGGCAGCGGCACCACCACCGCGGACCTCACCGCCACCGCCGGCACAGGCACCCTGCGCAACGGCCCGTCCTGGACGACGACGGAAAAACCGGCAGCCATTCAGTTTGAGAACTCCGCTGCCCTCTACTTCGACGGGACGGATGACTATGTCGATGTCCCCATCCCCAGCCGCTCATTTGACTCGTTCACAGTAGCGTTCTGGGCCAAACGTCAATCGACAGGCCGCAACGACTACATCATTGGCCGCGGTTCGCCTGTTGCGAATGAGGGGCTGCACATCGGTTTTCGCAGCACCAACGTTTTTACGTGCGGTTTTTGGGGCGATAACGATCTGAACACCGCCATTGCCTACATGGATACGGATTGGCATCACTGGGCGTGTACCTATGACCACACCACCAACCAGCGCAAGATATTCCGGGATGGCAGGCTGGTGGCGCAAGACACGGCAGCCAACGACTATCTGGCGAGTAGCGGCAACTTGGTCATGGGGCGAATTCTGCCAAACCAGAACACATTCTACCGGGGGTGGCTCGACGATGTGCGCATCTACATGCGCGCCATGACCGATGGTGAAATGCGCGGCCTGGCCTCCGGCGTCCAGGGGGACTGTTCGGTGCAATTGCCCAACGGCACAGTCTATACCAGTTCCCACTTGGCACCCTTTCCCCTGCAAGACGCCGTAGACGCCGCCAATGCCGGCGACACGATCAAGGTGGCCGGCACCTGCACCGGCGTTCAGATGCGGGGGGGGCAGATACAGCATCTCTACCTGGAAAAAGCGATCACCATAGAAGGCGGCTACTCGCCCAGCAATTGGGATACGCCGGATCCGCGCGCCAACCCGACTACCCTGGACGCGCTCGAAGGAGGGCGGGGGATCTTTGTCAATGGATCTAGCACGGCGATGCAGGTTGAACTGAGGAACCTGACCCTTACTGGCGGGCAGGCGCCCAACGGCACGCCAGGCACAGCGGGGACGACCGCCGGCGCTGTCGGCACATCCGGCGGCAGCGGCAGCGATGGTGGCGGCATCTTCCTCCGCAGTGCGACGCTGACGATTCGCGACAGCGCTCTGCACGACAATCGCGCAGGCGATGGTGGGCGAGGCGGTGATGGTTCGAGCACAGCAACAACCACTGGCGCCAACGGCGGCACCGGGGGCAATGGTGGCTACGGCGGCGCAATCTTCGTCTATAACTCTGTTATGAATATGCACGGCGTCACCATATACGAAAATGAGGCGGGGCGGGGCGGTACCGGCGGTATGGGTAACTACACCGGAATCGGTGGCCTGGGCGGTAGGGGTGGATACGGCGGCGCAATTTACAACCAAATGAGCGACATTCAGATCACCAGCACCACGATCATCACCAATAGCGCGGGAACCGGCGGCACCGGCGGCGCAGGTGACCCCGACTACAACTCATCGCCGCTTGTGAACAAGGCGGCGCCAAACGGCAATGGCGGAGCAGGCGCTGTCTACAACTTCTATGGCCAGGTGAAGATGGACCATCTCACCATCGCCAACAATTACCGAGGTAGTGGCGGCGTCGGCGGCCTAAATGGCGCGAAATGGGTTCAAAGGGTCAACTGGCACGCCAGGAAACGGCGGCGGTCTCATCCAAGTGGAAAGCTCTGCAACAGCCTTTGTTCTGGCCAATTCGGTTGTCACCCAGAATCAAGACGCTAACTGCGTAGGTACCGTAACGGCCACCTATTACTTCAATGTGTCCACCGATAGTACGTGCGGCGCGGCGCGGCAGATCTCGGCATCCGTTTTGCTCCTCACCCCCCTGGCCGACAATGGCGGGCCGACGCTGACCATGCTGCCTGAATACAACAGCCCCCTCGTCGATAGTGGCCCAAGCTCTGCCGACGTCGGCGCCGTCGATCAACGCGGCAAGCCACGATTGATCAATCTGCGCGCGGACATCGGCGCGGTGGAATTTGATCCCATCTGCTTCGCCAGGACCAACAGTAGCGCCACCATCTACACAACCGAGACCAGCCTGGCTGTCCGGCAGGCGTTGAGCGCGGTTTCGGCAGGCGGCACAGTGAAAATCTCCGGCGTCTGCGCAGGTACGCAGCTGACATCAGGTCTACCCCAGGTTGCCTATATCAACAAGAACGTCGATTTGCAAGGCGGCTGGGACAGCAGATTCACTGTCAATAATCCAACGGCCTATCCCACTGTACTGGACGCCGCAGGCAACGGCCGTGTGCTCTTCCTGACCAATGGAGCAACGGTTAATGCGTCCGATCTGACGCTCAAAGGCGGTAGCATTGCCAGCCTACCCAATGTTTATTACGACCGAATCCGAGGCGGCGGCATCTACATCGATGAGAACGTCACAGTCGATTTGCTGCGCTCGCAGATCGTCGGCAACACTGCCGAGCAACAAGGCGGCGGCATTTACATCAGGTACGGGGCAACCCTCTCCCTGACCCAGTCTTCAGTACTCTCCAATACCGTCGGCAAAGACGGCGGCGGTATCTATAGCCTGGGTACGCTGACCGTCACTGGGTCGACGTTGGCAGGCAACGTTGCATTGGAAAAAGGCGGCGGTATCTTAGCGGACCAATACCCGAGCGTAGCGATCCAGAATTCGTCGGTCTACAACAATGAGGCGGCCTCCGGGGCGGGCCTCTGGAGCAATAGCCAGCGAGGCGTCAGCATTGTCAACACGACGATCTCTTCGAATCGAGCAAGTACCTCCGGCGGTGGCCTGTATCTTGCATGGGCCGGCGGCGATCTGCGCTTTGTCACCATCGCCAATAACAGTGCGCCACAGGGAGCAGGTATCTACAATTCCAGTGCAACTTCTCGCCTGTTGGCGTCGATTGTGACGGTGACGCCGGATCAGACAAACTGCGCCGGCAGCAAACCGCTGCTTTCCAACGGCGGCTACAACCGCATCAGCGATCTCTCGTGTAACTTGCAGAACACGACGGCTGACGATCTGCAAAATGTGGGCAACGTCCAGCTCGAACCACTCAGCGACAACGGCGGTCCCACGCTGTCGCACAAACCAGTAGCCGATCCATCCACCGTGGATGTAATGCCGGGCTTCGTGTGTGAAGCGAACTTTGCCGATGCCGATATGGAAGACCAACGCAGGCGCGTCCGCCCCAGCCTGGGCATTCGTCAGGAAGGCGTAGTTGTACCCGAGGCCGAATGGCGCTGCGATATCGGCGCGGTGGAACTGGGCGAAGAACGGCAGCGGGTCTGCGGCGCGCCTCTGTTGCTGGGTTATGTGGGGGATACGCCCCAGTTCAGCGATCCGCTGCGCTGCGATGTGACCACGATTGCCGAGGCCATCGACCGCGCCCAGACCGGCGATACCGTCGTCGTGACCGGTATCATCACCGAAAGCGTTGTCGTCAACAAGAGCGTCACCATTCGCGGGCCGCTGATTGAAGAGATCACCCCAGGTACGCACATGGGCGTTGTGCAAGGACAAAAACTGGCGCCAACCAGTAACGGCACAACCAACGGCGGCATCTTCCAGATCGAAGCCGGGCGCGAAGTGACCATCGAGCAACTGAACCTGCGCCACGGCAGGGCAGCGCGGGGCGGCGCCATCGACAATGCCGGTAACCTGACCCTGAACGGTGTGACCATTTACAGCAGCCGCGCTGCCAGCGGCAGCGCCGTCTACAATGTCGGCGACTTGCAGATCCGCAACAGCACAATCCTATCCAACACAGCCAGCAGCGGCGTGATCCAGAACAGCCCCAGCGGCGCCGTAGATGTGCGCCATGCAACCATCGTGGGCAACAGCGGTGTGATCCTCCACAACGAGCGGAACGATGGATTCACCGTGGCGTCGTCGATCCTGAAGCGCGCCGACAGCAAGTTCATGCACCGGCGCCATCGCCGGTGGCCAGGGCAACCTTATCCACAACAATACCTGCCTGACCGGCGCCACCAACGGCGATCCCTTGCTGGGTGTGTTGCGCGACAACGGCGGTCCTACCCTGACGGTGGCCATCGGCAGCGACAGCCCAGCTATGGACAGTGCAAGCTGTGCCGAAATTCAGGATCAACGGGGACGTGCGCGCCCAGGCGGTGCTACCTGCGATGTCGGCGCATTCGAGTACGCGCCCATGACCTTGACCGTCTGTGCCAGTTGTGTGGCCGATCCGACGGCAGGGCGCTTCACCGACCTGCAGATGGCGCTAGACAGGGCCATGGCCAGTGACGAAATCGCCATCGAAGCCGGCGAATACACCGGCAACTTCATCGCCTACAAGGATGTCACCCTGCGCCACGCCGACATCGACATCAACACCTTGAGCCAGGAACAATCCTTTGATGTACGCGCCATCTTACAAGCATCCCCCCGTTCTCTGAGCGAACAGCAGCGCCTGCAACTGCCGGGAGGCACTGTGCTGAGCGTTCACGGGTTCGACATGCCCCCATCCACCGGCACCATCAACCCCGGCAGCGATGTCAATGTGACGTTGCGCGGGTTGACCATTCGCCGGGGAATGAGCCGGGAAGGGGGCGGCATCTACAACCACGGCAACTTGACCATCTACGACTCCACCATCGAGGGCAATGTTGCCATCAACGACTGGGCAGACATCGCGCAGGGGCTTGTCACCAGCGGCGAAGAAGGGCGTGGGGGCGGCATCTACAGCAGCGGCAGCCTCGCCCTCTACCGCTCCACCGTGTCGGGCAACCAATCCGAGTACTACGGCGGCAGCATCTACCTGACCGGCAGCGCGGATCACCGATCCACGACGCTGATCGAATCGAGCACTGTCGCCGACAACCGGGCAGAACGGCTCAGCAGTCAGCACGTCATGGTGATCGACAACGACATCCTCAACTCCGGCGCGGCTCGCTTCATCAATCCCATCACCCAGACGCTCTCCGGCGACGAAATCGTCTTCCAGAATAAGCTGCCCTTCTCGATTCAGTTGATCGTCAACGACAGCGGCTGCAACTACGCCGGCCTCACCCTGCCGCCGGCGTCGTTGAGCAGCCAGCGCCTGATCTGTAGCACATCGAGCAGCGACCGCACAGTCAACATCCGCGCCGATGGGCTGGGGGAATTGCAGGCGTCGATCACGGTCAAGGCGCTGGGCTTCGCGCCCGTCGGTCAGGGCCTCTACCTCGACGATTACAGCGACACGACCGTACGTGCATCTATCCTCGACAACCTGGAAGGCTCCGGCGCCAACTGCGTCGGCTCTGCCAACGGCACCCTGTGGACGCTACGATCGGGCAATTACAATCTGGTCAGCGATAGCTCATGCGGATTCATCGAGGCCCAAGATCTGCGGCCCACACCTGGGCACACACTGCCCGCACAGCTTGGTCCGCTGCAAGACAACAACATCATCGATTTCCAGGCGCGCACCATCTCCGGCTATGCCCACACCCACGCCCTGCTGCCCATTAGCCCAGCCATTGATCAGATTGCGCCCGATGTGTGCAACGCGGCCAATCAGCAGACCATCAGCCTGACAAGTGGTAGCCTGGATCGCACGATTGAGGCCGTGCGACACCATCCAGTGGAGCAGCAACGCCGACACCGTCGTCATGCTCAACGACGGCGATGCCGACGCCCGTCAGGTGATTCTGGTGGGCAGCAGCGGACAGTACGCCTCGTCCGCAGTGCAGTTCAATACGCCGGGCGTCTTCACCTACCGCGCCTATGCCACGGCTACCCGGCAGGCCGGCGTCACCGGGGTGATTACGGTCGACAGCCGTACGCGAACCACGGATCAACGCGGCGTGGCCTTGCCTCAACGTGGCATGCAGGATCGCTACTTCTGCGACATCGGCGCCTACGAGTTCCAGGCTTGGACCGTGGGCGAGCCTCTGCCCGCCCCGCCGGTTGCGGTGGGTTCACAGGCCCCGCGCTGGTCCTTGGGCGTTAGCCAGCTCGATACCGAAAGCCCGCCCTATCACACCTGGAGCGCGGCCACGGCGCAGAACTTCCCCTTGCGCCCGTCGCCCAATGATGGCGGCCGGATCTGGAAGCCGACGAGATCCTCTCGGTGAGTTGGAAGATCAGCACGGATCCAACCTCAGAGGAAAGCATCCAACAGTCAGGCATTGTCGTCTGGCCGGACGATCCGCAACTTCACATCTCGGGCGCGCCCGTCTATCTTGCCCACAACCTGGTGAACGACGGCTACCTGGTCTCCAGCGCGCGGGCGTTTGAGGGGCTGTCGCCGGCAGACGATGCGCAGGGACGATCTACAACAGCAACACCTTTGTGCGTACCGAACTGCTGAACGAGCCGCGGTGACTCGTACTCGGTGTTGGTGTTGGGGCGAGCAATCAGGCCAACGCCACCGTCAAGGTCGAAGTCATCAAGACCATCGACTGGAAGAGCACCGGTGTACGCGACATGCGCGCAGAAGCCACCGCCGCACCATCGGCACAGCACTGGATTACGCCTTCGTCGACGCAGGCGGCGCCACCATCGGCCATAGCGATCCCGAAGGGCGCACGGGCTATATCCTCAGCGGCGCTGCCTTCGACGGCGTGATGACGGCGGCAGCGTTGCCCGTCTCCCAAAACACCGTGAACAACCTGGTGCCGCCCGTCCACGTGCGCGAGACACGGGAAGGCGACATCATCCCAGTGTTGAACGTAGCCCCCACCTTCACCGACTCGGATACGCTCAACGGCGGCCACGATCTGCGTGTGGCCTGGTACCGCACCGACGACCGCAATGTTGCATGGCCGGTCAAGAGCGTGGGCTACCGCTGTCAATGGCCCGTCAATCCACCGCGGATCGTCATCGCCGGCGAACTCGGCTCTGAGATCGGCGGACAGCCGGTGTTGAACAGCAATTCGTATGCCAACGCCACGATTTACCACCAACCTGACCCGAATCTACCCGGCTTCAATCCCAACGACGAACACGCGCTGTTGGCAGCCTCGAATCTGGGCAACAAGGAACCCGCGCTCTACGCCTTGCGCACCGACCTGGCAGCACAACCCTACGCGCTGCTCAAATACCGCGACCCGCGCGAAGACAACCGCACCAAGATCGCGATCTACCAAGTGAAACTCACCCAGGCGCCGCAGGCCATCAGCAACACCACCCTGCTCCCCGGCACGGTGACACTCCTGGCTGGCGCCACAAGCCGCTCGGCGACAGCGAGGACCACGGTCAATGATCCCGCTTTGACGCTGCGCGTCGGCAGCGGCGACCTGGCCGCAGGCGGCGTGGTGCGCGTCCCCGTGGAGGCGCTCGGCGTGCAGAACCTGCACTCGATGACACTGCGTGTGCGCTACGATCCAACGCTCCTACAACCCACTGCCTGCGAAACCAACCGCCAGGACTTCATGGAAGCGCCCTTCGGCCTGGAGATCGAGACCGACGGTCCCGTACGTCCACTGCGCGTGATCCGAATGCAGGCCGTGCTCAATTCGGGTACGGATGTACAATATCTGTGGGACTTCGGCGACGGCACAACGCGTATCGCCGGGTCGAGTGTCAGCCATGTCTACGAAAAGACCGGCGCCTACACCGTCACCGTGACGGCTACAACCAGCGGCTTCTCCGCCCTAACCGCATCGACATCTGTGTTGGTCGCCGACGACGCCGTGCAGGGCCAGATCTCGTCTCCGACCATCACCGGCTGCCGTGTAGAAGAGAATGGCGCGGTCAACTCCCTGGTGCTAACGCTGCGGGCGCGCAGCAAACATGGCGTGAGCGGTAGCCTCACCCTCAGCGACATCACCTTCCGCATGGCCGGGGATCCGCCGGCAGCCGACACGCCGACCAATCTGAGCCTGTCTGCGTCGAGCTTGCTGGGGCCGGATTACCAATCTCTGCGCTACGATGTGACAGCGGGCAACCCGATCTTTGCGCCGACGCCGGTGCGCTCCCTACTCGACATCCAGCCCTGTCAAGAAACGAAGGCCGCCGACGTCACCGCGCTACCTTTCTGGAAGGATTTCAAAGGCGGGCTATGGGCGCGAGCCGCCGGGCAAATGAAGGTGCTCTACTACTATCCCGTACAGCCTGGTTTCTACTTCAGCGACAGTCAGGCCGAGGACATCGGTCTGGCTGCCAACCCAAGCGATCGCATCGGCCAATGTGTACCCTGGCTGAGCAATGCAGCCGGCGCCATCCAGGACGGCGACACGCAGGTCTATCCTGTGCAGTATGATGTCTCCTGGCCGGCGCTGCCCGCCCTGCTCACTGTGGGCGAGACGGTGTACGAACGCTCGAAGAACGGCATCTCCGGCGTGGCCACGCAGTTGGCCGTAGCCAAGATCTACGATGACGAAGCCCCCGGTGTGTGGAACGACACCCAGCAGAAGATCGTCATCACCGGATCGCAGTCGGTGCGCTCGGTGGCCGAACTGATCGACCCCATGACCGAAGTGCGCGTGCCGCTCGACATCACCGTCAACGGCAACCACAGCCTGCCGGAGACGATCAAGAGCGAACGCCTGCTCTTCGGCGGCGGCCAGTCGATCCTGGGAACGACCGACTACGAAGTGACGCTGCCCTTCGCGCTGCGCAGCCGCATTCTCTTCAACGACACCAGCGGCGAACTGATCTTCCGCGGCTACTACGACGGCGCTTCGCCCGCCTACATCAAGGGTGATCCGCTACTGCTGCTCAACGTGATGTCGGCGTCGGACCAGACGCGCCTGCGCCTGCTCTGTGAGGACGATCAAGGCAATCTGCGCCCCAGCAGCGAACCGGCGCGCAGCCAATGCATCATCTTCCTCGCCGCAGTCGACGCCCTCTACCACAAGACGCGCAATCCGCGTCAACTCGACCTGTGTCGCACGTCCGATGGCAAGCTCTTCGCCGACGACGCCAAACCGGCCACCAACCAGGGCGCGAGCAACAGCGATCTGTCCGCCGCCTGCCCCAGCGGCACCTTCCGCGACGGCCAAGCCGATCAGGCGTTCCTCATCGACGTGTTGGATGCCAACAACGACGGCCTGCCCGAACCGTTCGAGGGGCTGGGCAAAGGCAAGGCGCTCACGGCGGGCAACGCCGACGGCACTGGCTACATCACCCTCGCCTACAACAACGATTCTAGCCTGGGCGGGCTGCCCGTCTCGTTGCAGGTGATCCAGGTGGGCTGCACCGTCGACAGCGAAGGCATCGACAGCACCTACCGCGGCAACCTGCTCGTCATCGAATCGGACAATCTCTTCGACGAGAAGCTGACCCTGCGCCATACCGGCGACTTCGGCGGCCAACCCGAAAACTTCGATTTCGAGTGGTACATCGCCGAAGTGGACGAGACCGCGGTGTCGCCGTCGGGGCTGCCGCCGTCCTATCCGTGGCGGCCGTGGACCAAGCTCGAACCGGGCGCGGACAGCCTGGAAGCGGAGATCACCATCGAGGGCGCCAACCCCACCACCCTCTCCGACAACTGGCTGATCATGCGCTACAAGGGCTACGCCGCCTGCGGCAACCAATACCGCTACAGCGCCTTCGCCGGCGACCCGTCGGCAAAGCCATCGCAGGTCCTCGCGCAGTTTGCGCCGGGCTGGATCAAGCGTGTCACCAACGGGCTGAATCCCTTCGACGCCCGCGTGGACGACTTTGTGAGTGTGCCTGTCAACACCACTGTCGACATGATCCAACAGGCGGGCGAACGCTACGAAGGCCCCGTGGCCATGAGCAGCGATCCCGAAGTGCTCAACAGCATCGGCCTGATCGAAGGCTACCAGACCGTGCTGGATCGGGGACGCAGCCTCTCCATCGACTCCAACATCAACAACCAGGGCGCCAACGCTGCCCTGCTCAACGTCACTAGCCGCATCGCCAACCTCTACATGTTGCTGGCCGGCGACGCCTACATCGACGCCCTCGACCCCACCGTGGCGCTTGGCACCAACAGCGCCCTCGGCCTGCGCGCGGCGTCGCTCTTCGCCTTCATGAACCAGTTCCGCCCGGATCTCTTTGGTGCTATCGACGAGGAACTGGCCCTGCTGCGCGGACGGGACGAGACCCTCGGCGGCGTGGCGGCTGCACCTACCTACAACCGCCTCACCTGGAACTTCACCAACGGCGACGGCGAGGTGGCCTACGTCCAGAACTACAACGTCAAAGACTACAACCAGGACGGCTTC
This sequence comes from Caldilineaceae bacterium, assembly GCA_041391225.1. Classification (GTDB taxonomy): domain Bacteria; phylum Chloroflexota; class Anaerolineae; order Caldilineales; family Caldilineaceae; genus RI-153. The sequence continues at coordinate 32,518 of JAWKOL010000047.1, forward strand.
GTCGACGAGGCCGACGCCGCGCTGATGTACCCACAGGGTCACGGCGACGCTTGGGGGCAGTACCTCACGGCGCTCAAGGGCTACTATGATCTGCTGCGCCATCCTTCGTACACATGGATCCCCCGCGCCGAACCCGTGGGCGTGGCCGGCGCACCGGTGGTGGTGGACTACTACGACGAGCAGCGCTTCGCCGCCGCCGCAGCCGCCAAGGCCAAAGTCGGCGTTGAGATCGTCAACCTGTCTTACCGCAAATACTACGCCGACCCGCAGAATCAGGAATTGGTAGACAGCCAGATCGACGATTCCGACAACGCACGGCGGGCCTGGGGTGTGGTCGACTGGGCGCAGCGCGCCGGACAGGGCGCATACTTCGACTGGCTGGTGGCCAATGCAATGGTCCCCGCCGAGGACGACCGCTACACCGACGTGCGCAAGATCGACCGCTCCACCGTCGAAGCGCTGGCCGAAATCCCCGAGCACTTCGCCGAAATTCAGCAGCAACTCGACAACGCCGACAGCGGCGTCAACCCGCTCGGCCTGGTGGGCAACGCCATGCTCTTCGACATCGACCCGGCGCAGAGCGCCGACGGCGTGACCCACTTCGAGCAGATCTACAGCCGCGCCGTGTCCAGCCTCGGCAACGCACTAACCGTCTTCGACTACGCGAACGAAGTGAAGATCGCCCAGCGCCAGAGCCAGAACGAACAGTGGGACTTCGTGCAGAGCATGATCGACCAGGATCGCGCGCTGATCAACGAGCTGATCGAGCTGTTCGGCTACCCCTACGACGCCGACATCGGCGTCAACGGCACCTACCCGGCGGGCTACACCGGCCCCGACATCTACAACTACGATCTATGGGATCGCCTCGACCTCACCGATCACCAGAAACGTTGCAGCGAAGACGCCGCCAACGACGCCTCTCTCTGCCCACCCGAAACGGTGACAAAGCTGATCGAATACGGCCCGCTGCCCTGCATCGGCTTCATAGTCGACGGCGTCGATCCTGCCAACGTCTGCGAAGACTTCGGCGTCGACACCTTGGTGATGACCAAGACCGTCGAGTATGTCGTCGGCATCGGGCTGGATGCCGGGCGCGGACGCTTCAAGCCGTCTTCGTGGCCGGAATCCAGCGCACGCAAGGCGCCCGGCGACATCCAGAACGCCATCCAGGCGCTGAACCAGGCGCGCAACGAGTACGAGCAGGCCATCCTCGCCTATCAGGATGGCGTGGCTCAGCTTGAGGAATACCAGATCGCCTACGACGCCCGCGCCGCCTACATTGCCGCCAAACGCGATCTGCTGGTCGATGAGAAGGCAACGGCAGCTGCGCTAGGCGCCACGATCATGGCGGCGAAGCTGGTGGCGAGATCGATGGAGACCTACGGCAGCACCGTCGATGACATTGCCGAAGACACCAGCGAGTGTATTCCCGATGTGATCGGCTTCTCAAACAGCTTTGGGGCGCCGCCCAAGTGCGCCCTGCGCATCGTTGGCTCAACCCTCAACGCGGTGGCGAAGGGCGTCAAATTCGCCGCCGAGACATCAGTGGATGTCCTTGAATACGCCACCGAAACAGAACTGAACTTCATCGCGATTGCCGAATTCGACGAAGACACCGACTACGAACTGAAGCAGATGGCCCTGGAGATCTACGGTCTGCTGCGCCAGGAACAGCAGCTACGCCTGGCCCTGATCCTGGCCAAAGACCACGTCAACGGCGCGCAGGGCGACTACGACCAGGCACTCCAGCGTGGCTTCCGCAAGCTGGAAGAGTTGATCCGCCTGCGTCAACGCTGGGCCGGTCAGATCACCGAACAGCGCTACGGCGACATGGCTTTCCGCATCTTCCTGAACGATTCGCTGCAGAAGTACCGCCGACAGTTTGATCTGGCGCAGCAGTATACCTACCTCACCGCCGCCGCCTACGACTACGAGACCAACCTGGCCGTGGGCGATCCGGCCACCGGCAACCTGTTCATGCGCCAGATCGTCGGCCTGCGCAACCCCGGCGAACTGCGACGCGGCATCAGCAACGCCCTGGAACCGGTGGTGGGCGCCGGCCTGGCCAACTCGTTGGCGCTGATGATGGACAACTTCTCCGTCCTCAAGGGGCAGTTGGGCATCAACAATCCGCAGGTGGAGAACAACCGCTTCTCGCTGCGCCATGAACTCTTCCGTCTCGGCGACGATTCCGACGCCAAGTGGCAGCAGACGCTGTTGCGCTACTACACGCCCAACATCTACGCCAACGACGAAGTAGCCGAACTGGCCAAGCGCCCCTACGGCGAGAGCGGCGCCCAGCCTGGGCTGATCATCCCGTTCAGTTCCAACATCATCGAAGGGCTGAACTTCTTCGGCCAGCCACTCGGCCCGATGGACAGCGCCTACGATGCCAGCCAGTTCTCCACCAAGGTCGCCGGTGTAGGCGTCTGGTTCGAGGACTACGACATCACCCGCCTGGCGCAGACGCCGCGTGTCTACCTGCTGCCTGCCGGGCGCGACGTGGTACGTCCGCTCGACACCAACGGTCGCCTGCGCTACTGGGACATCGTGGAACAACTGCTGCCGCTGCCGCACGAACTCAACTCGTCCGACGCCGGCCTCGCCACGTGGATCCCACGCATCGACGGGCTGACTGGCCAGATGTACGAGGTGCGCGGCCACGCCCGCTTCCGCGCCTACCCATACACCGACGACTTCGACCCCAGCGAAATGGTGACCGACACGCGCCTGATCGGGCGGTCGGTGTGGAATACCGAATGGCTGCTGGTGATCCCAGGCAGCGCCCTGCTCGCCGACCCCGAACTCGGCCTGGAACGCTTCATCGAAGACGTGACCGACATCTACATCAACTTCGACACCTACGCCTACGCGGGTACACGCTGAGTTCGTAGGATGGGTTACGGCCGCATGGCTGTACGGCGAAAAGTCCGACTTCTGTGTGGTTTGCTGTCACTCTCCGCTGGAGAGAAGTCGGACTTTTTGCACCGGCGGTCGGAACCCATCTACAAGGAGACCATCCAATGAAAAACCAACACAGCAAACCTCGCTCGTTCAATCTCATGGGCTATGGCCTGGCGCTGATGCTCCTGTTGGGCTGGCTGACGGCAGGAACCGCGGCCGCGGCCGGTCCGCTGCCCCTGCCCGATCTGCTCATCTACGGCACGGTGACCAGCCCCACAGGCGATCCGCTGGATAGCGGCGCGCTCAAGGCGCTGCTCAACGGCAAGACGCTGGCCCAGGCCGAGATCCATCCGATCCAAGGTGCAGACTACAACTTCCTGTTGGCCATACCCATCGGCATGTTTGCGCCGGGCAGCTCGGTGCGCGATTCGAGTATGGCCATGGCCGGCGACATGCTTTCCTTCACCGTGGACGGGCGACCCGTCTACTATCAGGATCCCGTCACCAGCCTCACGGTGGACAAACTGCGCGTCCCCGTTGGCGCTGCGGGCAACAGTGTCGTGCTCGATCTGGCCCTGGCCGACGCCATGCGCTATCTCCTGGGTGATGCCAACGCCAACGGCGCACGCAACGCCACCGACGCCATGCTGGCGCTCAAGTACGACATCGGCCAGATCGTCGGCGTCACCAGTTTCCCGCCCGGCCCCAACACCGTCTACCTGCCGCTGTGCGACATCGTGGAAAACGGACGCTGCGATTCCAGCGACGCCCTGCGCATCCTCCAGTGCGACGCCGGCCTGACCACCGTCGCCTGCCCCACGCAGACCATCGCGGCGGTGGAGGGCGCGGCGAACGACGACGACGACGCCACGCAGATCGACGAAAGCGCCGAAGCCCCTGTCTACGTTGCAGGCAGCGCGCCCATCTGGCTGAAAGTCACGACTGCGGAGGTCACCGACGGTGCGGGGATCGATGTGAATGTCCTCGTCACCGTGGGCGCCGACCGCTTTGGCGCAGCGTCGTTTGAACTGCGCTATGATCCCATGCTGCTGACGCCGGAATCCTGCACAGCCGATCCTGGCGAAGCGTTCGACATGGTGATCTGCAACCTGGACTATGCGCCAGGGATCGTGCGCTTCAACGCCGTCAGCACCGGCGGCGCAGCCGGCAACGTCAGCCCGGCCACGCTGCGCTTCCAGCGCACCGGCGACAGCGCCGAAGAGACGCCGTCGTTCACGCTCACGCCCGACAGCGTCACCGATGTGGACGGCAAGGCGCTGGATTGGCGCATCGAAGCGGGCAATTCACCCGACGCAGGGACATCGCACAGCATCTTCCTGCCCGGTGTGTCGTCCAGCGTTGGCAGCCCGTCCACGGCCGAAGCGCCACAGGGGACACTGCACAGCATCTTCCTGCCTTCGGTGGTGAGCGACGAAATCACGCCCAACGCCCAAGCGCCTGCTGCGCCACAGACAACCGAGTCGTCTCCCAACTGGATCTTCCTGCCCGGGATCGACAACCAATCAGTGCGGGCGCTAGAGTCCAGCGCGGACGAGCCGAAAGAGCAATCTTCGCCCGAGATTACACCTTCACCGGAGCCGACCGCGGCCCCGGTGAAGGCGCCGGATCAGCCCGATCTGCCGCCTGCCGAACCTGAACCGTCACCCTTGCCACAGGACGAAGCGTGGCGATGGGACGTCACACCGGTCGCCGTCCTGCCCTCGCCTCGCACCTGGAGCAAACGGCGCGCAGGGTAGCATCTACGTGGATCATCGTTCTGAGTCCGCTTTTGCCGGATTGACTCTCCAGCGAGCAAATGAGATTCCTTATGAGAAAGATTGGCGCTGGGTCGGCCCTGATCGCGTTGGGGGTGCTCGCCGTCGCCCTGATGGGGTGGTGGGCGGGGGCGCTGCCTGCCGCGGGCGCTTTGTCCACCGAAACCGCGCTGGTGCGCATCGGGGCGGGCGAGACGCCCAGTTACACCGTGCCGCCCGGCGGCGAAGAGACGATCACCGTGGAGGTAGTGGGCGCCGTCGATCTGGGCGCGGTCACCGTTCACCTGGCCTATGATCCGGCCCAGGTGCAGGTGACCAGCTGCACCGCGCTGCCGCCCACCGGCGCCGATCTGGCGCTGTGCAATCCGTCGCACAGCCCCGGCGTTGTGCGCTTCTCGCTGCTGGCAACCGAAGGCGTCAACGGCGCTTTCCCGCTCTTTTCGCTCAACCTGCGCGCGTTGGCGCCTTCGGGTACCACGGCGCAGCTTGCCCTCACCGCGCCGCAGTTCGCCGACATCGGCGGCGTTGACACGCCTGTCGAGGTCAGCGGCGGCGCGCTGGTGATCAGCGGTCCCGATCAGCCCGCCGAAGCAGTGATCCGCCTCGATCCCGCGCACAGTGAAATCGCGCCCGGGCAGCTTGCCGCCGTCGGAGTCCAACTCGACGTGACGGCAGCGCGGCCGGTGGTGGCGGCGACAATGTTGCTCCAGTACGATCCGCAGATTGTGCGACCAGTGCAATGCACCGCGTCCGCGGGTTCAACCGTGCAAGGCGCCTGCAACATCAACTTCAACCGCACACAAGGGCTGATCAAGTTCAACCTGC
>JAWKOL010000048.1:0-37844 GCA_041391225.1 Caldilineaceae bacterium
CAGAGCGAATCGGCGCTGTGAACGCAGGGACAGGCGTCGCCGGCAACACCTGCGCCGCCAATAGCGGACGGCGGCCATACGGGGTCACTGTGGCGATGATGTAGTCGCGGCTGGGCGCGTCGAAGGCTTCGGCCCGCTCAAACGTGACCACATTCTGCGGCGCGGACGTCGAAAACGCCGTTGTCATGGCGCTGCGCAGGTTCAGCCGGTCGCCCCACAGCAAGAAGACGAGCGCAACCGCCACCAGCGCCGCCCCGGCCAGTGCATTGCGCAACCAGGGCCGCTGCGGTAGGCGTTCCGGCGCGGCCTGTCGTTCTTCGGCGGAAACAGGGCGAACGGCGCGTGTCACTGGCGTCAATGTGGGCTGCGGGCGTGGATTCGGCTTGATCGTGGGGGCATCGCGGGTAAAGAGCGTGTCATAGGCGTGCCCTAGCCAGGTGCGCTCCAGGATCAAAGACGTGATCACACCGGCCTCGCTACGAATCAGCGCCTCGCGATCGATGAACGAACGCCACTCTGTCGTGCCGGCAGTCGGCTCGATCTCGGCCAGCAGCGTTTCGACGCTGGGCGCGGTTTCGTCTGTCTGCATACGCAACGCATCTACGCGCACACGATTCTGCGGCGACCATAGATTTTCCCAGGCGGCGTAGAGCAGACGCAGGTCTTCGCCGTCTAACTCGTGGCGCAGTTGCAGGTAGGCGCGCCGGATCTCCTCTTGATCCGCGTCCGGCGGCAGGCGAAAGCGTTGGTAGATATGTTGCAGGTCGAGGTTCACATCGAGATCAGCCACGCCGTCCTCCGAATTCACGTAATAGCAGCGATGCCAGTGCATTTTCTATATCAAAGATCGCCCGGTTGTGGGGTATCCGCGCCGCGCCTTCCAGCAACGCCACCGCCTGATCGTATCGTCGATAGCCCACAAAGTCGCCTTGCAGGGTGCGTATGCACTCTGTGAAGAAGTTCATGTCGTCGCAATCACGCCCGTAGGCCAGCACCCCCTGAACATGTCGTTGCGCCTGCTGCCATTCGCCCTGCTGCGCCGCCACCTGCGCCAGCCGCGTGTGAACGTCGACCAGCAGCGTCGACGTCTCTGGATCAGCCAGGTAGCGCATGGCCTGGGTGGCGTCTTCCAGCGCGGACGCTGGATCATTTGCCTCAAGGGCGTCGACGGCGCGGTTGTGGTGGATCATGGAAAGTTGGGCGCGTGCCGTCTCGTTGCGTTCCTGGTATTGCAACGCGTTGAGAAAATCGAGCCGGGCATTGTCGAAATCGCCCAGCGTGAGGCGTCGCTGTCCTTCGGCGGCGTAGGCAGTCGCCAACAGGGGATGCAATACATGGCGCAGCCCGTCGAAGCGTGTTTGCAGTTCGACCAGGCGTTGAATCGTCTTCTCGAAGAGTTCCTGTCCGATGTGCTGTTCCGCCCACTCCTGCACAGTCTCCACCAGAGCCGACTCGGCGCGGGGTTCGTCTTCGAATTCCTGATAGGCGCTCACGGCGACGTGGAGTGCGCCGTCGGCGTCGCCGCGATCGAGCAGTTCTGCGATCATCTGTTGCTGCGCCAGCATTTGCAGCGGGCGCAGTCGCTCGGCAGAAAGGCCGCGGGCGTGGCCCACTTGCAGCGCCAGATCAAAGTGACCGGCGTTGATCAGCGCCTCCACCTCGGCGTCTACCGAGAAGGCCGCAGCCAGCAGCGAACGTGCATCCGCCGATACTTCGAGATCAATCAGCGCCGCCAGGATGGTGGGGATGGTATCCGGCGCGAATTGTTGGATCAGCGTGGGCGCGACCAGACGCAACGCAGAAGGCGGCAATTCGGAGCCGGCTTCGTGGGCAACACGGAAAAGGTGACGCATGGCCAGAACGCTCTGCCATTCCCACGAAAGCAGCGCCAGGCAGCGCAGGCGCGCTTCTTGCGAAAGGCCATGCTGCCAGTATTCGGCCACCTGCTGGGCAACCCGCTCGGGCAGGTGGTCGGCGTCGAGGGTGTCGGCGCCTGCGCCGTAGCGGGCGCGCCGTTCGTCGTACCAGGATTGCCAGTAGCTCCCATGCGCGAGGACCACCGCCCAGTGGGCAATGGCGGCGCGCCAGCCGTCCACAGAACGCGCCGGCAGGGCCATCTGCCCGTCTACGATGGCAGCGTTGTGGTGGACGCGCAAAGCGGCTTCATCCAGGTCCGACGGCACGGCAGGTGACACGCCTTCGGCGAGCAACACACGCAGCAGATCCTGGGCCAGTAAAAGGTAGTCACCCTTTTCCCACAACTCAATGTGCATCCGCTCTTCCAGATTCGGCGTCGACACCACCGTCTGGAGGATGGGGCGCCAATCGTCGAGTAGTTGGTGGGTGGTCAACCAGTCGCGGCGTTGCAGGCTTTCGGCCAGCGCTTTGCCGGCCAGCCGTCGCCGCAGCGGGGTCATGTCGCCATCACCGAGGATGGCCAGCGCCTCGAACCAGCGCGCTTCGCCGGCGAAATCTATGGCTTCGACCTGCTCGCGCAGCGGCGGATCGAGCCAGCGCAGCAGGAGGGGGCGTTCGGCGGCGGTTGCGTCACCGATAAAGGAGAAGGCAGCGGAACCGGCCACAGCCTTCACAAACGGATAGCCAGGATCTCGCACCGCATCCGGCGATTGGGTGAGCAGCAGATCGCGCAGTCTTGCGTCTGCCGTGGACGGTTCGACAGATTTGGCCGATTTGCGGCGGCGCGGGCGTGGCTGCATCTGCCCGGCGATCCACTCCAGTGCGACGAGGGCGGCGGCGGGCAGTCGATTGCCGGCCAGTGTGCGGATTTCGAGCAGCGCCGTCGCTGGGTCTTCTTCGAAGGAGCGCAGCGCGGCCAACAGTGGAATGTCCTGCTCTTGATCGGTGCCGGGGGAAACGGCCAGGATCCAGGCATCCAGGGCCTGACGCAGCTTACCGCGCTGATAGGAAAGGCGCCCCTCGCAGAGATAGCCCAGCGGCGTGTGCAGATCTTTGTCGGGCAATTCCTGCACGGCTGCGTCAAGGAGCAGTGGATCTTCGGCCAGCATGGCCATGAAGGCCGAGCGCAGTGGATTGCCGGCGCGGCTGTAGGCGGCGCAGGCGATACGCCAATCCTGGTTTGTCTCCGCAGTGTAGGCCAGCAGATCGGCGCAAACAGCGTCGGTGGGGTGGTGGCGGAAAAGCTGCTCGGCCAGCGCCCGCGCCGAAGACAGGCGGCCTTCGTTGATCAGCCAGACGCAGAGACGCCGGGCGCTGTCGACGTAGTCGGTGGAGCGGGCGTAGAGTTTGCGCAGGACGCGTGCCGCGGCAGGCGAAGGCGACGCACTCTGCATCAGCGTGTTGATGCGCGCAAAGCGTTGCGGATCTTCGTCGCTGTCTACGTGATCGGCGTACACTTGCAGCGCCTGCGGCGACAGGTCGGCGCGGGCCAGATGCACGTCTACGATAAAGCGCTGCGCACGTTCTGTGCCGGGTGAGTGTGTGGGCAGGGCCGGGTGGGGCAGCGGCGCATGGTCCCCTTGCACGTAGGAGATGGCCCAGCGGCCTACCGAAATCTGTGTGGCAAGATCAAACAGGCGTTCCGTTATCGGATCGCGGCGTGATGCAGACGGTGTGGAGGGTGGCGCCTCGAGGATTGCTGTGAACGGAATGATCCGGCGCAGGAGTTGGCTGTAGAGTTCGTCGGCGGCGGCGAAATCACCCAACCAGAATAGGCGTACGGCAACCTCCAGTTTTTCTTCCCACTGGCGAAGAGCCAGTTGGCACTGCACATGGGCCAACAGACGTCTAACCATGAAGGTGCGGCGACCGGGGTTGATGATAACTTCGACGGTGGACAAAAACGTTACATACAAGTTCTTACGTAACTTGTATAGCGGGGCTAAAATCAAGTCTACTAGAAGCCATGAGATTCGACAAACTTACGAACTGCGAATATGTTTTGTAAGTATTACAACAGTACTGTTTCTGCGAAGATATGGGATATCTGTTTGCACTTTGTTTCCATCAAAACCCCAAAAAGAGGCAAAAATGGCAACTCCCCTGGTGTGGAAACCTGATTTTGACAAAACGGCGGCGCGTTTCGAGGCATGGTGGCACGCTGAGATCGTCGACCGCCCACCCGTGACCGTCTCCGTAAGGCCACAGCGCCCGCCCGCGCCGACGCCGATGGCTCACAGTTCGGTGGGCGACCGCTGGCTCGATGTGGAATACGTGGTGTCGTCGGCCATTGCGCGCATGGAACGCACCGACTATGTGGGCGACAGTTTCCCGATTTTCTGGCCGAACATCGGGCCGGAGATCAGCGCCGCGCCCTTCGGCTGTGAGTTGACCTTCACCGAGGACACGTCGTGGTCGCATCCGGTGGTGGATCGCTGTGAGGCGTGGCAGCAGATCCTGACGATGCAGCCGGATTTCGGCAACGTCTACTGGCGGACGATGGAACAGATGATGGATCTTGCCATCGAGCGCAGCGATGGGCGTTATGTCGTGGGCATCACCGACCTGCACGGCAACTACGACATCCTGGCGGCGCTGCGCGATCCGCAGCAACTCTGCCTCGATTTGATCGACTGCCCGGAGCTTGTGCAGGCAGCGGGGCGTCACGTGGCGCAGGCGTATGTGGCCATGTTCCAGCGCCAATACGAGCGGGTGCGCGCCGCGGGCTTCGGCTCGACGACGTGGTTGCCCATGTACCACGACGGCCCTGCCTACGTGCCGAGTTGTGATTTCTGGATCATGGTGTCGGGGCAGATGGCGGCGGAGATGATGCTGCCCGATATTCTGACGGAGATGGCGCCGCTGCAACGCTCGATCTTTCACTTGGACGGGCCAAAGGCGCTGCGTCACCTGGATCTGCTGCTCGATCTACCGCAGTTGAACGCGGTGCAGTGGGTCTACGGCGCTGGGGCAGGCCCGGCAGCGCGCTGGATCGACGTCTACCGGCGCATCCAGGCAGCGGGCAAGTCGTTGCAACTGATCGCCGAAGATCCGGCGGACGCGTTGACCGTCCTCGAAGCGTTGGATGCGCACGGCGTCTGGGTTTCGGTGAGCGAGCCGTTCGACACGGTGGCCGAGGCGGAGGCGTTTGTGGCGGCGATGTGACTCAGAGGTTCAACTGATCAATCGCCGTTCTGATCACCTGCGCGCTCTGCTTCAGCGCCGCGGCTTCGGCGTCGGAGAGCGACAGCGGGAAGGTGGCAAGCACGCCGTCGCCACCCACCAGGTGCGGCAACGCCAGGGTCACGTCTTCGACGCCCTGCACGCCGTCGTTGCGATGACAGACAGTGAGCACTGTCCGCTGATCGCGCAGGATGGCGGCGGCGATGGCCGACAGCGCGCCGGCGATGCCGTAGTAGGTGGCGCCCTTGCCTTCGATGATGTGATAGGCGGCGCGGCGTACCCGATCATCGATCTGCGCGCGCTGCGCTTCGCCGATCTGCGCGTGCTGCATCGCGCAGAATTCATCCAGCGTGAGGTTGCCCACACGCACCTGCGACCATGTCAAAACCTCGGAATCGCCGTGTTCGCCCACCACGTAGGCATGGACGTGGCCCGGATCCACGCCCAGTTGACGGCCCAGCAGAGCGCGGAAGCGCGCCGTATCCAGCGTCGTGCCTGAGCCGAGGACGCGCTGCGCAGGCACGTTGCCTTCGGCGGCGAAATGCGCGGCCAAGTGGGTCATCACATCTACGGGGTTGGTAGCGATGAGGAGGATGGCATCAGGCGCGTGTTCCAAGATCGAAGGGATCACGGCGCGGAAGACGGCGGCGTTGCGGTTGAGCAGTTCCAACCGGCTTTCGCCTGGCCGTTGCCCCACACCTGCTGCCACGATCACAACACGGGCGCCTTTCAGGTCCGCATAGTCGCCGGCCCACACACGCGCCGGCTGCACAAACGGCACAGCGTGCAGAATATCATCGGCCTCGGCTTCGGCGCGGGCCATATTCTTGTCCACGAGTACAATCTGGCTGGCCACGCCGCGCACGGCCAACGCAAATGCCGCCGTGGCGCCTACCAATCCTGTGCCGACCACGCCAACTTTCATGGGGGAATCCTTTCCTGGGTAGTTCAGAGCGCTGTTCCGACCTTCGTATCAGGACCACGAACCTTGTTTCGAACCTGTGATCCTGCCGATCCGCGCACATTATATCTGAACAATCTGAATCACCCCGTTGCGGGCATTCCTATCGAAGGACGAACCGTCTGATCCCGCGTCGCTCGAAACTGGCTGTGGTAGAGATGATGGTAGAAACCACCCGCGGCCAGCAAACCCTCGTGATTCCCCTGCTCGATGACCTCGCCGTGGTTGATCACGAGGATCTGATCGGCGTCGCGGATCGTGCTCAGCCGATGCGCAATGACGAAGCTGGTGCGCCCGCTCATGAGACGGAGCATCGCCTCTTGGATGTGCTTTTCGGTGCGCGTGTCGACGCTGCTGGTGGCCTCGTCGAGCACGAGGATGCCCGGATCGGCCAGGATGGCGCGGGCGATGGAGAGCAACTGGCGCTGTCCCTGGCTCAAGTTGCCGGCCCGCTCCGAGAGGATCGTGTCGTAGCCGTGGGGCAGGCGATGGATGAAGCCGTCGGCGTTGGCCAGTTGCGCGGCGGCGATGACCTCGTCGTCGGTGGCGTCGAGGCGACCGTAGCGGATGTTTTCCATCACCGTGTCGGAGAAGAGGAAGGTGTCTTGCAGGACGATGCCAAGCTGGCGGCGTAGATCGTCCTTGCGCAGGTGGCGAATGTCGACACCGTCGATGCGGATGCGCCCGCTGTCGATGTCGTAGAAGCGAGTGAGCAGGTTGACGATGGTGGTCTTGCCCGCACCGGTGGGGCCGACCAGCGCCACGATCTGGCCCGGTTCGGCGTGCAGGTTCACGTGCTTGAGGACGGGCGTCTCCGGCTCGTAGGCGAAGCTCACGTCCTCGAAGACGACGTCACCGCGCACGGTGGTCAGGGGGACGGCGTCGTCGTCTTCCACGAGTTCCGGCGTCTGGTCGATGACCTCGAAGACGCGCTCGGCCCCGGCGATGGCGGCCTGGATCGTGTTGTACAGGTTGGCGATCTCGTTGAGCGGACGGCTGAACTGCCGCGTGTAGTTGATGAAGCTGGCGATGGTGCCCACGGTGGCCATGCCGCGCAGCGCCATCCACCCGCCCACGCCCGCGATGATAGCCAGGCTCAGGTTGCCCACAAAGTTCATGATCGGCCCCATGTAGCCGGCGTAGATCTGGGCGTGGGTGGCGTCCTGGCGCAGAGTGGTGTTGGCGGCGTCGAAGTCGGCGATCACCTTGTCTTCGCGCACGTAGGTCTTCACCACGCGCTGGCCGCCGATGGTCTCTTCGATCAGGCCGTTGAGCGTCCCCAGCGACGATTGCTGCTTGCGGAAGCCCTCGCGCGTGTGGCTGGCAATCCAGCGTGTGAGAAAAACCATCATGCTCGGCGTGATCAGCAGGCTCACCACGGCCAGCATGGGGTTGACCCACAGCATCACCGCGGCCACGCCCACCAGCGTAATCAACCCCGACACCAACTGCGTCACGCTTTCGGAAAGCACCATGTTGATGTTTTCCACATCGTTGGTGAGGCGGCTCATCAGGTCACCGTGGGCGTGTTGATCGAAGAAGCGCAGCGAAAGCTCCTGCATCTGCTCGAAGAGATCATTGCGGATGTCGCGCACCGTCCGCTGTGACGCTGCCGCCATGACGTAGCTCTGCAAATAGGTCAACCCCGAAATCGCGGCGTGGACGCCCAACATCAGCGCCCCAATCCGCGCCAACCCCGGCAGATCCCCAGGAATGATGTAATCGTCGATGGCCAGGCCGAGCAGATACGGCCCCACCAGGTTCAGCCCGGCGCTGACGATGACCATCGCCGAGGTGACGAGCAACGCCGTACGCTGTCGGCGCAAATACCCCCACAGTCGCAGCAGCGTTCCTCGCCTGTCTTTGGCGCGCTCCTTTTTGCCGCCGTGCATCCCCGGCCCATGTCGGCCAAAGACCATTGGCGGCGGCGGGGTGTTTTCTTCGGATCGTTTGGTGTTTTGGGGCATGGTTAGACCTTAGAAAGTAATGCGTGATGCGTAATTGTTTTCTGGAAATTGGTTGGTTTTGGTGTGATGGCGGCGTTCCAGGTTTTTGCGCTACTTCTTTGGCAACACGCTATCCAACACGGCGTGCAAACCGCGACGAATCGCCGCCGCCCTCTGGATTACGCATTACGCATTACCCATCACGCATTACGCACTACCCATCACGCCTCCATTTGCGACTCGTAAATCTCCCGATAAATCTCACTCGATGCCAGCAGATCCGCGTGCGCGCCTTCGGCGACGATCTGACCGTCGTCGAGGACGAGGATCCTGTCCGCGCCGAGGACGGTGCTGATACGCTGCGCCACGACAAAATTGGTGCGCCCACGGCGGACTTCGGCCAGGGCGTCTTGGATGCGCGCCTCGGTCTCCACGTCCACAGCGCTGGTGCTGTCGTCGAGGATGAGCAGATCGGGGTCCACCAGCAGGGCGCGGGCGATGGCGATGCGCTGCTTCTGCCCGCCCGACAGGTTAACGCCGCGCTGCCCCACCAGCGAATCGTAGCCTTCGGGGAAGCCCGTGATGAAATCGTGTGCCTGGGCCTGTTTGGCGGCAGCGATGACGTCGTCTTCGGTGGCATCGGGTCGACCGTAGCGGATGTTGTCGCGGATCGTGCCGCTGAAAAGGACAGACTCTTGCAGCGCCATCCCGATGTGACGGCGCAACGTCTGCTCGTCTACATCGCGTACGTCCACGCCGTTGATGAGGACGCGCCCACTGTCCACGTCGTAGAAGCGGGGCAGCAGGTTCACCAGGCTGGATTTGCCCGATCCGGTTGCGCCGAGCAGGGCCACGGTTTCGCCGGGCTGGGCGTGGAAGCTGACATTGCGCAACACGGGCAGGTCTTCTTCGGCATCGTAGCCGAAGGTGACGTCCTCGAAGACGACGCTACCGCGGCCTTCGAAGTCGCGGCGGGCGTCGGGCTTGTTCTGCACCGTGGGTTCGCTATCGAAGACTTCGTTAATGCGCACCGCCGACGCTTCGGCGCGGGAGATGCGCATGGTCAACATGCTCACCATCATCAGCGACATCAGCGTCTGCGTGAGGTAGTTGATGAAGGCGATGATCTGCCCCACCTGCATGTTGCCCGCCTTCACCTGCACGCCGCCGATCCACAGCGCCGCCACCGCGCCAATGTTGAGGATCAGCATCATGGCGGGCATGGCCGTCGCCACGGTGCGCACGGCGTCGATGTTTTGGTTCATCAGATTGTCGTTGCTGCGGTGGAAGCGCCCAATCTCATGACGGGCGCGCACAAACGCCTTCACCACACGCACGCCGGAGAGATTTTCCTGCATCACCGTGTTGAGGACGTCGAGACGCTGCTGCACCTTGCCGAACATGGGGAAGGCGCGGTTGACGATCCAACTCAAAAAGAGCAGCACCACCGGGATGAGGACGACGAAGAGCAGCGTCAGGCGCGGGCTGGTGACGGCCGCCATGATCAGGCTGCCGATCAGCAGCAGCGGCACACGCACCATCACGCGCAGCAGCATCATCACCACTTCGGTCACCTGGGTGACGTCGTTGGTGAGGCGGGTGATGAGCTTGCCGGTCTCTAATGTGTCGAGGTTGCCGAACGAGAGCGACTGCACCTTGCGGAAGAGCGCGCCGCGCACGTCCGCGCCGAACGCCTGCCCAGCGCGGATAGCGTAGACGGTGCAGCCCATGCCGCCGATCAGGCCGAACGCGGCGACAACGGCCATGAACAGCCCAGTGTGGAGGACAACGTCCATGTCGGACTGGGCGATGCCCTGATCGATGATGTGCTGAATCAGGCGCGGCTGCATCAGATCCATGGCCACTTCGAGCACCATGAAGAGCGGCGCCAGAATCGACCAGAGCCAGTAAGGACGGAGAAAGCGAGCAAGTTTTCGAGTTGCGTGCATGGCAGACCAGCATCTGTGAAGAGAAGAAGCGCCGCAGGAGGTTCAACCGGGGTCAAGGTACGACGGCGGAGACAGCAAACTGGAACATCCCGAAGCAACGAAGAGCCAACACCTGCCATGATAGTTGCGAAGCAAAAACAAGTCAAACCGAGGAGGGTAAACCGATTTAGATACACGGAGGAGGGGAGAGGGACACGGACTGTACGGATTTGCAGGAGTTCAGAGATTGACTCCACTGCGAAAAGTCCGACTTCTGTGTGATTTGCGGTTGCTCCCCTCCTGAGAGAAGTCGGACTTTTGCCCTTGAGCGACCTTTTTGCAGTAGAGTCATTTGTGTTCAAATCTCTGCCTTCGTGTATCTTCGTGTGACTTCGTGGATCAGCTTTTTCCCCCTCTCCTCTTTCTCTACTCCGTGCTCTCCGTGCTCTCCGTGGTGAAATTCTGCGCCTAAACCTGCGCTCCCAACTGTTGACGGCGTCGATTGTAGGCGAACCAGCCCAACATCGCCACGGTGACAATACCAATCAGCAGCCATTCCTCCGGCTCGGGGACGGCGGTGACGGTGAGCGGATCGGTGGTTTCGCCCACGCCTTCGTATTCACGCAGGAAGCGGTCGTCGCCCTGTTCGAGTTGATCGAGTTGACGTTCCTGGCGCTGGTTGACGAGGACGATCATAGACGAGTACGGCGTCACGATGCTCTCGTCGACGGCGATGGCGTGTAGCTGATCCAGCGTTTCGACGTTGTCGAGGACGCCGCGGTTGCGCTGCATTTCGGCCAGGATCAGGCGACGGGCGGCCAGTGCGCTGAAACCGCTGTCGTGTGCGACCGCTGTCTCGGCGGGATCGGACGGTACGACCGTCCACAGATAGCCGTCGGAAATCTGATACACGGCGCCGTCGACGTTGGCGGCCGCGTTCAGTTGCACGGCGAGGTGAGATAGTGCTTCTTCCACCGTCGCCACACTGCCGCCGCCGCTGGCCTGAATCGCCTGGAGCGAGCCGTCGTCGTAGCCGATGGGGAAGTTGCCGCGCAGGTGGACCATCCACACCGGCGCACTGGGCTGTGGCACGTCGACGCCTTCGGCGCTGAGTTCGTAGCCGGTGCCGTCGGTGAGCACGAGGACGCCGTCATAGTCGGCGTCGTTGCGCAGTTCGTTGTACTGCACCAGCAGGTCGGCGGCGTTCTGCCCGCCGTAGTAGAGGATCGTGTCGGGGGCGAGGCTGGCCAGGCCGACCCGCTCGGCGCGCTCGCCGCGATAGGGCGACGAGGTGAGGAAGGTGTCGACCACGGCCTGCGCGCCGGTGAGTTCTTCGACGCGGGCCAGCGCCGCGGACACGTCACCGGCGAAGGCGGCCATGCTACGGGAGCGATCCACCACCACGGCCAGGCGCACGTCGGCGGGGAGCGTGGGCAACGTCACCTGGCTGAGCGGCGTGGCGCTGACGGTGTCGCCATTGGCAAAGGTGATGTGGTGTTCCGTGAGTTCAGTCGGCGCAGTTGCCGCCACAGACGCGGGCAGCCAGGCGTCACCGTCGGCAGCGGCGACGCCGTTGATCAGGCGCACGCTGTCGTCGTCCCAGTAGACGTTGCGCTTGTCGGCCAGGTAGGGCAACGGCCAGGCGTTGTCCTGGATGGGGACGCGCCAGGTCATCCACAGGTAGAGCGGCGGGGCGTCTTCGAGGCGGCCACGGTTCCAGTCGTCGCCTTCGTATGTCCACTGTTTGGGCGGCACGGGGTAAGCGCGCAGCCGGTATTGGGTGGGGCCGATCTGCTCGACCAGAGCCGGGTCCATGCGCGAGACGAGGACTTCGTTGCGGTAGAGCGCCTGGGCCGCGCCGCGGGGTGACACGCGATGGGTGAAGCGGTCTTCGCGGTCGGGGCTGTTGCCCAGCCACAGGCCGGTGATCACGGCAGATTCGGGCAGGGTGAAGTAGTAGACGACTTCTTCCTGGTCGGTGGTCTGGTTTTGGTAGACCTCGTAGAGTTCGATTTCGGCCCAGTCGCCGTGTTCGGCCACGCTGATCTCCTGGCGTTGCAGGTAGACCTCGCGATCGTCCACGGCCTGGAGCGCGGTCTGCGCCCGATCCACCGACCAGGTGGCGCGCACGGCGTCGACGACGGTCTGGTGTTCGCCTTCGGTGATGGCGCGGTCGAAGAAGGATTCGTAGAGTTTGGCGGCTTCGACGGGTTCTGTGCGCAGCACGCTCTCGCGACCGGGGCTGAAGCGGGTGATTTCGTCGCGCGAAACCGGGGTCACCGGCATGTAGAGCATGGGTTGATACAGCGTTTCGTAGAGCGTCTGCACGATGACGGTGCGGTTCCACGAGAGTTTGAAGGCTTCCTGGTACATGCTGCCGACGTGGCGCAGCTCGCCCACGGCGCTGGGGTAGCGGAACGAGGCGAGGTAGGCGTTGAGCAGGCCGGCGCGGATCTCGTCTTCGCGGTCGAGGAGCGATTGGGCGTCTGCGGGCGTCTGCGGTGTGGACGAGAGCAGATCGAAGGCGGGCCTGGGGCTGTCCGCTGGCCACGATCACGAGGACAACGGCCAGCAACGGCCACGCCCGCGGCCGGGGATCGGCTGATCAGCGGGCCGATGCGGCGGCCCAGGTTGGTCATGGCGTCGTCCCAGGCGTTGGCGTAGAGGATCATCACGGCCACGGGCATAGCCAGTACCAGCGCGCCGGTGAAGAGGAAGAGCACCATGCCCAGCAGCCAGAACGGCACCCACTGCCATTGCAGGCGCAGGAACATCGTCAATCCGCGCCGCGCGGGGCGCGCCACAGTTCGAGACGAAGCGATCTGCCTCGCGCCAGATGTCACCGAAGATGCGGGCCATGAAGACGGACACGGGGATCACGTGAAGAGCAGCCGGTACAGGCGTAGATGCCGATGAGCAGCAACGTAGCGCCACGGCGTAGGCAAACGACCAGCCGATGTTGCGCGTCTCGATGCGCGGATCGAGGGACGCGCCACAGGTAGGTGACGAGTCCTGGCGCGGCGATGGCGAGGATCAGGTTCACCGGCAGCGTGGCCTCGCGGATGCCGAAGAAGCGCACCAGCAGCAAAAGCATCACCGGTCGCCTTCACGCCGTAGCCCAGGGCAAAGAGCCGCCTTGGCGACTTGCGCAACCACACGAAGCCGATCACCACGGCCAGCACAGGCGTCAGCGTCAACGCGATGCCGTAGCCCAGGAACACGAAGGGATCTCGCCCGCCTGCACCCGGCGAGCAGCACGGGCAACAGTTGCGGCGCGAACCCCAGGATCATAAAGGCCAGAAAGACGGCGTTCCACGACCAGAAGAGGCCGTAGGCCCAGCCGTCGGCATTGAACAGACGCCGGAGCCACGGCGGTATCCAGCCAAATCGGGAGGAGGGATTTGTTGAGGTTTGCATGTTCATTGCCTTTCTGACAGCGGCGTCAAAGATCAGAAAACAGCGGATTTTCACCACGGAGCGCACGGAAGACACGGAGTTGAGAAGGAGAGGAGAGGAGGAGATATTTGGACACGGATTGCACGGATTACACAGATTCAGAACTTCAACGATTCTCTCTGAAAATGCGGAGAGCGCATCCTCCGATGCGGCTTGTTCAGGTCCACACGGCATCTGAGTACCTCCATGCGCCCTGCTACGCCACGGCGGATGAAAGTTGTGGACACGGATTGGCGGAAACACGGATTTTTCTGCTGTGATCTGTGTTTTCCTCTATCCGTGTCCACAGGCTTCTTTCAGGGCAGGATGCCTACTCCGCGCCAGAATCGTGAATTTGTGAGATTTACTGGATTATCAAAAGGCTGTCATCACGATTCTGAATCTGTGTCATCTGTGCAATCTGTGTTCAAATCTCTGAACTCCTGCAAATCCGTGCAATCCGTGTCCCTCTCCTCTCCTCTCCTCTCTCTCTCCTCTCTCCTCTCCTCTTTCTCTCAACTCCGTGCGCTCTGTGCCCTCCGTGGTGATCATTCTGCATCCAGTGTCCGCGACGGATTGGCGCCAGGGATCTCGTAGAAGGCGAGTTCGGGCGGCGCGGATCGTCCACATCGTCCAGACAACACAGAGACCAGCACCCACCGCTCGCGAACAGGCGATAGATCGGCCCAGATGCGGGTGGCGTAGTCGTCGGTGATGCGGTCGGCGGACTGGTACCAATAGACGGCGGAATAGAGGCTGTGACGTTCACCTGCACCCAACGAGACGGCACGCAGCGGAAGTCGCGCCCACGAGGTGGGGCTGTGAGTCTTCGATGGCGAGTCCGCGCACCTCGAAACAGCGTTCAGGACGATGGTGGAAACGCCACGTATTGCTGGTGACAAAGATCATCGAGCCGCCGACGCCGTTCCAGTCGAAGGTGACGGTCGGCCAGATCCGCGCCCTCGCGGGTCACTCGACCTCGTCTGGGGTGAGCGGCTGCTGCTCCGTGGCCAGCACCGCAGGAAGTCCCAGGTGGGCGGGGGCGCGCTGGGACCGTCCTCGGGGCGGGGATGTAGAGGAAGATCATCACGAGCAGGGAAGATCATCAGCGCCGGGTGCAGCCAGGCCACCGGGCGGACGGCAGGGACGTTCTCTGCCGACGACGCGTCGGAGTCGCTGTCAAAAGGACGCTGCAATTGGAGCAGCCCCACCACGATGGCGCAGACGGCGGCGAAACCAAGCACGCCCAGCGGCACGTGCAGCATTTCGGCGGCCAATCGCCAGCCCGCCACCTGCCCCACCACCACAAGCACAGCCACCCGCGCCAGGTTAGCGAAGAAGAGCAGGAAGCCCATCAGCGCGGCGATGCCAAACCAGCGCCAGTTGATTGGTCTTCGCTCAATCCAGGTGGCGGCGATGAGAAAGAGCATGCCCGTCCACAGGCTCTTGACGCCGCTGCACGGCAGATCGATCTGCGAGACGCCATTTTCCAGCACCAAGATCGTGTCGATCCCCACGCTGTGGACGCCCACGGCGCGCAGACCGTCTTGCACCATAGCTGCGGTGGCGATGCGCATGGGGTAGCCCACGAACGTCTGCAAATGATCGCCAAAGGGCAGCGTGCCGATCAGGAGTAGGATGGCGGGCAGCCCTTGCCGCCAGGCCACAGGCGCGATCCACAGGCCGAGCAGACCGTATGTCGCCAGGCCGAACAGGCTGGCCGACACGGTATTGATGTCGAGGTAGCGTTCCACCAGGAGGAAACCCACCGATCCACCCACGATAAGGACCAGCGGCAACAGGCGCGGCGCGGGGGACGCGTCCAGGCGAAAACGTACGTCCTGGTTGCGCAGGCGCATGACGATCAACGCCACCACGCCCAGGAGTAGGATCTGGTTGGTGCGGAAGTCTTCGCGCGAGAAGATGATGCTGAGGTAGCCGAAGATGGGCCAGTACAGCCACGTCCACAGCGTCACCAGGAAAAGGTTGGCGGCGCCGCGGCCAATGCGCTGCAACGTGGCGGCGTGTCCTTCGGTTAACCGCGTCAGGGCGTCGATGGGGGACATGGTTGATCCTGTAACGCGACCGGCGGTTGAAACCGCCGGCAGAGATGGGAAACATGATAAATCGTGTTCCCGGTCGTAGTATGCGGAGTAGGCACGCCTCGTGCCGGCTGAGTCGCACGTGGGCGTGCTCACTCCTCAAGTGTCCGCAGTCTACTTGATTTCTTCATCAGAACCGGCTTCAGCCGGTTGCCCATTGTAGACGCCGAATTCATTCGGCGGGCATGTTCGTCGACGAACCCGTTGGCATGGCAACGTGATCTCGTCTTCGACGCCCCGCACGCAGGTTGCGTGCGGCTACGATTGGGCGGCGCGGACGGCGTCGAGCGAACGATGCAGTAGACCGATCAGCATCGGCGAGAAGAGCGATGCCACGACGACGACGATGCCTGCCGTGAGGGCATAGAGATCCGTCAAGTCACTCGCGGGTGAGGCAAGACCGGGCGCGGCGACGACGATCACCGCAGCTAAGACGCCGCCCAACAGCGCCACAAACCGGCGGATGAAGTCGGGGCTGCGCAGGTAGGCGACGGCGGTTGCCGTCAGGATCAGGGTCAGCCCCAGGAGCAGCGGCCAGGCGGCGCTGTCTGCGTCGGCCAGGGAGACACGGATCAACAGCGGCGGCCCCAAACATGCCCCACGTGAGCCGCCCAATCGTCCCACACGTTGGCAAAGAGGCGGATGGCGGGCTGCACCGAACGAGAGACGAACAGCGCTGTCGCCGTGGCGGCGAGCAGGGAAGCCAGGGCAGCCAGTTGACCTGTCCGCGCCACCAGTGCAGCGCCAGTTCATCGGCCAGAGGACCGTCGTTCATCAGCGTAAAATGGACCAGCGCGGTCAGCAGCACGAAGGGATACGACCAGCGCGGGAAGCCGCTGATCCACCCCACCGCAAAGCCCACGCTCGGCGCGATGACCAGCCCCAGCAGCAACAAAACGCGCATCCCCACCACCCACACCGGCCCCGTCTGCGTGGCGAACAGCACGGGGACGATCAACGCCGCACCCGTCACCAGGAAGAGCGATGCGCCTGCCCACGTCTCCACCCACGAGGACGGGCGATCCGTGTCGGCGGTGGCGTAGCGCCCTGGCGTGGAAACGTCGGCGCGCAGGGCGATCCAGTGCTCGGACGAGACGCCGCGCAGCAGATCCAGTCCTTCGCGGGCGGCGAAGGCCAGCGTTGGCACCGTCCCCGCGCGGGCGGCGTGGGCGAGGCCGATGCGGTAGATCTCCACCATTTCCTCGGCAAAGAGCGCGTAAAATGCCCTGGGGTAGAGGCGCAGCCCCAGGGCGTAGAGCCGGGGAAGCAAATGAATCAGCGTGTTCACGCGGTTTTGCCCGCCGCACGCTGTTGGGCCACCGTCACGAGCGATTGCATACGCGCCACCTCCGCATCGAGGACACTACGGCCAAATTGGGTGAGGGTGTGTGCTTGCGCACACGGTCGGAATCGTCGGGAGCGGGATCGTCCACGCGCTCGATCCAGCCCTGATCCAGCAGCCGCTTGAGCGCGCCGTACAGCGTCCCTGTGCTCAAAGAAACGCTATTCCGGCTCAACTGTTCCACGTCTTTGATGATGGAATAGCCATGCCGCGGTTCAGAAGACAGGCTCAGCAAGATGTAGAGCGTGCTTTCGGTCAACGGCAGAATCGATGAAGTTTCCATGCAGAGTTTCCTGAGGAGAACGGAACCAATATGTCGGGCAACGATATGTCGTCTGCCGACATATTAGCATGTGGAATGGGCGGTGTCAAGGGTTTTGTCCTGCAGAATCGCGTATAGATTGCGTCGTCCTCCTCTGCTACGCTCAAGACAACGACAAAGATTCAAGTACTGGAGGCATCACATGATCGGTCTGCGGCGCATTCTGAGCGTGGGGCTTTGGGAACTTGGGGTGATCGCCCTGGTTGTGGGGATTTCGGCGCCGGTGATCAGCGCCGGAAGCGAGATCGGCATGGATTCAGCGACAGGCCAGGTAAGTGCCGAGCCAACACCGACGCCAGAATCGACACCTTCACCTGAACCGACAACGACGCCAGAGAGTGGATCTGCTGACCGTGTAATAATCCATGTTGTCCAGGAGGGCGAATCGCTGAATATGATTGCGGCGGGTATGGCGTCAGGGTTATTCGGCGCTGGCGCGTTACAACGGCATCAGAAATCCAAACATCGTGCGTGTTGGTCAACGATTGCGTATTCCACCGAGCACAGGCGTGCGCCCATCCACGCCTGCGTCACCACCGCCGACGCGGGTGACAGCGCTTCCCAACGCAGTTACCATCGACGCAACCTACAGCAACAAGCCTGTGGCGTAGAAGTCCAGGTCACTGTCCGCCGCGGGGACTCAATTTAGCGGCATTGGCGCCACTTATGGTGTGCCTGTTTCTGCACTCATGGCGCGTAACCGGCTACCCAGCACAATCATTTATGTAGGGCAGCACTTGATCATTCCACTACACACTTGCTCTACGCAGTCTCCCAGAGCAACCCCGCGCCCCAGCAACCATGCACATCCTTCATCTACATCGATATCCCCATACGGCCCGGTGAACCCACCGACGAATACGCTGCCCGTGTCGGCGTCTCCGCGGACGAGCTACGCCAGTACAACAACATGCCCGACGAGATGAAGGGCAGCCTGATCTACGTGGGCATGCGATACAAAGTGCCGAGTGAAGCGTGTAATGACGGAGGCATACTGTCGACGGAAGCGCCGTAGCAAGTACACGATAGAAATAGATCCACGAAATACGGAGGAGGGAGCACGCCCTCGTGCGGCTGTTCTCATGTAGACCCGCACCTGGGGGTGCTCACTCCGCTCCGTGAGAATACAGAGACTGGTTTGCGCCGTAGCTAGGCCAACGCCAGTGCGCGGCTACATGCTTCAACAATGGTCATTGACTGCCCTTGCGCCCAAGCAACAGAAAGTTCTTCGGGACGCGAGGGGCTGATTTGCCAGTGCCACACCTGCATCAAATACGCTTTTCTCACGCAGGGAAGTGTGCGCAGCTGCAACTCTTCTTGGTAAGCCGTCACCGCAGCGGCCAGACCTACGGCCAGTGGCGCGTCGTTCAGCTTCGCCGCCAACCCCACGAAATTGGCAAGCGTTGTCACCACGCCGAGTTTCTGACTGCCGCTTTGCCTCAACTGTAGATCCCGCCCCAATGTGCAGACGCTTCTTCCAGGTTGCCCTCCGCCCAGTCCAGCACGCCCAAGTAGCGATGACCATCGGCCATGCCGATCTGATTGTCGATCTGCTCGTTGAGATCCGGAGGCTTTCTCGATACAGATCCCTGGCCGATTCAACGTTGCCTTGCAGGTAGTGGATATGCCCCAGGCTGAGCAGGCAGTTGGCCAGTTCGTAGCGGTCGTTGACGGATCTGGCGTAGCGCATGTTTTCAGCAAACAGTGCTTTTGCCTCTTGGAAGTCTCCCTTTTCGCGCAGAGAAATTGCCAGGTTGCGGGTGGCGGTGACCATGCCTGGGGTGTCTCCGATTTCTCGGCAGATGACGATTTCTTCGCGCAGGAAGGCCTGCGCTGCCGCATGGTCACCGCGTTGACGCGTCATCACGCCCAGGACGTGGAGCGCGTCCGCTACGCCATGCTGATCGCCCAAATCGCGGCGGATCTGGAGACCTTCCTCGATCAGACGGCGCGCTTCGTTGTGATCACCGAGCACGTAGACGGCGAAACCAAGGCCGCACAGCGCGTACCCAAGCAGCCTGGGATCGTCGATCTTGCGAGCGCCAGCCAGACTGCGGGTGTAGAAATGCGCGGCCTGTACATAGTCGCCCTTGGCGGCGGCAAGCGCGCCGGCGCTGAGGAGAACTTCGGTCCATTCCGGCTCATACCGGTCACCGCTTGGCAGCGCCATGATCTGCGCCAGCCAGGATTCGCCTTCGCGGTAGTATCCGCGCAGATACCAGAAACGTCGCAGCGTGCGCCCGAATTGCAGTGCCGTACACGTTTGCGCGGTCTGGAGCGTGTAGCGCAGGGCGGCGCGCAGATTGTCGTGGTCATGTTCCAGGCGATGCAGCCAGGTGATTTCTTCTTTGGTGTGGTGGGCGTCGGCCATTTTTTCGGACTGAGCGAGGAAGTAGGCGATGTGGGCCTGTCTGGCTGCGTCCTCTTCGCCGTGTTTTTGCAGTTGCGCCAGGGCGAACTCGCGGATCGTCTCTAGCAGCAGGAAGCGCGGCTCGCCGTCGGCCGAGATCTCCTGGTAGACCAGGTGTTTCTCCACCAGTGAGGACAAAATGGCGGTCACCGACGCCGACACGGCGTCTTCCCCGCTGAACACCGCTTCCACCGCCGCCGACGTACACCCCCCGGCAAAGACAGACAAGCGGCGCAAAAGTGCCTGCTCATCGGTATTGAGTAGATCGTAGCTCCAGGCAATGGCGCTGCGCAGCGACCGCTGCCGTTCGGGCAAATCGCGCAGTTCTCGCTGGATCTGCTGAAAATGTGCGACCGATTGCGTCCGCGCCTCCTGCGAAGCGAGATCTTTGACGCGGGTAGCGGCGAGTTCGATGGCCAGGGGAAGCCCGTCGAGCCACACGCAGGCATCGGCAACGGTGACGGCATTGTGTGCGGTCAACCGAAAAGAAGGGGAGACAGCCTGCGCCCGCTGCACAAAGAGATCGACGGCGGCGTAGCCTGCCAGGTCTGCCAGTGCGGGCAGCGGTGTCCGCGGCGGGACGGGCAACGGGAAGATGTCGAATTCGTACTCGCCGTAGAGGCGCAACGCCTCGCGGCTGGTAACGAGGACGGTCAACTGGTGGCAGGCGGCCAGCAGATCTGCGACGCCCAGCGCCGCCTCGCCGACGTGCTCGAAATTGTCCAACACCAACAGCGTCTTGCGTCGTCGCAGGTAGGTGACCAACGTCTCCAGCACCTCGCGCTGCGCCTGTTGTAGATCCAGCGTCTGTGCGATGGCCGGCAGCACCTGCGTGGGGTCGGTCAACGGCGCTAGCGGCACGAACCAGACGCCGTCCTCAAAATTGGGGAGTACGGTGGACGCCACATGCAGCGCCAGCCGCGTCTTGCCCACACCGGGCGGCCCGACGAGAGAGAGCAGGCGCACGTCCTGTCTTTGAAGATAGGTGCGAATGAGTTCGGATTCGTCCTCGCGGCCGATGAGCGACGTCATGGGCGCGGGCAGGTTGTGGGGCGGTGTGGCGCGGCGGAGGACGTCGACGACGTCAACGGGGGCGGGCCACGGCGACAACAGCGAGAGATCGGCGGCGTCCAGGTCCGCAACGCGTAACTCGTGAAGGGGAGGATGGTCCGCGGCCTGGAGGAGCGCCGACGTTTCCGCGTCGGTCAAATGCAGCGCGGCGGCCACTTCCACAAGCGGCTGCCAGCGTTGCGGCTTGCGGACGGTGCCATCCAGCCAGTTGGCGATGGTGCGTTTGGGTACGCCGGAAAGCCGGGCCAATTGTCCTGTGGAACGGTGGGCACGCTGGCAGTACTCGCCAAGCAGTGTTGCGAGTGGCGGGTGCATCGATGCGATTCTCCGTGAGGATGGGCAGATTCTGCACGAAATGGTACCAATGATTAGGAGAAGTATCAAATAGAATTACGGTGCCGCAAGCCCATACCGATACCCGGGAAAAAGGTCAAAAGCCACACGGCATCCTGACACAGGGCAGCGAGTAAAAACTCCAGGCAAACTCACAAAAGAGGTATTTCATGTTTCGTCGTTTTGTCAACAGCTTATTGGTTGTGGCTCTACTACTCAATGCAAGCTCCTTCACAGTTCTGGCCGAATCGCAGCATCGATCAGAACTGAACCTCTCTAGCGCTTTCGATTGCAGAACGAACAACTAACGAGCCAACGGCGAACACGCTCAAACAAGACAGCCGCCTAGTTACTGCCAACATTGGCATTACGGATAGTGGCTTCCAGCCGTCACAGATAAGATTAAGGCCAACGAAAGTGTGACTTGGGTCAACCAGACCAACCGACCACAAACGATCTTGAGTGAGACTGTAGACGAGCAGCAGGTATTTCTGCCGCTCGTTTCTGGCGTCAGTGTTGGTCAAAGAGAAGCCACATCGGCAACTCCAATGCCACCCGAAACAGTGGAAAGCGCCCAGTACATGGGACAGCGGCGTAATCGTACCTGGCGCGTTACACGCGGTAATAGCTCGGCTGGGCGCTATGCGTTTTATTTGGCTGAGAATCAGAATATGCAGGGCATTGTGATGTGTCGGCGGCGACGATCAATACGCCGCCCGTAGTGACCATCAACAACCCAACTGAGGGGGACTGTCGTTAACACCAACAGTGTCCAAGTCAGCGGTGCGGTGAGTGACGATGGTGTCGTCACTGCGGTGCAGTTAATGGGCGTAGCGGCAACCCTAAGCGGAAACACCTTCAACGCCACCGTGCCGCTTTCTGGGGGCAACCAGTTGCTTACTGCGGTCGCCACAGATAATGAGGGGGCGGTTGGGAAAGCGAGCCGGGTTGTGACGCGCGACAGTGCCGGGCCACAGGTTACCATCAATGCGCCCAAAGACCGGCAGTCCGTCTACACTTACCAACCTGAAATCAACATCGCATTCAGCGACATTGCCGCCGGGATCAATCCTCAATCAAGCCGCGTTGTGCTGACAAGTAACAACGGCGCAAGCGTGGATGTTACCAGCAATCTGGACAGTGAATCTAACCTCGGCGACAGGCAGCGTAAGCAACTTCCCTCGCCGGTGACACCAGCTACTCAATGACCGTAACGCTGGCAGGATGCGGCAGGCAATTCCACGTCTGCACAGAGCATCGTTCTACATTCCTGCCGATGCTGGTAGTGCATTTCTGCGCCCGTCAGCACAGAGGAATCGCCGGATCAGCGGCGCGATTCACGATTCAAATACCTGTACGAGCGAGTTGACGGAATGCAAGGGGCTTGCAGGCGCCCGCGGACGGTGGTCAGCAGATCGATGTGAACGTGGCCTTAACGCAGGTGTGCTCAACGGCTAAACGACGTCAATATGGCCTGGGCCGACGATAACATTGAGCCAATGTCTGAACGAGCCGCTCAGATGTTTGCCACTTCCGTCGACGGTGTTGCTGCGACCGGACCGGATGGCTTCTTCGCCTTCCTTGTGCCTGCTACTGGCGTGCATTGGATTCGGGTCGAGAAAGACGGATACACCTACGGGTCAACGCGAGGCCACAGTGGAGGTCGAAAGAAGCAGCGCCACCAATAACATCTACCTCACCTGTTGGACAACAGTGTGATGAGATCTAGACAGCGCTTTGGCCAGCTACCGCAACAGCGACGGCCTCGATTTGGAATCGACATCCCGGCTTAAGGCCATCCCTGCGGGGAAACGCGAGTGAGCGCCACCAATTTCGAGCGCGTTAACTTCCTGCCCAGCGGCGATTTGCCGCCCGGTACAGGTGAAACATACGCATTTAACCCGGGCGGCTCCTCAGAAATCACCTTTACACAAGAGATCACCATTCGCCAGCGAAATGACCGTGGGTTCGCTTCCGGGAAGCAGATCCCTTGGGCCATTGGAATCAGGTGACGCAGCAGTGGGAGCACTACAGCATCGGTGTTGTGGACGGCAGCGGTCAGTGGATCGTGATGAAGGTGACGCACTTCTCCAACTACGATTGCAACGATCCGCTGGCTTGGGTAGCGCCGGTAGTCAGGCAAACGAAGCGACCGGCGCTAGCGGAGACAGCGGATTCTGTCCTGTTAGCCAGATCCGGAAACAGGCACAGACAATACCGAGCCCGGCTGCGAGATAGACATTCGCTCCGGCGTCCTGAAGGAGTTCATCGATTTACCTCCGATCAATGTACTGGGCGAGTCGACCGCGCCAGGACTTATTTACAGCACCAATCAGGCTGTCCCCGCGCAGGTGATCGATCTGGAATTGAATCTGGATCCTGATCCAGGTGTTGAGTTTGGCGATTACATCGGCTTCGAGTTGTACATCGCCGGTGAGAAGACAGATGAATTCTTCTTCGACGCCACGATCCAAAGCGGCGAATCGGGCCGATACCGTTACCTGTGGGACGGTCGCGACGCCCAAGGAAACCTGCTGCCCCCCGGCTCCTACGACTACGCAGCCAAATTCAGCGTGCCGTACCAGGCGCAGTACTGCTACGCCTTGAACGGCATCTTTGGCAACCCGCCAGACTGCACCAACGGCGCAACCGGTAGATTCTTGAACACCACCGACGATCTGTGGGTGCGAGTGTACCGTCACCTTAGACGGTCGGCTGATAGCCTTTACGGCAGTGGTTGGGTGCTGGCTGGTCAGCAGCGTTTGTATGAGCGAAAACGGGCAGATGATGATCGCAGACGGCACTCGTCGTGATGCTTTCTACTTCCCGTGGAAAGACAATTTGGGGCCACAAGCGACGCGTGCAGGCAAAGCAGCGATCCTTGTACCCGAGATCCTGCGTCGGAATGAGATCCCGGCAGATGTGACAGATGCCGCCGATGTGGTACCAAGCGTGATCACGGAACCGGTTGCCGATGCCCCAGCGCCTGATCCACAGCCGGAAGTCACGATCCAAGAACCTGCGCCGTCCAGACACCGTACACCGTGAGCAGATCGCTCAGTCGCCGTCAGCGTCTGTGGCGCCATCACAGCAGACACCACGTGACAGCCGCCGAAGGCCCCTACTTGACCACGTGCGACATCACCGTGAACGCAAGCACGCCCTGACCATTGAAGCAGGTGTGATTGTCAAATTCGGACTGTATTCGGGATTGTTTGTGGATGGTCGATTTGGCGGTACAAGGGACATCTGATCAGCCTGTCACGTTCACCTCGTATCGAGATGACACCGCAGGCGGCGACACCAATGGCGACGCCGACGCCACAACGCCGAAAGTTGATGATCAGATCCGTCCACTTTAGGGTTGACAGTGATGATAGTTCAATCATCGATCACCTTATCATGCGCTACAGTGGCAATGAGGGTTATTACGGAGGCGACGAGTACGGCGCTATCCGCCTAAACAATGCTTCACCTATCCTGCGCAATATCACCTTCCAAAACAACCGCATGAACGGGGTGGAGATTCCTGGCGGCAGCTGGACGACTGATACGTGGGACAACACCGATGTCGTCTATTGCGGTGCGCGGCGACTTTGACGATCCTGGTCAGCGATACACTGACTTTTCAGCCGGGGATGACCGTCAAGTATACACAGTACGCCACTCTCTTTTGTCAACGGCAAGGTCGAGATCCTCGGCACATCCGATCAGCCGGTCACCTTCACCTCCTATCGAGATGATCTGATTGGCGGAGACACGAATGCTGATGCCGACGCCACAACACCTAAGGTTGATGATTGGGGATCAATCCACTTCAGCGCTTAAGAGTGATGACAACTCGATCATCGAGTATCTGGTCATGCGATATAGTGGCAACGAGGGTTACTATGGAGGCGACGAATACGGCGCCATTCGCCTGGTCAACGCCTCGCCTATACTTCGCAACATCACCTTCCAGGATAACCGCATCAACGGCGTGGAGATTCCTGGCGGCAATTGGAGCACCGACACATGGGATAACACAGATGTCGTCTACTATGTCCGCCGATCTTACCATTCCCGCCGAAAATGTAATGACCTTCCAGCCGGGCATGATCGTCAAGTACGTTCAGTATGCAGGGCTTTTTGTCAACGGCAAAAGTAGAGATACTTACAATACCAACCCAGCCCGTCACATTCACATCCTATCATGCATGACACGGCCGGTGGGGATACAAACAATAAGGCGAGTGTGGGCTTGCCATTGCGATCAGATCGATCCACTTCAGCGGCTTAAGTAGCGATGACAGTTCGCTGATCCAGTACCTGGACATTCGTTACTACAGTGGCAATGAGGATATTACGGCGGCGACGAGTACGGCGCGATCCGTCTTAGCAATGCCTCGCCTATCCTCCGCAATATCTACAAAGACCAAAGACAAATCTCATCAACGGCATGAGACTCCCGGTGGCAACTGGAGCACCGATACTTGGGACAACACGGATGTCGTCTATTACGTCCGCAATGATCTCACCATTCCTGTCGGGAGTGTGCTGGATATCGAACCCGGCATCATCGTCAAATATGAGACCTACGACGGCATGATCGTCGATGGGACGTTGCGTGCGCATGAACGCCATTAATCCTATCATCTTTACTTCGTACCGAGATGACACTGCGGAGGCGACACAAACAACAATAAAGTCTCCAGCGTGGGCTGGAATGACTGGGGCGATCCGCTTCAGCCCCGGCAGCGATGACAGTTCGATCATCGAACATATGATGATTCGCTTCGGCGGCAACGAAGGCTACTACGGAGGCGATGAATTTGGCGCCATCCGCCTGGACAATGCCCTCCCAACCCTCCGCGACATCAATACGTTCAACAACAACTATATCAACGGGTTGACATTCCCGGTGGCACATGGACAACCGACACCTGGGACAACACAGATGTCGTCTACTACGTCCGCAATAACCTAACCATTCCTGAAGGAATACGCTTACCATTCAACCAGGCATTGTTGTCAAATTCGAGACGTACGATGGGATAATCGTCGACGGCAGGTTACATGCCCAGGGAACGCAGACAGATCCTGTCATCTTCACGTCGTATCGAGATGACATGCATGGCGACACAAACAATAACGGTTCAAGGCCGGTTTGGTCCAAGACTGGGGCGTGATCCGTTTCAACCCAGGCAGCGATGACACGTCGCAAATAGAGCATGTGGAGTTTCGCTACAGCGGTAACGAAGGCTACTATGGGGGCGATGAGTACGGCGCCATCCGTCTCGCCAAACGCTTCTCCCATCCTGCGCAACATCCGGTTCGACACCACCTACCGAGGATTGGAAGTCGTCGGCACAGCGCCCGCCACATCTACAACTCCGCATTTGCCAACATCCAGAATTTCGCGGTTTTCATGACGGTGCCACCCGAAGCAGACGCACGCTATAACCGTGGGGCGACGGCAGTGGTCCCTATCACGCGGGACCTGAATCCCAAGGGTGTGGGTGAACCGGTAAGCAACAACGTCAGCTTTGATCCCTGGCTCAAGACGCCGAAGGGCTGTCGCCCATCAACCTGACGCGCACCGACCACTCGCTGGATGTCGTACGACGGGTCAACAGCGCACCTTCACGCACCTATCCCGACGGCGTTATGCACGCACTTCAATCGCAACGGCAGCCACGACACCACATCAAGCCTGACGGACGGCAACTGCGCTACAGCTACAATCCAGACGGCACCACCGCTGGCATGAGCATCACCGCTTCCGGCGAAAGCACGCCGTTGGGTCTGGCGCTTCAACTATACGAATGGTCGACTGAGCAGTATTGGGAAGCCGATCCGGCTTACCGCACCACCGCCGTCAGCATCGATCAGGTTGGGCATCTGCGCCAGGCTACCTTCCCTGACGGCAGCACCCGTCAATTCTATTATGATCAGCGCGGCGTTAGCTCACCCACCAGATGGATGAAACGGGGATGTGCCCAGCTACACCTACGATCAATACGGGCGCATCTCCACCCATACGGAACCGCCGCACGCAGCCTACAACTACACCACCGGCCAGACCACGGTGGAACAGCGCGCAGTGTCAATTCACCAATACCGATACGGGCTATCCCCTGCTGAACGGCAGCGCCACCGGTTCCCCGTCCCAGCCGGTGACACGTCCTCTTTGGCTCAAACGATCTGCAAGTGAACGTGTCTACGGGCGCGGCTTCCGCTCCGGCACAATGGACAGATACGGGCGCTGGCTATCGCGCACTGATGCTGTAGGACGTACCAGTACCTTCGAGCGCGACAAGGCGGGCAACCTCACCCGTTACATTGCCCCCAATGGCAACTGTGTCGATTTCACCCTATGATAACTGGCCAATGTCCCCAGCGAAACGCGACGCGCCACCTGTAGCAGCGCCCAAGGCCAGACCGTTCGCTACACCTACGAAGAACGGTTCAACCGCCTGAAGAGCGTCACCGATGGCACAGGGAAGACCGCGATCTATGTCTACGACTATGAACGTGGCGTAGGCGAGGCCGGTCACCCGGTGGAGGTCGCTCCCTGCCTTCACCGACATCAGCGGCAGCCCGATTACGCCGACAGTGAAGTACACCTACAACAATCTGGGGTTGCTGGAAGCGTCACCGCCATCGACGGCATCGTCACCCGCCACAACTACACGCAGGGGGACAAACGACGAAGCCGCCAACGGGCGTTTTGCATCGGGTGTGACGCCTGTCCCCGGCCTGCTTGCCGAAGTGATCGAAGACTACGGCGACAACAGCCACCTGAATCTGAAGACAAGCTATAGCCAACAAGCAATGCCCAGGGCAACCCTGGCCGGATCACCAATCCGCGCGGTGGATCGACGACGTTCGAGTACGATGCAATGGGTCGGCTGTCAAGCGAGGCCAATCCCTTCGACTTCGAGGTCGGCTACACCCCACACGCGCAGGAAATCTGATCCGTCAGGTCGACGGCGTGGGCGAGCGCGAGAATTGCGAGAGAACCTTCGCCTACAACGCGCATGATCAACTAGAAACCGCCCAGGTGACAGGCGACGGCATGACCACCGAAGTGCAGTACGCCTACGATCTGGATCATTACTCCGGCCCAAATGCGCATTAACCAGGGCCGCACCGTCCGCTTCACTTACGACGATGCCAACCAGGTGACATCACTGGTCGATCCACTGATCAGGCCACGAGCCACACCTACACCGATAAACAAGAACTGGCTGCCATCACTCGCCGACGGGCAGGCCATCGGCTCTTCCACGATGACCGTGGCAACCTGAGCGGCCTAACCCTACACCAGGGCGTCCTGAACACAAATTCAGCCATTCCTTGCGCGATGAGACGCAAACCTACACCCCGCCCGATGTCGGCATCGGCACGACAGCCACCAGCTACACCTACAACGCGCTGGGCTGGCTCAGCGGCATCACCCGCCCGGATGGGCAACAGCTTGCCTTTGCCTACAAATAGCGACGGGCAGTTGGCCTGGCTCACCATCCCTCTCGTGGCGAAATCACGTTTGGCCATACAACGCCGCCACCGGGCAGTTGCAAAGTGTCACCTCACCCGATGGTGAAACGCTGAACTACGTGTACGACCAGGGATCTCGTCTCGGCAGGTTAACCTCAACGGGGCCGGTGAGTGGTTCCGTTGCGTTTCTGCCTACGACCAGGATTACCGGCTGACCAGCAGAGCGTCAACGGCGGGCAGTCTGTCGCCTACAGTTACACCGGCGATCACCAGCCCACGCAGGTCGGCGACTTGATCGCTGACGTACCTGCCCCAGAGCGGCTTACTCAACACCACCAGCCTGGGCAAGGTCACCACGGCGCAGAGCTACAACGACTACTGGGAGTTGGGCGATTTCACAGCCCGCACCGACAGCAGCACGCTGTTTCAGGTCAACTACACTTACGATGCGCTGGCCCGGATCAGCACCCGCAGAGACGGTCTCCGGCACAGGTCGCACCTACGGCTGGGCGACCTACGACAATGTAGGCCGCCTGACCCAAGTGCGCCAGGACGGAGCACTCGTCGACAGCTACACCTACGACGCCAACGGCAATCGCCTGAGCCGCACCACACCGTCGGGCACCGTCAACGCCACCTACGACAAATCCGTGATCGCCTGACGAAGTACGGCGACACCACCTACGCCGCCTACACTGCCAACGGCGAACTCAAGAGCAAGACCAATGGCAGCAATACCACCACCTACACCTACGACGGGTTGGGCAATCTCACCGCCGTCGGCCTCCCCAGCGGTGACACGCTGACCCACTCGTCGACGGCCTGAACCGGCGTGCCGGCAAGCGCGTCAACGGCATCCTGACGCAGGGATGGCTCTATCAGACAGCCTCAACCCCGTGGCCGAGTTGGATGGCAACAACAACGTCGTCAGCCGCTTTGTCTACGCCAGCAAGGCCCACGTGCCGGACTACATGATCAAAGGCGGCGTCACCTACCGCATCACGATCACCTGGGCAGCGTGCGGTTGGTGGTCAACACGTCCACGGGCGCGGTGGCGCAGCGGCTCGATTACGACGTTCCGGGCGTGCTGGTGGACAGCAAACCTGGCTTCCAGCCGTTTGGGTTCGCCGGAGGAATGTACGACGCAATACCGGGCTGGTCCGCTTTGGGGCGGGATTACGACGCGGAAGTGGGGCGCTGGACGACGAAGGCTGATCCGATTGGGTTTGAGGGGGGCGATTCGAACGTATATGCATACGTCAGGAATGATCCCGCTAACAATATTGATACGACTGGACATTGGTTTAATGTAGTCGTCAATGCTGTGGTATGGGGGTTTCGCACTGCAGCGACAGCTGGTACGCACAGCAGCAACCGCTGGTGCACGCGGAGGAGTTGGTAGACTTGCTGGCTCTCTCACAAGGTCTGCCTCACTACTGCCGAGAGGTATTCCGCCCTTTCCTAATCTTCCTAATCATCGTTAGTTTGAAAGATCCAGAGCAATGCTTTCAGATTCCAGAGAAACCGCAGCGTGATGATGAATGCGAGACCAACCATCTGCTCCACCCAAGTGGGATAAACCCTGGCATCATCCGGGAGATTAATGTGGTGATTCATACGATCTCTTTTGAAAGGAATAACACGCCATTACCCGAGCAACCTATACCGATTCGCTATGACAGCATAACTAGCTTTGCATAGTATCTGTTGAGCAAGTTGGAGCCTGCTCACTTAGCGCAGCAGGCCACAGAATGGTCACCTTCATAAAGTAAGACTTCAAGCATGAATACATCGGACACCCTTCGTCATTCACCATTGCCGAAAGGACACCAACCATGTTTGGCGAATTGATCTTCTACTCTGCGGGTGGCGGCGTTGCCGCAGTTTGCCGCCAATCCGTTCCTGGCGGCGATGATGGTGGGCCTGTTCCTGCGCTTTCAGTGGGATCGAAGGACCCCAGAGCACGTTCATCACGCAGCCCTGGGTGTTGGTGGCGATGGGGGTCATGGCGCTTGGGCAGGCGTGGAGACGAAAACCGATCTGAAAGGAAGTTCTGGTATAGCGTCGACAACTATGTCAACCGCCATCTGCTTCGTCGTCGCCCAGGAGATGGTCGATCCGGCGTCGGTGTTCGTCTTCAACATGGTGATTGGGCAAGTCAGCCCGGTGGTTTTTGTGTGGTCGGCTGACGTCGGTGGGGATGTGGGTGGTGAATTGGCGCCAAGATCGTCTACGAGTTCTTCGGCGATGCCGACGAAGACGACGACCTGGGGGTGCAGTTCTTCGCCGTCCTCACCGAGAACACCTGGGTGCTGGTGGGTGTCTGGCTGGCGCTGGATCCTGCCTAGGCTCGCAAAGCAGAGGTGGCGGGGATCGGTGTCCTCGTTGTCTATTTGATGGAAAAGCGCCGAAGCCGCCGAAGATCAGCGCCGCATCGAGCGTGGGCTACTGTCGCAACCCGATTCACCTCATGGCGCTGTCCCGTTGCGCGGTGGGCGACCAGCGGTGCCGGTACAGGTGAACATGCTAGGGCAACCAACCCCGCATCGGTGGTGGATACCGAATCACACCGCACGAAGCTGATATCGCTGCGTCGATGTCCTGTCTGCGCCTCGCTGCCGTCGAAGGGTGTCCAACAGACCCGTTCCGTCTGCAACGCCGTCACCTTTGGCTCACAGAGCGATCTGGATCGCTACCTGACCGGCGTCAACAAACAGCTACCTGTCACGCTGGTGGTCTGCTTCCTCCTGGGTCTCTTGCCGGTGCTTGGGTTGTTGCCGCCGGGGATCATCTACTACCGCTTCACCCTGGTGAGCAAAGTCAAACGGTACATGCCCCGGCATATCGGCTTCCAGGCCAAGCGGGGAGTACGTATCTTGAACGGCGTGTTGATCCTGCTTCAGCCGATTCCGTTTGTGGGCGCTTTCTTGCTCATGCTGATGTGCTATTCCAATTATGTCATCTACCGGGGATTGCTGGAAAGAGAAGGTCGATGGGTTTGGCGCATGTCCGCCGTGCCGCCATACGCCGCAATGGAACAACCCAGACCGGTCTACACCCAACCCCTGTTGAGTAGAACATCTCAAACTACGCACTGAGGAAGTCGCAACATGAATGAGAGAAGAAGAGGCGCAGCGTTCGGCTGCCTGCACGTGCTGGTTTTGCCTTTCGTTGGCCTGTTCATTTTGCTGACAGCGCCAACCGTGATCGTCACAGGGCTATCGCAGACCGTGACGAATCGCGCCAGTGTCAAGTCGATGGTTGCCCTGGAAGCGTTCTATGAGACCTATGCAGTCGACGCCATGCTCGGGCGAATCTACATGGCACAGGTGAAGTTCGGCGTGACGCCACAGCAGATCGATCCAAAACCGCTGCAGCAGGCACTCTGCGGCTCAATTTTTCGGAATGGGTAGGCGACGGCTGTCGATGCTGGGTGGACAATGTGTATGACTACCTGGAATACGGTCGCACCGACGATTATGTCCGCTGATATTGCGCCGATTAGCGGCGCTTCAAAGTGAGCATGGACAACATCTCTATGTTCTGCTGGCCTCATACCATCCACCGTCCCGCCGATTATACGCCCGCCTGCGAGCATGTCGATGGGGACGTGCCAATCGAATGTATTCCGTTGGGTGTTCGACGTCAGACGAAGTAGCGGTGAAGGTATACCGTCTGGTGATGGAGGGACTGGCCGGTGATCCAGATCGGCAGGCTGACAGCCAGACCGCACGGTTGATCTGGCCGGAAGTGGCGTCAACGCAGCAAACTGGTACGATATTAGCCTCGCATCATCACAGGTCCAGCTCCTATATGGCTGGGGTACGCTTGTGTTGCTGGCTATCGTTGTGCTGTTTACCGTGCGATCATGGGGAACGCTGGCCGTCTGGTTGGGCATCCCATTTCTGCTCAACAGCATCCTGACACCAGTGCTCGGCTCTCACGTTTGGACGTTTCATCGATCAGACACGGAATGGCTAGACGAGTTATTGGCCCGAATGGGCACGCCAGAGGGTTCGATGGCAAATTGCCATGAACATTGTCCTGCATGCTGTGTATACCCTACGCGACAACTGGCTCGGATTTATCTTGTAGTTGCAATCGGCGCTCATGTTTGCGCCAGGCGCAGGTATGGTTGCATTTGCCTTCTACAGACGGCGTCGTCGAAAGCTGCGTAAGCGCACTGATCACCTGAAACTCAACTACACCCTCCCGCGGATCCACCAACGCGATCAACCCCAACAACCCCATATTCGTGTACAGCAACGGCGCCAGGAAGGCGCCGCGGATAAAGCGCTCGAGGACGAAGGTGAATCCGCCCGACGAGGTTGTTCTGCTGTGCAGCAGCGTACCCACCGGGTTCCAGGACGATCAAGAGCAGCATGGCGACGATGTAGGTCCACACGTCGAAGCGCAGGGATCGAGGAGATCCCATCACCACGGCGACGACCATGGCGAAGATGCCCACGGCGGGCGGCACCCACAGCCACGGGCTGCGTAACCGGTGCGCGCATGGTCGAGGACACTGCTGATCAGCGCCGCCAAAATGCCCATGCCCACGATGAAGAAGTAGGCCTGCGCCTTGCTGTAGGGTAGTTGATATGATCACCCCACAGGATCAGCCGTCCACTGTCGGCGGGTGACTCGATCCACGCTGCGCTGATGCCGAGGACGCCGGCCAGCGCAAACGCCATCGCCCCAGCACGGGCGGCGCCTGACACCAGCAAGTCGAGGGTGAGCCGTTCGCTTACAGGCGAAGGGGTGAGCGGCGTAGCTGATGGGAAGTACGCGCCCAGCAACCCCACGCCAATGCTGAGGACAAGCGTCACCGTGGCCAGATCGAAGCCAGTGTGCGGTTGCGCAGCGCAATCAGCCCGGCAAAAGTAGCGCCACCCCCGACACAACCCCAAAGACAATCGGTATCCACCACGCGGCACGATCGTGCTGCTGATGATGTGCGAGAGGTAGGTGTCGATGCCCAGAAAGATCTCGTTGACTCGCAATCATCAACAGCATCAACTGATCGCGCGAAGCGGCAGTCGCCGCACGCGCAGCAGCGGACGGGAAGACGGATGAGTTCGGTCATGGTGTTGGTCTTTGTGCGTGGTGCGTGTTATTCAGTCTCTGACTTCGGCGTCGCCGTCGCTTCCGGGCGGTCATAAAGGCCGCTCTCTTCCTGGCTGGGCATTTCGACTTCGCCCACGGGCAGGACGTTGGTAACGATGGTGACTTCGTCGCCGAGGCTTCTACAGCTTCGAGATGCTCGTTGACCATTTCTCTCAGTTCCACTCATGTCAGACACCAGTTCGTAGGCGCCGTGCCACTGGGTGTATCTGGGTCCCCGCATCCAGGCGCCGAACTTCTGGCGGTGCGGCCTCAGTGATGCCACAGTTCAAACTGCACGAAGTCGATAGATTCGTCGAACGGCTCAGCGGTGAGCAGGCCATTTTCTTTGAGCGGGGCGATTGATCAGCGATTGCTTTCCGCTACCCACGAGTTGACCTTCTCGGTGGCGGCGTCGGCGTCGGTGTAGAAGGTGTTGACGAATTCTTGGTTATGACACTCGGCAGACGCTCTGCATGCGCACCATGTTGGTCTTGCCAGGCGGGGCGACGTTCGCTGATGGGCGTGGTAGAGGAACCACGTCAACCGGTCACCGGCGTCGTGGGTGGTGCCCGATGCACCGAAACCGCTGAAGCGGACAGGTGGCGCAGGTGGGCGCGGGGAAGTCCTCGACGGTGATAGGTGCCAGGTTCGACAGTGCCAGCGATCACCGCCGGCATAGGCCACGCCGTGTGGCGATTCCCGGTAGATTTCCCACTGCGGGGCGATCGGGCCGATGTGGCACCGCTGCAGGTCTCGGCTTGCGCGCGCCTGTTCCAGGCTGAACTCGTGACGCAGGTGACACTTACTGCACTGGCCGATGGAACCGTCCCCGGCGGGGAGGCCGACGTTGTGACAGGTTTCCTGCAGGCAAATTTGTGACTTCCGGCCCTTCGATGGCGTGGAGTGCATTGCGCATGAGCACACCTTCGGGGCGGAATCCGCTTCTGGGATGTTCTGACAGCATCTGGCGTTGGTCAACCGTCACGATCCGTGCCTGCGTAGGCAACGTAGGCGGGCAGGGCATGACGACTGGCGTAGAACTGCGCCGTCCCGTTGGCATGACAACGTTGACACATGGCTGGGTGGGTTCGTGGAGGATGAATGTCCCCTCGCGCCTCTGCACCAGGATAGGTTTCGTCGACAACGTGGCAATTCGGCAAAGACGCCCGCCGACGCCATCGTGCTGGACACCGTATTGGTTCCACGATGCCTGGTGTTGTCTGTTCGTATGGCATTCGACACAGTCGTTGGTGCTGGTGGTGAGGACGTTGACACGGCTGTCGCGTTCAGCCACGGTGTTGCCGACGGCCGAACTGGCAATCACGATGCCGACAACGGCCAATGCCAATACGACAATGGTGGCCGTGAGGCCAATGATCAGTACACGCGCGGAACGTAACGTGGGCTTGTCCGGTTGGGATCGGGGGTCATTGTTTGATTCCTTCCAGGTATGGGATGGTGGGAGTCTGATTCCACCTTAACAAATTTGAGTTAAGGCCGCAATTGAGTTTGGCGCACGTGGAAGGAGGAGTAGGATGGGAAGCGACGAAGATGTATCTGAAAGTATATCCAATCGAACTTCTCCTCAATCTCGATAGGCGTTAAGCTAAGGTCGAACGAAAGTGCCGGGGACTTCACGTTGGACGTGTCGCTAGAGGAATGTCCCGTCTCGCTGCGACGATAAGTCCCCGGCACTTGTGTCTACGACGCTTAACTTAACGCCTATGGGAGCTTAGAGGGTGTTCAGGATCGCGATTCCGCCGCTGCCCACTTGAAAGCGCTCTGCGCGCCGAAAACGTTCGTGGCGAATGGATTGTCCTTTGTCGGCCACAATCGTGAGGGACAGTTGACGGCGAGATCGCTTCCAGCAGCGCGTCGAGCATCTGCGTCAGCGGCGGCAGCGTCGATTTCGATCGGAGAGTTGCCACGACGTGTGCCAACCATACGGCACGTCCGCGAGGACGATGTCGATCTCGCTCTGCGGCAACCGCGCCGCGATATCCGCGGCGGCTGGCGTCGGCGGCGAAGAGGGAGACGTCGATGAGGTGGTCCCGCGAGCGAGAAGCTGGGATCGAAAGCGTTGCGCAGCGCTCCAACGCAGGCGTGGGATTCCTTGCCGAACTGGGTCAGCAAGGACGCAGATCTCGGCGATGCGGCGATCCATGCCGTCGACGTTGAGCAGATCGAGGTTGCGCCACGCCACGCCGAGGACATCCTCGTTCACGTCTGAGGCGATGCGATGCGCTGGATGGCGTCACCGTGCAGGAAGGCCAGCGTACAGGTGATAGGCGCTGCCGCAGCAGGGATCGTAGACCACGGCGCGGCCGCGGTGACCGTCCGCGGCGTGGGATGGCCTGGCAACGCTGGAAGATCCGCTGGACAAGCCGCACAGGCAACGCCGGTTCCCCAGGCAGGCTGTGGAAGAGCGCGTCTGAAGCGAAATCGGAGTAGTCTTGGCGGTCGGTGGCGTGGTGGTAGGGCACAATCTCCTTTACTTCCGGCTATACCAAGCCAACGACGCGCCCACCACCGCCTCGCCCACGTCGAACATTGAGGTCATCCAGTGAAGTCGTCGCCGCGGGCTTTGAGATCGTTGTAGAGGACGCGATAGAGCTGGCTGCGCACCTCGGCGTAGGACGGGTTGTCGATCTGGTTGGTCAGCTCGTGGGGATCGTTGACCAGACAGAGTTCGTTGACGTCGGGCGGGCT
Source organism: Caldilineaceae bacterium (assembly GCA_041391225.1). Classification (GTDB taxonomy): domain Bacteria; phylum Chloroflexota; class Anaerolineae; order Caldilineales; family Caldilineaceae; genus RI-153. Next base: position 36,245 of record JAWKOL010000048.1, read on the forward strand.
GACGATCAGCTGTGTAGGTGCGGATCATGCGCTGCGGGTACGGGAAGTGATGCCCGTGGAACTCACCGACGATGATCGCAGCCAGTCGGCGTGCGGTCGCCGCTGGCAGAAGGGGACGATGCTGCGGCCTGCGTATTCGGCAGGTGGTCGCGTGTCCGTTTCTGAAGATCGAGGAAGGTGGCGGAAAGGTCGATCAGCGGTACGAAGCGGGTCATCCACCGCCCGGCTGCGCCCGCCTGGCATGTGCGCCACCAGAGGGATGCGGTAGATATCGTCGTACATGGCCGGTCCTTTGTCCCGCATCTGAAGGCTGCCAACAAACGCTTTCACGCGATCTATGGCAAAGAAGGTGACAGTGTCATCCATCGCCCCAGCTGTTCCGCCGCATGAGGACGTTTCCCTATCGCCTCGTCGATCAAGGTGACGTAGCCCCAGTAGCGGGCGATGAGGTCCTTCCAATCGTCGGGCGTGAAGCTGTCCCAGGCCCAGTGCGCCGAGTAGTGACGCTGCACCACCGGCTTGTGCTCGAAGGTCTCGGCCATGCCCGGCGGCAAAGTGACCCTGTCCCGATCATACATAAACGCGTATTCTTCGGGGATGTAGTAGGGCAGATGCGGCCCAAACCACTGACAGGCCAGGAAGAAGGGCTTGCCGTCGGCGGCGTAGCGTTCCATCGCCTCGATGGTGCGGGTGGCGAGGAAGTAGGGGAACGACGCTTCCACCGGCCCTTGGTAGATGCCGGCGATGGCGTTGGCGGGCTGGCCGTTGGGGAAGCGTCCGCGGATCTCATCGCGCAGGCTGAACTGGGGATAGCCGTGTTCTTCGAGATAGCGCAGATAGTCGGGGTGATGCACGGGCTGTCCCCAACCGGGGTAGTGGACGCCGTCGAAGCCGAAGTCTTCGGGGCCGCGTTCGACGCCGATGTGCCACTTGCCCACCGTCCCCACGTTGTAGCCGGCGCGGCGCAGGTGATGGGCGAACGAGTCGGTCCCCGCGGGCAGTTCGGTGATGTAGCCGACGTTGCGCTCGAAATTCGCCAACAGTTTGTGCTCAAACGGCATCACCCCGGTGATCAACGACGCCCGCGCCGGTGTGCAGATGGCCGTGGGCGTGTACGCCTGATCAAAACGCACACCCGACGCCGCGATGCCGTCAATGTTCGGCGTGCGACACACGTTGTTCCCGTAACAGCCCAGCGTGTCCACGCGCTGCTGATCAGTGATCAGGAAGAGGATGTTGGGTTGGGAAGAGTGGGAAGACATCGGAGGCAGCTTTCTAGTGTGAGGTCGGGTGAAGGATGTTTTGGGGCTTAAGAGTCGGTAATGCGTAATTCGTTGAGCGAGATTCGCCGCTAATGGACGAGATCTTTGTCCACGCATTACGCACTACGCACTCAATGTCATTAAGTTAAGCGACCAACCTTCGAATCTCCGAGGAGGAAGCACGCCCTCGTGCGGCTGTACTCGTGTAGACCCGCACCTGGGGGTGCTCACTCCGCGCTTAACTTAATGACATTGACTACGCACTACTTCCACTTCAGCCACGTAATCGACCGCGGCAACACCTCAACCCGCAATTGATCGCCCTCGCGCGTCGGCAA
>JAWKOL010000049.1:0-36493 GCA_041391225.1 Caldilineaceae bacterium
TCTCTCTTCCGTCCAGAAAATCCTGAAATCCGTGTCTCCCTCAAAGTCTCACCCTCTGCGTCCAGTGAATCCTGAAATCCGTGTCCCTCTCTGCTTTCTTCGTGGTTCTTCGTATGTCTTCGTGGATCAAAATCTCTGTTTCCGTCACAGTAACGACATCGGATCCACGTCCACGCGCCAGCCGAATGGAATGTCCAAGCCGCGCAAGAACGCGGACGGATCAGGCGCTCGCACGCGGATCTGCCAGCGGTAGTAGCCGCGGAAGCGGGCGAAGAAGGCCGGCGCCGGGCCGAGGACCTCTACCTGTTCGCCCAGCAGACCCAGCGTCTCCGCTCGATGACGCAACACCGCCGCCATCTGCGTCGACATAGCCTGCGCCTTCTCCAACTTTTTGTCCCACACGATCAGGCGGGCCAGGCGACGCACCGGCGGGTACTGTTGTTCACGGCGGAAGTTCATCTCATGGGCGTAGAAGGCATGATAATCGTGTTGGGCCGCGGCCTGCACCGCGTAGTGCTCCGGCGTGTAGCTCTGGAAGATCACCCGCCCGCCCAGCGCGCTGCGCCCGGCACGGCCCGCCACCTGCATCAGCAATTGGAAAGTGCGTTCCGGCGCGCGGAAGTCGGGCAGGTAGAGGCCCACATCGGTGGAAATGACGCCCACCAGCGTTACTAGCGGCAGATCCAGCCCCTTGGCGATCATCTGCGTGCCTACCAGCACATCGGCTTCGTGGGCGGCGAACCGTTCGAGGATCGCTTGATGGCTGCCCTTTTTGCCAGTGGTGTCGGCGTCCCAGCGCAGCACGCGGGCGCGGGGGACATACTGCTGCACCACTTCTTCGATGCGCTGGGTGCCGCTGCCGAAGAATTTGATGCGCTTGCTCTCACATTCTGGGCAGATGGTGGGGATAGGATAACGCCGGTTGCAATGATGACAGATCAACACGTCGGCGCGCTCGTGGTAGGTGAGGGGCGTGTCGCACTGTTTGCATTCGCTCACGTAACCACAATCGCGGCAGATGACGAAGCTGTTGGTGCCGCGGCGGTTGAGGAAGAGGATCGCCTGCTCGCCCGCGTCCACTGTCTTCTGCAACTCCGAAATCAGGCTGCGGCTGAAGATGCTGCGGTGATCGGCGCGCAACTCCTGGCGCATGTCCACCACTTCCACCGGCGGCATCTCGGCGTAGCGGGCAACACCGTTATTGTCGCCGTTGCCGTGCCCCATCACCCGCCGCGACATCTCCAGCAGGTGGGCATCGCCCTGCGTCGCCAGTGTGTAGCTTTCCAGCGACGGCGTGGCGCTGCCCAGGATCAGCCCGCTGCCGGTGACTTCGGCCAGCCTGCGCGCCGCCGTGCGCGCGTCGTAGAAGACGGTGAAACTGCCCCACGCTTCGGCGTCCTGTTTGTACGATGACTCGTGCTCTTCGTCGATGACGATCAACCCCAGCCGCGGCAACGGCGCGAAGAGCGCACTGCGCGGACCCACCACCACGTCGATCTCGCCCTGGCGGATGCGCTGCCAGACGTCGTAGCGTTCACCAGCGTTCAACTCCGAGTGGATCACCGACACCCGCCCCGGGAAGCGACCGGCGAAGCGCGCCACTGTCTGCGGTGTCAGCGCAATTTCAGGGACGAGCACGATGGCCTGTCGGTTGCGGCGCAACGTTTCGGCAATCGCCAGCAGGTAGATCTCGGTCTTGCCGCTGCCGGTGGCGCCATGGAGCAAGAACCGCGCCGGTGTGATCGTGTCTTCGTCGCCGGAGAAGAGTTCACCGTCGATGCGGCCCCAGACTCGTTCCTGTTGATCGGTGAGCGGCGGCGAGGACGTGCGGCGGTAGGTGCGCCCGGCCAGTGGATCGCGGTAGCGCACAAGTTCCGTCATTTCGATTAGGCCCGCCTTGTGCAGCGTGCGCAGAGCGGACAGATCCGCGTCTGCCTGCGCGTAGAGATCGCTCTTCCACATCGGCCCGTCCGCCGCAGCCAGGGCGTGCAGGATCGGCTCGTACTTGGCCGTCCCCCGCGCCGTGAGCAGGTACGCCTCGATGTCGTTTGTCTCGTGCAGCAGGCGGATCTGATCGTCCTCTCGCTCGATCAACTCAGCTTTTTGCAGCGTGTCGAAGGTGCTGTCGGAACGCAGATCGCATTGACGGCGCAGATCGTCGGCGCTGAGGGCGTGTCCTGGCGCGGCTAGCAGCGCTTCCACCACTTGCACCTGCTTGTTGGCGCGTCCCAGTTGCAGCAGTCGCGAGCGGATCTCGGCTGCGGGGATGCACAGTTCGATCTGATCCTCGCGTTTGGCGCGCACGCTGGGTCCGCGTTCGGCTTTGTAGAGCAGACCAGGCGGCAAAAAGAGCTTGATTGTCTCCGAAAGGGGGGCGACGTAGTAATCCGCCAGCCAGAAGGCCAGTTCGATCTGCGCTGGGGTCAACACCGGCTGTGGCCGCGCCGTCCGTTTGATTGGCTTGGTCGGCACGGGGCTGCTTTCGTCCAGCGATACCACCAATCCCTGCAATTCCTGGCGACCAAACGGCACCCACACCAGGTGACCAACCTGCACCTGATCGAGTAGCGCCGTGGGGATGGCGTAGTGGAAGGTCTGGAACTGGGCCGCGCCGCCGCCTAACGTGTGCGCGCCGGCGGATTCGTCCTCGAACGGGTTGGGTGGCGGTTCGTTGGTACGGGCAAAGGTACGGCGGATGGGGACGTTGACGACGACCTGGGCGTAGGGTTTCATGGTGGGGCGGCGCAAGGCGCCATCAGCGGCGGCGGCTGCCGATGCGGAAGACGCCGGTGAGCCGGTAGAGCAGGGCATAGACCATCTCTTGCCACAGCCCGGCGGGGAACGCGATCACCGCAGGGACGATACTGCTGATCTGCCCGCTGGTGAGATCGATTTCAATCGCATTGGCGAAGAAACTGCACAGGAAGTAGATAGAAAGCGCCAGCACCACGCCCATGATGGGCTGGATCGTGTAGCGCAGCACATATTGGCGGTCGAATTCCTGTCCCTGGCGAATATGGACAAGCAGCGATGCCACCGCGCCCAACACGCCGCCGGCAGCGCCGCCCAGGATCGCCCAGAACATGGGGACGGCGTTGGCCACCAGTCGACTATCGGCGCCCAGCGTCGCGGCCAGGAACGACTGCATATCGGCGGCGTAGAGGAACAGCGAGGTGATGGCCCCGGCGCAGACGGCAAGCCACAGCGCCAGGTAGACGAGCAACAGCACACCATAGCGGATCGACCGGCGACGCGCGTCGCGGGTGCGGTCGAGGATCGAACGTACCTGGCGCACATTATATTCGGCGCGTCCGTAGCGTTCGGGTTCCGTTTGCAGGATGGCGCGCGACTCGCGCAGCAGCGACAGCGCGTGGCCTGTCAACTCGCGGCGGTTCTGCTGTAGGCGGTTGATCTGCTTGAAAAGCTGCTCGATCTCGTCTTCCAGTTGACGGGCTTTGGCTTCGGATACCGATGCCACCGGTACAGGCGCCGGCTTTTTTGCCGATCGACGCGGCGCGGAGACGGGCGAATCCAATACCGAAGCTGCCGTGGGCAATCGATCCGATGCAGCGGTGGTCGGCGCAGGTGTCGCGGCGGGGCGAGTAGAAGGCGACGATTGGGGCCTGTCGGCGGGCGGCAGCGGGCGACTGCGAATCGAAGGCAGCGCCGCTTCGGGCAGGACACGCGAACGCCCACTTGGGTCGGCGTCCTTTGTGTTTAGGCTTGGCGGATCAGGTTGGGTGGGGGCAGTAAGCTCGTGATGCCCATTGCTGATTCCATTCCCATTGGCATGGCCATTGGCTACTGGGGATGTCCCTTGCACGGCGCCGCGGTCGGCGGCCCCCATCTCCATTTCGTCGAGCAAGTATTCGGCGCGGCGGTGTAGATCATCCACTTCCTGCTTGCTTACGTCGGGCAGGTGAAAGTCGAAGATCGTGTCGGCCGCGCCGGCTGCTGTTCCATTTGGGGTGGAACGGCCACCGTTGTTCGCATCGATGCGGTTTTCTGGGCGGTCGGAGGATTCCGCTGTGGTAGCGCGTCGAGGCCAGGTAGATTCTCGATGTACGCGGTTTGCCATAGCACTCCTGAAAAATTGATCAAAACACGGCATCCGCAGTGCTCTGATCGGGACGCTGATAAGACTATACCACAGCCCCAAACCGCATGTACAATCATCCAGAAATGTGAATGCACTACGCTTAAGCCACTAGCCGCCTACACAATTGCATATCTAAGCAAAGCCCTCTAATTTGACACAACACCCTGGCGACACATATAATCAACGCTTGGCAGTATCACCGACGCGTCTATCTGATCCTGAAATTCGCCTGTGATGCTTGCCACATCCAAATACATGGTTGGGTGTGACTTCCACAGAGATTTTCAGATATAGAATAAGGAGTAGCTGGTATGGTAAAGCGAACTTGGCAGCCCAAAGTCCGCCGCCGCAAGCGCGTGCATGGTTTCCGTAGCCGCATGTCCTCGCCGGGTGGCCGCAATGTATTGCGCCGTCGTCGCCTGCGTGGTCGCCGCACGTTGTCCGTCACCTTGAGCACCCGAAAATCCGCCTAGGCTGCTATTGGATCTCCACCCAGAGTCAATTGACCGTGAGTCAAGTGACCAGGTGTTGCATGACCAGGTATCAAGTGACCAGGTATCAAGTGAGATGTGAAACGTCGATATCGGGTGCGGGAAAATGCACGTTTTCAAGAGATCCGTCGACGTGGGCGATCGTTCAGTGAACATCGATTGGTGCTCTGTGTACTGCCCAACGATCTGCCGTACAGCCGTTTTGGTTTCTCGGTGAGTCGGCGTATCGGCAAGGCCGTCGTCCGCAATCGGATCAAACGGCGCATACGCGAGGCGGTGCGCCTGAGAATGGGGCAGATTCGAGCCGGGTGGGACGTGGTCTTCATTGCCCGCAACCCGATCCGCGATGCGGATTTTCACGAGATCGATGCCGCCTGCGCCCGCCTGCTTCGGCGGGCGTCTTTGTTGGAGGAAGTGGCGGGCTGAAACGTATCGGCGCAACTTGGGTGGCTGGGATGCGTAATTCGTAATGCGTAACCCAGAAACATCGCTGTTGTCGAAGGTGGCGTTGACCGTCGTTTGTCGTCGGTCATCTGGACACGACGACGTTTCGGTAGGAGAAGAGTGTGCGTAGGGTTGTCATCGCTATCATCCGGTTCTATCAACGCTATATTTCGCCCGTATTGGGCAGCAACTGCCGTTATTACCCATCTTGCTCACACTATACGCTGGAAGCGGTGGAGAAATACGGTGTGCGTCGCGGCGGCTGGATGGGGATCAAACGCATCTCCCGCTGTCATCCCTGGCACCCTGGCGGCTTCGATCCTGTGCCGTGAAGCTGCCGGCTTGCCGCCGTGGAAGATCCTAGTTTGAGGATAGTTGGTCGAGTCGATACGCCTGTTACGTGAGGACAGATCATTCGTCGAGTGGACGCTGCGCTGTCCTTCGCTTTTATGAGGAGATACAAGGTGAAACGAAAGCATTTGTTGCTGATCCTGCTGCTGGTGGCAACTATGTTGCTGCTGGGCGGATGCGGTGTCCCCCGCGAAGGCGTGGATGTGGCGACTACCCCCCCCGAAGGGTTGTGGCAGCAGTTGGCTGTATGGCCGCTGGCTAATGCGCTGATCTGGCTCAACGACTTTATCAACAACATGGCGATCCCCTATAGCTGGGGTTTTGCGATCATCCTCTTTACGATTATCATCAAGGTCATCACTTTCCCCCTGACGATGACTCAGATCCGCGGTATGCAGGCGCAGCGTGAGCTGCAACCCAAACTTCAGGAACTCCAAAAGAAGTACGGCAAAGACCGCGAAAAACTGGCCCAAGAACAGATGAAACTGTATCAGGAGGCAGGCGTCAACCCACTGGGGGGCTGTCTGCCGCTGGTGATCCAAATGCCGGTGCTGTTTGGCCTGTACTCTGCGCTTGTGGCGTTGGGGCCACGCTTGAACGATGCGCACTTCTTCTGGATTCCCGATTTGGGCTTCCCGCATTTCACCGAGGGGCTTACCTGGATCCCAACGTTGTTCAACGAAGGCTCCTATGGCATGCTGGCCGGCTACTTGATCTTGCCGGCGTTGCTCATGGTGAGCCAGGTGTTCATGCAGAAATACATGACACCGACGCCGCCTGCCGGTGGCGATGGCCAGAACAAGATGATGACGCAGATGACCACAATGATGACGCTGATGTTCGGCTTTTTCACCTTGCAGGTGCCTGCCGGCCTTACGCTTTACTGGGTCACCAGCAACCTACTGCAGATGGGGCAACAGTCCTTCATCATGCGTGGTAGCGCAACACCCGCTGCTTCTACCGCTGCTTCGGGCAAGGGCGCGGCTTCCGCTGTTTCAGCCACCCCCTCCGCCACAAACGGCGCCAAAGACGAGTCATCGAGCGCCAATGGCGCTGTCAATTGCAGTGCAGACAAACCCGTACGCAAACCTTCTCGCCGCCAGAGAAAGAAGAGATAACGTATGAATGGGACGAGCCACGAGTATTCTGCCAAAAGCGTAGATGCGGCAATCGCCGAAGGTCTGCGTCAGTTGGGTCTTTCGCGTCAGGAAGTCGAAATCGAAGTGCTGCACGAAGGAAGCCGCGGGCTGCTTGGTATCGGCAGCAGCAATGCCCGTGTACGGATTACCGTCCCTGCGAAGCCTGAACCGCCGGTGCAGCCCAAGACTGAACCCGTCGCGCCTCCTGCCGCGCCGATTGAGTCGCCTGCAGTGGTGGAACCGGTCGCCGAAGAAGCCGTGGCACCTTCGACTGCGCCCGCTGAATCACCCACCGAATCATCCGAAGAACCTGTGGCAGCCGAAGCCCCTGCCGTGGCCGAACCTCCGTCCAAACCCACCGCCCGCAAGGAAGCCGACGCCGGCTACGATGAAGACGAAGGACAGGCATATGATCGCGACGTCGATCCCGATGAACTGGCCGAACTGGCATCCAATCTGCTGTTGGAAATGCTGGAGCACATGGGCTACGCCGCCGACATCGAGGCCACCTGGTCCGAATCGGAAACCGATGGCGCACCGCTCACATTGAACGTCATCGGTGGTAACTTGGGTATGTTGATCGGGCGCCACGGCGAGACGCTCTCCAGCATCCAATACTTAATTCGCCTCATGGTGAACCAGCGCATTCACCGCTGGACCAACATCGTGGTGGATGTAGATGGCTACAAAGCCCGCCGCGCCGAACAACTCGTCCACATGGCCGAGCGCATGGCCGAGCAGGTGATGCAAACCAATCGCGCCGTCGCCCTCGAACCGATGCCCGCCAACGAGCGTCGACTCGTCCACATTGCCCTGCGCAACCACGAACACGTCTACACCGAAAGCATCGGTGAGGCAGACCGGCGCAAAGTGCAGATCTTGCCCAAATAGGCGCGGCCAAAGTACAATACACCCCACTCGATAGCTGTCGGGTGGGTTTTTTTTGTTGACGTCCGACGACGGATGACCGACGACAGTCAGCGGACTGACGTCCACGGCGGCTCGTCTTGATTGGATCATACCTGCACACTTGCACACTTGCATACCTGCCACTCTTCACCACCCATCAACGGACGTAATGATGCCACCTGCTGGCCCAAGCCAAGATGACAATCGCGTGGACTTTCTCGCCATTGGTCATGTGACCCGCGATCTTTTGCACAATGATCCCGATAGCGACGAATACGCGCTTGGCGGCACGGTCAGCTTTGCCGCGGTGACGGCGCAACGGCTTGGGTACAAACCAGTGGTGCTGACGCGGGCGGCGAGCAACGTTGATCTTTCCTTTCTGCGCCAACATGCCGAAGTCATCGTGTTGCCCAGTTCGGTGACCACGACCTTCGCCAATATCTACACCGACAGGGGCGCGTGCAGTATTGCTACACGCCGGCCCGTTCTATCACCGCCGCCGATCTGCCGGAACGATTGCGCAATCCCAAAATCGCGTTGCTCGGCCCGTTGGTAGGCGAAATCAACGCCGACCTGGCCGCCGTCTTTGCCGAAGACACGCTGGTGGCCGCCGTGCCGCAAGGCTGGATGCGCCGCTGGGACGCCGACGGGCTGGTCCACGCCATTGCCTGGGAACGCCTGCAGATCCTGCCCCATCTCGACGTGCTCATCCTCTCCATCGAGGACATCGGCGGCGATCTCGATCAGATCGACTACTTCCTCGACTGGACGCCGCTGGTAATCATGACGCAATACCGTGAGGGCAGCACCGTATACTGGCGGCAGACCAACGAACTGGTGCAGGTGATCCAGGCGCCGCCGCGCCCAGCCAACGAGGTGGATCCCACCGGCGCCGGTGACACCTTCGCCACCGCCTTTCTGCTGTACTATCGCGAAACTGGTGATCCGCTGATCTCTGCGCGCTACGCCAACATTGCGGCGTCCTTCGGCGTGGAAGGCGTGGGCGTGGCGGCCATCCCAACCCACCAGCAGGTGCTCGATTACATGGACGCACACCCCTGGCATTGGAGTGGATAGACGATGAGCGCCCAGATTTTCGCCTTTGCCAACCAAAAAGGCGGCGTCGGCAAAACGACCACAGCCATCAACCTGGCCGCCTATCTTGCCGCCGCCGGGCGCAACGTGCTGGTGGTGGACACCGATCCGCAGGGCAACGCCACCACCAGCCTGGGCTACGATCCCCGTGGCCTGGACATCAGCCTGTACGACGTGCTGATCAACCACGCCGCAGCCACAGAAGCGATCCTGCCCACCGAACGCGAGACGCTGTCTCTGCTACCCGCCAACGTCGATCTGGCCGGCGCCGAAGTTGAGATGGCAGGCATGATGGCGCGCGAAAACCTGCTGGCGCGCGGCCTCGCCTCGATCCAGGACAACTACGATTACATTTTCGTGGACAGCCCGCCCAGTCTTGGGCTGATCACCGTCAACGCGCTCACCGCGGCCAGTTCCGGCGTCATCGTGCCGGTGCAGTGTGAGTACCTGGCGTTGGAAGGGCTGACCCTGCTCCTGCGTACAATTCATCAGGTGCGCGATGTGCTCAATCCCAAGTTGGAAGTGGCCGGCGTGGTGCTGACCATGTACGACGGGCGCACCAATCTGAGCCAGCAAGTGGTGGAAGAAGTGCAAAAGTTCTTCCCGCAGCGAGTGTTTCAGACGCCGATTCCGCGCAACGTGCGCTTAAGCGAAGCCCCAAGCTACGGCCAAACCATCCTCACGTACGCGCCCGAAAGCAGCGGCGGACGGGCCTATGCCGAACTGGCCCAAGAATTCTTGCAGCGCATGGAAGCCACGCCCGCAGCAAACCTGCACGAGGACGCTACCGCGGAAACCACTCCCGAAACCACCGCAGGAACCACCGCAGAAACTACTGAGGAGAACGCATCGTGAGTGATCGCGCCAACGCCAAGCGTCGCCGCGGCCTGGGGCGCGGCTTGGACGCCCTGCTGGGCAGCACCACCGATCCCGAACTGCAGGAACGCCTGGTGGCCGAAACTGCCACCGGCGCCGTGCGGATGCTCTCCGTGAGTGCCATCGTCCCTAACCCGCATCAGCCGCGTACGCACTTCGACCCCAACGCGCTGGTCGAACTGGCGGCGTCGATTGCCGAACACGGCGTGATCCAGCCCATCATCGTCACCGAGACGCCGAGCCAGCCGGATCGCTATTGGATCATCGCCGGCGAACGCCGCTGGCGCGCCTCACAGGCGGCAGGGTTGGAAGAAGTGCCGGTGATCGTGCGCGAGGCGACGTCGCAGCAGTTGTTGGAGTGGGCGCTGGTAGAGAATGTGCAGCGCGCCGATCTCAATCCGTTGGAAGAGGCGGCTGCCTACCAGTCTTTGTTGGATGAATTCAACATGACCCAGGCACAGGTGGCCGAACGTGTGGGCAAGAGCCGTTCGGCTGTGGCCAACGCCGTGCGTCTGCTGGCTTTGCCCGCCAGTGTCCAATCCGCGCTGAACGACGGCGCTGTCAGCGCGGGCCATGATCGCCTGTTGGCCCTGCCCGAAGCCGTCATGGAGGCCGCGCTGGAACAGATCCTGGCGTTAAACTCAACGTGCGCCAGACCGAAGCGCTGGTGCGTAAGCTGCTGGAACCGGTTCCCGACACCTACCCGACTCAACCCCGCCATCCCCGCAGATCGAGGCACACCTGCGCTCTTTGAAGCGCGGTTCCGCTCTACGCTGAGCACCAAGGCCGCCTGAGCGCCGCTCCGACGGCAGTGGTCGGCTGGTGGTCCACTTTTTCAGCGATGACGATCTCGACAACATCTATCGGCAGATCGTGGGCGACTTCGAGGCATGAATCTCCCGTGCCAACCTGCTACCCTGCGCCAAATGATCCCCTAACTTCTCGGTAGGCTTGGGGCTGATCGGCGTGAGCCGCATCGCCGATGTGGCCATGCTCGACGCCATCCGCCACCAACCACTCCTGCCCGAGGCCGCAGACGTCATCCCCAGTTGGGTGATGGGCGTCTACAGCCGCAGCGATCACCGGGCGCGTGACTTTGCCCAACGTCGCCAGATCCCCTACGCTTTCGACAACTTGGACGAGATGTGGGATCGCCCTGAGATCCAATGCGTCTACATCAGCACCCAGCCGCAATACCAGGCCGAACTGGCGCTGACCGCCATCGAGGCCGGCAAGCACGTCCTCTGCGAGACGCCGCTGGCCCTCTCCGCCGAGGACGCGCGGCGTGTCCAGGCGCGGCGCGGAGAAGAATGTCCTCCTCGCCGTGGACTATGCCCTGCGTAGCCATCCGGCGTTGGCCCGCTGCGCCGAGTTGATCCACAGCAAAGATTATACCATCGGCGATGTGCTGGGTGTGGTGGAGCAATTGTGATCCGCTGCCCTTCGCCCAGCAGGCATGGCGGATGCGTGCCACAGGCGGCATCCTGTTGATCGCACGCTGCACGACATCGACCCGTTGCGCTGGCTGCTTGCCGACGATGACGCGGTGACGGCTCTCAACGGTGGCGCATTCCTTGGCCGATGGCCCCAGCCGCGTTGTCGAAGAGGAGATCCTGGCGCTGACGCGCATGAAACGGGCGTGGCGGCGCAGATCCATGATTCGTGGGCGGCGCTGCACCAGCACAGCGTGTTGGAGCATAGGCACGGGCGGTACGCTCATCGCCTACCGCTGGTGGGGTGATTGGCGCAACAGTTGAGTTGATCCTGGTGCGCAATGACGAAGTCAGCGACATCCCCATCCCCAAAACCAGCCCATACCAGGGCATTGTCACCGCCTTTAACGCGGGTGTACGTAAACGTGATTGGCTGCTTAACCGGAAGATCCGTCCTGGCTACGGGCGAAGATGCGGCGGAATTTGGAGATTACTTCCGAACGAATACGAGGAGAGATTTGAGCTTAGGCGCACCATGACTTCACTGTCGCAAGAACTATCGGAAGTACGAGAGATTTTATCGGGTGTTACGGCAGAACTGCACCCGGCGTTGAGCGAATTCATCAAGGACGAGATCCGGCGGCACACGTCGATGCGACTGGGGGCGATTGTGCTGGCGGCAGCCTTCCCCGCCGAAGACAGCCCCACGCAGCGCGAGAAACGGGTCAACCTGGCGGCGGCGCTGGAACTGCTCACGGTGGCGTTGGAGATCCACAAGCTGCTTCTCCTTTCCGCGGGCGCCCGCGACAGTGTGGACCGGGCGCTGGCCGGTGGCACCGTCCTTGCCGGCGATTACTGCTTCAGCCGTGCCGCCGCACTGGCCGCACGCACGGAACATCCCCAGGTGATTGCGATCTTTGCGGAGTTGTTGCAGCAGTTGAGCGAGGGGAACCTGCGTCGCCTCTTCGCCGAAACCGATGAACCGTTCAACGAAGAAGAGGTCCTCTACCGTAGCGCCACCCATGCCGGTACGACCCTGGCGGGCCTACCCGAGCCACAGATCGCCGCCACGCTTGCCTGGATCAGCGACGGGCAGAATCGCGTCGAAGGAAGTGATCTGGTGGTGTTTCAGCGAGGACGATGGGGGGAAATAATGCGTAATTCGTAATGTGTAAGATCATGCTGGGCGAGTGATGCTCAATTGGAGAGTCAGTCGCTCGGCAAATCCTTACGCATTACGAATTACGCATTACGCCTTATCTACCCCCCAGCAGACAGCAATTCACCGCGCACACATCGTGCGACGGTCCTCTGCTGCCCAGGGCGAGGCGTTCGGGGTCGAGGCCCTGTTCAACTTCGATACGCTCCACGATCAGGTCGCGGATCATGCGCACGAAGGCGGGATGGACGCCCACAGTGGCGGCGCGGACGATGTTCATGGTGATTTCCTCGCCTTTTTGGATGGCTTCGGTGTCGAGATCAAACATCACCTCCATGTGATCGGAGATGAAACCGATGGGCATGATCACCAGATCGGCCACGCCCTGCGCCTTGAGTTCGTCCATGTGATCGAGGATATCGGGTTCGAGCCAGGGCTGGTGCGGCGATCCGCTGCGGCTCTGGTAGACCAACTGGTATGGGTTGGTAATGCCGGTTTCTGCCACCACCAGACGAATGGTTTCGGCCAGTTGGGCTTCGTACTGGCAGTGCTGCGCCATGTTGAGCGGGATGCTGTGCGCGGTGAAGGCCACATGCGCACCGTCGCGCCGCTCCGCCGGGATCTGTGACAGTGCTTCGCGTAGATTTTCGGCGTTCGCCGCCACGAAGGCGGGGTGGTTGTAGTAGAAACGTAGCTTGTCTACGCGCGGCGCGTTGATGCCCACCTGCGCCTGCGCCGCCATGATGTTTTCGCGGTATTGCCGACAGCCCGAGTAGCTGCTGTACGCTCCGGTGATGAAGGTCAACACCCGCTTCACGCCGTCGTCGGCCATCTGCTGCATCGTGTCCGTGAGGAACGGCTGCCAGTTGCGGTTGCCGTAGTAGATGGGCAACTGCGGCCCGTGCGCTTCGAGTTCAGCCTTGAGCGCGTCGATCAGCGCCAGGTTCTGGGCATTGAGCGGGCTGTAGCCGTCGAAGTGGTAGTAGTGCTCTGCCACCTCTTCCAATCGAGAACGCGGCACAGGACGGCCACGCAGCACATTTTCCAGGAACGGGATCACATCGTCCACTCCTTCGGGGCCGCCGAACGAGAGGACAAGGATCGCATCGTACGGTTGTTCGAGCATGATTCTCCTCTAGACAAGGGTTGTGGCGGATTTTTGCAGCGGGTAGTATAGCACAATCGCCCAATCCCTCAATCTTTCCCTCCTACCCAACACGGTCTCGCTCCGAATGCTTTGGCTCGATCTTCTCCAGCGGCTCGCGCTCGTTGATGGCCGGGAAGCGTCCGGTTGCGCTGTAATACGGGTACTGCGGACCCGCCACCGGCGCGGCCCAGCCCACGGCATTCGCGATCACCTGGCGCACCGTCTCGTTGTAGTAGATCGGGTACGTCTCATGGCCGGGGCGGAAGTAGAAGATCTTGCCGTTGCCGCGGTTGAAGCAGCAGCCGCTGCGGAAGACGTTGCCACCCTCGAACCAACTCATGAAGATCAGTTGATCCGGCTGCGGAATGTCGAATAACTCGCCGTACATCTCCACTTCGGGCAGCTCGAAGTACGGCCCCAGGCCCTGGGCGATGGGATGCCCTGGCGCGACGACCCAGAATCGTTCGCGTTCGTCGGCTTGCCAGCGCAGCATACAGCTTGTGCCCATCAAGCGCTGGAAGATCTCGTATGGAGGCGTGGCCCGAGGGAGCACGATCAGCCCCATCCCCTGCAACACACGCCTGCACGCGGGAGACGATCTCGTCGCTCACCACGCCGTGGGCTTTGTGGCCCCACCACGTCGTAAGACGTCAGTTTCGGCCAGCACTTCCTCGGTCAGCCCATGTTCGGGTTCGTCCAGTGGCGGTGCGCACATTTGGTGAAGCCGTGCGCCTGCAAACCTTCGGCAATCGCCGTGGATGCCGTTGGGGTAGATCCCGCCGATGAACTCCATTCCTTCACGTTCGTGTCGAAACTCGTTCCACACGGCGGTTACACGGATGTCGCTCATTTTTTGCTCCAGTTGTAGATGGTGAAGATGCAAGAATGCAGGTGATATCCAATGACGACGATCCAACCTCAACGGTCGTCGGTCGTCCGTCGTTGGTCGTCTGTAGTCAACTACACGTTACCGGCGTAGACGCGCCGTCCGCCGGGATCTGCACCGGAGCTGCCCGGCCTGCGCTGCCGAAGCACGGATCGCATCCCACAGGCGGGCCATGCGCAGGCCGACTTCGGGCGGGCAGGGCCCTCGATTTTGCCCTGTCGCACCAGGAGGAACTGCTCCCACTGGCCCAGCGAAACAGGGACCCGCACCGGCGTGAGCCGTTTTTGCCCGGCGTGCTGGATAGACAGGCGTTCACCCCAGATGCCTGTTTGCATGATGCCTCAGTGCAGAAAATGCGCACATCCGATGCACACGAGGATCGTCCGCCGCAGCCGCTCATCGTCACCATGGCGTTGGATTTGAGGCGCCCGATCACCGGCGGCTGTGATGTCTACGGGGGCGCCGCGGTTGTCGAGCCAGGCAGCCACTTCGACGAAGTCCTCGTGCCGGCCAGGTCGGAGATGGTGTTGAGCATGTGCGCCGGTGTCGAAGATGCGAAGCCGCCGCCCGCCATTTCGGGGATCTGCTGCCACGTTGGCCGTGTTCTGCTTCCAGTTCTGCTGCGGGCCACGCCGTGAATGTTGAGGATGCTGCCCAGTGTCCTCGAGCGGAGCATACGTGTTGCTGTGCGGATGCGCGGCGACAGGCTACCGTTGAACGACACCACCAGCAGCCGTCCTGTACGGGAGCGCACGGTCATCAGATCGACGGCTTCATCGCCGTTGATCACCATTGGCTTCTCCAGCAGCACGTCGAGACCGGCCTCCATGCAGGCGCGTGTCTGGGCATGGTGCATGGCGTGCGGCGTAATGATGAACGCTGCGTCCAACTCCGAGCCGAAGCGGGTCAGCATTCGTTCCAGATCGGGTTCATTCTCCGGGGCAGGCACGCCGGCCTCCTCGAAGATCTCGCAGAAGCGGGCGTACGCCGCCTCCGATGGTTCGCACACAACACGCACATTGGTTGTTTCTTGCTGCTTGAGGATCTGCCTCGCATGGTGGCGCGCCATACCGCCGCACCCCACAAAGGCCATTTGAACAACGGCAGTTTCGGACGCGTTCATGCAATACTCCTGTATCCTGTTCAGATTGGAATGGCGCCAGGCGATGGCGTTGATGATGAACAAAGTAACGAGATTTGAGACGCCACACATGGAGAAAGGCCGCCTGCAACAGACAGCCTCGTGATCGAGCGATCTCACGTCCCGAAGTTTCAGGTGCGCTTCGGGCGAGGGTGGGGTATCGATCAGATTAAGTTTGCCAAAGGACAATCGAGATGTCCAGAACAGCCGCGTGGTTTCCTGCGGGCAAGGGGCTTGGCGCGGCGCATCGTCGGCACGCTGCAACGAAAAAAGCACGAAGGATTTCATGTCCTTCGTGCTTCTTGCTGGATCAACGTTGTGGGCTATTCTTTGCGTTTGAGCAGTGTGTCTGTCAGCCTGGTGTAGACTTGCATGTCGTCGGCGTCGTAGCCGTTGAGCATCAGCGGCACCCGGGTCTGCTCAGCGTTGAGGTACGAATCGGGCTTCGCCGGCACCATAGCCAGGCAGCCACAGCCCAGCCGTTCTTCGATCAGCTCCGGTGTGACATACTGCTTGCTGCCCGCATGATGGCTGACCACGATGGCGTTGAATCGTTCGTCCATGTTGAGGTAGCGCAGGTAGGCGGCAATGGCCTCTGCGCTGTGAACCGAAGCCGGATCGTTGCTCAGCACCAGCGTCAGGCTATCCAGTTGATTGGCCACACATTCGATGATGTCGGGATCGGTGGGCAGATCGAGCAGGACAACCTGCGCACAATGACCGGCCTGCGCCGTGATCGCGGTGAGGTGTTCCGGCGCAAAGGTGATGCCCAGCGGCACGGTGGGCGAACTGGCCAGCACCTTCAGGCCGGTGTTGTGAACGAGCAGGCAGCGTTGCACTGCTTCTTCGTCGATGGTCTCCGGCGCGATGGTTGCCAAATTGGCCGTGGAATAGGTGGGCGGCAGCAGATCCAACTGGTAGGCGAGAGAGCCGAAGGCCAGATGCAGATCGACCAGCAGCGTCTGGACGCCTCTCGCTGCAAAAATGATCCCAGGTTCACGATGACGGTGCTGGTGCCGACGCCGCCACGTACCCCCACGAGCGCGTGAGTGGCGGCGCGTCGTCGGCGGATCTGTCGCCTAGATCGGTTCATCACCGCTTCGATGCGCATCATCAACTCGGTGGGGTCCGCGGGTTTGACTACGTAGTCATCCGCACCAAGCCGCAGCCCTTCCACACGGTCTTCCACCTGGCTCTTGGCCGAAACGAAGATCACGGGGATCTCCGCTGTGTTGGGGTTGGCGCGCAGACGTCGCAACGTCTCGAATCCATCCACGCGCGGCATCATGATGTCGAGCAGGATGATGTCGGGCTGGTGGTTGTTGGCCGTTTCGACGCCGGTTTCGCCGTCGGCAGCTTCGAGGACTTCGTGGCCGTTGCGCTTGAGCAGAACACTCAACAGTCGGCGGATCGTTGCTTCGTCGTCAATGATCAGGATTTTATAAACCATGCGGGTTCTCTCACTACTACGGATTGGGCGTAGATGACACGCTGAATTGAGTTGTTCATGCTGCCACAATCCCAGCGTTCACCTGCGTCGGCCGGAACATGTAAAGGAATCTTACGCCAAGCGGCGACTCTGGAATGCTTGTTGTTTTTGGAATTGCTCCAGCGTATCGACGTAGTTCAGCAGGCGGGTGCCGATCTTGTCGAAGATCACGGCATCGGAGTTTCCCGAAGACTTCAAAAGCAACGGCACCTGATCGTACTCGGCACGTAGATAGACATCTGGTTTGTACGGAATCGCGCCCAAGACAAGGCAGCCCAGGTATTCGGCGATCTTGGATGCGTCGACGTATTGGTGTTCGTTGGGCGCCCGATGCACGAGCAGGGCGCTCAGTCGATCATGCAAACCGGCGCTGTTGAGGTAGGCTGCCACGGCCTGTCCTGTGCGTAGACCTGCCGGTTCGCTGGTGAGGACAAGGATCAGCCCACTGATCTGATCGGCGACCACTTCTAGGATGTCGGGATGCGTGGCAGATCCAAGAAAACATAGCGTCCAGCAAAGGATGCTTGTTCTACAATAACACGCAAATGGTCTGTTGAAAAGTGGCCCACGAGGGAACCACAGGCGGGCTGGCCAGAATCTGGATGCCACTACTGTGTTGAAGGGCGGCCTGTTGCACGGCGCTCACATCGATTTCTTCGTGGGGGATCGTGGTGAGGTGCGCCAGCGACGAATCGATGCCGCTCAATCCGAACTGATCGGCCAGGTTCCCGAAAACGAGGTTCATGTCGATCAGGAAAGGCGTGCGCCCACTGTTGTTGAAATGAACGGCCAAATTGGCGATGGCCGTGGTCTTGCCCACACCGCCCATAGCGCCGATGAAGCCAAAATCCTGTCCCTTGCGGCGGCGCGCCTCACGACGCGAACGAAGGATCACTGAATCGATGCGCGCCATCAGTTCGGCCGGTTCGGCAGGCTTGATGATGTAGTCGTCGCCACCCAGGCGGAGGCCTTCCACGCGATCTTCTACCTGTCCTTTGGCAGAGAGGAAGATCACAGGGATGCTCTCTGTTTCGGGATTGGCGCGTAGACGCTTCACCGCCTCGAAGCCGTCGGCCAGGGGCATCATTACATCCAGCAGGATGATGTCGGGTTGATGCTCATAGGCCATAGCAAAGGCTTCTTCGCCGTTGCCGGCCTCGATCACCTCGTGGTTGTGCCGCCGGAGCAGGGTTACCATCAGGCGGCGCATGGTGACTTCGTCTTCGGCAATCAGGATTTTGTAGACCATAGGTTCTCTCTTACAATCAGGAATGCTGGTTTGACCTATGAGTTTATCCACCTACTGAATCTGCGGATAAACGCCATACTTTTGCCGGTACGCACGTCTGATACTCTACTGCATGTCTCCAGGCGGTACAATAGGACCATTAGTAGACATTGGTAATAGACATAAGCAGATGCGTACAAGACACTGAACCCAGTCTATCACGTAGGAATAGAGTAATGAATCCGCTAAACCTCATACTGGCGTCGGCAAGTCCGCGGCGAAGACGATTTTTGTTGGAACTCCAACTGCCGCATCATCTTGCTGCCGCGGATGTGGATGAGACCCCCATTGCGCGCGAAGATCCACTGGATCTGGCTGTGCGGCTGGCCGACGCAAAGGCCAACGCCGTGGCCGCCAAACTCCAGGACAGCGATCTGCCCGCGCTGATCATCGCCTCCGACACAGTGGTGGCCGTCGACGGCGAAACGCTGGGCAAACCCGTCGACGAGGACGACGCCATCGCCATGCTGCGTCGACTGCGCGGGCGTACACACCAGGTTCACAGCGCCATCGCCCTGCTGCGTATCGACGCGGATGGCGCGCGCCGGGAAGCGGGTCACCTCAACACCACGCACGTGGACATGCGCGCCTACACCGACGAGGAGATCGTGGCATACGTGGCCGGCGGTGATCCGTTCGACAAGGCCGGCGGCTACGCCATCCAGCACCGCGGCTTCGAGCCGGTGGCGGCGCTGCGCGGCTGCCCTGCGGGCGTGATGGACTGCCTCTAGCCGATCTGCGCGATCTGCTGCACACCTTCGGCGTTGACATCGCGCCCGAACTACCGCCCATCTGTCACCACCTTACCGGCCTCACCTGCTGTCAGGCAGCGAATCCAAAATAGAGCGCGGATCGTCACATGAGATTGACAGGTAACATACCGATTGATACACTCGTTCTGTACTGGTGAAGACGCCCTTTGTCTCCAGTAGAACACGCCATTGTTGACCACAGGAGCCTGGGCTTGCCGCGCTACATTCCTGACTACGACGAATACGATGAAGCCTACGCCGATGATTATTTCGAGGCGTGGACACACGAAGCCAAAACCCAAGAAACAGGCGACGATCTGATTCCCGGTGTGGTGATCCATGCACTCGGCCACCATTACGACGTGGAAACCGAGGATGGATTGCGCCAGTGCCGTGTGCGTGGTCGTCTGCTGCAAGAGCGGGGCAAGGATACCCTCGTGGCTGTAGGCGACCGCGTGATGGTGATGCCCGAAGGCAAACGCAAAGGACTGATCGACCTGGTGGAAGAAAGGACATCCGTCCTCAGCCGCCGTCGGCCCGGCACCAGCCAGATCGTGGAAGACGTGATCCTGGCCAACCCCGATCAGGTGCTCATCGTCTTTGCGGTGGCGCAGCCCGAGCCGCATCTGCGTATGCTGGATCGTTTCCTTGTCATCGCCGAGTCCAACGAACTGCCTGCCATCATCTGCGTCAACAAAGTGGACCTCACCGGCGTCGAGGTCGCCAAAGAGATGTTCGGCCTCTATGCCGATCTCGGCTATCCTGTCATCTATGCCAGTGCTGAGAATGGCGAAGGCATCGACGAACTGCATCACCTGCTCGACCGGCTGACCGTGGTGGCAGGCCCCAGCGGCGTGGGCAAGAGCACGCTGATCAACGCCATTCACCCGGATCTCAACCTGCGCGTGGGCGATCTGCGCGACTTCGAGGGCAAAGGACGCCACACCACACGCAGCGCACAGCTCTTTCACCTGCCCTTCGGCAAAGACACCTACATCGCCGACACACCCGGCATCCGCGAACTGGGTCTCTACGAAATCGATCCGGCCAGCCTGGCCTTTTTCTTCGTAGACATCGAACCCTACGTCAATCAATGTCGCTATCCCAACTGCACCCACACCCACGAACCCGGCTGCGCCGTGCAAGCTGCCGTGCAGGCGGGAAAGATAGCACCCGAACGCTACGACAGCTATCTACGAATTCTGCAAGGTGAGGATTTGCAGGAAGAGGATTGGTAAAGGAGAGATGATGAGATGATGAGATGATGAACCTCGACGATACCCATCATCCCATCATCTCGTAATCTTCACCACGCACCACTGGACAAGATCATGTCTCGACTGCTCCATGGACTCAACCCGCAGCAACGCCAGGCTGTGGAAACCACAGAAGGGCCGGTGCTGGTGCTGGCCGGCCCTGGTTCCGGCAAGACGCGTGTGCTGACGCGGCGCATCGCCTACCTGATCGACGAGCGCGGCGTGGCGCCGTGGAACATTCTGGCCGTCACCTTTACCAACAAGGCGGCGCGCGAGATGGAGCAGCGCGTCATCGACCTGATCGGTGACAACTTTCCGCAGCCCCTGCCCGGTCAGCGCCAGCGGCTAGGCGGGCTATCGATTGGCACCTTTCACAGCACGTGCGCCCGCATTTTGCGTATCGAACACGAGGCCATCGGCTACGAGCGCAACTGGCTGATCTACGATACCGGTGATCAACTGTCCTTGATTCGCGGTGTTTTGCAGGAATTGAACCTCGACGAAAAGCGCTACACTCCCCAGTCGATCCAGGGGCGCATCAGCAACTTCAAGAACGAATTGCTCATCCCCGAAAAGGTGAAGACGCAGACCTACTTCGAGGAAGTCGCCGCCCGCGTCTATCGGCGTTACCAAGAGGCGTTGCAGATGAACAACGCCATGGACTTCGACGATCTGCTCATGCAGGTGGTGCTACTCCTGCGCCGCGATACCGAAATCCTGAGCAAATACCAGCGCAAGTGGCAGTACATCCTGGTGGACGAGTTTCAAGACACCAACACGGCGCAGTACGAGCTGGTGAAACTGCTGGCCGGCGCGCCCGACGGTAAGCGCAATCTCTTCGGCGTCGGCGACGAGGACCAGTCGATCTACCGCTTCCGCGGGGCCGACTACCGCAACGTGCTCCAATTCCGCCGCGACTACCCCGACGCCCGCGTGGTACTGCTGGAACAGAACTACCGCAGCACACAGCACATTCTCGATGCCGCCAACGCAGTGATTTCGCACAACGCCAACCGCACGCCCAAGGCGCTGCACACCGACAATGGCGCCGGCAACAAGATCATGGTCCACGAGGCGTACAACGAGATCGAAGAAGCCAGCTACATCGTCGACCAGATCGAGCGGATCATGGCGGGCGGGGGCCACGGGCTGGGCGACTTTGCCATCATGTACCGCACCAACGCCCAGAGCCGCGCTCTCGAAGAAGCGTTTGTGATGCGGCGCATCCGCTACCGGCTGGTGGGCGGCACCCGCTTCTACGAACGCAAAGAGATCAAAGACGCCCTGGCCTACCTGCGCCTGATCCACAACCCGGCGGACTCGGTGGCCATGGATCGCATCATCAACGAGCCGCCGCGCGGCATCGGCCCCAAGACCTACGCCACGCTCAAAGAATGGTCCGCGGCGCTTGGGATCAGCGAGTTCGACGCCCTGCGCGTCCTCCATCACGGGCCAGACGTGCTGGGCCGGCCGTTGTCTACAAACGTGTTGCGCGCCGGTTCCTTTGCCAGCCGCGCCCACAACGCGCTGGTCAACTTTGCCGAGATGCTGGAATCGTGGACGCTGATGGCGCGCAACCAGCACTACGAAAGCGTGGCCACTCTGCTCGATCACATCCTGCAGGATGCCGGCTACGTCGACCGCCTGCGCGACGGCACCGAGGAAGGTGAGGATCGCTTCGCCAACCTGCAAGAGTTGCGCGGCGTCGCCAACCAGTACGTCCCCGGCATGTTGACGCTGGAACCGGGCCAGGATCCGCTGTCGCTCTTCCTGCAAGAAGTCAGCCTCGTCAGCGCCCAGGACGACATCGAAGAGGGGACAGACGCCGTCACCTTGATGACGCTGCACGCGGCCAAGGGGCTGGAATTCACCGTGGTCTTCATCGTGGGCATGGAAGAGGGCATCTTGCCCCATGCCCGCAGCCTGGAAAGCGAAGATCCCGAGGACATGGCCGAAGAACGCCGCCTCTGCTACGTGGGCATCACCCGCGCCAGGCGCCGACTCTACCTGCTGCACGCCTTCCGGCGCAGCCTGTGGGGCAGCACCGAAGTACAGGAACCCAGCCGCTTCCTGGCCGACGTCCCGCCCGAACTGTTGCAGGGCATGGTGGATCGCCAGAGCCGCCGTGAAAGCGCCTACCAGCGCGCCACCAACTGGAATTCGGGCAACCTCATGGACTGGGACGACGGTCCGCGGCGCAAACCGGCTGCTTCGCAGAATTACTGGTCACCTGGGGGCGCGGGCGCACAGAGCGGCGCACAGAGCAGTGGACAGCCGACATCGACGCCTGCTACGGGCGCGCGCCCCGTCATCCGCCGTCCGAACCCGGCGGCAAAAAGCAGCGCCGAAACCGAGTACAAGCGCCGCCAAAGCGTAGAACACCCCAAATTCGGCGTCGGCACCGTGATCGACAGCATCTTCGTCGGGCGCGAAGAGGAAGTCACCGTGGCATTTCCTGGAGTGGGGATTAAGAAGTTTGCGGCGTCATTGGCGAACCTGAAGAAGCTGTAATCAGCGTATTGTTGTTGGAGTCAGGAGATAGTTCAGCTATGAATGAAATCATTTTTCTGATAGAGAACTCCCCAGAAGGTGGTTACGAAGCCAAGGCGATTGGCCACTCAATTTTCACAGAGGCAGACACCCTCGACGAACTCCGTGAAATGCTGCGTGATGCTGTTGCCTGTCATTTCGACGACAGTGAACGACCGCACATGATTCGCCTTCACTTCGTACAGGAGGAAGTAATTGCTGTATGAGAATTCCGCGCGATGTTAGCGGCGATGATCTGATCAAACGTCTTGCCGATTTGGGCTACGTGCCAACTCGGCAGTCGGGTAGTCATGTGCGCTTGACCCGAAATGACCAGGATGGTTCACATTCGATCACGGTGCCATTACATGCCTCACTCCGTGTCGGTACTTTGAATAGCATCCTGAATGATGTCGCGTCGCATCTGTCCATCGCCAAGGAAGATCTACTGAGGCAACTCTTCTCATGACGCAATCCACACCGCCCCCGCCCCAATCTCCGCGGTGGGGAACCACCACCAAGGCCATTGTCGCCGTCTTCGTGTTGCTGTTGGCGGCGCTTTTGATCTGGTATTTCCGCGGGCTGCTCACGCCGTTGGTGCTGGCGGCGCTGTTGGCCTACATCCTCAACCCGCTGATCACGTGGATCGACGTACGCACGCCGCTCAGCCGATCACAGACGGTGTTGATCGTCTACCTGGTGCTACTGCTCATCGTGCTGGCCGGCATGACAGCGATTGGCTTCGTCGCCGTGGATCAGATCGTCGTGCTCTCCGACGCCATCCCGCGTTGGACAGCGCAGGCGGTGGCGCTGCTGCCCGAACTGCCCAGTCTGATACCCACGCAGCTCACCTTTTGGGGCTTTGTCGTCGATCTAACGGATCTGCAAACCCTCGTCCAAAACCAGTTCGACACGATTTTGAACCCGGCGCAGATCGATTGGCGCGCCATCGGCACACAGATCGTGAACCTGATCCAGCCGGTCTTCAGCCTCAGCGGATCGTGGGCCGCCAACATCTTGCAGGCCACTGCCGGCGTGCTGGGGTTGATCTTGCTGATCTTCGTGATTTCGATCTACATGGCCGTGGACGCGCCACGTTTCGGTTCCGGCCTCAGCGACCTGGCCCAGCCCCCCGGCTACCGCGCCGACGTAGAACGGCTGCTGTCGCAGATCAGCAAAGTCTGGGCCGCCTACTTCCGCGGGCAGGTGATCCTGGGGTTGGTGATCTTAGTAGTGGTGAGTGTGGTGCTAGGTCTGCTCGGCGTGAGCAACGCGCTCGGCTTGGGCGTCCTTTCAGGCGTGATGGAATTTCTGCCCATCATCGGGCCTGTGGTCGGCGCGGGCGCGGCCATCCTCGTCGCCCTCTTCCAGCAGGAGATCCCGTGGGGGCTGGCCACCTGGCAGTATGTGTTGATCATCACCGCGGCCATGTTCCTGATCCAGCAACTGGAAAACAACATCCTCGTGCCGCGCATCGTGGGCGACGCTCTCGACCTGCATCCGCTGCTGGTGATGGTCAGCGTGATCATGGGCAGTTCGTTGGCGGGGCTGCTGGGCGCTGTCCTGGCTGCGCCGGTGGTGGCGTCGGCCAAGATCCTGGGGACCTACGCCTGGCACAAGATGATGGATCTCGATCCCTTTCCGCCTGGTGAAGCGTCGCCGCAGCCGCCCGATCCGGATGTCCCTTCCAGGCTTGGCGCGGCCTGGTCGCGTGTAGCCAGCTCACTTGGACATCTGCTGCCCGATTTTCCGCTGCGCCGTACCTTGTCAACATCATCCACTGAGGAAGGATCAGTGATGAACAAACGCATCTATCCACTCCAGTTTGCCCCGGTTTTCAAAGACTACCCCTGGGGCGGGCGCAACCTGGAGACGGTGCTGGGCCGCGCCATCCCTTCCGGCATTGTTGCCGAAAGCTGGGAGATTTCTGCCCATCCCAACGGCCAGACCAAGGTGATCAACGGCCCGTTGACCGGCTCTACCCTGGCCGAAATTCAGCAATCCCTCGGCATTGATCTCGTTGGCGAGCGCAACCGTCGCGCCCTTGATCTGGGCAAGTTCCCGTTGCTGATCAAACTGCTCGACGCCAACGAATGGCTATCGGTCCAGGTCCACCCCGACGACGCCTACGCCCTGGCCCACGTCGACGAATTCGGCAAGACCGAGATGTGGGTGGTGCTCTACGCCGAACCGGGCGCAGAGCTGATCTACGGCCTCAAACCAGGGATCGACCGCGCGTCCTTCGCCGAATCCATCGCCCAAGGACGCAGCCAGGACGCGCTCAACCGTGTCCACGTGCAGGCGGGCGACGTCGTCTTCGTCCCCGCGGGGACTGTCCACGCGCTGGGGCCGGGCATCATCGTGGCCGAAATCCAGCAGAACAGCGACACCACCTACCGCATCTACGACTGGGATCGCCTGGGCAACGATGGCAAACCGCGTCCGCTGCACGTGGAAGAAGCGCTCAAGGTGATCGACTGGCAACAGGTTGAGCCGTCCTTGATCAAGCCGCAACCCACGTCTTCTGGCGAAGCCGAAATCCTGGCAGAGTGCGAATACTTCCGCACCGAGCGGCTGAACCTTGCCCTGGGCGAAACCTACACAGGCCGTTGCAGCGGCGAAACCTTCGAGATCTGGGCCGTCCTCGCAGGCGTGCCACGATCACCTGGCCCGACGGCGCGCTGGACATCGCTGCCATCGGCTGGGCGCTCCTGCCCGCGTCGTTGGGCGAATTCAGCGTGCGGGCGACGGAGGATGCGGTACTGTTGCGGGTGATGACGCCGTGAACGTGGTGCGTAGTGCGTGTACAAGTAGAGTGAACTGGCGCGGTATTGGGAAGCTCTTCGGTAAGGAATAGACGCCAATGCAGGAACCATTCACTCCACCGGTACACGCACTACGCACCAAAATGGAACCCATCCCACCACCCACCACCCAACTTCGATCCACAATCAACTTGTTTTGAGTTGAATCATTCGATATCAAACAATTGACGGGAGAGACCTGATGACTGTTCGAGATAGCAACTCGCCGCTGGCGCTGGAGAAGCAGGCTGCCGCCAACTATCCGCTGCACGACATTGTGGGCGGGCGCTGGAGTCCGCGCCATTTTTCGACTGAGCCAGTGCCGATGGAAAAGATCGGGGCGATGTTGGAGGCGGCGCGCTGGGCCGCGTCCTCGCGCAACCAGCAGCCGTGGCGCTTCATCGTGATCACATCGGCGCAGCCGGAGTTGCACGCACGCTTCGCTGAGGTGCTCATGGAAGGCAACCGCAAGTGGGCGCAAAATGCCCCCGTCTTCATTCTGGGCATCGCCAAGCGTAACTGGGATCACAACGATCAGCCCAACAACTACGCCTGGTACGATCTCGGTCAGGCTGTCTCGGCGCTGGCGCTTCAGGGCATTGCCGATGGGGTCTACATTCACCAGATGGGCGGCTTCAGCAAAGACGCAGCCCGCGCCGCCTTCGCCATCCCTGAAGCGTACGAACCTGTCGTCGCCATCGCTGCCGGCTACATGGGCGCACTGGACGAAGCCCCCGACGACATCCGCGAGCGTGAACTGTCCGCGCGCAGCCGCAAACCACTGAGCGAACTCGTCCACGGCGGCGAGTGGGGTACTCCCTGGGATTGAGATGATAGAACGCGGATCGAGCGGATCGAGCGGATTGGGCGGATCAAACGGATTTCCAGAATTCTAACCTTCAAATCCGCCTAAATCCGCCCAATCCGCTTCATCCGCGTTCTATTTGTGACTCCACTGCGAAAAGTCCGACTTCTGTGTGATTTGCGGTTGCTCCCCTCCTGAGAGAAGTCGGACTTTTGCGCTTGAGCGACCTTTTTGCAGTAGAGTCATTTTTGCAATTTGACTTTTGCCTTCTCCGGAGGTTCTGTGTACGACATCGTCATCACCAACGGCTTCGTCGTGACGCCCGCCGGCGTCGTGGCCGCGGATCTGGCCATCAACGGCGAGCAGATCGCCGCCGTCGGCATGAATCTGAACGCGGACCGCGTCATCGACGCCGCCGGCGCGTACGTGATCCCCGGTGGTGTGGATCCGCACGTCCACTTGCAGATGCAACTGGGCGGGCGCACCAGCACCGACAGCTTCGCCACGGGGACGGTGGCGGCGGCCTGTGGCGGGACCACCGCCCTCGTCGATTTCGCCGATCCGCAGCCGGGGCAGTCTATGCTCGACGCGTTGCGTGTGCGCCGCGCCGAGGCCGATCCCGCTGTCGCCATCGACTACGCGCTGCACATGACCGTCCCCACCTGGCACGGCGCGGCCGAGGAGCGCCTGGCCGAGATCGACGATGTCCTCGCCGCGGGGTGCCTCACCTTCAAGCTCTACCAGGCGTACCAACGCATGGAATTGGACGATGTCTCCCTCTACCGCGTGATGAAGCGCGTGGGCGCTGCCGGTGGACGCGTGGTGCTGCACAGCGAGACCGGACCGCTGCTCGACGAACTGCGCCGCCAAGCCCTCGCCCAAGGACACACCGCCGCCATCTGGCACGAACGCACGCGTCCGGCGCGGCTGGAAGCGACGGCGGTACATCGCGCCGCCGAGATCGCCTACCAGGCGGAGTGTCCGCTCTACGTCTTCCACGTGGGCTGCGCCGACAGCGTGGCCGCCATCGTCGCCGCCCGCCTGCGCGGCGTGGACATCGTGGGCGAAAGCTGCCCGCAGTACCTCGTCCTCACGGCGGATCACCAACTCGACAGCCCCGACGGCAACCTCTTCATCTGTGCGCCGCCGCTGCGCTCCCACGAGGATCAGGACGCACTCTGGCTGGCCCTGGCCGACGACGATCTGCAAGTCGTCAGCACAGATCACTGCCCGTGGACCCGCGCCGAGAAGATGGGCGCGGCCAACTTCGCCGACGTCCCCGGCGGCGTGCCCAGCATCGAAGCGCGGCTGGCGCTGGTGCATCACTTCGGCGTTAACCAGGAACAGTTGGATCTGTCGCGTTGGGTCGACGTCTGCTGCACCAAACCGGCGCAGTTGATGGGCCTGGATCGCAAAGGCGCGCTCCTCCCCGGCTTCGACGCCGACATCGTCATCTTCGACCCCGACCGCGCCAAGACGCTTAACGTCGACACCCTCCACGAAGCCGCGGATTGGACACCCTACGCTGGTGTCACCGTGCAGGGCTGGCCGCGCACTGTCCTCGCGCGGGGGCGCGTGATTGTGGAAGATGAAGTGTTTGTGGGTGAACTAGGACAGGGGCATTTCGTGGAGCGGTTTGGGTAGAATCTCACTACCAGACAGTTCGTACGAAGCGATAATCTACGAAGAGGGGATCTGGCGACAGGATAGGAATGTCAAGGAAATGGGCCGTTCCAGCGATTATCCGATCATGCAACTCGGGAAGGTAGAGAATTCCCATCAGCGTCACGCCAGAGATGAAATCCGGTGAAAACCATTGTCCGCTTCTCTGAAAACCGTTGCGGCGCGTTTCCCTTGTTTTCGGTCCTCGGTCAAGTGGCGAACAATCGCAACTGTGTCGGCTAGATAATCCATATTGCTGCTCTATTGCTCGCTTAGTTTTGTGAATCGTTCCAGAAGATGCTCCGAGGCTTCTCGTCGCAGAGCACGTATATCCTCTTCGTCGATCTCAAATCCAATCCCAGACCAGATGCCACCGAGCTCGATGACCTGATCACCGGTCTCGACCTGATATTTGTGTTGAAGATAGTCCAGAAACGACGCCAATTCTTCCTTGCCTGCGCTGGGAAGAGCGGCTACTGTCTTCTCGATTTTCTGCTGGAGCAGGACTGTTGGCTCTTGCATCGCCTCTCTCGCCTTTCAATACGCACTCGTTGACTGAAGTATAATGCCACGCACCCAACGAGTCAACGAGGGCAAGTTTTCCGAGTGTAGTTCATTCTGGGGCGAAAGTGCCGGGGACTTCACGATGGACGTGGCGACAAGAGCGAAAACCCCGTCTCGCTGCAGCGAAAAGTCCCCGGCACTTGGCCTGCTCCCAACTTGAATTACACCCAAGTTTTCCCAATCAACCAACTCAATGACTATCTCCCACCTGGATCAAACAACCTTTGTCCACGCTTGAAGACCTTCGCCGCGGCGGACGCACCTTGCAGCCGCTGGATCGCTGGGGCATGCCGCCGCTGTGGCAGCGCCCACCTTCCGCGCTGCTGCATCATCCTGGAGCAACAGGTGTCGCTGGCCTCGGCGCGGGCGACGTACGAGCGATTGACCGTCCTCGCAGCGCCGTTGACCCCGAAAGCTTCCTGGCCCAGGACGACGACGCCCTACGCACCATCGGGGTCAGCCGTCAAAAAACGCGCTACGGCCGCGAACTGGCCGCCGCCATCGCCGAGGATCGCCTCGACCTGTCCGCGTTGCAAACTCTGCCCGACGACGACGTGCGCGCCCAACTCGTCGCCCTGCCCGGCATCGGCGCGTGGACGGCGGAGATCTTTCTCCTTACGGCATTGCACCGCGCCGACGCCTGGCCCACCACCGATCTGGGCGTCATCGTGGGCATGCAGCAGGTCAAACAACTGTCGCAGCGCCCCACCCGCGACGAAATCGACGCCATCGCCGAAGCGTGGCGTCCCTGGCGCGGCGCGGTGACATATCTGCTCTGGTACAGCTACTTGAAGGGTCAACTGCCGGAGGGAATGAATGATGAATAATGACTGATTCTGCGGTAAAATACTCCCCCAAACACACCATCCACCCCACATCCATCCGCACCCATTGGAGAGGACCCACATGGCGAATTCATACGCTCAACCGTCCACAAAGCAGATCGAGGACGCCTATAACCTGGCCAAAGAACGCTACGCCGCCCTCGGCGTCGACACCGACAACGCCCTCAGCATCCTGTCCACTATCCCCATCAGCCTGCACTGCTGGCAGGGTGACGACGTAGGCGGCTTCGAGGACCCCGAACGCGGTCTCAGCGGCGGCATCATGGCCACGGGCAACTACCCCGGCAAGGCCCGCTCCATCGCCGAACTGCGCTCGGACCTGGATCAGGCGTACAGCCTCATCCCCGGCGATCACCGGCTCAACCTGCACGCCACCTACCTGGACACCGACCAGAAAGTGGCGCGCAACGA
This sequence comes from Caldilineaceae bacterium, assembly GCA_041391225.1. Taxonomy (GTDB): domain Bacteria; phylum Chloroflexota; class Anaerolineae; order Caldilineales; family Caldilineaceae; genus RI-153. The sequence goes on from JAWKOL010000049.1 coordinate 29,576, forward strand.
GATCCTGCCCGAGCACTTCGCCGGCTGGGTGGATTGGGCCAAAGCGGGCAACCACGGCATCGACTTCAACCCAACCCTCTTCTCGCACCCCCTGGCCGATGACGGCTTCACCCTGGCTTCGTACGACGAGGGCATCCGCCAGTTCTGGATCGAACACTGCATTGCCTGCCGCGACATCGGCGCCTACTTTGGGGAGGAATTGGGGACGCCCTGCATCACCAACGTCTGGATTCCCGACGGCTTCAAAGACACGCCTGTGGATCGCGGTGCGCCGCGTCGCCTGCTCAAGGACGCACTGGACAAGGTCTTCGAAAAGCCCATTGATCCCCAGTACAACCGCGACGCCGTGGAAAGCAAACTCTTCGGCCTGGGCGCGGAAAGCTACACCGTCGGCTCGCACGAGTTCTACCTGGGCTACGCCGTGGCCAATCAGAAGGTGCTGTGTCTGGACGCCGGTCACTTCCACCCCACCGAAACGATTTCGGACAAGGTGTCTGCCGTACTCACCTTCCTGGACGAGATTCTGCTGCACGTCAGCCGCGGCGTGCGCTGGGACAGTGACCACGTGGTGACGTTGAGCGACGATCTGCGCGCCATCACCGAAGAGATCGTGCGCGGCGGCTACATCGGACGCGTCCACATCGGCCTCGACTTCTTCGACGCCAGCATCAACCGCATCGCTGCCTGGAGCATCGGCACGCGCAACGCCCTGCGTGGCCTGCTGCTGGCCCTGCTCGAACCCCACGATCACCTGCGCAACCTCGAACGCGACGGCGACTACACCGCCCGCCTCGCCCTGCTCGAAGAACTCAAGGGCCTTCCCTTCGGCGCCGTGTGGGACTACCACTGCCTGCGCCAGGAAGTGCCGGTGGGGATCGCGTACCTGAACGAGATTCGGAACTACGAAGAGAACGTTCTCGCCAAGCGTGGATAGTCCAGAAAGAAGATGATGAGATGATGGGATGATGACGAAGCATCATCCCATCATCTCATCATCTTGCATCACCCCACTCAGAGGAACCTCACCATGACCACAAAAACCGTCCTCGCCGTGGATCTCGGCGCTGAATCTGGCCGCGTGATGGCCGTTCACTTTGATGGCAATTCGTTGCGGCTGGAGGAGTTGCAACGTTTCTGGAATGGACCCGTCAACGTGCGCGGACAGATGTATTGGGATTTCTTGCACCTGTGGCGTTCGATCCAGGCCGGCATCGAGCAGGGGAAAGCGCTCAAGCCCGCCAGCCTGGGCGTAGATACCTGGGGCGTCGACTTCGGGCTGTTGGATGCGCAGGGGAATCTGCTGGGCAATCCCGTCCACTACCGCGATGGCCGCACCGACGGCATGATGGATTGGGTCTTCGCGCGGATGCCGCGGGCCGATGTCTTTGCGCGGACGGGTATCCAGTTCATCCAACTCAACACGCTCTACCAGATCGCGGCCTTGGCCCGCGCCGGATCGCCGCAATTGGCCTCGGCTGCCACGTTCCTCACCGCACCCGATCTGCTCAACTACTGGCTCACCGGCGAGAAGGTGTGCGAATTCACCAACGCCACCACCACCCAGTTCCTGAATCCTGTCACCGGCACATGGGCCACGGATCTACTCGACGCCATCGGCGTGCCCACCCACATCTTCCCGTCCATCGTCGCGCCGGGGACGCGCTTGGGCGCGTACGAAGGCATTCCCGTCATCGCGCCCGCCACGCACGACACCGGCAGCGCTGTGGCCGGAATCCCCACCGTCACGGATCGGTTTGCTTACATCAGCAGCGGCACGTGGAGCCTGGTGGGGCTGGAAGTACGTCAGGCCGTGATGAACGAGGACGCGCTCGCCGCCAACGTCACCAACGAGGGCGGCGTCGACGGGACGTACCGTCTGCTCAAGAACGTGATGGGCCTGTGGATCGTACAACAATGCCGCGCCGCCTGGCAGGCGCAAGGACACACCTACAGCTACCCCGAACTGGTGGCGATGGCCGAAGCCGCGCCACACCTGCGTTCGTTCATCGATCCCGACGACGGGCGCTTCCTGGCGCCGGGCGATCACCCCACACGTGTACAAGACTACTGCCGCGAGACTGGACAGCCTGTCCCCTCGACCCACGGTGAGATCGTGCGCTGTGTCTTCGAAAGTTTGGCGCTGCGCTATCGCGAGGTTTTGTCGTCTTTGTTGGCGTTGTCGGGCAAAACCGCGGAGGCGATTCACATCGTCGGCGGTGGATCGCAGAACGATCTACTCAACCAGATGACGGCCGACGCGGCAGGGATACCTGTTTTGGCTGGGCCGGTGGAGGCGACGGTGATCGGCAACGCGCTGGTGCAACTCATCGCCCTGGGCGAAATCAACAACATCGCGCAAGGGCGTGAACTGGTGGCGGGGATGACAAGTCTTCGCCGCTATGCGCCGCGCCCCGATCAGGGGTGGAATGATGCCTACGCGCGTTATCTGTCCGCGATTGGGAGACTAGGAGATTGAGCGAGTGGGTTTCTGCACCTTTCACTCAATCAACTACTCACTCAATCAATCGCCTAATCTCGTCCTGCCGCATCGCCGCTACGAACTCATGCAACTCGCGCCCCCCCAAGGTAACGTAGATCCCAACGAAGACGAGACCGCCGCCACCGATGCCTATGGGCAAATAGAGTAGCGTGGGCAGACCGAGCATCTGAAGCGCTGTCACCGCGGCTACCATACCCAGGACGCCGGTAGGAGGCGCCAAAGCGTCGTGCGCAGCAACGCCTCGTCTAAAAATTCGCCCACGCCGCTTCCGAGCAAGAAGAGCGCAACCGCCAACGCCAACGACGCCAGCGACGCCGCCCACGCCAGGCCGAGGATGCCGAACGGGCCGATCAGGGCGAAACTCAGCCCAACATTGATCACCATCCAGCCCAAGTTGAGCCACATCGGCGTGATGGTGTTGTGACGGGCGTAGAAGATCAGCGAGAGGATGTCCTGTGAGGCGTCGCCGATGAGCCGCAACGAAAGGATTGCCATCAGCGCGTAGACAAGTTGCGTCGATCCTTCGTCGAAAGCGCCGCGCTGGAAGAGGAAGGCGACGGTCGACTGTCCTAACGCCAGTAGGCCGAACGCGGCCGGCAGGATCAGGAGCCACGTGGCGCGCAGCCCTTGCGTCACCGTGGCGCGCAGGTGTGCGTTCCCCCCGCTGTTGTACTGCTCCGCCAACGTTGGGAAGATCACATGCGAAATGGCCGTACCGAACAGCGATTTCGGCATGGCCACCATCGCCAGCGTCGCGTAGAAATAGGCCGAGATGCTGCCATCGGGCAACTGCGATGCCAGCCGAATGAAGACGAGATCCACGGCCTGGAAGACGCCAAGTGTGATCACACGCGGCCACATCAAGCGTCCTAGCTCGCGTACCCCGCGTAACCGCAATGCCAGACGCAACCGCAAGCCGATGCGTCTTTGCTTCAGGGCTGGCAATTGTACGCCGATTGCCAGAATCGCACCGATCACAGAACCGATGGCCGCGCTGTAAATGCCCCACATCTGCCAAAACAACACGATCCCCAGCACCTGGCCTATGTCGATGGCAACCGTGGCCCAAGCCGGCGCCAGGAAGTGCTGATGCGCGTGCAAAAGGCTGGTGATCAAGCTGCCGATGCTGATCAACGCGCTGGAAAACAGGATGATGCGCATCAAACCTGCCGTGGTCGCCTGCTGCTCCGGCGAGAAATTCGGCACGAGGACCACGCGCACCAACCACGGCGCCGCAGCAGCCGCGATCAGGCAGACGCCGCCAACAAGCACCAGCGTCAGCGTGAAGACCGTGTGGGCCAGTTCTTCGGCTTCACGTGTCTCTTGTTTGATGAGATAGGCGGAATAGATGGGGATCAATGCCGCCGCCAATGCACCGCCTGTGAGCATCGCCAGAAAAAGCTCGGGCAGTTGATTGGCGGCGGCATAGGCGTCGGCGTCTGGCCCGGTACCGAAGATGGATGTCATCAACAAGAGCTTGCCGAAACCGGTCAGCTTGTTGATGCCGAAGATCAATATGACGAGTAGAGAAGACTGCACCAGATGCCGGGTTCGCATCGTTCTCCGTCGTTCTGCGTGAAAGAGCGAATAGATAACCGCGGCATTTTACCATGTGCAGGTCTAGAAACGAATAGACCGATCTGCTGCGTCTACCGGGCGTTACTCCATCGTTCACCTGGTTTCAGTGGACGCACGGCCAGATTGACCTCAGTCGCCTGCTCTACAAACGTATCAAGCAGGTCTGTTTCGTGCTCTACTGGATCAACAGTGTGTGGAATGACCGCTTCGGCGCCGATTTCTCTGGCGAATTCGATGATACGAGTATTCTCACTCTGCTCGTGTGAGATTGGGAGCAGCGCAACATCGATCTTGTGGGCGCGTACACGCTCAATAAAGGTGCTATCCGCGGGGATGCGACTGGCGTGCAGACAGGTGAATTGCTCACCAAATTGATAGACATAGGCAACATCCTGCCCCAGATCTTGCTCATCTTGCGCAGCGTTCAGAGATAGACCGGTGATATTGATATCGGCAAACGTCACCGTCTCATCGTCCGCGATACCGATTGGGAGTGCAGGATGAATGCCGAGGTGCTCAGCTACATAGGAAGTTGTGGCCTTGGGTACGATCAGGCGCATCGCTGGGCTGACGGTCCACACGCCGCGCACAGTAGCGCGATCCAGTAACAGATCCTTTGGGCGGGTGATTGTGGTGATGTCGATGAAATCTAGTTCTACTGGGCTTACCACCCGTCGACTGCCGACAGTATTTATCGCTGTCGGCTGGGCGCCCTGCGGGTGATCATTGGGTGTGCTAAGCACGGGATCCATGAGCAGACAACGTTCGGTCCATTTCATCAGAAACCCATGACCACCGAGCCTCCAGATGTGATACGTGTCATCTGCCTTACGTGCGCGCCTGATGTCCTGTAGAAGTGTGCTTTGGTCGATTGCTTGCGTAGTCACTATGCGCTCTTTTTCCTTTCGTTGTGGAGTGCCACCGCTGTATGTCGATCTCAACATATGCGGAGTAGAGATTTGCGGAGTAGATACATCTCGTGCCGGTTAAGCCGCACGAGGGCGTGCTCACTCCTCAATCGTCCGATGTCTAGCTGATCAACGTCTAGCCGATTGTGTGGGTTTCTACTGTAACACGCGTACGCGCATAGACAACCGTTTTCTGCCCATACAGCGGATACAAATTAAGGTACATATATTGGAAACTCAGACGAACCACCTAATTCGCAAATAGGTGTTTCGTGAGTATAATCCCAGGTAGGGTGAACTGTCGGCCCAGATATTTAAGGAAAGCCCATTGCATCGTTGTTTGACTGTGCTACTCGCGGGGATTGCGCTGCTGGTTTTTGAGATTGCCCCCCCAGCGTTTGCAGAAGCGATTGATACCGTCTATGTTGAACCGCCCGATGTGGCCAGGTGCCAGACCGGTGTTTTGGCGGACGCCGAAAAAGAAGCTGTATTGGCAATTGTGAATCGCATTCGGGCCCTGCATGGGCTGGCGCCTGTGACCTATGCCGCCGAACACGATGACGAGGTGATGGAGTCGAGCCTGATCATTGCGGCAAACAACGATATCACCCACTTCCCAGCCGCGGACTCTGTGTGCTATAGCGAAGACGGCGCTCGTGGCGCTGCACTCAGCAACCTGGCATGGAGCTACCCCGCCGATGCTTCTGTCCACCCCCTCCTGGCGCCATCGGCCACCGATGTACGCAATTGGCTCATCGATCCTGGTGTCGCAGATCTTGGCCACCGGCGCTGGCTGCTCGATCCCTTCCTGCAAGAGATCGCATACGGGCGCGTCGATGCCGCACCGCATGGCGCGGACCCCGACATGTTGGCCCACGGTGCTGCACTGAAAGTGCAGAATGGTGAGGCTGCCGTTGCCCTGGAACAGGCGCCGGCCTTCGTTGCCTACCCGTTCGGCGACTATCCACTCGATCTATTTGAGATGGGTTGGTTCTGGTCGTTCTCTGTTGTGGCCGATCCGTCAGATTTCTGGGCGAATTCCGATGTCGATTTTGCGGATGTCGTGATCCGTGTAAGTGGTCCAGCAGGGGATCTAACCGTACGAGACGTGGCCGCGGACAATTCGGCGGTTGGACTGCCCAATCTGTTGCAGTGGAAGGTTGACGGCGCTCGCATGGACGAGGAATACGCTGTCGAGATCACAGGCATCCGCATTGGCGGTGAAGAGAAACGCTTCCAGTACAGGGCGCGCCTCACCTCGCCCGACTTCAGCGATCTAGCCGTCCCCGTTTACACGTTGGAACCCGGCGATAGCGTCGTCGAGATTCGCTCCGGCCAGGAATTCGCACTCTATGCCCCGCCTCCTTCCCGCATTCCCAATCAATACACCATCAGCCGTCGTGGTATGAACGTGCAGATGGCAGAGCATTCACCCTACGTGCGCCTGATCTGGGTAAGCGGCTCCATCGGCGACGAAGTCGTGCTATCGTTCGGTGCATCGTCGTTAACACTGCGCATCAGCGAAACAGTCGACGGTGTACGCAACCCGTTGATTGCACTGCGTCGCGATTTGAGTATGCCGGTCTACAAGTTCGCTGCGGACGGTGTCACCTATTCCGCGGCTGAAGGCAGCCAGTTTGCCGTCTACGTGCCACCTGCCGCCACGGATCGAGGCGTCCAGCGTGTAGAATGGACACAGTCGGTCGGTAGCCGCTTCGCCATTGAATTCTACAGTTCACGCGTACTGTTGGTACGGATCGAGTCGGGCCTACCGGGCGATTCGGCTGTGGTGCAAGTGGGCGACGATCAATCGTTCACAGTTGAGGTGCGCAGCCCGCGTCGGTAGTACAGTTACAATTACCTTCGCAGGACCAAGTTGCCTTCGCAGAACAAAAAAGGGGACGAACCGCTAGCGGTTCGTCCCCTTTTTTG
>JAWKOL010000050.1:0-36215 GCA_041391225.1 Caldilineaceae bacterium
GGCGCAACGCTACTTTGACTTCCCACGCATGGAAGTCCCCGCCGACAGCGGCGCGTTGTTCGCCACGACACCCGGCAACCTGACCCTCTTCGACGCCGTTTCGATCCCCAATCCGCGCTTCACCGCCGCCATGATCGCGCTGATCATGTTGGGCGCGCTGATGTGGTTCCTCTACCGCACGTGGACAGGCAAAGCCCTGCGCGCCGTCAGCGAGGATCGCCAGGCCGCAGCCGTCACCGGCATCAATCCCAACACCATGAACACCTTGGCCTTCGGCATGGGCGCGATGCTGGCGGGGCTTTCGGGTGCGTCGTTGGTGCAGGTCTTCTCGTGGCTGCCGCAGGTGGGCATCCCGGCGTCGGCGCGCTCGTTTGTGATCATCGTGCTCGGCGGCATGGGATCGCTGCCTGGCGCCTTCATCGGCGGGCTGTTCGTGGGGCTGGTGGAAGCCATCGGCACCGGCTGCATCCCCGACACCACCCGCGCCGCCGCCTACATCCCGGCCTACGGCATGATCATCCTCACGCTGGTGTTGCTGCTGAAGCCTACCGGCCTGTTTGGGAGGGAACTGTGAGTCGACGACAGATACTCTGGCTGATCGGCCTGGCCACAGGTGTGTTGCTGCTGGTGCTGCCGGTCATCGTATCCACCCTCCCCAACCGCGAGTACCTGATGCATCTGGCCATCACCGCCTACTTCTACGCGATTCTGGCGTCGAGCTGGTCGCTTTTGGCGGGATATGCTGGGCAGTTTTCGTTTGGTCACATGGCATTTATGGCCATCGGCGGCTACACCACCGGCCTGATCGGCAAGTTTGTGCGTTTCGTCTCCGCGCCCACGGAAGTTTGCCGCGAGATGCCCATCGGCGGCGGCTGGCACATGGTCTTCCTCAACCCGCGTGAGGTAGGTACCATCAACGAAGTCTGCCTGGACGTGGCGCGGCAGCAGACGTTGCCATGTGGTACGTTGATCGTCTTCCCGCCGATCTGGGCCAGCATCCTCATGGGGCTGGTGATGGGCGCGGTCTTCGGACTGTTGATCGGCTGGCTGGTTTTGCGCTTACGCAGCACCTACCTGGCGCTCTTCACCATCGGTTTCTCCGAAATCCTGCGTGCCGCCATCAGCGCCGAGATCCCCATCACCGAGGGGCAGAGTGGCCTGGAACTGGTTCCGCTCTTCCCCAACGGCGTCAACCTGTTCGGCTTCGCGTTCAGCGACACAAGTAAGGTGCCGCCGTATTACGTGATGCTCTTTTTGCTGCTGATTGCGCTGGGGGTGATGGCGTGGCTGGCGGCGTCGCGCTTCGGTCTCTTCGTGCGCGCCATCCGCGAGGACGAGGAAGCCGCCGCCGCGCTGGGCGTAGACATCGTGCGCTACAAAGTGCTCGTCTTCGTGGTCACCAGTATGCTGGCGGCGGCGGCGGGCGCAGTACAGGCGCACTACATCGGCATCATCACACCCAACATCCTGATCATTTTGCAGATGTCGCTGGTGATCTCTATGGCCGTCATCGGCGGGCTGGAGAACATCTTCACTGCGGCGATTGGGGCCATCATCATCCAGGTGGCGCTGGAACTGCTGCGCACCAGCTTCGACATCGGCCCCATCACCGTGGACATGTCGGTGTGGCGGCTAGTCTTTTTTGGGTTGGTGCTGATGGTGACGCTGCGCTTCCAGCGCAACGGCCTGATCGCCCCGCTCATCGACCGCTTCCTGCGCGCCGGTGTGGCCGAAGAGACGGTGTCGATCCGCCAGGTGGACACAGAACAGACTGCCGCTGCCAGCGAAACCGCGAAAGGAAAGTGAGCCGCCGCCCAACCGGCTCACAGGACAGACTAATGATCGAACTCGACGTCAACCACATCTACAAGAATTTCGGTGGCCTGCAAGTGCTGACAGACGTCAGCTTTTCGATCCGCGGCCCCGAGTTGATCGGCCTGATCGGCCCCAACGGCGCGGGCAAGACCACGCTGACCAACATCCTCGACGGCGCCATCAAACCGTCCAGCGGTACGGTCTACCTCAACGGTCGACGTGTGGACACGCTGCCACCCTACGGCGTGGCCCGCGCCGGGCTAGGACGCACATTCCAGGTCACCCGCGCCTTTCGGCGCATGACGGTGATGGAGAATTTGCTCGTCCCCGCCATGGCGATGAACCCAACAGCGCGGCAGAAGCAGTTCGAGGACCGCGCCCGCGAGGTGTTGGACTTCCTTACCATGAGTCACCTGCGCTCGGAGTACGGGCGGGCGCTCTCTGGTGGGCAGCAGAAGTTGTTGGAACTCGGTCGCCTGCTCATGCTCGATCCCGACATCATCATCCTGGATGAGCCGTTTGCCGGCGTCCACCCGCGGCTGATGGAGGTGATCTACAAGTACATCACCGAGGTCAACGCGCAGGGGAAAGCCTTCATCATCATCAGCCACGACATGGACACCATCTTCACCCTGAGTCGGCGCTTGCTGGTGCTCAACTACGGCGATCTTATCGCCGACGGCGATCCCAAAGTCGTGCGCGAGGACCCAGACGTAAAAGCCGCCTACCTGGGCGACGAAGACCTGGAAACCGTGGAGCCGCACGGTCACCTACCCACACGGAAGGAATAGCGCACGCCGCTGAGAACACCGGGACATCGGAAAAACCGAAGAAAAAATGATCCACGAAGGCACACGAAGATACACGAAGCGGAAAAGAGAAGGACACCGATTTCAGGATTACCAGGACCGTAAAGCGAAAAAGCCATCTGGCTGTTCTTGCCTGGCTTCGTGTTTCTTTGTGTGCCTCCGTGGATCATTCTAATCCTGAAGTGTCCGACGCCGTCCACCACCTGCAACTTGCCACCTGCCACCTGCAACAAGGACACCCAATGCTCGAAGTCGCCGATCTCTACGTAGGCTATTACCGCGATCTGAACATCTTGCAGGGGATCAACCTGCATGCCGCCGAGGGCAAGATCACCACGGTGCTGGGGGCCAACGGCGTGGGCAAATCGACCATGCTCAAGGCCATCTACGGCTTCTTGAAGCCCAACGACGGCGACATTCGTGTCAACGGGCAGAGCATCATCGGCGTGCCGACACACGAGCGAATTGGCCGCGGCATCGCCTACATTCCACAGCAGCCGGGCGTATTCCGTCACATGAGCGTGGAGGAAAACCTGGAACTGGGCGCGTGGACATTCCAACGCGACCGCAAGCGCATCGATCTCAAGCTCGAAGAGAACTACGAACGCTTCCCCGTGCTGAAACAGCGGCGCAAATCCAAGGCCGGCGAGCTGTCGGGCGGGATGCAGCGCATGGTAGAAATCGGCCGCACGCTGATGACCGATCCCAAGGTGATCCTGGTGGACGAACCTACGGCTGGCCTGGCAAAGCTGCTCTCCGAAGAAGTCTACGAGATGCTCGTCAACCTGCGCGACGACGACGGCCTGACCATCCTCCTGGTGGATCAAGAGATCCGCGCTGCGCTCAAGATCGCCGACTATGTCTATGTGTTGGAACTGGGGCGCAACAAATTCGAGGGGCCTGCCGAGGAATTTACCGATCTGGAGAAGGCGTTCTGGGTGGGTTGACGTATTGTTTGTCATACCTTCTGCTGCGCCTCAAATCTCCCCCAAAGACGGCAAAAATCCGCCCAAGAACCTCAAAAACGTACGCGTCACCGGTGAGAAGTAGACATCCTCGTTCCACACCAGTTTCAGCGTGCGCTGCATTGGGCTTGCCTCGACGCGCACGGCGTGGAGCAGGCCGATCTCCAACTCGGTGTGGACGGCGTACTGCGGCAGGATCGTGATCCCCATGCCCTTGGCCACGGCGCGCTTGATCGATTCCACGTTGTCGAACTCTGCGGCCACATCCGCGGTGACGCCCGCTGCCGCCAGTCGTGCGTCGAGCCAGATGCGCGTCTGGCTGTTGCGTTGACGCATGACAAACGTTTCCCCGTTTAGATCCCCGCATTGAATCTGCTCAACGTCGCGCCACCGGTGCTTCGGCCCCACGATCACAAACTGCTCGTGTTCCTCCAGTTCGAGGACACCCAACCGCGGCCAATCCACACCGTCGATCTCGCCTTCGATCAGCCCAATATCGATCTTGCGATTGCGCAACGCGTCCACGATTTCGGGTGTGATGCTCGTCTGCACCGACACGGTGAGATTGGGGAACTGGGCGCGGAAGGCCTGCACCCACTCGGGCAGCAAGTAGACGCTGATCCCCGGCGTGGCGGCCACGGACACGCTGCCGCCGGCCAGCTGCGTCACATCGGTGACGGCGTTTTCGGCGTCGGCCACCATGCGCAGGATATTGCGGGTGTAGTCGTGCAGCGTCTCGCCCGCCGACGTCAGACGCACCCCACGCCGTCCGCGCTCGAACAGCCTAGCCCCGAGCGACGCTTCCAAGTCCTGAATGTGCTGGCTCACGGCGGGCTGGGTCATGAGCAGACGGTCCGCGGCGGCGCTGAAGCTGCCGGTCTCCACCACGAGGGCGAAAATTTCCAATTTGTAGAGGTTTAGCATGGGCGTCATTTCTGGCATAAGTTGGTTCTTATACCAATCATAAGCAAGTCGGGGGCGCTGGGCAAGTGGGGCAGGGTGTAGAGTGTGCGTACGCCTATCTCGCAGAAGACTATCACCTCAGGAGAGAATATGAGCTTCCTAAACCGCATCTTCGGCGGCGCCTCTGGCCATCAACTGGTGACGCCCGCAGACTACAAGACCCACTACATGGACGACGGCGCCGCCCACACCCTGGTGGATGTGCGCACCGCCGAGGAATTCCGCGACGGTTACATTCCCGGCGCCATCAACATCAGCCTGCAAGAGTTGCAAGACAAGATGAACAAGATTCCCAAAGACAAGCCCGTCATCGTCTACTGCCGCAGTGGCAACCGCAGTTCGTTCGCCACCAACATCCTCAACCAGGCCGGTTACACCGAAGTCTACGACCTGGGCGGTATCATCGACTGGGCGCGTCAAGGATTGCCGATCAAACGATAATCAGAGGCTCAGAAGATTTGATCCACGAAGGCACACGAAGATATACGAAGATATACGAAGATATACGAAGATATACGAAGAAAGAAGAGAAGAAAACATGCTACTTCGCTACTTTTATGATGAAAAACTGGCTCAGGCCAGCTACATGGTCGGTTGTGTGGCCACGGGTGAAGCCTTGGTCGTGGACCCGGCCCGCAATGTGACCCCTTACCTGCGCGCCGCCGAGAAGGAAGGGCTGCGCATCACCCACGTCACCGAGACGCACATCCACGCCGACTTTGTCAGCGGTAGCCGTGAGCTGGCGGCGTCCACCGGGGCGACGGTCTACCTCAGCGACGAGGGCGACGCCAACTGGAAGTACGCCTATGCCGACGATCCCAACGTGATCCTGGTGACCGACGGTGATAGCTGGAAAGTGGGCAACATCAAGGTCGACGTGCTGCACACGCCTGGCCACACGCCTGAGCACATTTCGTTCATGATCACCGACACCGCCGGCGCCGACAAGCCAATGGGCGTCTTTACCGGCGACTTCCTCTTCGTCGGCGATGTGGGCCGCCCCGATCTGCTGGAAGAGGCCGCCGGTTACAAGGGGACCAAGGAAGCCGGCGCACGGCAGCAGTTCGCCAGTGTGGAACGCTTCAAGGCGCTGCCCGATTACTTGCAGATCTGGCCCGGTCACGGCGCGGGGAGCGCGTGCGGCAAGGCGCTGGGCGCGATTCCGTCCACCACGCTGGGCTACGAGAAGCTCTTCAACCCGGCCTTCCAACTCGCCGAAGAGGACGCCTTCGTGGCCTGGCTACTCGACGGCCAGCCCGAGCCGCCCAAGTACTTCGCCCAGATGAAGAAGGTGAACAAACTCGGCCCCGTGATCACCAGCGCGCTGCCCACGCCGGTCAACTTCGACCGCGCCACACTGGACAACGTCATCGAGGACGGTGGACAGGTCTTCGATCTGCGCAACCGGGGCAGTTCTCGTCCACGCACGTGCCCGGCACCATCAACGTGCCTGCCGACAACAACACCTTCGTCACCTACATGGGTTGGCTCGTCGACTATGATCGTCCTGTCTACGTGCTGCTGCCCAACATCGACACCGAACGCGAGATGCTGCACGATCTGCGCTCCATCGGCATCGACTACGTGCCGGGTTACTTCAGCCCCGAAGTGCTGACACACCGCACGCAGGCGCTGCCCGTGGTCACCGCCAAGGAACTGGCCAAGCGCTACCCGCACGATGACATCGTTGTCCTCGACGTGCGTGGCCGCTCCGAGTACGCCGACAAACACATCGAAGGCGCAAAGCACATCCAACTCGGCTACGTAATGGATCATCTGGCCGACCTGCCCAAAGACGCCACCGTGATCACCTACTGCGCCAGCGGCTACCGCTCGCAGATCGCGGCCAGCCTGCTCCAGGCCGCCGGCTTCGAAGACGTGATGGCGCTCAACGAAGGCGAAGAATGCTGGACACGCTTCCTGCCCACGGAGCGCGGTGTCATCCTGGATGCGGTTGCGGCGTAGCAGAATAGAACGCGGATTGAGCGGATTGGGCGGATTTCAGCGATGAGAACTCAGAAAATCCGTTCTGATCCACCCAATCCGCTCAATCCGCGTTCTATTGAATGACTCCACTGCAAAAAGGTCGCTCAAGCGCAAAAGTCCGACTTCTCTCAGGAGGGGAGCAACCGCAAATCACACAGAAGTCGGACTTTTCGCAGTGGAGTCAGAGAATCGTTTTTGTTATCTTCACACGCCAAAGGCGGTTTGGAAGTGGTCATGCAAGTACTCGTTGATCTATTGTTGGGGTTTGGGATCGGGCTGTCGTTGGGGTTGCTCGGCGGCGGGGGATCGATTTTGACGGTGCCGGCGCTGGTCTACATTGTGGGGCAGACACCCCAGGCCGCGGTGACGGCGTCGCTGATGATCGTGGGGGCCAACGCCATGATGGGGGCCTTCATGCACCGCACGCAGGGGACGCTCAACTGGAAGATCGCGCTGGTCTTCGGCGGCAGCGGCATGTTGGCGGCGTATCTGGCGGCGGGCTGGTCGAAGTTCTTGCCGCCCACGACGTTGATGCTGCTCTTCGCCACGCTGATGTTCGTGGTGGGGGCGTTCATGATCCTGCGACCGCAGCCCAGCCGCGATGACAACGAAGGCCGCGGCTGGTTGGTGACGATCCTTAGCGGGCTGGGCGTGGGCGTGATGACCGGCTTCCTCGGCGTGGGCGGTGGCTTCCTCATCGTCCCCGCGCTGGTGATGCTGGTGGGATTGCCCATCCGCCAGGCCGTGGGGACGTCGCTGGTGGTGATCTCCATGAACAGTGTCGCCGGTTTCCTCGGTCACCTGGGCGGGCCGGCGATTGATCTGCCCGTGGTGCTTACCTTCGTCGTCGCCGGGTTCGGCGGCGCGCTGGCGGGCGCACGTCTGGCCAAGCGCACCCGCCCCGAAGTCCTGCGCAAAGGCTTCGCCGTCTTCGTCATCGTGCTGGCCGTCTTCCTCCTCGCCGACAACGCCCACAAGGTTGGGTGGATTTGAGAACCCCCTCTAACTCCCCCGCGTGCGGGGGAAGTTAGAGGGGGGTTTTCTCTACCTCGTCCAGCATCCGCTGCGCCAAGGACAACGACAGCACCAGCGGATTTGACGCCAACGCCTGCTCCAGCGCACGGCGATCCTCGCGCCAGATGGCGTCGGCGGCGAGCCACTGGTACTCCGCCAGCATCTTGAGCAATCCCACCACCTCCGACGGCAACCGATCCTGCACCAGCGGCGTCGCTCCACGCGGCTCCAACCGAGCGGGGACCTCCACCACACGATCCGGCGCGAAGTCGGGCAGCGCGCCGCGGTTGGGCACGTTGAGGATGTGTACGCTGCCGTCCCGGCGCGCACCAGCCCACGGATCACGTCCACTGCCCAGTCGCCGAAGAGGGAACACTGCTACCATGCGTCAACTGCGGCGTGTCCGCGGCCAGTTGCTCGGCGAAGTGGGGCGTAGTAGCTGCCCATCGTCGCCATGATCGACTGGGCGCGGGTCTGCGGCGCAGCCTGGGCCTCAGCCACCGTCTCCTCCCGAAAATAGTAGTACTGCATATAACTGTTGGGCAGACGTCCATACGCCGTCGCCAACAGGAATTGACGTTTGTGCAAGTGGGGTCACGTCCTCGCGGGCCAGCACCCGTCCAGGTGACGCTCATGATTTCCGACACGCCGTCTTCGCCGTCGATCTCGAAGCGTGCTCCAGGTGGCGTGGTTCAGGCCGATCCACTCCAGTGTCACCCTGGCGTCGGGGCGATTCAGCGCCCTGAGGATCGTCTTCTGATCGTCGCTGCACCGATCGCAGATGCTGATACAGGGGACGTCGGTAAAGCGGGTGACGGCTTCGGCCACGATCTGCGGGGTTGCTGTAGTTGACCAGCACTGCCTTGGGCGCAAGCTGCGCCATCCTCCACCAGGATCGCCTCTGATCACTGGCACATTGCGCATGGCGAAGAAGAAACCGCCCGGCCCAATCGTCTCTTGCCCAATGACGTTGTATTTGAGCGGGATCGACTCGTCCAGGTGCCTCTTCAATCCGCCCTGGCGAAACGGTGAGTACGTAGTCCGCGCCAGCGATGGCATCTTTACGCTGGGTGGTGCCGAGAGATTTCGATGTGCGTGCGCCTGCCGCCTGCGCTTTCATCTTGCGCCCCAACTGCGCAACCTCTCCACGTTGTCGGCGGCCACATCCACTGCGCGCCAGTTCCGCTGTCGAAGGTGTCCGCCTGTTGGATGAAGGCGTGGATCAGTCCTGGTGCGTAGGCGCTGCCGTCGCCGATGATGGCAATTTTGGGAGCCACAATTCAACCTCCGAAAGTGTAGGAAGTGCGCTGATCCCGCCGGGACCGGTGGTGGAAAGGCCGCCGCAGACCGCGCCGTAGCGCATGCACTCGTCCAGCGACAGCCCGTTGACAAACGCATACAGAAATCCGGCGTCGAACGAATCGCCCGCGCCGGTGGTGTCCACGGGCGTCACCGGCAGCACACCTGTGTGGACGGCGTCACGCTCGCCGTGGACGAACAATTGTCGCGCCGTCCGCGCCCTGTTTCACCACGAGCGCAGCGTCCTCGCGCATGGTGGACGTGACCGTGGTTGCCGCCAGGGATAGATCGCCCTCGCCGGTGAGGTGGCGCAATTCCATCTCGCTGGGCAGGAAGAAATCCACTTCACGGATCATGCCTGCAAGCCGCGGATCGCGCAACGCCGCTTCGTCCCAGCCGGGGTCCATCGACACGGTTGCCCCGGCGTCGTGGGCAATATAGGCGGCGCGGGGATTGTCCAGCGCGGCCAGGAAGCTGCACACGTGGAGATGACGGTCATCGGGTGATCACGCAGCAGCCGCACCAGATCCGGCGGCGTCCTTGGGCGGGCGAAGCGGGTGACAAATGCACGGTCCTGCGGAACGACAGCCCCACCGTCGCCTGTGGCAGCGGGTGCTCTCGTGTTCCCGGATCAGCGACCGATCCAATCCCAACTCGTCCAAAGTCTGGCGCACGATCAAGCTGGAAAGCGTCGGTCCCTTGCGGTCCGCGGCCAGCCCCACCTTCGCCCCCAGCCGATGTGGCAATCCCGCCGCCACAATCGCGTTGCCCCCCACCGTCATCGTCAAATCGCCGGCGAAGATCTCCGTCCCCAGCCGTGGCAGCCCGGGCAGATCGGCAGAAGATGAGGTCGCAGAAGATTTGGGCCGTGTAGACAATCACATCGTACTGCATCTAGATTCCTCTCAAAAGCATCTGAAATAGAACGGCGGATTTAGCGGATCGGGCAGATTCTAGCGAATAAGGATTTCAGAATTTTAATGATCCACGAAGGCACACGAAGCACCACAAAGAGGAAAAGAGGGACACGGATTTCTAGGATTAGCAGGACAACAGAGCGGAAAAGCTATCTGCTTGTTCTTCTCTGCTTTCGTGTATCTTCGTGTGGCTTCGTGGATCATTATTTCTCTGGTTTCTCCTAAGACTTGAAAAATCCGGCTTGATCCGCCCAATCCGCGTTCTATTTTTATCCTTTGACCGCTTCGCCGTCAGCCCTCCGCGATCCGATTCTGGAAGATGAGGACAAGCACCACCAGCGGCACGGTGACGATCATGGCCGCGGCCATGATTTCGGCGATGGGTTCTTGCATGGCTTCGACGCCGCTGAATTGGGCGATCGCCACGGTGACGGTCTGCGCCGACGGGTTGGTGATGGTGAAGTTGAGGGCGAAGAGGTATTCGTTCCACGAGCTGACGAACGAGAGCAGCCCGGTGGTGACCAGCGCCGGGGCCATCAGCGGCAACAGGATCAGCCGAAAGCGCTGGAAGGGCGTGGCCCCGTCCACGATGGCGGCCTGTTCGATCTCCTCGGGCAAGCCGCGGAAGAAGCTGGTGAGCACCCAGACCGTGAACGGCAGCGTGAAGACAGGATAGGTGAGGATCAGCGCAAACGGCGTGCCGAAGACGCCGAAGTCGCGCACCACGGTGTACAGCCCCGACAAGATCGAAATCGCCGGGAACATCGTCATCGAGAGGACCATGTAGAGCAGCGCGGTGCGTCCGCGGAAGCGTAGCCGTCCTAGCGCGTAGGCAGCGAACGATCCCACCGCCAGCGAGAGCAATTCGCCGTCGTCCCCGCCGTGAAGGCCGAATTATGCAGCGCCAGCAAGAAGGTGTCGTCTTGCAGCACATACTCGTAGTTCTTCAACGTGGGGTTCTGCGGCAGGTAGGTGGCGCGGCTGAACATCTCGTCCTGGTCTTGAGCGACGTGTTGAACGCCCAATAAAACGGAAACAGCGCATAGACCGCGATGAAAACCACCGCCGCGTAGAAGACCACACGCTGCAAAAAATGCCCGACGCTCTTCTAGAGGATGTCATCGTCTGTGCCATCAGGTTGTCTCCACGTCAGAAAGCAGAAAGATTTGATCCACGAAGCCATTACGAAGGAACACGAAGCAGAAAAGCAGAAAGACGGACACGGATTACACGGATTTTTAGGATTCAGAATTTCTCTGCTTTCTCCTGATAATCCGTGAAATCCGTGTCCATCTTCTTCTCTCCTCTTTTTCTGCCTTCGTGTATCTTCGTGTGCCTTCGTGGATCTTCGTATGCCTTCGTGGATCATCATTTCTCCGCTTCACCTAATCCGTCTCCACGTTGAGCATGCGCACGTAGATCACGGCGAAGATCGAAATCAACAAAAGAGGATGATGCTGATGGCCGACGGCGCAGCCGTCTTGTGCTGGTTGTTGTTCAGCGTCTCGTAGTTGTACGTGGCCATGGAAAGCTGTTGCCGCCCAAAGAGGACGTTGAACAGATCAAGACGCGCAGCGCGCCCAGTGTGCGGAAGACCAGCGCCACCGCAATCGTTGGCCGCAACAGCGGCAGCGTGATCGAGAAGAATTGGCGCACGCGCGATGCCCCGTCCACGCCGGCGGCCTCGTAGAGATCTCTTTGAGATCGATTGGAGACCGGCCAGCAACAGCAGGGCCATGAACGGCGTCGTCTTCCACACGTCCACCGCCACGGCCGTTAGACCTGCAAGCCGATGTCCGGAAAGCCATGCCTGCGGCGCCTGAGTAGCGAAATGTCCATGAGGACGCGGTTGATGATGCCCGCGCCGGTGTCTTTGAGGATCAGTTCTACAGCCGCGCTGAAATCACCGTGGGGATCGCCCACGGAATCAGCATCACCGCCCGCATCAGGCCGCGCCCCGCGAAATCGGAGTTGACCGTCATCGCCATGAAGAGTGCGATGATCAGTTCCAGCGTCACCGACGCCACCGTGAACAGTAGCGTTGTCCAAATGCTGCGCAGGAAGTCGCCGTCCTGGCCGCTGATGGCCAGCGAGCGCGGCGTTTCCCCCGCAGGCAGGCGGATGTTCCACACCGTGCGGTAGCCATTTTGCAGCAACTCACGGTCGATGGACGCCCAGCGGATGTCACCGGCGCGGCTGAACTGGCAGCCGCCCGTGTCCTCGTCAACGCGACAGGAGACGACGTCGAAGCGGATGCCCAGCAGATCCCGGTAATTTTGCAGCCCCACAAAGGACGGCACCTCGCGGCCAGCGAAGCGTTTGTCCGTCAGGCTGCGGATGAAGGTCTGTTCCAGTGGCCGCGCCGCCACCAGCAAAAAGACGGCAAGGGTGGGGATCAACAACGTCCACGCCAGGCGGGTGTCGCGCGAGCCAAGCGATTCCTTGCCCTCAAAGAGCGTATCCACGCGAGGGTTGAGCCAGCGAAAGCTCAGCCCAAAGACAAGCACACCTACCATCCCGCCGAGCAACAGGGGGACGTCCACGAGATCGGGCGCGCCGTCCCCCGCCGCGAGCAGGGCGATCCCCGTGCGGGCCAGCGCGGCCACAGCCACGATCCCCGCGCCGACAGTCAGCCAGCCCAGCGCCACGTTGGCCCAGCGCGCTGCGATCACGTCCTGGGTGCGCACACGCAGCCCCAATCCAATCGAGCCGACGCCCAGCACCAGCACCATCACCGGCAGCACGATGCCGAACTGGGTGAGGAAGGCCATGATCGCCGCACCAAGTGCGGACGAAGGCGGCGCGTCTCCGCCCGTCGCCGGTGCCAGCGCCAGGTTGATGACCGGGTTCTGCGTCACCGCCACGGCCAGCCAACCCAGCGCCACCACCCCCAACAGCACAAACAGCGCCGAAAATAGCAGGGCAGGTTGTTGTCCTGCCCCGCGGGAATGCAATGTGGTTGTGCTCATGAGAAGCTCCGTGTTGCGTGATTCGTGTTGCGTGGGTTGCGTACGTTGGTGCGTTTGCCTGGAAGGGATCGGGGGCAAGTTTAGTGCGTAGTGCGTAGCCCGTCACGAACCACGCACTATGCACTATCTTAACCCAACCAACATCCCAGTCACGCGGAAACGTCCTCTACCCACGCAACACGAATCACGAATCACGCTAATTCCCCAACAGATCCATCAAATCCAGCTCCAACAGTTCCACCGCGGTCGCCGCGTCCTGCTCGCCGGTGAGGATCGAGTGGACGGCGGTGAAGTAGAGGGTGGAGACTTCGTTGTACTTCTCTGCGGTGGCCGTGGACGGGCGCGCCGTGGTCACTTCCACCACTTCGGGGCTGGCGAACGGCATGGCGGCCTGGATGTCGGGATCGGCGTAGAGTGCCAGAGAAGCAGGCGGCGACGAAGTGTCGATGGCGTAGTGCTTCTGGTTCTCGACGCTGGTCATGTAGGCGGCGAAGGCGGCAGCCGCTTCGGGATTCTCGGAGTAGCGAGACACGCCGATGTGCCAGCCGCCCAACGTCGCCGCGCCCACGCCCGCATCACCCGCGGGGACAGGGGCTACGTCGAAGTTGCCGCCGATGGCTTCGCTCTCAAGGCTGCTGCTGTAGGCGTACGGCCAGTTGCGCATGAAGGCCGCGTTGCCGGCGTGCCACACGCCGCGGGCGTCCTCTTCGGCGTAGCTCACCACACCGGGCGGGCTGATGGTGTCCACCCAACCGGCGGCGCGTTCGAAGGCGGCGATGGTGGCTTCGTTGTTGACTTCGATTTCACCTTCAGGGCTGACGATGGAACCGCCACCGTTGGAGACCTGCCATTCCAGCGCGTTGGTGGTGAGACCTTCGTAGGCGTTGCCCTGCCACACGAAGCCCCAGAATTCGGCGTTGCCGTCGGCGCGTTCGCCGTCCTGGATGGTCTGGGCCATGCTTTCCAGTTCATCCCAGGTGGCGGGCGGCGCGTCGAAGCCGTACTTCTCCAACAGATCGGTGCGGTAGTAGAGCATACCGAAACCGATGCGCAGGGGCAGCGCCACCAGCCGTCCGTCCACCGTGTCATTGAGGACGAGCGACGGCAGGTACGAATCGATCTGCTCCTGCGCCGTGAATTCCGACATGTCCAGCAGGTGTTCGGCCAGGAGACCGGGCCAGATCACGTCGACGCGGATGACGTCGAAATCGGGGCTTTCCGCCTCGAACGCGGTCAGGTAGACGGCCAGCAGGTTCTGCACATTGGCGTCACCGGGGATGCGGTCCACGGTGATGTTGGGGCAGGCAGCCTGGAAGCGTTCGATGGTGGCCGCTTCGGCGTCAGGGTGGGTGCCGGCCGGGTCGCCGATGAAGGTGATGGTGACTTCTTCGTCGGTGCCGCAGTTGATGTCCACGGCGGGCATGGCTTCTTCGGCGGCAGGCTCTTCGGCGGGGGCCTCGGTTGCCTCAGCAGCGGGTTCTTCTGCCGGGGCTTCGGTGGGTTCGGCCGCGGCGGGTTCCTCGGCAGGCGCTTCCGTCGGTTCGGCGGCAGCCGGTGCTTCTGTGGCGGCCGGCGCCGCGGGTTCGCTGGGCGTTTCCGCTGCGCCGCATGCGGCCATCAGCGCCAACGCCAGAATCAGCATCGGGAGTACAAATCTACGCATGGGTTTTGGTCCTTTCTTGTGGTGGGTAAATGTGACAATCATTGTAGAGGTGACGCTAGTGACACCGATTGAGTAGACGAGTCTGCGAGCCGTATCGAAATCAAGGAACGGGTTTACCCATGCAACCCGCTGGGTTTCGATACGCCCTCCGCAAGCTTCGGGCTACTCAACCGGCGCTAGCGTTGGTTGTTAGCGGCTTGGTGGCTCCACCCAGATCGGTGACGTCCACGCCCACTGGTCATTGCGCTGGCGCACGCGGACGTAATACCAATCGCGCTGTGCCCTATCATTTCGATAGGCCCCATCCCCGCGGTGGGCAAACGCAAAACGGCGATTGTACTCGGTCTCGGGGATGGCCCGATGAAAACAGATGGCCGGCGACACGAAACCACCCAGGTTTGCGGTCTGCGATCCTTTGATTAACTCGGTCAGCGGAATCTCCATGCGCTGCCCGTTGACATCGGCGATCAGCACAGTCTGCGCGTCCCCCTCGATCTCTAGCGCCATGCCTTCGGTAGCCGCGGTGTGGAGTGACGGGTTCTGTCGTGTGCGCGTCTCGAAGTGGATCGAATAGGCGGCGTCTTGAACCCAGTTGGTGTAGGCGAAGACGGCGTCCTCGGCGGGGGCGTCGGTGGGGCCGCGGCCACGGAAACGTGGTTCCGCCTGACGCAAACGGCCACTTTTCACCCGCAACGTCACGTCCCAGGCTGTCTCCTGGCTGCGTTCGCCCCAGCCCACTTCCACGAAGACCTTGAACAGCCCGCGCTCGATCCGCTGTGGATAACAATCCTCGCGGTGAATGATCTGGTTGTTGTGCAACACTTCGATGTAGTCGATGGACGATCCGCCGCGCACGGACACGTCGATCCAGCGCTCCGCTGCCGGTCCAAGGACGCTGCCCAGCGGCTGCTCGTTGACGGCAAACGCCACGTCGATGCGATCCCCCGTCAGCGCGTAGGTGCGGCGATTGGCAATGGCGTCCCAAATGTCGTCGCGGCTGAGCGAAGATGCCCACACCGCCAGCCGTCCGTAGCCGTAGCTGCCAGGGAAAGAATTGTGGTGATCCGTCGAGCCGATCAGGCCGACGACGTGTCCTTGCGCCCAGCCGTGTTGCGCCGTGCTGCCGCTGTGGCGCGGTCCCATCGAGTGCAAGTACGGGTACGGCCCCTCGCTGCTCTCGGCCAGCCCGTGGAACGAGAAGATCTCGGCCACCGGCGACAGTTCCTCGCTGAACGCGCCCCAATCGATGCCGCGGGAGCCGGCCCTGTAGCCGATGTGGTGCGGGATGACGAAGGCGTCGGTCTGCAAATCACGTACAGATTGGCGCAGCGCAGGCAGATCAGGCGCTTCGATGATAGGAAACGGACGCTCATCTCGCTGCCCATGTTTGTAGTAGACACAGTGATCGCCGTAGCGCATGGAATGCCACTCGAAGCTGGGAAAGGTGACGAATGTGCCGTCTTCGTTGGCGGCTTCGATGGCCTGCACGTAGCCCGGCCACCCCGTCTGTGCCTTGACGAAGCCCTCGCGGTGATAGTCAACCAAATAGTCGAGGTACGGATCATCCTGTGGCAGATCGGGCCACACGGCGTGGACGGTGACGCTGGCGAAGTCCAATTGCAGGCGCGCGTTGTGCAGCGCGTCCTCGAGCGAGCCGTGGCCGTAGCTCAAGTTGCAGTGATTGTGTAGATCGCCGTAAAACAGGGCGAGATCGTCATATCCACGCGGGCCGGATGCAGTCACTTTTCTTGAAAACCTTTGCGGGCGGGTGTGGAATAGAACGCGGATTTGGCGGGTTGAGCGGATTTGGCAGACTAGCGCCGGTTGAGCCTGTCGAAACCGAGCAGGTCTACTGTACCTATATCTTGGCCTGTTGTACCCGTTCCTTGGTTTCGACAGGCTCAATCGGCGTCACTAACGTTGCCACGATCCGCTGAATCCGCGTTCTATCGCTGAAAAACTCTGTAGAACCGGAAAGTTTGATAAAATGAAAAAATCGCTCTTGAAAATGGGTATACTTTTATAATATCATTTATAAAAGATTTGTCAATCACCGATCACGGACAATTCGCCATGTCTTTGCAGCGCTCCATTCTTCGTACCGTCCTCAATGCGCCGATGTCGTTGGCCGATTTGCAGCAGGCCACTCAGGTGAGCCTGCCCACGCTGCGCCGCGCCGTGCAGGATCTTTCCGACGCGCAGTGGATCCGCGTGGTGGGGCAGGCCGAAGCCAACGGTGGCCGACCGGCCATGCTCTTCGGCGTGGACAGTCGTCGCTTTGTGATCGTGGGCGTTCACTTGCAGTTGCCGGGGATGCGCCTGATCACGTCGGATCTCACCGGCGAGGTGTTGGACGAGGAGAAGCACTTCGACCGCGCCACGCCCACGCCGGAAGAGTCGATCCTGGCGGTGGTGGCGTATGTGGAACGGATTCGGGCATCCTTCACAGATCGGGCGATCTTGGGGATCGGCATTGCGTCGCCGGGCTTCACCGATCCGGCGACAGGGGACATCATCTCGATTGGCCGCGTGCCGACGTGGGAGAACTTCGCCATCTGTCGTCGTTTGCAGGCGATGTTGGATCTGCCCGTGCAGATCGCCAACGACGTCGACTGCATGGCGTTCGCCGAGTTCCAGCACACCAGCGAGCCGTTGGAGAAGAACCTGGCCTACGTGGGCTACGACGAAGCGGTGAAGGTGAGCCTTTTCCTGCGCGGAGAACTGTACAAAGGATCGCTGGGCAACGCCGGTCTCATCGGCAGCCACCTGATCAATGCCGGGGATCAACTGGACTCAGCCAATGTTCACCGCCTGCTCACGGTGGTGGGGGTCAACCAGATCTTCGAGGAACGGGTCGCCGCCCTGTCCAAAGACGAACGGACAGCCTACGCGCCGATTCTGGCCGTTACCAATCCGCGCGAGCGCTTCCGCCAGATCCTCCACGCCGCGGACGACGCCAACCCGGTCTGCCTCGCCATCGTGCAGGATCTCACGGCGGCGCTGTCTGCGGCCGTGGGTAACGTCGTCCTCGTGGTGCAGCCCGATGTCGTCGTGATCGGCGGTTTCCTCAGCGCGTTGACCGGTCCGCGTAGCGTGGAACTGGAGAGCGCCATCCGCCGTCAACTGCCGCGGCTGCTCAGCAACAACGTCCTCATTCGCCAGAGCCGCTTCACCTCGCAGAACGCCGCCGCCTTGGGTGCAAACCATCATTTCTACAGATTTTTCTTCAGGCAGCGGCGCACTGTTGGGCTGATATTTTGATTCTTACTGTGGAGTCATGTCTGGCAAAGCAAGATCTCGCCCAACGAGATCCTTCTGGGTTACGCATCACACATTACTGCCCCAACCGATGCTCGTACAACGCCAAATACAGATCATTCGCTTCGTCGAGCAGCCCCGTCAATGCGAAGGGACGGTTCGTCCTTGGCGCGGTAGGGTGCAAGCCGGTGGACGCCCACACGGCATCGTACCAGTAGGGCGCCCAGACACCATCGGTGTCGCGCGGACCAGCGGGCCAACTGAGCATCCGCTCGTCGAAGTGTACGCCGACGCGCTGGCACAGCAGGCCGAGGACGCGCCGGGTCCATGAGGACATCGCGGAGTCGAGCACCGGGGGATCTCTCCGCTGACAGCGCACACGTGATCAAAGATGCGGCGCTGCTGAAGCACGCCGATGTCGGCCAGGGTGGATTGGGGCGCACTTTGATGTACGAGTTGATCACTTCCTGGGGCGAACGGAGCAGGAAACAGTTGGTGAGGCTGTCCACCCAATCCAGTTCCATGTCGTCGAGGATGTGGTGGGTCATGTGTTTCTGAAAATAGATGGATTTGCCCGACGGCAATGGATCGTCCACGAGATGGGCGACGACGGCGCGCCAATCTGGATCCTGTGCGGCGATGACTTCGCCGCTGGCGGGGTGGTCGCTGCCTGTGGATTGAAGGTAGTGGGCGTAAAGCGGTTCGTCGACCACCACGGTGTCGGGCCGGTTTTCCCACGAGCGCATCATGGCCGTGGAAATGTTGCGCGGGCCGGACCACATGGCAATGCGGACAGGCGTTGGCGAGGTATCAGACATGAACGAAACTCCTCAGTGGGTGTGATGATGGGGATGATGAGGTGATGGAGAACCGTTCCACCCATCATTCCCATTCCTACGATCTGCGCAAGTTGGCAAACTCACCCATCACGCAGCGGCACAACGGGGAAGGCGGCGCGCATGGCGAAGATGGCTTTGCCTTCCACGAAGACGCGGTAACGCCGATCATCGGGGCCGCCGTATGGGAAGTCGTTGCGACGGGAGGCAATACCCAGTTGATCGAGTCTGTCTTCAAGGGCGCGGGCAGCGTCCTCGCTGCGGAAGATGCCAACGCAGTGTTCGTGCCGAATCGAACTCATTAAGTTGTAGAAGTAGGCGCAGGCGTCCTCTTCGCTGGGAGACGTGAACATTGGGGCCTGGTTCACGCCGCGCTCGGTGTAGTAGACCTGCCACTCGACGCCGTTGTGGGTGAGACAGAAGGCATTGGACGCGCTTCCGCGCACACCCACGGCGTAGAGGCCGGGATTACATCCATCCTGGGCCAGGCGGATTTGAAGTTCGCGTGTGTTCATTTTGGGGAGAAGCGCTGCACGGATCTGGCTTTGGCCTTGATCGCCTCTTCCTCGCGATCCTTGGGCGGGGCGCTGGTCTCCAACGCCGCCAGCAAGGACCGGGACACGTTCGCGATCTCGTCGACGGCGCGGTTGAAAGCGTCCTCGTTGGCCTGCGACGGCTTGCTGAAGCCGCTGATCTTGCGCACATACTGCAACGCCGCGGCGCGGATCTCGTCGTCCGTGGCGGGTGGTTCAAAATTGAACAACGTCCGAATGTTTCTGCACATGGTTTTCCTCCAGAGATTTGATCCACGAAGCCACACGAAGACGGACGGCAGAGGCAGAAGGACACGGATTGCCAGGATTTTCAGGAGTCAGACTTGGTCTGAAATTGGCTTCTTCTGATCTGACCTAAACCTCGGTATTTCTTAGTGTCCCAAAAATCCGTGAAATCCGTGTCCCTTTTCTTTATTCTGCCCTGTCTTCATGGTTCTTCATGCGGCTCCGTGGATCACTTCTGCTTTTGCACTAGATGCTTTTCGAGTGCGTCCAAGTCTGCGAAACTGTAGAGATCGACGCCGTTTTCTTTGAGGAAGGACTGCATCCGCGCGTCGAAGAGCAGCATCTGCCGGTGCAGTCCGTCGAAGTCCTGGGTCATCACGTGGGGCAGCAGCGCCGGGAAGCCCAAGGCCACGAAGTTCTGTTCGTAGTCGGCCAGGCTGTTAAAGTCGCCGTAGTCGATGCCGGTGGACGCCCAGGCCGTGTGGATCGACAGTTCGTGGTAGAGCGAGAGCAGTTTGTCTTTGAGGCTGAACATGTCCTTGCGCTCACAGGCCAGGAGGACGTGCAACAGATCGCCCTTCAGCTCCGGGTACGCCGGGCCGAAGACGTCGGCGAAACGGCGCGCGCTGCGGGCGACGTCGGCCTGTTCGGCCAGCAGAAAGCGCCGCGTCGACAGCAGCAGATCCTCGCAGGCGGCGGCCAGATCGTCGGGTTCCACCGCCGCGGTGACCCGCTCCAGATTCGTAGCGAAGTCCTCGGGCAGGCGGGGCAGGGCCAGAAGCCGGTCGGGCTTACGCGTGTCCACGAGGGTCTGGTTGCAGACCATCACGGCGTGCATCACCGCGTGGACGATGCGCTGGGCGTGGAAGAGACAGGCCATGGTGTTGTCGGCGGCGGCCTGCTCGCGCAACAGCAACGCCGGGTACCCTGTCTGCTTGAAGATGTCCAGCGCCTTGGTCACCATTTCGGGCCGCGCTTCGGGCTGCTGCAACTCTCGCAGGCGGTCACCCAACGCGTGGAAACGCAGGCCGACGTCCTCGTTGCGCTGGTAGATGACCTCGCCCTGGAGCAGAATCGTGGCGTTGACCGTGGCGAAGTCGGCCATCTGCGTCAGCCACGACCAGCGGATGGGATAGAGATCGACGAGGACATCGTCCACGAGCACGGTGATCGAACTGTGCGTGGTGTCGTGGGTCGGTACATACGAAATGTCGAGATCCGAGTACTTGTGGGCAGCGCCAGAAAGCAGCGAACCGTAGCGGAAGATCAGATCCACCTCGTCACCGAGTTCGCGCAGCAGCGCCGCGGTGACGACGTCAATCGTGCGTTGCGCGTCGAGGTGCATGGGGTTTACGTCCTGTGGGGGTGGATGGCTGGATATGACTGAGTCCGATGCCGCATTATCGCGTGCAACCTCTGGATGTACCAATCCCAATGCCAGATCACTTTCCAGATCCTTTTGCCTTTTGCATTTTGCCTCTTGCCTTTTGCCTTTTCCTCTCAGGGTGCTACACTGAACAGGTTACTCTTTTCCAACCACTAGAATGCGTGGACCTATGCTGCCGGATACCCTGGCATTTTACCTCGTGACGGCGTTTGTGATTCTGTTGATTGGGCTTTCCAAGGGTGGATTGGGCGGTGCAGCCGGTGGCGCGGCCACGCCGTTGATGGCCCTGGTGATGCCGCCGGAAATGGCGATTGGACTGCTGCTGCCGCTGCTCATGCTCACCGATGTCTTTGCCGTGGCGGCGCACTGGGGTAAGTGGGACAAGCGACTGCTGCTCTACCTCGTCCCCGCGTCGTTGATTGGGATCACACTGGGGACAGCGCTGATCACCAGTATCTCCAGCGAAGCGCTGCGCACGGGTTTGGGCATCTTTGTGGTGATCTTCGTACTCTATCGGCTGTTCGAGAAACGCATTTTACAGTCGCTCACCTACCAGCCGCGCAATTGGCACGGCGTCCCGGCCGGTTCGGTGGCGGGGTTCACTTCTACGCTGGCGCACACCGGCGGACCGCCGATCACCATCTACCTGCTGCTCCAGAACATCCCGCCGCGCACCTTCATCGCCACCAGCGCCGCCTACTTCGCGATTATCAACTGGCTCAAGGTCCCCTACTACGTCTACGCCGGCATCCTACACCCACAGGAAGTACTCGAAATCGTGTGGCTGCTGCCCCTGATCCCCGTGGGTGTGATCATCGGGCGCTGGCTTTCCGTGCGCATCGACAAAGCCACCTTTGATCGGGTGATTTTGGTGTTGTTGGTGTTCTCGGCGGTGTTGCTGTTGATGGAAGCGTGATGCGTAATTCGTAATTGGTAAAGCCAATGTTCTCCACGAATTACGCATTACGAGTTACGCATTATTTCTAAAGCAGCACCAACTGCTCCCCATCAATCCCTAACTGAATCTCCTGCCCGATCTCCGGCAACTGCAACCGTCCGCGGTGACAGGTGGGGAGGATGAAGTCGAGGTGTGGGCGACGCCGTGGCTGTCTTTGACGGCGATGTCGATGTGGTAGTCGCTGCTGCGGAAGGAGACGGCGGTAAGCACGCCGCAATGCCGCCGCCGGACGCGTCCTGGCCCAGGTTGGCGCGTTCGATTTCGGGGGCGGATGAGCAGTGTGTGCGTCCCCGGCGAGGAAAGTTGCGGCAGGTGGAAGACGCCCAATTCTGTCACCATTTTGGACGGTCTCCCGCTTGGATCTCCCCTTCGATCAAGTTAGTCAGCCCCAAGAACCGCGCCACAAAGGACGTTGCCGGCCTGGCAGACCTGCTGTGGCGTCCCAATCTGCTCGATCCGCCCTCGATTCATTACCACGATGCGATCCGCCACCGCGAACGCTTCCTGCTGATCGTGGGTGACATAGAAGCGCGGTGACGCCCACACGCTTGAGGATGCGGCGCAGCTCGGTCATCAGTTCCTCGCAGGGTGCGATCCAGGCTGCCCAGCGGCTCGTCGAGCATCAACAGTCGCGGGTTGGGGGCCAGGCTGCGCGCCAGCGCTACCCGCTGCCGTTCCCCGCCACTCAGTGCCGAAGACAGAACGATCCGCGTATCCGTCCAGATTCACCAGCGCCAGCATCTCGTCCACGCGGCGGGCGATGGTGGGGCGGTCCGCGCCAGCCATGCGCAGGCCGAAGGCGATGTTGTCCCCCACCGTCATGTCGCGGAAGAGAGCGAACTCCTGGAACATCAGCCCGAAGCGTCGCCGATGCACAGGGATGCGCGTCAGGTCTTGGTCGTCGATGCGCAGATCGCCCTGATCGGCCTGTTCCAGCCCGGCCACGATGCGCAGCAACGTCGTCTTGCCGCAGCCGCTCGGCCCCAGCAAGCAGACGATCTCGCCGTCTTCCACAGCCAGATCCACGGCGGAGAGAACGGGAGCGGAATCGTATTGTTTGTGGATGTTGGTCAGCGTGAGCATGATGTGATTGGGGGGAGGTGATTGGGGATTGGTGATTTGTGATTGGGTTTTGTAGACGAGATGAGAGATGATGGGATGATGGTGTTGACGTTCATCATCCCATCATCGACGCGCCCACGATCTTGCCCAATCACAAATCACCAATCCCCAATCACCTCCCTAAAACTCACTTTCTTCAAGGCGAAAACGTTCGATTACGATCAACCCCACGCCGACACGATCATCAAAATCGTGCTCGTTGAGGGCCTCGGCCATAATTGAGCAGACCAGGCTGGCTGAGGGCGCGGTAGATGACGACGGGCATGGTGGGCAGATCGGGCGGCTGATGAGCAGGGTTGCGCCGAATTCGCCCAGGCTGATGGTGAAGGCGAAGACCGCTTCCACCAGCACCGCCCGCCACAGCATGGGCAAGTTCCACTTCCCACCACCGCAGCGGCGACGGTTCCATGACGGACGCAGCCTCGCGCAGCCGCGGATCGAGACTGCGCAGGATCGGCAACAGCGTGCGCACCACGAACGGCGCCGCGATGAGCGTGTGCGCGATGGGGATCAATAGCAGAGATGTGCGCAACGCACCCATCGCAATGATGTAGCCGACCCCAACGTCACCGCGGACGTACCCAGCGGCAACAGAAAGATGGGATCGAGCACCGCCGTCACCCGGCTGCGGGACGCGCCAGCAGATAGGCGCTGATCACACCCAGAAACAGGCTCAGCACCACCGTCGATAGGGCGATCAACAACGAGTTGCGCACCGCCACAATCGGCGGCACGAAGAAGGCGCTGCCACGCGGGTTCACCGTCAACGCCTGGTAGAAATCCAGCGTGAAGGCGGCGTCGCCCAGAGTGAAACTGCGCCAAGCCAGCGACGCCAACGGCGCCAGCAACAGGCCGATCATGGTCAGCAGGCCGCCCATCAGCACAAACCGCTCACCCCAGCCCGAAGCCCGGCGCTGGGTGACGCTCTGCGGTCGTAGCTCCAACGGCAGCCCCGCCCGCGCTTTCTGGATGCGCCGTAGACGGCCATCACCACAAATGTGATCGCCATCTGCACCAGCGAAAGGAACGCCGCCACCGGCAAGTTGAACAGGTTCACCGCCTGTCGGTAAATCTCCACTTCCCAGCGTAGAGAAGCGCGCCGCCCAGGATCAGGATCACGCCGAAGCTGGTGAAACAGAACAGGAAGACCAGCAGCCCCGCGGCCGCCACACTGGGCAGCAACAGCGGCAGCGTCACCAGCACAAAACGCCGCCACGGTGAAGCGCCCAGCACGCTTACCGCTTCTTCGAGCGCGGGTTGAGGTTGGCCCAGAAGCCGCCCACCGTGCGCACCACCACACTCACGTTGTAGAAGACGTGCGCCAAGAGGATCACCCAGATCGTCTGCATGATGTCCAGCGGCGGCGTCTCAGCCCCCCAAAGACGTTGCAACCACTGGTTAACCACGCCCGTCTGCCCCAGCAACGTCGTAAACGCCGCCGCCACCACCACCGTGGGCATCACAAACGGGATCGTCGTCAACGCGCGCAGGATTGTCTTGCCTGCGAATTCATAGCGGGCGAAAAGATAGGCCAACGGCAGCCCCAGCAGCAGCGTCAACAGCATAGACACAGCGGCTTGCCACATGGTAAACCACAACACCCGCCAGAAAAAGGACGCCCCACCGTCGCGCCGATCCCGTCGAACGTCCACTGCCCATCCGGCGCAAAACTCTCAGCAAAATCGCCGCCAACGGGAAGAAGAAGAAGGCGGCGAGGAAGAGAAGGGGGAGGGCGTAGAGAAGGTAGACGGCGCGCTTTGTCATGAAAGTTTAGCAGTTAGATGATGAGATGATGGGATGATGCGGGACAACACATCATCCCATCATCTCATTATCCCTTATCTCAACACCGCATCCGTCCACGCCTCGATCCACGCCTCCCGATTCGCTTCAATCGCCGGGATCGACATCCGCGATGTCGGTGGGGGCTTCTGGCGAAGGCGACGAACTCGGCGGGCAGTTCGGCGCTGGGGTTGGACCGGATAGACGAACATCTGCAAAGGGATGTCCTCTTGGATGGGTTGGCTGAGCATGGCGTCGACCCAGGCCTGGGCCAGATCCATTTGCGTCGTCCCCTGCACGATGCCGATGAATTCGATCTGGCGGAAGACACCACCCGCGGGATTGACGTTGACGCTGGCCGGTTCGGTGCGCCCGTCTGTGGCGTAGATCACGTCCGCGGGCGGGCTGGTGGTGTAACTCACTACCAGAGGACGGTCACCTGCGCCGCCGGAGCCGACGGTGAAGTGATCGTAGTACGCTTCGCTCCAGCCGCTAGTGACGAGGACATCGTTTTCGCGCAGGGCGCGCCAGAAGTCAAGGTAGCCCTCCTCGCCGAAGTAGCTGATGGTGGCAATGAGGAAAGCCAATCCTGGCGACGAGGTAGCCGGGTTTTCCACTACCAGCAGTCCACTGTACTGCGGATCGGCGAGATCGTCCAGTGTCTGCGGCAGCGGGATGCCCTGCTCCTCGAACCAGCCGCGGTCCGCGTTGAGATTGACGAAACCGTAGTCCACGGGCAGCAGTGTGTGAGCCGGATCGAGTTCAAATTCGTCGGGGATCACGCCGAGCAAAGGTGACTCGTACGGCACGAAGATATCCGCGTTCAGCGCCCGGCTGAGGAAGGTGTTGTCCACGCCAAAGAAGACGTCGGCCAGCGGCGCGTCCTTGCTCAGGATCAGCTTGTTGAGCGCCTCGCCGGCGTCGCCCAGTTGCAGAAACTGCACGTCGGCGTTGTGCTCATCCTCGAACGCGGTGACCAGATCCTCGCTGACGTTGAACGAGTCGTGGCTGGCGACGACGAGGGTGCGCGGTTCACTGCTTGTCTCTGTGGTGGGCGGTGTGGCGATGGGGGTGCAGGCAGCGAGCACGAAAAACAAAGCGATGATGATAGGGATGATGCGATAACGGGACATGGATTCTCCTCCAATATAATTTGTGCCAACAAAAAACGCTCCCCAGCAAGGAGAGCGCGACGGCGGTCGATTCCTACGCTGGCATTACCCAGATCAGGTCTTCGGGTCGACAACAGCGGTTGTCCTCTCAGCCTGGCGCTTCCAAGCTCCCCCGGATGAAGTTGTATTGAAACTATAACACAAGAAGTGTAAAGGGTGAAATGAGCGTCATTCACCCTTCATACTTCTCCCTTCATACTTCTCCCATCTCAAAGGCTGTTCCGAATGCTTTCCCACTCCTTGGCGCATTCTGGGCAGTACAGCGGATCGTCGAGATCGATCAGGTGCTTGGCGCACACCGAAAAGGTGACGACGACACGTTCGCTGAGGAAACGCTTCTGCACTTCGGCTTCCAGCAGCAGATCGCGGCAGTTGGTTTCACGGGTGATTTCAGGGACTGGACAGGTGTTGCAGTGTCCGCGTCGCCAGGGGCGTTCGTTGCCCGGGCTGGCTGCCAGCAAACGACATTCCTCTTTGTTGTTGCCACGGTGATAGTCACCGTAAAAGTATCGACAGTTCACAGGATTGTTCGACATGAAATCACTATACTCCGCAGTCGGGGTTTCCGGCTGTTCGCTGCATTACGCTTGCACTCGTTGCAGGGCAAGAAAAGACCACCAAACGCTGTTGGTGGTCTCTATAACTTCGACATCACGCCTGGTCGCGGCGTCTATCCTTGTCACCAATCACCACGCATTTAGTTCTCCCAGAAGGGTGGATCATCGAAGCCGTTCGATTGATCCCAGTCACCGTCATCGGAGAAGTAGCTCAGATCAATGAAGAGACGTTCGGCCAGATCAAGCTTTCGCTTTTCCTGTTCGGGCATGAGATAGCCAAACTCCTGCTCCAGCCCCACCAACATCTCCAATTCCGCTTCGAGCAGATGGAACTCCATGTGGCTCAGCGGTTGCTCGTTTGATTCTATATTGTAGAACTCAGAAAGGTAGGATTGGTAGCCTTCGCACAGTTCCGAAGCGTTATCGTCCATGCCGGGATCGTCTTCGACATCCCAGAAGGCATCGTCGGGATCATCGATGAAGCTGTCCATCATGGACACATCATCGAAGTCATCGTAATTCACGCCAAACACATCGTAGGCCTGACGCCAGGCGTCTAGATCTTCGTCTTCGTCGAACCATGCGGGCGCTTCCGAAACGTCGATTTGTCCTTGTGAAGGACGTCCCTGCGCCTGAAAGCGGTTGAAGTTTCGCTTAATCGGCGGGATACTTTCCTCGAACGCATAGCCCAAATCATCGTACAGCCGCAGGCGGCTGAATTCGTGCAGCACGTAGTGCATATCGTCCGGCGGCACCTGGTGCTTGAACAGCCCACGCCCCACCAGAGCGGCGGCCAGTTCGGCCACAGGCACAGCCGCACGCGATTTGCGATCGGCAGAGACGATCTGCTCGGCAGCGCGTACCAGTTGACGGTTGCGCTCGCTGATCACCTCTTCCTGGCGCACTTCGCGTGGTTGCAGGCGCAGAAAATACTTGCCCGCCACCGCGTCCTGCGCATAGATCAATAGATCGTCATGTGGAGCACCACCTACGGTATCGACCCACTCCACAAAGGGTGCGCCCAGCCGCAACGCCCATGTCCCCTGCTCGATATTGGCGGTTGCCTCAATGATGGGCCCGCCCATCATCTCAACCTGTACGGATCGAGCGTCCTGTTCCTGATCCTGGAAAAACTGGGGAAAAAAGACGGCATGCTCCATCTCATCCAGCAGAAGGTAGCCTCTGCGGATCTCCACACTGTTCAGTGGATGGCGAAACCACTGATCCCGCAACAAATAAGACAGCCATCCGTACTGCCCGGGTGCCACAGGAATCGCCTGATAGAGCTTGTTGATCGCCTGGTAGATTGCACTCTTCACACCTCTGCCTACCGGCCGCTGCGATTTCACGCGCGAGACCAGGCTATCTACCGACAGAGGCACTGCCGACGAGCTGAGTATGTCGGCGACACATGAAACGTAACTAGGATGATTGTCTTTAACCATTGAGAGTAACCTCCTGGTTAGGTATTATCCCATAGCAAAATCGAATTGTCTACCACCAACCCGACCAGGGTTTGTGTATTTTGCGTATCTACACGAACGCATATACCCAAATTTGTGCTCTCGATCCAACAGAAAACGGCTGCTATCCATGATGGATAGCAGCCGTTGTAAGATTCTGTGAAAAGCTGATTAGGCTGTCATCAGTGGGCGAAACTTGTACCCGTAGACGATCTGACCGTCTGCGCCCTCTTCGCGCAGTTTACGCGTGACCATCTCTACTTTCATGCCGATGTCGACCTGGCCTTCATCCACATCTGTCAACTGGGCCGTGACCATAGGGCCTTCTTCAAGCTTGACCAGGGCCACGGTGTAGGGGCGCTGAGCGTCGAAGCCCTCCGGCACGTTGAACATGCGGGTGAAGCTAAAAACCTCGCCGCGTCCGCTCATGGTATGCACAGGGCCGGCTGGTTGGGTGCAATGAGGACAGACATCTCGCGGCGGGAAGATCGCCTGATGGCAGTCGGGGCAGACTTCACCCTGCAACGCATATCGCTGTTTCTTGGTGCGCCAGGCAGATGCAATGTTCATGAACGATATCTCCATTCATATGTATTGAACACATATGCTAAACAATAGTCGGACAAATTCCGTGCATCCAAGCAAATTCAGATGCAGCATCAGAATAGCGGAACTGCGCTGTCATTGGCTATCAGGGTGGGCGGAAAATGCCGTTTGATAGGTTTTGATAGTAAGCCATACTCCTATCCGATGGCTGTTTGCGCAATCAAACACCCAAAATGTGGGTGACGATGGTGGCGCCACTGCCACCGATATTCTGCGCCATGCCGATGCGGGCGTCTTTGATCTGATTGGCGCCGGCCCCACCTGTCAACTGCTGCACGACTTCCACGATCTGGTAGATGCCGGTGGCGCCTACGGGATGGCCGCGGCTCTTCAGCCCACCCATGGTGCTGATGGGCAGCCGACCACCGATGCCGATCTCTTCGTCCTGGGCCATGCGCCAGCCTTCGCCACGGCGGGCGAAGCCGGTGGCTTCCAGGCTCAGCGCGCTCATGATCGTGAAGGCGTCGTGAACCTCGAACAGATCGATATCCGCCGGGGTGACGCCGCTCTGCACGTATGCCTTCTGGCTGCTGACGTAAGCCGCTTCGAGGAAGAGCGGATCCTTGCGATCATGGATGGCCAGGGTGTCGTTGGCGCTGCTGCTGGCCAGGATCTGCACTGCACCGCGATGATGACCGGTGGTGAACTCCGACGCCCGTTCCGTGGCCACCAGCACCACCGCTGCCGCGCCGTCGCAGACAGGACTGCTGTCCATCATGTTGATGGGTGTGGCGATCATGGGCGCGTTGACGTACGTTCTGAGATCGATAGGACGCTGGAACATGGCATTAGGGTTGTTGGCGCCGTTGAGGTGGGCGTTGATGCTGAACCCAGCAAAAGCGTCCACAGGGACATCGTATTCGTACATGTAGCGTTGCATCATCAACGCATTCAGCCCCACAAAGGTGATGCCGTGTGCGGCTTCGTATTCGGCGTCGGCGGCAGTAGCCAGGCCGGCGGTGGTGCCGCCGCTGGGAGTGTCGGTCATCTTCTCCACACCGGCGACGATGACCACATCGTGCAGGCCGCTGGCCACGGCCATGTAGCCGATGCGCAGGGCAGCGGCGCCGCTGGCGCAGGCGGCTTCGATCTTGGCTGCTTCGATGCCTCGCAGGCCGCAAAAATCGGCGATCAATGTGGCCAGGTGCTCTTGATCGAGTAGCCGGCCGCTGAGCATGTTACCGACGTAGAGGGCGTCGGCGCGCTCGATCCCCGCGTCGCGCATGGCGGCAGAGACGGCGTTGTAGGCGATGTGCCGCACCGATAGATCCCAATGTTCGTCGACGGGCGCTTGCCCGATGCCGACGATAGAAACACTCGCATCTTATCCTCCTGATGGCGGATGTCGTTCAGAATCAGAATTCCCACCGATTTATAGCAGACTCCGGCTCTCAAAATCTATCGGATGGCTTGCAAAGACAGTCAGGTTGCTGGTTGCTGGTTCAAAAGAACGACGAGCAGCTTGGCGCTGCCCGTCGTCGTGTGTTCGATTTTTGTTGCGCCACTTGGAGTGCGCATGCTTTGTGAAGAATACAACGAAGGACTATTTGAGTATGTAATAGGTTGCCCGTTTTGATCCGACTTTGATGAGGTAGTCGCGTTCCACAAGATCGGCCAGATCGCGGCGGATGGTTTCTGAGCTGACATCGGGGACCAGTGTCTGATAATCGCTGTTGGTGATGCGCCCGTTGACGCGCACATAGTCGAGCGCCTGGATCTGCCTCTCGTTGAGGAAGGCGTTGCCGGCAACAGCAGCGGCGGCGCGGGGTTCGGGCTTACCACTGACGATCACATCGCCGGCAGATTGGAGGGTCACCTGGAAGCCGGCCGCTGTTTCCTCGAAGACCGGTTCGGGCAGGCCGATCTGCTGCATGGCGGCCAGCATGCGGTCGATGCCGTACCCCAGTCGCTCGATGTAGCCCCAGTCACTGAGCATCGCCACCACCGCCTCGTTTCGACTGTAGCGTTCATCGCGCAGGTTGTCCAGGGTCACATGACCAGGGAGGCGGCCGGGGCTGTAGACGGTGAGCCGGTTGTTGAACATGAGCAGACGGATGCCTTCGCCGCGGACACTGTAGTCGCGGTGCGCTACGGCGTTGACAATCGCCTCACGCACTACGGCGATGGGATACTCGGAGACGTCTTCGCGGGCCATGCCGGTGATGCGCATGCCGCGGCGCATGTTGCCCACCACAAACGCCTCGGCCTGGCGGATCTGCTCCACCAGCGGGCCGCCGATGTCCTGGCGCACGAATTCGTCGCTCATGTCGTCGCCGGCGTAGCGCACACAGATGATTTCGGCGCTGCGCAGGAAGCGCTGCGGCTCACGGCCAAAGAGCAGTACGCCGGCGTGGGTGGGTGTCATGTCGCCGTCGGGATTGGTAGGGTTGTAGGTGACACAGCCACGCGCCATCAACAGTTGCAGCACGTCTTCCTGAGGCGAAACCTGTAGGTGCGTGAGATAGCGGTCGATCTGCGCCTGATCGAGATCCGCCAGGGTGGCGCCTGCGGCCGCGGTGGACTCGAAGCCACTATCGGTGCGCTCGAAGAGCAGGGTGCGCAGTTCGGGCGTGGTCAACGGGCGAGTCTGCCCAGCGGTGCGCGTGAGGTAGCGCCCTTGCAGGCTGTAGATGTGGGGAAGCCCTGGCGGCACTTGCACCACCACCGCCGCGCCCTTGTCGGTTTCTACAATCTGCGGGGTGGGCAGGATCATGGGCGGATCGGTGAGCAACGAAGCCTGGATCGCGGTATCGCGCAGCGCGGACGCATCGACGCCGCTCTGAAGCGATCCCCGCGCGGTGACGCCCAACACAGCGACGCCGCCGTGGGCATTGGCCAGCGCGGCCAGCGCTTCGGCAATACTGCCTTCAGCGCTTTTGCCCGGCAGGAAGACGGCCAGATCCGATTGCCCGGCGTCGAGGATCTCGGCCAGTTCGTCGGCGGTGAGGGCGGACGGGCGACGGCGTACGATCATGGCGTCTGTCTCCGCGCTTTGGCCTGCGCGCCGGCCTGCATGGGCACGTTGAGATCCGGCTCGCCGGCCGCTTGGTGGACCCAATCTGTGGGCGGGAAGGCGTTGGGGTGCAGCACATTCCACGCCTCGCGCAGCTCCGCGGTGACGAAGACCGATCCTGTACCCACGAGCAGGCCGTCGGGCGGTGTGATCGACGTCGCCACCGTCACAGCTTCGGTCATCGACGCCGCTTCGAGGATCACCGACGCGCGCGGATCGTGTTTGGCGAGCCAGGGTTGGATCTCCCGCAGGATCTCCTGCGTGGACAGCGCTTTGGCGTGACGGCTTTGCACCAGCACCAATCTCGGGCTGACGTCGAGCAGATGCTCCACCATGGGGCGCATGCGCTTGTCGCGGTTGGCGCCGAAGATGAAGGTGACAGGCCGATTTCTGTATTTTTGGCGCAGGATCGTACACAGGATGTTGATGCTGTCGACGTTGTGGGCGCAATCCACGAGCAGCGGTGTGGTCCCCGCGTCGGGCAGTAGCTCGAAACGGCCGGGCCACCAGGTGGCGGCCAGACCGGCGGCCGCTTTGTCTTCGTCGTAGTGGGGCAGTTCGCCACGCTGGGCCAGATCTTCGATCATGCGCCAGGCCACGGCGGCGTTGATCTGCTGATGTCGCCCGAACAGCGGCGCAGGCGGGGTGCGCAACGGCGCCACCCAGTGGATCGGCGCATGGCGGGCGGCGGCGGTCTCAGCCAGCACGCGATGGGGTTCGCTACGCTGAGGCGAGACAAAGACAGGCACACCGGGCTTGATGATGCCGGCCTTTTCGTAGGCGATCTCGGCCAGCGTGTCGCCCAGAACGTGCATGTGATCCTTGCTGATGCGGGTAATGCCACACACCCGCGGCATGAGCACGTTGGTGCTGTCCAAGCGCCCCCCCAGGCCCACTTCGACCACAGCCCAATCCACACCGGCGTCGGCGAAGTGTTGGAAGGCCAGCGCCGTGATCTTATCGAAG
Organism: Caldilineaceae bacterium; assembly: GCA_041391225.1. Classification (GTDB taxonomy): domain Bacteria; phylum Chloroflexota; class Anaerolineae; order Caldilineales; family Caldilineaceae; genus RI-153. The sequence continues at coordinate 32,300 of JAWKOL010000050.1, forward strand.
ACCGACAGATCGGGGATTTCCTCGAAATGTGGGCGTAGCCGTTCGATGAGCGCGGGTAGCTCTTCCTTGGTCATCAGTTGACCGTCGATGCGCACCCGTTCGCGGAAGGTGTGCAGGTGTGGGCTGGTGAAGAGGCCGGTACGGTAGCCCAAATGACGCAGGATCGACTCGGCATAGGCGCTGGTGCTGCCTTTGCCCTTGGTCCCTGTGATGTGGATGGCCTGGAAGCGCTGCTGTGGGTTCCCCAGGCGCTCCAAAATCTCACGCATGCGCGCCTGGCTTCGTTCGGGATGCAGATACTTCTGGCCACGTCCATCGTAGCGGGCTGTGGAAAAGAGATAGAGCAGCGCGTCCCGATAGGCGGTGGACAACTCGGACGCGGCCAACGGTTCAACCACGGATGCAATCGGCAGTGACACGGTATCTCTCCAAAGAATCGAGCGGCGTTAACTCGATCCAAGTGATGCACGCGCGCTGAATCAGCGCGGCAGATGACAGGGTTATCGAGGATTGTACTCCACCGTGGATATGATGTAAAACCTTCTGCCCCAATCATGTGGTGGTGTATTTCGGCGGGAGGCGGCTATAATCAGCCTATGAGCAACGATTACAAGAATGAAGCTAACGCATTGCGACGCCGAAAAGCACCTACACCAACTGCGCCCACGCTCCGATCCCGCATCGCGGCCATCGTCGATTCGGGCTTCGCGTTTAAGCGGTGGATGTTGCTGCCGTTGCTGGGCGTGCTGCTTTCGGGGTTGGGGATGTCGCTGATCGTCACCGATCTGGTGGTGCTCAGCCGAATTCCCGTGCTGTTGCGCAACTTGCTGCTCGACTGGTCCAGCGGGTTAATCTTGTTGATCGTGGGGCTGGCCTTCGCCGCCTTCGGCTTGTGGCGATTGAACCGGGAGATGATCAGCTTCTTGTTGGAACGGGAGGAGGTCCTCGACAACCTGGAGATCGTGGATGCGCTGGTGGCGCGCCGACAACAGCGCAAGCGGCGCACCGGCCCCAGGATCGTTGTCATCGGCGGCGGCACGGGGATGCCCACGCTGCTGCGCGGGTTGCAGCGGTACACAGAAAACATCACCGCCGTGGTCACCGTGGCCGATGACGGCGGCAGCAGTGGGCGTCTGCGCCGGCAGATGGGCATGTTGCCGCCCGGCGACTTCCGCAACAACATCGCCGCGTTGAGTGAATCTGAGGGCTTGATGACCCAGTTGCTTCAGTACCGTTTCGGCGACAAAGACGGGCTGAGCAACCACAATTTCGGCAACCTGTTCATCACCACGATGGCGGCCATCACCGGCAGCTTTGAACGCGGCATCGCCGAGAGCAGCCGCGTCCTCGCCGTGCGTGGGCGCATCCTGCCCAGCACACTGGAGAACGTGACACTGTGCGCCGAAATCGCGCTACCACCCAGCCAGGAAGGTGACCTCGAAAACAGCGGTGAAGAACGTTGGGCCTACGTGCGCGGCGAAAGTCGCATCCCCGACGCGGGTGGGCGCATCCTGCGCGTCTATCTGGAGCCGGAAGATTGCCGAGCCTACCCGGAGACGGTGCAGGCGATCCTGCGCAGATCTGATCATCGCCGCGCCGGGAGTTTCTTCACGAGTTTGCTGCCCAACTTGCTGGTTCCCTACGTGCGCGCCGCCATCTGCGCCTCGAACGCGGTGCGCGTCTACGTCTGCAACGTAGCCACACAGGCGGGTGAGACCGATCACTTCACTGTGTCGGATCACATGCGTCACCTGCGGCAGCACGCGGGGGACGCCTTCACCCACGTCCTCGCCAATGATGCCTACGATCCCGCCCAGCCGCCATCGGCCAACGTGCAGTGGGTGACGCTGCCCACCGAAGACGAAGCCTTGGACTACACACTGGACAAGGCCGATCTCGTCGACGCGCAGCGGCCCTGGCGTCATGATCCGCAGAAGGTGGCGGCGCAGGTCATGGCGATCTACCGGCGAGGGCGCGGGTGATGGGCGACCTGTCATTCAGCCATGCTTCACCTGCAAACCTGCATACTTGCCTCCTGCAAACCTGCACCCCTCCCCCAACTTGCCCCATCCCGCGAAATCCATCAGAATAGAGCAGCCTTCGACCACTCGCTACTTACATAGAAAGCGTGGATCATGAAACTCGTTGAAACCCCTCAGCTCAAGATCGTTGCGCTGACCGTTGAACAGATGCACTATCTGCTCGACGATTACCAGCGCCTGGAGACGGAACTTGGGCTGCCGCAAACACAACAGAAGCTGGCGCGCCGCCTGCGCCCTGTGATCTCACACGACATCAGCTTTGTGCGCAATGCGCCGGAATATGCCATCTGGTACACGTATTGGGTGCTGATTCTGAAATCACAGCAGCAGTTGATCGGCGGGCTGGGGTTCAAGGGGCCGGCGGACGACCGCGGTGAGGTGGAGATCGGCTACGGCATCGACGACGCCTTCCGCAACCAGGGGTTCATGAGCGAAGCCGTCCGCGCCATGACGGCTTGGGCGTTGGCGCAGCCCGAGGTCAACTCGGTGCGAGCGGAAACGGCCAACACCAATGTCGCCTCGATGCGGGTACTCCAGAAAGTGGGGTTCACCGCCTATCGGGCCACGGATCGCTTCATCTACTGGCGATTCGACGCCAACGCGTTGACAAAACAGCAGGCCAGCGCCGCCTCGACCGAGGACGACACCAGCGGGGATACGTTCGATCTGTACGATCTACGCGTGATCGTGGAAGAAATCAGCGGGAACTGCACGTGCAACATGCGCGTGGGCTACTGCTTCTATCTTCGCCACAGCAGCAGCCTTTCGCTGCCCGACGGCGGCCATTTCTGCATCTGGGCGCTCAACTCGGTGTTGCCGCTGCTGTCGGCCAAACAGCGCCACAACCACCCCGCCGACTGGATCGAAACCGACAGCCGCGTCTCCTGCCCTGATCCCGGCTGCGGCCTGGTCATGCGCATAGACCGCATCGGCAAGAGTCAACTGCAACACGATGAGGTGAGTCCGATTCCGTGGGAAGGTGATGCGTGATGCGTGATGCGTGATGCGTGATGCGTGATGCGTGATGCGTGATGCGTGATGCGTGATGCGTGATGCGTGATGCGTGATGCGTGATGCGTGAACGATTGTCGCCTGCCACCTGCATACCTGCGACCGGCCACTGCCCGCGACGCGGGAACCGATCTCTCACGCGACACGTCATAGCGCAAGCACCGAGTTCGCCTTTTCTCACGACGCCCGCCCCGGGCAAGAGGACGCATGACACCCCGCCAGAATCACCGCCCAGCCGATCCAGCCAGGTCCGCACCGCCCCGCGCGCAGGAGACGCTGCGCGCTGCGCCCAAGCAGCGAACGGTGCTGCCCCAGTATGAATTGCAGCCGGCCCGTGCGCCGACGCCCCAAACGCGTCCTCGCGGATCGGGTGGATTCTGGGGCAGTCTTCTGTGGGTGATGCTGGGCATGATCGGCGGGGTGCTCCTGCTGGCGGGGTATCTCTATTTCAGCGATTTCCTGGCGCCCGGCGTGCGAGTGCTGGGGACCGACATCGGCGCTGTCTCCACGCAGAGGGCAGCAGATCGTCTGGTCGAAGCCTGGCAGCAGCGCACCGTTCGCCTGGAAGCGCCCACAGGACAGATTGACGTGGCGCCCGTTACGCTGGGCATCGCCTTCGACGCCGCCGCCACAGTGAAGACGATCCACGCGCAGAATCGCACGTGGACCGGCATCCAGCGGCTGATCCGCGGCGGCAACATCACCATGTCGCCCATGTTGCGGCTGGATCGGGAAAGCGCCGCCGCTGCACTGCGCAACCTAACGCCCGAACTGGAAACCGCGGCAGTGGACGCCAGCATCGAGATCATCGACGGGCGCGCCGTGATCACCGAGCCGCGCACCGGCCGCGCCGTGGACATCGT
>JAWKOL010000051.1:0-30841 GCA_041391225.1 Caldilineaceae bacterium
GTCGCCGACCCGTGGCAGCCGCCCGGCCACAACGTGATCCTGCTGGGCAACTTGATGGACAACCGCTACGTCGCACCGCTCTACGCCCGCCGCTACATCGCCGCCGACGCCTACTACCCCGGCCACGGCGGACACGTCCTGCGTACTGTGCATGACCCTTGGGGCAGTGGACACAACGTCATCTTCGCCGGCGGCAGCGATGTGGACAGCGTCGCCACCGCCGTAGATCACCTGCTCGACGCCCTTGTCGTCCACGGCAAGGACGTTCACCTGCCCGCGCTGCTCGACGTCGTCATCGGCGCGGCGCTGCTGGCCGATCACCCTGATCTGGCCATCGACCCCGACGAAGCGTTCATCCAGTCGCAGATGGACGAAGCCCACAAGATGCTGGAGACGAGCGCGCACGGCGGCATCACCGATCCCCTGGGCCGAGCGGGCATTTACTACCACGCTACCGGCAAAGTGGGCTGGGCCGAGCTTTTCAAGCGGTTGGCCTTCCTCATGTACGAGGACTTTCAAAAGGGGCGCACCCAATACGGCGGCGCTTGGGGCATGGACGCCGACTTTCGGCTGCATGTGATGATCCCCGCGCTGGATCTGGCCGAAGAAGCGCCCGTCTTCAGCGACGACGAACGGCTCCAGATCACACGCATCTTCGCCCAGTTCATCGAAGACGCCATCCCCCATGCCGCCGACGCCATCGCCCACCGTCGCACCCGTCATAACCACTGGACCTTCGCCGCGCTCGGGTTGATGCTGTCGGCCCAATATTTCGGCGCGTACTACGGTGTGGCCGAAGCCGAGGATTGGATGTACGTGGCCGACGAGTGTTTCATCCCCCAGTGCCACACCGCCCGCTCCCACGAAAACAGCAACGGCTACCAGTGGCTCACCCTGTCTCACGCCATGCACTACGCCCTGGCTCGCCCCTACCCTGCCTTCTTCGACGAAGGACACGTGCGCACCATTTGTGATCTGGCCATCGTCTCCATGGACAACCTGGGCTACCAGAGTTCCTATGGCGACACCCGCACCGTCTTCGGCTGGGGTACCGAATTTCCCCTGCTTGCGGCTGCGGCCTGGTACTACGACGACGGGCGTTACCAGTGGGCGCTGCAACGGATGACCTACGAGCCGACCCTGCGCATCGGCACCCGTTACCTGGGCGGCTACCGCAACGATATCACCCCGGTGGAGCCGGTGGATCTGCTGGGCGCGACCTACGCGCCGCTCGATCCCACCTTCCACAACTCATTCGAAGGGGACAAAGTGCTGCCCGCCGAAGCGGCCTACGACAAAGTCGTCTTCCGCGCCGGTTTCGACCCTGAAGACGAGTACCTGCTCCTCGACGGCCTGATGTAGGCGCTCACAAACACTACGACTGCAACGCCCTCGTCCGCCTCACCGCAAGGACGCATCTGGCTGGCCGACGGCGACTACTACTGCACTGTTTCCAACTTCCACTGCGGCGTGCTGCTCCTGGCCGGTGGACGTAGCAGCGCCATGCCGCCCTTCACCTGGCGCAATTACGTGGCCGATCTGCGCAGCAGTGGCTTCAGCCGCACCACCGTCAAAGACTACGGCCATACCGATTGGGAACGCAACATCCTCTGGCGCAAAGGACAATACTTCCTCGTGGCCGACGTCATGCGCGCCCGCACCGCCGAGGACTTCGACTTCCGCGCCCTCTGGCACGTCATCGGCGAAAACCAGATCGTCGGCAACCGCTTCGAGATCTGCCAGCAGGATCGCGTCCTCGACATCATCAATATCGACGGAGCGCAACTGGGCACAGACATCGACATTTACAACACCCAGGAGTGGAAGGAGTACCACCACGCCGCGCCGGTGATCACGATTTTGCACCAGGATCGCAGCACCCGCCTCGACGCCGGCCAGTGCGACGTCATCCTCAATCTGTTGCACCCCCGCCGCGCCGAAGACGCCCCCCTCGCCGCCCGCCGCATCGACGCCGCTTCGGTGCTGGTACAAGAGGCATCCGGCCCCGTCTGGCTGGGCACGCGCCAGGACGACGCCGTCACCGCGCCGTGCGCCACCGACGCCCAACTCTGGGCCGTGGGGACGGACGAGATCGCGCTCGTCCACGCCACCCACTTCGCCTGCGAGGACGCGTTCTTCGCCGCCGAACACCCAGTGGATGTGGCCTTCGATCTCAACAGCGGTGCAGGCGAGATCAGCGCGCCGTTGCCCACACTGCTCACTTTCCACGGCGTCGACGCCGCCGCGCTCGCCATCGACGGCAAGGATCGCTCGCTGCGTCACCAGGACGGCGGCGTCATCTTCAGTGTGCCGCCGGGCAAGCACCGCTTCGCCCTGACGCTGCGCAGCCTTCCGGCGGTGGTGGATCAGATCCGCGCCGCGCTGTCTGCTGCATGGGAAGGGGCAACACCGCCCGCGTCGACGACGTCCACGGCGCAGGACGCCGCCACCGACGCGCCGCTTTGGCAGATCAAAGACGCCGACGTCACCGCGTTGATTCCGGTGGGCGATAGTCATCTTCTGGCCGGTACGGCGGACGGCGAAGTCTGGCTCGTGGGCAGCGACGGTGATGTGAAATGGCGACGCCAGGTGGGCGGCCGCGTCCTGGCGCTGACGGTGGCCAACTACGGCGACGGCGTCCTCGGCCTGGTGGCCGGTTCGACCAACTGCAACGCAACGGCATTCAACTTAGGCGGCGACGAGATCTGGCGTTTCCCCGTGCCATTCTACAAGCGCGACGGCATTGTGCGTGTACTCCTGGCCGCGGACCTGAACCACGACGGCAAGGACGAGGTGATCGTGGGCGCAGAGAACTGGCATCAGTACGTCCTCGACGCCGAAGGGCGCCAACTGTGGCATTTCGAAAGCGTCCACGCCTCCACTGCCGGGGCTGTGGCCGACATCGACGCCGACGGCGACACCGAACTCATCGCAGCCACCGAATACCACTGGTGGTTCGGCGTGGGCAGTGACGGCGAGAAAAAGTGGCAGCACAACACCGTCCTTGGGCCGGGCGTTAACCACGTGACCACCGCCCGCCAACAGAGCGGACAGCATCTGGTCGCCTTCGGCTGCCGCGACGGCACCGTGCAGGTGGTGGACGGCCACGGTCAACTCCAATTCGTGCTGCCCACAGCGGACGTGGTCACCGGCCTCGCTGCCGCGGATGTGGACGGCGACGGCAACCAGGAGATCCTGGTGAGCAACGCCATCGGCAACAGCTACGCTGTCAACGCCGACGGGTCGATCCTGTGGCGAGTGCGCCATGCAAGCAAACCCGAACACCTGTGCGCCACGACCAACGGCGACGGCGTATCCGTCCTTGTGGCCGAGCGCAGCGGACAGGTGCAGTGGCCCGACGGCGCGCCGGGCGCGCCAAGATCCACACTGCAAATCGGCGGATCCGCTGCGGCGTTGGCGCAGGTTCACACGGCGGACGGCGCGCTGCTGGTCGCGTCCACCGCGGCAGGGCTATGCGCCTGGAAAGCCTGAGATGACATCCATCAACCTACGTGCAAGCTACTATCAACAGTTCGACGCCGACTACACACGTGTGCTGCGCCGGGCGTATGGGCGTACGGCGGCCGGCAGTGAGACGTCTGCCCATCGATACAGACCACACCGCCGTGGTGGTGATGCACGCCTGGAACCACGGCAGCCGCGCCGACTTCCCAGGCTGGTATCGGGCCGTGGAGTACATCCCGCGCTCGAATGCGATTCTGCGCGACGTCTTTCCGCCGTTGCTCAACGCGGTGCGCGCCGCCGGGATTACACTCTTTCACGTCGTCGGCGGTGGGGACTACTACCGCCATCTGCCCGGCTACCGCCGCGCCGTCGCCCTGGCCGAGGACGCGCCTGCGTTGCCCCGCGTCCCCGCGGACTCATCCCTAGCGGCGCTGCGAGATTTCCGCGCCAAAAACGTCTTCGTTGGCGAGCACAACCAGCCCGACGTGGATCGGGGTTTCGCTGCACTCGATTTTCCCGATACTGCTCGTCCGCTCGAACACGAGGGCATCGCCGAAGATGCCCACCAACTCACTGCGCTCTGCCGCGACGCCGGCGTCAACCATCTGATCTACGCCGGCTTTGCCGTCAACTGGTGCTCGCCGCGTCGCCCGGTGGCATGGTGGATATGTCACGGCGCGGGATCATGTGTTCGGTACTGCGTCAGGCCGTCACCGCGGTGGAAAATCGGGAATCTGCCGCTGCTGAAGCGCACAAAGAAGAGGCGCTGTGGCGCGTTGTTCTGGCCTTTGGTTTCGTCTTCGAGGTTGACGATTTCGTGGCCCAACTCACCCACACCCAAGGATGATCCATGCAACCTGAACTGATCGGCCAACCGTGCCGCAACTTCAACATCTTGGGCAGCACGTTTCTCGATGATCCGCCCGATGGACGGGAGAAGGTGGTGCTCTCCAATTTCAGCGCCGCCGGTGCCACCGGCAACCTCATCTTCGTCGACCCCGAAACCGGCGACGGCGAGGCCATCCCCCTGCCCGTGGACGAAGGCGCTCTGGCCGCTCGTCCTCGACGACGACATCGCCGCTGGTGGGTACGTGTCCGCGCGGCAGGCTACCTGCACCGTCTCGATCTGCGCAGCCGATCCTGGGCCGAGCCGCTGCGCGATGACGGCGAAACCTACATCTGGAATCTCTGCCGCGGCGACGATGCATGAAGCCATTTTCACGGCGGCACCTACCCCGGCTGCGTCCTCCTGCGCTACGACCCCGCCGCCCATCGCCTGGAGAACATGGGGCGCATGTCCGACGTGGCCGACAACCAGTACACCCGCTACGTCTACGCCGTCCCCGGCCACATTCTCGTCGAGTGCTGGTCGGCGCAGCGCCATCTCACGCTGTGGAATCTGGCCACCTACGAACAACGCCGCTTAGCTGTCCTGGCGCGGTGGTGAAGACGATCACGGCGGACTTCATCTGCACCGACACCAACGGTGAACTCGACTTCTACGATCTGCACACTTTCCAGCCTTTGGGTGATCGGAGCGACGATCTCCCCATCGCACCTACGCTCCCGTATAGCGGCAGCCGCCACGTCATCCCCCTGGCCCAAGGACAACACTTGCCAGTACAGAGTATTTTCTGACGCAGGACGCCGCCGCCGCCGCCGCTGTACCCGATCCCCACGCCCAAACCGCCTACCCGCATCCACACCATCACCGCCGCGCCTTACGGCAAATCTGGGGCGCATGTGGCTTTGGGCAGACCATCTTCTCCTGCGATCCGGCACACTGGCGAGCACTGGAATTCCGGCGTCGTCTGTGACCAGGGCGGCGAAGTCTATGGCATGGCCTTTGCCGCGGATCGGCTCTTCCTGTCGGCCTACTCCGGCGGCGATCACGTGGTCTACGATCCGACGCAGCCCTGGGATCAAGTCACCAATCAGAACCCCAAGACGCTCACCAGCGTCGGCCCCGACCTGATTCGCCCCGAAACGCGCAGCGTCATCGGCCCCGTCGGCAACTTCTGGACGGGCTGGATGGCGCGCTACGGCGTCTACGGCGGCGGCCTCTCGCGCGTGGACGTCCACACCGGCGACGTCACCGCCTGGGCCGATCCCATCCCAGGCCAATCGCTCATCGGCCTCAGCGCCGACGACCGTTATCTCTACTTCACCACCGGCGGCAAAGCCAACGGCCTCCCCGACAAAGTGGACACCTTCCACTTCGTCGTCTGGGATCCAGCGCGCGGCGAAGTCTACCGTCACCGGTTTGCCCGCGGCCAGAAACTGGGGCGCGTGCTGGCCGTGGACGGGTGCGTCCTCGTGTGCGTGGACAGCAGCATCCACATCTTCAACCGCCACGAAATGGACTGGCAGGCCACCGTCGCGCTGGACGATCCCTGCGGTGAACTCGTCGCCCTGCCCAACGGCCGCGCCCTGCTCTTCGCCGGTCCCCGCGCGTGGACACTCGACCCAATCGGCGGCGAATTGGTCCACGTCGCCGATTTGCCCGGCCCGGCGTATACTGCAACGGTGAGCGACGGTCAAGTCTACTTCGCGCATCTCACTGAGTTGTATCGAATAAGCAAGTGATTGGGGAGTGGTGATTGGTGATTGGGCTTATCGCTACCCCATCACCAATCACGAATCACCAGTCTCCAATCCCCACCACAAGGAGTCTCCCATGTTCAAAATCGGCATCCTCGGCAGCGACAACAGCCATGCCGAACGCTTTTCGGAACTGCTCAACGTGCCCGAGCACCCCAACTACCTGATCGACAGCGACGCCCGCGTCACCATGATCTGGGGGCAGGACGCAGAACGCACCCAAACCGTGGCCACCAACGGCAAGATCGATCACATCGCCGCCGACCCCGCGGACATGCTGGGCCAGGTCGACGCCGTGATCTGCGTCACCCGCCACGGTGGACGTCACCTGGGGCTGGTGCGTCCGTTCATGGAGGCGGGTGTCCCCACCTTCGTGGACAAACCGCTGGCCACCGAACCCGACGACGCCCGCGCCATTGTCGAACTGGCGCGCAAACACAACGTGCCGTTCACATCGTATTCCACCGTCCGCTTCAGCGCGGACACGCTCAGCTTCCTCGCCAAAGCCGAGTCACTGGGCGGCGTGCGCGTCGGCGTCTACAGCGGACCGGCCAGCCGGCGCAACATTTACGGCGGCGTCATCTTCTACGCCATCCACAGCATCGAACTCATGCTGCGCACACAGGGGACCGGCATCGAATGGGTGGAAGCCGTGGAAGGCCCCGCCGTGGACGCCGAAGGCAACGGCAACATGACCGCCATCTGCGCCTGGGCGAACGGCGCGTCGGCCACGCTGCAACTCACGGTGGACGCCAAATACGGCTTCAACGCCATGGTGTTGGGGCGTGAAGGCTTCCACGCCGCCACCCTCGACATCTCCGACTGCTACCGCGAAGGCATGAAGCGCATCCTGCCCACCCTGCGCGGCGAAATGGACGGCGGTGTGCCTTTCGAGCAGATGGTGGAGGCGGTGAAGGTGGGCAAGGCCATCGACTTGAGCATGGACACGGGCAAACGGATCTTGCTCAAGGATCTGTAGGAGACACCATGACCAACAACCTGAACGCGCCGCTGGGCGTCTGCGTGCTGCCGTCGCCGCGGCCGAATGCGGCGCGCACCGTGAGCTATCCGCACTACGTCCACGAGATCTTGCGCCACGCCGGGCTTTGCTATGACGATGTAGACTTCGCCGATCTGCCCGCTCGACTGGGTGATCTGCGTGTCCTCGTGACCGTGGGCGATGCGCCGCTGGGCGATGACCTGCGCGCCCAGATCACCGCCTGGGTAGAGGACGGCGGACGCTGGCTTTCGGTAGGCGGCGTCAACGGCGCGGACGATCTCTTCGGCGTGCGTGCGGAAGCGCCCGCCTACGGTTCCTTTGGCGGTGGGGCGAGCACACTGGGCGAGGGCTACCTGCAAACCGGCGCAGCGCATCCCGTCACCGGGCATCTGGTCGATCCGCTGCACTACTTCAACGGCATCCCCGTGCAGGCAGTGGACGCGCAGATCATCGCGGCGGTTCTCGACGCGCATCAGCGCAGCAGCCGGCGCGTTGCCGTCACCGAGAAGCGCAACGGGCAAGGACGCACGATCCTCGTCGCCGTAGACATCCCCGGCACCGTCGTCTACATCCAGCAGGGGCGGGGCGTGCTGCGCGACGGCGTCTCCGCGCCGGACGGCACCGCGCCGGTGGGCGACAGTGTGCTCAAGAGCAGCGATGGCGCTGTCCTCGACTGGATTTTTGACCGTCAGCCTGTGCCTGGCGTCCCCGAACTACGCATCTTCACCCAGCCCATCGCCGATCAGTGGCGTGAACTGCTGCTGCGCGCCATCTTCTACCTGGCCGAAGACGCCAGCATCCGCCTGCCCCTGCTCTGGCTCTACCCGCACAACCTGCCCGCGCTGGCCCACCTTTCCCACGACACCGACCAGAACGATCCGGCCAAAGCCGAAAAACTGCTCGATGTGGTGGCCGAAACCGGCATCCATTCCACGTGGTGCGTCATCCTCCCCGGCTACGCGGACGCCCTGATCCAGCGCATCCGCGATGAAGGACACGAACTGGCCATGCACTACGACGCCATGACCGAGGGGCTGCCCTGGAACGCTGATCTCTTCCACGAGCAGTGGACGGCACTCACCGCCATGTTCGACGGCGAGGAACCTGTCACCAACAAGAACCACTACCTGCGCTGGGAAGGCGACACCGACATCTGGCAGTGGTGCCTGGCCCACGGCATCCAGTTGGATCAGTCCAAAGGCGCGTCGAAGACAGGCGAAGCCGGCTTCAACTTCGGCACCTGTCACCTCCACTTTCCTGTGGACTTCGACGGCAACCTCATCGACGTGCTCGAACTGCCCACGCCCACGCAAGATTTCATTGTCTTCGCGCCGCCGGCCATCCTCGAACCGCTGCTCGACGGCGTTCTGCGTAGCCACGGCGTGCTGCACCTGCTCTTCCACCCGTCGCACATCCTCACCGACGGCGTGGCCGACGCCATCCGCCACGCCGTGAAGACAGCCCAATCCCGCGGCCTCGTCTGGTGGACGGCGGCGCAGCTCAACCGCTGGGAGCGCGCCCGTCGCCAGGTCCGCTGGGCCGAGTACACGCAAAGCGGCCACGGCGACGCCGTCACCCTGCACGTGGACGCGCCCCTGCCTGGCGCCACGATTCTGTGGTTGGGCGATGGCGACACCGCCCAGGTCAACGGCGCGGATGTGGCCACCCAAACCGTGACGCGATGGGGGTGTACGTTCCAGGCGGTGGAGATGGCAGAAGAGATTGGGGATTGGCGATTGGAGATTCGATACAAGTTGACAATGTGATCGCTCGATTGGTTTCTTGGCTTGTCGAGTGATGATGGGATGATGAGATGATGATCTTGCCACCCCATCATCTCATCATCCCATCATCATCTCGTTTGCAGCGAAATTGCCAATCGACTGATCACTTTGTCAATTTCACCACACAGGAGAAACCCACATGACAACCCAAACACCCCACCGCCCGGCCATCGCCGGGGGGACGCCGGCCAAGCAGACGCCCTACGGCGCGGAGCGGCGCTACGGCGAGGAAGAGCTGGGCGAGTTGGAGGAAGCGCTCAATCAAGGCACGCTCTTTTACGCCCAGGGCAAGAAGGTGCATCAACTGGAAGAGGAATTCGCCAAGAAGAACGGCGTGGCCTATGCCGTGGCCACCAGCAGCGGCACCGCCACGATCCACGCCGCCATGATCGCCGTGGGCATCTCGCCCGGTGACGAGGTGATCGTCTCGCCCATCACCGACATGGGATCGATTGTGCCGATCCTCTACCAGGGCGCGGTGCCTGTCTTCGCCGACCTCGATCCGCATACCTACGTCCTTGATCTGGCGTCGGTGGAATCGCTGATCACCGAGAAGACACGCGCTGTCCTCGCCGTGCATCTGGCCGGCAACCCCTGCCCAATGGACGAGCTGATGGCGCTGGGCGAACGCCACAATTTCCACGTCATCGAGGACTGCGCACAGGCCTTCGGCGCCACCTACAAAGGACGCCCCATCGGCGCCATCGGCCATATCGGTTGCTTCAGCTACAACGAATTCAAGCACATTTCCTGCGGCGACGGCGGTCTGGCCGTGACCAACGACGAGAATCTGGCCTTGGCGGCTGCGCCTGGCCACCGACAAGTCGTACAACCGCACGGCGCAGGGCGCGGAACGCAACCCGAAATTCCTCGCCAACAACTACCGCATGACCGAGCTTCAGGACGCGGTGGCCGGCCCAATTGCACAAGCTCGATGACATTGTGGCGCGGCGGCGGACGTGGTGCGCCGAGCTGAGCCGTCAACTGGCGGATTTGCCCGGCATCCACCTGCCCGCGATCACGCCCGGCGGCGACACCTCGTGGTGGTTCTACATGCTGCGCGTGGACCCTGCCATCCTCGGCGCGAGCACCGACGAATTCGCGTCCGCGCTCCAGGCCGAAGGGCTGCGCGCCTCGGCCCACTACATCGGCCACTGCATCTACGAATACCCCATCTTCGTGGAACACAGCGCCTTCGAGCGCGGACACCATGCCTACATGGACTACACTTACGGCAAAGGACTCTGCCCCAACGCCGAAGCGATCCTCGACACGTGTGTGATGCTGGCCATCAACCAGGCTTACACCGCAACGGATTTGGCCGAAACCATCCTCGGTGTGCGGCGCGTCGTAGACTGGTTCACTCAGAAAGAGAGCGAACAGTGAGCACAACCACCCATCCCCACGTTGACCCACGCCAGCCACGTCATCAGAGCGAGCCGGGGACGAATCCGCCTGTCTTCGCCTGGAAGCCCGCCGCGGACCAGGATCGCTTTCACCTCGAAGTGAGCCGCAACGCCGACTTCACCGATGCGGCGCTGGATCTGCCCGATCTCACTGAGCCGATCTTCCTGCCCGAGCAGCCCCTCGCGCCAGGACGCTACCACTGGCGCTGGTCGGCCAACGGTGAAACGTCCGACGTCTTCAGCTTTGAGATTACGTCGGCGGTTGCTGAGGTCGTCTTCCCGCCGGTGACGGAGTGGCTGGCCCACTTCGACGCCCGTCCGCGCATCTACGTGCAGTCTTCGCAGGTGGAGACGGTGCGCCGTCGCTTCGCCGACACCGACAGCACCATGAAGGGCAAGCTGCTGGCCGACGCCGAACGCCTGTTGACCGAGCCGCAAACGCTGGCCGAGCCACCCTTCCTGCCCGACGCCAACCGTGACTACGAATCCTGGTTCGCCATCTGGTACAAGATCCTGTGGGACTCGCGCAACTTCGTCAAGGGCGCGGAGACGCTGGCCCTGGCCCACCTGCTCACCGGCGACGAACGCTTCGCCCGCGCCGCCTGCGAGCGCATGGCCTCGATGGCGCAGTGGGATCCCGACGGTTCCAGCGAGGTGAACCACAACAGCGAAGCCCACATGTCATCGATCTGGCATGGCCCCAAAGCGGTGGATTGGGTGTGGGATCACTTCACCGAAGAGGAACGCGCCGCCGTTGTCGCCCACTTCCGCCGCCGCGGGCAGAACCAGTTCAACCAATTGCGTCACCAGGGCTATTTCGGCGTCACCCGCTTTGACTCGCATTCGGGACGCAAGATCGTCTTCCTGGCCATGACCGCGCTGGTCTTCCACGACGAGATCCCCGAAGCCGAGGCGTGGCTCACCTGGCTGCGCCCGATCCTGTGCGGCATCTGGCCGATCTGGGCCGGTGACGACGGGGCCTGGGCCGAGGGTGTCTCCTACGCCACGGCCTACGTGGAGATCATGACGATGTTCGCCACCGCGCTCAAACGCGGCGCGGGCGTGGACCTCTACCAGCGCCCGTTTTGGCGCAACCACCTGCGCTGGCGACAGTACATCTTCCCGCCCTACGCCGAGTGGATCGGCTTCGGCGATCACACCGAGCGTTGGGCCAGCACGTGGATCAACAACGCCGATCTGTGCGAGATCATCGCCCGCGAGACAGGCACCACCGACATGGCGGGCTACATCGCCGACGTCCGCCGCGAGGCCGAGAACAGTCTCTCTATCGAAGAGCGCAACCTGCCGGGTGTGACGTCGGAGTTGCTGCTGCTGCAACTGCTCGACGGCGACGACGGTTTCGAGGCGGATGCGGTGTCGCAGTCGGGCGCGATGCAGCGCATCTTCCGGCCGCGGGCTGGGCGGCCATCCGCACCCATCTCGACGATCCGGCGCAGGATCTGGCGCTGGTCTTCCGCTCGTCGCCGTATGGCGCGATCAGCCACTCGCACGCCAGCAACAACGATTTCTTCGTCCACGTGGCGGGCAAGGTGATGGCCATGCCCAGCGGCTACTACGACGGCTACGGCTCCAACCATCACACGCACTGGGTGTGGCACACCAAGTCGCACAACTGCGTCACGCTTTCCGGCGCGCCGCAGATCATGCGATCCTACGCGTCGGTGGAAGCGGTGGAACACGCCTTCGACGACGACCGGCTCATCTACTTCCGCGGCAACGCCGACGCCAGCTACGCCGACCGCGCCACGATCTGCCGCCGTCATGTGATCTTCCTCAAGCGTCCGCAGGTCTTCTTGCTGGTGGACGAGTTTGTGACCAAACCGGGCATCGTGTCGGCGTTGCAGTGGAATTTGCATTCGTGGAACCAATTCGAGGTAGACGACGAAGCCCACACCTTCACCATCCGCCGCGAAAACAGCGTGCTGCACGGCCACTTCCTCTACCACCACAACGCCTTCTTCACCGTCACCGAGGGCTGGGATCCGCCGCCGCAGAGCGCCAAGTCCAACGCACAGTGGTACAAGCAGTACAACCTGCGCCTCACCACGTCGGGGTTGGTGGATCGACGCACGCTGGGCGTCGTCCTTTGCCCCGGTCATGCGTCCTTGAAGCCGGCAGCCGTTCGCAGCGAGCGCGTGGACGATGTAGAATTCGGCTACATCGACGACATCCGCGTCGCCGTCAACCAGTCCACGTCCATGACCATCGACGGTCACCAAACCGACGCCCTCATCGTCCTCACGTTGGACGGCGCGCACTACGCTGTCACCGCGGACGGGATCGCACAGACAAGGTAAATCCATGCGCATTATCGACGCCCACAACCACCCCGACTGGCATCGCCACGATCTGACGAAGTTCCTGGCGAACATGGCGCAGTACAACATCGAGAAGACGTGGCTGCTCTCCTGGGAAGCGCCTGTCACCGAGTACGATCCCAGCTACAACAACGTCTCTTTGGTGGCCGACAACGGCTACCCGATCCCGTTTTCGCGCTGTCTGGCCTACAAGCAGGCCGCGCCCGACAAGTTCGTGCTCTGCTACGGCCCCGACCCGCGCCGCCCCGACGCCATCGATCAACTTGATGCGGCCATCGAGGTCCATGGCGTGCAGGTGTACGGTGAACTGAAACTGCGCATGATGTACGACGATCTCGATGCGCTGCGGCTTTTCCGCTTCTGCGGCGAGAAGAAATTACCCGTCACCGTACACATCGACTACGAATTCGACACTGGGCGCAAGTATCCGCGACCCAACTGGTGGTACGGCGGCGGCATCGATCCCTTCGAGCGGGCTGTGCGCGCCTGCCCCGACACCGTCTTCATCGGTCATGCGCCGGGCTTCTGGGCGCACATCTCCGGCGATGACCAGTACAACAAGGTTCCCTACCCCACGGGCAGGGTGCAGCCGGGCGGCAAGGTATCGCAGATGTTTCACGACTACCCCAACCTCATGGCCGACCTTTCCGCCGGGTCCGCGTTGACCGCCCTGAGCCGCGACCCCGAATTCGCCAAGGACTTCCTCGTCGAATTCCAGGATCGTCTTCTCTATGGCCGCGACTACTTTGACAACCGGCTGCAAGATTTCCTCAACGGCCTCGGGCTGCCGGAGGCCGTCCTCGCCAAGATCTATTGTGAGAATGCGTTGCGGTTGGTACCAGAGTAGAGGGGACTGGGGACTGGGGATCGGGGACTGGGTCGAGGATCTGAAATCTCTGAATCGCCCAATCGCCAGTTGGAAAAGACTGGACGCCCAGACAATGTCGGCTCGTTAACCCGAGCCCCAGTCCCCGATCCCCAATCCCCAGTCCCCAAGGAGCACACAATGAAAGTCTTCATGGTCACCGATATGGAAGGCGTGGCGGGGGTGGTCTCGTTCACGCAGCAGTCGTATCCCGATGGGCAGTATTATGAGCAGGCCAAGAAACTGGAGACGGCGGAGGTCAACGCGGCGGTGGACGGATTGCTCGACGCCGGTGTGGACGAGGTGCTGGTGTGGGACGGTCACGGCGCGGGCGGCATCAGCTTCGAGGATCTGCACCCCGCCGCCAAGTTGCTACACGGGCGCCCGTCGCCGCCGTGGTCGCGGTTCAACGAGGTGATCGCGCAGTACGATGTGTGTGTGATGGTGGGTCAACATGCGCGAGCGGGGGTAGCCACGGGCAACCAGAACCACACGCAGAGCAGCCAGACCATCGATCACTACAAGCTCAACGGCAAGTACATCGGCGAGATCGGCCAGATTGCGCTCTACTTCGGCGCGTTCGGCCTGCCCCTCATCTTCCTCAGCGGCGAAGAGGACGCCTGCCGCGAGGCCGAAGACCTCGTCCCGCGCATGATCACCGTCGCCGTGAAGCAGGGATTGGGCCGCGGCTCGGCCATCTCGCTCTCGGCCCAGGAGGCGCGCCGCCGCATCCGTGAAGGCATCAAGCAGGCCATCGACAAACAGCGGGCCGATCCCATCCCGCCGTTGGTATGGGACGGTCCTTTCGTACTCGAAAAACGCTACTTCCACACCGACGTCGCCGACAGCGCCGCCGCCCAACCCGGCGTCGAGCGCGTGGACAGCCAGACGGTGCGGCTGTTTGGTGATGATGTTCGGCAAATCATTTATAGGTGATTTACGATTTGCGATTGACGATTGACGATTTACGATTGTCTCGTCGACAAAGTGATTTCGTATTGGCAGTTTTCTCTATGCCCCAATGGTCTCCTACCTAGCATTCACGTACTCAACACGACAATCGTAAATCGTCAATCGCAAATCGAAGGAACTTTCCATGACACCCAACCCAAATACTCTCGCGCTTTTCGGCGGCGCGCCCGCCGTCGATCCCAACAACAAAGACATCTGTCATTGGCCGATTGTCACCGCGGAGGACGAGGCGGCTGTCCTTGATGTGTTGCGTCGCGGCGCCATGTCGGGGACGGATATCACGAAGCAGTTCGAGCAGGAGTTTGCCGCCTGGCAGGGGTTGACCTACGCGCTGGGTTGCAACACAGGCACGGCGGCGCTGCACTGCGCCATGTTCGGCTGCGAAGTGGGCGTGGGCGACGAGATCATCTGCCCCAGCCTCACCTACTGGGCGTCGATCTTGCAGGTCTTCTCGCTGGGGGGGACGGTGGTCTTCGCCGACATCCTGCCCGATACGCTGTGCATCGACCCCGCTGACATCGAACACCGCATCAGCGAGCGCACAAAAGCGATCATGGTGGTCCACTACATGGGGCATCCCGCCGACATGGATCTGATCCTGAGATCGCGCGGCGGCACAACCTCAGGGTGATCGAGGACGTCTCCCACGCCCAGGGCGGCCTGTATAAAGGACGCAAGCTTGGCACCTTCGGCGACGTGGCGGCCATGTCCTTGATGAGCGGTAAGTCGCTGGCCATCGGCGAAGCGGGCATCCTCGCCACCAATGATCGCAAGATCTACGAGCGCGCCATCGCTTTCGGCCACTACGAACGCTTCAACGACGCCATCGAAGATGAAGACCTCAAACCCTTCCGCAATTTGCCGATGGGCGGCTACAAGTACCGCATGCACCAGATGAGTTCCGCCGTGGGGCGCGTGCAGTTGAAGTACTACGATGAGCGCATTGCCACCATCCGCAAGGCTATGAACTACTTCTGGGATCTCCTGGCAGACGTACCGGGGCTGAAGGCGCACCGCACACCCGTCGACTCCGACAGCAACATGGCGGGCTGGTACGCGCCCCACGGGATCTACCAGCCCGACGCGCTGGGCGGCCTTTCAGTGACCCGCTTTGCCGAAGCCGTACGCGCTGAAGGCAGCGATTGCACGCCGGGTGTCAACAAGCCGCTGCATCTGCACCCGTTGCTGAACATCGTCGATGTCTACGGTCATGATCGGCCCACGCGCATCGCCTTCAGCGACCGCGATCTGCGCCAGCCGCCGGGGAGTTTGCCTGTCAGCGAGCAGATCGGTCAACTCACCTACAGCATCCCCTGGTTCAAGCACTACGATCCGGCCGTCATCGAGCAGCACGCTCACGCCTTCCGCAAAGCGGCTGAGAACTACGAGACGCTGCTCGCCGACGATCCCGGTAACCCGGCGGCGTTGGGCGGTTGGCATTTCTATCAACCCCGGTAGGGTGACGCTGCCACAGCCTAGTACAAAGTGGCGCAAATGAATCGCTGAAATGCGGAGTGAGCACGCCCTCGTGCGGCACTGACCTTGTAGACCCGCACGAGGGCGTGCTCACTCCACAGGATTTCAGGGACCCTGTTCGGCCATCTTGTACTAGGCCCGGGGCAGGAGCAGCACCTTGGCGCACTCTCCGGAGAGTTGCAGCGTCCAGGCGTCCTGGATCTGATCGATGGGGAAGCGATGGCTGATCAGTGTGTCTAGCTCCGGCCCGAGTTCGGCGATCATTCGCATCATGCGCGGCGTGTCGGCCATGTTGTAGTGCCACGAGCCGACGAGCGACAGCCCCTTGCGGATCATGTCGGGGCTGACGCGCAGCGGCGTGTCGGCGCTGGATTCGCCCACGAAGGCCACCTGTCCTCTGCGGCGGGTGGCGTCGATGCAAAGACGGTGCGCGGCCGGCGACCCGGAACAGTCGACGGCTTTGTCCGCGCCGCGCCCGTTGTGCGTCCGCGCGAGGACCTGCTTGAGGGCGTCCTCGTCGCGAGGGTCCACGATTGCCTCTGCGCCCAGTGCCAGCGCCCGTTCCGCCCGCCACGGGTTCGATTCCACACCGATCACCCGCGCCCCGCGGTAGCGCGCATTGATCACCCCACCCAGCCCCACTGGCCCCAACCCCGTGATCAGCACAGTGTCGTGTCTGTCCACCTGCATGCGTTGGCACGCGCCAAACGTCGGCCCCAAACCGCAACAGGCCATGCCGGCGTGTTCGTAGGAGACATCATCGGGGATCGGGACGAGCATCCAGTCCTGTTTGACCAGGTATTGCGCCATTGTGGCGCTGCCGTGGCGCGAGCCGTGGAAGGCGGCAAAGTCGACGCCGTCCTGGCAGTGGATGTAGTCGCCGTCCAGGCAGTAGACGCACTTGCCGCATGGGTTCGTGGGCATCACCACCACCCGATCCCCCACCTGCACGCGCCCAGGTTGCGCCACTTCCACCACTTCGCCCGCTGCTTCGTGGCCGAAATGATCGTGGTTGCGTCCTTCGGCAAAGGCTTTGTACTCGGTACACATGGGCGCCACGTGTACCTTGACCACCACCCAGTCTTCTTTGGCTGTAGGCGTCGGCCCTTCGGCGACCGCTGCCTGCTTAGGCGAAGTTAAGATCACGCGTTTCATCGTGGCTCCTCTGTTTGTTTGATTGACATGTCTATCTATTTGATTGTCACCAGATAATAGGGCAGTGGCTGGGTTGTGTGGTAGAGGCCGGGGTCGAGCTGTACCCTGTGCGGCGATTGCGCCATCGAGACGTAGAGCAGCAGATCCCATTCGGGCTGCAGGTAGCTGCCTGGGATCACGGCTGTGAATCCACCCTCGTCGGCGTGCATGGGAAGCTGTTGGAAGGCGCCTGCCGTCTGGTCGGTGTGCCGGAAGTGCAGGATCGGCGGATGTGGCAACCGATCCGCGCCCGTCAGATGGATCGGTAGATCCTGTCCGGCGCGCCATGTGTGGGGCGGTTCCACCAATCGCGCCGTCAGCGGCGGCGCTGCGAGAAGGGCGCTATCGTCCGCTTCATGCCGCGCCGCTTGGGAAGCAGGTGTGCCGTCTTCGTTGTGGGCGGCCAACATATCTTCAAGGCGTGCAATGTCGGCGTCGAGTTCAGGCAGATAGTCTTGCCACTGTCCATAGCGGGCGCGACTCTGGCCTGCATTGAATTCGAGTGGATCGTGATAGGCGCGGCGGCCCGTGGCGGACAAGTTGGCCCAGTACCGGCGCGCGGTGTGGCAGTTTCTTAGCGCCGAAGCCAGGTCGGCGCTGTCACCTGCGCTGTGGTAGCGGGCGAGCGCCAGCGCAGCGTGAATTTTGTAGACGTGATAGTCGGCCAGATCGGCCAACATGCTCAGATCGACGTGCAGCGCCCGGTATTCGGCATTTTCGCCCTGCCCGATCTGTTGATCGGCGACGGTGATTGCCTTGCGCACCTCGGACGCGAAGCCCCGGAGCCATTCCGCCACCTGGATCGGTGTGTATTTCTGCATGACCTGGCCCAATGCCTCGGCTTCGGCGTACTCGTCGATGCCGTAGAACAACCCTGGATCGCTCGGTTCGGCGCTGCCATACGAGACCCGCCCGTAGAAACCGCGGTTGAAGCGTTCGTTGTGGTTGTGGTCGGCAAAGAGCGCCGCGCCGGTGGACAACTCTGGCCAGTAGTGCAACATCGGATGCACGGGTATGTGGAAGGCCGTCACCAGGGGCAAGATGCGGCCGGAGACTGCGGTTGCTTCCGGCCAACGCTGCGGCGCTGCACCGAAATGGCTGGTGAACAGGCGTCGCCAAACCTGGGGCACGCCTGGGCCGAATAGCCGATCCGCCCGTACAGCAGGTAGAAAAGCCAATGACGCTCGTCTTCCCAGCGTCCGCTTTGCAGGGCTGTATCGGCGAAGATCGGCCAGGGATCGCCCTGGATCGAAGCATGCCCACCCTTCATGCTCAACGGCGCGGCCACGGTGAAGCCTGCCGCCTGCCCCACCCGGCAACTGGCCACGAAGCGGCGCACGTAGTCTGGATCGCCCCATGCGAAGAGGGTGGTGCTGCCCAGCGTCCACAAACGGTAGAGCATGTCGTACCAGTGGGGCTTGCGCAGCAGATCCGAGTAGCTGTACCGGCGACTGTGGTTGAGGTTGCCCAGTTGGGTCAGTTCTTCGCGGCGCATCTGGGTGAGGTGGTGGGGCAGGCCGGTCTGCTCACACCAATACTTGGTAGGCAACGTCAGTTGTACGCCTCCGGCCAGGGCGCGCTGGATCATGCCGTTTGTCAGCCCTTTGGCGCGCAGATCAAGCTGCACGGGGCGTCCGCACTCGGCCACGGCGTCGATCAGCATCAGCCAAAATGCTTCGTTGGATTCCTGGGTGCCGACGCCAGATTCGTGGTTGACACGCAACTGGACGCCGTAGAGTTCAGGGCACTGCTGCAACAGGGTTTTGAGTCCGGCCGCGCAGTAGGCCGACAGGCCGGCTTCGTCGTCGGGCAGCCCTGCCACCTGGCGCTGCTGGTTGTCTGTCCACGGTGTCTGCTGCCACGTGGCCAGGAAGAAGTCGATCTCACGGCGCCGACACGCCTGGCCGATGCGACGCAGTTGCGCCAGATTGCGCACCCGGCCGCCTGCATCCAGCCCGGTGACATGGACATGGGCGTAGCCGGGGGTGTCGACAAAATAGGGGTAAGGCGGCGAGAGGTACGCCGTGTCGAAACCGGCCACCAGGGTGAAGCGGTTGAAACGAGCGTGGACCAGGCGATCCAGGTAGTAGCGCCAGAATTCGTCGTCGTAGAACCATGCATCGTCGAGCGGCCCCATGATGAAACGATCCAACCCGCGCACCCGCAGATCCGCGGACTCGAAGCTGTTGGCGATGTTGACCAGCGCGTCCAATCCTTCGTGGCGCACGGTGTCGGCGGCTTCCAGCAGCGCGTAGACCAGTCCGCGCGCGTCGGCGCCCGCGATCACCAGCACCCGTGCCTGCGCCAGGCGGCAGTGCTGGAAGATGACGCCTTCGGGCTGCGCCGCAATATCGACTCCGGCCACGTGTAGCAGCCGCTGCACCAGCTGATCCGCCACCGGGCCGATCACCAGCGTGAGTTCAGGCGCAGCGTCGGGCAGATGCTGCTGCACAGACACAGCAACATGGGCCTCGGCCAGGGCCGCGAGCAGGACATCGCGTGCGTATTGGGCAGAATCCGGCGCATTCGCGGTGGTACGCGTCCTATCGACAAGGACGAAACGAGTGGGCGATTGTGTGATCATGGGGCCGTCCTGTGTGTGGGGAAGTATGATGACCATGCTGGATGACGTGCAGAAGTTGCACTGTCATTACAGCGTGTTCCGTCTTGAATGGCAAGCGAAGCAAAAACAGGTAAGTGGCGGATTATAGATACTCGAAAATCGGATTGTCTTTGCCTGCGAAACGTCGTATACTGTTCTCAGTTTTTTCTGCGGGACAACCATCGCCTCCCTTCTTCGTTGCCCTCTTGTTCCGCTTTCCCCCCGCTTTGGCCCGTCAGCGCGGATCCAGCGTTTCTGCGATATTGTTCTGGATTCGCCAACACGGATGCCGACACTGGCATGTCGGTGAATGACCTTCTTGCTTAGTTTGCACAATGGATAGTTTGTACAGTGGAATCCACTGAACTCATCTCAAAGGAGACAGCCGTGCATCGACAGATCAATGCGCTCTGGCAGATCGATCTTGAGCTAACTGCGGTTTCTCAGCTGCTTGTGCAAGGGACACAGATGTACGGGCAACCGGGGGCGTTCTACCAGGCGCGTCACCCCGACACCGGCAAGGAGACCTGCTGCATCCCCGCTTCGACGCTGAAAGGTGTGTGGCGAAGCGCGGCCGAGCAGATTCTGCGCTCGTTCGCCGATTGGCTGGCCTGTGATCCCTTTGCCGACAAACCAGAGAACAATGCGGGTGGCAAATCACACCCACCGCCGGGGTGTTCCTGTTCCTCCCGCCTGGAAAAGGATGAACGCATCAACACGCCTCAGATCTACAGCGCGCTCTGCCCGGCTTGCCGCCTCTTCGGCGCCACGGTTCACGCCGGCCTGCTGCGGGTGGAAGATAGCTGGCTGCAAGACGATCTCCTGCCCGACACCAAGACGGGCATCGCCATCGACCGCTTCACCGGCGGCGTTAAGCAGGGCGCACTTTTCACGTTGAAGCCACTGCCTATTGGCGCCCGTTTCGCCACGCGTATGACGCTGATCAACCCCGAACTGTGGCAGATCGGCCTGCTGGCTCTGGTCTGCCGCGAGATGGACGAAGGACGTGTGCGCCTGGGTAGCGGCACGCGCAAAGGATTGGGTTACGTGCGCGCAACCTGGTGGCGCGCCACGGTCCGCTATCCCCGCGTTCGCTATGCCACGCATGTCCCCCACGGCACAGGACGCATCGTCTCTGCCAATCGATTGGCCGACGTGGCGGGAGAAGGATTCGATCCCGCGGTGTTGCCAGATGTCGCGCCGTTGGAGAACACACATTGGTCTGCGGGCGAGTGGATCGAATATGACATCCGCGGCCAGGATCTGGCCGAATTACGCCGCGCCTGTGTCGAAGACGCGTTGGCCCCCCGCCTGCGCGAAGGGTACACCGGCTTTGACTACGCCGATCCTTGCCCACATGCGCCCGTAGCCAATGGTGAGAGCGTGTAAAGGAGCGCCAAATGACCCAGTTCCCACCCTATCCCAATCCCTACGAGTTTGTCCCGCTGGAAAACAGCCAGCCAGATCGCAATGGCTGGCGCGAGGACACCAGCCTCTTGCGATTACAGCCGGATCGCTTCTCAGGCCGCATGGTCTGTGTCCTGCACACCGAGACGCCTCTGTTCATCAACGGTGAAGGGCAGCAGAAAGGGGATCCACGCAGCTTCTACCGGCGAAGTCAGATCGCCTGGATCCCTGCTTCCAGCACTGAAAGGCGCTCTGCGATCTA
Organism: Caldilineaceae bacterium; assembly: GCA_041391225.1. Taxonomy (GTDB): domain Bacteria; phylum Chloroflexota; class Anaerolineae; order Caldilineales; family Caldilineaceae; genus RI-153. The sequence goes on from JAWKOL010000051.1 coordinate 21,374, forward strand.
TCTATGAGATCGTTACAGACAGCTGTCTCAGCTCACTCAGCGACAACTACCGTGCGCCTCGTATCAAAACATTCTTACTTACGATCCTCCTGTTTCTGAGTATGAGTACAAAAGCAGCTACATCCCAATCTTCAAGAGCGTAAACATTGTACCTGAGCGAACTATACCTGCCATGTAGTCACGTTGGACCGTGCTTGTCCTGCCTGCCGTCTTTGCCTGCTCGGTATGGTGAGACGCGCTCGAATGGACATCCTCTTGGGCGGTCGTCTTAGTCTTTCGAGATGCGCTGGCTGTGAAACAACAGAGAAACTAGTAAAGATCCCCAGCTGCTGGTGGTCCACATCCGTGGCATAGTAGTTTCTACTTCCAAGAAACTGGTGGACTTGCGCAGATCCTGGGCGCAAGCTCTACTTCCATCATCAGAACTTCGATGTAACCAGCTCCAAGTACCGTGGCCGCTTTGTCAAACTGAAAGCGCAGGAGGGGCGTTTGCCTTTACGCTCGACTTCACCAACCTGACCCAAGATGAGTTGGCGGGCGCTTGTCTACACGGTGGAACTGGAAGAGACGATCCGTCACCACCTGCTACGGCAAGCCCTACGGCCTGGGGACGGCGCGCATCGAGATTCGATCTTTGCTGCTGAACCGGCGCCCACAACAGCCGCAACTTGATCATTTCCTAAGCCTGGAGACGCCCCAGCCCCATGAAGTGCCACGCCACGGCGCCGACGATTCGATTGCGTCGCTGACTGAGGCGGCCCGTCAACGTTGGTTGGCGCGCGGCGACGGTCCCCGCGCACATGCTGCGTTCAGCCGCATCCTGGCCGGGCTTACGGCGGGTATTTACCAGTATCCGTCTTTCGATTGGTTCCGCTCACGCAAAATCGACACCGGTAGCGTTACATTGGCTGCATATCAGCAGGGAGATCGCGAGCCGCAGGCCGGAAACTGCAGCGCAACCGAATCAGAACAACCCTCCTGCCCAGCCGCCGCCTCCGGTGGAAGATCGCGGCGAAGAAGCCAAGAAACTGCTCGGCGATCTGTTCGCCCATTTCGGCCTGGACAAAGACGACGATTCGTAGCCAATCCGCCACCTCGCCAAGAGGAGATCGCTCATGACATCGAGATTTCTCGCTGTTCGATGCCGACAACATCGCCGGATTCGTCTTCGACACGGGTCGGCTCAAAGAGATCCGCGGCAGCGCTCTTGCGCGCGACGCCACAAGTCCCCTCCGCATCGCGGAACTGGTGGATCTGGTCGACGATGCCGACAAACGCATTGTCTATGCCGCATGGCGGGGCGGGACTGGTGCGTTTCTCCACCAAAGCGGCTGCCGAAGCGTTTGCCCACAACCTGCGCAACACCTACCGGCGCAGCACCGTCGATGGCAGCATCAGCGTCGCCGTCACCGAAACTGCGGACGACGATTTCGTCGCCGCAGTCGACGCTGCCCACGTTGCCCTGCGTCGCCTCAAGAGCGCGCAACCACAGGTGGATCGGCAACCGCTGGCGGGTACACACAGCGCTATCTGTGTCTCGTGTGGGCGGCGGCCTGTGCAGACGATCTACACCACCCCCGCCGATCCGCTGTGCGGTGTCTGCTGGACGCGGCGCAACGCTGACGACAACACCCACCAGCACATGCAGATCGGCCACACCGGCGCCAACATCCGGCGCACCACCCTGGTTGACATGCAGAACACGGGAGACGATCTGGCGCGGGCCTTCCTCGCTGCCGCGCTGGAACCTTCGTGGGCCGCTGCCTGGTTGCCCGACACCATGGACGAGCTGGGCAACATCAGCCGCCCGCGCAACTATGTCGGCTTCCTCCACGCCGACGGCAACCGCATGGGCGAACACCTGCGCAGCTTTCTGCACAGCCTGAAAGGCAAGCCCTGGATCGAGGCCGAGGATGCCTACGGCGCCTTCAGCACGGCGATTGCCCAAGCCACACAGCAGGCGGTGGTGCAAGCGCTGCACCACGTCATGGCGCCCCCGGCCAAGGTGAAAGGTACCTTCGTCCCCTTCGATCCCATCCTCTCGGCCGGTGACGATCTTGTGCTGCTGCTGGCGGCCCACCACGCGCTGGATGTGGCGGCCAGGTTCTGCACCGTCTTCGAGAGCGAGATGTCGGCGGCGGCCACGCAGTTGGGCTACACCGGCAAGATGACCACCGCCGTGGGGTGGTGTTGGCCCACGCCAAACACCCCATTTTGCAGCTGCAACGCCAGGCCAAGGATCTGCTGCGATCCGCTAAGGCGCGTGTTGCCGATCTACGTCGGCGCGGCAAAGACGTAAGCGCCGTCGACTTCGAGGTGGTGACCACCGCCGTCGTCCGTCCGTTGACGGAACACCGCCGCCACGCCTATCAGCTTGAGGATCACAACCAGGGTCTCTGCCACCTTACCCGTCGCCCGTATACCGCCGACGACCTGAGCCGGCTGCTCGATCTGGGGCGGCAACTCAAACACGGGCGGCCCACTGATCCCACTGCTGACCCCGATTCGGAGCGGCGCAGCTACCTGCGGAGCCAGTTGCATGGGCTGTACAGCGCCATCTTCCAGGGGTACGATCAGGCGAAGCTACAGGGCGCCCGCGCCGTTCTGCGCGTCAACAGCGCACAGCGCTCTCTACTGTTGACTTTCGCCTGCGCCTTTGACGCCAAGGACGATTTCCCTTGGTCATCGGGTGATACGTCATTGGATGATGAGATCTCGACGCCGGTCACCGATCTGGTGGAAATCTTCGACTTTCTCCATTTCTGTTGACAGGCGCTCTTGCGATATCTAGCGGTATCTACAGTGCGCAGCAGAACGGCCACTCCGAATTGTTGAAACTCGCCAGGCTGCTGAATTTCAGGAAAGACTCTTGTTTTTCCGGCAACGACCGCAACAAGAAAGACAGGAGAAGCACATGACGTCTTTGCTCGTTCAGTTGTCCTATACCATCGCCTTCGACACCGCCTATCACATCGGCAGCGGCTACGGCCTGGCCGGGTTGATCGACGCCGGTATCGTACGTCGCCGTGATGGTTCCGTCTACGTGCCGGGGTCTTCGCTCAAAGGACGCCTACGCGCCAGGTCGCCCAGATGTTGAAACCGCCGCCCGCGCCGCAGTCGCCACAGGCGCCGTCGGTGCCACCCGACCATGATCTGGCCTGCTGTGATCCGGCCGCGCATGTCTGCCCACAGTGTAACCTCTTTGGTTCGCCCCTGTTGGAAGGCACACTCTGGTTCGGCGACGCCTGCCTCGCGCCTGGCTGGGACATCGCGGCCCGCGCCGCCACCGCCGCAGACAATGTGGGCGATGTGCCGTTGCGCGAACACGAACGCAGCGCGTTGCAGCGCCGCAGTCAGGTGGAGATCCGCCACGGTGTGCGCATCCACCGTCGTCGCGGCGTAGCCGTCGACGAGATGCTTTTCGCCACCGAAGCCGGGCAGTCGGGCTTGCGCTTCGCAGGCTGCATCGAAGGGACGGTGGCCGGGCGCGGCCGCATTTTTAGCCTGGACGACGTTGTCTACCCACAGGATCTGGCGTGGCTGGTGGCAGCGCTGAACGCCGTCCGCCAACTGGGTGGGCGCAAATCGCGCGGCTGGGCTACTGCAAAATCACCGTTGATGGCGTACAGGTACACGATGCCAACCACGATACACACGCCCGCCCCTGCGTCGCTGTTGCGCAACCTGCGCTGGCGGCGCTGGAACAACCCCAATCGCTGGAGAACCCAAACCCAGGAGAACAGGACTAAGACTAAGATGAGTAGCTATCGTCTACAGGTCACCACGCTCGCCCCTGGTTCTGGCCGACCGTCACGCCGCGCCAGGGTGTTACATCCAGCTTCGACTACATCCCCGGCACCGTGCTTGCGGCGATGGCCGCCGCGCTCCTACGTCTGGGACACACCGCCACATCGACGTTGTTTCAAGGCTTATTTGAGTCGGGCAAGGTCCACTTCGGCAACCTCTACCCCATCAAAGAAATGGCCGACGACAACACCGCCTTCGCGTGCTACTGCGTGGCCCGTGCCTGTGACAGCGTGGAGCTGCAAACTGCACCCTGGCTTTCGCATCCCCGCCGACGCGCCTCGGCCCACGGTGTAGTGGAGACGCTCGGCGATCCAGCTTACCGGTGAGGCTTGGGGATCGACGTTCGACGTCTGCGGCCAAGACGGTTGCAGCGGGCGGCTCGAACCGTTCTCCGGCTACTACGAGCCGAAACATGACGGCGACTACTTCGTCGAACCCCAGGTGACAAAACGCCTGATCACCCGCACGGCCCTCAGCGACCGCAGCGGGCGCGCCCGCGACGGTTCGCTGTTCACCGTAGAAGCCATCGAGGAGGATCACGTCTTTGTCGGTTTCCTGCACATTACCGACCCCAATCTGGAAGGGCTTCATGATCAACTGCGCAACTTGCTCGATCAGGAGCCGGCAATGCGCTTGCGCCTGGGCCTGGGGCGCAGCCGTGGGTACGGCGAAATCGACCTGCACATCGGGTACGAAGCGTGCGACAGCTACCTGGGGCTGCACCTTCCTCTGGAAGACCGTTGGCGCGACGATGCGCTTGACGCGAAATTGCACGCGTCAGCCGATTCAACCAACCCAATCGCGTCGGCTGTGGCACTGTCGGCCAATCGTTTTACGTTTGTGATCACCCTCTACGCCGACGCTATTCTGCTCGATGACTACGGGCGTTACTGCACCGCTGGATCAGGCCGCGTGGGATCGCATCTTGCGTCTGGCTGGCCCAGCCCCGACTGGCGTCACCTGGCCTCAATCGGTGCGTTACCTGTGGGGCAGCACAGGCGTGCGTCGGGTGCGTTCGTGGCGCTTCGCCCCAGGCAGGCGCATGCCCACAGCGGAAGAACTGGCCGTGCGTCGCGGATCGGTCTTCGTTTTCAGCGCCGCGGAATCAGAGCGCGATGCCGTCTTCGCCAAGCTGTTGCAGCGCCTGGAAGACATGGGCATTGGTCGTCGTCGCGACGAAGGATTTGGCCGCATCATCGTTGGTCGGAACTGGCAACAAGGAGAAAACGATGTCGAACCCCGCTAACCGGCCACTGCGCCCACACGTGCTCGAACTGGCCCTGCAATACGAAGAGAGCACGCTGTTTCATCAAACCAGGGCAGAGATGCAATCCCTGCTTGGCGCGGCCAAGAACACGTTGCCCAGCAGCAGCCAGATCCGCGGCCTGGCCAACGCCATCAGCCCACAGGGCGCCGGTGACAGCGCCCACTGTCAACTGTTGCGGCTGCACAGCCTGGTGACCCGTCAACTGATACGCCAGCAAAACACAGACGACATCACGGTGCCGGAGCCGATCCAAGAACTCCAACCCGGCTCGACGCCCAATTTCTGGACCTACGTGGCCGGCCGTCTGCGCGCACTGCGCGGCGACGACTCTGCACCGGGCAAATCAGAACAGATCTGGGCCGACGTTCAAAAGCGCTACAACCTGGCGGCCGCCGACGGAGAACCGACGCCGACCCAACTCGATCTGATCCACCTGCGCCTGGTCCAGGCGTTCGTGTATGCCGTGAGCGAAACCTGGGAACATCCACACGCCTTCACACAGGAGGAAACCGCATGACCACACGCTACCACTTTGAAGGCACGTTGACCACCGATACCGGCCTGCACATTGGCAGCGGCAGCGGCGATTTTGTAACCGACGCCCGCTTCGTGCGCATGGGGGATGGCCGTTTCTACATTCCTGGTTCTTCGCTCAAAGGCGTGCTGCGCAGCGCCATCGAACGGGCGCTGGCTGCCTTCGACCCCAAATCCGCGCTGCGCACCTGCGCTCTGGACGCCAGCCCGCATTTCGGTACGGACAAGTGCCCCACTGTGAACGTCACGTGGCAGGAGAAGTTCAACGCTGAAAAAGAGGGTAAGGGCGAGGAAGAGATCCTGGCGTGGCTCTGCGATGGTGGTCTCCCCGACGCAGAGGACGTGAAACTGTGCCACACCTGTCGACTTTTCGGATCGCCTTACTCGGCCTCGCTGGTTCACTTCCAGGACGCGGTATTGGAGACACCAGCCGACGTGAGCGGTGAGATCCGCCACGGCGTGGGCATCGACCGTGACACCGGCGCCGCCCGCGCCCAGATCAAGTTTGATTACGAGGCGCTGCCCGCCGAATGCACCTTCAAGTTCGTGGTCGAGGCGCACGATCTAGACGAGATCGGCCTTGGCCTGCTTTGCGCGGGCCTGCGTGAGATGGAAAACGGCGCCATCACACTGGGCGGCAATGTGTCGCGCGGGCTGGGCCGCTGCACGTTGACCCTCCAAACGGTGCAAGAGATCAACCTGTCTTCGCCCAGCGCCTGGCTAAATCAACTGCTGGGTAAGGCGGGAACACACAATACTGCCCACAAAAGCGACGCCGTCAAAAACTTTATGGACGGTGCAATCCGCGCCGCCCTAACGCAACCCGAGGTGTAGCATGTTCGGACAGACGCGTAACCAACTCTCGCTGAAACTGCGCCTGAAACCGGCTGGGCCGATCCTGATGAAAGCCGACGACGACAGTGTTCGCATCGACATCGACACCGAAGCCCGATCCCCTGCAGAGCAGATGGTCCACTTCGCCAACGCCAAAGCTATCGGGAAAATGAAGGGCGCGAAGAAGTGGAAAAAAGCCAACCGTGATCGTCATACCCGGGAGCGCGAAGCCTTGCAGAACGCTCGCCGCGCCGGCGACGACTACAGCATGGGCGAGTCGACCGGCGCGCCAACATGCGCTTTCGTGATGACCTACCGCAGGGAGATTGGCAGCCTTACCTGCCCGGCGCGTCGTTGAAAGCGTGCTGCGCAGCCACGCCGAAGCTGGCCCGAGCCTGGACGTTGGACGGGCAGGGCGCCTGCAACCCGTTGACCCGCATCGGTGACGACGATCCGCCCTGCTGGCATCCATTCGGTGATCCCGGCGCGGGCGAGGAACGCATCCAGCCCGGCCCCGCGCACCTGGTCTATCCGCTGTTGTGCGCCATCTGCGCCACCTTCGGCAGCCCTTACCTGGCCTGCGCCTGCAAATCGGTGACGGCTACCTGGCCAAGCGGCTTCGATCCGCGGTCGCTTTCTCGTCGCGACGGTGTGGGCATCGACCGTCGCCGCAGGGCAGCCGCCGATGGGGCCAAGTACGATTTCGAGTTCCTGGATGCGCGGCCAGTTCGACGTGCCGATTCACCTGCGCAACTTTGAACTGTGGCAGGTTGGCCTGCTGGCCCACCTGTTGCATGCCCTTAACCAAGAGCGAGATCCCCATCGGTTACGGCACCCGCTGCGGCCTGGGCTGTGTCACCCGGCGTGGTGCAGGATCTGACGCTGCACTACTACGGGCAGGCCGCCCTGGCCGCAGGTGATGGTGATCTGCCGCTGTGGGGCATGGGCCAGATGACAGCACAAGATCGCGGTTGAGCGCGTATGGCTTCCTGCCCGGCGATACGCCGATCCTGCCGCCGCCGACGTGAGCACCGAGCACAGTGGACCGTCGCTGAGCCGAAGCTGGCGCATCGCCGATCCAGATGTGCTGTGGCAGCAGACCGGCCCCTGTGGTCGAGCGCTACGCTGACGGCACTGGCAGATCGCCGCGCCGCGGCAGAGCACTGTGGTATGCACAACAGCCCACCCAGGAGGTGACAGGATGAGCCAGGCCGCCTTTTGCTTTATTTGCCCAACACCGGCGACGGCTCGCCCGATTTGACGCAGACGTTGGCCGACTGCGCGCCCTGGTTGGGCCAATCCGACGATCTGCTGGCGATCCTGGAGCGGGCGGATCGAATCTTCTTCGACACGTTGGGCGCAGTTGACGATCTCGCTCTGTGGCCCGAAGGCCGTGTCTTCGGCGCGCTGGGTGAACTGCGCTGGTGGCGCGAAGAAGACCTGATTCACCTGGTGCTGGTGACCGACCGCGACGACACACCGCCGCCGATCTTCACCGGTGGGCCGCTGAATCTCTCGGCGCTGGCGTCGCCCGCCCAGCCAGCGATTGACCCTGATCGGGTCTACCTGTGGGGCGAAGAGACGGCGCAGGGCGACTGGCGTGATGGTCGCCTGCCCGATCCGCTCGTTTACCCGGTGACGGCCACCGGCGTGGAAGGCAGCCGCGTGCTGGTACAGGTGCGCCGCTACCGCGCACACACAGGCAGGCCGATGCTGTCGACTTTGTGCGCTATGTCGGATCTGCACGTCACATCCGGCCGCCCCGCAGCAGCCCACTACGGAGAACGCAGCATGGACGCGTATCATTTTGACCGCAGTGGGCATCGGCCTCATGGAAAAGGATTGGCTGTGGGATGATCCGCGCAAGGCCGCAGGCAAGGCAGGCATGACGGATGCGCAAAAGAACGAACTTCCACGACGCTGGGAAAGATTGGAATCCTATCGGGGAAGTCGTAAAGACTTGCTGCCCACCGACGATGCGCTGGCAACGAAAGGTTGGCAAGATTATGACGGAACACCGCTACACAAAGAAGCGCGGGCCATGGCGCGTGTCCTTGCTCAATTCTGGGCCAATCAACTATCCGGCAAGGATGCACAACAGCGCCTCAAAGACAGCCCGCCCGAACTGGCCAGCCTGAGCCTGCTCGAAGATCCCTTGGGCGAGCACGATGAGGTACGTCTGCTCTACACAGAGACCTGCGGCAGCGCTGCCTGTGCCGCCGTTCTTGCCGAGGCACTGCGCTTGATCTACCCAACGGTGAAAGTGCCGGTACCCACGTGCTTGCACGGGGTGCAGATGGACGACATTGATCGGCTGGCCAAAGACGGTTTCCGTTCCTGGGCGCTGGCGGTGCAGCAGGCGCAAAACGACGCAGCATACAGCGATGATCGTGTGTTGGTGAACATTACCGGCGGCTACAAAGGCATGGCGCCCTTAGCAACCCTGATTGCCTTCGGCGCCGACACACCGCATAAACGTATCAAGGTCTTCTATCTCTACGAAGAAGCAAACAAGCTGCTCTACTTGCCGGGTAGTCCACTGGTGCAGATCCAGCTGGACGCGATCACTGAATACGCCCCGTTGTGGAACGGCAAAGAGATGTTGAACCCAGTACTGTGTGGGTCCCAGAATCAGCGGCGCAAGGACCTCATCACCAAAGGCCAGCGCGCCGGTATCCTCGAAGAGCGAAACGACGGCATCTGTGCCTTGACGATAACAGGCAAGGTGCTGTTCGCGCTGTGGGAGGCGCGCCAACAGGCGCCTGATGGCCAAGCCGCGCCAGGGCGAATCTAGCAATGCCTACCGAAGCCGAGTGCAACAAGCCTTCAGCGCGAAAGCTCTATCGTGGTGAGCGGATCGTCGTTGAACGGATTAAGGTTGAGGGTGGTGAGTGGGCCTGGAAAGCAGGCTTGAAGGACGCCAACAACCAACTCGATCAGTCTCGGGGCTTCGTCGAGTTGCCCAACCTGGCCTATCTCGCCTGTGATGCAACGCTGCCAAACATGCAATTCGAGGCCATCGTCCG
>JAWKOL010000052.1:0-29133 GCA_041391225.1 Caldilineaceae bacterium
GCCCACAGACGGGTGATCGATGGCCTCCAACTGGCGCACGATGGGCGTGATTTGCAGGCGGGCGTGGTGCTTGAGCAACGCCTCACGCGGCAGGCCGAAGCGTGTCATCAGCGTGTGTTCCCACAGATGCGAATCGCCGTTCTCCATACCGATGACGACGCCGGCGTCCGCGGCGAAGGGGGCGAGTTGCTGGAATGCCGTCACCTCGCGGGCTGCGCCGGTGATCAGTTCTTCCTCGGTGAGTGGGGTGTGGCGCACGCCGCGGTGCAGATCGTCCAACGCCTGCAAACCGCTGTGATAGACGAGGCGATCCGCGCCCGCGGCGCGGCAGATCTCGATCTGGCAGGCCATGATGCGCTTGCACAGATCATGACGGGGATCGTAGGCCAGGTTGAGGCGGTTGTAGCCGTGGATGGAGTAGCGCAGATCAAAATTGCGCAGCACAGACACAAAATTCGCCAGCTGTTGCGGGCGGATCTCACCGTCCATGATGATGGCGAAAGGTTGCGGGTTCACCTCGATCATCGTGTACCCGATGCGGCTCAGGTGATCCAGCCCTTCTTCAAACTTACGCAGCGCGCCGAACCCGGCGGAGACTGAAAACGAGAAGCCGATGTGATCGATGTGCATGGGCGTGTCCTCATTGTAGATTGTAGTGTTTGGCGACTGTAGTGTTTTGACGATATCACCAGTCTACCACTCACGCCCCCATCCGCCGGTTTCAATTATCAGTTTTAGGACTTACGCAATTCGCACCTGAAAGGGCGCAATATATTGCGCCCCTACGCCTAGGATCGGCGTAAGTTCTAACTCGTTACTCATTCCCCACCTGCCACAATTTCACGCGGACACAACACGCTGCTGCTGCGTCAATTCTTCGCTCACCTGCCACAGTTTGGCCCGGAGTTCGTGGTCCTGGGCGTTGCGAGGCAGGGAGACAGACCGGCCGGTTTCGTCGACGTATTGGCCGGTCATCGGCGCGTACTTGTCCGCGGTGGCCATGTCGACGTATAGGCCGGCGACGGCTTCCGGCGGCAAGGCGAAGCGCATCTTGAACTGGTAGATCGACCGCATCAGCGCGGGGACGTGATCGTATCGCCCGGCGTCGAGCCGCACCGAGGGGACACGAATGCAGTTGACGCTGACGCCTGCATCTTTCAAGCGTTCGGCCAGATCGAGCGTAAAGATCACCTGCGCCAGTTTGGCATGGTAGTAGGCGTGCTGCGCGCTGAACTTGCGCTGGCCGTTGAGGTTGTCGAACTCGATGCTCAGGAAAGGATAGGTGAGCAATCCCTTCGAGGCGATGTTGATCACGCGCGACGGCGCGGCGGCCTTGAGCCTGTCCACCAGCAGGTTGGTGAGCAGAAACGGCCCCAGGTGATTGGTGGCGAAGATCGTCTCCACGCCCTCGGCCGTCAACTGAGGACGCTTCATGCTGATGTCAAAGTTGGCGGCGTTGTTGATCAGCGCGTCCAGGCGGCTGTGCCGTTCCTCAAAGACGGTCACCGCCTGGCGGATCGAAGACTGCGACGCCATGTCCGCGATGATCAGGTCGACGTTAGGGTTGCCGCTCTGCTCGATCACCTGCTGCTGCGCCACTTCGCCGCGTTCGGCGTTGCGCGCCAGCATCACCACGGTGTGTCCTTGCTGGGCGAGTCCATGCGCGGCGCGCAGGCCGATGCCCGCATTGGCGCCGGTGATCAGGACTGTCTTTGCATTCATTGGGGGCTTCCTTTCTTGCCCATGCCTTTTTCAAGGATGGTCAAATAGCTGCTGAAAAATGCTTCGATCTCCGTCGCCGCGCCGCTGTTCTGCGCGCCGTGCAACAGGTCCTCGGGGTTGAGATCGTTGGACGCATGCTGAATAATGTACTGGCTCAACTGCATCGACGTGGTGGTGAAAATGAAGGTCGCCACGTCGAGATCCAGGTCGGGATCGAGGTGTCCCTGTTCGACGCCCTGGGCCAGAAGACCGCGATAGAAATCCGTCGTGGCCGCTTCCAAGCGCGCCCGGATCGCGCGACTGCCTTCGCCGCCACCTGCCACCACATCGGAGACAAGCCGCGCCAACCGAGGATGGCTCGCCTCAAAGCCAAGGTTGCCATGCAGCAGCCAGCGCAGATAGTCGAACGGCGACACGTCCGCGGGCGGCGGCGTGGACAGGTAGGCCCCCTTCTGCGCGCCGGCCATTTCGAGCAGGTGATCGAAGAGATCCTGCTTGTCCTCGAAGTATTGGTAAAAGCTGCCCTTGGCGATCCCGGCGCGCTGCACCATCTGCGAGATCGACGCGCCGTCGAAGCCCTGCGCAATAAACTCCTCGATGGCGACGCCGAGGATCAGCGATTTCTTGTCTTCGGGCAGGTTGAAGAAGGTTGGTTTGGGCATGATCGCCGACCTCTGACTTGAATAAAAATATGACCGACCAGTCACATGACTGGTCGGTCATATTGTAGTCTACTCAATTTGCGTTGTCAATAGCTGATATCGACTTGGCGCAAAAGGCTTACTCCTGACTCTCGTCACTGTTCCTCGTCACAGCGATCACGGCGGCAAAGATCAACAGGATCGCGGCCCCCACCCACCCGCCCAGCGCGAAATTGTGGGGCAAGTACATACCGATCAAGAAACCGCTGCCGATGAAGAGCGCACCGAGGACACCGTATTGCCACATGCCGTAGAGTGTGACAAAAGGCAAGTAGTGCGCGCCGACGACGATGAGGAAGGCCGGGTAGAACCAGTTGACGTTGTACAGCGTCGCCGCGCCGATCACAGGCAGACACAACGGCACGATGAAGGCTGTCTGCATGGCGAGTTGGTTGAACGGATTGCTGCGGTCCAGGCCGACGCGGCGGCCCATGATCTTGAGCGTGAGTTGGGTTAGCAAAAATATCGCCGCGCCGCCCACCGCCAGGGCGACGACACCGTAGCGCACGCTGACCCACGTCCCCAGCGCAGCGGAAATCAGCCAAATCACGCCGGAAACAGCTTGTCCAATTGAGCCACCGAGGAACACAGTGCGTACTTCTCGTTGTGCCTGGCTAACTTCCACCCTACTTCTCCTTTGCTTGGTTTGCCACATGATCACTTGAGATTATACCCGATTTCAGACCACACCCGTCACACTAGTAGCGTGACCTACGGCGGATAAGTCGGTTCGGGCTGCCGTAGCTGCGGTTACCACCGCAGGACTTCGGCGTAATGATCGCGTTCTCGCAGCGGCGACGCGGACTCGTCGATCTCGTCCGATTTTGTAAACACGGATTGGAAGGAACACGGATTTTTGTCTTGATCCGTGTTTCCTCCAATTCGGGTCAAGCCTGCCAATGGAAATTCACTTCCTCCACCGGTACACGCACCACGTACCACGCACTACGCCCCCACATCCCCCAACCCCAAGAATAGCTCCTCGATCTGCAACAGCGGCAGGTTGTTCGCCGCCGTCCCCGCGCGGAGACGTGAGAAGATGGCGACGCGGAATTGATACGCCGCCTGCGCGGTGGACGGCTGCATCGTCTGCTGCCAGCGTTCGAGGGTGCGCACGAGGTTGGCGCGCAGGTCCGCGGTGGCGGGGAGTAGATCCGCGCCAGCGTCGATGGGGTAGCGCGGACCCAACAACACCGGCAAGGACGAGAAGAGCGGCTGCGCGCCCGCTTCGGCCAGGTTGAAGCGGTAGCGCACGGCGATGCGGATGGCGTAGTCGTTCTGCGCAACCGCGGGGAGCAGGGCGGCGAAGAGCGCGTCCACGTGCGCGGCGAGGGGACGGCGTTGCGCTGCGCCGGTCGGGGATCCGATGGCGGCGATGTCCCACGGCGTGCGGTTTTGCACCAGGGGCGATGTGCTGTTGCGGAAGCGAATGAGCGGCGTCTTGTAGACGAAGGACGGGTTGGTGACGCGCCCATCGACAAGTTCTCGGTTGCGCGTGAGCCAGATCGACGCCGTGGCCAACTGCTGCTGGATCACGTCCAGATCGGGGACGATGAGGGCGCGGTCGGGCAGGGAACTGTTGCCGAGGCCGGTGACAGTGTTTGCTTCTTGGGGAGCCGTGCCGGCCTCGGGGACGAGGATGTAGCGCGTTTCGTCGCCGTCGACCACGGGCGGGCCGCTTTGGGTGTAGCCGGTGATTTCGATCTGGGGCGTGCGTGTCCCCGCGGGCGGGGGCGTGAGGCCGTCGTTCACGGTGGTGATGGTGACGTGCAGCGTGTCGTCTTCGTCGCGGCGCTCGCTGATGGCGTAGCGCACGGATTCGACCACGCCGCGGCCCAAGCTGCGCCCCCCGCGCGGGGACAGCGCCGCGCTGACCTCGCCCACAAGCTGGGCGAAGGCGGCAATTGCCACAACGGCATTGGTCGGATCGCCGCCGTCGGCGGTGAGGGCGTCGAGATCGGCGGCGATAGCGGGGTAGAGGGTGACGAAGTTGGCCAGCGCCTCGAAGAGCGAACGCGGCCCCGTCCCCGCGGACGTGGCAGGCGGCGCGATCTGGCTGACGGCGTTGAAGGTGATGTCGGTGTTGATCACGTCTTGGGCCACGTCGAGGTGCTCGTAGACGTAGCGGTACTGCCACCGGCGCACGGCGTCCAGCGCGGCGACGCTGTCGGGGTCGGCCTCGCCCTGGTGACGGATCAGCGACGGCGGCAGCGGGTAGGCGCGCAGCGGGATCGGGATGGTCACAGCGCCGATGTGGTGGGCCTGATCCGCGGCCAGCGGCAGCACGAAGCTGAGCCACGACGACCGTTCGTAGCCGTCGAAGCCGGAAAGGGGCGCGATGTCCTTTTCCAGATCGGTGACGCGGAAGGCCAAATCGAGGGTGCGACTGCTTGCCGCGCCGGGATCGGCGGTGTTGTAGAGGAAGCTGAGGAAGCTGCGTCCCAGCGAGGGACAACTTGCAGGCCGACAGCGTGGCTTCGGCGTCAGCGTCGCCCACGGTGACGGGCTTGCCCGCCAGCCGCGGGGCCACCGCCGACGCCCACGCCGCGCCTTCGGGCAACGTCACGTCGACGCCCAGTTGCACCACGGTTTCAATGGTGTAGGCCGCTTCCAGGGCTTGCAGTAGCTGTTGGCGCAGCGTTTCGGCGGCGGCGTCTCGGCGCACAGATGACTCGGCGGGCGCGCTTACATCGACGAAGACAGGCTCGACACGGGCGGCGATGGCGGTGGCCAGCGCACGCTTGTGGCCGAGGACGGCGCGCACGCTGTCGGCGGCGACGGCGTAGGCGGGCGTCACCACGTCGGGGTCGAGGAAGCGATCCACGGCGGCGAGGAAGCTGCGCGCCCAGGCGTCTAGGTCGGCGGACGCGAAACGCTGCGTCGGGCCGTCGTCGTGGAGACCGTCTTCGGCGTAGCGATCCAGGCGCACTTCGCCGCTCACCGGCTGCGTTGACAGCGGTGCGGGCGCGAAGAACTGGGCGGCGCTGCCCGCATCAAAGGCGTAGTCGATGCCGTGGCCGCGGTTGCCCAAATGCACCGCCCACAGCGCTTTTTCGGCGGCGGCATCCTGTCGGCCCACCGCCAGCTTCAGCCCGGGGAAGCCGTCTTCGAAGGCAGCGGCGAAGTCGCGCAGGGTAATGGGTGCGCCGTCTTCACGGGCGACGGCGGGCGAAAGATACGACGTGATGTGCTGGATCTCCGGCACGTCGTTCACGTCGGCGCTCACCAGAGCCGGATCGCGGTCGATGTCGATCTGCACGCCCACGGGGAAGATCAGGTCGGCGGGGTATTGGGCCGGATCGCGGGCCAGGTCGACGGTCAACGCCAGCGCGCTGGGCGGCGCCAGGAACCGAGCATCGTCCGTCCACGCGGTGGGTGGCAGCGCGGAGATCAACTCGGTCAGGGCGTTGCGTTCTATACCAACCAAACTCGCCAATGAGGCGAGGGTTTCGTTGGCGCTGATCACATGGTCATTTCCCCCAAATTCAAAACGGACACCGGCACGCAACAGGCCGCGCAGATGGCGGTTGGCGAGGGCGGCGTCGAGGCCGTCGGGCAGGGTGGCGGCGGTGGCGTCCTGCACGCTGCCCAGTGCCATCTGCGCGGGGATGTCCACGGCGGCGGCCAGGGGGACGTTCTGATTGGCGGCGGCGAGGGCGGCCACGGAGACGCCGACGTTGGCGGCGACGGCGGCGAGCGATGTCACCGGGCTGGGTGGTGTACTCGCCGGGGTCGGCGGTGGGGATGGTGAGGGTTGCGCCCACGCCGAAGAGATCGGGCGTGCGCTGGTTGGCGGCGGCAAGGTCACCGACGCCGACGTGGAAGGCAGCGGCGACGAGGACGAGGCTTGCGCGGTTGGGCGTGTGCCGATGCGGGCGCGCGGCTTGCAGGGTGCGGAGGAATGCGTAGATCTCGGCGGTGCATTGGGCGATTTCGGCCCGCGGCAGCGTGTGCGCGTCTGCCATCAAAGACGTGCGCAACGTGATCGTCACGTCTGCGCGGCTGAGCTGGTGGACGACGGTGCGGTACGCCTCGACACCGGCGTCGACGCGGCGCTGGATCTCGTCGGGCGGCACATCCGCGGCGGGGACGAAGTGGGCGACGGCCAGGCCGAGGTCCACGTGCAGGGTGACGGTGGTGTCGTCTTTGCGCTGGAAGCGGTAGTGTTCGTTGAAGCCCGGCCACTGGTTGACGCCAACGAGCGAATCGACGTAGCGGGTGGGCAGCGCCAGATTGGCAGGCGGCGCGGCGAGGACGCTGCGGTTGCCGTAGATGTCGACGAAGTCGAAGTCGACGGTGATCTGTGTGTCCGCGCCCACGGCGACGTAGGGATCGGCGGGATCGGCGGGCGGTGTCGCCAACAGACGCGTGGCCGGAATGGCGCGTTTGTAGGTCCAGCGATCGTCGGCAGCAGTGCTGGGATCGTTGTCGTCGACGGTGGGGCCTACAGGCAGGCCGGGCCGCGTGGTGCGGAAGCCATCACCGGCGAGAACGCGGTAGCTGAGCATCTGGTAGAGGTTGTCCAAGTGTTCGGCGGGCGTGTCCCCAGCCAAAGATGTATCCGCGGGCGGCGTGCGCTCGACGGCGAAGCCCACCTGCGGCTGCGGCAAACTGAGCGTGAAGACAGGCCGATCCGTGCGTTCGGCGAAGAAGATGGTGTCGGCGGAGGCGAAGGCGGGATCGTCCACGAGCGCGGGCGCGGTGACCACGGCATTGTAGACACTGGACACGCTGCTCATGGCGGCGCTGTGACGCACGAGCAGGTGCAGTTCGGCGCTGTCTTCGGCGTCGAAGATGGCGTCGGGCAGCGCGTTGCCGTCGCCGGTGCGGTAGCGCAGGAAGAAGCCGCCGCTGACCACGGTGGACGCTTCCCAGAGCAGGCGCACGAAGTCGGCGTTGTCGGCGAGGGTTGCGGCGTAGAGCGGTTCGTCCACGGTGAGGCTGCGCGCCAGCGGGGCGTCGGGGTTGCGCGTGATGGTGGAGAGGTTGGTCTTGAGCAAGAGGACGTCGACATCGGCGTCTTTCGGCCAGGCCGCCGTCCGCTGTGTGCAGCAGGAAGAGTTCGGCGGCGGCGGGGGCGGGCGCGGTCATCTGCCGCCACAGCGCTTCGAGCAGATCCACGCCCACGGCGTCCGCGCCGAGGACGAGGTAGGTGTCGGCCAGGGGTTCGCCGTCCGCGCCGGGGATGCGGCGAAGCTGGAATTTGATGCGCGTGGCCCAACTTGCGTTGGTCACCGGCGCGGTGACGAGACCGGTGGGGCCGCTAGGCTGTCGTCGCCCGGCCAGCAGCGTCACGGGGAAGCTGCTCTCGGCGGCGAGTTGATCTTGCAGTTTGGCGGGCAATTGCCAGATGCGGCGGTCACCGGCGGCGCGCCGCCAGTCGACGGCGTGTTCCAGAGCGAAACGTTGCGGCGCGGGCTGGTAGCGCGGTGTGGCGTCCTGGCGCAGGATGGCGGGCGCGACGGTGATCCCGGCCAACGCGGCGACGAATGCGCGGTCCGCAGCGGCGGGGACGTAGGCGATGTGGGTGACGGGCGGCGGCGGTGTCTCGTCCTCGGCGGGTGGGGGCGGCTCCGGCCCGAAGCGCAGCCAGCCGGGGACGCTGTCCACGGAAAGGGCGATGCTGAAATCGGCGGGCAGCGCAGCAGGGACGGCGAACTGCTGTCCGCTGAGGGCGTAGAGCGGATAGGTCTCTTCGCCGTCGACGGCGGCGGGCAGGCTCAAGCCGTTTAGCAGGAAGCGGTAGAACATGCCCGCGATGTGGTTGAAACGTCCGCGTTGCTGCATGGCGGTGAGCAGGTCGGGCAGCGACATCACGGTGAGATCGTTGTCGTCCATGTGCTCGATGGCGGACTGCACGGCCATGCGCGTGATCATGGCGAAGTAGTCGACAAAGAGGAAGGTGGCCAGCGACATGGGCGGCGCAAGGTCGCGGGTGCGGGCGGTGGGTTCGTCCGCTGCCTGAGTGCGCAGGTCGTCGAAGTAGGCGTAGAGGCTGCGCAGGGTGGCGCTGTCGAGCAGGCGATGGGCGGCGAAGTCGACGCGGTCCTGGCCGGTGACGTCGAGGCGCAGCGCGGGTGGCATGGGGAAGATGGCGGCGCTGGTGTCGACGTTGGCGGGGGCGAGGTCGATGCCGATCTTGAAGTTGGCGGCGAGGAAGTCCAAGACGCTCTGCAACGAGAAGGGCAGTTGGCGGCTGTCATTGCGCTGGATCAGGGCGTCGTACAGCGCGGACAGATCGTCGCGGCGCACGCTTGTCCTCTGGATCGAGGGGCTGAAAGGCGATTCTGTGCTGGCGGAGCCGACGGGCTGAAGCGGCGGGGGATTGTTCGGGTCTGCCAAATAGGCATGGAGCGCCCACGCCAAGAGCGACTGGCCCAGTTGATCAAAGGGCGCGGGGGCCGCGGCGGCAGATAAATCTTCGGGGGCGTCGGCCTGGGCGGGGATGCCGTTGGGCACGAAGAGCAGGGCGATCCCCTTGGCTTCGGTGGGATCGGCGTCATCCGCGGGCGGCAGCGCGCCGGGCTGGTCGACAATCATACCCTTGCTGAAGGCCGGCTGGAAGAGGACAGGCAAGGGCTGCACGCTGCCCCACACGGCGATGGGCCGCCAGAAGAGCGGCGTGGGCGGTGCGGGCAGCGTGCGGGCGAAGAGATCGAGTCCGCGGGCGAGGGCGCGTGTCCCCGCGGCGATATGCCAGGGGGTGGGTTCGGCGTGGCCGATGGTGAAGCTTTCGCGCACGGTGAGGCTGAACGAGAAATGCACCTTGACGAAGAGCACCTTGACCGACGCTCTGACCTTGACGCCCGCTACCAGCTCGATGACGATGGGCTGGTAGGCTTCGATGGTGAGGCGAATCCCGGCGTAGACGAGGACTTCGACTTCGACCTTGATCACCTCGAAGTCCACGGCGCCGTAGAGACGGCCCACGAGTTGCACGGTGGCCTGGAGCCAGTAGTAGGTGGCGTCGGGCGTGGCGGGGTTGGTGGGGTTGAACCAGGCCAGCACGCCCTCGAAGATGCTCCTGATGGTGACGCTGAGTTCAGCTTGAGCGGTCCTTTGTTGAAGGTGCGGCCCACGCCCAGTTTCAGCCCCAGCCCAAATTGATGATGGGGTTGAAGTTGCCGTTGGTGATGCGCACGCGCGCCGATGCTTCGCCGCTGAGTTTGGCGAAGTAGAAGCCGCCCGATCCGATGAAGATGCTGGCTTCGACGACGGCGGCGCGTGGACCAGTTCTCGGTGCCAAGGAAGCCGACGTCGACCTTGAAGTCGCCGTTGGTGTAGACCTTAGGCGATGACGGGCAGGGTGATATGACTGCGCCGACGTTGAACTGGCGCATGGCGTCGGGCAGGGTCAACTCGGTGGTAGACGCCGGGTGTTGGTGATCTTGCGGTAGAGGATCTCGAAGCGCAGCCCGGCCAGCGCTTTGACCTTGTCGCCTTTGAGCGCGATGAGCAACCCGTAGACCACGGGATCGTTGAAGATCACGCTCAGGTCCACGGCGCCGATGACGGAAAACTTGGCGCCGATGAGCCAGCCGCTGTCGACGTCAAAGGCGAGGAGTTCAACGCTGTCGCCCTCTTCGATGGCGTGGATCAGGGCGCCCATGATGGCGTCGACGGTGGTGAGATCGGCCACGTTTTGCAGGGCGATGTGCTGTCCCAGGCCGAGGTAGTTGAGATCGAAGATGGCGCTGCCCGCGCCGGGGGTGGCGGGCGGCGCGTCGTCCAGCGCGTCCCAGGCCAGGGGATCGTCCTCGCCGTAGGTCTGGTCGAGGAAGCGCCCCACGATTTCCACGTTGACGGTGCTCTTGCCGGCGGCGTTGCGCAGGTAGCGCAGGCCGAGGAAGTCGATGCGCACGAAGCCGAAATCCTGGTTGATCTCGTAGCGGACGACGGCTTCTTTGCGCGTGAGGTTGAGTTCGATTTCGAGGCCGCTGAGGCTGATGTCGCTGAGCATGTCCCAGGGCGGATCGAAGCGGAAGTCTTCGATGTCGGGGTCGACGAGTTGCACCATGAAGTTGAGGATGTCGCCGAAGGTGGTGTCGCCGAAGGTGATGGTGAGTTTGGTGTCTTCGCCTG
This sequence comes from Caldilineaceae bacterium, assembly GCA_041391225.1. Taxonomy (GTDB): domain Bacteria; phylum Chloroflexota; class Anaerolineae; order Caldilineales; family Caldilineaceae; genus RI-153. Next base: position 10,506 of record JAWKOL010000052.1, read on the forward strand.
TGCCGAAGCTGAGCGCCGCGGCCAGGGTGAGGTGGTCTTTGTGCAGGGTGAAGGTGATTTGATCGTCCGCTCCGCCCGTTCGGTTGGTGTGGCTGTAACTTGCTTCGACTCTGAAATTCTGGAAGAAGTCGCCGTCGTCGAAGTCCGCGAAGGAGACGGCCCCGCGCACGGCCAGATCGTAGAGCCGCGGCGGACGCGGCGCACCTGCCGCCACGTCGGGCAGCCACGAGTCCACGTCCACACCGGCGTCGACGACGAGGCTCTTGTTGTCACCGGCGGGAATGGTCCACGTGAGGCTGCCCCAGAAGGCGTAGTGTTTGCTCGTCCCCGTGTCCACGGAAAAGCCGATGTGGTGGACGTTCAGCCCGGCCAAACTGTCGGGGACGGTGAGATCCTCGCCCGTGGCCAGGACGATGAGGTCGGTCACCACCTGTGCGACGGGGATGGTCTCGTCGTCGGCCAGGTTGCCGGTGAAGGCCCAGGCGGCGTCGGCTGCGGGCGGGCGGGCGGCGGTCAACGTGAAGCGGGTGTCGAAGAGGGCCAGGTCCCCGCGGATGAAGACGCCGACGTTGTTGGTGAGGTATTGCACCACGAAGGCGAGGGATTCGAGATCGAAGGTGGCTTCGTCTCCGCTGGGCAGGTCGAAGCCCAGCGGAATCGACCAGACGTTGTCGATCTGTCCTTGCAGCAGGTAGCGTTTGCTGGGCGGATCGGCCTCGAAGGTCAACGCGCTGACCAACAACGCCTCGTCCGTGGCCGGGATGTCGGGCGCGAAGTGGCGCAGCACCTTCATCAACGGGATGGGTGGGCTGTCCTCAGCCAGACCGCCGCGCACGACGTAGCCGGGGTAGTCGGCGGTGATGAGGAGGGTGGCGCGGGTTGGCGGTGTTGGTTGGGTCATTGGGATGTCCTGGGTTGGCGGAATGAGTAAGGAGTAATGAGTCAATGTCATTAAGTTAAGGAATTCGGCTACTCGTCGCGCTGCGGAGAAAGCATCCTCAGATGCGGCTCTACTCGTGTGCAACCGCATCTGAGGATGCTCTCTCCGCGCTTAACTTAATGACATTGACTCATTACTCGTTACTCATTCAATCTGCGTCGATCCACGCTTTCGTCGTCGCGTCCCATGCCACGCGCGTGCGTCCTGCGGCGTCGTACCGAAAGGTGACGGTGCCGGTGCTGCCGGTGTGGTAGAGGCGCTGGGTGACGAGGTGGGGGACGGCGACGGTAGTGCGGTCGTCCAAGTAGGCATGGACAGGATGGGCGGCGACACCGTCCTCGGTGAGACCGGGATCGCCGCCGACATCGACTTTGGCGAATTTGGCGACAATTTCTCGTTTGGGCAGGTTGTAGACATTTTCAACGGCGGCGCTGATGACGGCCACGTCTGGGTCAACTTTGTCGACGAAACCATCGCCCGACGAGGTGGGGCTACCGTGGTGAGCGACGCGCAGGGTGTCCGCGGCGAGCCAGGTGTCGTCGAACATCTCATCGATGAATTCTTCGGTCTCGGTGGTGGCGTCCCCGGCGACGAGGATGCGGTGTGTGCCGAAGACGAGCAGTGTCACCACGCTGAGGGTGTTGACGCCGTGTGGGGTGGTGGTCAATCCGTTGGCCGGCTTTACGTTGGCCGCCAGACAGTAGATGTCGCAGCCGCCGGTCTTCGCGGCGTCGAACAACTGCAATGGCGTGCGCGGATTCTCGGTGGTGTGCCAAGGTGGTGGCGGCGGCGGCGGTTCTACGACCCGTCTTCGTTTGCCACGTCCGCCTTCGGGGTCAACATCCCAATAGCTGCTGCCCTTGAACTCTTTTTCGATGTAGAGGTTGGATTCTTTGCTTTCGCGGTTGACGTCGACCACGAACCGGTTGATTGGGGCGACACCACCCCCCGCAGGGCGAATCCATAGCGGTCCTTTTGTCCACCATCTCTTAAACATGTCCACTGTGTAGTTTGCCCACTCATTGCCAAAATAGATCGCGCCCAACTGAAGGGACGGCATGAAGACTTTGCTCCTGGGAAAAGTCTCCGGCCCGAACCCAAAGATCGCGGGGACACGGTTGTAGTGGTCACCGTCGGTGTGGGTGAGGAGAAGCGCATCGATATGTCCCTTGTCGGCAAGCTGCCTGACTTCATTTTTCACACGCCGTTGTCTTGTGACCGGCAGATCAGGCTTTGCACCGCAGTCGATCATCAACGTAAACCCATTCGGGCACTTGATCACCGTGCAGTCACCTTGGCCGATGTCGATACAGGAAACATAGAGATTGCCGTCGCCGGTGTTGGGCATGGGGGACTCCGTAATGGAAGTTGGTGTTGGTATTGGTTTAATTCGGGGTGGTGTAATGCGTAATTCGTAATGCGTAATTGGCATAGTGTGTTGTCGGTAGATTGGGATGCAAATTGGTTGAGTGAAAAAGCGCTCCCAATGCTGCACCGATGCTCTCGACGAATTACGCATTACGCATCACGCATCACCCAATCCCCACCTCCCCCATCAACGTCGCGGACAGTTCCCGCGCGCCCTGCGGATCGTCGAGGCGGAAGGCCAGCGAGAGGGCTTCCACAGCGAGGACGTCGTCGATGAGGGTCCACGGTTGGGTGGACGATAGGGCCAGGCGCACGCTGTTGAGCCGTTTGGCGGCCACGTCCACGTCGAGGACGAGCCAGGACAGGGTGACTTGGTCGGCCACGGCCAGGGTGTCGGGCAGGACGCTACCCAGGTCCGCGCCGTCGACCAGGGCGTCGAATTCGTAGAGGCCGGCGGCCAGCGCCTGGTTGAGATCGGCTTCCAGTTGCAGTTGTTTGGCTTCGACGAAGTAGCTGCCGCGCAAGGGGACGCGCAACGGTGTGCGTCCGCCGAAGTCGATGGCGGTGGCGAAGTCGAAGACGGCGGCGACAGCGTTGTCCTCTTTTGCGATGGCGGCGAGGACGCCGAAGGTGACGCCGTTGAGGTCGAAGAAGCCAAGCGGCACGGGTTTGTCGTAGCGGGCGTAGAAGGCGAGATCGGTGCCTTCGTCCTTGCGCTCGATGACGCCGCGCAGTTTGAGTTCGCCCGCGTCGCCCACCAGCCAGGCCACGTCCGCGGCGGGACCGGTCATGGGTAGCGTGGCGGCCAGCGACAGGCCAGGATCGACGTCGTCGCCGGCGGCGTCAGTCAATTTGTGCGAGGCCAGGGTGAGCGTGGGATTGCGCATCGGCAACTCAGAGACGAAGGTGTCTCCGAGCGGCGGGAAGCTCTTGACCAGCGTCCAATCCGCGGACGGGGCGATGCTGAGCAGCAGCGCTGCCTCGTCGCCGACCAGGTTGAAGCGGGCGTGGACCTGTGCGCCGTCCACGATCAGGTTGTCCGCGATGCCGGTGACGCTGACATTGTCTGCGCTGACGGTGGGTGCGGTCACCTGGCGGATGCGCAGTTCGCCGTCGTCGAGGAAGGCGTCGAACTGGCGCTGGATCGGATCCGATCCCAGCGCGTCGCCGGGCAAGACGAGGTCACCGGACGAGATGTATTGGTTGAGCGTTGCGGCGAGCGTCGTGATGTCCACGCGCGGACCTTTCGGGCGGGTTGCGAATTAGCAGACGTGGATTCGGAATTTGATCCACAGATTTTTGGACACGGATTTCAGGACGGGCAAGAGGAGAGAGAATTGTGTATTTTTGCCTTTTGCCTTCTAAAACAGTCCCTTCGGCAGTTTGTTCGGCTCGGGACGGCGCGGACCGGATTTGGCGTAGGCGGCGTACCAGCCGAGTGTCTTCGTGTCGCCGCCGGACGGGTCGCCGAAGAGGATGATTTCGCTCTGGCCGCTGGGCGGGATGGAGAGCAGCATGAATTTGAGCACGATGTTCTTGAGTTTGAGCAAATAGCGCGTGGACGCCACATCCGCGCCCGGCACGGTGACGAATTCGATGCGATTGAAGACGATCTTGAGCACGCCTTGCAGGGCGATCTCTTTTTTGCCGCCGCTGGAACCGGGCAGACGCAGCCCCACGTAGACGCCGTCCTCGCCGGGACGCCACGCAGCGAGGACGCCGACGACGATCCCCGCGCTGCCCGCAAGCGCGCCCACGCTGCCCAGGTCCAGCTCGAAGGTGAGGGCGTACCAGTTGCCATCGGGTTTGCGGGCGGCGAGGGGCGTCTTCACGGGCATGTAGCCCAGGGTGTCGGGCGTGGTTTGCGCGTCGCCGCGGGTGAGGGTGAGCAGTTTGAGCGGGAACTTGGCGTAAAGGCTGCCCGGCCGCGGCTTGCTCTGCGAAAGGTCGAAGCGCAGCGCGTCGGCGTCGAGGACGAAGCTCCGGGCCGCGGTGGACTGCCAGGTGAAGGTCATGGACAGGGTGAGACCGGAGAAGCTCAGCGCGGTGTCGCTGGGCGGCGCATCGGGGTCGTCTTCGGCTGTGTCTGGGCCGAAGGAGAGTATGTCGAAATCGTCCAGGCGGTGGAAGTTGAGTCGGCCCCAGAATTGGAAGCGGCTGCGCACGGCTTCCCCGGCCACGTAGCCGGCGGGCGCGGCGGGGGGATCGGTGGTGAAGGCGGCTTTGACGATCTCCACTTCGTACAGGGTGGGGCTGTCGGGCAGGGCGAAGCGGTTGCTGCCGCGGAAGCTGAAGACGTAGGCGGGTTTGCCGTCGTGGTCCTCGCGCCGCCCGGCGAGGACGATCTGGTTGCGCCCGTTGGGGCTGCCGCGCAGAGCGGTGCGCTCGTCGAAAAGCCTGTCCACGGTGACGTTGATATCGCTGGCAAAGAACTTGAGCTTGGCGTTCTCGAAGAGCGCGTTGAGGCGGGAGACGTAGAAATTGTAACCGCTGTCGTTGGGCGGCGGCGGGCCGTCGTCCTGGTAGTCGATGAGGCCGAAGATGGCGCTCTGTTCCATCTTCAGGTCGAGACCGTCGGGGCGCACCTGGTTGAGTTCGACGCCGACGTATTGGGCGTAGAATTTCGAGGCATCGATGCCCGCGGCCAGCCCTTGCAACTCGGGCGGCAGGTCTTCGGGGCCGACGGAGACGTTGAGCGCGAGGACGCCCGTCCACTGGGGCAGGCGGGCGGCGTCGGCCAGATTGCGGTAGTTTTCCACGGTCTGCGGGTTGGCGGCTTGCGTGGCGTCCTCGGGGACTTTGGCGAGGGCGTCGTTGATGAGCCGCGCCAGACGGCTGCGGGCCTGTCCCGGATTGACGTTGAAGCGGTCGGGCAACGTCCACTGGTCGGTGGCGGCGATCAGGTCGGTGATGGGTTTGTCGTGGAACTTGAAGAGCAGGATCGTGCCGTGATCGGCCCAACGGTCGGGGTTGAGATCGAAGGTGAAGCCGTCCACGGTGAGCTGGTTCTGGGTGAAGAAGTTGCGCACCGCTTCGGGATCGCTGATCACGAGAAAAAGCTGGTTGGCCTGGAGCGCGCGGCGCAGATCCGAATCCCAGCCGATGCCGGTGAAGGCGAGGGGCGTGTCGGTGCTGTCCACGGCCAGGGTAAGCTGCTGCCAGTCGACGCCATCGGCGGCGATGGTGGCGAGGAAGCCTCGCGGCGTGGTCGCCTGCACGGTGACGTTGCCGCCGATGGGCGGACGCACGCTACGGTCCACCTGCGCCAGTTGGGAGCGGCGCAGCGGCGCGGCGATCTGGTCCTCGAACTGGCGCGCCAGGACGGTGTCGTCACCCCGGCGAAGGGCAGGGCGGGAAAGATGGAAGCGTCGTCGTACCCAGCACCAGGCGGGGACTTCGTAGTATTCGGAGAAAGGTGGTGTCGAGGCTGCGCGTGCTGCCGTCTACTGCGTGGAGGACGGTGCTGTCGGGCTGGGTGTAGTAGACGGGCGACGGTCCGCTGGGATGGCTGACGCTGATCCACGCGGTGGTGGCGAGCGGGCTGAGCGACGTCCCCGCGACGGGGTCGACGGTGGGCGATCCGGGGATGAAGCCGGTGGCGTAGGGTGGCTGGCCGGGGACGAAGGTGAGGTGGGTGGGCCGATCCGTCGGGAGTTTGATGTATTCGAGCCGGAGAGTCCGGCAGAGCAGGTTGTCTTCGTGGGCGGCGTTACCCTGGCGCGGCACACTGACGGCGAAGCTACCGGCGGGGACGAGGTAGTGGCCGGGGCGCGTGCCGGTGCTGTCCGCGGGCAGGGGGGCGAAGACGAGGCGACTGTGCGCGTCTACGGGTGTGAGGTAGACGGTGTGGCCCAGGTTGGTGCGAAAACAGGAGGGCAAGGCGGGCGCGTCAGCGGGGTTGGCAGGATCGAAAAAGGCGAAGAAACTGCGTTCCACGCTGGTGGGTGCGAGCGGATCGATGGTGAGGGTCAGGTTCAGGCTGCGTACACCGCGCCAGTCGGTCCGTTTTTCGCTGAAGACGGGGTAGCGCAGCGAGGACAGGAAGCGCGCGCTGTTTGAGTTGTCCGCGAGCGGGTCGCGATAGAAGAGGCGAATCCCGACATCCATTTGAGACAGACCGGCGACGACGTTGTTCGACGGCAGGGCCATCTCGACGCGCAAAGATCCGCGATTTTCCCCGCAAAAAGCCAGCGAAATCGGGCCGGGGGTGTCGAAGCGGGTGTCGACGGTGAGCACGGCGGCGTGGTCGCGGCTGGGCGGCGTGAGGGTGACCGCGTCTTCGGCGAGGACGGCGCGGCAGGTTTGGCCGATGAGCAGCGAAAGCGTGGGGCTGCCGAAGGTGAGGACGCGGTCGGTGTGCGGGCCGTCGAGGGCGAGAAATTGGGCGTCGAGGCCGACGTCGGGCTGGTTGGGGTTGGCGATCCAGGCGAAGCGGGCGTTGGCGCGGGTGGCGTCGGCCAGGTAGATCAGGCAGCGTCGGCGAGGGCTGTTGACCATCGGCGACGACGTCTTGGCGAGGAAGAGGTAGCAATGCAGCGCGGTTCCAGGTTTGGCGCAGCGTGAGGCGGGCCGGTGCGGTGTCCTCCGCGGCGGGAAGGAGGAAGGCCGTGGTGGACGTGCAGTCGGCGAAGTAAAGCTGCGGGCAGTTGGCGGCGCGCTGGAAGATGGGTTCGGCCATCGGGCTATCCAATCGTGAGGATCAGTTGGTCGCCGTCGACGAGGGGCAGGTCGTAGATGGCGGGATCCAGGAAGTGATCGGTGTCGGGTCGGAAGAGGACCTCGCGGTAGGCGGGCGTGTCGTCGTTGTCGGATGCGATGCCGAGCGCGAGCTGCGACCAGAGGCGGCGCAGGGTGATGAAGCGGTTGACGCCGGGGCCGCGCTGGGCTTTGGGCGTGGCTAAGTATTGGCCGGGCATGAGTTGATCCACGAGTTGGCGCACGGTGGTGGACAGGGGGACGGTGCGGCTTTCCATCCACACGTGCTGTTCATTGCGCAGCGACACCCAGATCTGGATGTGGGGCGTGGCCGCGGCCCAGTCGGGCAGGGCGACGGCGAGGATGGGTGCGTTGCCAGGGGTGGCGGTGGCGAGTTCGCCGCGTTGGACGTAGGCTTCGGTGGCGCGAGCCAGGTCGGGCAGGGTGTCGGCGAGAACGATGGCGACGTGTCGTCCTAGCTGCACGGCGGGGTCGCCGCTGGGCTGGGCAGGATCGGGCAGTTGGGTGGGGAAGAAGAGACGGGCATGGCGGCGCGTTGTCCCCGCGGCTTGTAGATCGAAGCCGCCCACGAAGGGGAAGACGCCGGCGCGACGTCCACTTTGCGGCGACGAGATGGCGCTGAGGAAGGGATCGAAGCTGATGCGACCGTCGGCGTCGCGGGCGATGGTGAAGTTGACGGCGCCGGCGTTGACGAGTCCATTGGCGATGGAGCCAGGACCGACGAACTGGCGCATGGTCTGGTCGAGGCGCAACGTCATGCCGGGGAGCAGGTCGACGTAGGGTGAGTTGTCCGCGCCGTAGCCGAGGTTGAGGCCGTAGCGCAAGGACAGGCTTTCCTCGAAGGTGGCGGGCAATGTTTGGGCAAGACGGCGGCGGATGTGCTCGGCGGCGCCGAAGATCAGGCGTTCTTGCTTGACTTCCAGATCTTCGAGGCGAGTGAGCAGGTCCTCGAAGGAGGCGGCCAGCGCTTTGCGGGCGGTGAGAGCGCCTTTCCACACGTTGTTGGCTTTGACCGTCAGCCCCAGTTTGATTTCGTTGGCAAAGCCGACGCGCTCCGGCTCGTTGGGGACCCAGGTGATCTTGAAGTCGTCGTTTTCGACGGCGGGGAGGGTGCGGTCGTCGATCACCTGGACGAGGCCGAAGAAGTCGATGTTGATCTCGGCGCGTCCCTGGCTGCGGTCGGGGCGCGGCGGCAGCAGGAAGGGATCGGGTACGTCGACGCGGTCCGCGCCGACGAAGGGCGCGTAGACCTGGAAGTTGTCGCGAAATTGGGAGGTGGCCTGATCCATGCGCCGCCAAAGCGTGTCCGCGCCGGGGAGGGTGATGGATTGGCCGGGCGGGGGCAGAGCTTGCAGGCGACGGCTGCGGGCGTTTTCCTCGCGGATGAGGAGCCAGCGGTCGGCGTTGTCGTAGAAGCGCTGGGCGAGCGAGCGGAAGGTGTCCCCGCGCTGGATCGTGTGTGTGCGGTCCTGGAGATCGATGGTCATCGCGACCTGCTTTCGGTGGAAGACGGCGGAAAGGTCGGGCAATGAGATTGGGAAGGCGGTGGAGATTACAGGATGATGGGATGATGGGATGATGGGCTTGCCGTGTGGGGGTGCGGTTGTGCAGGATCGCGGCAATTAGGCCCAGCGAATACGATGATCAGGCCCGCCGAATGAATTCGGCGTCTAGCATGGGAAACCGGCTGAAGCCGGTTCTGGGAACACGATTTATCGTGTTTTCCATATCGGCCGGCGGATTATTGGATTCGGGCCGCGAAGGCCGGATACACAATGGGCTGGGGATACCTTAGCGGGAAAGGAGGGGGTTGTCAAACGGTGAAAATGGATCAAAAAATGGTGGGCGCAGGGATGCAACAATTCCCTGCGCCCACCACTCTATTTCTACAAAAAACCAATGCAGATTCAGAAACTCAACTTGTCCACGCACTACGCACGACTATTCTCCATCCAGCGTCAACAGGTACGCCATGATGTTGGCGATCTGCTCTTCGGTGAGGAGCTGGTTGTAGATGTTGGGCATGAGGCCCGGCTGGAAGTCGGGCACGACGTAGGCGTTGGGATCGGTGATGCTGGTGTAGAGGTAGACTTCGGCGCTCTGCCCAGGGACACGTTCACCGGCGCGGTTGGCGACGCCGTACCAGCTTGGGCCGACCTGCACCACGTCGGGCAGCAGGCTGTGACAGGCGGTGCAGCCGGAGACAAGGGCTGTCTGCTCGCCGGCGGCAGCGTCAGCGCCGGCCGGGAAAATGGCGGCGATTTCGGCGGGGAGTTCGGTTGCGGCTTCAGCAGCCGCAGCGTCGACCGGTGCGGCCGCTTCGGGCGTGACTGGGGCTTCGGCCGGTTGTTCGGCGGGGGCTTCGGCTGGCGCAGCGCTTTCCTCGGTGGTGGTGACCGGCTCGCTTGCCTCGATTTCCGTCGTCGGGGCGACTTCGGTGGTTTCGGTGATGGGCGCGGTTTCGGTCAACGTCTCCGTTTGGGTCAGCGGAACGGTCTCGGTGAGCGTTTCCTTTTCGGTGACGGCGGCGCTTTCTTCCACCGCGGGCGCGGCTTCTTCGGCGGAGGTCTCGGCCGCAGGTGCTTCCTCGGCCGGGGCTTCGGCGGCGGCAGGCGCTTCTTCGACTGCGCCTTCTTCAGCGGCCACTTCATCGGCGACGGCCAGTGGGGTCACCCGCGCAGCTTCCATATCGGCCTGAAAGCCGCCGATCATGGAGGTGATGATAAAATAGACGAGCACAGCACCCAAGATGGGGCCGCCAATACGAATTAGAGGATGAAGATTTTGCTCATTCATTGGGTTGACTCCACGATCGGGTTGGGGTAACTGTTCCGGCAGGTGCGACGCAATGGCCCAAGCGTTGACACATACGAGCCACTTACCCGGTCAGTGCGTCGCATCTACAAAGCTACGGTTTGGGTAATTGGATTCTAGCTTCCTATCATACTGAAAGTATTGGGGAGAAGCAAAACCGCCGGTGAATTTATTCACAGATTTTCAAGGATTGTCCCTGATCGAAGGCTGGTTTGGCGGGCGCGGCTGGTCGCCGTTTCCGTTTCAGCGGGAGACGTGGACCGCTTATGCCGACGGCGGCAGCGGTCTGTTGCACGCGCCCACAGGGCAGGGGAAGACCTACGCCGTGTGGCTAGGACCACTGATGCAGTGGATCGACGCCCACCCCGTCCGCGAGAATTGGGGCAAGATGGACGCGCCGCCGTTGCAGGTGTTGTGGCTGACACCGCTGCGCGCCCTGGCCGCGGACACCACCAACGCGATCCAGGCGCCGATCCGCGATCTGGGCATCCCGTGGACGGTGGAACGGCGCACCGGCGATGTTTCCAGCAGTGTCAAGGCGCGGCAGAACAAGCGGCTGCCCAGCGCGCTGGTCACCACGCCGGAGAGCCTGTCTTTGCTCATTTCGCGGCGCAATGCGGATGAACTCTTCGGCGAATTGCAGGCGGTGGTGGTGGACGAATGGCACGAACTGCTGGGCAGCAAGCGCGGCACGCAGACAGAACTGTGCCTGGCCTGGCTGCGACGCAGACGTCCTGATCTGCGCACATGGGGGCTTTCGGCCACGCTGGGCAACCTGGACGTGGCGCTGGACGCGCTGGTGGGTGTGCCATCGGCGGAACGAAGCCAGCGCAAGACTTTTTTGATCACCGGCCATGCGCCCAAAGAAATTGTGATCGACTCGCTGATCCCCAACGAGATCGAGCGCTTCCCGTGGGCGGGGCATCTGGGGCTGAAGATGCTGCCCCAGGTGATCGCGGCCATCGAGGAAGGCGAAAGCTGTCTCGTCTTCACCAACACGCGCAGCCAGGCGGAGACGTGGTACCAGGCGATCCTCGACGCCGTGCCGGATTGGGCAGGGCTGATTGCGTTGCACCACGGATCGCTGGATCCACAGGTGCGTGAATGGGTGGAGGACGGGCTGCGCCGGGGCATGTTGCGCTGTGTGGTGGCAACGTCGAGCCTGGATTTGGGCGTGGACTTCAGCCCGGTGGATCGGGTGTTGCAGGTGGGCAGCCCCAAGGGCGTGGCGCGACTGCTGCAACGCGCCGGGCGCAGTGGACACCGTCCTGGCGCGGTGAGCCGGGTGACGTGTGTGCCGACCCACGCCTTCGAGTTGATCGAAGTGGCGGGGGCGCGCACCGCGGCGCTGGCCGGGGCCATCGAAGGGCGCGCCCCACCCGAAAAACCGCTGGACGTGCTGGTGCAGCACCTGGTCACGTTGGCGCTGGGCAGCGGCTTCCGCTACGACGACACGCTGGCCGAAGTGCGCAGCACCTACGCCTTCCGCAACCTCAGCGACGACGAGTGGGATTGGGCGCTGGGTTTCGTGGTCACCGGGGGCGATGCGCTGACGAGCTACCCCGAGTACCAACGCGTGGTGGCCAAAGTCGACGACGACGCCTACGACGATACCCATCGTGACTACGCGCAACACTGGCAGGGTCCGCGCTACGTGGTGGAAGATCGCAAGGTGGCGCAGCGGCACCGGCTCAACGTGGGTACGATTGTGAGCGAGGTCAGCGTGCAGGTGCAGTACGTCAACGGCGGCAAGCTGGGCAGCGTAGACGAGTACTTCATCAGCCGCCTGGAGCCTGGGGATCGTTTCATCTTCGCCGGGCGGGTGCTGGAATTTGTCAACCTGCGCGAGATGACGGCCTATGTGCGCAAGGCCAAGAGCAGCCGCGGCGCCATCCCGCGCTGGATGGGCAGCCGCATGCCGCTGTCCACAGCGTTGGCGGCGGCGGTGCGCGAGAAGTTGGAAGCGGCGGCGCATGGGGTTTTTGAGGACGTGGAAATGCGCGCCGTCGAGCCGATCCTGGCGTTGCAGGCGGCGGGGTCGCGCATCCCCCGCAAGGACGAGTTGCTGATCGAGCAGGTGGAAACGGACGAGGGATACCATCTGTTTTTCTACCCGTTCGAGGGGCGATTGGTGCATGAAGGCATGGCGGCGCTCTTCGCCTACCGGCTGTCGCGGCTGCGCCCCATCACCTTTAGCATGGCCGTCAACGACTACGGGCTGAACCTGCTGGCTGCGGACCCGATTCCACTGGCCGAGATGCTGGCCGGGGAAGGCACGTCGCCGCTCTTTTCCACGGCCAACCTGTTCGAGGACATCCCCGCCAGCCTCAACGCAGCGGAGATGGCGCGGCGACAGTTCCGCGAGATCGCGCAGATCGCGGGGCTGGTGTCCACGGGGTTGCCGGGACAGCGGGTGCGCAGCAAGCATCTACAGGCGTCGAGCAACCTCTTTTTCGACGTCTTCAGCCAGTACGACGCGGCCAATCTGTTGCTGACGCAGGCGCATCGTGAGGTGTTAGAGCAGCAGTTGGAACAGAGCCGCATGGCGCAGGCGCTGGAACGGATCGGGCAGGCGCGGATTGTGGTGAAAGAATTGCGTCGCCCGTCGCCGTTGAGCTTCCCCCTGCTCGTGGATCGCTGGCGCGAGGAAGTGTCTTCGGAGTCGCTGGCGGATCGGGTGCGCAAGATGCAGATCGCGATGGGATTGGACGAGGACTAAATTGACACAGCCCACACTGGAAGCGTCGATTACACTGGCGGGCGAACCCGCTGTGGTGCTGGCCGAACGCGCCATCTACTTGCCTATGCGAAAGACACTACTGGCGGCGGACCTGCACCTGGGCAAGGCGGCGACGTTTCGGGCGGCGGCGATCCCCCTGCCCGGCGGCACCACGTCGGCGACGTTGCGGCGGCTGAGCAGCGCCATCGACCGCACCGGCGCGGAACGGCTGCTGATCCTGGGCGATCTCTTCCACGCCCGCAGCGGACGCGCCGCTTCGACGCTGGCGGCGGCCGCGTCCTGGCGTGAGGGCTACGCGCAACTTGAGATGGTCCTCGTGCGCGGCAACCACGACGTCCACGCCGGGGATCCGCCCGCGGATTGGCGGATCACGTGTGTGGACGCGCCGGTGATCGAACCGCCCTACGTCTTCCAGCACGAGCCACTTGCCGCGCCAGAAGGATACGTCGTCGCTGGACACTTGCACCCAGCGGCATTGTTAAACGGACGAGGACGGCAGTCGCTCAAACTACCGTGTTTTCACCTAACAGAAAAAGTGGGGACGCTCCCCGCGTTTGGGGAATTCACCGGCGGCGCTGTGGTGAGGCCGAAGCGGGGGGATCGGGTGTTTGTGATCGTGGAAGGGGAAGTGGTGCGTGGTACGTAGTTCGTAGTGCGTAGTTCGTAGTCGTAGTCGTGGTGCGTGTACCGGCTGAGCGACTGAATGTTCATTGGTATCATTTCTTCACAGTAGATACCAATACAGCATCACAATCTCCACGGGTACACGCACTACGCACTATGAATCACTTCCCCGCCGCGATCAGTTCCAAATCCATCTCCACTGTCGAGATCGGCTTTAGCTCGAACGTTTCCACCAACAGGCTGATGACGTTGGGGGTGAGGAAGGCGGGCAGCGTCGGCCCAAGGCGGATCTGCTTGACGTTGAGGTGCAGCAGCGCCAAGAGGACCAGCACCGCCTTCTGCTCGTACCAGGCGATGTCGTAGGAGATGGGCAGATCGTTGACGCTCTCCACGCCGAAGACTTCGGCCAGCTTCAGCGCTACGGCCACCAGCGAATAGGAATCGTTGCACTGCCCGGCGTCGAGGACACGCGGGATGCCGCCGATGTCGCCCAGGTCGAGCTTGTTGTAGCGGTACTTGGCGCACCCGGCGGTGAGGATCACGTTGTCTTCCGGCAGGCCGGCGGCGATGTCGGTGTAGTATTGGCGCTCTTTCTGGCGTCCGTCACAGCCGGCCATCACCACGAAACGCTTGATCGCGCCACTCTGCACCGCGGAGACCACCGCGTCGGCCCGATCGAGGATGGCCTTGTGCGCGAAGCCGACCATGATCGATCCGCTTTCCAACGCTTCGGGGGTGGCGCAATCGTGTGCGCGGGCGATCACGGCGCTGAAGTCCTTGCGCCCGCCCTGCGGACGTTCGGGGATGTGGGGAATGTCGGCCCAGCCCACCATGCCGGTGGTGAAGATACGGTCGGCGTAGGACGGCAGCGGCTTTTGCAGGCAGTTGGTGGTCATCAGAATTGGGCCGTTGAAGCCGGGGAATTCCTTCTGTTGCAGCCACCAGGCGTTGCCGTAGTTGCCCACCAGGTGCGGGTACTTCTTGAAGAAAGGATAGGCGTGGGCGGGCAGCATCTCGCCGTGGGTATAGATGTTGATGCCGGTACCCATCGTCTGCTCCAGCAAGTCTTCGAGATCGCGCAGATCATGTCCACTGATGAGGATGCCGGGGCCGTCTACCACGCCGAGCGCAACCTGCGTCGGTTCGGGGTGGCCGTAGCGAGTAGTCAGCGTCTCGTCCAGGGCGGCCATCACGTCGACGCCATATTTGCCGCATTCCAGCGCCTTGCCCACCAACTCGGCCACGGTGAAGTCGGTGCGGGTGGTGAAAGCCAGCGCCTCTTGCAAGAAGACCAACAGATCCTGGCGGTGGTTGTCGAGCATGGCGGCGTGCTCGGTGTAGGCCGCCAGCCCCTTGAGGCCGTAGATGATCAATTCGCGCAGCGAGCGGAGGTCGGCGTCCAACGTCGGGTCGGCGTCGATGCCCACGGTTTCGCCTTTCTTCTCGAACTCTTCCTGCGTGCCGTCGACGTAGTACCAGGTGGCGGCTTCGGGCAGCACGCCGGTGAAGGCTTCGCCGTGCTGCGCTTCGTAGAGATCGAAGAAGCGTCCGCGCGCCTGGTCACGGCGATCCAGCGCTTCGACGATCAACTCGACGATGCGCCCGTCATCAAAGTTGACGTTGGACAGCGTCGCGAACAAAGCCTGCGCCACGAACAATTCAGTGTCCGCGTCCGACTCGCCCACTTCCCGCGCCTTCACCGCGCACACCGAAAACCCCTTCAGCGCGAAGACAAGCATATCCTGCAAAGACGCCGTGACGCCGCTCTTGCCGCAGACGCCGCGTAGGTAGCAATTCTGGTTGTTGGTTGTTTCCTGACATTGATAGCAAAACACGATCTGCATCTCCTCACAGTTGTTTGTGAATTCCGAAACTTACTGTGTGGAGTTTAGCAGGGGGTGAGGGGGCGCGAAATGACTTTTGTCACAGGGAAATTGTCACCACCGTCCCCCCCGCCGCGGACGTTTCTACCACCAGATCCCCGCCGAGGATCGCCAAGAGTGTGCGGTGCAACGAGAGACCGCTGCCACTGCCGCCGGTGGTCGAGGACGGCGCAGCGTTGACGCCGATGCCGTTGTCCGCGATGGTGAGGATCAACTCACCGCTGCGCTGTCTTTCGCGACGCAGCCCCACGCGCAAGCACAGCGGCAGATCGGCGCGGTCGCCGCGTCCATGCGCGGCGGCGTTGCGGATCGCCTCGCGCGCCGCGCCGAGGATCACTTCGCCCACCAACGCGTCCACATGGGCGGGCGCGTCTGCGCTGGGATCGGCGGCGTTTTCGGTCAGCAGATCCATCCAATCCACGCGCTCGAAGTTGGCGCTGAACTCGTTCTCCACCAGAGAGCGCAGGGACGTCACCAGGTTGCAGGGATCGCCCGTGCGCGGTGGGGACGGGCGGCTCTGGCTGAGCAGCGCCGCGATCTGGCGATGGACGTCGGTCAGGCTGTCCAGCGTGTCACGGATGACGGGCTGTTGCCGGTCCGCGCCGCTCAGTTGCAGGATGGTAAGGTGGATCGACGGCAGGATCTCGTCGTGCAGGGTGCGGCGCGTGCTCAGGTCGATGACGCGCTGTTCGGCGGTGCGCTGACGCTGAACGTCGATCAGCCGCTGCACCATCTGCTCACCGGCCAGCAGGTGAACAATACGCTCGCCCGCGGCCTGGGCCGTCTCTAGTTCTTCCTGGCTATAGAGGCCGCCGTCGCGCTTGTCGCCAACCAGCAGCACGCCGATGCGTTCCCGTTCGTCCCACAGCGAGATGGCCCAGGCGAACGGCGCGTAGATGGCGCGATCCAAGGGCGTCATGCCCGCGCTTAGGTCGGGTGGGATAGCACGCGGATTGAGCGGATTTGGCGGATTTGGGCGGATTGATTCAGAAAAAATCCGCTCTGATCCGCTCGATCCGCCCAATCCGCGTGCTATTTCAGGATAAATCAATGGTGCATCGACCAACGATGTCATGCTGCCCAGGGGGATGAGCTGGGCGTGGGCGGTGTTGAGGAGATCGCGGCAGAGCGCGGCCAGCAGTCCTTGCGCAGAGGACGCCGTGAGCAATGGTCCGGCCGTTCCCTGGCGCTGCACGAAGGGGCGGAGCCGTGCCGCAAATTGTTCGCGTTCGCGGAACGAGCGCCAACTGAAGAGCGCGTAGAAGACGGTCAACAGCAGCGTGGCCAGGAGCAGACTGTAGATCGGACGCAGCGCAATTGTGATCGTCCACGCCACGACGACGGCGTAGCCCGCGGCCAGGATCACGGCGGATCGCCAATGACGCACGAAGCTGCGCCGCGGCAACACCCGCCCCGTGAAGACTTCGTAGGCGACGATGGCCTGCCCCAGCAGCAGCGACGCCACGGCGATCAGCAGCGAGAGGACCAGATCGTAGACGGCGACGGTCTGCAATGGAATGGCGCGCAGTGCGCCGGCGACAATGTCCGTCACCAGCGCGCCGATGAACCAGGCCACCACCAACGTCACCACCAACAGGATCGCCGCCGTGGACAGCAGCCAGGGCAGCGCCCGTTGCCGCGCCGCCAGCGTGTTGGCGTTGTCCACCGCCGCAGGTCGGCGCAGCACGTCGATTGAGAGGACGATACACGCCGCCATCCACAGCGGGGCCAGCACGAAGAGCAGCGGCGTGTCCCTCACCATCAAGACGCCTGTCAGATCGACCTGGATCAGGCGATCATAAGCGGGGATGGGGTTGCCCGCGACGAGGAGGACCAGCAACCCGACCAGCCCGATCAGCATCCCCCACAGCCAGAATCGGTGACGCTGTCGGAGGCTGTTGGGCGCGATGGACCAATAGCCACTCACCCAAAGCACCGCCACGTACCACGCCATCGGCGACAGCGTGATCGGAAACCAGCCCGTGCGCCACCAGAAGTCGAGGCCGTCGAGGTTCAGGCTGAGATCCTGCCCCAGGATGGCGCTGTGGGCCACAAAAAAGACCGCACCCACGAGCAGCCCGCCCCCCATCCACCACACCCCCCAACTGCGCCGGTCGGCGTTGAGGGCGACGGTCAGCCCCAGCCACACCAGCAGGATCATGTTGAAGAGCGACAGGGCGACGATGGCCCAATCCAGCCAGAAATTGCCACTCATGCGTCGTAGACCTCCCAGTCGCCCCCATCGTTGAGGACGTAGCCCACGCCGTCCTCGTCCCAGCGGAGCAGGCGACGACGCAGCACGATGATGGCGGCGCGTGTGCGGGCGGT
This sequence comes from Caldilineaceae bacterium, assembly GCA_041391225.1. GTDB lineage: Bacteria > Chloroflexota > Anaerolineae > Caldilineales > Caldilineaceae > RI-153. Next base: position 27,919 of record JAWKOL010000052.1, read on the forward strand.
CTTCTCGTCCGCGGCGGTGTCGGCCAGGCCCCAGGTGGCGTAGATCTGGCCGTTGGTGCGGCTGATGGTGCGCTTGTCGCGGAAGCCAAGACGGGCGGCGATCTGTTCGTTGGTCAGCCCCGCGGCGAGCATACGCGCCACCGTCTGCTCGTTGGGTTCGAGCAGGCTCATGGGGTCCTGTTCGTCGTGGTGACGCACCTCGTGGATGCGCGCCTCGATGTCGGGATCGACAAAGCTGCGCCCGTCCACGGCGTCGCGCAGCAGCGGCGCGATCATCTCGGGCAGCAGGTAGTTGGACTTGCGCACGTAGGCGTAGTGGCTGAGGATGCTGGCCTTGCGGAAAGCGCGGTAATAGGCGTCATCGTCTTGGATCGAGTAGAAGACCACCGGCAGCCGCGGGTACTCGCGACGGATGGCCACGGCGGCAACGATACCGTCCATCTCGCCCGCCAGCGCCACGTCCATGAGGACGGCGTGGGGTGGGCCTTCAGCCAGGCACCACGCCAGCGCGTCCTCGCCGCGGTCGAAGCCGCCGATCACGTGCAAGTCGGGCACGGCGTCCAATCCTGTCTTCAGCGCGGCTTGCAGGCGGAGGTTGTCTTCGACGAGGAGGAGAGTGAGCGGGCTGGGCATGTTGGTTCCTTGATTGGGATGGGTTTCGTGGTACGTAGTGCGTGTACCGGTGGCGTAGCTGTGTTCTTCATTGGGATGGGTCGCGTTCGCGATGCAGCCCCAAGGACTATTATTGAGTTGAGCGAGCGACTCTCGGATATCCGCGGAGTGACACCGAGTGCCCAATGACCATTCATCCGCTCTACCGGTACACGCACTACGCACTATCTCTCCCAGCTTGTCTGCAACACGCCCATCTGTCAAGCACCTGAGTGCGTCCTTGCGCGCACGCGGGCGGTGGCAGGACGGTGACAAGGTCACTATAGTTTCCAATCACGCGTTCAACACCTCAACCGGTACATGCACCACGCACCACAAAGGACACCAACCATGCATGTCAAAATGATCCTGCCCGCACTCACCGAAGCCAAAAGCCCGTTCTTTCGCCCCATCAAGTATTCGCTCTTCCCACCGCTGGGGCTGGCGACGTTGGCCGCCTACCTCGACGATGCCGACGAAATCACGCTTCAGGACGAACACGTGGAAACCCTCGATCTGAACGATGAACCAGATCTGGTGGTGATCCAGGTCTACATTACGTCG
>JAWKOL010000053.1:0-23253 GCA_041391225.1 Caldilineaceae bacterium
CCGCCGAATGAATTCGGCGTCTGATACGGGAAACCGGCCCAAGCCGGTTCTGGAAACACGATTCATCGTGTTTCCCATTTCAGTCAGCGGTTTCAACCGCCGGGTTGCCGGATCATAATGTCGACAGGCGTGTCGCCAACCGATCCAGGTGCTCGATGACCCGGCTGTCGATCCACGTTAGCGGAAACTCAAATCGCTTGCGCAGATTCTCACGGCGGGCGACGATCTGCAAGGCAGCTTCGAGTTGACCGTCCACGACGCCGTTGACAGGACCGGCGTAGTCGCCAAGTTGGATCAGTATCTGTTGGATCTGACGTACTCGCACTTCCGTGAGCGGCAGTTGCTCGTCTGCTGTGGACGGACAATAGACCAGTTCGTACAGGTCGAGCAGACGGGCCAATTCGGCGCAAGGATCCGCGTGATCGTCCACGCGCAGGTCGATGGTCGGCTCGGTGAAGACGTCGAAGCGATCCGGCGGCTCCTGCCCCACGACGAAGAGTGCCGCGGCCTGCCGTCCTCGTTGGTCGCCGCCGAGTTGTTCACCCAGCGCTAGCGCATCTACCAGCCGCCGCGCCAACGTCCCCGAAGACCGTTCAAAGTGGTCCACCATAGCCCGGCAACCTTCACCCCCGGTGAGCATGTTGCCCTGCGCCGCGCAGCGCTCGCCGATCACACTGCCCGCCCAGTCCATGCAGCCGCTGCCGGTGTAGCTGGCGGGCTGTCCTTGCGCGTCGATGACGGCCATCTGGCGCAGTTCGGCATGGGCATCGCGCGCCATCAACTGATCGAGGATCTCCTGTGCGCCAGCGCCAGCTTGCAGCATCGTCACCGCGTCGCGGCCATTGTTGGCGTTCAGGTACGCCTGCACCACCGCTACGCCCCGTCCTGGCGCGCCCCAGCACGTCCGCGCGCCGACGGCCAGAAACTTCGACGCAATCGCAATACCCCAGGCCGGAGCGGCAGGGTCATAGCCGACGATGGAAAAAGTGGAAACGAGCGGGCCGATGGTTTTCAAATTTCAATCCCGTAATCCCTTTTCGCCCCCTCCGACGTAATGTACCCAAGTTCCAGATCCTCCCGCACCAACGCCGGATCCCGTTCCGCCACAGGACCAAAGCCACCGCCGCCCGGCATTCGTAGCACAATTTCATCCCCGGGTTTGAACTCAATGGGCGGGAAACGGGTGACAACTTCGCCGTTCATGTGGACGGTACCCACGCGGCCCGGCGCGCCGCCGTTGATGCCGGGCGGCTCGCAGAACATCTTGTCGGGGCGGATGCGGGCCGACATCGACTCTTGCCCGATGTTGCGGAAGCGGATGATCTGACTGATGCCGCCGCGCGTGCGTCCTGGGCCGGCGGAATCGGGCAGAAACTCCTTGCATTCCATCAGAATCGGCGCCTGGATTTCCATGATTTCTGTCGCCGTTACCGAGCTGTTGTGCGGGAAGGCGATGGGGATCAACCCGTCCATGTTGCGCATGGCCCCGCGCCCGCCGTGGGGCAGGATGAAGACGGCGAAGTTGCCGTAGCCCTCGATGTTCCCGCTCACGCTGAACGGCCAGATCGAGCCGCTGCCCGCCTGCGCATGTTCCCCAAGGATCGGCCACACCGCGCCGAAGAGGACCTGGTTGATGTTGTTCGTCACCTTGGCGCGGGCGCGCACCGGGAAGGGAAACTCGCAGTTGAGGATGCAGCCCTTGGGCGCGCTGACGTGGATCGGGCGGAAGAGACCGGCGTTGTTGGGCACCGTCGGCACCAGCGCACACTTGAACGGGTACATCGTCCCCGAATAGGTGACGTTATACACGCAGTTGATCGCGCCCAGCCGTGTCTGCGGCGACGTGCCGGCATAGTCCACGTAGATGTCGCTGCCGCGTACCTCCACCGTGGCGTGCAGGTGGACGGTCTCGATGTAACCGTCGATGTCGAGGCCGAACTCGTAGACGCCGTCGGGCAGTTCCTCGATACGGGCGCGCATGAGCGCTTCGGATCGGTCGTGGATTTCGGCGGACAGTTCCACGATGTCTGGCAGATCGTAGTCGCTGAGGAATTCGCGGATACGCCGCGCCCCGATCTGATGCGTGCCGACGATGGCGCGCACGTCGCCCAGCACCATCTCCGGTACACGGTTGTTGGCGGCGATGATGGAAAAGGCGAGATCGTTCTCCTTGCCGCCGACGTAAAGCTTACACGGCGGCATACGCAACCCTTCGGTGAAGGCGTCGTAGGCTTCGATGTCCCCGCGGTGACCGCCCACGTCGGAGACGTGCGCGATGGTCCCCATGAACGCCACCAGCTTGTCGCCGCTGAAGACAGGCGTCACAATCACAAAATCGGGCAGGTGACCCGCGCCCAGCCAGGCGTCGTTCGTAAAGAGCACATCGCCGGGCCGCAGCGTCTCCACGGGGAAGACCTTGAGCATCGACTGTGTCGTGCGCGGCAGGATCACACAGAAATCGGGCGGGCTAAAGCTGGATTGGCACAGCGAAGAGCCGTCCTGATCCAGCAGCACACAGGCAAAACCCGGCTTTCGCCCACAATCGTCGAAAAGGACGCGCACCGTGGCGTTGTCGATCTCGTCCATGATGCTAATGAGGCGCTGCCATTGGATTTCGAGAGAGATTGCGTCGATCATGAAAGTTACCCCTTCAGTGCGTACTTCTTCACCTTGTCCCAATCCAACTCTACCCCCAACCCCGGCCCATCGGGGACACGCAGCAGCAGCCCTTCAGGCGCGAACGGCGTGGCAACGATGGTGTCGGTCATCCGGGTGGCGGGCGACGGCCAGGTGACACACGGCAGTGCCGCCGCCAGGTGCGACGCAGCCACGCCGATCAGGTCGTAGTAGATGGCGATGGACAGGCTCAGCCCCGCCGCCTCAAAGATCTGCCCGATTTTCCAGACGTTGGTGAGGCCGCCGTGTTTGTTGATCTTCATTAGGGCGATGCTGGCCGCCTTGCGCCGCACCACCTCGATGGCGTCTTCGGGCGGGTAGATCGCCTCGTCGGCCATGACAGGGGTGACGAGCCGTTTGGCGATTTCGGCCAGATCTTCCATGCTGGCGACCGGCTGCTCAATCGTCCCCAGCGCGCCGATGCGTTCCATTTCGGCCAGGGCAGGCAGCGCCTGGTGGATCGTGTAGCCGGTGTTGCCGTCCACCTGGATCACGGCGCGGTCGCCCACGGCTTCGGCCACGGCGCGGTAGCGTAGCACGTCCTCGCGCGGATCGAGGCCGATCTTCATCTTGAGGACGGGGTAACCATGTTCGTCGAGTTCAGATTTGGCCGTCTGAGCCATCTCTGCGGGCGTGCCGTGATAGACAAATCCCATCAGATCCACACCGTCGCGGACCTTGCCACCCATCAACTCATAGATCGGCGACTTGAGCGCCTTGCCTTTGAGATCCCACAGCGCCATGTCGATGCCCGAGAACGAGCACCAGTGATGGGGCAACGCCATGTGCATCACATGATTGCAGTGGGTGATGTTGAGCGGGTCCTGGCCGACGAGGGCAGGGGCCAGGTGGGCGTGGATGTTGGCCAGCATTCCCGCCATCGTCTCGCCGTAGAAGGGCGCGTCCACCGAAACCTGGCCGATGCCGGTGATGCCCTCATCGCTATCGATTTCGACGAGAATCGTGGGCGCAAAGTCGATGCTGCCGTACGACGTGGTCAGGCGGCCGGAACGTGGAATGTTGATGGGTGTGGTGCGAATTGCCGTAATCTTCATGACAAGGGTCCTTGCCGGTTGGAAGGCAGATGAATGGTGGACACAAGATCTGCTACGAAATTCAAAAGGGACATCGTCACTGTCGCCGCGAGGGATGGCGACGGTGTTTGTCCTGGAAATCGGTGGCGTTCTGCTCAACAGGCATCGATGTGACGCCGAAAGCAGGTGGATTGGCAGGACATTCAGCACAGATTGCAGCGTTGCAAATTGTACCGGGATTTACTAGAAATCGAAAATCAACTGTTGACAGTTGATTGTAGAATGAGTAATATCACATTCCAGATGCGCTGTCAAACACTTTTTTTCAAGTTGATTCATCTTGTGCCGTTTTGAATTGCGACGGCAGCCACTTCATTTTGGGGAGTCGATGAATGTCTAACTCCAGTCAGTCCGGCGGTGCGCGCCGCTATCGCTTTGGCTTCGATATCGGCGGCACCTTTACCGATTTTGTCCTCATCGACACGCAGACCGGCCAGATCGCCAGCTACAAGACACTGACCACGCCGCACCAGCCCGCTCAGGCCGTCATCGAAGGCTGGGACGCGCTGCTGGCCCAGTCCGGCGCGGACCCCGGCGATGTGGAGACGGCCATCCACGGCACCACGCTGATCACCAACGCGCTGATCGAACGCAAAGGCGCAAAGACGGCGCTGGTTACCACGCGCGGCTTCCGTGACATCCTCGAGATGGCCAAGGAGATGCGCTACGACATCTACGACCTGCTCATGGTGCTGCCCGAGCCGCTGGTGACACGTCCCTTGCGCCTGGAGGTGACGGAACGTATGACTGGCCGCGGTGAGGTGCATACGCCGCTCTCTGTCGATGATCTGGATGCGATCAAGTCCACGCTGGCCGACGCCGACGCCGTGGCTGTCTGCTTTTTGCATTCGTTCACCAATCCTGTCCACGAGCAGCAGACATTGGATTGGCTGCGCCGTGAATTGCCCGACGTGAGTGTTTCGCTCTCGTCGGAAGTGGCGCCGGAGATCCGCGAGTACGAGCGCATGTCCACCACCGTGGCCAACGCCTACGTGCAGCCGCTCACCGAACGCTACCTGCACAATCTGCAAAAAGATCTGACCGAGCACGGCTTCCGCCACCAGATCTACCTGATGCTCTCCAGCGGCGGCATCACCACGCTGGAGACGGCGGCACGCTTCCCCGTGCGCCTGATCGAATCCGGCCCGGCGGCGGGTGTGCTGGCCGCCATCTTCTACGGCGACCTCACGGGCAACCCCAATCTTGTCTCGTTTGACATGGGCGGCACCACAGCCAAGATGTGTGTGATCAAGAAGGGCCAGCCCACCATGAGCGACGATTTTGAAGTCGCCCGTGTGCATCGTTTCAAACGCGGTAGCGGCCTGCCTGTGCGTGTACCCACCATCGAACTCATCGAAATCGGCGCGGGCGGCGGCTCCATCGCCCACGTCGACGAGTTGGGCCTGCTCAAAGTCGGTCCCGAATCGTCGGGCGCGGACCCCGGCCCGGCCTGTTACGGACAGGGCGGCACACAGCCCACCGTCACCGACGCCGATCTGCTGCTAGGCTACCTCAACCCCGATTACTTCCTGGGTGGGCGCATGAGCTTGACCGCCGCCGCCGAAAAGGCGATGGGGACGCTGGCGCAGACGCTGGGCATGGACATCACCGCCGCCGCGCATGGGATCTACCAGGTGGTCAACGAGAACATGATTTCGGCGACGCGTGTGCATGTGGCCGAGCGCGGCGCGGACCCGCGGCAGCTCAAGCTGATCGCATTTGGCGGTGCGGGGCCTGTCCACGCCCACGAGATTGCGCGGGCGCTGAAGATGCAGGGCTACATCTGCCCGGCGGGCGCGGGTGTGACGTCGGCGCTGGGCTTCCTCACAGCGCCGGTGGCGTTTGAGTTCGCCCGCACCTACATCGCCCGTGTCACCCAGGACAAGCTCGCCGATCTCGACGCCATCTACGCCGAGTTGGAGGAACAAGGACGCGCCACCCTGGCCGAAGCCGGCGTCCCCGCGGACGAGATGACCTTCGAGCGCAAGGCCGACATGCGCCACGTGGGCCAGGGTCACCAGATCGGCGTGGAACTGCCCTTCGACAGCTTCGCCGAAATCAGCCTGGAAGACGACATCAAGCCCATCTTCTACGAGCGCTACGACGAGATCTATGGCTACGCCCACCGTCACCTCGAACTGGAGATCACCACCTGTCGCCTCACCGCCAGTGGACCCGTCCGCGTGTGAGTTTGCAGGAAGTCACCGACCAGGGCGCGTCGGCCGATGTGGCCGTGAAGGGCAAGCGCCCCGTCTTCTACAGCGAGGTGGGCGACTTCACCGACACCCCGATCTACGATCGCAACCTGCTGGCCGCGGGCATGACCTTCCCTGGCCCCGCCGTTGTCGAAGAAAAAGACAGCACCGCGGTGATCGGGCCGAACGCGACGGTGTTGGTGGATGCGAACTCGAATTTGATTGTGACGTTGCATAGAGACTAGGATTGGGGACTGGGGATTGGGGATCAGGTTGAGATGCCGAATCCCCAGTCCCCGATCCCCAGTCCCCAGTCCCCCACTGAACACGGAAAGATCCACTCGTGACCCAATCATCCTCCACCAAGCACGCCCACCGCTACCGCTTCGGCTTCGACATCGGTGGGACGTTTACGGATTTTGTGCTGATCGATACGACGTCGGGTGAGATTCGCAGCTACAAGACGTTGACGACGCCCAGCCGCCCCGCTTCGGCGGTGATGGAAGGCTGGCAGGCGTTGTTGGCCGAGGCAGGCATCGCCGGCGAGGACGTGGAAAACGCCATCCACGGCACCACGTTGATCACCAACGCGCTGATCGAGCGCAAGGGCGCCAAGACGATCCTGATCACCACCAGCGGCTTTAGCGACGTCCTCGATACACAGCGCGAGATGCGCTACGACATCTACGATCTCCACGCGCCGCCGGTGCAACATCTGGTGCCGCGTCCGCTGCGCTTCGAGGTACACGAACGGCTGACCGGCTTCGGCGAGATCCACGAGCCGATCCAGTTGGACGATCTGGCCGCGCTCAAGGAGACGCTGGCGGCGGCGGGCGTCACCGACAAGATCGAGGCGGCGGCGCTCTGTTTCCTGCACGCGTTCACCAATCCCGTCCACGAGCAGGCGGCCGGCGAATGGCTGCGCCAGCACCTGCCGCAGATCAGCGTCTCGTATTCGCACGAAGTCGCGCCGCAGATCCGCGAGTATGAGCGCATGTCCACCACGGTGTGCAACGCCTACGTGCAGCCGCTCACCGAACGCTACTTACAGCGTCTGCAATCGGAACTGCACGAGGGCGGCTTCCGCAAACAGCTCTACTTGATGCTCTCCAGCGGCGGCATCAGCACGTTGGAGACCGCGTCGAAATTCCCCGTGCGCATGATCGAGTCGGGGCCGGCGGCGGGTGTGCTGGCCGCGCTCTTCTATGGCGACATTTTGGGCGAGGACAATCTCGTCTCGTTCGACATGGGCGGCACCACGGCCAAGATGTGTGTGATCACCGACGGCGAACCGGCCACGGCGGACACGTTCGAGGTAGCGCGTGTGCATCGTTTCAAGCGTGGCAGCGGCCTGCCCGTGCGTGTGCCCACCATCGAGTTGATCGAAATCGGCGCGGGCGGTGGCTCCATCGCCCACGTAGACGAGTTGGGCCTGCTCAAAGTCGGCCCCGAATCGTCGGGCGCGGACCCTGGGCCTGCCTGTTACGGTCAGGGCGGCAAGCAGCCCACGGTGACGGATGCCGATCTTTTGCTTGGGTACTTGAACCCCGATTATTTCTTGGGCGGGCGGATGAGCCTCGACCGTTCGGCTGCTGAATCTGCCATGAAAAGCTTAGCCGATGAACTGGGGCTAAGCGTCACCGAGGCGGCGCATGGGATCTACCAGGTGGTCAACGAGAACATGATCTCGGCGACGCGGGTGCATGTGGCGGAGCGGGGCGTCGATCCACGCACGTTGAAGCTGATCGCGTTCGGCGGCGCTGGGCCGGTCCACGCTCATGAGATTGCGCGGGCGCTGAAGAATGCAGGGCTACGTCTGCCCCGCCAGCGCCGGTGTGACGTCGGCGCTGGGCTTCCTCACCGCGCCGGTTTCGTTCGAGTTTGCGCGCACGTTCATGGGCAAGGTGACGCCGTCGACGCTGGCCGAACTTGACGCCGTCTACACCGAGTTGGCAGAAGAAGGACGCGCCACGCTGATCGAAGCCGGCGTCCCCGTCGATCAGATCACCTTTACGCGCCGCGCGGACATGCGTCACCAGGGCCAGGGACACGAGATTGTGGTAACATTACCGGATGCCCCACTGGCGCACGTGGACCTCGACGAGGATCTGCGTCCGCTCTTCTACGGCCGTTACGAGGAGATCTACGGCTACGCCCATCGGCATCTGGGTCTGGAAGTTGCCACCTGTCGCCTGACAGCCAGTGGCCCGCGCCCGCGCATTGCGCTGGCCGAAACCGACCATTCGCAGACAGACGCAGCGTCGGCGCGCAAAGGATCGCGGCCGGCCTACTTCGCCGAAGCCGGCGGCTTCGTGGACACACCCATCTACGATCGGTACCTGCTGCAGGGCGGCATGGTCTTCGACGGGCCTGCCATTGTAGAAGAGCGCGACTCAACCGCAGTCATTGGTCCTGGCGCGCGAGTGCGGGTGGATCGCTTCGCGAATTTGGTGGCGGAGCTGTAGCGAGTTGCGAATTGCGAGTTGCGAATTCGCAGACAACGTGCTTAGTCGCATCTGGGCTAACTGCCAACGGCTAACAGCTAACGGCTAACCACTTCTCCGCGCGATCCTCTCTTATCCGTATCTTCGTGGAGGAACATCAATGACGATTGAGAAGTTGGCGCGCGTGGAGTCTTCTACGCTCAAGGACAATGTGTGTAACATCTTGCGTCGGTCGATTATAGACGGCACGCTGACCGGCGGTACCGAGATCAACCAGGCGCACATCGCCGATCAGCTTGGCGTGAGTCGCGGTCCACTGCGCGAGGCGCTGGGCCAGTTGGAATTTGAAGGACTGGTGGAAAGTACGCCGTACAAAGGCGTAGTGGTGACGGCGTTGACCCGCGAAAGCGTGGAAGATCTCTACAGCGTGCGTGTTGTGCTGGAAAATCTGGCCATCCGCCGCGCCGTGGACTATGCAACAGACGAAGAAGTGGCGACGCTCGAACACATTGTCGACGAAATGCGCGCCGCCGCCCAAGCCGAAGACCGTGAAAAACTGGGCCTGCTCGACATCGGTTTCCACGAGCAGATTGTGATCATGGCCCGCAACAGCCTGCTCAAAAAACTGTGGATGCTGCTGGAAGTCAGCCTGGAACGCTGTCTCTACGCCCGACACAGCCGCTACGAATCACTGGATCACGTCGTGGGCAGCCATCCGGCCATCGTCGCCGCCATCGCCGCCCGTAACAAAGAAGAATGCACCCGCGTCCTGCGCATCCACATGGCCGAATGGGCGGAGCAGATTCTGGCGGAGTATCCGGTGGTGTTGGCGGAAGAGATTTTGTGATTGAAGAATGATGAATGGAGGGGAGAAGGTTTCGCTTCAATCAAGTCTACCCAATCTTTATTCTTCATTCATCACTTTCCAAAGGATCCTGCCCATGACGCCCTCATCTTCCACCATCGACCCGATCTCCCTCGAAATCCAGTGGCAGCGCCTGATCAGCATCATGGACGAGGTGGACAACGCCACGGTGCGCACGTCCTTTTCGACGATTGTGGGCGACAGCCGCGACTTTGCCTGCATTCTGGTGGATCAGGATGGCTCGTCGCTCTGCCAATCCAGCTTCAGCCCACCCAACTTCTGCGTGGTGCTGCCGCGTACGGCCAAGGTGGTGCTCTCGAAGTTCCCTGTGGAGACGCTGCAAGAAGGCGACGTCCTCTGCACCAACGATCCGTGGATCGGCACCGGTCACCTGCCCGATTATGTGGTGCTGACGCCGGTCTTCTACCGGGGCAAGATGGTGGCGTTTATGGGGACGGTGGCGCATCTGGCCGACGTGGGCGGCCACCGCGGGGACATCGAAGCCTACGACGTCTTCACCGAGGGGATCAACATCCCACCGTGTAAGCTGTACGCGGCGGGCGAAGAGAACGAACTCGTCTTCCAGGTGATCGGCAACAACTGTCGCGTCCCCGAAATGGTGCTGGGCGACCTGCGCGCCATCGTCGGCACCCACCAGATCGGCGCTCGACGTCTGCGTGAATTTCTGGCTGATTACGAGATGGACGACATGGTGGCGCTTTCGGACGAGATCCACAACCGATCCGAGCGGCTCATGCGCGAACGCATCGAAGCGCTGCCCGACGGCACCTACGAGTTCGGCCTCGACATCGACGGCTACATCGAGACGGTTCACCTGCACGCCAAAGTAGAGATCCGCGGATCGGACATTTACGTGGACTACAGCGGCACGTCACCGCAGACACGGCTGGGCGCGATCAACTGTGTATACAACACCACCTACGCGTCCACGATCTACCCGTTCAAGTGTGCGCTGGTGGCGCAGGTACCCAACAACGAAGGTCTGTTCCGGCCCATCCACGTCACCGCGCCCAAGGGCTGCATCCTCAACTGCGAGTTCCCCTTCCCCGTGCAGGCCCGCGCCAAGGTGACGAACAACATCAACCAGGTGCTGTTTGGGGCGGTGTGGCCGATTTTGGGCGAATATGCGCAGGCGGGCAGCGGCTCGATCTGGCCGTTCAGCGTCAGTGGACAGGTGGAAGGCTACGGGCGCTTTTCCGTCCACATTCTGCCGCACGGTGGGCGTGGGTCCATGCGCGACATGGACGGGCTGATCCCCATCGCCTTCCCCCACAACAGCGCGGTGACGGCAACCGAGATCATGGAAATCCAGGCGCCCCTGCTCATGATGTGCAAAGAACTCCTCCCCGACTCCGCCGGCGCCGGGCGACGCCGCGGCGGCGTGAGCCAAATGATCAAATTCACCAACATCGGCAAAGAATCGATCACTGCCCGCATCCGGCCAGACAAGATGTTCTGCGAGCCGCCCGGGCTCAACGGCGGCAAGCCCGGCAAAGTGGGCGTCGTGCGCATGAACGGCGAAGTGATCACCCGCTTCCCGCCCCTGGAATTCAAACCCGGCGACGTCATCGAACTGACTATGCCCGGCGGTGGCGGTTTTGGTCCTGTGGCGGAGCGGGAGACGGCGCTGATCCAGCGGGATTTGGATTTGGGGTATATCTCGCTGGAAGGGGCGCGGCGCGATTACGGGCTTCCGCCATTCATCATTCATTCTCCAGCGAGGACCACATGATCGACCCAATCTCTCTCGAAATCCAATGGCAGCGCCTGGTGGCGATTGCCGATGAGATCGACAACGCCGTGATCCGCACGTCCTTTTCGACGATTGTGGGCGAGAGCCACGATTTCGGCTGCGCCATCATGGACGCGCAGGGCGCAGGGCTGGCGCAGGCGCAGTGGAGCCCGCCGCAGTTCTGCACTATGCTGCCCCGCACCACGCGATCCATGCTCCAGAAGTTCCCGCCGGAAACGCTGCGCGAAGGGGACGTCCTCGCCACCAATGATCCGTGGATCGGCAGCACGCACCTGCCCGACTACAACCTGGTGTCGCCCGTCTTCTACAAGGGCAAACTCGTGGCCTTTTTGGGGACGGTGGCGCATGTCTCCGACGTGGGCGGTCACCTGGGCGATCTCGAAGCACAGGACATGTTCATGGAGGGCACGCGCCTGATGCCCAACTTCTTCTACCGCGACGGCAAAGTCGTGCCCATCGTCGAAGAATTATCGCCGCCAACTGCCGTGTCCCCGAGATGGTGCTGGGCGACCTGCACGCCATCGTCGGCACGCACCGCATCGGCATCCGCCGCATTCACGAATTCCTCAACGACTACGGCATGGACGACATCGTCGATCTCTCCGCCGCCATCCAGGATCGTTCGGAGACGGCCCTGCGCGCCGCCATCAGCGCCCTGCCCGACGGCGTCTCCGAATACGAACTCACCGCCGACGGCTACCTGGAACCTTTCACCCTGCGCCTGAAGCTGGAGATCCGCGGATCTGAAATTTTGATGGATTTCGCCGGCAGTTCGCCGCAGCAGAACCATTCGGCCATCAACGCCGCCTTCAACATTTCCTACTCCACCGCCGTCTACCCGATCAAGGCGATGCTGGCGGCGCGCATCCCCAACAACGACGGCCTGGTGCGTCCGATTCAGATCACCGCGCCCGAAGGGTCGATTGTCAACTGCACCTTCCCCGCGCCGGTGAAGGCCCGCGCCAAGGTGATTAAGCACATCCCGCCGCTGATCTTCGGCGCGCTGGCCCCGCTGCTGCCTGGCGAGGTCATCGCGGCGGCGGGCGGCATCTTCCCCTTCCACATCGTCGGCCAGGATGAACGCTACGGGCGCTACGCCGTCCACATGCTGCCGCATGGTGGCCTGGGCGCGACGCGCGACGCCGACGGTCTTCTGCCAAGCGCCTACCCGCACAACAGCACCGTCACGCCAACGGAGATCATCGAAAAGCAATGCCCGGTGGTGATGGAACGCAAGGCCATGCTCACCGATTCAGGCGGCGCGGGCTTCCGCCGCGGTGGACCCGGCCAGGAGATTGTGATCCGCTGCATCGCCCCCGCGCCGGTGATGCTCACCATCCGCCCCGATCTGATGAAATTCCCCGCGCCTGGGCTGGACGGCGGCGATTTCGGCCTGGCGGGCAACGTCACCCTCAACGGCGTGAAGGTGGAACGCTTCGTCCCCATCGCCTGGCAGCCGGGCGAGACCGTGGTGTTGCGTGTCCCTGGCGGGGGCGGCTATGGCGATCCTAAGCTGCGCGAGCGCGACAAGGTCCGCGAGGACGTGGCGCTGGGCTACGTCAGCGCCCAGGCTGCCCGCGAACAGTACGGCCTCGACATCACCGAATCGCCCGAATCCATCCGCCTGGACGCCATCCGCCGATATGTCAACGGATGACATAGATTGCAGCGGAGGGGGACACAGATTACACAGATGAACACAGATTCCAGAGGATTTGGACACGGATTTTCAGGATTGTCAGGACTCGGCATGACAACTCCCGAAAAGGCATTCTGCGACTTCAAAAGACGAACTCCCTTCTGAAATCTGTGTTCATCTTCGTCTGTGTATAAATCTCCTCCTGAAAATCCTGAAATCCGTGTCCAAATCTGACCGAAAGGAGCCGTGTATGGGGACGCAAGCGACTTTTGCTGAACGGGATCGGCGGCTGGCGCGGTGCGGGCGGCCATGGGCGAGGCCGGGCTGGACGCGTTGCTCGTTGCTTCGGCAAAGGACACTGGTGGACGGGCCGCGTTATTGGCGCTACTTCACCGATTTCCACATCTGGGGCCACGACGGCCTGCTCTGCATTCCCAAAGACGACGAACCCTTCCTCGTCTTCTCCAGTTATGCCGTGACCGAACGCATCGCGGCGCGGGGATGGGTCACCGAAGCGCGGGGACGTCTTCATCGTTGCGCATGGTGGAGATGATGACCGAACACGGCATCACCTGTGGACGGGTCGGCCTGGTGGGGCGGCGCTTCATCCTCTCGGTGGGAAACTACGAGATCCTGGTGGACGGCCTGCCCAACGTCGAGTTTACCGACGCCGACGAGTTGATGGATCGCATCCGCGCTGTCAAGAGCGAGCTGGAGATCCAGCAGATCCGCGAACTGTGGACGCTGTCCAAGGCGTCGATGGAGCGTTTCGTGGCGGTGGTTGAGCCAGGACGCACCCAGCGCGAACTGGCGGCGGAAGCGTCCGCGGTGGCGCTGGCGGGCGGCGCGCGATCTGCTCGTCTTCATCGGCGAGGAGCCGGGGGCCAACCCACCCCAGGACGTCCCCGTGCGCTGCGACGACATTCTGCGCTTCCACATGGAAATTTGCGGCGAGAGCGGCCATTGGTCTGAACTCACCGTGAACCTGGCCTACCGCATGCCAACGGATCTGGAAATCAAGCTCATGGAAAGCGAGATCCGCGCCCTGCAACAGACCTACCCGGTGGGCAAACCGGGCGCGCGTCTTAGCGACCTGGCGCACATCTTCGAGGAGTCCTTGCGCGCCGACGGCTGGGACGTGGGTACCCCAACCCGCGCTTTCGACTTCCACGGCCAGGGCATGGACACCATCGAGCGCCCCTGGCATGCCGCCGAACAGCCGTGGGGACAGTCACAAGATTGGACGCTGGAAGCGGGCATGGTCTTTTCGTATCACCCGCACCGCAGCGTGCGCCCCGAAGTCCCCTGGGGTACGGGCAACAACGAGGACGTGCTGATTACCGAGAACGGCATCGAACGCTTCGCCGGGGATTGGCGTCATCGCTGGCGGGTGATAAAATGATCACATGAAAATCGAACCCTTTGCCCTGGAACGCTGGTTGACGCGCCACGAGTTGCATGTAAAGTACGACATCGCCGAAAGCGGCATCCTGCCGCTGACGATGGCCGATCTGCTGGCCTTTGAACCCGAGGAGCATCGCGCCGAGACGCTGGATCGCCTGATGACGATGCCGCTGGGCTACAGCGAAGCTGTGGGCACACACCGCCTACGCTCGCTGCTGGCCGAGACCTACCACGATTGCGATCCCGACAACGTCCTCGTGACGACGGGGGCAATTGAGGCGAACTTCCTGCTCTTCAACGTGCTCTTGGACGCCGGTGACCACGTCATCGCACCCTATCCTGCCTACCAGCAGCTTTACAGCGTCCCCCAGGCCATTGGCTGCAAGGTGTCGCGCTGGGAGATCCGCCCCGAGACCGGCTTCCGCTACGATGTGGCCGATCTCGAACGGCTGCTCACGCCCCAAACCAAACTGATCGTGGTCAACACGCCGCACAATCCCACCGGCGCCATGCTCTCGCCCGAAGACCTGCGCCACGTCTACGCGCTGGCCGAATCGGTGGGCGCGTACGTCCTGTGCGACGAGGCGTACCGTTGGCTCACCATCCCCGGCGGGGCCGAATTTGCACCGCCCGCCTTCGATTTGGGGCCATTGGGCATCAGCGTGGGAACGCTTTCCAAGCCTTTCGGCCTGCCCGGTTTGCGCCTGGGGTGGATGGTTGCGCCCAAGGAAATCGTGGCCAAATGTTGGGCCATGCGCGATTACGTGTCGCTCAGCCCCGGCAAGCTGAACGACGCACTGGGCGTCCTCGCCATCACCCACAAAGACAAGATCGTGGCGCGTAATCGGGCAATCATCGAGGCCAACCTCGCCGCTGCCAACCACTGGATCGGCGAGCACGTCGGCCTGCTGTCCTGGACGCCGCCGCGTGGCGGACTGTTGGCGCTGCTGCGCTACGATCTGCCCATCCCCTCGCTCCAACTTTCCGACAGACTGGCCGAGGAGTACAGCGTCATGTTGGCGCCCGGCTCCGCCTTCGGCTACGAAGGTCACCTGCGCATTGGCATCGGACAGAACCCTACCGTCTTCCAACACGGCCTGGACGCCGCGGCGCGCTGCTTCGCTGAAGTACGCTGAGCGGTGTAGGATTTGGACGCGGATTTCAGGACCCAGAGGAGGCGGAAGCAGAGGTTGAACACAGCTTGCACAGATGAACACAGATGACTTTGATGTAAAAACTGTTTTCACCACGGAATAACTGCAATCTGTGTTCCATCTCTGCGTCCTGCTGCTCTTGAAATTCGTGTCCAAATCCTCTGGAATCTGTGAAAATCTGTGCCATCTGTGTTCCATCCCCATCTCCTGGAATCCGTGTCCAAACCCTCCCCCTCACAGTCTCCGCGATTTGTCTTCAAAGTTTCTGAACAATCTTGTGGTAGCATAACCACAACGACAGAAACAGGCCGTAAACCCCACGGCGCGGCACAGGACGGAGATTCCCATGTCCAAAACAATTATGGTAGTGGACGACAAAGAGCAGTTGCGCACGTTGGTGAAGACTTACCTCACCGCCGAAGGCTTTCGGGTAGTCACCGCGGCGGACGGGCGAGGCGCTCTTCGTGGCGCGCGATGAGAAACCGGATCTCATTATCCTCGATCTAATGATGCCCGAGATGAACGGCTACGATTTCCTCCACGCCCACCGCCGCGAACGCGAAACGCCGGTGATCATGCTCACAGCCAAGGTGGAAGAGACGGATCGGGTGCTGGGCCTGGAACTGGGTGCGGACGACTACGTGACCAAACCTTTCAGCATGCGCAATTGACCGCGCTGTGCGCGCCGTCCTCCGCCGCGTAGACAAGGAACCCGCCGAAGCCCGCCGCATCCAGATCGGCGACCTGATCCTCGATCAGGAGACGCGGCTGGTCAGCGTCGCCGGCGTCAACGTGGACCTGACGCCCTCTGAATTCGGCCTGCTGGCGGCGCTGATGGGCAACCCGGGCCGCGCCTTCTCGCGGCTCGAACTGCTGGAACGCATCCAGGGCGACACCTACGAAGGCTACGAACGCACCATCGACGTCCATATCCGCAACCTGCGCACCAAGATCGAACAAGATCCGCGCAACCCACGCTATGTGGAGACGGTGTATGGTGTAGGGTATCGGTTGAATAAGGTGATTGGTGATTAGGAATCACCAATCACAAATCACCTTCCCAGGAGACCCATCCTGTGACCAGATCACTCGCAATCCGTCTCACCCTGGCTTTCCTTTGATCGCCGTGATTGGCACGCTGGTGGCGCGCTCTTCTTCAATCAGCGTACGGCTCGCCAGTTCGATCAGTTTGTCTATGATCGGTACAGCGACGATTTGTTGCGCCAACTGGAGACGCACTACGAGAACAAAGGCAGTTGGGACGATCTGGGTACGGTGGCTGTGCGTGGGCGGCGGCCCAACGAGTTCTATCCTGCGCCGGTGACTGTGCTGGATGTCAACCGTGTAGTGGTCTACAGCCGCGACTACACCGTGGGCGAGCCTCTGCCCGCGCAGGAACGACACAAGGGTGTTGCGGTTGAAGTGAACGACGAGACGGTGGGCTGGGTGTTGTTGAATCGTATCGAAGTGCCGGGTATCCCCGACAACTCGCCCGAAGCCGCTTTTTTGGTGAGCATGCGCTGGTCGATCCTGATTGGATCGGCGGTGGCGCTGGTGGTGGCGCTGATCGTGGGCATCTTCCTGGCGCGCACGTTGACGCGTCCACTCAGCGAGTTGACGGCAGCCACCCGCGCCCTGGCCCAAGGCGCGCTAGGGCAGCAGGTGCCTGTCCGCTCCAACGATGAGTTGGGCGAGCTGGCCACGTCGTTCAACCACATGAGCGCCGACCTGGCCGCGTCGGTGCGTCAGCGTCGGCAGATGACGGCGGACATCGCCCACGATCTGCGCACGCCGCTCAGCGTGATCCTGGGCTACACCGAAGCCCTCAGCGATGGCAAGATCCCCGGATCCCCCGAGATCTTCCAGGTGGTGCATGGCGAAGCGCAGCACCTGCAACGCCTGATCGAAGATCTGCGCCTGCTCTCGTTGGCCGACGCCGGCGAACTCTCGCTCAACCGCCAGACGCTGACACCGTACAGCGTGTTGGAGCGGTCTGTGATTGCCCACGCCGTGCGCGCGCTGGACAAGTCCATCGATCTGCGGTTGGATGCGCCCTCGGATCTGCCCGAACTTTCCGCCGACCCCGAGCGGCTGGCACAGGTCTTCGGGAATTTGGTGAGCAACGCCATCCGCCACACCCCGCACAACGGGCAGATTGTGCTCTCGGCCACCCACGCCGCCGATGAAGTGCAATTGCACGTCACCGACACCGGCGCCGGCATCGCCGCTGAGGATCTGCCGTTCATCTTCGACCGCTTCTACCGCGCCGACTCGTCCCGTACGCAGATGACGGGCGAATCGGGGCTGGGGCTGGCGATTGCCCGCTCGCTGGTGGAAGCCCACGGCGGGCGCATCAGCGTGGACAGCACCGTGGGCGTCGGCACCACCTTCACCGTGGCTCTCCCCGTCGCGGCGTGAATTCCTGCATACTATGTCGCTCCTTTCCCACAACCCCGCCGATCCTGTGTAAAGTAGGCGCAGATTTTCTATCGAATCATCGTCAAAGGAGCCTACTGATGCCAACCTTACCCAATTACGATCATTTCGGCGGCACACACTGGGAAACCGGTACGCTGCACAATGTCTACGCCTATCTTGGGGTGAAGGCGCCGCACACTGGGGAACCGTACAGCGAGGCGCTGCTGCTGGGGGTGAGCGGCGGGATTGTGATGGGCTATTTCAGCTTCGCCTACGACGGCTTCGATCCCCAATGTAATATCCTCACGCGCAACACGTTTGATCCGTTCGAGACGCTGCTGGCGCGGCTCGGCGTGGTGCAGACGGTGCAGCAGACCGGCAAAGCCGACAAAGCGGTGGATCTGCTGCTCGACGCCCTGGCCGACGGGACGCCCGCCATTGTGTGGGCCGATCACTGGTCGTTGCCCTACAATGCGTTGGCCGAACACGAACAGATGTGGGGAATGATGCCCATTGTGGTCTACGGCCACGACGACGCCACCGATCGCGTGTGGATCGCGGACCGCGCCGCGGCGCCGCTGATCGTGTCCACAGCACAGTTGGCCACGGCACGCGCACGCGTGAAAAAGGACAAACACCGCCTGCTCACCGTGGACATGCCCGATCCGGAGAAACTGGCTTCCGCCGTCAACGCGGGGATCTGGGACTGCATCAAGCTCTTCACCGAGAAGCCGCCCAAGGGGACCGCCGACAATTTTGGTCTGCGCGCCTACGAGAACTGGGCCAGGCTGCTCACCAAACCCAAGCAGCGGCTGAGTTGGGAGAAGGTCTTTACGCCGGGGCCGAAGATGTACGCGGGGTTGACCAGCGCCTACCGTTTCGCCTTCCTCTTCGGCAAGGACGACGCACTGGACGCCGAACGTAGCCGCTATGCCGACTTCCTCGACGAAGCGGCGGTGATCCTGGAGAAACCGGCGTTGCGCGATGCTGCAACGTCGTTCCGGCGGGCGGCGCAGATCTGGCGATCACTGGCTGGTACGTTGTTGCCAGACGAAATCGAGCCACTCGGCGAGGCGCGATCATTAATGACACGGCGCCATCTTCGCTTCCTCCAAACAGGTCAGGACGCCCTGGACGAAATGCGTCACATCGACGCGCAACTGGCCGAACTGCGCCGCCGCATGGAGACGGAATTCCCGCTGACTCAGGCGCAAGCCGAAGCGCACCGGCAAGGGATCGCCGAGAAGGTAATGGAGATTCGAGAGGTGGAGGCGGTAGCAGTGGGGGCCATGCGTGAGGCGTGAGCGTTGCGCCTCTGACGCATATAGCATTTAGCGGCAAAAGGCGATCTGTCAGCTTGGTGTAAAGGTTTTCCTGTGTACTTCACACCGTAGATAGGATATAAGTAGTATAGGCTGTCAAAAGTGTTCTTCAGATGACTCCAAGAGGAAGTACAAACCGCAGTCCAGTGGTCAGGAGACCCCAGTGAAACCTTTTTTGCTTGTGGTGGATGATGAACCTTTTGTGAGACGGCTGATCGTGATGACGTTGAGATTACAGTATCACTGTCTTGAGGCAGCCAATGGGAATGAGATGCTGGATACATTGAGTACGCTTGACGCACAGGGGCATCTCAAACACGTGGCCGGTGTTCTGCTCGACGTGAAAATGCCCGACGCCAACGGCTTCGACGTGCTCAAAGAGGTGAAGCGTAGCTATCCCCTGCTGCCGGTGATCATGTGTACGGCCATGTCAACCGTTGAAGGCGTCACCATCGCGGTCGGCGCAGGTGCATCCGGCTATGTGGCCAAACCGTTTTCCTGTGACTGCCTGCGCGAAAAGGTCTCGCAGGCGATCTCTGCTTTGTCTTAGGACATCTAAGAATTTTAATGATCCACGAAGGCACACGAAGCACCACGAAGAGGAGAAGAGAGGGACACGGATTTCAGGATTAGCAGGACAGCAGAGCGAAAAGCTTTCTGCCTGTTCTTTTCTGCCTTCGTGTATCTTCGTGTGCCTTCGTGGATCATTATTTCTCTGGTTTCTCCTTAGGGCGATTTCAGAGTTCTGTTGATCCACGATGTAGGCACCTGAGTTGAATACCTGTGCTTGGAGCAGCAAGGGGAGAAGCGATGGGCGCCGCACAGGTGGAATTATGAAGGTGAGATCCCAAACGGGGAACAGCGAACCTTCCAGGAAGCTCCGCAGCTTGCTGGAAGGCTCGCATTGAAAACAAATCCCTATCCAGGACGCACAAACCGCCCCACGCCCATCTCCGCCACGATCTGCCCCCGATCATAGACCACCTGCCCGTTGACCACCGTAGCGTCGACTTTGCCCACCTGACGCCGTCCGTTGTACAAGCGATCTGTAACGCTGGACTTGGAGAGCCATTGGCTGCTGTCGATGTTCTGCTCGCCGCGCGGATCGTAGATCGTCAGATCGGCGTCGGACCCGGCCTGCACTGTGCCTTTTTGCGGGTACATGCCGAAGAGGCGCGCCGGCTCGGTGGAGATGAAGTGCGCGGCCTGTTCCAGGGTCAGTCGCCCGTCCAGCGCCTCGGTCATCACGAAGGGGACCAGCGCTTCGATGCCCGGCGCACCGATGGCGGCCTGCCAGATGTTATCGAGTCCTCGTTCTTTTTCGGCCAGGGTGAACGGGCTGTGATCGGTGGTGATGGCCGAGAGCGAGCCGTCGAGCAGACCGCCCCACAGCGCGTTCTGATCGGCGGCGGTGCGCAGCGGCGGCTTGATCATGGCGAAGGGACCGTGCTTGGCCATGTCCTCTTCGGTGAAGAGCAGATAGTGCGGGCATGTTTCGCCGGTGAGGGGCAGACCGTCGGCCTGTCCTTTGCGCAGGGCGGCCAGCGCATCGGCGCAGGAGACATGGGCCATGTGGACCCGCGCCCCGGTCGCCGCGCACAGGATCACCAACTGCGCTACGCTCATGGCTTCCACCACCGGCGGGCGGCTTTCGACGAAGGCCATGTAATCGCTGCGCCCGGTGGCGCGGATACGCGCCTCGAATAGTTCGATCAGGCGCTGGTTTTCGGCGTGAAAGGAGGTGAGCAGGCCGGTCTCTTTGGTCAACTCCAGCGCCTTGAGGATGTCGTCCTCGCGTTCGAGGCAGATGCCCAGGAACTCGTCCTCGCGGTCTTTGGGCGCGGCGTGGGTGAAGACCTTGAAGCCCACGGCCCCGGCGTCGGCCATGCCTAGGATCTCATCGCGATCCAACAGCCCCGGCGCGCCGTACAGCCCGAAGTTGACGTACGCTTCCGCCTGCCCCAGCGCCTTGCGCTTCTCGAAGATGTCGCGGCGGGCGCAACCGGGCGTGCTGATGGGCATTTCAAACAGCGTGGTGACGCCACCGGCGGCGGCGGCGCGGGTCTCGCTTGCCCATGTCCGCGTTGCGGGTGGGCGAGGGGCGCACGTGGAAATGAATATCGATGACGCCGGGGAAGATCAACAGTCCCTCGGCGTTGCGTTCCTGGCGGGCGCTGGGCAGTGCGCCAGGACGGGCCACGACGGCGATCTTGTCGCCTTCGATGCCCACGTCCGCCGCAAAGACGCCGGTCTCACTGACCACCGTTCCCGCCGTAAATGGCTAGATCGAGCATGGTTTTGTTCCTCTGAATCTGGTTACAAGTACGAGTGGGGAGGGGGGATTGGCGATTAGTGATTGGTGATCAGGCTTGTCCATTGGCAAACGAATGTTAATGCACCGGTCTTGTCGACCACAATGATGCGTCCATTCACTCACTCATGTCGAGACCTAATCACCAATCACTAATCCCCCCCTTCCCTCAAAACAACATATCTAGCAAACCTCCGAAGTATCCGATATGTCGTCTCCAACTCCGCAATCTCCGTGTATTCGTCGGTGGAGTGGGCGACCTGGTAGGTGCCGGGGCCGAAGACGATCATGGCCTGTTTGGTCTGATCGACCAGGTGCTTGGCGTCGCTGCCGGGCAGATAGCCCACGGGTTCGGCAGGTGTGCCGGTCTCTTCGGCGCAGATCGCCAGGAAACGTTGGGCCAGGGGCGAATCGCTGTTGCTCTGGAACCAGTTGGAGATCTGGAAGCTGTCGACGCTGTAGCTGCGTTCCGGATCGAGCGCTTGACGTGCGGCGACGATCTCCTGCAACTCGGCGATGACGGTCTGCGCATCCTCGCCGGGGACCATACGCCTGTCCACGCGGACGGTGCAGGCGTCGGCCACGACATTGGCGCTGACGCCGCCTTCGATCACGCCGACATTGATGCTGGCCGGCCCGAGCAGCGGATGGGGCTGCGCTTCCAGCACTTCGACCTGGTAGCGCTCCAGATCGAGGATCAAGTGCGCCATGCCGTTGATAGCGTTGCGTCCGCGCCAGGGATCGGTGGCGTGTGACGTGCGTCCGCGCACGTGGAAGGCGGCGCGCAACACGCCTTTGTGCGCCGTGGCCATGCGGTTGTGCGTCTGTTCGCCCACCACCACGAAATCGCAAGCGGGGATATAGCCGTTTTTGGATAGCCACTTCGTCCCCAATACGCCGCCCGTCTCTTCCTCGGCGGCGCAGACGATCACCAGCTTCCCCTTCATCTGCGCCAACCGATCCGACAGGTCCGCGGCGACCTGGAGCATGGCGGCCAGCGGCGCTTTGTCGTCCACGCTGCCCAGGCCGAAGACCTTGTCGTCGTCGATTTCGCCGCCAAAGGGATTGTATGTCCACTTGGCGTTTTGGCCCAATGGCACCGTGTCGATGTGGGCGTGGAGCAGCAGGCTGGGGCCGTCCTCGCTGCCGGCCACGCCGATCACGCTCCAGGCGCGGTCATCGGGCGCGATCTTGGCGGTCGAGAATCCGATGCCCTGCAAGTATTCTTCGCAGAAATCGGCAATCGCCCGGCAATCCCCCGGCGGGTTGGGCGAGGGTATGCGGATGAGATCTTGCAGCAGCGAGACCAGGGAAGAGGTGTTTGGGTTGGGCATGAGGTACTTCCTTTTGTTTGCATCGTTTGTACTGCTGAGATTGGGGGATTGGGCGATTAGGAGATTGGGGATCGTCGCGAAAGTTCAATCCCTCAATCCCTCAATCTCCGGTTCAACCAACCTGCATCAACCCCTCAATCTCCCCTTCAATCTCTGCGTAGAAGCAACACCAATCGCCCATCTGCACAGTGTTGAGGCTGCGCAGGCCGAAGATCATCCCGTCCACGGGCGCGGTGACTTGGGCCAGTTCGTCGCCGTAGAGATCGACGATGGTGGCGAGGCAGTCGCCCTTTTTCAGCGGCTGCTGGAATTGGATGTCGGGGTTGGCGATGTAGAGACCCGACGCGCCGGCCAGCAACGCGTGCTGTTTGCCCGTCCACCAGGTGGATTCGTAGGCCGGTTCGCCGTCGATCATGGCGTAGTGGCGCATCACGTTGAGGAAGGCATTGCACAGGATCTCGGCCACACGGTCGATTTCGGCGGGCAGCGTGCGGCAGCGCCCACCCAGTTCCACGGTGATGGCGGCTTTTTGGGCGTCGTGCATTACCGCGGGCGGGCTTCCTTTGGGCAAGAAGCTCTTGAGGATCAGCTTCCAGCCGCGGCCCATGGCCTGGGCCAATTCC
>JAWKOL010000054.1:0-22776 GCA_041391225.1 Caldilineaceae bacterium
TGAACTGACACAGGCAATCCTTCCCGCAGGCGGGCTGCGGTCTAACGATCAATCAGCGGCAGGTAGGTTGTTTCGGTACCCACCGACAGCGAGTACATACTGACGTTGTTGGCGCCGGCCTCTGATGATTCCGGGGCTGTCGCCGGATTCACCGGCGACACTTTCACATAGATTGGTGTTACCCCAACCGGCGCGGTCTCCCAGATCACCGAGGCTGTTTGTGTGTCGCCGCAACCGGCCAGCGAAACGATCTGATCGGAACCGATCTGCACGCCACCGTCCTCTGGATCGCCCTGGTAGAACTGAACTCGTACGTCGTAGGCGGTGAGTGTGTTGCCACTATTGGCGATATCGGCCTGGAGCGTCACAGAAATGGGGTCGCCGCTGGACATTGGGATCGTCGGCTGCGTAGAGAGGCGAATCGGGTAGAAATCAGCCTCCAACGCGATTGGGGCGACGTAATTGGCGAAGTTCGTCCCGATTGCGGTCAACTGCTTTGTGTCCGGCTCAAACAATCGGCCGTTGAAGTTGTTGTCGGTGGTGCTGTACCAGGAGAAACGTTGCACCAATCGATTGCCGTCGGCAGGGTAGCCAACAGCAGCATCGGTTTTGCTGCGAAGGTAATCGAAAGTCTTGTTCATGAATGTGTTCACGCGAGCAGGCGTAAAATCAGGGTCAAAGCCGATTCCCTCGGGCATCAACACACCAAATTCCGAGAGGAACAGCGGTGTGTTGCGATAGCCGTTCTGTGCCATCCACGCGCGAAAACGTTCGATCTGCGCCACAAACAGACTAAAGTCATCGTTCTGTTGTGCGTCGATGACCAGCCCCGAGATGTCGCTCACCCCTGGGGGGATGTCTGCGCCCCAGCATTCGTAGACCGAGAAATGGTCACAGCTTCTTTCATTCAAAACGTAGTTGTGAATGCTCCAGCCGTCCACCGGCATCGGAGCGCCGTATTGTTCGCGGTATGCCGCCAGGATCAGATCCAGATACTTGATACGCACTTCGGTGGGTTGCACAATCGAACCGGCCAGAACACTTGCCGTCGGATCGGCCGCCTTGATGATCTGGTACAGATCATGGTAATGCTGTGCGTAAAGAGCCGGCTCGGTTGCGTCTTGCCCAGTCAGTAGATGATCCGGACGATCTGGTTCATTGCCGATGAACCAATGAGTGCCAGGGATCGACGTTACCCAATCCGTTACATCCGACTCGCTGATGGTATCCGGGAAGCACCGGGTGCGTTGATCCCCAGTGGAGATCCCCGTCGGGCACACACGAATCACAGGCAGATACTCAATGCCATTAGGACGCGGCGCGTTAAGTGTGGTGGTAAAGTTCATGTACCAACCGGACCGGAGCGTGTCCAATGCGTAGGTCGATACGTTATCTGTGGCGTTCACCGATACGACGAAGTGGTGCATCCGTCCTGCGTGGAATATAGCGTTGGCAAGAAGGCGCTATTCTCTTCGGATCTGTGCGTCGGCCGTGTTCAGTGATGCGCCGCTTAACACGAGCATACAGAATGCACCAATGATAAAGGGGGAGAGCCGCTTGATCATCATGCGTGCGAAATCATTCATGTGGTTACTCCAAAATCATCTTTCACAAGATAAGGGATGATAATACAGAATCATAGATTCCAACAAAAACATCGGCAACCCACAGCCAATCAAATGGCCGAAGATCAGCATGATCTTCGGCCATAGGTTCGTTCACGGGGTTTTGTCGATGCCTGCAGTGCTCTTGGGCCGATCCGTTACTACAAGCAGGCCCAAAGACAAGGCAAATCGTCAAGCGGACCTAGTTCTGCACAGTGGATAAGTAGATGTAAGCGCGACTCGGTCACCTCGATGTAGATGGGTTCCCGGTTCTAGGTACTTCGATCTGGCCATCGTTGTTGTCATCGGTGAGCGTCGTCACCACGTTGCCATTACATGTTGCACCACCGCCTGGTTTGCCCGAATCGTGAGCGGACGTTTCCAGCGGGCTGCCCAACAGGCTCGTGAGCCACGCCACGTAGATCGTCTTCCCCTTGGATGCGTTATAAAACTTGTATGCTTCCATCGTAAAGGAGCTTGCAGATATTGAGATGTATCGTTGTAGCCTAACCATCATGCTCCAGCGCAGAAGCGGAATATCCTGTGTGGCAGCGTCAGATTTGCCTCAGTGAGCCTCGGCAAATGATCGACGGCGGTTTGGTAGACGCCAAACGACTCTTTCTCACAAAGACTTCCGTCGTCGTATTCGAGTAGGCCCATGCGGTAAGGCAACGTCGGCAAGCGTCCACCAGATCTAGATTCGATGTTGGCGGCTTTGGCCTGTGCAAAGATAGAGACCACGTGCTCGGATTGGAGTTTGTAGGGCGAATCGCCGCTGTCTTCTCGACCTTCAGAGTCGCCCTACCCAAACCGGCTTCTGTGACGAACACGCTTGTCGCCGTAGCGTACTTATCCATGATCTTTCGGATACCGCTGTATGTTTTCTCAGGATGCCGAACGAGTTGATTGGTGGCATTGAAGTCGAAGAAGTCTGCGTAGGGGCTGTTCGCACAATTTTCATTCTGATCCCAGCAATGCTGAGTCCAGTTCTTGGCGAACGCCGGATACGCATGGAAGTTCATCACATCGAAGTACTCACCGCCGCCGGCTTTGAGCACGTCTTCCAAGAAATTGTAGGCAAACGGGCCGTTGTTAAACGATCCAACCAGAGCATTGGCGAACAGACGCGCTTTCGTCTACCATCTGGAACCAATCAGGCGATGCCGCCGAACACAATCTGCGCCCTTGGATTCGCCTGCTTCATTGGGCCGTAGACAGCCTTCAACATGGCGGCATATTTGTCGCCAGAGTCTCTACAACGGCGGTTGCCGTCACAGTAGCCGTCGGGTTCGTTAAAAATTCGAAATACTCGACCACAGGCGACCCCGGGCGTCGTTTATGCCATCGCCGTCGTAGCGCTCGACAGCCGCTGCCATCATCTCTGCGAAATCAACAGATTTTCGTCATTGATAGGGCGGATCTCTGAGCGCAGCCCACGAGGAGAGTCTTCAACGGTCAAGATCACGCTTGATGTTGGGCGACTTAGCAGCGCCGCCGGGCCGTCAACGCGTATTGCCACAGATGCTCACTTGGCGCCACATTGGTCGGCTCAAGTCGGTTCCAGTAGAAAGGAACACGCAACCAGGTTGCACCGGTCTCAACAGTTCTGTGTAAATGGCGCCGCCGCCAGTATTCCACGTAGGTTTGGAGGCCGAAATTGGACTCTACTGCGCCGACGGCAGGCGCCACCAGGGGGATCTTCTTTGCACGCAGATCACCCGCCAACGCCGGCTGGATGTGGCCGAAGACAGCACGAGCACTGCAATGAAGAGCATGAGGATAGTTCGAAAAAGTTGAGCAGAAAGACGTATCTATCTCCTGTAGTTACATCGAAATAAACGAAAACGCAACAACTAAAACATACATGCAAATTCCACACAAAGCATAACAATCATATATTGACAAGCACTTGCCAGAATAGTTTGTCCTATTGAAGACCGATCTACATGAACAATTGACTATTATCTTACGGGGCCGCTTGCAGTCGATGCCTATGGCAAACCTGGAACATCACCACAAACGCCCAGAAACCATATTGTTGGGGTGAGACACAATCGCAAAGAAGGAATTTCAACGTCTGATCAGCGGCAAAAATTACCTTGCGCTGATGTAAGAAGCGCCGACCATTTCACAATCCGCTGGTTTGCCGCTGTCGGCGATCCACACATCACCTGCGCCGTCTACGCCGATTCCATATGGCTGCGAAACGCCAGCATCAGGCAGCGAAAGCTCAGCTATTCAGAGCATCGTCAAATTCGAGGGCGAAACAGCATCTGTCCCACTTTCCACTGTCAGATTCCGTAAACCAGAACTGGTAAAACCATTTACACTGTTCGCTGCGATACCGGTTAGGCCACTACTGGGTGTAGGGCCAGTACACCAACGCCAGTACGAAAGCGTGCCGAGCGTGGCGCATTCCGATTCCCTTCCTTAGTTGTTACCCACAGTTGACCACTTGGATCAAGCGTGCCGTGCGCTGGTTCAGGCACTTCACCTACATTGAGCTAAAACGTAGGAATGCTGTCAAAAACAAGTGTGTCAAGCAACAGCAGGAAGCAGACTCGATTCGAGCCAAGGGCTGGTGGACCGGATACAGAGCACCACCGGATCCATACCCACCACATCCGTTCGGCTGGTAGATGACGTCTTCCGGCTGCACATCGACAGGTTGCCCACCTTCATTCACGTACTGATATTCACTGAAGGCCTCCGTAGCAGGATCGAACTTGCCCAGTTTGTTGCCTACTTTTTGCGAGAACCAGACATTCCCATCTCCATCGAGTGTGATACCGGTTGGCATGCTGTCCGCCGTGGGAATGGCGAATTCTTCGATCTGCTTGGTGTGATGTCGAGCTTGCCGATTTTGTTGCTGCCGTACAATGTGAACCAGATCGCGCCGCGCGCATCATCGTAGATAAGATCGTATGGTTCACCATTCGCTGTGAGCGCCGTATACAGATAAACATAATCAAGTGTAGAAGTCACCACCAGCGAACCGATCGCGTTTTTTGTGTCGGCAGGGTGAACCGCACGCCGCGTTGGATTCAACCGCACGAGATTGGTCGGCGCACCATTGACGGGAGCGACGTCATCAGATCGGTGTCGGCAGCGTCAACGGCAGATGAGCTGAAGTTGAGCGCCACCAAAGAACACACCGCCAAGAATGCTGAAGGCGATGATCAATTTTACGGGTGGATGTACTGTTACCTTTACCATGATTTCACCTGTTACCTGATGCTTACGCATTCAGGATTTGATACAAACAATACCTGCAAAGTTATAGCATATTTCGTGAATCGTTGAATGGGTGCAACCCTTACGTTTCACGTCTCGTGCCAACACTGGTGGCGTGGGAAGGCATCGCGCGGCGCTCAATCAGATGATCATAGATCGAGATGATCTGTCTCCCGGCCATGTCCCAACTGAAATGCTGAACCACATGTTGCCGTAGTCGTTCCCCCCATGAACCGGAGCGCTTTCGGGCTGATTCGCCACCGTCGATGATCTCCAACAACTTCTCCACCAGGCTATCTACATCCCCGGCGCGCAGACACCGTCCAGGCCAAGATATTCTCGAGGCCACGGGCGAATCGAACGCCACTGTCGGCAAACCAACCGCCATGTAATTGAGCAATTTGCCTGCGCCTTCGGTGACACTCAACTTCGGCGCCACCGCAATATCGCCCAGCGCCAGATGGCGCGGCTTCGTGGCCTGAAACCCGCCCAGTAAAGGTGACATACTCGGTGATCCCCAGTTGCTGCGCCAGTTCCTTGTAGTAGGCAAGGTTGGAAACCCATCAACGAGCAGGTGAACGCGTCTGGCGCTGGGACACAATTTGCTGCAGCGCCCTGAGCAAATGGCTGATTCCTTGGTGTTCCGCCAGCAACCCAGGTAGACAATCAGTTTGCGGTCTTCTGGAATGCCGAGGTTCGCCCGTAGCTCGGCCAGGTTCAGGCATCTTGGCGTACGCTGAGCTAGGGCAGAAAACATCGGCGCTGACACAATCCGGCAACGTCTGAACTTGAGATTCGCCACAATGAAACTGTTCAATCAGCAAGCCGCTTGGCGTGTGCTGTGCTGAGGTCAGGATCGAAGGCACAGAACGGTCCAATCCATCTCTCCAACAGGCGCATGAGACTGTAGAATCGTCCATCACGGCGTAGGAAACCATGATCGACCATTTCTTCCAGAGATCGACTGCCTGAAAATCGAAATAACCGGCAGCCGGAACAGGCCCAGGACCATCTTCAACGCCCTCGATGCAGGTGGGCATGGATCAGATCAAAACGCTCTCGGGCCAACAAGGCGAGCGTCTTCCAGCAAGCAGCATGTCGAGGCAATTTTTGTGACGGCTGGATCCCACCTCGTCCTGCCGCCACGGGATGGGCAAAGTACGGCGAATATCACCTGCAGGAGATCCTGGCCGTTGTGATACGTCACAACCGTCACCTGATGAGCCTAACTTCTGTAGAACACGGATCTCCTCCAGAATGCGAACATGGCAACCGTAGTCTGCGAAGAAGCTGGTCGGTACGATCATCAACACTCGATACGGGCACGGTGTCGCCGATTCCCCTTCATCACCCTTACGATATGAATCCACATCAGCTTGCTGGATGGCTTCCATGTCGCAATCCTTCTGAACTTCTATTCGGCTCTCCGACACACGTACACAGATGACGGACGAGAGGCAATCTGTCACCTGAACTCGCTTACGCTGTTGACCCGGCGGCACCAGATGAAGGTTGTCGCCGGTTCGATGACAGGTGTCAACGCCTCGAAAAAAAGCGTTGGAACAATCGCAGGTCGAACCAGAGAGAAACTTTCCCCACCAAAGCACAACAGCATAGCCTGCAAGACAAATGATACCGCCTACCACCCAGAACGATTTTGGCAAAAAGTTTGCCGTCATCCAATCCATGCCCATGAGGATCACCATTGCCGCCAGCAATGCGCCCCAACGTTCAAACCGTAAAGTAAGGCCGGCGAAGTGCAGCAACACCAACCCTACCACAACACTCAACACAACCCCAAGCAGAACCGCCCATGCCGCCCCCAGGGCCTGGTGTTGTGTCGCCAACACCGCCAACATCCCCCCTGTCACCACAATATGCACCAGGGCGATGCCCAAACTCTGCATAGGACGGCGCTCGATCAGCAGTAGATTCACCGCGTACGAGGCCACGAAGTAGGCGGGCGCCACCCAGATCAGCACCCGAAACACCGCCACCGAATCTTGATATAGTTCATCGCGGAAGATCAGCCCCAGGATCTCACCCGCCGCGCCGCTGCCCAACGCCGCCACCGGCAGCAGCACCATCAGCCCGTAGCGCACCGCCAGATTCGTCAACTGTCGATATTGCGCCACGGCTTGATGATGTAATCGGCTCAGCGTAGGATAGAGCGCCTGCCAGAAAGTCTGGCTGAGGATCATCAAAATGCGCACCACCAGGTAGGCAGCACTGTAGATCCCGGTGATCGCTTCGCCCGCAAGCGCGCTGAGCAACAGCACGTCGAGCCGATGCAACAGGACATTCGCCAGCGCCAGCCCATAGAACGGACGCGCCTGCCCCAGCATCGTACGCATCGTGGACCACATCGAAGGCGCCACAGTTGTCGCCACGCCATCCACCAGCAACGCAGATCGACGCAGGATCCACAGGTAGAGCGCCATCGACGCCGTCTGCGATGCAATGAGGACAGCGGCCAGTTGCACAACGCCCCCGCCACGCCACAGTATCCACAGGCTGATACCGACGATCAATGTGTTGACAGCCATCTCCACCGACATCACCACTTCCATGCGTTCCCCAGCCTGGAAGATCATCGCGCACACCGAAGAGACCGCATACATCGGCAAGGACGCCGTGATCACAATCAACGCCAAACGGGTGTCGGCCTGTAGCGGCAGAAACCACACCAGCGCCGAAAGCGCCCCCCAAACTACGAACGATGCACCGATCTGCAAGAGCAGTGCGGTTGCGAAATAGTGTCGCCGGTGCCCAGGATGGCGCGCCAGATCGCGCACCAACAACTGCGGTAGCCCCAATTCACCCAACACCTGGCACACGTTGAGATACGCCAGCGCCGTCGTATACTGCCCAAGCCCCACCGCGCCCAGCCGATTGGCAATAAAGATCTGCAACACGAAGCTCAGCCCGATCCGCCACAGGCTGGACGCGGCCAGCGCACTGGTATTCAGCAGCACACGCCGATCCGTGCGCACGGTAGATCCGCTCGCAGTGGATTCAGATGAAGATGACGATGTACGCTCGGCGGGTAGACTCATAGCGGAGATTGTAGCACCGACGCGGACAAGCCCACAATTGGACGTCCGTCGTCTAGCGTCCATCGTCTCGCTTCACCCGCCCCGTCAACACAAAATCGAGGAGATTCTGCCAACGATACAGCCGATGACGCCACACAAACCAGGCCAGCGCCAGCAGACCGCCCAACTCCCAGCCCCACAGTTCGGGGCGGCGGGTGAAGGCGTACCAGTAGGCTTTGCCGATTTCGCTCTGTTCGGATCCGCGTTTGCCCCACACATGGAAACGCCAACCACGAAACGGCCAGTAGAAAGTATTGGGGAAGAACCACAGGCGATCCAGCACGGCGTGGCCCACGAAAGCCAGCCCGTAGATCCGCCATTGAGGAAATTTGCGCCCGATCAGCCACAGCACACCCAGGTGTACCAACAGCGTATGCGCAAAGAGGACCGCCGACTTGTAGCGTTTGTAGAAGTACGCCCACGCCAGCGGTTTGTCGATCAGATCGGGTCCGGTGGCCGCTATCGCCACCAGCCGGTAATCCACATCCGGGGAAACATCGAGGTGCTCCTGGGCCAAGGACAGCGCCGCCCAGGTGTACGCAATATGCGAATTGGGCAGCACGGCGCTACTTGCCCTTGCCCGTCATCATCAGGCCGATCTCCTCGCGCGTGGCCGTGGCCGCGTCGACAATGCCCATCAACTGCCCCTCGTAGATCACGCCGATGCGATCCGAAAGGCTGAAGAGTTCGTCCAGATCTTCGCTGATCAACAAGACAGCCACCCCTTCCTGCTGTTGTTCGAGCAGCCGGTTGCGCACCGCTTCCGCCGCTTCTCCACGTCCAACCCCTGGGTGGGATGGGCCGCGATGATCAGCGTCGGCTTGGTGGTCAACTCGCCGCCAGGATCAGCTTTTGCAGGTTAGCCGCCCGAAAGCGTGCCGGCGCGGGTGTCGATGCCCGGCGTGGCCACGTTGAACGCTTCCACCAGTTCGCGGCTCATTGCCCGCAGCCCACTGCGATCCAAGAACGGCCCCGCCGCCTCGCGATAATGCTTGAGCGCCACGTTGTCGCTCACGCTCATCGATCCCACCGATCCGGTGTGGATGCGGCTCTCGGGGATGTGCGCCATGCCGGCGTCGATGATCTTGCGCGGGTGGGCGTTGGTCAACTCCTTGCCGTTGAGGACAAACGAACCGCCCGTGGCATTGCGCAACCCGGTGAGGACATCGGCCAGTTCCTTCTGCCCGTTGCCGGCCACCCCGGCGATGCCGAATATCTCGCCCTGGTGAATGTCGAACGTGATCTTGCGCAGCGCAGGCAGCCGCTTTTGGTTAAGCGCCTCCAGCCCACGCACCGACAGGCAGACGTCACCCACCTGCACCGCCGCCTTCTCGATGCGGAAGACCACCGACCGCCCCACCATCAGCTCGGCCAGGTGCGTGGTGCTGGTCTGCGGCGTCACCGGTTCGGTGGCCACCACTTCGCCCTTGCGCAACACCGTCACCTCGTTGGCGAAGCGCGTCACCTCGTCCAACTTGTGGCTGATGAAGATGATCGTCTTGCCTTCGCTCACAATCTTCTGCATCGTCTGGCCCAGGGCGTCGGCCTCCTGCGGCGTGAGGACAGCCGTCGGCTCGTCCAGGATCAGAATGTCGGCGCCACGGTAGAGCGCCTTGAGGATCTCCACGCGCTGCTGTTCGCCCACGCTCAACTGCCAGATGAACGCATCGGGATCGACGTGGATCTCGTACTGCTCGCCTACCTCTTCGATGCGGCGTTTCACCCGCGCCATGTCCAGGTGAAAGCGCGGCTCATCCAGCCCCAGGATGATGTTTTCGGCCACGGTCTGGTTCATCACCAGCTTGAAGTGCTGATGCACCATCGCGATCCCCAGCCCAAACGCCTCGCGCGGCGAGCGGATCGTGACTGTGCGGCCGTGCAGCCGGATCTCCCCCGCCTCGGGGACATACAACCCTGCCAGCACATTCATCAGCGTCGACTTGCCCGCGCCGTTTTCGCCCAACAGCGCGTGGATCTCGCCCTTGCGCACCGTCAAAGACGCGTCCCGGTTGGCAATCACACCGGGGAACTGCTTGGTAATCGCAATCATCTCGCCGGCTGGGGGGGCCGGGGTGGGGTTTGTCGCCATGTCGCAGGATCTCCTCGGCAGAAGATGCGATTAAGCGATTGGGCGATTAGGGGATTTCAGATCGTCGACACGATCCTCAATTCCCCCAATCGCTCAATCGCCTAATCCCCAATCACAAATTACAAATCCCCAATCACTACTGAGGAATCTCTCCGGTCACGCCTTCAACCAGCCAATCAAAGCTCAACAGCGCGCCGTCGTCCATGCACTCGCCTTCGGCGACGCGGGCTTCACCGGCGTTGTCGTTGATCGGGCCGCAGAAGGGCTGGAAGTCACCGGCGATGATGGCGGCTTTCTGCACTTCGACGGCTGTCTTCACCTCTTCGGGGACGAAGTCGGCGATGGGCGCCAGATCGAGGACGCCTTCGGCCATGCCCCACCACACAGGTTCGTTCGTCCACGCGCCATCGGCCACATCTTGCACCTTCTGCTCGTAGATGACGCTCCAATCCCAGATCGGCGCAGTGAGGACGGCGTTGGGCGCTACGTCGTTGCTGATGGCGTTGTAGCCGATAGCGTAGACGCCTGCCTCTTCGGCCAGTTTGTCGGGTTCCACACTGTCGCTTTCACGGGCGACCACGTCGGCGCCGGCATCGATCAGCGCCTGGGCGGCTTCACGCTCGGAGGGCGGATCGAACCACGAGAAGATCCACACCGGGCGCACTTCCACGTCGGGGTTCACCGACTGCGCACCAAGGGCGAAGGCGTTGAGGTTGCGCACCACTTCGGCGATGGGGTACGGCGCAATGTAACCGAGGACGTTGGATTCGGTCATCTCGCCCGCCACCATGCCGGCCAGATACCAGCCCTGGTAGCCGCGACCGTCGTAGATGCCCACGTTGTCCGCCGTCTGGTAGCCGGTAGCGTGCTCAAACTTCACGTCGGGGAACTCTGCCGCCACTTCGAGGACACTGTCCATGTAGCCGAAGCTGGTGGCGAAGATCAGGTTGTAGCCTTCGTTGGCGTAGGTGCGCAGCACACGCGCCGCGTCCGGCCCTTCGGCTACAAGTTCGCTGTACGCCGTCTCCACGCCCATCTCTTCCAGGGCGATGCGTCCTTGATCGTGGGCGTAGCTCCAGCCCAGATCACCCACCGGGCCGACGTAGACGAAGGCCACCTTGGGCATGTCACCGCTCATGGCCTCTTCGGCAGCGGCAGGCGTTTCTGCCGCCGGTGCTGCCGCTTCAGGTGCAGGCTGTCCTTCGATGGCGGCGGCTTCGCCGGGCGCGTCACCCACCACACCGTCCACAAACCAGTCCATGTTGAGCATCTGTGCGTCGGTCATGCACTGGCCGGCGGGCAGGAATTCCACGCCGTTCTGGCCGGTAAGCGGACCACAGAAGACGTCGGTTTCGCCTGCGGCGATGGCAGCCTTGGCCGCATCCACCGTCGCAATCACATCCTCGGGGACGTTGGGGCTGTACGGAGCCAGATCAACCAGGCCCGTGTCCAGGCCACCCCAAAGCTGCTGTGATTCCCACGAACCGTCGAGCACCGATTCGGCAAAGCTCAGGTAGACCGGCCCCCAATTCCACACCGGCCCGGTGAGGACGGCGTCGCCCACGAAGTCGAGCATGGGGCTGTTGTAGCTGATGCCGTAGGCGCCACGGTCGGCGGCGGCCTTCTGCGGCTCAGTCGTGTCCTGGTGCTGGGCGATCACGTCGGCGCCCTGGTCGAGCAGCGCTTCGGCGGCTTCCTTCTCCTGCGGCGGGCCGAACCATGTATTGGTCCACACCACACGCACCTCGGCGTCGGGGTTGGCTTCCTTCACACCCAGCGTGAAGGCGTTGATCCCGCGGATCACTTCGGGGATCGGGAAGGCGGCAACGTAACCGACGATATTGCTCTCGGTCATGCTGCCCGCCACCAGACCGCTCAGGTAGCGGGGCTGGTACATGCGGCCAAAAGCGGTGCTCATGTTGGGCGCCGTCTTGAAACCCGAAATGTGGACAAAATGCGTGTCGGGGAATTCTTCGGCCACGGTGAGGGTGGGATCCATGTAGCCAAAGCTCGTGGTGATGATCAGATCGTAGCCGCGCTGGGCAAAGTCACGGATCACACGTTCGGCGTCGGGGCCTTCGGGTACGTTCTCGACGAAGGCGGTTTCCACACCGTCGCCCATTTCGGATTCAAGGTACTTGCGTCCTTGATCGTGGGCCCAGCTCCAGCCCAGGTCGCCGATAGGTGCTACGTAGACGAACGCCACCTGAAGCGGTCCTTCGCTTTCGGCGTCCGCACTGGCGGCAGGAGCCGTCGTCGCCGCTGCGGCAGGCGCCTCAGATGGCGTCTCCGCCGCCGGTTCTTCTCCGCCACCGCAGGCAGCCAGCACCAGCATGGCCGTCAACAGCAGGCTTAACCAAACCAACATTCGATTTCGCTGCATGAGATGCTCCTTCTTTGTCGATCAGACTTTGTCGATCAGAGTGGCTCAAAACGATGAAGAAACCAAAATTCCACGTCTTCGAGGAAACGGAAATGCCTTAACTGACATTGTGAAGGATGGCGCTAATTCTACCAGAACAGCGGAGAAAATCATACATCGGCGTTGTGTGGCGCGGTGCATAAAGCTACAATAAGGAAAAATCAGATGATGGGACGATGAGGATGATGGATCTCGTTCTCCATCATCCTCATCGTCCCATCATCCACATCATCTTACAGCCTTGGATACTGCCATGCCCTACACTACCCCTATCACCCTCCCCCGCCGCTACCCGCCCGCGCCGCTGGTGGGCGTGGCGGCGATTGTCTTCAACGAGCAGGGCCATGCGCTTTTGGTAGAACGGGGGCGACCGCCCAGCCAAGGACAATGGAGCCTGCCCGGTGGGTTGCTTGATCTCGGCGAGGATCTACGGTCTGGCGTCCACCGCGAGGTAAGGGAAGAGTGCGGGGTGGACATTGAAATCGGCGGCCTCGTCGACGTCTTCGAGCCGATCCTGCGCGATGACGAAGACCGCGTCGAGTATCACTACGTCGTCATCGACTTCTGGGCGCGCTACCTGCACGGCGATCCCTGCGCCGAGGACGACGCCGCCGACATCGGCTGGGTGCCGCTCGATCAACTGTCCACGCTGCCCATGCGCCAAGACACCCACAACGTCATCCACAAAGCGCACGGACTCTGGCTGGCGGCGCAGAGTTGATCCACGGAGGCACACGGCAGGAGAGAAGAGGACACGGATTTTAGGATTCTCAGGACTGCCAGATGAAGCGGATTTCTGTCTTTTATCTGCCTCGATCCGCCCAATCCGCTTCATCCGCGTTCTATTCTCGATTGTGCAATCCTCGCCAGATGCGCTCGGGGGTGAGGGGCAGTTCGTCGTACCAGACACCCACGGCATCATGGACGGCGGCGGCGATGGCGGGCGCGGTGGGGATGAATGGCATTTCGGCCATGCCGCGCATGCCCATCGCGCTCTGTGGATCGGGTACTTCGAGGATCACCGGCACGATCTCTTCCACCACGTCGGCCACGGTGGGGATGAGGTAGTTGCTCAGGTGCGGCGTGAGCGTGCGTCCTTCGCTTTGGATGAAGTTTTCCAGCAGCGTCCAGCCCACGGATTGGGCCACGGCGCCCTCGATTTGCCCTTCCACCTGCTGCGGGTTGACGGCTTTGCCCACGTCGTTGACGCTGATCAGCCGCTTCACGGTGACGTGACCCGTATCCAAATCCACTTCGACGTCGGCTACCTGGGCGCAGTAACCGTAGGTGATGTTGGGATCGCTCTCGCCGGTCTCCTTGTTGTAGGGCGTGGTCGGGCGAGGACGGAAGATGAACTCGGCGCGGGCGGGGCGTTCCTCGTGCTGCCACTGTTCCAGCGCCTTCAACGCCGCGCCGTGGACGGCGTTGCCGGCCATGAAGGTCATGCGGCTGGCCGAGGCGCTGCCGCTGGAACCAGCATCGTCGGTGTCGGCGGCGCGCAGTTCCACCAACGCCGGATCGATCCCCAGCGCTTCCGCCGCGATCTGCACGAAGGCGGTATGCGCGCCCTGCCCCACGTCGGCCCCCACACAGGCTACCTGCGCCCGCTCGATCTCCGCCCCACCGTACAACGTCACCGAGGCGTGGCTGCTCTCCGGGAAGCCCAGGCTGTATCCCACGTTCTTGAAGCAGATGGCGATGCCGGTGCCGCGGACTGGGGACTGGGGACTGGGGATTGGGGATCGGGGATTGGGCAGACGATCTGCTGGTTCATTGGGTTGTTGTAGGGCGGAGTTTGTCGTTTGGTCGCTCACTCCAGCCCCCAATCCCCTACGCGCCGCCTCTTCCAGCACATCCAGCGCCGTACAGCCCGCTGGCATTGGGCTGCCCGTCGCCAGGATCGAGCCGTCACGCAGGACGTTGCGGCGGCGGATTTCGACGGGATCCATGTTGAGGGCGGCGGCGAGTTTGCTCATTTGGAGTTCGGCGGCGAAGTGTCCTTGCGGGGCGCCGAAGCCGCGGAAAGCGCCGCTAGGACAGTTGTTGGTGTAGACGGTGCGGGCGGCGACGTGGACGTTGGGGATCTCGTACGGCCCCAGGCACATGAGCGTGGCGTTGCCAAGGACTTTGGTGCTGGTGTAGGCGTAGGCCCCGGCGTCGCTGGTGACGTCCATCTGCGCGGCGATGACCTTGCCCTCGCGCGTGGCGCCCCACCGTGCGTGGATGATGAACGGGTGGCGCTTGTGATGGCCGATGATCGACTCTTCACGGCTCCACACAGTTTTGACGGGGCGGCCGGTCTTGCGCGCAGCCAGGGCCAGCACGATCTGCACCGACATGTCTTCGCGGCCGCCGAACGCGCCGCCGATGGCCGGGTAGCGCACCACGACTTGATCCGCGGGCAGGCCCAGGGAATGGGCGATCTGCGCCTGATCCTCGTGCATCCACTGCCCGGCCACGATCACCTCGACGCGCCCATCCGGGCGGACGTGGGCCAGACCGGCTTCTGGCTGCAAGTAGGCGTGTTCCTGGGCGTGGGTACGGTACGTCCCCTCCACGATGACGTCGGCCTGGGCGAAGGCGGCGTCCACGTCGCCGTGGCGCAGGTGGTATTCGAGCAACACGTTGGATTGGATGTCCCGCTCACCGTAGGGGAAGGGGAACGGGTTGGGGTGCAGGATCGGCGCGTCGGGCTGCATGGCGGCGATGGGATCGGTGAGCACGGGCAGCAGCTCATAGTCGATCTCGATCAACTTGGCGGCGGCTTCGGCCTGGGCCGCAGTTTCGGCCACCACCACGGCCACGTGATCGGCTTCCCAGCGCACGATTTCGGCCTGCGCCGTGCTGCCCAACCCACACAGCACAGGCTGATCGGGCATGATCAGCCCGTAGCCATTGTGGGGTACGTCCTTGGCGGTGAGGACGGCGAGCACGCCGGGCGCGTCCTCGGCGGCGGACGTGTCCATGCGTGTGATGCGGGCGTGGGCGACACCGGCGAAGCGGATCTTGGCCCACACCTGGTTGGGCAGGTCGATGTCTCCCGGGTAGGCGGCGCGCCCGGTGACTTTGTCCACGGCGTCGATGCGTTGAAGGCTGCTGCCAACTGCGCGCATAGGTGCGATCTCCTCTGCAAAATTGCGTTGATGTCCGTTCTCTGGTGATTAAAACACAAGCGGCGTATCCTGAAAAGAACCGCGTCGAATCTGAAAAACTCGTGTCGAATTCCGGTTGACCTTATTCGACGTATAAATAGAGGGCGGAATACACAACGAAATCGCCACCTCCGCCCCGACGAAAGACATTTGGGAGACCCCCACAACCATCAAAAGGAGAATCACCATGCGCGTTATGGCCTTTGTCAAAGCCAACGAAGCCAGCGAAGCCGGCACGATGCCCACCACCGAGGAATTGACCGAGATGGGCGCCTTCAACGAGGAACTGGTCAAGGCTGGCGTGATGCTGGCCGGCGAAGGACTGCACCCCACATCACGCGGTGTGCGCGTCTATTACAACGGCAAGGAACGCAAGATCGTGGACGGTCCTTTCGCCGAGGCCAAAGAAGTCGTCGCCGGCTTCTGGATCTGGCAGGTCAAGTCCATGGACGAAGCCATCGAATGGGCCAAGCGCAGCCCTTTCCAGGAAGGACAGCTCGAACTGCGCCCCGTCTTCGAAAACGATGACTTCGGCGACGCCCTCACCCCCGAGCTGCGCGAGCAAGAAGACCGCATGCGGCAGCAGACCGAGCAGCGAAAGTAGGATCAGGAGATTGGTGATTGGTGATTGGTGATTTGTGATTGGTGATTGGGGAGCGATTGTGCGTACAATGCCCTTATCGACTGTGTCGACCGCACATTCATACACATCCTGCGAGACCCAATCACAAATCCCCAATCCCCAAACCATGACAACATCTCCCGTACAGCGCACCATCGACGCTATCTGGCGCATGGAAGAAGCCAAGATCATCGCATCGCTCAGTCGGCTGGTCAACGATGTGGGGCTGGCCGAGGATCTGGCGCACGATGCGCTCGTAGCTGCGCTGGAACAGTGGCCGGTGGAAGGCGTCCCCGATAAACCCGGCGCCTGGCTGATGACCGTGTCCAAGCGCCGCGCCATCGATCACATTCGTCGCGATCAGATGTCTGTGCGCAAATACGATCAACTGGGGCGGCAGGTGGAGATCGAAGAGGAACTCGGCGTCGATAGTTTCGACCGTGTCAACAACGACGAGGTCGAAGACGACCTGCTTGGTCTGATCTTCATCGCCTGTCATCCGGTGCTGTCCACGGAGGCGCGGGTTGCGCTCACGCTGCGTCTGCTCGGTGGACTCACCACCGAAGAGATCGCCCGCGCCTTTCTCGTCCCCACGGCAACGGTGGCGCAACGCATCACCCGCGCCAAGCGGACACTCCAGGCGGCGCAGATTCCGTTTGCGTCGCCGCCCAGCAATGAGCGGACGGCGCGCCTGTCTTCGGTGCTGGAGGTGATCTACCTGATCTTCAACGAGGGGTATGCCGCCACTTCTGGGGATAGCTGGGTGCGTCCGCTGTTGTGCGAAGAAGCGCTGCGGTTAGGACGCGTGTTGGCCGGGTTGACGCCGCAAGATCCAGAAGTCCACGGCCTGGTGGCGCTGATGGAAATTCAGTCGTCGCGGTTGCGGGCGCGGGTGGGGCCACAAGGAGAACCCATCCTGCTGCTCGATCAGAACCGTTCCCAGTGGGATCGTCTGCTGATCAACCGTGGGTTGGCGGCGCTGGCCCGGGCCTACAAGTTGGGCAATGCACTCGGCCCCTACACCTTGCAGGCCGCCATCGCCGCCTGTCACGCCCGGGGCGCACGGCAGACGAGACCGACTGGATCCAGATCGCCGCGCTCTACGACGCCCTGGCCCAGTTGACGCCCTCGCCCATCGTCGAGTTGAACCGGGCGGTGGCGCTGGGCATGGCCTACGGCCCCGAAGTCGGCCTGGCATTGGTGGATCAGCTCAACGCCGATCCCACGCTGGCGGACTATCATCTGTTGCCCAGCGTGCGGGGATCTGCTTGCCAAGTTGGGGCGGGTGGAAGAAGCGGCGACGGAGTTCAGGCGGGCTGCCGAACTCACGCAGAATGAACAGGAACGTCAACTGCTGCTGCAACGTGCAGGGAATGATGAGTCAATGTCGTCGAGTTGAGCGCCTTCTGCGGAACTAGGAGAAACCACAGAAATAATGATCCACGAAGCCACACGAAGAAACACGAAGCCAGAAAAAACACAGAAAGCACTTCCGCTCTGCCGTCCTGGTAATCCTGAAATCCGTGTCCCTCTCTTCTCCTCTTCGTGGTTCTTCGTGGATCACCAAAACTTCTGAGATGTCCTGATGGCATTGCGTGGCGAGTAACAGAGTCAGTCCGCGGCGACCTGCTGCGCATCGTCTGCTGTGGAGACAGGCCGATCATCGTACAGGAAACACGACGCTTCGTGCTGCCCTGGGCCGACCTGGTAGAGCGGCGGCATGGACTCAAGACAGCGATCCATGTGCGCCGGGCAGCGCGGATAGAAGCGACAGCCGCTTTCCACGTTGACGCGCATCTGTTCGTCATCCACGCTGGTGGCAACCGTATCGCCGCCCCAACGCACCTTGGGATCCGGCACGGGGATCGAGTTGATCAGCAACTGCACGTAGGGGTGCTTGGGGTTCTCGATCACCTGCATCGTGTCGCCGCGCTCGGCGGTTGATCCCTGGTAGAGCAGGTAGATGCGGTCGCCGATCTGGTAGGCTGTACTCAGATCGTGGGTGATGTAGAGGAACGAGATATTGTGCTCGTCGCGCAGGCGTAGCATGATGTCGAGGATCATGGCGCGCAGTGAGGCATCGACCATCGACACCGGCTCGTCGGCCACGATCAGCCGCGGTTTGAGCAGGTAGGCACGCGCCACCATCATGCGCTGACGCTGTCCGCCGCTGAGTTGGTGGGGATACTTCTCCAGCACTTCTTCGCCGCGCATACCCACCACGTTGAGCGCTTCTTCGATCAGTTCTCGGGCTTCCTTCTTGCTAGCGGCCATCTTGAAGTTGTTGATCACCAGATCGAAGATGTGTTTCACACGGTAAAACGGGTTGTAGACGGCGTACGGGTCCTGAAAGACGGCCTGCACCTCACGCCGATACTCCATGATTTGGCCGCGATCCATCTGCGAGACGTCTGTCCCTTTGTAGTGGATCTGCCCCGACGTGAGATTGACGAAGCCCAACACCAGATTCGCCAGCGTCGTCTTGCCGCTGCCGCTTTCACCGGCAATGGTGGTGATGGTGGCGGGCTTGGCATCGATGGTCAAGTTAAAATCCTGCAACGCCACCGTCACCGGGCCGGTCTTCAAAAAGCCGCCGCCGTAGATTTTGGTGGCGTTTGTGATCTGAAGCAAGGGTGAAGTCATGGAAAGATCCTAGCTCGAATGAAGAGATGAATGATGAATCAAGATTGGGTAGCGGGGTTGCCGTCACAATTGGCAGCCAGTTGGGTTGACCACGTGAGATCCCAATCCAGTAAGAGGACGCTCCACCCATTCATCATTCTTTATTCATAATATAAGTGACACGCCACATGATGATTCGGCCGCACCTCAGCCAACGGCGGATCGACTTCCAGGCACTTGTCGTGGACGTGCGGGCAGCGCAGTTGGAAGATGCAGCCGGGCGGCGGGTTGCGCAGATCGTGGGTGATGCCTTCGGTGAGTTTGAGCGGCTTGCGCTCTTTGATCGACGGGATCGACTCGATCAGCAACTGCGTGTACGGGTGCAGTGGTTCCTCAAAGACGGTACCCACCGGCGAAATCTCCACCATGCGCCCGGCATACATCACGGCCAGGCGATCCACCAACTGCGCCATCAACCCCATGTCGTGGCCGATGATGATCATCGACACACCCAGGCGTTCTTTTACATCAAGCAACGTTTCGCCCACCACACGCTGCACCACCACGTCCAACGCGCTGGTCGGCTCGTCGGCGATAACCAGGCTGGGGTGGAGGGCGATGGCCATGGCGATGCAGGCACGCTGCTTCATGCCGCCGCTCAACTCATGGGGGAACATGTTGTAGACACGGCTGGGCAACCCCACCGTAGACAGCAGCCCGATGATGCGTTCCTTCAATTCTTTGCTGGGGATGCGGCCTTCGTGGGTTTCGATGGCGTCGGCGATCTGCTTGCTGATGCGCATCACGGGGTTGAGCGAGTTCATAGCGCCCTGCGGGATCAGCGCCAGCTTATCCCAGCGCACGGCGCGCAGATCTGTGCCTTGCAGCGTGGCCAGATTGATGCCGTCGAGCAGGATTTCGCCGCCAACGATGCGGCCGGGCGGCTGCACCAAACGCAGGATCGCCATTGCCGTCGTCGTCTTGCCGCAGCCAGATTCACCCACCAGCCCCACGATTTCGCCCTGATAGACTTTGAAACTGACGTTGTCCACAGCGCGGACGTTGCCTGTGGGGGTGGCGTAGTAGACCTTGAGGTCGTTGATTTCGAGCACGACCTTGCGGTCTTTGCCCTTTTCTTTGCCGTCTTCCACGACGTGATTAACAGAGACGGTCATTGGCTTTGTGCTCCTCTCAAGCGGGGATTGGCGATCTCATCCAAGCCCACAGTCATCAAGAAAAGGCCGACGAAGATGACGACGAGCAAGGCGATGGGCAACCCCCACCACCACCACATGCCACGTAGAATCGCCGCCGCACGAATGGCGTAGAAGATCGTCATGCCCAGCGTGGGGATGCG
This sequence comes from Caldilineaceae bacterium, assembly GCA_041391225.1. Lineage (GTDB taxonomy): Bacteria > Chloroflexota > Anaerolineae > Caldilineales > Caldilineaceae > RI-153. The sequence goes on from JAWKOL010000054.1 coordinate 20,198, forward strand.
GGTCGGCCCCAGGCCCAGGGCTTCGAGGCCGGTAGCGGCCAGGATGGCGGCAGAGACGTTGCCGGTGAAGCTGGCGGCCAGGTAAGGCAGCAGGTTGGGCATCATCTCCTTGAACATGACGTCGAATGTGGACGCGCCGGAAAGCCGCGCCATCTGCACGTAGCCGCGTTCACGCAGGGTGAGCACCTGTGAACGGATCAAACGCGTCGGCCCAGGCCAAGCGAACAAAGCGAGTAGTAGCGCCATGTTTTCCACGCTGACGGAACGCACGTACGCCGAGATGACGATCAACACCGCCAATGAGGGAATCGTGATGGCGGCGTCGGCCAGCGTGCGGATCACGTTGTCCACCCAGCCGCCCAGGAAACCGGCGGTGAAGCCGAGCAGAATGCCCACCAGCATGCCGATGCCCGCAGCGATGAGACCCACGCGCAGCGATCTCGGTGCGCCCACGATGAGCACCGCCAGCATGTCGCGTCCATTGCTTTCGGTGCCCATGGGATGATCCCACGAGGGGACGCCGAAGCCGTAGGGGTTGGTGCGGACGGTCGTTGGCCGAGGTGTGGGTGCGGCGACGGGCGCTTCGGCGGCGCTGGTAGCAGCAGGCGTAGCGCCGGTGGCGAATGGATTGCCGCCGGTCATTGAACCGCTGCCGGATGTGGACTCAGTGGCCTGTGCGAACGGGTTGCCGCCGGTCATGGAGCCGCTGCCTGATCCGCTGGATTCGGTAGCCCGTGCAAGCGGGTTGCCGCCGGTCATGGAACCGCCGGAGGAAGTGCTGGTGGTGGCTGCACTCGTCGGCACAACCGCCTGCGCACGCGTCGGCATCGTCACCGGTGCCGCGGGTGCGGCGACCTCTTCAAAATCGTAACCGGGTGCCCACGGCGGCGGCAGATTCTGCGGCGAACTGGCCACACGCGCCAGGTCGGTGTTCCAGAACAAGGGTCCAATGACGCCCATAAGCATCACGAATACAACCATGCTCAGGCCGATGATTAGTTTGCCGTTGAACCAGAGGCGAATCCCACCGGTTGAAGCCGGCTCGGCGTGCGGGTTGGGGATTCTGATCGGCAGTTGTAGTCGATGCGGTCATCGCTTAACCCTTCCCGTAGGTGATCCGCGGATCGATGAGCGGATAGAGCAGATCGAGGATCAACACGGCGGTGGACGTACCCACAATCAGCATGAAGACAATCCCCTGGATCAATGTGTAGTCGGTGTTGACGATGCCCAGGTAGAGCAGATAGCCCATCCCAGGGTAGGCGAAGATGTACTCCACCAGCGTGGAGCCACCCGCGATGGAACCAAGGCTAAGCGCCAGCGCCGTCACCTGCGGCAGGATCGAGTTGCGCATGCCGTAGAACCAGAAGACGCGACGTGGGCGTAACCCCTTGGCTTCGGCCAGGATCATATAGTCTTCGCCGTCGTTGGTGATCATCATGCCACGCATCCCCAACGCCCAGAAGCCCATCGACGTGACCACGATGGCGAGCGCGGGCAATGTGCCGTAACGGATCACACTGGTGATGAATTCCCAGTTGAAGCCAATGTCCACACCGCTGGCATAGGCGCCGGATGGTGGGAACCAACGCAGCCCAAAGGCGAAGAAGTAGATGAGCAAGATCCCGAACATAAAGAAGGGGATTGAAGTAAATGTCAAGGTAAGGGGCAACGAATTGCGGATCCATCTTGGCGTACGCCGCCAAGCCATTAAAGCGCCAATGAGATTGCCTAGAATAAATGAAATAACTGTAGCGATGGACAACAGGCCAATCGTCCACGGAAGAGCGTCGATTACCATCTCATTGACGCGGCTGGGGAACGATGAGAGCGAATAGCCTAGATCAAATGTCATCACATTGCGCAAGTACGAGAAATACTGCACCAAAATCGGGCCATCCAGCCCAAAGCGAGCGCGCCATGCCTCGATCATATCGGCGCTACCTTCAACATAGCCGGACTGTGCAGAGAGTCTGCTGACCATAGCCGCGACGGGATCACCCGGCGCCAGACGAGGAATAATAAAGATGACAGTTGCACCGAGCCAGATGGTCAATAGCCACATACCCAGGCGGCGCAGCACATAGTTCGGCGTTAAGCCAGCCATCGATTTCTCCTGTATTCAACGGATCGAGATGGAAGCGGCAGAGTAGGCGAGGGCGTTTTTGCGAGGAAAGACGAGACCGACGAGTGCAGTGATTCGAATGTTGCTGCCAGTACCGGTTTTCTTCATCCCTGCGCCTTGCCGGTTCATGTAAGACATGGGCGCTGGAAGGCCCAGCGCCCATGTCCGGTGCATCATCCTACGGTTTACTGACCCGCAGGCTGCAGGTTGTGAATGATCACGTGGGTGCTCTGCCACCACGTCGGCGGATGGATGTAGTCGTTCTCAAACGTCGGCCATCCGGTCCAGTAGGTGGTGTCGAACGGAATGATCTTCTTGGCCTGTGTGATCGGGATGACGGGAAGTTCATCCATGTAGATTGCAGAGGCTTCCAGGAAGAGTTCCTCGACGCGCGGATCGCCTAGCGGCAGCGTACCCATTTCGTCGATTAGGGCACCATAGGCTTCGGCAGCCT
>JAWKOL010000055.1:0-22332 GCA_041391225.1 Caldilineaceae bacterium
TGCTGGGCAAACTCGTCTTCATGCTGGGCGACGACCGCACCGTCTTCAAGGGCAAGCTGGGCGTCACCAAGAGCGTCGCCTGGTCGGAGGGGGTGTCGCTGGACGAGGTGAAGTTCATCAAGAACCGCACCGGCACCACCGTCAACGATGTGCTGGTCTCCGTGCTCACGGGCGCGCTGCGCAAGTACCTGATCAGCCGCGGCGATGATCCCACGGGCAAGGAGATCCGGGCGATGGTGCCGGTCAACGTGCGGCCCGCCACACAGGAGATCGAGATGGGCAACCAGTTCGCCCTGATCTACCTGTCGCTGCCCGTGGGCATCGCCGATCCGCTGGACAGGCTCTTCGAGGTCAAGCGGCGCATGGACCAGATCAAGCAGACGCCCGAGGCGCTGATCACCTACCAGATCATCGCCGGGCTGGGCCTCTTCCCCAACGACATGGCCGGGCTGATCAAACAGTACTTTGCCAGCAAGGCCAGCGCCGTCCTCACCAACGTGCCGGGGCCGCCGCAGAAACTCTACTTCGCCGGCGCCCGCCTGGAAAAGATGTACTTCTGGGTGCCGCAGTCGGGGTCCATCGGCATGGGGTTGAGCATCCTCAGCTACGGCGGCGAAGTCACCATCGGCGTGATGACCGACGATCACCTGGTCCCCGATCCAGCGGGCATTGTGGCAGCGTACGGCGCGGAGTTCGAGGAACTGCGACGTATCGCGCATCTGCCGGATGAAGAGGCGACGAGAGGACGAGGCGAAGAGGCGAAGACGGCGGCAGACACGCCGGAACGAGATCTGGACGAAGTCATCGACATGCTGATGGCCGAGTTCCAGACGCTGAAGGAAGAGGCGGCGACAGACGAGGCGGACGCAGTAGCCGAGCGTTGCCATGCCACAACCAAGACCGGCGAACGCTGCAAGTTGCGCGCCAGGCCGGGATCACAGTATTGTCATCTGCATCAAAAAACCGAGTAGAGCAGCAGAAGAAGCAGAAATTGATCCACGAAGTCACACGAAGATACACGAAGGCAGAAAATGAAGACAAAAGCCGGAAGAAGAGGGACACGGATTACGCGGATTAGTAGGACTCATTGGATATGACAGGGAAATAGCGAAATCTCTGCTCTTCTGGTTTGTCCGTGTCGTCCTGAAATCCGTGTCGTCCTGAAATCCGTGTCCGTCTTTTCTCTTCTTTGTGTACCTTCGTGTGTCTTCGTGGATCAATCTCTGAAATCTGACGATATCAACGTAACGACATCAACGTAACGACATTAACAGGAGTCATTTTCATGGCCAAAGTAGTCTTCATCGGCGCGGGCAGCACTGTCTTCGCCAAGAACCTGATGGGCGACATTCTCAGCTACCCCGAGCTGGCCCAGGACGCCCACTTCGTCCTCCACGACATCGATCCCGAGCGGCTGCGCACGTCGGAAGTGGTGGCGCACAAGATCGCGGACGCGCTGGGCGTTTCCCCCGTCATCGAGGCCACGCTGGATCGGCGCGAGGCGCTGGTGGACGCCGACTACGCGATCTCCATGATCCAGGTGGGCGGCTACAAGCCCAGCACAGTGGTCGACTTTGAAGTCCCCAAGAAGTACGGCCTGCGCCAGACCATCGCCGACACCCTGGGCATTGGCGGCATCATGCGCGGGCTGCGCACCATCCCCGTGCTGCTCGACATGTGTTCCGACATGGAAGAGCTTTGCCCCGACGTCACCTTCTTGCAGTACGTCAACCCAATGGCGATGAACTGCTGGGCCATCAGCCGCGCCAGCAGCATCAACACAGTGGGCCTGTGCCACAGCGTACAGGGGACGGCGCACCAGCTCGCCCGCGACATCGGCGTCCCCTACGAGGAGATCGACTACGTCTGCGCTGGCATCAACCACATGGCCTTCTACCTCAAGTTCCAGCGCGATGGCCAGGATCTCTATCCGGCCATGCGCAACGTCATCGCCGAGGGGCGCATCCCCGATTGGAACATCGTGCGCTACAAGATCTTCGAGAAATTCGGCTACTTCGTCACCGAATCCAGCGAACACTTCGCCGAGTACACGCCCTGGTTCATCAAGCGCGACCGTCCCGATCTGGTGGAAGCGTTCAACGTGCCGCTGAGTACATCACCCGCTGTGAACGGCAGATCGAAGGCTGCGCATTCGCTGCGCGTATAGTTCTCGAAGACAGAGCTTCCGCCACCGAAGACGATTTCGACGAGCACGCCCCACTGACGGCAGCGCATTGCGCGACGACATGGCCCGCTACTCGCCGCCTGCTTACGGCGAAGCGCAAGGCTGAGCGCCACCGCAAGATCACTCCTACAGCATGGAGACCGGCAAGCCGCAGGTGAGCCTGCTTGGCAACGTGGCCAATCACGGCCTCATATCGACAACCTGCCCCAGGGCTGCTGTGGTGTCGAGGTCCCCCGTTTGGTAGACGCCAACGGCATCCAGCCCACGCATCGGCGCTGCCGCCGCAACTGTCGGGCCACGATGCAGACCAACATCAACGTGCAGTCACCGTCGAAGCCGCTCACCGGCGACCGCGATTACGTCTACCACGCCGCCTTCCTCGATCCCATACCGCCGCCGAACTGGATCTGGACCAGATCACGCAATCTGGTGGATCTGATCGAGGCGCACGGGAGTATCTGCCGCAGTTTAATGGGTGATAGTGAATGGTGATTGGGTGATTGGGGCAGAGCCGTTTGTAGACTGATGATGCGGATGATGGGATGATGGTTATGCTTGTACATCACCCCATCACCCCACCATCTCAAGCCGATCTCCCCCAATCACCATTCACCATTCACCAATCCCTCCTCTCTCCCCTTCGGGGGTAGATTTCGAAAGGAAAGGAGACAGAGTGACAACGTGTAAGATAGAGTTCTCAGACAAACTATCATACAAGAGGTCACCGATGTCTCGCTCAGAAACATTGTTGCAATGGACGCATGTGTGTCAAGTAATCTGCCGCAAAGACGGTAAGCCAGGCGCGGGTGTTGGCATGGTGGAGTTTTGGGATGGGCCATGACAGGGAGTTGTGGGCGTCTGACGGTGGCGACCTTCTGGGCTGCTATGGGCAGAAGGTGAACACGGTGGAGCAGCGGCTGTACGAATGGTGCCCTGGATGCCAAGGACAAGGAGGAAGCATCGGCGCGAGAGAGCTGGTGCTCCCTACCTGTCATGGCGCTGGAATGGATCGGTACGCCTGTGGGTGGGGACGCAGTTGGCGCTGGCGCTGGGATGCCACGAGCCTGGGCGATCGGTTTGCTGGGTGTTGGCGTGAGCGTGGTTTACTGCGGATGCGGGATTCCTGTGGTCGGGTTGTGCTGCCTGCGGGCCAGAAAGGAGCCTGGCGCAAGGAATGGTTGTGCCTGCTGCGCCGTTGCGCCCAGCGGTACCGCCAGAGTGGACCGTCATTGCTCTTACGCGGACCGCGGGTTGTATGCGGGCTGGTCGTATCGTCGGATTGTACGGCGTGACTGGCATCCTTTCCTGCGCATCAACAATGGCGCCAAGCTGGCCTGCGGGCTGTGCCCACTGGAAGCGGACTCAAGGAACTGGTCGGCACGGTCGGGCATCAGTGGCAGGGCCGAGGCAGTTGCTTCAAAGACCCTGTCCGTCGCCTGGAGTGCACCCTGCTTGCCTGGTGGGCTCCGGCCAACGAGGATCCTTGGTTTATCCTCACCGATTTGGCACCTACTGACTCGGCCGTCACCTGGTACGGGCTGCGTACCTGGTGTGAGCAGGGGTTCAAGTGCACAAGCGGCGGCGGCTGGCAATGGCAATTGACCCAGATGCACCACCCCGAACGGGCGGGCCCGCCTCTGGTTGGCCATGTCCGTTGCCACGCTCTGGATGGTCAGCGTTGGCTCTGATCTCGAATGCGGCGCCAATCTCGACGATCCAGACATCCCTGACCTCCATCACTTGCTTGATATCAAGCCCAAACGCCATATCCGCCTTCTGCGCTTGGGGCGTCTCTGGCTTCTGGTCAAGGCCATCGCTTGCCATGCTTTTCACTTCCCGCAACAACTGCTTCCAGAACCCTGGCCTTCGCCACTTTCACACTCACAAGCCGCCTTCGCTAACCTTTCGGAGTTGTCAACATGAAAAATCTACCCCCGAAAGTCCTCTCTCCCCCACAACTTCAACCCTATTTCTCCTCTCAAAATTTGGCCCACACACCCTTCGGCAGTACAATAGAGTTTATGCCTTTAACCATTCATGCCGCGGCTTCCTGCTGATTCCAGAGTTCCTGACGGGCAGCTCTTCCTGTGGGCTGAGCTTGAGCAGAACGACCCTGGCCTCCATTTCTGCCGACAGTCCCACTCCGGCCGACAGTGATGTGCAAACCAATGGACACGCCAACGGTGGAGACCATGCGTCTCGCCGCGGCGAGCGGCGCGTTCGGTCAAGGTGCCGTCGCACCCGGCGCAGATGCCGGTAGGACAGCTGCGCCAGTTGATCCGCGAATCCGGCCCCAAGGAAGACATGGAAGGTCAGCCCACCAACGCGTTCGGCCTGGCTCCCCAGCCAGCTTGGGCAGCCTGTGCCGCGCCGCGGATCGTTTCAGCGTGGCGTCACCGCGCTCAACGGCGTAGAGACGACGCCGGTACGGCGCCGGCAGATCACCGGCCTGGGCTTCGATCCCGTTTTCGGCGTTGACTTTTCTCACACGGCTGGGGCAACAAGCAGCTTATCGAAGCGTCCGCTTATGTCGCTGCTGTTAGCCGCCCGGCTGGGCAACGATCTGCTCTTCTGGAGCCACGCCAAGTACCGTGCTGGAAACGCTGGCTTACCAACATTTCATCCTGGTGTGGTGGCCGACGCCAACGGGCGCTTTTCGCCATCTGCGCCTTCTGTTGGATTCCGGAGTTGCGTCGCCGCCTGGAGATGTTGGTGGACGCCATGCCGCCCATCTGCTGGCCTACAATCTGCCTGCTGGAAGCAGCGCGCTGCCGCCTGGGCTGCTGGTGGTGGAACAGTTCATCGCTGCCTTGCGGATCACGCTATCATCCGCGAGTGGATCCCGCCGCCGACGCCGCAGGCAGATGCTTCATCCGCGGCTATGGATCATCACCTGCTCAGCGACCTTCAGCGCGGCTGCAACTGCCGCCCCAGCCCGCACACCAGCTCTACCAGAACTGGATCTCGTGGATCGAAATAGCCCACGCCACCAGCGCCGGGATGTCAACTCGCGGGCCTTCGAGTTGAAACGCCCGACGCAGACGAACTGGAGCAGATCCCAGGGGATCGCCCGCTGTCGGGCCAGCCCACCCGGGTGTTGCGCTACTATTTGCAGGGCGCGACAACCCCGAGTTGATGGTCCCCGCGGCGCAGGTGTGGCAGGAAAAAGCATAGTCGCTGCAAAGTCAACAGCCGCCGCTTCGATCAGCCACAGGAACGGCTGCTGGCCGGACTGGGCGTCGCCAGCCGTCTCTTTGCGCCGATCAAGGAAAGCCTGCGCTCGCCGCGGCCCGAAATGGCCTTCCTCTCCACCGAAGACGCCTATCACTTTCTACGCGAAATCGGCCCTCTGCTGGATAGCAGCGGCTTTGGCGTGATCCTACCCGCATGGTGGCGCGCCCAAGGACGCACACGCCTGGGCCTGCGCCTGCGCCTGCTCAGCGATGATCCCGAACGCGAGGTCAACGGCCCCGCCAACCGCAGCGGCGCGTTGACGCTCAACAGCCTGATCCGCTTCCACTGGGATCTCACTCTGGGCAACGAAGGACTCAACCAGGACGAATTCGAGCAGTTGGTGGCCCTGCAATCGCCGCTGATCAACATCCGCGGGCGCTGGGTGGAACTCGACCCTGAACAGGTGGACGCCGCCCGCTCTTTCCTGCACAAAAATCGCGCCGAAGGACGGCTCAACCTGCTGCAAGCCGTGCGCATGGCCCAGGCGTACATGCGCGACGAGGGCGAAGCGCTGGTCACCGGCCCCGAGTTGCTGCCCGCCCTGCAACTGGACACCGACATCAGCGAAGTGCTGCCGCTAGACACAGTCGAGGTGGAAGGCTGGCTGGATCAGGTGTTGGCGCGGCTGCGCAACGAGCAACCGGTGGACGAGATCCTGGAGCCGGACGGCTTCGTGGGCAAGCTCCGCCCCTACCAGCGCCGCGGCGTAGGCTGGCTCGACTACCTGCGCCGTGTCGGCCTGGGCGCCTGCCTGGCCGACGACATGGGGCTGGGCAAGACGATCCAGGCCATCGCCCTGCTGCTCCATCACCGCAACATGGCCGCGGAAGTCGGCGAAACCGTGCCGCCGTCGTTGCTCATCTGCCCCACCAGCGTGGTGGCCAACTGGCGCCACGAGATCGAACGCTTCGCGCCCCAACTGCGTCCGCTGGTCCACCACGGCAGTGGCCGGCTCGACGGGGAAGAATTCCTCGGTTCGCTACACGAATACGATCTGATCATCACCAGCTACGGCACGGCCCGCCGCGACATCGAGATGCTGGCACAGATCACGTGGAGTGATGTGATCCTCGACGAGGCGCAAAATATCAAGAATCCTGGCGCAAAACAGAGCCAGGCCGTGCGCCGCATCAACGCCCGCAACCGCATGGCCCTCACCGGCACGCCCGTGGAAAACCGACTGCTCGAACTTTGGAGCATCATGGAATTCCTCAACCCCGGCTACCTGGGCAACCGTGAGCGGTTCCGCCAGCAGTACATCATGCCCATCGAACGTTACAACGATCCCACCGCAGCGTCGGAGTTGCGTCGCCTGGTGCAGCCCTTCCTGCTACGCCGCTTGAAGACCGACCCCACCATCATCAACGATCTGCCCGAAAAGAACGAGATGGTGGTCTACTGCCCGCTGAGCAAGGAACAGGGCGCGCTCTACAACGATGTAGTACAGCAGACAATGGACCGCGTAGAGCAGAGCGAAGGCATCCAACGCCGCGGGCTGGTGCTCAGTCTGCTGCTCAAGCTCAAGCAGGTGTGCAACCACCCGGCCCACTTCCTGGGCGAAAAGAAGCCGCTGATCGGGCGCAGCGGCAAGCTCAGTCGCCTCACCGAAATGCTCGACGAAGCACTCAGCGTAGGTGACCGCGCCCTGGTCTTCACCCAATTTGTAGAGATGGGTCACCTGCTCCAGGCCCATCTACAGGAGACCTTCGGCGTTGAGGTGCTCTTTTTGCACGGCGGCACGCCTGCCAACAAACGCGATCAGATGGTGCGCTCGTTCCAAGAAGACGAGAATGGGCCGCCCATCTTCGTCCTCAGCCTGCGCGCCGGCGGCGTGGGGCTGAACCTCACCCGCGCCAATCAGGTCTTTCATTTTGACCGTTGGTGGAATCCCGCCGTGGAGAATCAGGCCACAGATCGCGCCTTCCGCATCGGCCAGAAACGCAGCGTCCAGGTGTACAAATTCGTGGTGGCGGGCACGTTGGAAGAACGCATCCACGAGTTGATCGAGACCAAGCAATCGCTGGCCGAGTCTATCGTGGGCAGCGGCGAAGACTGGCTGGCCGAAATGGACACCGACGAACTGCGCCGCATGCTTTCCCTGCGCAAAGAGGACGTGGAAGAGGAGGCCCTGGGATGACGAACATGGCGTGGTCGGAACGCTGGCTGGCCCTGCTCAACCAGCTTGGCTACGAACCCCACATCCGTCGCGGACGTTCCTACGCCCGCCGCGGGCAGGTGAAGGCCCTAGAAGTGCAGATGGGGCGCGTCACCGCGCAGGTAGAAGACCGCGACCTGGGTCCGTGCGAGATCGAGATCATCACCAACCGCCTCACCGACGCCCAGTGGCAGCAGGTGATGGGCGCGCTCAGTCGCCAGGCCATCTACGTGGCCCAGCTTCTGGCTAAGCGACATGCCCACCAACATCGACGAGTTGTTCCAGCAGGCGGGCGTCAACCTGCTGCCCGGCGGTCACTACGACATCGAGATCCGCTGCAACCAGTGCCAGGCAAGCGGCCAGCCGTGCAAACACACCGCGGCCGTGCTTTACCTGCTGGGCCAGATGCTCGACGATGATCCCTGGCTGCTCTTCCGCCTGCGTGGAAGAGACAGGCAACAGGTGCTGCAGGGGCTGCGTCAACGCCGCAGCGACACCGACGAAAGCGCCCCCGCCGCATCGGCACAGACCGACAACCAGCACCCCACCATCGGCTCGCTCGGCCAGCCCACCGACCAGGCCATGCCGCTTTCGGCGCAGATCGAAAGCTACTGGGGCGCGTCCAAGAAACTCTCCACGTTGAACCATCACATCGCGCCGCCGGCCATCAAACTGGCCCTGCTGCGCCGTCTCGGTCATCCGCCCTTCCCCACCGACAGCCTGGAAGCCTACGAACACCTCACACGCACGTATCAGCGTGTCACCGAAGAAGCGCTGGATCTGGCCTACGCGCCGATGCCCGACGAGGAATGATCTTATGCCCTGATCCGGGCATATTGTGTCGACGCGTCGGCCGCTTCAGGAACTAAACTCAAAGGAGCGAGAAATGAGCAAGAACCAGGGAATTTTAGCTGAAACTGTGGAACAAAGTGGGTGCGACAAGTTCGCCTTGTCCCATGCCATCCGCCGTGGCAACCATCTCTACGTATCCGGGCAGGTTCCCCGCGACGTGGACAACAACCTGATCGGCGAACACGACCTCGAAGCGCAATGTGTTCAGGTCTACGAAAACATCAAGGCCATCGTCGAAGCCGCGGGCGGCAGCATGGACGACGTCGTCGACACGCTGGTGATCGTCACCGACAACAGCTTCAAGGGGACGCATACCGAAGTGCGCAAACGCTACTTCAATCCGCCCTACCCCGCCTGCACCACCATCATCGCCGGCCTCAGCCCAGGCTACATGATCGAGATCAACGCTGTGGCGATCCTCGACTAGATCTCCACCAGATCGCGGCTCAGTCGGTTGAAGACTTCTGTACCGTTCGGCCCCATGTAGAAGGTGTCTTCGATCTGGAAGGCGCCGATGCCGTGGACGTAGTAGGGAAATTCCACGGAAACGACATGCCCCCGCGCGAGGGCAAGCGTCTCCTCTGCGCTGACGATGGGCAGTTCGGGGGCGCGGGCCAGGCCGATGCCGTGACCCAGGTTGCCCCGCACATAACTCGTCATCCCCGCAGCGTGGACGGCGTCGAGACCGGCGCGGAAGACGTCGGCCAGCGGTGTACCCACCTGCATCAACGCCGTGGCGGCGTCGAATCCGGCGCGTAGGGCGGCGTAGATCTGCTTTTGCGCCGCTCTCTGCGCCGCCGTCGCCCGCCCGAAGACCACACAACGCCCCATGTCGGCCCAATAGCCGCTTACTTCCACCCCACAATCAAGGAAAACCAGATCACCCGCCTGCAACGCATAGCTCCCCGACGACACCGGGCTGAGCACGTGCGGCCCCACACGCAAGGTGACGCGGGCGCTGAGCACGTCACCGCGGCCGGCGGCGTGTTCGAAGACGGCCAGCCGGTAACGGTGGGCGATCTCCCCGGCGGTCATGCCCGAGCGCAACGCGGCCGTCACCGATTCGATGGCGGATTCGGCTAGTTGGGTGCCGCGGCGCAGCGGATCGGCCTCCGCGGCGACTTGACAGCGCGTAGTTCTTCGAGCAGCCGTGTGGCATCGGCCCAGGTGACATCGGGGAGCAGGCTGCGGGCACGTCATCACGGGGCGGGAGACGAACGAGATCTCGATGCCGATGCGTCCACGCGCCAGGTGACGCGACTTGATCAGATCCACAATCTGGAGGACGACGCGTTTGGGATCGATCTGCCCATCGCGTTGGCGGGGCTGGTCCGCGCTGTAGGCGGCCAGGGGGGCGAAGACGTCCTCCGCGGCGACTGGTGGCACATCGCCGTACGCGATCCACACTGGGTACCCGTGGGCCTCAAGCTCGGGCGCGGATTCGGCCAGCGCAGGCGCTTCCACGTCCGAAACCAGCCCCGCAGGCATCATGCCCTCATCGGCGGGGATCAGCGCGGCGCCGTAGCCCGCCTCACCGTAAAGATTCATGAACCAGCTATTGTGTCCTGTGGCGTAGTAAAAATGCCGCGGCGAGAGGATCAACAGTGCGTCGAGTTCGGCGGCGGCGAAACGTGCGCGCCGCAGTCAAATCCAGGTAGGGCATTCGGGTCTCCTCGTTCTCATCTTTTCTCCGTCAACGCGCCATACGCCCACGGCTGGCGGTCTCGGTAGATTGGAAAGCGGCGGCGGGCGTCGAAGACCTGTTCGCGATCCAGTTCGGCGACGATGGTCTCCTCTTCGCTGTCGCTTGCTGTGCAGACAATCTCACCCAGCGGATCGATGATCACGCTCTTGCCGCCGAAGGTCCACGTGTCTTCAGGGCCGACTTTGTCGCACACGGCGACGTAGGCCAGGTTCTCGAAGCGGATGCGGTGCAGTTCGTACCAATTCGAGAGCATCCCCCCGGCAAAAGGAAAGACGAGCAGTTCGGCGCCCTGCACCGCCAGCGCCCGCACTGCTTCGGGGAAGAAGGTATCGTAGCAGATCACAATGCCCATGCGCCAGCCGTCGATCTCCCACACCGGGAAGTCGGAGCCGTAGCGGAAGTAGAGTTTTTCCAGGCTGTTGGTGGCGGCGGGATGCACCTTGCGATAGCGCCCCAGGATCTCGCCACGGCGGTCGATCACAAAAGCGGTGTCGAAGTAGTAGCCCGGCCCGTCGATCTCGTAGATCGGCGCCACGATGTTGACACCGTGCTGCGCCGCCCGCTGCGCGCACCGCCGACAGGCTCAGCCCATCCGCCGGTTCCGCCAGGTGCATGTACTTTTTGTACTCTCTGTACTGGCTGAAGTAAATTGTGTTGAAGAACTCGGGCAGCACAATCAGATCCGGCGATTGCGCAGCGCAGACCTCGTCGATCATGGCGCAGGCACGCGCCACATTTTGCGCCGGTTCACGGCTGCCGTTGAGTTGGATACAGGCGACTTTCATGGAACCCCCAGTTTGATTTTCGATTGACGATTTTCGATTGACGATTTTCGATTGACGTTTCGTTGACGATTTTCGATTGACGATTTCGATTTCTCGTTAAGGATGATGTCTCTGTTGTGGGCCTGTTGTAGTTGAATAAATGAGCCTGCAACTCGCTTTGCCGAAGCCACAAACTTAGGCGCCTGCAATCGTCAATCGTAAATCGTCAATCGTCAATTTCCCAAAGGAGCGCTCTCTTGCTTACCTACACCAACCGCCCTACCATCTACGAAGGCGTCCCCACGTTTCTGGGCGTGGACGCTGCCCGCTCGCCCGCAGATCTGGTAAAAGCGGACGCGGCGATCATCGGCGTGCCGTACTTGACCCATCTTTTCGGCTTCGACGCCGACCTCACGCCACGTAAGATCCGGCAGGCCAGCGCCAAGTACAGCGGCGGCTATCTGCCCGAACTCGACGTGGATGTGCTGTCCACGTTGCGTGTGGTGGACTACGGCGACGCCCACATTGATCCCGCCGATCTGCGCTCGGTGGAGAACGTGACAGCCAAGGTGATGGAGGTCCTCGAAGCGGGGGCGTTGCCGATTACGCTGGGCGGCAACGCCCTGTTCGGGCTACACACTGGCGGCGGCGCTCTCACGTTTTCACGGCGGCAAGCCCATCGAGCAGTGAACCTCGACGCCCACGGCGACAACCGCGAAGTGTGGGACGGCAGCAGCGCGCTCGGCGGTGACATGGGTGCGCCATCAACTGCAACTGCCCGGCTTTGCGCCCCAACACCACATGCAGATCGGCATCGCCCCGGCAACCCCAAAGCCAACGCCGACTGGTTCCGCGCCCAGGGCTGTGGACTCTACACCGCCCGCGAAATGCGCAAGCTGAGCGGCGGCAAGCTGGCCCCCGAGGTCATCCGCCGCGCCGGGGACGGCACCCTGGGTCTATGGCTGGGCATCGACTGGGACGTGCTCGACATCAGCGTCAGCCCCGATTGGAGCTACCCCGAACCGCTGGGCATGTCCGCCGAAGAGGTGCTGCACCTGGCCTTTGAGGTGGGCAAACACGGCTGCCTGGGCTTCAGCACCATGTCCAGCCCGGCGCACGCCACGTCGATGCATTGGATCGTGATCTGGACAGTGCTTTATCTGCTGGCAGGTGTGGCTGTCCACCAAAAGAAAGCAGAGGCATCTCTTGAATAACTCGACTAACCACCCCTCGACCAACCGCATCGTCACCGTCGCCGCCGCCCAGATGACCAGCGTGGTGGGGGATCGCGACGCCAATTTGCGCCGCGCCGCCGAACTGGTGGCCGAAGCAGCGGACCAGGGCGCGCAACTTGTCGTGCTCCCCGAACTCTTCGCCTTCGACTACGTCGCCTTCACCGACCGAGATCCGGCGTTGTTCCAGCGCGCCGAACCGCTGCGCGGGCCGACGTTCGCCGCCATGTCCGCCGCGGCGCAGCGCCACAAAGTGTGGCTGATCCCGTCGATCTTCGAGAAGGAGGTGGCGGGCGTCTGCTACGACACGGCCATGCTCATCAACCCCGACGGCGAATTGGTGGGCCGCTACCGCAAGACGCACATCGCGCTGTTGAGCGATCCCAAGGGCGGCCAGGAAAAGTTCTTTTTCAAAGCGGGCAACGAGTTGCCCGTCTTCGACACGCCGCTGGGGAAGATCGGGATCTTGATCTGCTACGACCGCGGCTTCCCCGAGGCGTGGCGTGTGCTGGTGCTCAAGGGGGCGGAGATCATCGCGGTGCCCATCACCACCACCGATGAGGACGGCTTCGCCGAGATGGCGCGCACCCGCTGCTTCGAGAACGGCGTCTTCGGCGTCTTCGTCAACCGCTGCGGCCAGGAAGATTGGAAGCACTTCTTCGGCGGCAGCCTCATCGCCGGTCCGCGCGGCGCGGTGTTGGCCCAAACCGGCAGCCAGGAAAGCGTGATCACCGCCCAACTCAACCTCGACACGATTGAGGAGATCCGGCTGCGCATGCCGTATCTGCGTGATCGCAGGCCGGAGTTGTATGGGAAGGTGATTGAGTAGAGATGATGAGATGATGAGATGATGAGATGATGACGTAAACACCATCATCCCATCATCTTTTTCTTAATCCCCCGCCCGCGTCCTCGGATTCAACCAATCCACCAACCCATCCCCAATCAAGTTGAACGCCAGCACGGTGAGCAGGATCGCCAAGCCAGGGAAGATGGCCACCCAGGGCGATTCACGCAGAAATGAGGTGTTGGCGGCGACGTCTGCCCCCCATTCGGGCAGCGGCGGCTGCGCGCCCAGGCCCAGGAAGCCCAGGCTGGCTGTCTGCAAGATGGCGCTGCCCAGGTTGAGGCTGGCCTGCACCAACAGTGGCCCCAGGCTGTTGGGCAACACGTAGCGCACCATCAGCCGTAGATCGCCGACGCCGGTGGCGCGGGCGGCTTCGATGTAGGGCATGTAGCGCACGTTGATGGCCTGTCCGCGCGCGACGCGGGCGAACTGTGGGGTGAATGTGATGGCGACAGCCAGCATTGCGTTGCGCAGGCTCGGTCCTAGCGCGGCGGCGAGGGCGATGGCCAGCACCAGCGAGGGGAAAGCCAGCATGGCGTCGACGAAGCGCATGATCACGGCGTCGGCGCGGCCGCCGCGGAAGCCGGCGAAGATGCCGATTGGCACGCCCACGCCAAAGGCGATGACGACCACGAGCAGGCCAATCGCCAGGGTGTTGCGCCCGCCGAAGAGGATGCGGCTGAGCACGTCGCGGCCAAACGAATCGGTGCCGAGCAGATGATCGAGGCTGGGCGGCGCAAATTTGTTGCGGATCTCGATGACGATGGGATCGTAGGGTGTGAGCAGCGGCGCAAGCACGGTGGCCGCCAGGATCAAGATCACGAGGACCAACCCCAGCGTCGCCAGTGGATTGCGTCGCAAGAAACGGGAGATCGAGCGCGTCCATGCCCGGGCGCCGGCGGGGCGGGATGGGCTAGCGGAAGCCGTGGTCTGCGGGGGGGCCGACATGCTACGCCTCCGCCCGAATACGTGGGTTGAGGTAGCCGTAAAGCAGATCCACAAGCAGGGAGCTGAGGATGAAAATCAGGGCGAAGAGCAGCGTTGCGCCCTGGATCACCGGGTAGTCGCGGTTTTTGATGGCTTCGAACATGTAGCGGCCCATGCCCGGCCAGGCGAAGACGGTTTCGGTGAGGATGGCGCCGCCCAGCAGTTCGGCGAACTTCAGCCCCGTGAGGGTGACGGTGGGGATGAGCGAGTTGCGCAGCACGTGGACAAGCAACACGGTGCGGCTGCTCAGTCCTTTGGCCCAGGCGGTGCGCACGTAGTCTTGGCGCAGTTCTTCGAGCATGGAGGCGCGGATCAGGCGGGCAATGGTGGCGGCGAGGAAGGCGGCCAGCACGCCCGCGGGCAGCAGCAAGTGGCGCAGCGCACTCCAGAAGACGGCGGGCTGCCCCAGGATCAGGCCGTCGAGCAAGAGGAAGCCGGTCACCCGCGGTGGGCGCAAGAAGACGTCGAGCCGACCGGAGACGGGCAGCAGATCCAGGTAGATCGAGAAAACGACTTGCAACAGCAGCGCCAACCAGAAGACGGGCGCGGAGACGCCGATAAGCGAAATCAGGCGGCTGGCATGGTCGAAAGGACGGTTGGCCCACACAGCGGAGAGGATGCCCAGCGGCACGCCCACGAGGACGGCCATGAAGAGCGCGGCCAGCGAAAGCTCGATGGTGGCGGGCAGGCGCAGGAGCAGTTCCTCGGCGATGGGGCGGTTGGTGCGCAGCGAATTGCCCAGATCGCCCTGCAACAGGTCGCCGAAGTAGCGGCCAAATTGCACGAAGAAGGGATCGTTCAGATGAAGTTGAGCGCGCAGCGCAGCCACCTGCTGATTGCTGGCCCCTTCACCCAGCAGCGCCACCGCCGGATCACCGGGGATGGCGCGCACCAGGGCAAAGATGATCACAGCCACCAGCAGCATCACCGGCAGCGCGCCGATCAGGCGGCGGAATGCGAAGTTGAGCACGGGCGGAGTCCTGGTGGGGTGACTGGGCATAGGCGTTAAGTTAAGCGCCGTTCGAGCAAGTGCCGGGGACTTTTCGCAGCAGCGAGACGGGGTCTTCACTCCTGGCGTCACGTCCAACGTGAAGTCCCCGGCACTTTCGCTTGACCTTAACTTAACGCCTATGGGGTGACTTTGGGTGAGGACGTTGGGTGATGATTGGGTCGGTTGGTTTGTGTTCGTGATGATGGGATGATGAGGATGATGGCAGAGAACGGCATCATCCTCATCATCACGAACACGGCGAATCACTCGAATCGAGCGATCACCTTGTCACCCCTTCACCGTGTCATCTCTATTCTGCGCTCTTCGACACGCCCCAGTACTCTGTGAGCGGCGGGGCGCTGTTGACGGCGAGGCCGTCCACATTGGCGCGGGCGTAGATGATGATCTTCGGGCTGAAGAGGTAGATGCCGGGTACTTTTTCCATCAGCTTGATCTGGATCTCGTCGTAGAGGGCTTTGCGGCTCGCCTGATCCGGCGCGGTCTGGGCGTCGAGGATCATCTGATCGAGTTCGGCGTCTGCAGACATACGGAAGTTCATGGCCGTGCCCGCCAGTTCAGAGAGATAACCGATGGTGATGTGAGCGTCGGGATCGTTGTACCAGGGCTGGCGACCGTCGAGGGCGATGTCATGTTCGCCGGCGGTGTGCAGGTCGCGGTAGGGCGGGAATTCCATCTGCATCAGTTCGGCGTTGATGCCCACGTCGGCCAGATTGGCCTGCACGAAGGTGCCGATGCTGCCCCACAGGCTGCCCTGGAAGCTGTAGAGGGTGAGGTTGAGTTCGCCCGGTTCGACGCCGGCTTCGGCCAGCAGTTCGCGTGAACGGTCGGGATCGTAGGTGAAGGCCAGGTCCTCAACGGCGGGGTTGTAGCCCCAGCTCGACGTGGTGAGCGGGCCATAGACACGGCTGGCGGTGCCGCCCAGCAGATCGTTGATCAGCCCATCGTAGTCGATGGCGTAGCCGATGGCGCGACGCAGGGTCACGTCGTTGAGGACACTGTCGGGGTTGTTGTTGTTGAAGTCGATGTTGCGGATGATCTGGCTGTCCAGCTCGATCACGTTGACGTCGGGGTTTTCGTTGAGCGCGGCGATGTCCTCGACGGGGAGCGAGAAGAGCTGACCGTTCTGCTGCACGATGTCCACGGTGCCGTTTTCAATTTCCAGGCGGCGGGTGGCGGCGTCGGGGATGATGCGGTAGATGATCGTGTCCAGTTGCGGCGCGCCACGGAAGTAGTCGGCGTTGGCTTCGAGCACCACCTCGGTGTCGGGCGTGTAGCTCACGAACTTGAACGGTCCTGTGCCGACGGGGTTGACGTTGAAGGCTTCGCCGAATTCTTCCGCGGCAGCAGGGCTGACCACGGCGGCCTGCGGCATGGCCAGCCACGAGAGGAAGACGGCGGACGGGCGTTCCAGCGATCTCAATTGTGAGCGGATCGACAACCGTCATCTCGGTGATGGGGCCGGCGAGTGCATCGGTAAACGAGCTGGAGTTCCAACGGCGCTCAAACGAGAACTTCACGGCATCGGCGTTGAATTCGGTGCCGTCGTGGAAGGTGACGCCGGAACGCAGGTTGAATGTGTAGGTGAGGCCGTCGTCGGAGACCGACCAGCTTTCGGCCAGGCGACCTTCCAGGGTGCCGAAGTCGGCGGCGCCCAGGCCACCAGTGTGTCGAAGATGTTGACGATCATCTCGCTGCCGATGGGGAAGGCGCGGTTGGTGCCAGGCTCCAGGTTGGCGGGGTCGGAATCGACGGCGACGACCAGCGTCTTGAGCATGGGGATCTTCGACCGGTGGGTTCGTCACCGGCGGGTGGGGGCGGTGGCGCGTTACCGGCGGCGCCATGCTGCCAGCGGCGACGGCAAGCAGGCCCAGGATCAGTACGGTGAAAGCATGTTGAAAATCTGCGATGTTGTGCCATGACAAACGCTTCTCCTGTGCGGATGGAAACAGATTGATGGGAACAGGGTTTCGAGATACAGATTAGCAGGTTTGCCAAGTATAGCGCAAAGCGATTTCCAACAAAAGTACGGGCAAAGAGACTGTTAACTTTCAACAATTGACACGTACCTTACCACCGATTGCCGCTGCCGGGAGACCTACTGACGTAGGACGTACAAAACTCAATCGATACGTGGAAGACGTATTCGGCGACGCCGCTGCCCAGGACGATCCGCGCCGACTGCCGTCGTCATCTGAACCGAGGTGGACGCTTAGCCCAGCCAGCGGCATGTGAAAGAGGACGTGGCGCCCGGCGTCGGCATCTGCAACGGCGAAGGACGCACCTCGCTGGTGAAGTCGCCCGTGTCCAGGAGCAGGGTTTCACCGTCCAGGTACAGGGTGACGGGACCCAGGGCGTCGTTGCGCCAATCCCCCAGGAAGGGTGCCACCGTGTCGAGTGCCACCACCTCCCCCAGCATTGCAGCCTGATCCTGAGCCTGTTTCAGTATCTGCGCCCAGTTGAACTGCACCTGCTCCTCGATTTCGTAGGGCTGATCGTAGACCATCTCCAGCAGGCGGAAGGACGGCTTCGTTGAAGATATTCGTGGCGCGCGCATTGGTCAGCACGACGATGCCCACGCCGGCGTCGGGCAGGAAAGCCAGTTCGGAGGTGAAGCCGAAGGTGTTGCCGTTGTGCCGCAACATGCGCACGCCCTTGTATTCACCCACAATCCAGCCCAGACCGTAGCTGCTGTTCGCTGTCATCTGCACCTGGGGCTGCCAGGTGTTGCGGAGAGGTTCGGCAGAGACGATGCGTTCGCCGTTGGGCGCCACCCCGGCGTTCATCTGGGTGATCAGGTAGGCGGCCATGTCCTCGGCGGTGGACCAGTGCGCAC
The DNA here is from genome assembly GCA_041391225.1 of Caldilineaceae bacterium. GTDB lineage: Bacteria > Chloroflexota > Anaerolineae > Caldilineales > Caldilineaceae > RI-153. Next base: position 17,807 of record JAWKOL010000055.1, read on the forward strand.
CGGCCGGTGCGACGGGCAGCAGCAACTTTTCTACAGCCATTTCCAGGGGATAGTATTCCGCCGCCAGGCTCAGCCCGTGAGGGACGGCATAGTTGTCGCGCGCCATCACTTCGTCGAACGAGAGGGTGGTGTTTTCCCATGCCGATGGGGCCGGTGATCCGCTCGGCCAGGACCTGAGCGTAGGCGTCGGAAAGGTTGCCCACTCGCCGCCAGCCGCGGCTGCCGCCACGTAGCCCCCGGTCGCCACCATCTGGTTGCTGTAATTGAAGGCTTCGCCGAAATCGGTGAAGAACTCGTGCATGTGGCCAGTTCATCGATGACTTCGGCGCGCTGATCCGTGGCGTTGAAGACGAGGCTCCACGTCGCGGCGGGGGACACCCGTACAGGCGCACACCAGATTCTGCACTGTGATCTGCTGGGTGAGATCTGCATCGGCCACGGCGAACTGCGGCAGAATCTCCACCACGGGCTGGTCCCACGTCATCAGGCTGTCGTCGACCAGAGCCGCCATGAGTACTGGTGGTGATGGTCTTGCCGGTGGAGCCGATCATGTGGTTTGGGGCGTGATGGGATCGTCGCTGCCGGTCCGCGATTGCCGAAGCCCTGCATGACGATTTCGTTCCGCTGACCACGGCCACGGCGGCGCCGCACGGAACTGGTCCATGCGCGCAACGCATGTAAATCTTCCAACTCGGCCAGCTGTTCGGCGGTGAGGAACGGGCTGTACGGCCGCTCAGGTCGTGACTTGCGGTATTGCGCTCGCTTCGGGCGTAGCAAGTCTGGCGGGGTGCATCGATGCAGCACCTGCGGGGCCAGACGCCGCTGGATTTACACGTTGCCAATGAGCCGCACGTAGACCTGTCCATCCAGCAGTTGACCGTTGGCCAATGCCACGCTGTCGTCGGGCGTGTCGTGGGGTGTAGGTGACGATCTGCTCCACGTCCTGGTTCGGTTCTTCTGCTCTCCTCGGCCACAGCCAGATCGAAGGTGGGATCTACCAGCGCCCAGGCGGCGTCCACGGCAGGCTTGATCTCTTGGCCGGGCAGCACCAGCAGGTAGACGCGGATCAGATCGCCGGGGCTGCTGAGCAGGGTGTAGCCGTTGCCATCGTCCGCCGTCCAGTTGGTGGGAATCGGCACAGCGAAGCAGGCCCGCCGGATCTGTGTAGATGTCGGTGTCTGCACCGTCGGTTGCCGCCGCGGTGGCGTCGGCGCGGTGCAGTTGGAATGCCCCTCGGCGCCGGCCTGGGTGAAGACGCCGCTGATGGTGTCGCCCGTCAACTCGCCCGCGAAGACGCGCAACCAGTTGCGGCCCCGCCAGAATCTCGAAGTGGACGTTGGGCGGATCCACGGCGATGTCGTGCAAGGAATGCCGGCGGCGTTCTGCTGCGGGATGTCGATGGCGCCGCTGAATGCCGTCCTCATCGGTGAAGGTGACACCACGAGGTCAGCTCTGTGGTGGCCACGGTGAGGCTGCCTCCAGCGCCCCGCCAATGTTGTCGAGTTTCGCTGCGGTGGTTTCGGTCACCGGCAGAGCGGAGGGTACATCGGTTGTGGGCAGAGGCTGTGTCGAGGCGGCCGGCATTGCACAGCCGCTGAGCAGGGACTGTGAGCATGAGTGTATTGTCTGTATCACACGAGTCTTCATGATGCTTGTCTCCTAGAAACTAGTACATCTTGGCGTAAATACCACGGCAGAAATACGGCGTCTGTACCACTGCCAGAGACGATTTGGTATTTCCGCCGGGATTTACTAGATCAAACGGCCAACAGTGCGAGCAGCGTCAAAGCTGGCCGCCAGGGTAGTTGTGTATTCGATGCCGGGGAACGCCGCAGCATCGGGCAGAAGGGCGGCATGGGCGCTCTCGTCGCCGCTGAGTGTTGAGAGCAGGAAGGCGGTGGAGAAGTGACGTTGCGGTCCAGCGCCCGTGCGCGATCCCACACCGGATCAGCGAGAAGTAGGCGGCGGCTACATGTTCGTACATCCAGGGCTGTTGCTCGCAAGGTGTTGAAGATCATGTGTTCGGCCCCTACGAAAGTGACCAACGATTTCTGGGTGCCGACTGCGTGGCATAGGTGTGGATCCGCTTCACGCCGTGTGCCGCTGCCGGCGCTGCCGCCCATCACCATCATGGGTACGTCGATCTGGGCCAGGCCCGCCTCGCCGAACAGGTACGAGTCGCCCGCCATGGGGACAATGGCCGTCACCCGCGGATCGCCGAACGAGGGCCACAGGCCGTCGGGGGCGTCGGCCAGGTCGGCGCGCAGCCATGTCAGCGATGAAGGGCAGGAGCGGCGCGCAGAAGAAAGAGAGCGGATCGTCGATGGCGAGGGCGGCGCAGCGTCTTCGGTAGGCTTGTATGTCGTACTGGCGCCTGCTGCGGCCAGCGGTATAGCCCCCGCAGGAATGCCCCACCACAGCCACCCGTGCCGTCGATCAGGTCGGCCATCAGCCCACCCCGCTGCCGTCAGCGCCTCGGCGTAGTCGAGGGTGCGGGTTACGTCGCCGGGGCGGTCGATGAGTGTCATCCACATTTCAGAGAAAGTGATCGAACGCTTCCACGTGATCGGGCGCCAGACCAGAACTCCGTGAGAAGCGTAGTGTTCGGCCAGAACGTTGTACATGGGCGCACTGAACAGATAGCCGGGGACAACACCACCAGCGGGTAGGGCGTTTCCGTGGCGTCGAAGTCGGCGTCTGCGAGGGCCTGACCATAGACAACGGCAGGCGTCTGCGGGCGCCAGTTCGGGTCTTTGAAGGTGACGGGCAGGCGTAGGTGATGGCTTCGCGCATTGCCCGTTGGGAATCGTGAGGCTGGGTACCAGAGGCTGAGCGCCGAGGCGTTCGCTGTCCTCGCCGCCGATTAGCGGAACCGACGCCGAACGGGCTGCGCCAAGTAGCGTAGGTCGGCGCATCGGGGCGCATGGCATCGATTTGGTGACGTCGGCGCAAACGATTGGTATGGGCTGACAAGCACTGAGCATCAGCACCACGAACAACAGCCCCAAGATGCTCAAACGATTCAACGTAGACATAGTCGGTATCTCCTTTGATTGGCTCGAGTTCAGGCGAACTTGGTGATCTTTACTGCGACACATGGTCCTCTGTTCAGCGTCCCGATCTCGGCTACTGGTGCTTCTAATAGAGAAATCAGATAGAGGCTTATGCGGAGTAGGCATGCTCGTGCGGGTTGAGTCGCACATGGGCGTGCTCTCTCCTCAATTGTCTGAAATCTACTTGCTTTCTCGTAAGAACCGAGACCGGAGACGCAGTTACAGGGTACCGGCGGGCGGGTATTGCCGTATAGATACCAAAGTATGTTCGCGGGTATTTCGTTCATACCCATCCACAGCCCGAACAGGTGACGATGTCCACGCTGCACGGCGATCCACGAAGAAGCAGCAGCATGGATCGCCACAGATAGCTTTCACGTTGGCGCACGGTTGATCAGAGGATAAAGAGCAAGACCAGGTACCCGGCCGAAGCAAGGCTGGCGATGACGGTGCGGATCATGTTCCAGCGGTTCCAGCGCGGTTCGAAGTCGCGGCGGGCGGCCTGTTGCGCGGGTTCGTCCATCGCGTCGACGTTCATGCGCTGGAGCCGGTTGTTCAACGGGACGTTCACAACCACTGTGGGCAACTGGACGCCGAGCAGGTAGATGAGCGCCGCCGCGATCATGAGGTTCAGTGCAAGGCCACTTAGCTGCAAAGCCCCCAGCAGCGCCGCCGCCACTACCGCCAGGATAGAACCCACCCAGACCAGGACGAAGAGCGGCTGATTGTTCTGGATGACGCCGTCCATCACCTGGAAGGCGCGGATGAACTCCCGATCGTTGAGGTGTTTGATGCCGGGCATCACCACCACAGCGAAGACGAAGAGCAGGCCGGCCACCAGAGAAGACAGAAAGGCGGCAGCAACCAATGCAACAGAGAAGATCGTATCTGTGAACATAGCAGGCGCTCCTTATGCGGCCCACACACCGGTGGCGGCGGTGGTGCGTACGTAATCGGTGAAGTCGCGGGGGGCGCGTCCTAGCGCGCGCTGGACGCCGTCGGCGAGGTGGGCGTTGCGGCCGTCGAGCAGCACGCCGAACAGGTATCTGAGCATTTGAATGAAATCATCTGGCACGCCCTGTTCGGCGGCGGCCGCGGCATACTCGTCAATCGAAATCGACGTGTAGCGGATGTTGCGCCCGGTGGCGGCGGTGAGTTCCTGGGCCACCTGGGTAAAGGTGAGCAGCCGCGGACCGGTCAATTCGTAGCATTGCCCCACATGACCGTCTTCGGTGAGGGCGGCCACGGCCACATCGGCAATGTCCTCCACGTCGATGAAGGGTTCCGACATATCGCCTGCGGGCAGTGCAATCTCACCGAGGCGGACAGGCTCCAGCAAGAAGCTTTCGCTGAAGTTCTGGCTGAACCAGGTGGCGCGCAGGATGGTGACATCGGCGCCCGAGGCGAGGACGGCCCGTTCGGCTTCTTCGGCTTCGGGTTCGCCGCGACCGGCCAGCAGCACCAGCCGGCGCA
>JAWKOL010000056.1:0-21356 GCA_041391225.1 Caldilineaceae bacterium
TCGTTCCGTGGCTCAAGAACAACTACCACTGCGAGGTCATCTGTTTCTGCGCCAACCTGGGCCAGGACGATGAACTGCCCGGCCTCGAAGAAAAGGCCATCGCCTCGGGCGCGTCCAAGTGTTACGTCGAGGACCTGCGCGCCGAGTTCCTCACCGATTACGTCTTCCCCACCATGCAGGCGGGCGCGATCTACGAGCGCGAGTACCTGCTGGGCACATCCTTTGCGCGGCCGTTGATCGCCAAGCGTATGGTCGAGATCGCGGCGCTGGAAGGCGCGGACGCCGTCGCTCACGGCGCAACCGGCAAGGGCAACGATCAGGTCCGCTTCGAGTTGACGGTGATGGCGCTCAACCCCAAACTGCGCATCATCGCCCCCTGGCGCGAGTGGAACATCCGCGGCCGCTCCGATGCCCTGGAGTATGCCGCCGAATACAACGTCCCCGTCAAGGCGACGATGGAACGCATCTACAGCCAGGACCGCAACCTGTGGCACCTGAGCAACGAAGGCGGTCCGCTGGAAGATCCGTGGAACGAGCCGCCCAAGAACATGTTCGAGTGGACCATCGACCCCACCGACGCCCCCGATGAACCCGAATACGTGGAGATCTACTTCCGCAACGGCGTGCCGGAACGCATCAACGGCGAAGCACGCGGACCGGTGGGCCTGGTGCAAGATCTCAACAAACTGGGCGCCAAGCACGGCGTCGGCCGCGTGGACATTGTCGAGAATCGCCTCGTGGGCATGAAGAGCCGTGGCGTCTACGAAACGCCGGGTGGATCCATCCTCTACAAAGCGCACGCCGCCCTCGAACAGCTCTGCCTGGATCGCGAAACACTGCACTACAAGCAACAGATCGGGCTGAAGTACGCCGATCTCGTCTACAACGGCCAGTGGTTCACCCCGCTGCGCGCCGCGCTCGACGCCTTCGTACAGGAGACGGAGAAGAACATCACCGGCACCGTGCGCCTCAAACTCTACAAGGGCAACATTATCCTGGCCGGTCGCAAGAGTCCTAACAGTCTCTATCGCGAAGACTACGTCACCTTTGACGAGGACGACGTCTACAACCAGGCCGACGCCGAAGGCTTCATCAAACTCTTCGGCCTGCCCATGAAGGTCGCCGCCATGCTCAGCCTCGACGGCCCTGGTGTGAGTGAGTATGATTCGCCGGATTATGATGATTTCAAACGAGATTAGTGCGTAGTGCATGGTGCGTGTACCATTTGAGTTTGTCGGTGCCACATTGGGAATTCCCGGTCTATAGACCAAGTATGGATGCCAATAAGGAACCGCTCCCTCTACTGGTACACGCACTACGCACTTTTCCCTGGAGAGGATACCACACCATGCCCCACCCCCACATCGTCCCCGGGTTCGACGCGGCCGGCGTCGCCGCGGGGATCAAGAAGAATGGCAAGCCCGATCTGGCGCTAATCGCGTCGCGGGTGCCGTGTAAGGCGGCGGCTGTGTTCACGCAGAACAAGTTCCCCGCCGCCCCCGTGCTCTATGACAGGCAAGTGCTGGCGCACAACCCCGAAGGCGTCCACGGCGTGGTGATCAATGCAGGCTGCGCCAATGCCTGCACCGGCGTGCCTGGCAAGGCCAATGCCCGCCTCATGGCCGAGTGGACCGAACGCGCACTGGGATCGTCGGATCAGTCTGTCTTCGTGATGAGCACGGGTGTCATCGGCGTGCAGTTGCCCATCGAGAAGCTGCAAAAGGGCATCCCCGACGTGGCGGCCAAGCTCACGCCCGACGGTTGGGACGACGCCGCCAACGCCATCATGACCACCGATACCCGCCCCAAGCTCTTCACATCAGGTGGAGATCGACAGGCAGACAGTCTCGTTCACCGGGATCGTCAAGGGCGCGGGGATGATCCACCCCAACATGGCCACCATGCTCAGCGTCATCGCCACGGACGCTGCGATTGCGCAGCCGCTGCTCCAGGACGCACTCAAGTCCGCCGTGGACAAAAGCTACAACCGCATCAGCATCGACGGCGACACCAGCACGAATGACACCGTCCTCGTGCTGGCGAATGGGCTGGCCGGCAACGCCGAAATTAGCGACGCCGTGACAGCTCGTCCTACGGCAGGTTCGTCGACGCTCACCCACATCGCCGTGGACCTGGCGCAGGCCGTGGTGCGCGACGGTGAAGGCGTCACCAAGTTTGTCACCGTGAATGTGAGCGGGGCGATGAGCGACGGCGATGCCCACATTATCGCCAACAGCATTGCCACCAGTCCGCTCACGTCAGACGGCTTTTTCGGCAACACGCCAACTGGGGGCGTATCCTCTGCGCTGCGGGCTACGCCGGCGTGGATCTCGATCCGGATCGCGCCGATCTCGTGATCCGCGACAACGACGGCGCGCCGGTGCAACTGGTCAAAGCCGGTCTGCCCACCGACTACCAGGAAAAGGACGCCGCCGCCATCTTCGCTCAGCCAGAGTTCACCATCGACGTCGTCCTCGGTCTGGGTGAAGGCGATGCCACGGTGTGGACGTGTGATCTGAGCCACGAGTATGTGACGATCAACGGAGACTACCGGACGTAATTATCTCCCCCACCACCGCATCATCCATGCTCAATCGCGGCACCTTGCTCTAGCGCCGACCCTGCCGCCGAGTCGGTGTTCGAGCCAGCGTTGGAAGGTCCCCGCGGGGAGTAGCTGCACGTGCGGAGCGGACAGCCAAGCCGTCGCCGCTCAGCGCGCCAGGACGACGAGACTTGGCGTAATCGTAGTGGTTGTCGATGAGGAAGTGATCAGCGCCGCGGCCAGGGTGGCGGCGTCAATTGTGACAGGGTGGGCGACTTCGAGCAGCCAGAGATGGCGGGCGTTGTCGCTCACCCCGTCTTCTTCCGCCACCATGTAATCGTTGAGCGTCAGATCGTAGACTGCACACACAGCTCTGGCAGCGGCGTCGGTGGAATCGACCAACAACTCTTCACCGGTGATGTTGAGGTAGTGCTGCACCCGCCCGCTGACCACCAACCGGTACGGATCGGCGCCGGTGAAGCGACGGTGTCGCCGATCAGTAGCGCCACAGCCCATTGACCGACGAGATCACCGGCGCGCATTTCCGCCCACCGCCATACCGGCCAAAGGGACGGCGTTGGCAAAGTCGCCGTTGCCGCGCCGCCGCGGGGACAAATTCGTAGAAGATCTGGGCGCTGGGCATGAGCACCATGTTGCCCTCGTCCACTTGCAGGGCGTGAACCCTTCGGTGCCGTTGTAGACCTCGCTGTAGAGAAAGCCTGCCCTTTGCTGTCCTGCTGCCCCAAAATCAGGCGGTTGAGATCGTGCATGTACGGTGCTGGGTTGACGCCGCCCACCGTCGCCGCCATCAATTGGGCCAGACCTCACGCAGCGTGCGTTTGCCCGTCATCGCCAGCACAATCGAGCCGAAGTTGCGCAGCCACGTGGGCAGGCCGGGCCAGGTCACGATGTCGCGCAGGGTGGCTTCGGCCATGCGGTGCAGCCGTTCTTCCCAGTTGGGGATCAGCGCGATCTCCTTGCGCGGGGCGCGGCTGAAGCCCAGATACCAGGGCAGCAGGTGAATGCCGAACGCGGTGACGTCGCCGAAGATGCGCCGCGGCTGGGCTGGATCGAGGTGCAGGCCGCCGCCGAAGAAGAGCGTCTTGCCGCGCAGGAAGCGGTGGCGATCTGCGACGCGGGCGAGCAGTTGGGCCATGTAAATTGCGCCGGTGGGCAGGTAGAGCCGCCGCCACGCCTCCCGCGGCAGGGGGATCTGCTTCTTCTTGCCGCTGGTGCCCGACGATTCGAGGACCCAGTCCACGCGCCCCGGCCAGAGGACGTCCACTTCGCCGTCCACGGCGCTGTCGACGTAGGGTTTCATGTCTTCGTAACGGCGCACAGGGACGGCGCGCTGATAGTCGTTCAAGGTGCGGATGTGGGCGAAATCGTGGTCACAGCCAAAGCGGGTGCGCCGGCCGCGGGCGAGGAGGACATCGAAGATCTGCTCTTGAGCGCGGTGTGGATGTTGTAGAGAGTGGCGAAAGCTGCGGCACGATGGCTTGACGTAGAATCGATCCGTGAGCCATGTGCCCGCGGACGTAGCAACGGCCCAATGCAAGCCATCGGTTAGGTACTCTCCTACCCGTATCATCTACCGCGGAAGATCGGAGAACGCTTTTGCAAGAAAGCCTGTATGCCTTCGGCATAGTCTTCGGTGTCGAAGCAAATGTCAGGCAGTGCGGCCTCTTCTGGTTCCAAATCCACCAGATCCGGCTTGCGCAGCACAGTTTTTACCATCTGTTTGTGCCATCCTTGCGTGAGCGGGGCGGCGGCGCAGATCTGTGTGGTTAGCTTCGTGACTTCGGCGTCGATCTCGGCCAACGGGACGATCCGGCTGCAAAAACCAATGGAAAGCGCCTCGTCGGTGTCGATCAGGCGCGCCGTGAGCAGTAGATCGAGCGTCGGACCCATGCCGATCAGGTGGATCATGCGTTCTAGCTCAGAATAATTCACCAGCGCGCCCAATTTCGCCACCGGCACGCCAAACGACGCGTTGTCGGCGGCCAGGCGCAGATCGCAGTAGGCCGCCAGCATGAAGCCTGCGCCGACGCAGTAGCCCTTGATCACCGCCAGCGTCGGTTTGCGCAGGCGCGACAGGTTGCGCAGTGCCAGTTCCACCTTGCCATTGTAAATTTTGGCCTGCCAGGGATCGCTGCGACGTTGCGCAAACTCGCCGATGTCGCCACCGGCGCTGAAGGCGGCGTCACCTGCGCCGCGCACTACCACAAGCCGCACATCGTCGTCTTCATCCAGTCGGCTGAACAGCTCGGCGAAGCGCGTCCACATTTCGTATGTAATCGCGTTGCGGTGCTCAGGTCGATTGATCGTTATCGTCGCGATCTGATCCTCGATGGTCAACGGCAAAGCATCCATCAGTCGCTCCTCCAGGGTGTGGTTGTGTGAAACAAGCATACTCGCAACAGCGGATTGGCGTCAACCGAGTGTGGCGTGATGCGTAGTCGGTTGGTGTCGTTGGTCGCTCGGCAAGTCTGTTCGAAGCGTGCAGAAATCTACATCAATTACGCATTACGAACTCCCTCTGAACCGTTTCAGTTGACGAATCCTCCTCTGCCGCCGATAATGGACTGATTGTACATATCGCAGACCAGTCAGGAATTACTATGGAAAACGCGCAGACATTGCGAAGCAGCCGGGTGATCAATGCCACGCCGTTCTTCTACGGTTGGGTGGTGGTGGCGGTGGGAACCCTGGCGCTTTTGATGATGGGGCCTAGCCAGACCTTCACAATCAGCATCTTTGTGGATCACTTTGTGGCGGATCTGGGCATCCCGCGTTCGACTGTATCGCTGCTCTACGGCGCGGCGACGCTGATGGCGTCGTTCTTGTTGCCGTTTACGGGGCGGTTGGTGGATCGCTTTGGTCCGCGGCGGGTGATGATGATCGCCGCCGTGGGGTTGGGTGTTGCGGCGGCGAGTATGTCGCTGGCCCGCGGCATGTTGACGCTCTGGATCGGCTTGCTCTTGCTGCGTTTTTTCGGCTTTGGTTCGATGCAGTTGGTGGCCAACAACGCAGTGGCGCAGTGGTTTGTGCGCCGCCGCGGGATGGTGATGGGGCTATACAACCAGAGCTTGTCGCTGAGTTTGGTGCTCTTTCCCTGGTTGGTGGCGCTGCTCATCGGTATTGTGGGCTGGCGCGAAACGTGGATCATCCTGGGCGCGCTCGTCGCCGGCGTGATGTTGCCCACTGCGTTCCTCTTCTTGCGCGACCGACCCGAACTCTACGGCCTGGAGCCAGACGGTGACGTACACGAACCTGGCGAAATCTTTACCGGACCCGTGGCAGAGGACAACTGGACGTTGGAGGAGGCCCGTCGCACGCCCGCCTTCTGGGTGCTGGCAGCCGCCTTCGCCACCATGACCATGATCCTCTCGACGTTGGCGTTTCACCAGGTGTCGCTGCTCAGTTTGCGCGGGCTGGATCAGGCGGCGGCAGTGCAGACCTTCCAGGTGGTGGCGCTGGTCTCTGTGTTCAGCAACCTGGCAATGGGCAGGCTGATCGACACTGTGTCGGCGCGGCTACTCATTTCTATGACCCTGTTGATGCTGGTGGTGTTGCTGGGGACAGTGCAGTGGTTGCATACGGTGCCGCAGGCGCTTTTCTACGGCGCGCTCACCGGTCTTGCCAGCGGCAGTTACCGGGTCCTCGATTCGGCGGTTTGGCCCAAATACTTTGGTCGTCGCTATCTGGGCTCGATCAAGGGCGTCACCTTGATCGGCACGTTGGGGGGTACAGCGTTCGGCCCCTATCCGCTGGGGCTGAGCCTGGATATGTTGGGCAGCTACGCGCCGGCGCTGAACGCGCTGATGGCGATCCCGTTGCTTCTGTCGATTGTGGTCTACTTTGGGATCAAACGGCCGGAGAAGAGATGAATGATGAACAAAGATTGAGTAGACGAACTGGCTTGCCAATTGAGGATCTGTTCGCCTGCCCAATCTTCATTCTTCATTCACCTCTCTAGACAAACGTGGCGAACTCGTCCAGTGTCTTCCGCCGGATGTCCGGCACGGCGGCATCTTTTGTGGGGTAGCCCACAACCAGGAGCAGGAAGGGTCGTTCGTAATCCGGGCGTTCCAGGATTTTGTTCAGGAATCCCATTGGGCTGGGGGTGTGGGTGAGGGTGGCCAGCCCTGCGTTGTGACAGGCGGCGATCAACATGCCTGTGGCGATGCCCACAGATTCGGAGACGTAGTAGTGCTTTACCTGTTGCTCATTGGCGTCGAGGTGATAGCGTTGCGCGAAGATGGCGATGAGGTAAGGCGCGGCTTCGAGGAACGGTTTGTTGCTGTCTGTCCCCAGCCGGCGGACGGCGGTGAGCCATTCTTCGGGCGCACGATGATCGTAGAAGGCCCGTTCCTCAATTTCGGCGGCAATCCGAATGCGCTGTTTGATTTCGGGATCACCCACCACCACAAAATGCCACGGTTGCATGTTGGCCCCGCTTGGCGCGGTGGATGCCGATTGCAGGCAAGCCTCGATCACTGCTTGTGGTACCGGTTCTTCCGAAAAGTGCCGTACTGTCCGTCGCTTACTCATCAACATATGAAATGCGACCGCCCGGTCGAGCATCTCAGCTTCAGGATAGAATTGGAAGTTCAGTGGAATCAGCGACGTAGCGACATCGCTCGCATGAACAGCCTGTGCATTGCCGCCATCTTCTGACACGGGTGGAGATGATTGATCGGTTGCTGATTGTGACATGGCTGTTCACTCCTCTCTGTGCTATTGCATCATTGCTCAATTGCATCGTTGCAGCGTGTTGTCGCCACCACGAAGGCCACAGCATATGCTTGACTATGGCTTAAACTAATCGACCATTCGTTTAGCGTTAACGTGTGCGCTTGCTGCTTTGCTGCGTTGTGTAGCCGCACAGACGGCGCGCCGCTCTCATCGTCGCGCACGATTTCGATGTCGGTCCAGGTGATGCCATTGCGCCAGATGCCTGTCCCCAGGGCTTTGGCGATGGCTTCTTTGGCGGCAAAGCGGACAGCCAAACGCTGCGCATCCTGCCGACAGTAGGCCAGTTCGTCCGCGGTGTAGACGCGACAAAAAACGCTGTCCATGCTCGGCCACCGCGCGGCAACGCGCTCAATTTCGATGATGTCCACCCCGGTACGCAGCACGGTATTGGTTACACTTTCGGCTGTTGAAACGAGTATTGCATGGCGCCATCGGCCTGCGGGCGATAGTGACCGTAGACGGTTTCGGTGCTGTCGCTGATCAGGGGAATCAGTTCATAGAGATCGTCGACCAGTGGATAATCTGCCAGATCGTCGAGAGGTATCCACGCCGGCTCGCCCTCGGGGCTGCCCTGCAATGAGCGTGCGTCGCTTTCCCCCGCAAAAACAAAGACCATCACCCCCGCAGGCGCACGTGGATCGGTCTCCACGGCGATGTTCACTACACCGCGCAGGGCAAGCGTCACGTCGGTGAGGCCGGTCTCCTCGGTCAGTTCGCGCTGGGCGGCCTGGTATACGTCTTCGCTGGATTCGATGTGACCGCCGATGCCGTTGTATTTGCCGGCCCACAGGCGCTTGGTGGGCGCGCCCTTGATCAACAGCACCTCGTTGCGCTGTGTCTGCGGGTGCCGACTGGTGACAAAAATCAATGTGCGTGGGGTAACGCGGTATCGCTCGGGTTTGTCGCTTTGCAACCCTTGCTCGCTTGCCTTCATCTTGCCCTGTCTTTATTGTTAGATGCTATCCTAATCGACCACAGCGTGGGGTTCTTCCAGGTTGACGGCAGGCGGCGGTGCATCAGGCACGTCGGCAAAACCGTAGGCCAGGGAGACAATGTAGAGTGGTCGATCTTTGGATTCGTCGTAGATCCGCCCCAGGTATTCACCGATAATGCCCAGGAAGATCAACTGGATGCCGCCCAAAAAGAGGACAGCCACCAGTGTCGTCGCCTGCCCTTCGAAGGCGTTATTTCCTGAGAGACGCAGCACGATGGTGAGCAGGATGCCGATGAGGCTGACTGCGGCCAGCGAAAACCCGAAATAGGTGGCCAGGCGCAGGGGTAGGTAGCTGAAGCTGGTGATGGCGTCCATGGTGAGCCGCAGCATCTTGCGCAAAGGGTACTTGGTTTCACCGGCGTAGCGTTCAGCGCGTTCGTAGGGGACGCCGATTTGGCGGAAGCCCAGCCAACTGCTTAGCCCGCGCATGAAGCGGTGGTGTTCGCGCAGTTGGCGCATGGCCAGCACCACGCGGCGATCCATCAAGCGGAAGTCGCCGGTGTCGAGAGGAATGTCCACATCGGTGATGCGGCGCAACATCCGGTAGAAGGCGCGGGCCGTCCATAGTTTGAAGAAACTCTCGCCGCGCCTGTCCGCGCGGACCGCGTAGACCACCTCGTAGCCTTCTCGCCATTTGGCCATCATCGTCGCGATCAACTCCGGCGGATCTTGCAGATCGGCGTCGATGATCACCACGGCGTCGCCCTGCGCGTAGTCCATGCCCGCGGTGATGGCGATCTGGTGGCCGAAGTTGCGGCTAAAGCTCACCAGCTTGATGCGCGGGTCTTTATCGTGCAGATCGCGCAACATCTCCACCGAACGGTCGCGGCTGCCGTCGTTGATGCAGACCAACTCCCAGCTTTCGCCGATTTTGTCGAGCACTTCGGTCAGGCGCCGGTAGAGTTCGGGGATCACGGCCTCTTCGTTGAAGATCGGCACGATCACCGATAGGGTCGGGCGCGTTCCTGTTTGCTTAGCGTTCGACGAAGTTGACGGAAGTGTGCTGGTCATGGGTGTTCAAGAAATGGGTGGATTTTGCGGCTGATTCCAGTTTACGGTGATTGATCAATCCTAAATCAAAGTACAGGGGTGGTCAAACGGGCGGATTGCGCAATTTAGCGGCGTTTTTTTGTTCGGTTGACAAACATCGCCGTTCGACGCATATTGAACCTACCGCCGTCACCCACCCCAACACAATCCCACAACGAAAGACGCCAACCATGTCTGCCCAGACCGAATACCGCTACAATCGTTTGACATGGCCGGAGATGAACGACGCCATCGCTCAACAGAAGGTGGTGATCCTGCCCACCGGCTCCACCGAGCAGCACGGACACCACCTGCCGCTGGACGTGGACGTTTTCCTGTGCGAATCGATCTGCCTGGAAGCCGGTCGTCGCGCACCGGACAAGATCCTGGTGCTGCCGCCCATCGCTTACGGCCTCAACTTGCACCATATCGACTTCCCCGGCACCATCCACATCGAACCCGACGTCTTCATCGCCTTTTGCCTGAACATCACCAAGAGCGTGGCCTATCACGGCTTCAAGAAGATCCTGCTGGTGAACGGGCATGGCTCCAACACGCCGCTCATCGATCTCATCGCACGCAAGACTGTCCTCGAGACGGGGGCGGTCTGTGGCGCGTTGGGCTACTTCCCCCTGGCCATGGACGCCTTCAACGCCGTGCGAGACCGAGGTGATGGCCCACGCCGACGAGTTCGAGACATCGCTCTACCTGCACCTCGCCCCCGAGCGTGCAAATGGACAAAGCCGTGGCCGACGACGATGTGCGTGGCAAGTATGTCAGTTCCGACAGCATCTACTCGAACCCTGTCCGCTTCAACGACTACTGGGGACGCTGGACCAAGACCGGCGTCCACGGCGACGCCACCACGCCGACACTGCCGCGAAAGGCAAGCCATCTTCGAGGCCGCCGTCACCGGGCTGATCGGAAGTCGCGGCTGAATGGCAAGGCTGGCCCATCGCCGAACGGTCGGATCAGCATACAGGACCGGTGCAAAGTCAGATCAGGTGGTAAGGAGACAGTCATGCGTATTTTGATCGCCGAATGTAAGCAGGAAATCTCATCGTTTAACCCCGTTCTCAGCCGCTACGAGGACTTCGAGATCGGCCGCGGACAGGAGATCGTCGACTATCACCGCGGGCTGAACACCGAAATGTGCGGCGCGCTGGACGTCTTTCGCCAACGCGAAGACGTCATCCTGTCGCCTGGGTTCAGCATCCGCGCCATCACCTCCGGCGGCCCCACGCGCCAGGACGACTACGAGCGGCTGGCCCAGGAATTCCTCGCCGCCGCCCGCTGCCCTGCCCGTCGATGCCGTCTACGTTTCACTGCACGGCGCCATGGCCTCGGAGCAGGAGCCGGATCCCGAGGGCTTCTTCCTCGCAGCCATCCGCGACATGGTGGGGGACCAGACACCCATCGTCGCTTCGTTCGATCTACACGGTATTCTCACGGATCGCATCTTAGCCGCGGCGGACGCCATTGTCGCCTTTCACACCTACCCGCACGTGGACATGTACAACACAGGCCGCCGCGCCGCCCGCCTGCTCCTCAAGATCGTGGACGAAGGCGTCAAGCCCGTCACCGCCGTCGTGCCTATCCCCGCGCTGGTGCGCGGCAACGAGTTGATCACCGCCACCGGCCTCATCGGCGGCATGATCCGCCGCGCCCAACGCATCGAGGACGAACCCGGTGGCCTCTCCGCTGGTATCTTCATCGGCAACCCCTTCACCGACGTCCCCGATCTGCGCTCCAACGCCTTCGTGGTCACCGATGGCGACGCCGACCGCGCCGCCCGTGAAGCCACCGCCATGGCCGAAGACTTCTGGGCGGTCCACGAACAGCTTTTGCAACCGCTGATCTCGCTGGAAGAAGCCGTGCAGAAGACGATGGCGAACGACGAAGGCACCGTCATCCTCACCGACGCTGCCGACGCCACCAGTTCCGGCGCGTCCGGCGACAGCAACGCCATCCTCGCCGCGTTGATGGCGGCGGGCTACCAGGGCCGCCTGCTCACGCCCATCGTCGACGCGCCTGCCGTGGAAGCCGCCATGCAAGCAGGCATCGGGACCGTCATCGACATTACGCTGGGCGGTCAACTCGATCCTGCCCGCTTCACGCCGTTGCCCGTCACCGCTACCGTGCGCGCCCTCTCCGACGGCGACTTCGTCAGCGAGAGCAACAACGCCATCTGGGCGGCGGCCTGAGCGCCCTACTGCAAGTGGGCAACCACAGCGTCGTCGTCACCAGCCTACCGTCAGCCTCTATGATCGCTCACTCTTCTGGTCCTTCGGCCAGGAACCCAGCCGCTTCGACGCCGTCGTCGTCAAGTCGCCGCATTGCCAGCCCCACATGTTCAACGAATGGGGCGCGCTTGTCCTCCACGTGGACGCGCCCGGCTCCACCAGCGCCAACCTGCCCTACCTGGGGCATACGGTGTGCGCGCGACCGATCTTTCCGCTGGATGAGGATGTGACTTTCGCGCCGAGGATCAAGCTTTTTCAACGATGAGAGGCAGGCAGAAATTGATCCACGAAGGCACACGAAGAAACACGAAGGCAGAGAAAAACAAGAAGAAAAACTATCCACTGATTACGCTGATTAAAGGATTTCCAGAGGATCTGGAGAAAACCTCTTCTGAATCCTGAAAATCAGTGAAATCTGTGGATCATTTCTGGGTTTTTGCTTTTTCTTCGTGTTTCTTTGTGTGCCTTCGTGGATCAATTTCTTCGCTTTTTCTTCAACCACCAATCACGAGGACAATATGAAAATCCGCGAAATCTGCCGCTGGTCTCTACGGGGTGACGCCCGAAGGCGGCTGGAGCAACGAGATCAAAGAAGAAGATTGTGTTCACACCCTGATCGCCGTGATCACCGACGAAGACATTGTCGGCTACGGCAGCGTCTTCACCAGCGATCATCTGGTCAATGGTTCGCTGAAGCTGCTGGCGCCGCTTTACCTTGGCGAAAACGCGCTGGAGCCGGAGCGGGTCAGCGAGAAGCTGCACCAGCACACCTTCTGGCAGGGCGCGGCGGCGCTGTCACCCACACCATCAGCGGCATCGACATCGCCCTGTGGGATATCCGGGCAAGGCCACTGGCCAGCCCGTGGGCCGTCTGCTGGGTGGACGTTATCGCGAACGGGTGAAGCCCTACGCCTCGCTGTTGATGGAAGAACCTGATCCGGCTGCGCGAGCACCTGCTCCAGCTCAAAGAGGACGGTTTTCGCGCTTCAAAATGGGCTGGGGACCGTTCGGCGCGTCAACCGGCAACTAGACGAGCTGATCGTGCGCACCGCCCGCGAGGCCATCGGCGACAACGCCATGCTCATGGTCGATCCCGGCGGCAGCGACGCCTTCTGGCGTGGCAATTTCAAATGGGCGATCAACACCGCCCACATGTTGCCGACTACGACAGCGTACCGTTGACCCAAAGCTCGTCGGTGCCGCTGTCGAATTTGACCACGACGCCGGGTTGGATCGTCAACGTAACACCGGCTTCGACAGTAACGTCATCTGTGACGATGTAGGGGCTGTTGGCAAGCGTCCAGGTGGTATTGGTGGTGATGGGGCCGCTGACATTGGTGGCGGCCCAGAGCGGTGGGGAAGCAGAGAGCGCAAAGAGCAGCAAGAACACAAGCGTCAGGACGAACCCTCGCGCGTGGATTGCGCGCACAGGTGAACTGCTGCGGTGAGGAGCCACATCGATCCTCCTTCTAGATTGGGTGAATCTTGAATAGAGTTTTGCCTGAAATGGATGCTGATGTGTGGAATTTCATGACCACTTACATCGCAGTATAGCCCTTTCGCGGACGGATCTCAAGGAACTTGGCAGCAACGGGTGTAATTCAAATTCGGGGCAAACAGTGCCGGGCACTGTGGCTAGCGCAAAACTCGCAACGGGATTGAAATCCCGCCCTGACACAGAAAAGCGCCCTCAGGCGCTACAGAATCTTCCCCAGTCGCTGAGGCGACTTTTCGGTGTCAGCAGGGGGTTTCAACCCCATGATGCGAGTTCGCCAACAGAATCACCTTGTCACCCCTTCACCCAACCAAGGAGCTTCCCATGCCCACCACCCACCCCATCCCCACTTCTCGTCTTCGTTTCGGCCATGCTCGCGAAGACATTACGCCGCCGGTCGGCATCTACCACCGCATGTGGGGCGCCGCCCGCCAGGACCGCGCCACCGGCGTGCATCGTCCGCTGGTGGTCGATGTCCTCTACACCGCGCCCCTGCGCGGGGACGCTTCGCCCATGCTGCGTGTGCAGATCGACCTCGTGGGCATCGATGCCGCCCGTTATCGATCCCTGGCCCAGGCCGCCGGGGAAGGCGCGGGCGTGCCTGCCGAGCGTGTCGTCATCAGCTTTTCGCACACCCACGCCGCCGGCCTGATGACGCCGGATCGCTTCGACCTGCCCGGCGGTGAACTCATCCCCGCCTACCTCGACGCGCTGGAAGACGCGCTGCGGCGTGGCGCGGCGCAAGCTGTGTCCTCGGCCCAGGACGCGGTGATCACCTACGCCGTGGGGCGCTGTGATCTCGCCGCCGACCGCGACTTTTGGGACGATGGCAACCAGCTCTACGCCTGTGGCTTCAACCCCGAAACGCCCGCCGATGACACGCTGATGGTGGCGCGGGTGGCGGCGAGCAGCGGCGATCCGCTGGCTGTGATCGTCAACTATGCCTGTCATCCCACCACTCTGGCCTGGGACAACACGCTGATCAGCCCCGACTACGTGGGCGCGCTGCGCGAGACAGTGGAAGCCGAGGTCGGCGCGCCGTGCGTCTTCTTCCTCGGCGCTTGCGGCGAACTCGGCCCCAAGGAGGGCTTCGTGGGCGACACCGCCGTGGCCGACCGCAACGGACGCCAAGTGGGCTATGCCACGCTGTCCGCGCTCAACGGGCTGGGCGCGCCGGGTACCGACTACGTCTACCAGGGGCCGGTGGTCTCTGGCGCGACGGTGGGGACGTGGTCCTACGTCCCCCAGCCCGACGACCGCTGCACCGAGACCGAACGCTTCGGCGGCGGCGGCATGACCGTCGATCTGCCGCTCAAACCCAAACCCGATGCCGACAAACTCCAGGCCGAGCTTTCCTCGTGGGAAGAGAAAGTCCAGGCCGCGGAGGACGCGGGCGACGTTGTTGCTGCGCGCACCGCCCGCGCCCGCGCTGAACGCGCCCGTCGCTGGCTCATGCGCCTGCGTCAACTGCCCGAAACGCCCGACATTCCTTTCCCCTTCTCGGTCTATCAACTGGGCGACGCACTGTGGGTCACCTGTGCCGGGGAACCGTCAAACCAGGTGCAGACAGAACTGCGTCGCCGCTTCCCCGATACGCCGATCCTCGTGTCACCGCTGGCGGGCGACATGCAGGTGGCCTACCTGCTCCCGCGTGATCGCTACGGCCTCGGCCTCTACCAGGAAGAACCGTCGATCCTCGCTCCCGGCTGCCTGGAGTTGTTGATCGAGGCGATTGGAGAGACAATTGAGGAAATTCACGATTGAAGAGATTTACGATTTGCGATTGACGATTTACGATTGTCGTGTTGAGGATGTGCTTCCTTCTCTTGGAACGGGGCTCGTGGAGCACGACAGACCAATAGCACGCTCACGCTCTCGACCAGACAATCGTAAATCCCACTAGAAAGGCAAAAACCATGCCCTACCTCCCCTCCTCCTCCCGCTACGATGGGATGGTTTACAACCGCTGTGGACGTAGTGGACTGAAGCTGCCGGCGATCTCGCTGGGGCTTTGGCACAACTTCGGCGGCGTGGACACACTGGAGACGGCCCGCGCCATGATCCGCCGCGCCTTCGATCTGGGGATCACCCACTTCGATCTGGCCAACAACTACGGCCCGCCTCCCGGCTCCGCGGAAGAAACCTTCGGCCAGATCCTGTCGCAAGACCTGGCCCCTTACCGCGACGAGCTGATCATCTCGTCAAAAGCCGGCTATCGCATGTGGTCGGGGCCGTACGGCGAGTGGGGATCGCGCAAGTACCTCGTGGCCAGCCTCGATCAGAGCCTCAAGCGCATGGGGCTGGACTACGTGGACATCTTCTACAGCCATCGCTTCGACCCCGACACGCCGCTGGAAGAGACCATGATGGCGCTGGACTACATTGTCCGCTCGGGGCGGGCGCTGTATGTGGGCATCTCCAACTACCAGCCGGAGCAGACGCGGCAGGCGGCGCAGATCCTACGCGAACTGGGTACGCCCTGCCTGATCCACCAGCCGTCGTACAGCATGTTCAACCGCTGGGTCGAAGACGGTCTGCTCGACACACTGGCGTCGGAAGGCATGGGCTGCATCCCCTTCTCGCCACTGGCCCAGGGGCTACTCACCAACAAATACCTGGGCGGCATCCCCGAAGACTCGCGCGCGGCCAAGCCCCACGGCTTCCTCAAGCCCGATCGCATCACCGAAGAGAAGCTGGCGCAGGTGACCCAACTCAACGAAATCGCCCAATCCCGCGGCCAATCGCTGGCGCAGATGGCGCTGGCCTGGGTGCTGCGCCACGACGTGGTCACCTCGGCCCTCATCGGCGCCAGCCGTCCCAGCCAGATCGACGACAGCGTGGGCGCACTGAAGAATCTTGCGTTCAGCGAAGACGAATTGGCGCAAATCAAGGGGATTTACGATTGTCAATCGTAAATCGGAAATTCCCCCAAGGAGATTCCTTTGCCTACTATCCTGGTTGGGATCGAACCTGACCGTATGAAAGAAGATCACCTGGCGCAGATTCGAGAGAGCAACGCCTGGATATGAGGTTCTGTTCACACAGGACGAAGAACGAAGTAGAGGCCGCGCTGGAAGTTTATCGAGATCGTGGTGGGCGATTTCCGCGCGCAGCTGGTTGAAAGCAGACGCGAATCTGCGCTGGATGCAGCAGTGGGCGCGGGCGCCGACTGGCTGATGCGTCACCCCGAGGCGGAGATGGATTTCGTGCTTACCAACG
Source organism: Caldilineaceae bacterium (assembly GCA_041391225.1). Lineage (GTDB taxonomy): Bacteria > Chloroflexota > Anaerolineae > Caldilineales > Caldilineaceae > RI-153. The sequence goes on from JAWKOL010000056.1 coordinate 16,281, forward strand.
CGTCCGGCGTGCATGCCATCCCTATCACCGAGCACATTTTCGCCTTCCTGTTTGGGCTGGCGCGCAACTTTCAGGGCGCGATCCGCGATCAGGTGGCGCACCGCTGGCACCAAATCCAACATGCACGATCTGTTCGAGCTGCCGGGGAAGACGATGCTGCTGGTGGGGGTGGGCGCCATCGGCAACAGACAGCCCGCGTCGCCGCCGCCTTGGACATGACCGTGATCGGCGTGCGCCGTGATCCGTCGGTCCCCGCGGCGGGGGTGACGCGCATGATCGGCGCCGATCACCTGCTGGATGCGTTGCCCGAAGCCGATTTCGTCGTCGTCACCGCGCCGCTGACGCGTGAGACCGCGGGCATGTTCGGTGAACGTGAGTTTCGAGCGATGAAGCCGTCATCTCATTTCATCAACATCGGGCGTGGCGGCACGGTGGTGCAGTCCGCGCTGGTGCGAGCCTTGCAGGAAGGCTGGATCGCCGGTGCCGGTCTCGATGTGGTCGATCCCGAGCCGCTCCCCACCGATTCGCCGCTGTGGGACATGCCCAACGTGATCCTCACATCGCACTACTCGGGCCTCACCCCTCACTACGACGACCGCGCACTGGCTATCTTTTTGGATAATCTGAGGCGTTACCAGGCAGGCGAAACGATGCGCAATGTGGTGGATAAGGCAGTGGGGTATTAGGGCGCGGTGAAGAAATGTTCAAGCTAAACAGTGACATCAAAAATCACCCAGATCGCACCGGCGGATTCTGGGTGACGCCATACCAACAACTGCTCTTGCACGCAGCGTTATCATCGGCGGAAGTGGCGAAATCTGCCTGGCGGCAATGGTGCAGCGAAATCGACTTTGTAGAAGACGAGCTTGATCTGGGCAGTTTTCGCTTGCTGCCGCTGGTCTACTACAACCTGCGCAAGGTCGTCCCCGATGATCCGCTGATGCCTACACTTCGAGGAATCCACCATCGATCCTGGGTGCAGACGCAATTGCAAATTGAAGGATGCACTGAGGTGCTGGCGAGGTTTCAGGATGCGGGGATCGAACCTTTGCTCTTGAAGGGGCTGCCGCTTGCGCTCCGCTACTACCCTACCCTTGGCACAAGACCCATGGGCGATGTGGACGTACTCGTACCCAGATCCCAGGTCTACGATGCGATCAATCTGCTCACCGAATTGGGCTGGCAGCCGGGCGCACGAAGTGTGGCTTCGATCAACGACAACTACCTGGCCATGCGGCACGCCCACGACTTTTCAAATGACAAAGGGCAGGCAATCGACCTGCACTGGCATGTGCTGTTCAACGCGCTGAACAGCACAGTGGACGCATCCTATTGGCAGGACGCGGTGCCACTGACGGTGAACGAAGTCGCAACTCGTTCGCCGAACCCCACCGATCTGCTCCTGCATGTGTGTGTGCATGGCATCGCCTGGGCGCCCATACCGCCGATACGCTGGGTGGCAGACGCAGTTTCAATCCTGCGAAAGGCACAAAGTCAGATCGACTGGGAGCGGCTTACGCTGTTGGCGGCACAGAGCCAAACCAGCCTGCAACTCCACATGGCGCTCGATTTTCTGAATCAACTGGACGTCGAAGTGAAGGTACCTGATGAAGCGCTCGACGAGTTGCAGCGCGTTCAGGTTTCTCCTGGCGCTCGCCGGATTTTTGCAGCTCAAACACAGCGAACATTGCTGCTGGGCCATTTGCCTGTCCTTTGGGCGCGTTACCAATCGTATGCAGCGCGGCAACGCTCGCTCCCCAAAGGACTTGTGTGGCTAGGGTTTCCTGGCTATGTTGCCGCCTACTATGAGTTGACGAGTCCTATGGATGTGGTTCGGTGGACGATGACGCGGATCGTCAAACGCTTCACTTTGTGGTTGTCACATGGCAGTCGAGCTTGAGCACGTCCCCTCATCCAACCAACGCGCCCAACTGGCGCTCAGCCAGTGCGCCGCCTTCCTCCAACAGCGCGTGGACCTGCGCCTCTGAACCCGCCTCGGCGTAGACCCGCAAGACCGGCTCGGTGCCGCTGGGCCGGATCAGCAACCAACTGTTGTCGGCAAAAATGTACTTGACCCCATCCTGATCGCTGATGTGATCGACAGTGACGCCGCCCAGCGTGGTCGGCGCCGTGGACACAAGACTGCGCACCAGCGTGCCTTTGTCGAAGGGGGTGACGCCCCGATCATGGCGCGCATAGTGGAACCGACCCACGTAGGGGCGATCCATCAGTTCATCGGCGAGGACGGCCAGCGGTTTGCCCCGTTTCGCCACCAGTTCGGCCAGCAGCAGCCCCATCAGCACGCCGTCGCCTTCGGGGATGTGACCCTGGATGCTGATGCCGCCGCTTTCTTCGCCGCCGATGAGCACGTTCTCCGCCAGCATGAGATCGGCAATGTAGTTGAAGCCAACCGGCGTTTCGTGGACGGGCAGATCGTAGTGCGCGGCCCACCGGTTGAGGATCTGGGTGGTGCTCACCGTCTTCACCACACTGCCGCGTAGGCCGTGATCCTCGATCAGCGAAGAGAGCAGCAACGCCATGATGCGGTGCGGATCGATGAAACGCCCGTCGGGATCGATGGCGCCGATGCGGTCGGCGTCGCCGTCGGTGGCCAGCCCCAACTGATGGCCGTTCATGGCCATTTCGGCGATCAGCGGCTGTAGGTGACGCGCGATCGGCTCGGGATGGATGCCGTTGAAGCCAGGATTCATCTCGCCGCGCAGTTCCACCACGCGGCAATCGGCCTCTTCGAGCAGGCGACGCAGGTAGACGCGCCCGGCGCCGTACATGGCGTCTACGGCCACAGAAAGGTTGGCGGCGCGGATGGCGTCGAAATCGACCAGTTTGCGCACGTGATCGCGGTAAGCGAGCAGCGGATCGAACAAGGTGACCATGTCCTGCTCCACAGCCTGCGCCAGCGGCAGTCGCTTGGGCACGACGCCGGCGGTGTCGTTGTCTGCGACGCGCTGTTCCACTGCCTTGGTCTCGCTTGCCGTCGTCCCCCCGCCGTAGGACGCTTTGAGCTTGATGCCGTTGTAGCGGGGTGGGTTGTGGCTGGCGGTGATCATCACGCCACCGGCGGCTTGCTTGTCCACGATGGCATAGGAGACCAGCGGCGTGGGCGCGTCGCCGCGGGTGAGCCAGACGTGGATGCCATTGGCGGCCAGCACCTCGGCTACAGCGTGGGCGTAGCGGTCGCTCGACGCATCGTAGCCCACCACCAGCGAAGGTTGCGTCCCGTTGGCCTGGGGCTGCGCAGCAAACAGCGTATGGTCGGCGATGGCCTGGGCCACCTTGCGTACATTGTCGAAGGTGAAATCTTCGCTGATGACGGCGCGCCAGCCGTCGGTGCCAAATTTGATGGGCATGGGGAATTTGTCCTTGATTATTTCATGACAATTTCAGTTCGGAGTCCACGTCTTTAGAGTCTGCAAGATGCTCCAAAAAGATAATGAACGCATCCAACTCGGCCAGCAATGATTCGTAGCAGGCGTGCAGTTCCAGCCTCGACATGTGGGGCGCGGAGAGACAGAAGCGGGTCATTGAGGACAATGCTCACCAGATGACGTTGACTGCGTACCGAGCGATCAATGGATCTCGGGTGACAATGGGAATCTTCTCAACCTGACTCTGTGCCACCAACATGCGATCGAATGGGTCGCGATGGTGATGCGGCAGCGTGTAAACGTGCAGCGCATGGCCCATCTCAATCGGCAATACTCGGATGGTGTTGATGCGCAATTGTTCTGCCACAAAGGTCTGCAAGTCTTCCGACAGATTCAACCGACCCAATCCACTCTTGATAGCGATCTCCCAACCACTCACGGTGCTTAGTAGCGGTTCGGTCTGTGGATCTGTCACCAACTGTCGAGCGACAGAGGAGAGTTGCGGGTCGTTTGCAATCCACCATAGGAAAACGTGGGTATCGAGCAATACTCTCATGAATCAAATGCATCCAGCAATTCATCGGGCAACGGCGCGTCAAAGTCCGGAGATATCCAGATCTGCCCCTGGGCGCTACCGGCAACACGAGGCTGGGCAGGCTGTGTGATGGGGATTAGCCGGGCAATAGGCGTACCCGCTTTGGCGATCACAATTTCTTCGCCCAGGCTGATGCGCACCAATAACTGAGACAATTGTGTCTTCGCTTCGTGGATATTCACGATTGTAGCAGGCATCGCCCACCCCTTTCCAGGACATCCCAAACTTCTTGTCTACCAGATGGTAAACTAAGCCCTTGGCTAAGTCAATTTATGTTGTCACCGATGCCGATCACAAACTGGTCATGTTCGATTTCATCAATTTGAGCAGATGTCATCACAGGCATCCCCAGGATCAAATGTTGGCGAGCACGGGGCTGTCGTCAACGAAACCCAGTAGGCGCATTGTTGGATCGTGCTTTTGCATCTGCAATACAATATCGGCGACGACTTGAGCATGGCCGCCCGCGCCAAGGATCAAGATCTTCATGACTGCTGTAACCTACAGAATTCCCCGGCGTCGGCGTATCTTGCTTAGGCAATACCGGGCCGCACTGCTGCATCAGGCGGAATTATATCACAAGCCGTGGTCTGTGACTCGATACCAATCGTTGGTCCTTTTCCGCTTTCACCCACTCTATGCTACGATTTCACCGTATTTTGCTCGCATCTCATTCGCCCTATCCTCACACACCGAGGTCGTATTGAACACACTACGCCGCTGGTGGGACACCACCTTTGCCGTGGAACTGCTGCTCCTGGCTGTCACCGCGCCGCTGCTCTACTTTCCGGATCGCTTCGAGGTGACCGAGATCGCCTTCGCGGTGGGCCTGCTGGCGCTGGGGTGGGTGTGGCGACGCCTGATGATCGGCATCTGGTACCAGCGCACGCCCGCGGACTGGGCGATCTTTTTCCTGTTCTTTGTGATGCTGCCGGTGTCGCTGTGGGCGGCGCCGGGTCCGCTGCGCCAGGAATACTCGATCCCGCGTGCGTTGATCCTGGTGTGGAATTTCTTCTTGTTCTGGACGATCGTGAGCCATGCGGGGCGACGCGCTGAACTCCGTAACTTGAGCGTCACTGGATTTGTGCTGGGATC
>JAWKOL010000057.1:0-19516 GCA_041391225.1 Caldilineaceae bacterium
ACAGGATCGACGGGGCGCGGGGCGATCCTGGGGATGACGCCGGTCACAACGCCGGCGGTGGCTGCTTCTCGTAAATTTGTAGCGCGCCAATGCCGAGCGATATGGGCGAGGATGAGTGTTCCAGCCGTCCACGCCAACTGCTCGCCGATGCAACTGGACGGCCCGCCGCCGAAGGGGAAGTAGGCGAACGCTGGTGCGCGTTTGCCCCGCGCCGTCTGCCAGCGTTCGGGGCGGAATGCTCCTGGATCGTCGTAGTAGCGAGGATCGCGGTGCATGGTCCATTGGCTCATGAGGATGTCGCTGCCCGCGGGGATCTCGTAGCCGCCCACCAGGAGCGGACGCTGCGTCTGCCGCTCAATGATCCACGTGGGCGGGTACAGGCGCAGCGCTTCTTTGATCACCAGTCGAGTGTAGGACAACCGCGGCAACGTCTCGCTGTTCACCTCGCCCACCTCGCCCAGCAGCGCGTCTACTTCCGCGCTCAGGCGGGCTTCGACTTCGGGGTGTTGCGCCAGCAGGTGCCATGTCCTCGCCAGGGCTGTGGCGGTGGTTTCATAGGCGTCACGCAGTAGGGTGACCAGGTGATCGCGGATCGTCTGCTCGGCGAGCGGTGCGCTGTCTTTGTTGCGCATGGCGAGCAGATGCGTCACCACACCGTTTGGGTGCAGCGCCCTGCCGCCACGATGCACCGCAAGCACGTCGTCGATCACCCGGTTCAGCGCTGCCGTCGCGCTCCTGGCTCGACGGCGCTGTGGCGTGGGCAGCCTGAGCAACCAGCCCGACGCCGCCATCTTCAGCGGATCGGTGAACGCTGTCAGCGTCTCCAGCGCGCTGCCAAGTGTCTCCAACTCAGCCGACAGATCGTAAGCCAGCAGCGTAGCCCCGATGATCCGCAGCGTTAGCTGGTTCATGGCCTTGGCGACGTCGATCACATCGCCGTCCTGCCAATCTGCGGTGTGCAGCGTCACCTGGCGGTTCATCTTGCCGAGGTATTCTGCAAGCGCCGGTTGCTGGAACGCCGGCAGCATCCCCTGGCGCATCTGCGCGTGGACGGGGCCCTCGTTGGTCGGCAGCCCTTCGCCCAGCAGTGCCTTGAGCCGCTGCATCGCCTTACCGTCGTGGACGGCGCCGGCGTCGTCTACGAGCACCTGGCGTACGAAATCTGGGTGCGACAGCAGGTAGTAGTGCCGTGGCCCGATGTTGAAGTGGGCGATGTCGCCGTAGGTGCGGGCCAGGCTGCTCAAGAAGCCGAGCGGGTCCTGGCGCAATTGCCACAGACGCAACACCGGCAGCGTCCAACGAGGACCAGGTGGCAGGATGGGCGTGTCGATCTGTGTCATGGACATGTTCATCGGTGGCCTTCCTGGCTGTGAGCGGAGTGATCCACGAAGTCACACTTTTGGGCAAAGTCAGATGATCTTCTCTGCTTGCTGTCCTGCTAATCCTGAAATCCGTGTCCCTCTTTCTCGCCTGTCTACCGTTTGCGGCCACCTGGCATGGGCACGTTGATGCTGGGCGGCTGCACACCGGGGACGTTCACACCAGCAAGTAACATTCACGTTCGGCACGTTGGGGACGTTGCCCTGCAAACTGGGGATGCTGCCCTTGAGTCCCTGCAACCCGGCGACGGCGGCGTTGATGTCGTCGCATGGCCAGGCCCGATTCACCCTGTTGACAGCGCTTGGCCAGGCCCATGAGTTGCGACACGTTGACACTGTTGAGCGAGGCGGTGGCGTTGACGCCGGCCTGGGCGATGGCGACCAGTTCCTCGGGGCTGCGCGTCCTGTCGTTGATGGCGCCTTCCACGATATCGGCGTAGCCCATTAGCGAGAGGATGGCTTCGACCTGGGTGTTTGCCACGGCGGACGGCGGCGTGTTTTCCATGCAAACGCCAGAGCAGGTCCGTCACATCTTGGGGCGTTTTGCAGCGAGTTCGCCAACTGGTTGGTATAGATTCGACATGAGTCGTCCGCTGTCGACGCTGAGATCGGCCACTGAAGCGGCGTTGGCGGCGGCGTTTTCAAGTTGGGCGATGGTCTTCTTCGGCCAGGGCCAGATCTGCGCCCAGTGTGTAGGCGATCTCTTCCAGCGAGGCGCTATGACGTTGCTGGCGGCGATGACTTCTTTGTGATCTTGCTCTGATTTCTGCAAGATGAGGATCATCTCTTCGCTGTTGGCCCCGTACAGTTCTGCATAGACCATGAGCAGATCCTCGATGTAGGCCAGCGTTTCGTCGGTCAACTCGACGTAGGCTTCGATGGTCTCCACCCGGATTGGGTGACCACGTCACTGCGGCCTGTTCGGCGGCGGCGGCGTAGCTGTCGGTGGCGGCCACGGCCTGCTCCACCGATTCATCGATCAGCGCGGCCAGTTCCTCTCGCTCATGGTGACGTAGAATCCCTTGCGGCACGTAGACCTCTTTGCGGCACGTAGACCACTTCGGTCGTCGTCACCACCTGAGTATCAACCACCGTCACCACCTCGGTCGCGGTGACGATCTCAGTCTGGGTGACGACCTCTGTCACCACCACCGGCGTGGGCGTGGGGACGGCGGCAGCTTCCAGCGCCATCGCCGTGGCTGTCGCCTGCACTGCGGCGTCGATGGCGGCCTGTTGGGCGGCTGCGGCTCGCCGTGCGACGACGGCGCGTCCCACCGTGGCCTGCACATTGACAGTCGGCTGTTCCGGCTCATTGCGTCCACAGCCGACTGCGGTTGTCATCACGAAGAGCGCCATCACCAGGAGCATAAGTGCTTTTTTCATCGGTCGATTCCTTTGTTTCAGTTGGGGGCGGGGTGTCTCCGCCGGTTGATTTCTTCTGTCACCAGGATAGCGAAGGACGCGATGATTCACAGCCCCCATTGGTAGGGGCGTGTGGGATACGAAAGAGGGATGAAGGCAAGAATGAGGGGAGCTGGAGTGATCGCTTCAGTGATGAGATGGTGAGATGATGGGGTGATGGCCACTTCATCATCCGATCATCATTCTCACAAGACGACAACCCAATCGAGCGATCATCTTGTCATCTTGTCACCCGGTCAAATCTTCGATCCGCACCAGCTCGTAGCGGACGGCCAACAGCGGCCTGTGTGCGGTCGTTGATCTGCAACTTGGCGAGGATGCAGTGCTGACGTAGCCTTTGATCGTCTGTTCGGTGAGGTGAGGCGCGGCCGATTTCTTTGTTGTCATGCCGTGGGCCAGGTGTTGGAGCACTTCGCGCTCGCTTCGCTGAGTTCGTCCAGTGGGGTGGTGGGAGCGGGCATGCAAGCCATCAGTTTGCGGGCGACTTTCGGGTGAAGCAAGGGCTGTCCGGCGGAGGCGCATGGCGGCCACCAGTTCGTCACCCGGAGTGCCTTTGAGAAAGTAGCCGTTTATCGCTACCTGCATGGCGGCGTGGAGTTTGTCTTCGCCGTCGAAGCTGGTGAGCACCAGGACGTAGACCTGCGGGTAGCGTTCTTTGACGATGCGCGCCGTCTCCACGCCGTCCATCACCGGCATTTGCAGGTCGAGCAGCACAGATCGCGACGCTGCGCCCAGAGATGCCAGGGCGAGCGCTTCCTGACCGTTGGCGGCTTCGGCGATGTTCTTATGTCCTCTTCGGCGAGGATGGTCATGCGCAGGCCGCGACGTACAATTTCGTGATCGTCTACCGTGTTACCGATCTTTCATTGGGGTTGCTCCTGGTGTATCGTGTTGCCCATTTCAGGGGTGTAATCCGTTGGGGGCAGCCCAAGTGCCGGGGACTTTCGCCGCAGCGAGACGGTTTTCGCTCTTGTCGCCACGTCCATCGTGAAGTCCCCGGCACTTTCGCCCCGAATCTGAATTGCACCCCCATTTCAGCCGGCGGTTTCAACCGCTGGGTTGTTGTGCTGGCAACCGCGCCATGACGCGCGTCCCCGCGCCAGGGAGGACGTGATGGTCAGATCGCCGCCGAGTTTGTCCATGCGTGTAGCCATCGTCCCCAGGCCGAGGCCGTGGCCGTCGACGGTGTGAGACGGCGTTCGCGTCGAAGCCTACGCCATCATCGCTAATGGTGACGGTGACCCAACCGTCGCTCGCACTCGACGCGACAGGCGATCCCATCCACGCCGGCGTGTTTGACGGCGTTGTGGATGGCTTCACGGATCACGAGCAGCAGGTCGGTGGCTGCCTCGGTGGGCAGGGTCATCTGGGGTGGGCCGTCTACGCAGGTGGACGCCGAGCTGTTTTTCGAGCTGGTCGGCGTGGTCCTTGAGCGGCGAGGATCAGGTCTCCTGGCGCGGAAGCGGCGAGCCGGTTGCGCCAATAGCGCCCGCATCTCGCCTAACGCAGCTTGTGCCGTCTTCTCCTGCTCAAGTAGCCCTTGCCCAATCGCTATGTCGGGCTGCGGCGCACCAGTTTGCGCAGCGCCCGCGTGCCCAGGCTGATGCTGAAGAGCGTCTGGTTGACGGAGTCGTGGAGGTCGTGGGCAAGCTGTCGCTTGTCTTTTTCGAGGACAGCCAGCTGTCTCTGGCTGATCGGGCACTTGTTCGGTTCGTGTAGCCACTTGCAATTCGAGACTGCGGTTGAGATCGTTGAGCGCCTGTAGGGTGTCGGCGTAGGCCAGGGCCAGGCGGCCTGTTCGGCGATGCCAAGTAGCAGGTCTTGTTCGGCGCGGTCGAAGGCCAGTCCACTGCGGCGGCGAGGACCGACCCAGTAGCGGCCAATCACAATGTTCACCCACGATGAGCCGTGCGTTCCACACTTCCAGCTGCCGATGGTTGCACACCGGACGTCGTGGGCGGGGGCCAGCGTGAGCGTGGCCCAGGATAGATCGAGACGAGGCGGCAGATCGTGGGTGAGGAGCGTCTGCACCTGTGCCGCGTCCATCACCTGCTGTAGTTCCTGGCGCGCCTGGGCGATTTCACCGCGGAAGCGCAGCCGTTCGGGGTAGAAAAGACGGTCGGTGAAGCGCTGCAAGGCCGAGTAGAGCGGACGAAACGCCAGCGCCGCCACCAGCATCGTGGTCAACACCGCCGCGGTCTGGAAGCGGGGCAGGTAGCGGGCGATGACGTTGGTACTGAGGTAGGTGAGCGCCAGGAAGAGGCTGAGCAGTACCGCCGTCACCCCGGTGTAGGCCAGCGCCCGACGCACGCCGGCGTCGATATCGAAGAGATCGTGGCGCAGCACAGCGTAGATGACGGCCACGATCAGCGCCACCTGGCCTGCCAGTAGCCATTCGTAGGCCACGGCATTGGGGTATCCCATCCCCACACCCACGATGCGCACGACGATGGGCGCTTCGGCGGCGACGAAGCCGAGGAGCAACAGCCGCGCCTGTTGCGCCGCCCGCTGGTGGGGTGGATCAGTGAGCCGCGCCACTTGCAGCAGGTGCCAGTGCGCCTGAATCAGCAGCCCCCACATCCACACGAAGAGCATCGCCACCAACCCGATGCGCAGCACGCCTGCGGGTGCAAGCACCAGGGTCACCAGCGCCGCGGCTGTGCCAATGTAGATGACGAACACACGCCGATCTGAGGGCATCGTCGCCTGCAACTGCGGTGGCCGCACGGGGAAGCGTGTGGTGAGGTGGTAGCCGACGAGGATCACGAGCACACCGTCGAACAGGCGCAGCAGCACGAAGAAGGGCAGCGTGTGCAGGAACTGCCCCGGCGGCGCACTGTCCAGCATCCCGAATTGGAACGGCACCACCACCATCCCCGCCAAAAGGACGGCCAACACTGCGGCCAGCCGCGTGTCGATCCCTGGGCGGGCGACGGCCACGAGCAGCACCGGCGTCGCCAGCAGCGCCGCCACTGCCAGCGAAAAACGTGTCACCCCCAGCGGTGCATCCTGTGCCGCCAGCGCGAAACCGGCCGCCTGCGCCGCGATCAGGCCAAGCAGCACCGCCGCCGTGCGCCACAACTGCCGCTGTTCAGATTCGGTTTGTCCCCAGAAGTGGGGTTGGCGGGGCATGGTTACGGTCCTTGGGCGTGTTCTCGATGATCCTGGTGGTGCGTAGTGCGTGTACCAGTCGAGAAGCTGGGCGCGTCTTTTGGGAATTGGCGAGGACAGAAAATGGTCTATTCCTCGTAGAAAATAGGCTTGACTATAGGGTACTCGTCCACGGTGAGGATGCAAGGGGGGAATGTCGGAGATTGGGGTGAACCTTCGCACCGTTTCGCCTCCCTGCCCGCCCCTGCTATACTACCCCCACCGTCTATCCAAGCTCCCAACCAAGGAGACCCCCATGACCCAGGATCTCACCGGCCAGGTTGCCACTGTCACCGGCGCGGGGACAGGCATTGTTCGTCGCGTGTTGCTTGGGATCGGCGTGTGGCTGTTGTGCGCAACGTGGACCGCGCTGGCCCCGCCCGGTGACAGCGGCCCCGCCGCGCCAGGACGCTCCGCCCGCCGAGGTCACGGCGCTGCGTACCGAGTTCACGCCGCTTCTGCTCCACCTGCCCGAAGACGTCGACCCCCAGCGCGCACACTTCCGCCTGTCGCCCGACGGCGCGCTGCTGGCCGTCACCCACCGTAGCGGCGTCCTCTGTCTCTTCGCCTTGGACGAAGACATCGCGCTCCGTGAGCCCCTGCGCTGCGAGTCCACCGACATACCCCCGGGGCCGGTCATCTGGTCCCCGCGCGGGGACGCCCTGCTCTACCTGCGTGATCGCATCCCCGCCGTGGCCGAACCCGAACTGTGGCTGCTCGAAGTCGACGGCGACGGCCCGATCAATCTCCTGGCCGACGACGCTGCAAGTGGCGGTGACGATGCCTTGCCCGTCCGCTTCGCCGTCTGGTCGACCGACGGTGACGAAATCCTCTTTGCCCGCCTGGACAACAGCGGCGACGATCCCATGCACCGGCTCTTCTCGCACAACCTGGCCGACGCCGAAACCGTCGATCTCGATGTGACGCTCACAGGCCAGGTAACAGATCTGGATTGGTCCTCGCGCACAGGACAGGTGATCTACACCGTCGACGACCGCACCGGCGGCGGCGTCCATCGGCTCGATCTGGCAAGCGGCGAATCGTCGACGCTCCTGGCCGCGCCGCGTGGCGTCACCTTCCCCACCATCGCCTTTGCGCCCGACGGCGCCGCCGTCCTCGCCCTGCAACAGGGGATCGAAGACAACCGCCGCACCGATCTCATTGTCCTCGATCCGGCGTCGGGGCAGACGTTGCGCCTCGATTTCGATCTCGACATCCTCGCCGCAAGCTGGTCGCCCGACGGCCACAGCCTCGTCTACTGGACGGCAGGCACCGCCGGCGGCCTCTTCTTGCGCCACCCCTGGTGGACCGACGCCGAACCCATCTATCTGGGCTACTACCGCCCCACCGCCGCGCTCGTCGACGCCGCCTACGATCCCTTCTGGCGCGCACAGAACCGCTTCCTCACCTACGACGAAGACAACACACCCGGCCTGCTGCGCGTGGATGGCATCCCCACATCCGCCGACGCCGGCAGCGCGCTCCCGCCCGACATCGCCTTCAACGCGCCGCCCGGTTGGGAGATGTCTGCAACGCCGTTTGCATTTGATTTGGAGAAAGCTGCACCTGATCTCGCCCTCGTTTCTTTCTCGCCCACCTTGGAATTTGTTCTCTTGCGCGATCCAGAGCAGGAAACGACGATTTGCCTGCTGTCGCTACCTGCCGATGACGAGCCTGCCTGCTACCCACAGGACGGCACAATCCTGCCCGGTAGCCTGCGCTGGGCCACAGACGGCCGTCACCTCGTCCTCGCCGTGCGCGGTGACCAGGGCAACCAGCAACTTCTCGTCGACGTCTTCACCGGCGAGGGCGTGCCGTTGCTCGATATGCGTGAAGCTGTCGGGTGGACGCCCAACTGGCTGCCACTCACCGCGGCGCCGCCGACGACGAAAACGTGGAACTGCTCCTCGTCGATCCGCTGCAAAACGATCCGGAACTCGTCGCCACGGTACCCGTCACCATGCGCCGTGCCACATTCGCCGAGTCGGCCCAGCGGCTGGCCTACACCACCGACGACGGCGAAACCACCACCCTGTGGGACGTCGATCTGGCCGCACAGACACCGCCGGTGGCGCGCCTCGCCATCCCCGACGCCGGTGACGTGACCTCGGTGCGCTTCGAGGCCGGCGGCCAGGTCCTCGTGGCCGAGGCCTACTACCGCGACGCCAACCCGCCGATCCAGACACATTACTTCTTGCCCGACGGCACAACCGGGACAATCGACGTGGGGGCGGCGTCGCGCCCAGTGGCGTGGCAACTTGACGGATGGGGCGCTCTTGTAGCGTCATCGCATCGGGCGAGTGAGAACATCGTCGTCTCGGCGTTGTCGTTTGCCAGTGGACTGGCCCAGGCATTGCCCAATCACACCATTCCGTTCGACCAGTGGACCATGCCGCTCTCGTGGACCGAAGACGGTGTGCTCCTGCGCAACACCGTCACCGGCGCGCTGGAACAGGTGCAACTGACGCCGCTAGCCGAGTTCACCCCGCCGTTGCCCCGCTTCGTGGCCTTCCAGGGCGAGACGACCCGCAACATCGCCGTCCCCATTTCGCTGTACCACCCCGAAACATGGGAAGCCATCGACGACACCGGCTCCGACAAGCTCAGCTACGTCTTCTTCTTGCGCGATGAGCCGGGCGACGAGGAGGCCATCACCACCTTCGCCGGTATCGAAGTCCACCCGCGCGAGGACGACGACTACAGCGCCGAAGAGTGGATCTACGAGTGGCTTGACGACGCAAATCTCGACGAAGATCTGACGCCTGTCACCGCGCCGCGGATCGACATCACCGAAAGCTACACCGCGGCCACGCAGTCGTTCGACGCCATCCTCTTTGATCGTCCACTCTCGATGACCGTCACCGCCGTGGTCTACGAAGACGTGCGTGTGGCCGCGGTCTACGGCAGCACCCCTCGCGGCCTGTCGCTCTATCCGGGGCTGGCCCAGGCGGTGATCGCATCGCTCTCCATCGGGCGGCCCGCGCCCTTCGCCGGTGAACTGCCCGCCGCCATCGCCGCCCAAACGCCCGCACCGGTGACGGTGGACGCCTGGAAGACATTCGTCGACGCCGACGCCGGCTTCAGCGTCCGCTACCCGCTGGCCTGGATCTTCGACATCTCGCGCACCGACGATGAAGGCACGCTGGTGCAACTTGCCTCACAAGAAGTGCCGTCGAGTCGCGAACCAGATCTACTGGCCGGCATCGCCGTGCTCACCGGCGGCGTGCTGCCCGAAGCGCCACCCACCGACGATCCCGCTGAACTGCTGCCCGCGGTGATGGCGCAAGTGGGCCTCCCCGAAGGCGAACCGCTGACGCCGCTCCGCGTCGAAAACGGACGCGTTGAACGCCAGTACGCCATCCCGCTCTCGCCGGATGTCATCCTGAATGTCACCGTGGCCGTGGAACCGGCCGGCGAACGCTTCGGCCTCTTCCTCGGCGCCGTCTACCAGCCCGACGTGGCCGAACGGCAGGCGCTCGTAGACGAGATCCTGGCGTCGTTCCAACTGATCGAGAGTGAGGAGTAGTTCGTCAGATGAAGGCTGTAGCGCGTGGGCTTGACACGATCCTGCTCCTGATGTCGCCGATTGCCATCCTCTTCTTCCTGCTGGCGGCGCTGCTGCTGGCGGTGGAGACGAGTGAGCAGCGCGGTTACCGCAACATGCTGCTCGAAGAAGGGCAGATCGCCCAGGCTACCGTCGATCACGTCTACGAAGACGGCGACCTGCACGTCGTCTTCGTAGACGCCGCCGGCGGCGAACGCTTCGCCATCCTGCGCACCGTCTACTACCCGTCGGCGGTGCGAGCGGCGTTGCAGGAGGGGACGGTGCAGACGATCCGCTACTTGCCGCCCTACGCCGAGGGGCCGGTGCTGGAAGATCACCTGGACACCGTGCTTCGCTACCGCAAACCGCTCACCGGCCTGTGGGTGATGCTCGCCGTGAGTTGGGCCATCCTCATCCTGCGCCCCGACTTCCTCTACTTCGGCTACGTCAAGGACTTGGACGCGTTGATGCGCCGGGATTTCGCCGCGCTGGATCTGGGGGAACGCTCATGAGCGTGGCCGAATTCCTGGCGCTCTTCGCCGGGATCGTCACCGAGTTGCTGCTGTTGCTGGGGCCGTGGATGATGCCGCAAGTGCCGTCCCGCTTCGTGGATGCGCTGCCCTACCGGCAGACGGTGTTGACGGTGGGTGGCAGTCTGCTCCTGTTGGCGCTTGCGCTGAACCAGTTCGAGGTGACCAGCCGCCCCTACATGTGGATGGATTCGCTGATCACCCCCGTGGCAGTGGGCGCACTGCTGATCCTGCTGGCTGCGGGGATCTTCGCCAACGGCATCCTGCCGCGGGTCAATGAGCAGCAGATGCTCATCATTCATCTGTTGGTGGGGGCGAACCTGGTGATCAACGGCGTGCCGTCCTTGCCGGTGTGGGCGCTGTGGGGCATGCTTCTGCCCACGGTGGGGCTGCTCTTTCAAGCGTTTTGGCCGCGCCCCTTGCCTGTGTCCGCGCAGTCGGGATTCTACCTGTGGTATCTTGTCACCTTGCTGCTGCTGGCGGCGCAGAACGGCAGCGCCGACTATTTCAACGCCATCGAACTCAGCACCATCGACGTCTTCATCTTCGGATCGCTGCTGATCTTCCTGGGCGTACACATCCTCTTCGCCGCCCGCTTCGTGATCCTCGTTTCCTCGGCCATCGTGCCGCGCAACCGCCTGCTGCTGCAACTCGTGCTGCCCACGGTGATGTCGGATGACCAAACAGCGCGTCCTGTGCTGGCGGCGGTCCTCGGCGGCGTGGTGGTGCTCTACTTCGTCAATGCGGCGTGGGGATTGGTCCTCGATCAGACGGCGATCAACGTGATGACGCTGTTTGTGATTCAGTTCGGGGGCAGATACGAAGTGGCGGAAGCAGATCAATGGTGGTGCTTGATAGAATGAGTAACGAGTAATGAGTAGGCCAAGGTACGCCTACTCATTACTCATTTCTACATGCTCTACCAACACCTGTGGCAGATTGCGAAAATGCCCATCGGTCGTGAGCAACACGACACCATGTTCCATTGCACACGCGGCAATCCACAGATCATTGGTCGGGATTGAACGCCCGGCTCTGCGGAGAAATGAGTAGATGCGGGCATATCGCTCAGCCGTTGCCTGCGTCATCTCTACCGTGCGAACCCTGGGGTTTTGCTGGAATTCAAGCAGTTCATGCCGATTCTTTTCTGTTTGGCTGCCAACCTCGAATCCGGCTAGAAGCTCACCGAGCACAACGGTGGGCAAGAGGATGGAGTGAGTCGTGCGCAAAATCTCGACGACTTGAGATTGCCTCGCTTGAAAGCCGAGTAAGCCGAGGTGTCAAGCAGAATGCTTATCATTGCCATAGTTCCTCGTCAATACTTCGTTGCGTGGCCAGATTCTGCTCGAACTCGGCATACTCTGCCGCCGTCCATGTGCCTGCAAGATGGTCGAGATCATCGAAACGCACTGCGGGCTGAGCGTCTCTTTCTTCGCCTGCCGCTACTCGAAGAATGGACAGCACATACCGGTTCACGCTTTGTCCACGGCGTTCAGCTTCCTGTTTCAAAAAGTGATCTAAACGGCTATCGATGCCACGAATGGTCAGTTGTTTCATCTTGTCATTGCCTCCAGCCTATCTGTGAAGGTGAATACACTAGTGAAAGTGTAATGAATGCACATTATGCTGTCAACTGCTTTACACTCAATGTCATTGAGTTAAGCGCGGAGTGAGCACCCCCAGGTGCGGGTCTAGACGAGAACAGCCGCACGAGGGCGTGCTTTCTCCGCGGATATTCGAGGATTGGTCGCTTAACTTAATGACATTGAGTAATGAGTAGATCAACGTAAGCCTACTCATTACTCGTTACTCGTTTCTGCAAAGGAGCCACCCATGCCCAAAGACAACAGTCCCCGCGTCCAAGTAGCCAGTCGCGACGAATGGCGGGCGTGGCTTGCAGCAAACCACACCCAGCCCGACGGCGTCTGGCTTGTCACCTTCAAGAAGCACATGGGCGACAAGTACGTCTCCTGGGACGAAATGGTGGATGAGGCGCTCTGTTTCGGCTGGATCGACAGCCTGCCTCGCCGCCTCGACGAGGACCGCACCATGCATTGGATGGCCCCACGCAAGCCGGGCAGTGGTTGGTCCGCTGTGAACAAAGAGCGTATCGAACGCCTCATCGCCGACGGCCTGATGACGCCGGCCGGCCTGGAGAAGATCGAATCTGCCAAGCGCGACGGCTCTTGGGAAGTCATCGATAGCGCTGTTTCCCTCGAAATCCCTGCCGATCTCAACGCTGCATTCGACAGTTACAGCGTCGCCCGCGAAAACTTTGAAGCCTTCCCACCCTCCGCCCGCCGCGCCATCCTGGAGTGGATCAGCCTGGCCAAACGCCCCGAAACCCGCGCCAAGCGCATCGAAGAAACCGCCCGCCTGGCCC
Organism: Caldilineaceae bacterium; assembly: GCA_041391225.1. GTDB lineage: Bacteria > Chloroflexota > Anaerolineae > Caldilineales > Caldilineaceae > RI-153. The sequence continues at coordinate 12,409 of JAWKOL010000057.1, forward strand.
AGGACAACATCCGCGCCAATCAGTGGAAGAGGGATGATGGGGATGACGCTACTCCATCATCCCCATCATCTTCCTCCAAAAATCCACGCTTGACAGCCTCTATTTTCTTTTATACTTTGTTGGAACGTTCCACTAAGCCCTTGCACCCACAAAGGTAACTGCCATCATGGCCGGCCCCACGCTGTTCGATGTTGCCCGGCGTGCGAACGTCTCCAAATCGACCGTGTCGCTCGTACTCAACCACAGTGGACGCATCCCACCGCAGACAGCGGCGTGTGTGGGAGGCGGCGCGCGATCTGAACTATGTCCCCAGCCGGGCGGCGCGGGCGCTGCAATCTGGGCGCAGCCGGATTCTGGGCATGATTGTCTCCGACATCACCAATCCGTACTTCTCCGAGCTGACACGTACCGTCTCTAACGCGGCGTCTGTGGCCCACTACGATCTCGTCACGCTGGACACCAACTACGATCCGGCGCAGCTTTCCGTGCATCTGGCGCACCTGCGCACGCACCGCATCGACGGGCTGTTCGTCTTCACCACAGAACGGGATCTCACGCTCCTGCCCAAACTGGAGCAGGCCGAACTGCCTGCCGTCCTCCTCAATTGGGGGACAACCGGCTCGCGTATCGGTGAGATCGCCGTGGACTATCGGCCAGGGATCGGCGCTCTGCTGGATCACCTGACGGGGTTGGGCCATCGGCGCATTGCCTTTGTCTCCGGTCCGGCTGCCTACTTCTCTGCCTCGGGCCGCGCCCGCGCCTTCCGCGAAGAAGTGGCGTTGCGTCACGCTGTCCTCGATGAACCCATCTACCTGCAAAGCGATTTCCGGCTGGGTGAACAGGTGGACACAGAGATCGTCGATCAGATCCTGGCGATGGACGACGCACAGCGTCCAACCGTGGTAGTGGCGTCCAACGATCTGATGGCGATCAGCCTGCTGCGCGCTTTCTACGTGCGCGGCGTGCGCGTGCCGGACGAAATCTCAGTCACTGGCATGGACGACATCGTTTTTTCCAACTACACCACGCCATCGCTTACAACCCTACGCCTGCCGCGGCGACAGATGGCCCTGCACGCCTTCGAGATGGTGCAGCGGCTCATCGAAACCGAGATCCCGTCGCTCGAAGACAGGATCACCGTCAACATGCGGCTGATCGTGCGGAGTCCACGGGGCGGGCGTCCGTTTTGAACGGCTGATTGCAGCCGCAACGATCCACGCGAAAGGAGGTCATCTGCTGCGTTGCTTGGCCGCCTGCACCGGCGGCAAATTCAGTAGTTCACGATTTTGACGCGGAGTAGGCATCCTCAGATGCCGGGTGGACCTGAACAAGCCGCATCTGAGGATGCTCTCTCCGCAATTGAGCAAGAATCGTGCCTTGCTGAAATTCTCTGTACCCCACAGCTTTTCAAGTTCAGCGCACAATCTACGCACAATCTACGCACAATCTACAAGGAGAGAGATTCATGAAACGATCACCCCTACTGTTCGTTCTGTTCGTCGTTGGCCTGCTGTTGATCGCAGGCTGTGGCGCGCCACCCACCCAACCGGCGGCGCCCGCCGAAGAAAGCCAACCGGCAGAAGAAGCCGCTCCCGCCGCGGCTGAACCCGAACCTACACCCACGCCCATCATTGCCGAACTTGGCACCGGCGACACCCAACTGATCTTCTGGCACCTGCTCACCGGCCCCGACGGTGTGACCATGCAGGCGATGGTTGAGCAGTTCGTAGCCGAAAACCCCGACATTTCGGTGCGCATCGAGTCCATGCCCGCCGGCATCTACTACGACAAGCTGCTCACGTCGATGGTCTCCGGCGATCCGCCCGACGTCTTCATTGTGCATGAGTTCAACACCGCCGGCTTCGTGCGCCAGGGCGTGTTGCGGCCCTCGGTCGACCTCTTCGTGAGCGAAGGCGGTCCCCTGCCCGATGACGACTTCAAGCCCGAATTGCTGGAACGGCTGGAGTTCGACGGCGTCCGCTACGGCGTGCCACTGGACAATCTGGGCTGGGGCGTGTGGATCAACCGCAGCCTGTTCGAAGCCGCGGGCCTCGATCCCGACACACCCCCCACCAGCGGTGAAGAACTGATCGCGATGGCGCAGCAGTTGACCATCGACGCCAACGGCAACAACGCTGCCTCGCCCGATTTCGATCCTGAAAACGTGGCGCAGTGGGGCTTCACCGTGTCGAACCCCAAGAACCTCTACCAGAGCGTGCTCTGGCAGTTCGGCGGTGACATCTTCAACGCCGAGGACGCCGATGCCCTTCTCGACGAAGCGCCGGCACTCGAAGCCGCACAGTTCCTCTACGATCTGATCTACGAGTATCACGTCTCGCCGCCTCCTTCGGGCTTCAACGTGTTGCAGGCATTCGGCGCCAATCAACTGGCGATCCTGCCCTACGGCACCTGGGGCCTCAACTTCATGAAGAACAGCGAGATCGACTGGGACGTGTGGCCGATGATCCAGGTGGGCCCAAACAAGGGAACGCGCATGAGCAGCCACGTGTTGCACATGCCCACCGATCTGGACGGCGAGCAGTTGGAAGCCGCCAAGCGCCTCGTGATCTACCTGTCGGACAACGGATTGACGTGGGCCGGTTCAGGACAGGTCCCCGCGCGCTTCTCGGTGCAGGAGCAGCTCGATCCCGAAGTTGACCGCGCCGTGATCGTCTTCGCCGAATCGTTCCTCGATCAGGGACGCCTGGAAGTGCCGCACCCCGGCAAAGACGAAATCGCCGCCTCCTGGGAACCCGAAATCGGCGGCTCCTGGGACAACGTGACGCCTGTCGAAGAAGCACTGGCGACGGCGAACCAACGCGTGCAGGATGTGTTGGATCGGTTTGCGCGATAGGAGTGAATAATGCGTAATGCGTGATGCGTAAGGGTTGGTTGGGGCGGCGGTAATGGACCTGGCAAACGTAGTGCTGTACAAAGCTGCTCTACACGACAGGCATCCAATCGCAGCCTCAGGATCAAAACACAACCTTACGCATTACGCATCACGCATTACCTTCTCAGGAGGTTCGCCCATGCAATCACCATTACCATCATCATCACCACCCCATCCCCCCACCACGTGGAAAGATTGGCGCTGGTCGGCAGGGAATGCGCTGTTTGTGGCGCCGTTTATGCTCCTGTTTGTTATTTTTACGCTGGGGCCGATCTTCTATTCCATCTACATGAGCTTTTTCGAGTGGGAGATCCTGGCCAAGGTGCATCCCTTTGTGGGGCTGCGCAACTACGAGGAACTACTCACCGACGATCTGTGGTGGCTCAGCCTGCGCAATACGCTCTTCTTCGCCTTCCTCACGGCGGGGGGAAATACGATCTTCGCGCTGGGTGTGGCTTTCGGCGTGGATCAGCCGTTGGCGGGGCGAGATTTCTTTCGCACCATCTTCTACTCGCCGGTGGTGCTCTCGGTGGCGGTGATGGCCATCATCGTGGGCTGGATGATGAACACCCAGTTCGGCGTCTTCAACTACTTCCTGGCCTGGTTCGGCCTGCCCACCGTGCCGTGGCTTTCCAGCGCACAGTTGGTGATCCCGTCGCTCAGCCTCGCCACGATCTGGTGGACCTTCGGCTTCCCCATGCTGATCTACGTGGCCGGGCTGCAAAACATCCCCGATACGCTCTACGAAGCCGCCCGCATCGACGGGGCCAACACCTGGCAGCTAGGACGCTACATCTCGCTGCCGCTGCTGCGCCCCGTGATCATGTTCGTGGCGGTGACCCAGTTGATCTCGCACTTCAAGATCTTCGGTCAACCCTACATCATGACCGAAGGCGGCCCCGGTCGGGCGTCGTACGTGGTGCTGATCTACCTCTACCAGACGGCGTGGCGCTTCTACCGCATGGGCTACGGCTCGACGATTGCGATTGGCCTGGCGTTGGTGATCCTGTTCTTTACGCTGGTGCAGTTGCGCATTTTCGGCACGCGCGGCGCGGAAGAATGATGTGATGATGGAGATGATGCGATGATGAGGATGATGTCGGGGCAGCGGTTGCTGACGTATGCGGCGCTGATTTTGCTGGCGATCCTGGTGGGCTTTCCGTTTTATTGGATGATGGTGCTTTCTTTCACGCCCGAAGGACAGATCTATCGCTGGCCGATTGAGTTTTTCCCCAGCACGTTGACGTTGGAAAATTATCAGAATATGTTCCTGCGGCCGGATTTGCAGATCCCCCGCTGGTTTTGGAACAGCGCGCTGATCGCCACGGTGGAGACGATTCTTTCGTTGCTGGTGTGCAGCATGGCGGCCTACGGCTTCGCCCGGCTCACCTTTCCGGGCCGCGATGTGCTCTTCTTCTCGCTGCTGCTGGCGCTGATGATCCCGGCGCAGGTGACGTTGATCCCTACCTTCATCCTCGTGCGCAACCTGGGCTGGATCGACAGCTACCAGGGCGTGATCCTGCCCGGCGTGGCCAGCGTCTTCGCCGTCTTTTTGCTGCGGCAGTTCTTCTTGAGCGTGCCGGTTGAATTGGAAGAAGCCGCGCTCATCGACGGCGCCGGCCGCTTCCGCATCTACTGGCAGATCGTACTGCCGTTGACGCGGGCCGGCCTCGTGGCGCTGATGATCTTCGTCTTCCTCGGCTCGTGGAACAACCTGTTCTGGCCCTTGATCGTCCTCAACCGCCTGGAAATGCGCACCCTCACCGTGGGCCTCACCGTGCTGCGTGGCACTTACGGCGGCGATCAGATGGGGCTGGTCATGGCCGGTGCGGCCATCGCCAGCATCCCTGTGCTGCTCTTCTACGCCATCTTCCAGCGCCAGATTCTCAAGAGTGTGATGATGACAGGGCTGAAAGGATGACAGTTTGCAGGTGTGCAAGTGACAAGAGACAATCGTTCCTGCAACCTGCAACCTGCAACCTGCAACTTCTGCAACCTTTTGCAACCTTTGTCAACCTGCAACCTGCCCTTGTTTTTCCTTCACTATACTGACCAAAAGGATCGTTCCCAATGACTTCCCACATCCCCCACCGCGAAGACCGCTTTCGCTTCGAGCGCAATGACGACGAGACCGGACGGTTGACCGTCCGCGCCGGTGTGGACGGCGACGCCGATCCCGCCGCGCATTTTCGGCAATTTCTTCGAGCATCTGGGCTTCTCGGCGCAGGGCGGCATTTTGGCGCAGTTGCTGATGAACCCATCCTTCTATGCCAACCACAACGTCCCGCCCAAGTGACCTGGCCGGTCTGCTCGAAAATGGCCGCATCGCCGAATCGGTCCACCGCCTCGCCTGAAAAACAGGCACACCCTGGCCGACTGGCGTCCGCACCTGCGCGTCACCGGCTTCGGCTTGCTCGTCCTCGACGACGATACTGCGCACGGCGTCCCCTTGCCGTGGAAGGCCACACCCCACGGCGCGGTGACCGGCAACCAGCCCGGCCGCCGGCCATTCCGTGCGCGCCAACCTGCGCGGCGGACCAGTGCGGCTGAGCCAGGGCATCTTTCCGCCGCACCAACGACAGCGCAGCTACGAAGGCTACATCTGGGCGCGGGCGCTCGGCCAGGGACGTTGCGGGTGACGCTGCGTCGCCGTCCCAGCGTCGCGGACCCGTCAGCGCTGGCCGTGGCCGATCTCGCCTTGGCCCGCCGACCGCTGGACCAAGATCCCCTTCACCCTCACGCTGCCCGAAGGACGGCTCGATCCGCTGGAGCCGCTGGATTTCAACATTGAAGTCGAAGGCAGCGGCGGCTTTTGGGTAGACCAGGCTGTGATGCTGCCAGTAGATCACGTAGACGGCCTCGACCCTGATCTGCTGGAACGCTGCCGCTGGTTCGCCCCGCCCATCCTGCGCGGGCCAGGGGGCAATTTCGTCAGCGGCTCAGCCACTTCTGGCACGGTCTCGGTCCCTGGGATCGCCGCCAGACTTTCCCCAATCGCGACTGGCACGGCATCGACGACAATTTCTTCGGCGTCGACGAATTCCTGCGCCTGTGCGAACTCATCGGATCGGAGCCGCACCTGTGCATCAACATGGGCGACGGCTGCGCCGAAGAAGCCGCCAACTGGGTTGAGTACGTCAACGGCGCCGCGGACACCACCTGGGGCCGCAAGCGCGCCGAGAACGGTCACCCTGAACCCTACGGCGTCTCGCTGTGGGAAGTGGGCAACGAGATCTACGGCGCGTGGCAGATTGGCCATTGTGGATCGGAGGAGAACGCGCTGCGCTATCGCGAATGGGCGGCGGCCATGCGCGGCGTCGACCCGTCCATCGAGTTGATGGCCACGGGCAGTTGCTTCGACTTCGTGGAGCCGGAACACCAGTGGCACCGCATCCTGCTCGAAGACGGCGGCGACACGCTGGAATCCATCGCCCTGCACGCCCTGCCCAGCAACATGCACGGCTTCAGCGACCGCACGCCCACGGATCAGATCTGGCGTTCGCTCATGGCCCACACCGTGCAGTGGGAAAAGACGGATCTGCCCGATCTCATGGCGCTGTGCCGCGAAGTGCGCCCCGGCGCGTCCATCGATCTGGGGATCACCGAGTGGGGCATCCTCGGGCGCACGGATCGGCCACAGGTGGGCAACCTGGGCGGCGCGATCTACGCTGCGCTCTTCCTCAACATGTCCATTCGCCTCAAAGAGTGGATCCGCGTTGCCAATGCCACCGCGCTTTTCCACGGCGGCTGTTTGCGCAAAGCGGGGCCTTTCCTCTACCATGATCCGCAGGTGGACGTGATCCAACGCTACACCCAACTGGCCGGCGGACAACTGCTGCCTGTCACTTACCAGGGCGCGGGCTACGACGTGGGCGACGGCGCCCGCACCGCCCCCGCCGTCGAGGACGTCCCCTACGTCGACGCCATCGCCGTGCGCGCCCAATCCGGTAGCGTGGACATGGTGATCGTCAGCCGTCACCAACAGCGCAGCATCGTCCTCGACATAGACGCCGCCGATCTCGGCATCGACCAACTCATCTCTTGCGAAGTCATGACCGCCGACGGCCCCACCCGCACCAACACACCGCTGGCGCAGCAACAAGTCACCTTCCAGCCGCACAGATTGCCGACGCGCGAGGGTGATCAATTGCGGGTTGAGGTGTTGCCGCGGTCGATTACGTGGCTGAAGTGGAAGTAGTGCGTAATGCGTAATTC
>JAWKOL010000058.1:0-18704 GCA_041391225.1 Caldilineaceae bacterium
TACAAAAATCTTTGGTAGGTCACGATGATTTCTGCATTCGAGGATCGCATCGACAAAATCGCAGAGTGGACAGCCCCCGGCTTCGAGGATCTGGTCAACGCGCTGCTGGCCCAAGGACGGACGCTGTACGTGGTGGGCGGCAATGTGCGCGATTTCCTGCTGGGCGCAGACGAGGTGATCAACGATCTCGATGTGGCGATGGACGCACCTGTGCTGGACGCAGCGCGCCAGGCCGCCGACCGCATCGGCTGGGCCTACTACCCACTGGACGCGCAGCGCGATGTGGCGCGGCTGGTGCAGATCGAAGACGGCGCCGAGCGCCGCGTCGCCGACATCGCCGCCCTGCGCGGGGATCTGGTGGACGATCTGCGTACGCGCGATTTCACCGTCAACGCGCTCGCCATTGTGTTGGCGCCAGGCGAAGCGCCGCGGCTGATCGACGTGGTCGACGGCGTCGCGGACCTGCGCCAGGGACGGCTGCGTCCGTTCGACGAGGCCAATCTCGACGCGGATCCGGTGCGTCTGCTGCGCGCGGTACGCTTCATCCACAAATTTGATCTCAACATCAACGACGACCTTGCTGCGGGCATCCGTCGCCGCGCGGCTACGCTGCACAACGTCAGCCCCGAACGCCGCCGCGACGAACTGTGGAAGATTCTGGGTGTGCGCGTCCCCGCCGACGCGCTGCATACCCTGCGCGATCTCGATCTGATCACGCCGACGCTGCCCGAACTGGCGCAGACCATCGACGTTACCCAGACGCCGCCGCACCATCTGGACGTCTTCGAGCACACGCTGTTGGCCATGAACTACGCCGCCGATCTCCGCTCCTGGCTACACGAAGAAGATAGCACCCTCGACCCTGATCTGAGCGATATGCTGGCGCCCTGGCAAACCAACCTGCGCGCCCACTTTGCCGATCCAATGAGCAGTGGACGCACCCGCGCCGACTGGCTGGTGTGGCACGCGCTCTGCCACGATCTGGGCAAGCCCGCCACCCGCAGCGAAGAGTTCGACGCCGAAGGCGCCATGCGCACTCGTTTCTTCGATCATGAACGCGTCGGCGCCGAGTTGACCGTGGATCGGCTCAACGCGCTGCGCTTCAGCCGCCGCGAAATCCAGGTAGCGCAGACCGTCGTCACCGCGCACATGCGCCCCCATCACCTGCATGTCAGCTTTGCTGGTGAAGAAGTGAGCCGCCGCGCCGCTTTCCGCTTCTTCCGCGATACGGCGACCGGCGCCAACGATGATCTGAGCGGTGTCGATGTGCTGCTCCTTGCCCTGGCCGACTTCCAGGCCACCGGCGCCACACGAGGACCCGAGTGGCCCGCCTATCTGGCCCATGCCGGCCAACTGTTGGCGTTTGCCTTCCGCCCACAGGCGCAGATAGGCCCGCCTGTGATCGACGGCAGACAGATCATGCAGGCGTTCAACCTGCAACCGGGCCGCATCGTCGGCCTCATTCTGGGGCAGGTGCAGGAGGCGCAGGCCGCCGGCGAGGTTGTCACCGCGGACGAGGCGCTGGTGCTGGCCGAGCGTGTGCTGGCCGGCGCGGCGAACTTTGACGCACTGGCACAGGATCGCTGATGGCGCAACGCTTCTGCCCACACCTGGGCGCCCCACTCGAAGACGAGTCGCGCGGCCCCGCCCAGGACTATCCCAGCTTTGAAAATCGCTGCTACGCCGTCGAATGGATCCAACCCGCCTTCGACGAGATGGAACGCGAGCAGTTGCTGTTGGCCGACCAGGCCACGTACTGCCTGGGCAGCGGACATCGCCTGTGTCCGCGTTTCCGTTTGCTGGCAGCGGATGATGCGACGGACGTAGCGCCCGCCGGGGATGAACTCGCTCTCGCCAACGAGGACGCCGCTTTGCCGATCCTCGCCGACGCCGACATGCTGTTGGCAGCGGACGAAGATCGGCGCCCGCGACTGGGGTTGTGGGTTGGTGTTGCCACCTTCCTTGCGATTTTCATGCTCTGCGGCGGCTCGTTGGCCGTCTACACCGGCTGGCAGTTGGTGGGCAGTGGGCTGCTCCCCTTCGGCGAACGGTTGGCGCAGGTAAGCGCGCCGCTGGAGCAGAACCAGGTCTTCTTGCTGGTGACGCCCACGCCGTCGGCGCCGGTTGGGCCGCCCACAGCGCCGATCCTGGCGCAGCAGATCCTGTCGCCCCTGCCGTCGCCGCAGCCTACGTTTGCGTTTCCTGTGGCTGTGACGCCAACACCGACTTCAGCCATCGCCGCGCAGATCCTCAACAACACCGCCAACGATGCGGAGACGCCATCCACTACTGGTCCAGTGGTGATCACAACACCCACGCCCCCAAGCCCCGACAACGGCGCCGACAACAGCGAAGCTCCGTCTGATCCGGCGCTGGCTACGGCTGTGGCGGGGCCGGTGATCATCACGACGCCAGGGGGGCCGGCCGCGCCTACGCGCCGCCCAACGCCGACCTTTGCCGTACCCACCAGCACGCCAGGTGATCCGGCGATTGTTGTGGTCACCGCCACACCGACGCCGGTAGTCACCTATGCGCCTGCTGTCGTTGAATTTCGGGCGGCGCACCAGTTCCTGCCGCCTCAGGGATGCACTACGTTGTTTTGGCGCGGAAAATGTGCGTGCCGTCTTCCTCGACAACGAGGGTGTCTTTGGGCAGGGCGAACGCCGCGTCTGCATCCAGTGGGCGTCATCCACCTACGAACTCTCGGTGCTACTCCAAGACGGCACCGAACAGACGCAGACGGTGACGGTGGAGGTGCGCATCGACACGCCCACGCCGCTGCCGTCGGCCACGCCGACGCCGGTGCTCACGCCCACCCCCACGTGGACACCGGCCGCGCCGTCTTCGGTGACGCCGGAGACGCCGAATTGGGGCGTCTCGTTGGCGGCGGACGGCGGTAACCTGCGCACCTGCGCGGTGGGGCAGGTCTGTGAGATCGCGATCCAGGTGCAGAACACGGGTCCACTGGCCGACGAGATTTTCGTCGATCTGGTAAAAAATCTGCCGTGGCCACTGACCATCTGCCGCGGTGACGGCATTTGCGGTGACACGTCGATCTCGATTGGCGTAGCGGCGGGCGCTCAGTTGCCTGTCTTTGTGCGCACCGACATTCCCGCCGACGCCGCAGGGCAGAGCTACCAGTTCGAGGTCAACGCGAGCAGCGGCAACTCCAATCGCAGCGTGCGTGCGGCGCCGATCAGCGTTACATTGACGGCGCAGTGAGGGAAGTGGTGGCAGGTATGCAGTTGGCAGTTGTGCATTGGGCAGTAACTGTTCAGCGTAAGGCTAGTACAGAGTGGCGCAATGAGTCGCTATATTCAGTTGACTGCGGAGTTAGCACGCCCACGTGCGGGTCTACACGGTAAGCGCCGCACGTGGGCGTGCTCACTCCGCAGGATTTCATGGACTCTTTTCGGCCACCTTGTACCAGTGACGCCGGTTGAGCCTGTCGAAACCCAGGAACGGGTTAACCCGCTGGGTTTCGACAGGCTCAACCGGCGCTAGTCTTGCTCGGAGACTGAACAGTTACATTCGGCATTGAATAATTACTGACAAGGGAGTACTTTTTGGACAATTTTTACGATTCGTCGGCGGATTGGGTGTCTTCGCGGTCCGCGGTGACCGAGGCGGGGCAGTTGGTTGTGCTGGTGACGTCGTTGGGCAAGCGTTTCTTGATCCAGCTTCAGCCGGGGCAGCGCTTCCACACACATCTGGGCACGATTCCGCACGATGATCTGATCGGCTTGCCTTTGGGGACCACGGTCCACAGCCAGCTTGGCCACGCCATGCTGTTGCTGGAGCCGTCTTTGGCCGATCTGATGACACGCGTACGCCGCACCACACAGATCATCTACCCCAAGGATGCCGCCTACATCGTCCACAAACTCAACCTGCGCCTGTCAGGTAGGCCACGTGGTGGAAGCGGGGACAGGCAGCGGCGCACTGACATTGGCCCTGGCATGGGCAGTGGCGCCCGAAGGCATGGTCTACACCTACGAGGTGCGGGCGGAAAATTTCAATACGGCCGCCGAGAACCTGCGGCGCGCCAATCTGCATCCCTTTGTCAAGCAATTCCAGGAATCGATCAGCGACGGCATTCACCAGCGCGGCGTCGATGCCGTCTTTCTGGACGTGCGTCGCCCCTGGCATTACCTGGCGCAGGTGCGCGCCGCGCTGCGGCCGGGCGGTTTCTTCACCAGCCTCATGCCCACCACCAACCAGGTGACCGAGCTTGCTCGTTTCGCTGGAAGCCAGTGGCTTCGCCGATATCGAAGTGGAGGAACTGCTGGTGCGGCGCTACAAGCCTGTCCCCGATCGGCTACGCCCCGACGACGAGATGGTGGGCCACACCGGCTTTCGGCCTCGGCGCGGCCCATTGTCGATCCCGAAGATCCCAAACGCTGGCTTTCGCAGGAGCGCAAACGCTACGAAGCACGCAAAGAAGTGGAAGCCATCATCGCCGAAGAAGAAGAGCGCCGCGCCGCTCGAACGCGAGGCCTGCTGGCAAGAAGTATCCGCTATGCTGTTGCCCGGATAAACAAAACCGGCGGGAGTTCCCGCCGGTTTTCTGATTGGCGACTATTTAGGCGATTCGAGTGGGCATGTTTGCCGCGTGACTGTCTATCCATCGCTCAGACCGTAACCCATGACGCGCAACGCGCAGGAACGCGTTTTGCGGCTTTCGGGGATAACGAGCGTGCGGCTGTCCAGTTGACGGGCGATTTTTCCGGCAGTGGGGTCGTCGAGGATCTGTTGGGCGACTTCGGCGGAGCTGATGGTGATGCTCAACATTCGGCTCTTGACGATGGCGGCGCAGCTGTCGGCTTCGACCTGGTCGAGAAAGCGCGCTACGTCCTCGGGCAGGGGACTTTGGGTTGCGCTGCGCCAGGAACGCCCGTGCGGCAGCGACAGGTCTGCTGGATTCGAGGTAGACGAGCAGTTTCTGCCGCGAAAGGACGTGTCCTTGCGCCGTGGCGTCGGCGATCTGTTCCAACTGGGCGCGAGGGCTTCGCTGGAGCGTCACACCGGGCAGCAAGGAGATGACGCCCTCGGCGCTGGTGGTGAAGAGCGCCTCTTCGGCAGATTTCGGCGGCTCGTAGCTGCTCGCCTGCCCAAAGAGATAGGCGCCCAACGGCGTGATGCGGAAAGCGGCCAGGCCGTCGAAGTTGCTGACGGGCCGCTCTTCCGTACCGGTGTAGGTGAGGGCCGGAAATAATCGGCCGCATCGTGGACATATAGAATGTCCACCGCGCCGATTGAGGCAAGGAACGCCCAAACCACGGCGTTGATGTACAGCCCCTTGATGAAGTACCAGGCGTTGGTGTAGTCGGCCCACGGTTCAGCATAGCGCCCACGACGCGAGTAACTGCCCACGTGCAAGTGGTCGATGCCTCCTTCCTCCACGTCGAAATCCATGTGCCAGATCTGAATCGCCCGATAGAGATCGTATGTGTCGATCCAGACGCCGGTGGTGGGCGCCCACGAGCGCGCTTCGATGATACGCTCACGCCGCGCCGATGGATGCGTCAGGCGCACACCTTTGCTGCCTGCGCCGCGGATGCCGTCGATCAACGTGATCTCATCGAACCAGCCTTCTTCGCTCCATTCGAGGAATGCGTCGAAGAGGATTTCGGGCGATTCGGTGGCCAGATACGCCTTGCCTTCTTCGCTCAGGTTGCCATTTCTATCAACAAGGCCAGCGGTATAGGCAAACAGGGCCAACCCCGTGGCGTTGACGTAGTTGAGAAACTCGCTGTCTGTTGCGTCGCCGTCGCTGGCGGCCAGTTTCGCTTCCAGAACTTCCTGGCTTTTCTTCGTCAACTGCTTCATGGAACTGCTGTACTTCACCTCGCCCTGATTCAACAGCGCCAGGAAGAGCAGCAGATCGTGGGGTCCACGTTTTTCGGTTTCCACTGCGATGGCAGGAAAGATGTCACCCTCGACATCCATTGCAGTCGGCGTTTCCACCGGCCCATTCAGCACGAAGCGATCCGGCGGCGGCATCAACGGTTCGAGCAGCGGCATCAACTCAGGATGGATAGCATAGTGCTGCCACGAACGCCAGCGGGTCATCCCCCGGAAGAAGAGATCGAGGGTGTAGAGTTTTGTCGAATACGACCAACGCCCCCCACTGGGGCGATCTGGCAGAGCACGATACTGCGCCAGGAACGCGTGCGGATCGAAGATACCGTCGTTGTGGAAGGCGGCGGCCAATGCTTTGCGCTCAATGTCGCGCATGCGATCCAACAGATCCTGGAGTTCGCGGCGGCTGGTGAGCGTGCGCACCAGCAATTCGGCGCGCTCGTCCTTGCGCGTTGGCTTGCCGCGCACGCCCATCACGTCGAGCAATTCCTTGAGTTCGTCGCTGTTGTGGGTTTGGGAGAAGTATTCGATCAGGCTCATGCGGATTCCTCAAAATCGGTGTTGGGATCGGGGGTCTCAGGCTCGGCGGCGTAGGCGACTTCGAGCGCCCGCGCCGAAGCGTTGATGTAGAGCGGACCCAGCGCCTTCTCCACTTTGGTGACGAGAAAGGCGGGCTGCCCCAATCGGCGCAGGATGGGCAGCGGCGTGGTCGGTTCATGTAGCTGTGTGGGAAACTGCGCCAGCGACGCGCCCATCGACCAGAAATCGGCGATGGCGTCTTCTAGCGGCGGCGTTTCGTCGACGACATAGGCTGCGCCTTCCTCGGCCACTGCGTTGATCTCTTCCGCACTGCGCATGGCGCGCAAAGACGCGAAGATCTCGTCCTGGCTGCGGCCGCGCAGACGGAAGAGCAGGAAGGGATCGGCGTCGAAACGCTCGCCCAAAATGTAGTGGGTGGCGGCCACATGTTTGCACGGGTTGGCAAAGTCGGGACAGGAGCACGCCGTCTCCAGATCGCTGCCCTGCGCCGGGAAGAGGCTCACGCCCGCCGCGGCAAAGGCTTCCTCGATGTCGGGCGGCATTTCACCGGCGAGCAACTGCGCCGTGAAGATGGCCCGCTCGGCCAGCGCTGCCAGCACCTTGTTCCACTCGGCGGGCGTCAGCGCCTTGAGGTGGATCTTCACCCTGTACGGCGTCGTACGCGATCCTTGCACGCGGGCCTCGATACCGCCCTGCTTCTCCTCGATAGACAGCACCTGTCCACTGCGCGCATAGGATCGTCCGCGGCGCAGGCGGCCGGCATCGGTGATCTGCTCCAGCGCCTTGATCCAGCGCTCGGCCCACCAATTTTCGGCAAACTTCTCCCCACGTCCCTTGGCTTTGATGCCTTCGTCGGTTTCGATGCGGCGGGTGGGTTTGGGGTAGCGGGGCATGATTTTTCCTCTTGCTTATTGTGCGGTGGCGTAATTCGTAATGCGTAATTGGTGGCGTGTGATCCTCGCCATGAAGTTCGATTCTCGAAAGGCGACCTCTGGGTTACGGATTACGCATTACGAGTTACGCAACCGTCTCTCTCCGCAAATGCACCAAATCGCGCAGATCATCCGTCGATAGCTCGGTGAGCCAGTTCTCGCCGCCGCCGATCACGGACTGGGCCAGGGCTTTCTTTTCTTCGATCATCATGTCGATCTTTTCTTCCAGGGTGCCCACGCAGACGAATTTGTGTACTTGTACGTTTTGCTTCTGGCCGATGCGGAAGGCGCGATCTGTGGCTTGGTCTTCCACAGCCGGATTCCACCAGCGATCAAAGTGGAAGACGTGGCTGGCGCGGGTGAGATTCAGCCCGGTGCCGCCCGCCTTGAGCGAAAGGACGAAGATGGGCGGGCCGCCGGTCTCGTCCTGGAAGCGCTCGACCATCTCCTGTCGCCGTTTGGCGGGGACACCGCCGTGTAGGAAGAGCACCGGTCGTCCAAAGCGCTGTTGCAGGAAAGATTGCAGATAGCTGCCCATTTCGGTGAACTGGGTAAAGATCAAGCTGCGGTCGCCGGCGTCGAGCAGTTCTTCCACCATTTCGGCCAGGCGCCCCACCTTGCCGCTGCGAGTGGCCGTCTTTTCGGCGGCGGCGTCGCCTTCCAACTGATGCAGGAAGTGGGCGGGGTGGTTGCAGATCTGCTTGAGTTTCATCAGCATCGAGAGCACCAGCCCGCGACGTTTCATCTCGTCTTCGGCGCTTTCGATGGTGTGCAGGGCGTCTTGCACCACGGCTTCGTAGAGCGTGGCCTGCTCAGTGGACAGCGTGCAGAATTCCTTGCTTTCCTGCTTTTCGGGCAGATCTTGAATCACGGGGGGGTCGGTTTTGACGCGGCGCAGGATGAAGGGCGACACGATGCGGCGCAGGCGTTGGGCGGCTTCGGCTTCGCTGTAGCGTTCGATGGGCAAGGCGAATTCTTTGCGGAAGCGCTGCCGACTGCCCAAAAAACCGGGGTTGAGGAAGTGCATGATCGACCACAGTTCGCTGAGCCGGTTTTCCACCGGCGTCCCTGTGAGCGCTAGGCGGAAACGACTCCCCAGGTGACGGATCACCCGCGCCTGTTTGGTGTCGGCGTTCTTGATATTCTGCGCCTCGTCGAGGACGATGCCGAACCAGGCGATCTGCTTGAGGAAGTCTTCATCGCGGCGGACGAGGGCATAGCTGGTGGCGACGATGTCGTGTTCACGTGCAGCGGCGATGAAGTCGTCCTCGCGCAGACGGTCCGGTCCCTGGTGTACGAGGACACGCAGATTGGGCGTGAAGCGTTCGGCCTCCTTGGCCCAGTTGACCACCACCGACGTGGGCGCGATGAGCAAGGTGGGGCCGGGCAGTGTCTCGCCCGCGTCCTTGGCCCTGGAGAGCATGGCCAGCGTCTGGATCGTCTTGCCCAGGCCCATGTCGTCGGCGAGACAGACACCCACACCCCAACGCCGCTGAAAATCGAGCCACGAATAGCCGTAGCGCTGGTACGGGCGCAGTGTGGCATTGAGGCCGGGCGGGTCGGCCAGCAGATCGAGCGTATCCTGGCCGGTGAAGCGATCCAGCCAACTTGACCCAGCCTTCGGCGTCGATGCCCTCCACGTCGAGGCCGTCCACCGTCAACGAGACGAGACCGGCGGCGTCGAGCAGCGGCCGAACCGTCTTCGGTCTGGCGCTGCCAAAAGCGGATGGCGGCTGATTCGTTCGGGATCGAGTTGCACCCACTGGCCGCGGATCTGCACCAGGGGAGACTTCGAGATCGACCAGCGCCTGAAATTCCTCGAAGTCGATCTCCTGGCCGCCCACAGAATACCACTCGTAGCGGATCGGTTCTCCATCGTCCAACAGCCCCGAGGCCACACCGTCGCAGTTGCCCGAACCTTTCATGCGCACGCGCAGACCCAGGCGGGCATTGGGTTTGTTCCACCACGGCGGCACGAGGACGCCGAAGCCGCTTTCTTCCAGCAAGGGCGCGGTGTGACGTAGATAGGCGTAGGCGTCGTCGGGGCTGAGGCGCGCCTGCATCGGCTGCTTCCCCTGCAAACTGCTGCGGACAGCCTCACTCTGGCGGGCGGCAAACCCCAGCCCGGTGAGCAGCAATTCTTGGGGATTCTGCAAGTTGGCGACAGACGGCGGCCTGCGCTGCCACACCTGCGCCGCTTCGATGAGCAGGCTGGGGTCCTCGCGCGATTGGAGCAGAAAGTAGAGCGTCCAATCGTCGCCCTGATTGCCGGAGACAAAGCCCAGGCGCAGAGCGCCACGCGGAACGGATTATCGCCGGCGGCGTACAGATTGCGCAACCAGGCGCGGTGACCGACCTGGATTTGCTGTCCTTGCGCGGCGGAGGCTTGAATCTGGGCGTTGGACGAATTCGTGAGCGCCTGGAGCAGTTGATTGTCGCTGCTGTTGTCAACACTATGCGAACCGGACCAGCTACGCATGAAGCCGTCCACGACGCTGTTGAGAAAGGAATCGAGCAACAGACGTGGTGAGGCGTCATGGTTGGCGACGGATGCGTCGGCGCGGCAGAGCGGCGGCATGGACTGACGCAGTCGCGCCAGGCGTGGCCCATCGCGCGGCCCGTCGAGGACCGCGCCAGCGGGCATGCAGTGACTTGGCGCCGCCCTTCTGCCCGGCGGCCACGTCGGGAGCATCTTCTGCTGCGCTACCGCTTCCGAAAATAGGCGACGTCACCTGCCAGAAGACGAGATCGTCGCCGAGCCGCTCCTGCGCCGACAGTTCTGTAGCAGGTGGCAAGTTGTTGAGCAGATAGAACCCGTCCGCAGGGAGACGACCAGCGCCGGGGATCTCCCAGTCGAACAGGCGTAGGTCAGTCGTGTCAACTTCCCAATCGTGGAGCAGTTGCGCGAAGTTATGGCCTGCAGGTGGTGGGCAGTCGCAAGGCGATGCCGACGCGTTGAAGCCGAACATTGACTCCGGTAAGCGATTTGAGATGCGCCGCCAGTTGCGCCTGTCCAAGCGCGAAGGGATGGGGCAGCGCCTCACCGCGGCGGCGGTCGATCTTCAACGACGGCGACGGCGCGGCGCTGTCCTCGGCCCAAAAGCAAAACAGGCCGGTCTCCGCTACCTGTGATGGTGGTTGCCAGTGCAGATGCAGTATGATCATGTGCGCATTCTAGCGGATACGCCGCAGGATTTCAAAGGAAGGCAGAGAGATGACTCCACTGCGAAAAGTCCGACTTCTGTGTGATTTGCGGTTGCTCTCCTCCGAAGAGAAGTCGGACTTTTGCGCTTGAGCGACCTTTTTGCAGTAGAGTTACAGAGATAGAACGCGGATTGGGCGGATCTATTGGATTGACAGCCAAACACAGAACTTGTACCATCCCTTTCGGCAAGCGACGCCGCCATACTGCAAACTGCATCCACAGATTCGTTTCAAGATAGGACATGATACGTGATTGTGACTGACGATAACCGCAACAGCGGATTGGACAGCCTCGATCCGATTGGACGCGCCACCGTGGTGGACGAGATCGTGGATCGGCTCGTGCGCCTGATCATCGATGATGGCTTCAAGCCGGGCGATCAACTGGTTTCCGAGCGAGAACTGATGGCGCGGCTGGGCGTCGGTCGCTCGTCCTTGCGCGAGGCGATCAAGGCACTGTGTGCGCTGGGCATCCTGGAGATCCGGCGCGGCGTCGGCACTTTCGTCAGCAGCAGAGACACGTCGATCCTCACACGCCCCCTGGCATGGGGACTCTACCTCAACCAGAGCAGCGTACAACAGGTGATCGAGGCGCGCAGCGTCATCGAGGTGACGTTGGCAGGCTGGGCCGCGGCGCGCGCCACCGACGACGAGATCGCCGCGATCGGTGATTGCCTTGAAACGCTCGAAACCGCCCAGGCCGACATGACAACGTACGTGGACAGCGATCTCGCCTTTCACCTGGCAATTGCGAAGGCTGCGCACAACGACATGCTCGCCAACATGTTGGGCGCATTTCAGCACGTCCTCCGCACCTGGATGGAGACCACCTACACCGAAGCCGGCAACACCGACGAATCGATGTCGCTGCATCGGGCCATCTTCGCCGCCATCCAGGCCCACGACGGCGCGTCCGCGCGACAGGCGATGGCGGAGCACACATCGGGCGGTCCACTGCTGGCTGCGTCGGAGCGATCAGCAGACTAGTCAACGCATTTGCGTTCTATCCTTGACTCCACTGCGAAAAGTCCGACTTCTGTGTGATTTGCGGTTGCTCCCCTCCTGAAAGAAGTCGGACTTTTGCATTTGAGCGACCTTTTTGCAGTAGAGTCATCCTTCGCAGCCGCAGTTGACATCCTCAGTACCGCACAGTAAAATGGAGACCAAGACATCAGACGTCAGATGTCTCCTGTCCCCCCCACTTTATCTTCACGATCAACCACACCACAACTTGGAGGACATGCCATGACCACGCCATTCAAACTCTGTATCCTCTTCGGCGACAAGCCGGACATTCGCCCGCCCGCGGAGATCGGCAGCGGTTGGGATGTCACCGAAGTGCCGGTGGCGTTGCAGGTTCGTCCTTTTGAGAGCGACGCCAACTGGGCGGCCAAGAAGGCGGAAATTGCATCTTGGAACCTGCCACCTGCCCGCATCGCCAGCCACTTTCTCCAGTTTTGGGGGCTGAAAGCAGTCGGCCCCGATGTGGACTGGGAACAGTTGGAATTCTGGACGAAGCGGGCGTTCCGGCGGCTGAGCGAACTGGGCGTGGAAGTTGTGGGCATCTACGGCGGCTTCTTCGCCGTGCCGGAGGGCTTTTCGCGCGATGAAGCGACAGAACAGGCGCTGCGCTTCTGCCATCTTCTGGCCGACCACGCAGAACAGTACGGCATGACGGTGGCGCTAGAGCCACTTTCGGATCTGACGACGCTGTGGCCGCGCTACCTGGAAGGCATCGAGTTCGCCAAGCAGGTGAACCGGCCTTCGGTGAAGGTGATGGCCGATCTCAACTACTTCATCAAGCTGGATCAGCCGTTGGAGCACATCGCAATCGAGCCGGAATACTGCACCCACGTCCACATTGCCGAATCGGGCGCGCAGCCTGGCGCCGGGGATCGCACCGATCTCTACCGGCGGCTCTTCCGCATTCTGCGCGACATCGGCTATCAGGGCGCGGTCTCCTGTGCCTGTGCCTGGGTGAGCACCGACGACGGTCCGCTGCGCTTCGGCGTGGAGACGGACAAGACGCTGGCCTACCTCCAAAATCTACGCGCCGAAGTCTACGCTGAATAGGTGCCGCCGATATGACAGACGCCAAAAAGATCAAGATCGCGCTGGTGGGTTGCGGCGGTATCGCCCAGGCCCATTGGCGCGGCATTCAGGCGCATGTACCCGAGTTGCAGGTCACCGCGGTGGTGGATAGCGACGCCACACGCGCCGCCGAAATGGCCGCAAAGACAGGCGGCGAAGCGTTCACGTCGCTCGAAGACGCGCTCGCCCACGGCGATTTCGACGCCGTCGACATCATGCTGCCGCACAATCAGCACGAGGACGCAGCGATCCTGGCCTTCGCAGCGCACAAACATGTCGTCCTCGAAAAGCCGATGGCGACGACGCTAGACGGCTGCGAAACGATCATGGCGGCGGCAATGAAGGCGCGCACTGTCTTTATGGTGGCGGAGCAGTCGCAGTACTGGCCCGATGCGGCCAAGATCAAGGAACTCATCGAGGAAGGCGCGATTGGCGAGGTGATTACGGCGCGGGCGTTCTTCGGCGGGGCCGTGGGGACAGGCTGGGGATCGAAGCCATGGCGCTACGACAAGGCGATCACCGGCGGCGGCATCTGCATCGACGGCGGCGCACACTGGATTCGTCCACTGCGCATGTGGTTGGGCGAGATCGAAGAAGTTGTGGCGGTGACTGGCCGTCCGCTGGCCGAGATGGAAGGTGAATCGCTGGCCCACGCGCTCTTTCGCTTCCGTTCCGGCATCGTCGCCACGTACGACGCGCTGCGCGCCGGATCGTTCATCGGGCCGGGCGACGAGTTTCGCGTCACCGGCACGCGGGGGGAACTGGTGATCGAGAAGGGGAGCGAGGGGCGTCTGCTCCTCTACACGAAAGAGACACCCACAGGTCAGGTGATCCTCGACAAGAAGCAGGAAGGGCGCAACGCCGCCTTCGGCTACGAACTCAAGGACTTCGCTCGCTCCGTGCTGTACGGGACAGCATTGCAATCGGGGCCGGTGGATTCGCTGGGCGAGCTGCGCACGGCGCTGGCGATCTACCGTTCGGCGGAGAGTGGACGCTGGGAGAAGGTGTGGGCGTAGAGAGATGGGGTGGGCAACTTGATTGTTTGACCCGTCAGCGCGAATGAGTAACGAGTCAATGTCATTAAGTTAAGCGATCCCGCGCTCGAATATCCGCGGAGTGAGCACGCCCTCGTGCGGCTCTACCGGTGTGGACCCGCACGAGGGCGTGCTCACTCCGCGCCTAACTTAATGACATTGAGTAACGAGTAATGACTCGACTGACATTGACTCGTTACCCGTTCGACAAGGCGCAATGAGCCGAAAATCGCACAGTTACAACCTCGGAATGATTACATGAAACGTTCGTTGCGCCCGTTGACATTGCTTGCGCTACTGCTCAGCGCCCTGCTGCTGAGCAGCTACCTGGCTTTGGATGCCGGTATCAGCCTGTTTGCACAGTCGCCCGCACCCACACCGGCGCCCACAACTGAACCTGCGTCATCGGCCAAGCCGACCGTGCGCACCGAAATCACCTTCCCCACGTCGGACACTGTTGCCTACGGCATCATGCGCGTGCAGGGGACAGCGTTGATCAACAACTACCTGCGCTACGAAGTCCACCTTGCCCCCAGCAACAGCAGCCAGTGGACGTGGCTCTCCGGTGATTTCAAAGTGGTACGTGATGGGGATCTGGCCATCGTCAACACCACCCTCTATCCAGATGGATTCTACGATCTGCGCGTGCGCTCGCTGAACACGGATGGCGACTACGCCGAAAGCTACGTGCGCGGGGTTGAGATTCGCAACGAAGATCCGCCCACGCCAACACCCACTTCGACCATCACCGTCACCGTTCAGGTGACAGGCACACCGACGGCGCCGTTGCTTTCGCCGCTACAGACACCGCCGCTACCCACGGCAACGCCCACCCCAGGCAGCTTCGTCCCCAATGGGCAGGGCATCTACACACCCGGCAACGGCGACAGCCTCAGCGGCAGCGTCCGCGTTGCAGGCACCGCCAACGGCAAGGATCTGTGGCACCGTTTCCAACGCTACGAAATCTACGTTTCGCCTACCGGCCAGGAGACGTGGAACTGGCTCTTCAGCAGCCAGAACCAGCTTTTCAACAGCACCCTTTACGTCTTCGATACCACGAAACTGCCCAACGGCTACTACGATCTACGCCTGCGCATCGTCTACACGGATTCCAACTACGACGAATACTTCGTGCGCGGCCTGTATGTAGAGAACGATGCACGGGTGCAGAACAACCCGTTTTCGCTGGTGCGCATCGATGCCCCGCAAGAAGGAAATCGGCTTAGCGGCATCGTCGACATCACCGGGAGCATCGTCCACCCACGGTTGCAGCGATGGGAACTCTACTGGGCCGAAGAAACGTTACAAGAGGGCGATCAAGAGTGGCGCTACCTCTTCCGCGGCGACTATCAGGTTGTCGACGATCTAATTGCTCGCCTCGATCTGCGCCAGATCCCAGCAGGTGTCTACGCCCTGCGCATCCGTGTAGTCGAAATCAACGGCAACTACAGCGATCACATAATCAGACGATTACATGTCGCTCCGCCTACGACAGACGCACAAAGCGACTCACAGTGACCTTACAGGGCAGCACATAGGATTTTTGCGTTGTATGCAAAGTTGTATAAAGTTGGCTCTCTCACTTGAGCACGGTATAATACTCTACTGTGCATTCGACGCATGTAGCTCCGACGGCAACGTTGCCTTACATCATCTGAAATATGCCGGAGAACCGTGCGGATCGGCATCTGAGTATGGTTGAATTGAATATGGTTGAATGAAATGGGAATAAAGACTGGAACCTATCCCGAAATTCGCAGCAGCTTTGCAACTTCAGGATAAGCACATGTTCATCGCGAACGGTGGAAGCAAAACATACCGTTCACAAGCTCGGCATTCGATTGCCAATCGATTTGGAGGAAAGCATGAATATTGGGAAGAAACTGTGGCAGATGTTGGCCTTTGTAATGGTTGTGGCGATGCTCGTCGGCAGCCTGCCTGCCGCGATTGCAAGCGCACAATCCGAGGCGATTGTGTCGTCGACGGTCAACGGCAGACTGGATGAGCAGTACGCCAAGCACTACCTCGAACTCCGTGTAACGGATCAGACCAAGGCCGTTCGCCTGGTGATGGACTACAACCCACAAGATCGCCAGGAGTTGGACAACGGCGCCGGCTTCTACGTCTTCGATCAGACTGGCTTTCAGCGCTTCACCAGTGGCGGTTCGGCGGTAAGCACCAACCTCGCCACCGGCACCGTTGAATCCACCGGCGGCATCAAGCAGAAGGTCGCCGTGATCGGTGATCCAATCGGCACCTTCACCGTGGTTGCCTACAACGACACCCGCGTACCACTCGACTACACGCTGACCGTCGAAAACGCCGTGTTGGTGGATGGCTCCGGCGAACAGGTGACGGATCCCAGCGCGCCGGTGACCGCCGCCACCGAAGCAGCGGAAGAGACCGAAGCCGAAGCCGCCGAGACGCCCGCTGCCACTGCCGCCGCCACCACTGCAGCGGCCACGGCAACCGCCGCCGCCACGGCGACCCCTGTCCCCGCGGCCGCTGCGACCCCGAGCGTCCTCAAAGCCGAGGAACTCGAAGGTGAATTGAATGAACGCTTTGCCAAGCACTACTACGAGTTGGAAACCCAGGACATCAGCCGCGCCGTCGTGGTAGAGATGACCTACGACCCGCAGGATTCACAAGCGCTGGACAACGGCTTCAACTTCTACATCTTTACCGACGACCAGTTCCGCAACCTGGCGAATCTGAACAACAACACCGCGGCGGGTGAACTCCAGAGCGGTACGCCGAAGACGAAGCGCGCCACCATCAGCGATCCCTTCCGCACCTACACCGTGGTCGTGGCCAACGACTCCAGCGTCCCGGCCGCCTACAAATTGATGGTCGACAACGCCATTCTCGTCGACGGCTCGGGCCAGTCCATCACCGCGCAGGAGATGAGCGCCACCGCCGTCACCACGGGCACGACGACCACCACAGAGACAAGCGCAGCCGCGACCGCGACCACAGCCGCTGCCGCAGCGACCACCACCACGACGGCCGCCGATGCCATCACCCCGCCCACCACCTACACGGTCGTGGCCGGTGACACGCTCGGCACCATCGCCCGCCGCGCCTACGGCAACGTCCAGTTGTACCAGCAGTTGTGTACCTACAACAACATCGCCGACTGCAACCGCATCGAAATCGGCGACGAGATCCAAGTTCCTGTGCAGTCGGAACTGGGTGGTTCTGCCCCGGCCGCCACACCGGCCGCCACAGCAGCCGCTACACCCACACCGGCGCCGACCACAGCCGCCGCAGAAGAAGAGGCTACGCCTGCCGCTACAGCCGAACCGGCTGAAGAAGACGACACCACCGGCAGCACCCCTGTCAACGAAGGCGCCACCGGCGATCTGGTTGCTACAGCCGGTAGCTTCAGCGTCCTCGACACACTGGGCCTGCTGCTCGACCTGCTCGAACTGGAACAGAACCAGTCCGACAACATCAAAGCCATCCTGCAGAGCGGCGAGTATACCTTCTTCGCCCCCACCGACACGGCCTTCACCTCACTGGACGAGGCGACCCTGGAAGAACTGATCGACACCACCAGCAATCCAGGGCAGTTGGCCAACGTGCTCAAGAACCACATCGTGGCCAACCAGGCACTGTCGACTGATCTGACCGATGGCATGCAGCTTACGACGCTGGCAGGCAGCACGCTGACCGTGAACATCAGCGGCGGTGTCGTCACCGTAGGCGGCGCCACCGTGGTGCAGCCCGACATTCTGGCCACCAACGGCGTCATCCACATCATCGACACGGTCCTCGTCCCCGAGGAATAGTCGCGACGCTGTCGGACCTTGCAACGCAAGAATACGCCCCGGGCCTGTGGCCCGGGGCGTATCTTTTCAACCACAAAATGACTTGTCGGCTTAGTACACACGTGCTACACTTACGCCCATGAACGAAGAGACCACCCTTCCCCGCAACCAGAAAAATCACCCTGAACCATACTACGCAGATGTAGAGGCAGACGTAGCGCCGGAATGGCCGGACGCCCACTTCGACGACATCCCCATCGAAGAAGACGATGCGCGCCCGCTTTTCCCCGACGATGAAGATCGATCCGAAGGCCGCGTACATCACCCTTCGCAGTTAGAAGAGACGGATCTGGCCGCATTCTTCGGCAACGACGGCCCGCTGGCAGGCTTGTTCGATCAATACGAACTGCGCCCCAGCCAGTTGCAGATGGCCGAAGCCGCCAAAGAAGCCATCCTGACGCGCAAGACAGCACTACTCGACGCGCCCACCGGCACCGGCAAGTCCATCGCCTACCTGCTGCCCGCCATCCTCAGCGGACGCACCGTGGTGGTGGCAACAGCCAACAAGTCGCTTCAGAATCAGCTCTACACCAAAGACGTCCCCTTCCTCGCCCGGGCGCTGGGGCGGAAGATCAACGCCGTCCTCGTGAAAGGGCGCAGCAACTACCTCTGCACCTACAAATGGGAGCGCGAAGGACAGGAGCAGCAACAGATCGCGCTCTACGACCGTGAAGACGAACAGTACACCTTTCTGCGTTCGTGGATCAACGAAACCGAAAGCGGCGACGTCGACGATCTGCCCTTCATGCTCGGCGGCGACCTGCGCGGCCGCGTGGTTAGCTTCCCCGACGACTGCCTGCAACGCGACTGCCGCCACTTCGTCCACAACTGTTTCGTCAACAAGATGCGCGACCGCGCCGCCGATGCACAGGTGCTGATCACCAACCATCACCTGCTACTCAACGCCCTGGAAGTGGGCGAGGCGGGCTACCGCATGTTGCCGCCCGGCTCGATCTACGTCATCGACGAAGCGCACCAGTTGGAGGCCACCGCCACCTCCGTCTTCGAGGTCGAGGTGACCAACTATGCCCTGGCGCAGTTGCTCGCCCGCGGCGTCTTCAAAGAGCACGTAAACGCCGAACGCATCGCCGAACTCGATCTGCAGAACCTATTGGCCTTCAACGAAGTGGAACGGATGAGCAGCGACAACTCCTTCCGCATCGAACACGAACTCCCCGCCATGCAGGAGTTGGCCGGCCAACTGAAGACGC
>JAWKOL010000059.1:0-18616 GCA_041391225.1 Caldilineaceae bacterium
CGATTCGCTCTCGTACGCCTGCATCGCCTCGATCTTCCGATCAAGGCCGGCGCTGATGTCGACAAAGACATTCGGCGTAAACGACGGCTGAAACTGTTGAAATGTCCACTCGGTCGAAGACGGCACCTCAAAGGCGTAAATGTCTTTGACCACATGGCCGGCCAACGGACGGGTGGCGGTGAGCACGGCGCGATGCAGCACCACATGATCGATGTTGAGATCGCCACCGCTGTGCGTGTAGAGGACGCGCGGCTGAAGCTGATCAATCAACGACTCGATGTGTTTCACGACATCCAGCAGGGGTACCGTGTCGAAGCGATTGTCCGGCAGGTTGTAGAGGAAAAGATCACGCGCCCCAAGCAGCGATGCCGCCTTTCGGCTGTCGGCATGGAGCGAATCAAGCAGCGCAGCGTCGGCTTGCTCGCGCAGCTGGTAGCGCGAGGTGATGCCTTCACCGAAAATGGCGATGTAGACATCTTCGCCAGCCTGGCTCAACTGGGCGATGGTTCCGCCACAGCCGAGAACTTCGTCGTCGGGGTGTGCGGCAATCACTAGGGTGGTCATGGTGTCTTCGGCTCGATTGGCGTAATGGTGACGTCGGCGGCGATGCGCTGATCGTAGAGCGCGGCGCGCGAAAATTCGATGCGGAATCCGCCGTATTCGATGAACGCTCTGGGGTACCCTTCGGCATCGAGCATACGGATGAAGTCGTAGACTTCTTCGAGCCGCGTTACCTCAGGCAAGTGGCTGTCGGCGGGTTTGCGGCGGTGGAAGTGAACCGGTCCCCCAATTTGTGGGGCCGGCGCCGGTTCGTCTTCGACAATTTGACCGATCATTTTGGCGGCCAGGTGTGAAGAACGTATCAGGATCTCTTCGGCGTTGCCTTCCAGCGACAACGGTTCTTTAAGATAGACGGGACCGGCGTCGAAGGCTTCGACCATGCGCAGGGCAGTCAACTTGGTCTGGCGATGACCACGCACGATCAGATTCTGTAGTGGGCTGCCACCTCTGCCATAGGGGACATCGGTCATGTGAAAACAGACGCACTCAAACTCGTCCAGCAGATCAGCCGGAACTTTCCACGACCAGTGCAGAAAGAACACGTAGCGCGGCTCTAGTGGACGTAGCGCATCACAGGTAAGGGACGCGGCCTGATCGATATAGCGCCAATTGCCGGGGTATCGAGAGATGATCTCGTCGAATACACGCCGGTTCCAGGGCTTGTAGCCTGCGACAACGTAATTCTTGGTCATAAGGGTCAGGGTTTCCTAAACAACCGGGGGCGCACACATTCGCTCGTAGATGCGGCAATCGATGTCTTTCAACAGAATTGAACCGATCTTCTGAAAGCCGGCTTTTTCAAATGCCCTGGCCGACGCCGGGTTCGACTGGCGAACAATCCCGCGCACCCGCGTGACATTCAGCGTTCGACAAGCCAGATCATGTGTAGCAGCCAACAGCCACGTGCCGATCCCTTGTCCTCGGTGACTGGCGGCCACAGCGTAATCGATCTCGGCAATTGAAGGCGCCGTCACGTCGTAGCGGATCTGGGCCACGGGGATGCCCTGATTGCGCACGATCCAGATACGCGTCTGCTGCGACTGTAGCCTGGCGGCGAACCACGCAAGGTGTGTTTCGAGTGCAATCGGCTCAGGATTCAGCGATTGTCGCCGCACTTGAGGATCGTTGGCCCATCGCCAAAGTAGCTCGGCATCGTCCCATGTTGCGTCCTCAATCCGTAGCGAGGACGGCGCTCCGCGCCACGTCGACTCTGCCTTCATCGCGCATCACCTCCTGCCTCCACAGATCGCGCTGTTTGCCGTTGAGCGCGGCTGCAATCGTCGGATCGAGGTCGATCACCGCCAGTACATCGTGCAAGGCAAAATCGAATCCTCCAGTTTGCGCCGACAGCCGATGGATCAGACGCTCCAGGGCTTCGAGATCGGCTTCGTAGTCTACGGTAAGGCGATAGTGCTGCAAAGACGGCTGCGCCAGCAATACCGCATGTCGAAAACGATCCGCATGGAAGCGAAGGAAGGGCGTGACATGCTCGCGATGGCTGGGCAGGGTGCTTTCGAGCCAGGCCACTTCGAGTGCATGAAAAGGTATCACTTCCACACTCATTCCCTCGGGGTAGGTCATGGGTTCGACATTGGAAGCGTAGTCGACGGTTGCGTCTTTGAAACACAGATCCACCACATCGTCGATCAGTTGCGGATCGAGCAAAGGACAATCTCCAGTCAAACGGACGAGCGTAATCGGCGGCGTAGGCTTTGGCGCATTGATAGAAGCGGTCGATGACGTCGTTCTCAGGAGCCGCGGTAGCATCGCGATCTCTTGCTGAAGGCACCAATCGGCGAGTTCGTCGTCTTCGGCGCTGTCTGAGGTGGCGACGACGATCTGATCGATCCGATGGGCCTGTTGCGTCCGCTGCACTGTCCACGCCAACACGGGTTGACCGGCCAACGGTTGAAGCATCTTGCAGCGAGGAAGCGGCGGCTCCCCATTCGGGCTTGAATAATCAGCTTCGTTCATCTCCACCTCCTACTGTACCGGTCCACTGAAATCAACGAATTCCGTAGTGCACGATTCTCTACGAAACTGCGGAGAAGGCATCCTCCAGATGCGGCTTGTTCCGATCCACCCGGCATCTGAGGATGCCTACTCCGCGTCACAATCGTGAACTAGTGAAACTCCTGCAACACACGCAGGTAGCCCTTCCCATCGACCAGCGCTTTGCCCCGGTCGCTCATCTCGGTGCAGCGCCGGGATCACGACTAAGTTGGGCGACGGCGTCGGTTGCGCACGCTCCGAAACAGTCTCATACCAGCCCAGTAGACGCCGACGCCGTGGGCATCAACCCTTGCGCCACGCCAATTGATTGGGAGCAATCGCCAGCAAAATCATCAGGACGCCCATGAACCAAGCTCGTACGTGGTGCTGCCGCGGCGCTGATCCGCCAGATCGGCCTGCGCCATCAAACCGGGCATGTCTTCGACGCCTTTCAGCAATGTCACGTCGTGGACGCGCTTGCCATCCGCAGCGCCACAGCCAGATCTTCGTTGTCCCATAGCCGTAGCCCAACACAACCTGGATCTGGAACCGCCGCGAGTTGACGGCGAGAGAGCGCCCGCAATGTCTTGGGGATCCTGATGCGCCATGTCGGTCCCCAAGGTGACAAGAATGGTGCGCATCAGGCTGGATGCGCCGCTCCAAACCCTGCCAACGTGAAAACTCAGAGCGCAACATCACATAGGATGGTCCACAGAGGCATACGCGTTTCGTCTGGAATCTGTCAGACGATGTCCTGGTTGCCCACATTCTGATTGAGCAGAATATCGGCATCGTAGACATCGAGATGGGCGTTGTCGTCGACCACACAGAGCTTGTAGCCCTGGCCGCGTACAGTGTGCTGATAGTCTGCGTCGAAGCGGTAGCCGTCCAATACGAACCAGGGGCGATGCGCCTGATCCCGTGCAGAATCGCGCATGGTCAGAAGCATTTGCTGTGACTGCGCCAGAGCGGTTCCGTAATCCTCGTGGCAGCCGAGCGGTGCATAGACAATGCCGGCGCGTTGCATGCGCTGTTGTACATTCTGCGCTTCGATCTGGCCAAGCATCACTGCCTCCCCACCCAGACGCCGCCATGTCTCCGCCAGAGCAAGGCAACGCATGACGTGTCCGTAGCCAATTGACGACGTCGCATCGCAGCGAAAAATGAGCGGGACACCAGGCACAACCGATGGAGTGGGCATTTTTGTCGGCTATCCAGCACCGCTACGGCTTCTCGAACAGCCAGTAGGTGACGTCGTCCCAGCCGGTGTCGCGGCCTAAGAAGCCGTGTGCTCGCAATTTCAGATCTGGGAAGAGTTCTTGATAGATCCGTCCATAATCGCGTTTGAAGAGCGCTCCTTCGTTGCCGCGATAGAAGACTTCCGCCGTTTCGCTCGAAAAGTACTCTCCGCAGAAGACATAGCGTTTGGCGCAGCGTACAATCTCCGACATTACCAGCGGCAGGGTGCTTTCCGGCTGGTGGATCAGCACCCCCATCGTGAAGACGAGATCGAACCAGCGGTCGCGAAAGGGCAGTTCTCGGGCCGGCCCCCAAAGCGCGTTGATCTGCGGCAGGCTGCGGTGTAGTTCGCCCAGCGCCTTGTGGTTGATGTCGATGCCATAGAGTTGCCTGGCGGGGCGTTCTTGGGCAATCCATTGCAGATTCGCCCCCATGTTGCAGCCGACTTCCAGCACGGTCTGAATCGTTGGGTGCGCTTCGAGTAGATCCTGCCAGAACGCCTGGCGGTGGTTGCCGGCGGCCTGATTGCGTTCAACGTAGGCATCGCCGAAGTCACCGGCCCAGAGATCTTCCAGGCGTGTAGCTTCGGGTTGCAGAGATTGTACAGTGTTCATCGCATTCCTTTACACGGTCAGCAGCACTTCCGACTTCAACAACAGGTAGACGTTGGGCCGAACCACGTTGCAGTTGGCGCACAGTGGAATATACTTCTGGTTTTCTATGCTGCGGCGGAGTCCTCGGTACTTCTGATTGTTCCAGATTTCAGAGAGATTCGCCTCGTGGATATTGCCAAGAACGAATTGACTTGTGAGGTCGTAACAACAGCCGACCACGTCGCCGTTCCAGCGCACGGTCATGGTGCTCTGCACGTGATCACATTGGTTTTGATAGCTATCTTCTGTGTCTTCATAGAGATCGTAGACGTCGGTCTCTACTTCCATGTGCGGCCATTGCATCGCCCAGGTGGTTTTGAAGTCAATTTCACCGGCGGCAACTTCTTCGGCGAATTCCTCACGCAAATAGCCGGGTGGCGCAGGATCGAGATCTTTGTATCGTTCAATGTCCGGCGGCGCAGGCAGGAATTGGGTCGAGGATATCGAGATTTGTGGCCGGGCAGATCCTGTATGTTGCTTGTAGGCAACCAACGCTTTGATGTGGGCGACCACTGTCTCGTAGTCACCGGCGCGGCGGATGAAGTTGTTCTGCGCCGGACTCACCCCATCCAGCGAGAACTCGATAGCATCTAGCCCCGAATCGACAAGGGCTTCGATGATCGGCTGGGTGAGCAACATCCCGTTCGACACGGTCTTGACAAAAGGAATGCCCAGCGCCTTGATCGCACGGGCCATGTCCGCAAAGTGCTTGTTGAGCAACGGCTCGCCGCCGTGGTAAAGCACACATACCTTGACAGCGTCGCGCTGTGCTTTCAGATTTTCGAGGACCAGGTCGAAAGTCTGTGGCCGCATCACCCCACGTTCCATCTTCACCGTACCGGTTGGGCAGTGAGAGCAACTCAGGTTGCAGGCGCCGGATGGTTCAATGCGTAGAACTCGTGGGAAAGGTAGCGTGTATTGATCGCTCATCGGTTCTCCTTGCGCCCTAAAGCCGCATGTGGAAGCCCTGCCCGGCCAGATACCGTTTGGCTTCCAGCGGGGTTTGCTGCGTGAACTGGAAAATGCTCGCCGCTGCAACAGCAGAGGCATGTCCTTCTTGCAGCACCTGCGCCATGTGATCGTAGGAGCCGGCCCCACCCGAGGCGATCACCGGGATCGTCACCGCGTCGCTGACCATGCGCGTGAGTTCGAGATCGTAGCCTGTCATCGCGCCGTCGCGCTCGATAGAGGTGATCATGATTTCGCCGGCGCCCAGCATTTCGACGCGGCGGGCCAGTTCAACTGGATCGATGCCGGTGGGATGTGTGCCGGAGTGGGTGTACACCTCGTAGCTTCCGTCGCCGTTGCGTTTGGCGTCGATGGAGACCACCACGCACTGAGCGCCGTAGCGGTTGGCAATCTGGGTGACGAGATCCGGCGATTCGACGGCGGCAGTGTTGATCACCACTTTGTCCGCGCCGACGCGCAAGAGCTTTTGCACGTCTTGGATGGTGCGAATGCCCCCTCCCACTGCCATCGGCATGAAACACTCATCGGCCAGATCGTCGACGGTGGCGAAATCCGGCGAACGTCCCTGTTGCGTGGCCGTGATATCGAGGAAGACGAGTTCGTCGACCTCGCGCATGTTGAACACCTTGATCGACTGCATGGCCGTGCCGATACGACGCCAGGAATCGAAGCCTTCGCCCTTCACCAGCCCGGTGTCTTTGAACAAGAGTGTGGGCATAACCCGCACTTTCAACATGACGCCCCCCTCAAATGGCCAGGAAATTCTTGAGCACTTGAAAGCCCACCTTCTGGCTCTTTTCTGGATGGAACTGGACGCCGAAGATCCAATCTCGCTGCACGGCCGACGTGAATCCACCGCAATAGGGTGTACAGGCGACGGTATCCTCTGGGTTGCGGCAGGCGAGGTGATAGCTATGCACCATGTAGAAGTCTTTGCCCGATGGAATGCCGCGGAAGAGCGGCGACTCACGCTGGTAGATCACATCGTTCCAACCGACATGCGGAATGCGCCGATCTTGCGCAGTTGGTTGCAAACGCACCACTTCGCCATCGATCCACCCCAGGCCCTCACATTCACGCACTTCCCAACTCTTGGACGCAAGGAGTTGCATCCCCAGGCAGATGCCCAGTAGCGGGATCTGCTGTTCGATCACCTGCTCGCTCAGAATCTGATCCAGCGAACGCGCTTTGATGTTCTGCATGGCATCTGGAAACGCGCCCACGCCGGGCAGGATGATGCGATTGGCTTTCTCGATGTCAGACGCCTGATCGGTGACGATCGGATCGCCGCCGCACTCTTCAACTGCGCGGCGCACCGAATCAAGATTGCACATGCCGTAATCGATAATGACTACCGTGTTCATGCGAATTCAGGAACCAATTCCTCGGTGGCTTCGGGTAGATTGTCGTAGTTGATCTTGGTCAGGTTGCCGTCGGCGTCTTTGACCAAATTGCCACGTGAATCGCAGACGAAAAGTTTCTTATTGGTGAAGCGGTCACAGACGCGGATGAACTCCTCCACGGTCATGTCGATCTCTTTCAGCATCTCCTCCAACGACACCCCCAGGTACGACCACGGGAACTTGCCGTCGTGCATCTTCACCAACTGAACGGCGTCGGCGCGGGAGAGGCGTCCACGGCGCACATGCAGGCAGGCCAGATCGGTGGCCCGGCCAAAGCCGAACTTGAGGAACTTGAAGTAATCGTGGACACCGGTCTGCGCGTTGTCGAGGTTTTCGTAGTTCACCAGCGAGCCTTCTACCGGCTTCTCGTAGGTGCGGAAGCCATGCGCCTGGGCGATCAATGCATTGGTGTAGCCATCCCAGGGCAGATAGTGGCCCAAGAAAATACCGGTGACGCCGGTGCGGGCCAATTCCTCATCGGTGGGGTAGGTGTACTGGATGAGATGTTTCGGCTCGATGCCTTCCTGCCCAACCAAATCGGTGACGCGCAACCCCAGCAAGCCGCCGAATTCCTCCAGCCAACGACGTGTGAGCACGTTGTTTTCGGCGGCGGCGGCAGGCCCGCCATACTCGTTCTGCGAGTTTTCGCCCCACACCACCAGCGGCACGTTCATCTGGGTAGCCACACGGATAGGAATGGTGAAGATCGCCACATGCTCCGGCCACGAAATATCGCCAACCTGGGTCAGCGCCAGGCGATTGACGCGCCGCCGGATCACTGGGTTCATGGTCACCTCGATGTAGTCGACGCCCAGTTTTTTGATGTTTTCGATGTTGTACCGGCCGATTTCGGTCAGATGATCGGTGGTCGCCGTGACACACAGCGGGTTCATGCCCAGTTCCAGCATACGGATCACCTGGAAGGTGCTGTCTTTGCCGCCGCTAACAGGGACGATACAGTCGTAGTTGTTGCCGTCTTTGGCGCGGTAGCGTTCGAGGATCGCCAGCAGTTCTTGTTTGCGAACGTCCCAGTCGACGGCTTTGCGGGCGGCATAGCTGCGACAGGCATTACAAATACCATCTTCGTCGATGCGGAGATCGGGTTTTGTCTCCGGCATCACACAGTTCTTGCAGTAGCGGATCTGGTAGTTCGACATTGCTCTCAATCCTTGTGCTGAACGTTCTACTGACCGTAATGGGTAATGATGTCCTGACAGGTACGAATGGCCCGACGGCGTCCGCATCGGTCATGGCCGGGAAGATGGGCAGGCTCAGGATCTGCGCGTACGCCGCCTCTGCCACTGGACACAGCCTGGTGGCGTGCCAAAGCGATCCTGGTAGAACGGATGCAGGTGAACGGGGATGTAGTGGACGTTGACGCCGATGCCGGCGGCGCGCAGATCAGCGAAGATCTGCGTGCGATCCACGCTGACCATAGCCAAATTGAGCTGGACGACGTAGAGATGATAGGCATGCGCACGATCCGGCTGAACAGCCAGCGGCGTGATGGCGGGCACATCGGCGAAGGCGCGATCATAGATCTGGGCGATCTCCTGGCGGCGCGCAATCCAGCCGGGGCTTCTTCAACTGGCTGATCCCCAGCGCGCACTGTATATCGGTCAATCGGTAGTTGTAACCTAGCTCAACCATCTCGTAGAACCATGATCCCTGCGCCTCGCGCTGCCGATGATCCGTGGTGATGCCGTGGTTGCGGAAGGTACGCATACGGCGCGCCAGTTCCGCATCGTCGGTGGTGATGACACCGCCTTCGCCCGTGGTGATGTGTTTGACGGTGCAGGCTGAAGGTGCTCAAATCGGCCAGCGCGCCCACAGAACGCCCTTTGTAGCTGCCGCCCAAAGAATGACAGGCGTCGGCGATCAGGGTCAGGTCGTGCGCGTCGGCAAGTTCGCGCAGCGCGTCATAGTCGCAAGGCTGACCGGCGTAGTCAACCGCGATGATAGCTTTGGTTCTTTCGGTGATCCTTGCCGCCACCTGCGCCGGATCAAGCAGGAGATCGGTCGGGTTCACATCGGCGAAGACTGGCGTTGCGCCCTGGTAGACAACACAGTTGGCCGACGCTGCAAACGTCATCGGAGTGGCAATCACCTCGTCGCCAGGGCCGATCCCTGCGGCATAGACGGCGGCATGGAGCGCTGCGGTGCCGTTTGAAATGGCCACGGCCTCGGCGGCGCCGGTGACCGCGGCAAAGGCGTGTTCAAATTCGGCGACTTTGGGACCGGTGGTCAGCCAATCGGAACGCAGCACATCGACGACGGCCTGAATGTCGTCTTCGTCGATGGATTGGCGTCCGTAGGGCAGAAAGCGATCCTCAAAGGCGCCGCCGATTTCAGCCGGGTTGTGGGCAGTGTGTGCGGAAGTAGCAGTCATGGGCCAGGTCCTTGGGCGACGGTGTCCTATTTATTCACCTTGACAGCGCCGTTGCCGTGTCCGTTAGCATGTATGGCCGGTTCTTGCGCTTTGTGCGCAGGCTCGTGTTCCTCGATCATCTGCAGAATGCCCGGCGCGTCCAGCCACCAATCATTCGTGTTGCTTGCATAGGCGAACCCATCCGCCAGGTGAACCGCATCCGCCCAGTTTTCGCGCGGCCACCAAGACTGCGGCGGCAGGATCACATAACGGTCGCCGGCGTCGACGGTGTGCCGTCCTTCGTCCTCGGTGACCATCGACTCGTGTAGTTTCTCGCCGGGACGGATGCCAATCATGCGGATTTCACATTCCGGCGCCATGGCGCGGGCCAGATCCACCAACCGCATCGAGGGCAGCTTAGGCACGAAGACTTCCCCGCCATGCATGATCTCCAGCGAATTGATCACAAAGCGCACGCCCTGATCCAGGGTGATCCAAAAACGGGTCATGCGTTCATCGGTGACCGTTAGCGTGCCGGTTTCGCGCTGTTTGCGGAAGAGTGGTACCACGCTGCCGCGGCTGCCCACCACATTGCCATAGCGGACACAGGCGAAACGCGTGGGGTAGCGTTCCCCGCGATACGAGTTGGCCTGCACGAACAGCTTCTCCGAAACCAGTTTCGTGGCGCCGTACAGATTCACCGGCCCTGTCGCCTTGTCTGTGCTCATGGCGATGACGCGCTGCACGCCCAGATCCAGCGCGGCGTCGATGACATTGCGGGCGCCGTTGATGTTGGTTTCCACGGCTTCGATAGGGTTGTATTCGCACGCCGGTACCTGCTTCATCGCCGCGGCGTGGACAACAATATCGACGCCGTTGAAGGCGCGACGCAGGCGATCTCCATCGCGCACGTCGCCAATGAAGTAGCGCAGGCTTTCGTCATCGAACCCGTTGACGCGCATCTCGTGCTGCTTCAGTTCGTCGCGGCTGAAGATGATCAGTTTCTTGGGGTGATATTCTCGTAGCATGATTTCGGCAAACTTCTTGCCAAACGAGCCTGTACCACCGGTGATCAATACCGTCTTGTCTGTCCAATTCATGGGTGGCTCCCATAGATGATGGCGTTATCGCAGAAGGTGGGATCGATTTGTCATCAGTATAGCCATCGAGCCAGAAGCACCTGATCAACAAATAATATCCGTATCGTAACCTTGCCGTATTCTCCACTATCTTTTGCTCCACAAAATCGCGCTACCCGCTTGCAGTACTCGGGTACCCTGCGCAAACTCCGCACTTTCCCCGATAAGATATATAGCAGTGCAGTAAACAAAACACACAGTAAACAGCCCAAAGAACCCTACGAGAAACCCAAAGAGACAGAGGATCGCACAATGTACTATCCCCAACAGCAACGAGCGAACCACCAATATGTGGAAACCCAGGTGATGAGCGCGGACCCAATCCAGCTTGTGATCATGACCTACGATGTTGCCATTTCGGCCAGCCGCTCGAAAGACATGAGTAAGGCGCTTCAGGCCGTTGGCGAGCTTCAAGTTGCACTGAATCACGAAGAAGGTGGACAGATTGCAGCCGATCTTCTCAGCCTTTATCTCTATATCTCCGATCTCCTACGCAAGCAAAACTTCGAAGAAGCAGCTAAGCTGTTAACTGAACTGCGCCAGACGTGGGTGCAGGTGCGCAAGCAACTACGCGAACAGATGACCGCCCAGGAAAAACCCGTGATGAGTATGGCGGCCTAACCCCTGTTCAGGACAGCGGAAGCGAGGATCGACGATGAACAACATCACAAGCGCCTTCAAAGGCTCAGCTGGCTTAACACAAGACTACTACGAAGCGCTGGTCACCTCTGCCATGGAACCGTACCGGCTCGCAGTGGCGCGTGCCAAAGCCCGCAAAGATGAGCTATCCGTCGAGTCGGCCATCTACACCGACATGGGTACCAAACTCAACTCGCTGCACAGCGCTGTGGAAGCACTGCGCAGCGGCGACAGTTCGATCTTCGACGACAAGACTGCTACCACCGGCGACAGCACCATCCTCTCGGCCACGGCTACGTCCAGCGCCGATGATGCCGTCTACGACATCAACGTAACCCAAATGGCCGCCGCCCACCGCATCCGCGGCGATCAGCAGGTCAGTCAGACGACGGGTCTTGGTTATGCGGCCGGCAGCTTCATCATCAACGGCGTAAGTATATCCATTGATGACGACGCCAGCCTTAACGACATCCGAGACGCCATTAACGATACTGTGGCAACCGCGATTGAAGACGAAACCATCACCGAAGAAGCCGGCTTTACGGCCACCATCATCGACAAGCAATTGGTGCTCACCGCCAACAGCACCGGCGAAGATTTTGAGCTCACCATCACCGATACGGATGGCAAACTCAACGAGATTGGCATGTTTAATCACGCAGCACTGCAAGAAGCCCAGAACGCCCAATTCACCATCAACAACATTCCGGTCATTAGGAACAGCAACACGGGCCTCGACGATGTCATCGAAGGTGTCACACTCAACCTGGCCGGCGAAGGCGAGACCACGCTCACCGTTGCACCCAACGAAAGTGGTGCGCAAACGGCAATCAGCACCTTTATCAGCCGCCTAAATGACCTCACCACCTGGCTCAACTCGAAGACCGGCGTCCGCGAGAACAGCGACGGCACATACACCCGCGGCGCCCTCGCCGACGACAACAGCATCAAGGGGCTACGCCGACAGTTGGTGCAGAAGACCTTTGGCACTTGGGCCGACGCGCCGGAAGGCAGCACCTATACACGCCTCGATCAACTGGGTATCGAGCTTGGCGACAATCTCTCGGCTTCACTTGCCGATTCCAGCAAGCTCAGCACCGCGCTGTCAACGAACTACAGCGAGGTAGTCTCCCTGTTTGAAGGAATCATGGAGAAGGTTCAGGATCTCATCGATCCCTACACCGAAGGCACAGACACACGTATCGATCAACTCAAAGCAGGCGCAGAGCGAGCGCTCGAAAATCAGAATGATCGCGTCGAACGCCTTGAGGATAATTTCACTCGCAAAGAAGAACTCACCCGCGACATGATCGCCTTGCAGTTTGCTCAGATCAGCAACTACAACAGCCAAGGCCAGTACATCATGACCAGCCTGTACGGCAGCAGTTTCTACGGATAAAGCAGAACGCAAACACCATGACGAGATCAACCAGCCACAACAACGCCAATCACTACAGGATCTGGGTTTCCCTGATCCTGTTTGTGCTGCTCTTGAGCGGCTGCGGCAGCCAGGACGAATCAAAGCCAGTAATCCAGATCAACGTGCGCCAACCGGGTCGAAGCGCAGACTGCGTCGAACAACGTTTACGCCGTCAATCCAGCAGCGCCGCAGGCGTTCCAGCAACGGCCACGCCGATCCCCACGAAGACGCCAGAAGCAGAGGGCGACGTTGCCCTCGTCGTACCCACCGCTACCCCCACCACACAGATCGTGCCGAAACCCGTGATTTCTGTTCCCATTGGTCGGCCCGAACGTATCGTAATTCCCGAGGATCTATCGACACGGAGATTGTGTCGGTCTATTCTAAGGAGAATCAGGTAGGCGGCCTCTGGTTTGAAAACTGGAACACAGCCGCCTACGCCATTCGGCTACCACGAAGGATCGGCGCTACTGGGCTACAGCAACACTGTGATCTCCGGCCACAACAACATCGACGGCGCTGTTTTTCAGAATCTTTACCAGATCCAGCCCGGCGCGAGGTCTACCTCTACGCCAAGGGCTATCGCTACGACTACGTGGTGGAAGACGCCTTCGTCGTTCACGAAATGGGCGCACCGATTGAACAACGGGTGCAGAAGCGCAACTGGATCAACACCACCATCGACGAACGTGTGACGCTGGTTAGTTGCTGGCCCCCGATGGCAACGCCTATCGGGTGATTGTGATTAACGCGACCGGTGGCGGGGGCAGGGCAGGATTGATGATCGAGGAATGAAGATGGGTGGCGGTGACGCCGTCAAACTAAGAAATCGAGAACAAAAAACACGGCCGCTTTGGCGGCCGTGTTTTTGTTCTCGAGATGAAAGAATCCATGAAATCCTGCGGAGTGAGCACGCCCTCGTGCGGTACAGTAGACCCGCACGAGGGCGTGCTCACTCCGCATTTCAGTTCAATACGACGACTCATTTGCGCCACTAGTGTTGCGTCAATCATGATTCGATGTGTCGGGGCGCAGCATGCTGCGCCAGAGGTTCAGCATGCTGACCTACGACCGACTACAACGAACCTGTCACTTTACACTTGACGCAATACTCGGGACTAACGCAGGAAGTCGAGCAGGCTCCGTGGCATGATGCGCGCCGTGGTGGCCAGGCTCATCTCGTACGCCGTCGATTCGGCGTTCATCTCGGCGATCACCTCGGCCATGTCGGCATCAACCAACTCGCTGTAGAGCTGCTTTAGATCCGTTTCGCGCTCGTCGAAGCGTTCGCTGGTGGCGTCGATGCGCTGCATCCGTACACCCAGGGCGCTCTGCGCAGAGAAAAGATCGTCCATCACCCCATCGGTGCGGTCCATGAATTCGTCGATGCTGGTAAGATCGTTGGCAGCCAGTCCTTCTTGCAGCGCTTGCAGCGCATTTAACGCGCCGAAGACGCCCAGGTTGTTTCCCTGCACGCCGGTAATGTTGATTGTCATGGTCTGCCCCAGTTCGACAATGTGGTTGATGTTGGCATTGTCGCCCTGGTAAACGATAGTACCGCCCTGAATGCTGAACGGTTGTGTCTTTACCTGTTGGCCGCTGAAAAGGTAGCTGCCGCCCTGCTGCGTGTTGGCGATGGACATGGCGCTGTTCAGCATCTCGCCGATCTGTTTGGACATGGCGCTGCGTTCGTTTTCAGAGAAAGTGTCGTTCTTGGCGCGTAGTGCCAGGCTACGCGCCGTGATCAACGTATCGTTCAGGTTGCTCACCGCCACATCGGTGCCGCTGAGCCAGTCGCGCGTGGTTTGCAGGTTCGAGTTCTGCTTCTCCACCATGCGTAGCTCGCTGGCCAACGTCATGGCGCGTTCGACGTCGGCGGGGTTGTCGGAAGATCGCTGCAAGCGGCGCCCCGTCACCACGCGAGTCTGCGCCTCACCCAGCCGTTGTCGGCCACGCTGCAAATACGAAAGCGAATGGTTGACGATCATTCGATCTGTGATACGCATGGGGAACCTTCCCTTGTTTCAGACATAAAACAACGAAACTTACCTACCCACCAATCCCATCCGGTTGATCACCTGATCCAGCATTTCGTCGACAACGTTGATGATGCGAGCGCCGGCCTGAAATGCCTTTTCGTAGCCGATCAGGCTGGCCACCTCTTCGTCCATCGAGACGCCGCTGATGGCCTGGCGGCGGTCGTCCAGGTGTTCCACGACGGTGCGGCTGGATTCGGCGCTGGCTTCGGCGCGTTGAATGTTCATGCCCAGATCGGTGATGACGCTGCGAAAATAGCCGTTGATCGAGATGTTGCTACCGTCGATGGTCGTCAGTTCAGTGGACAGCCCCGCAATCTCCAGCGCCGCCGTAATGTCACCGATACGACCTGGCTCACCCGCCGACGCAATCGCCTCGGGGAATGTCTCGATAGATGGATTCACCGTGATCGTAGACGAATCTTCGCCCGAGAAGAAGTCGAGGCCGGTGGTACCGTCGATGCCGTAGCCGTTGCGGTGAACACTGTTCACTGCCTCCATCAGGCCGACGGCGAATTTGTCCAACTGCCCCAACACATCGGGGAGCTTTTCATCGCGCAGATCGATCAACGATTGAAGCTCGCCGGTGGACAGCTTCACAGGGACGTCGCTATCCGTCCACACCAGGTTCATGCTGTCGTCCAGACCGATCTCTTTGGGGCCGCCGTCGTTGACCAGTGCGTAGTTGCCCACATTGACGCGGGCCATGCCGCCGTCTTGAAAGGAAAGATCGAAATCGATGATGCCCGAAAGCTCAAACAGCAGCGAATCGCGCAACTGCTCCAAAGGCAGGGCGCCATCTTTGCCGCCGGCGGTGGCGTTGGCCTGGATGATCTGCTCGTTCAGGTCGTCGATCTGCACGCTGATGTCGTTCACGCGGTTAACCTGCGAAACGATCTGCGTGTCGAGGTTGCTCCTGAGCTGGGCAATGAAGGAATTGGCCTCGCGGATCGTCGATGTGAGCTGCTTGGCCGATTGGGTGAGCGCAATACGCGTGGCCTTTTCGGTGGGCGCCACCGTGAGATCTTGCCACGACTGCCAGAAACCGTCGAGGGCGGCAGCAATGCCCGACGCCGCCGGCTCGGTGAGGACAGATTCCACATCGCGCAGCAGGTTTTCGGTGGTCTCGGCATAGTTCTGGGCGCCATTCTGCCGACGAATCTGCTGATCAATGAAAGGTGTGGCATAGCGGCTGACGCCTTTGGTGAAGACGCCCATTCCCATCATCGGCGGGTTGATACGGCCACTGGGCGCGTTCAGCTCGCTCAAATTCACCCGTTGGCGCTGATAGCCGTTGGTGTTGACATTGGCGATATTGTGGCTGGTGACGTTGATGGCCTGTTGATGCGCCATCAGCGTGCTCAGCCCGATCTGAAGCCCGCTTAACAGTCCGCTCATGTGCTAGATCCTCTGGTCCAGTTGACTGGCTGGCAGCTTATCGTTCGCCGGTTTGGCGCCGTAGTAGTGCGACGAAGGATCCACCACCTGACGCGTCAGCGCGGCGGCAAGCTGGATGTTCGTCTGGATCATCTGCGCGCTGACCCGCTGGATCTCGCGCACCTTGTCAGCGGTGCGGCGCAGTTCTTCGGTGCGGGCCGAAAGCTGTTGAGCATCCACCGCCGGTAACCGTTCCAACAGCAGCGCCAGATCGATGGGACCAGCGTCTTCGGCCAACGAGCGCGCCAGCGAATCGACGGCGGCCATGCGCTCTTCCTCTAAAAAGTAAAATCGACGCGCCAAATGCGCCTGGGTCAACGACGACCGCACAAAGTCGGGGCCGCGCCCCACACGCAGCGCTTCTTGCTGCTCGCTGGCACATTCGGCCAGTTGCAGGCAGGTTTCCTGTTGATCAGACAGGATGCGCGCCAGTTGCTCAACATGGGCAGCAACAGCGTAGCGGATCTATCGTTGGTCTTTGCGATAACGGCATCGGAAACAGGCGGCATAATGACTCCTTACAAACGGTGAATATTTGTTATGCTGGTCATCGACCGACGCCGTAGCCTGTCGCGGCGTCGATGTCTGAACAGCATGATGATCCGTTGTAAGGCAGTCCGCCGTCACGCTCCAGCGCCCTCTTGTGAAAGAGTTGGACGCTGAACGGAGCGTGGACGACAGGCCTGTTCCTTCCAGGCGAGGCGTGAGGCTGGTAAGCCCGGTCTGAATCTGCATCTGACAGTGTTCAAGATGCCTGTTTTCAGCCGTGTCGTCTACCGTGCAGTCTTCTAGAAGAGTTCCGACATCATGCGTGTGGCAAGTTGCTGCAGGCACCTGGTAGGTATCTGCCTGTACTTGCTCACGCAGTTGGTCAACTGCCTTTCTGGCGGGCAGGTTCGTCGCGCTTGGTCTCTTCGGATGCGATTTGGAGCAACCACGCGCCTGGCTTGAAAGCTCGACTGAGTCGCCACGATCGGATGGGCGAGAAGCCGCAGCCTGGGACGATTCCTGTCCGTGGCCGGATCGCTCGACCTGACTCTGGTAAATCTGTTGGAGGTTCTGATTGCCAGCACCTGTAACCTTCATGAGGTTTCTCCTGCTCAGTCAGCAATGAGTTCCTATCCTTCGCCACAGCAGCCCAGCAAGATGACCGGCATCGGTAAATCGTACTGTTGCAACTGTGATTCAGGATATTCCCTAAACGGTCTCTACACTATTCCTATCGGCAGATTCCCGGAGCCTGAACAGTGCTATTTACAAGAATGTCAGAACGAAGCGGCTTGATCCATCATTTATTGTACGTAATACTGGGGGACTGGGGATCGGGGACTGTGCCGTGTAAGAGCAGGCTGCATTGCGGCATCTCTACACTGGCAGATCCGGCGAACAGCACAGTTCCATGCCCCCAATCTCCAGTCCCTAATCCCTAGTCCCCGATCCCCAATCCTTACCCTCTTGGCATTTCATTGGCAAGGCGGAAGATCTCGTCGGCGACACTTAGGCTGCGCAGGCTCATAGAATAGGCCCGCTGCGAACGCAGGAGTTCGGTCATTTCCTGCGACAGATCAACGTTGCTGCCTTCGAGGTATCCGCTCAAGACGGCGCCGCGCCCATCGAGGTTGGCTTCGCCAAGTTGGGCCGGACCGCTGGCAACGGTGGGGACGAATGCATTTTTACCCACGTTTTCCAGGCCATCGGGGTTCTCGAAGAGCGCCAGTTGAATCACGCCCAACTCCTGCACGTTGGTCTGACCGGCGGCGCGCCCCAGGATGCGGCCACTGGGATCGATGTAGATTTCGGCGATGTCGTCGGGGATCGCCGCCACCGGTTGCAGGCGATAGCCGTCCGCGGTGACCAGATTGCCGGCGAGATCACGGTGAAAAT
Organism: Caldilineaceae bacterium; assembly: GCA_041391225.1. Lineage (GTDB taxonomy): Bacteria > Chloroflexota > Anaerolineae > Caldilineales > Caldilineaceae > RI-153. The sequence goes on from JAWKOL010000059.1 coordinate 17,741, forward strand.
CCCCAGCGCGGGTGTAGAGGACAGTGCCAGCCGGATTGGTCACCTGAAAGAAGCCGTCGCCGGTGATCGCCATGTTGTGCGGATCGCCGGTCTGGTTCAGGGTTCCTTGTGTGAAGAGGTGGGTGCTGTGGGTGAAGAGCACGCCCATACCTTCTTGAATCGATTCGCCCGGCATCCCGTCCACGGTGACAGCCGCGTCCTCTTCCGTGAGGACGGTGTTGCGGATGAGCGCCTGGAAGCCTGCCTGGCTCGCCTTGAAGCCGACGGTGTTGACGTTGGCGATGTTATGGCTTAGCAGATCGAGTTGGCGCTGGCGGCTGTGAATGCCGCTGGCCGAGATCCCCCACAGATGGTTGAGCGAGTTTAGCATGGTGAATCCCCTTACACTTCGCCGACGGAGAGCGCATTGCTCAGGGCGCGATCATGGACCTGGAGCGAACGTTGATTGGCTTCGTAGAGCCGCAAGATGCGCATCATCTCCACAATCTGCACGTTCTCGTCTACGTTGCTGAGTTCAAGATAGCCCTGCTTGATCGAAACCGTGTTGGGATCGAGCGGGGCGGCGGCATCGGCGCTGAAGAGATTGAACTCTTCTTGCACCCACTGCGCCGGATCATCGACATCGGCCAGGCCGATCTGCGCCACCTGTTGGTTGTCTACGAAGACAGCGCCATTGGGTTGAATCGACGTTTCACCTGGCGGGAGGACAACGGGCTGCCCATTCTCCCCCAAAACGTAGAACCCGTCGCGGGTGACCAGTTGCCCAAGCGTGTCGCGATGAAATGAACCGTCGCGCGTGTAGCGTTCGCCGTCGGGCGTTTGCACGCGGAAGAAACCGTTGCCTTCCACCGCCAGATCGAAGGGTCGTTCGGTGCG
>JAWKOL010000060.1:0-15884 GCA_041391225.1 Caldilineaceae bacterium
ATCTCCTCGCCTTCACGCACCAGCACCTTGACCACCAACCCAGGAATCGGCGCCTTGACCACCAACTCGCCGGTCGGTATGTCTGGTCCGCGCCGCCCCTCGTTGAGCCGACGGGTACGATCATCTTCTACATGAACGTGATACTGTTCCCCACGCAAGGTGACATCGTAGATCTGCCTCTGCTCCTCGATCAGCACCTCGTAGCTGTGTCCATTGATCAGGATGCTGTACAGTTCAGGGACGCCACTACGGCTGAGATCAACGTCTACCAATTCGCCATCGACGAGCACATTGCCATCTTCGATCTCAACCACATACTCCAGTTCACCCACTTGAGCGTAGTATTTCACCAGCGACCTCCCGTAGCGCGCATACGACCTGCCTGTTTCCACTGACTTTGCTTGACCGCGCCATTGCTGTCGCCGATATGCACGGCGCGCCGCCCGGCTTCATGTGCAATGAGGGCGGCGGCCACTGCGGCGATTCGGGCGTGTTCGTCGGCGCTGCGCTCGCCAGCGATCAGCTTGCGTCGGCTGATGAAGCTGGTGTCGAAGGTTCCCCAGATGAACTCGGTGCTGTCCATCATCTCCTGGTGGAACGGAATCGACGTTTTGATGCCGCCGATGCGGTACTCGTTCAACGCGCGGCGCATACGCAAGATCGCTTCGGCGCGGGTTTCGCCCCAGACAATCAGCTTCGCCACCATCGGATCATAGAAGAGGCTGACTTCGTAGCCACGGTACAACGCGCTTTCCACACGTACCCCTGGGCCGGTCGGCTCCTTCAAATAGGTGACGACGCCGCCATTGGGCATGAAGTTGTTGAACGGATCCTCAGCAGTGATGCGACATTCGATGGACCACCCCTTGGAGACGATATCGTCCTGGCGATAGCGCAGCCGCCGACCCGCAGCAATCGTGATCTGCTCTTTGACGATGTCCACACCTGTGACCATCTCGGTGACAGGGTGCTCCACCTGGAGGCGGGTGTTCATCTCCAAAAAGTAGAATTTGTTGTCTTTGTTGTCGAAGATAAATTCGATGGTACCGGCGTTGACGTAGTTGACCGATTCAGCCGCGGCGATGGCGATCTTGCCCAATTCTGTGCGCATCTTGTCGTCGATGGCGACGCTGGGCGACTCTTCGATCAGCTTTTGGTGACGGCGTTGGATGCTGCACTCGCGTTCGCCCAGATGAATGATGTGACCATGACTATCGGCGAGGATCTGCACTTCGATGTGACGACCCGAGGTGATGTACTTCTCCAGGTAGACTTCACCGTTACCGAACGCGCTCAGCGCTTCACGCCGCGCCGCAGACAGCGAACTGGTGAACTCAGCCGGATCGTGAACCACGCGCATTCCTTTGCCGCCGCCGCCGGCTGTGGCCTTGATCATCAGTGGGAAGCCGATGCGCAGCGCCGCTGCCCGCAGTTCGTCATCGCGCAGCCCCTTCTCCGTGCCAGGAACCAAAGGGACACCGCTCTTGCCCACCGTTTCGCGGGCAGTCTGCTTGTCGCCCATCTTGGCGATGGCGTCGGGGCTGGGGCCGATGAAGGTGATGCCCGCATCGGCGCAGGACGCGGCGAATTCGGCGTTTTCGGCCAGGAACCCGTAGCCAGGGTGAATGGCATCGACGCCGGTCTTGCGCGCCACGTCGATGATCTTGTCGATACGCAGGTAGCTTTCGCGGCTGGCCGCAGGGCCAATCGGGTAGGCTTCATCGGCGTAGCGGACGTGCAACGCCGTACGATCCGGCTCAGAGAAGACAGCAACGGTCGAGATGCCGCGTTCCTCGCAGGCACGCAGGACGCGCACGGCGATTTCACCACGGTTCGCAACCAGGACTTTCTTAAACATGGACGATCCTCTTGGTATTCATCCTGAAATTACAGTGCGTAGCAGAACGGCCACCCTGCATAGGTGAAACTCGCCCGGCTGCTGTGAATTTCAGGATAGATTCTTAGACAGTATTCCGGTGAACACGCGCCGTCACGTAGACGCGGTCATGGGTGAACGGGGTGGACGCCAGTTCGACGCTCTCGTGCCACTGCCCGAAATTGGGATCGCCTGGGCCGAGGATCAGCCGACGGAAGCCCCACAAAGTGACGTTGATATTACGCCCCACGCCTAGCTCAAAATTCTCCTCGAACAGCCCCTGCACCGCGGCGACGCCCGCAATGTAGCGCGCTTCCCATGTACCGTAGGGCAGTTGACCGTCGTCGCCCGGCGCACAGGTGACACGCAGGAACACCGTGCCACAGTCAATCGAAAGGTGGGCCAGTTGCTCCCGTCCGTACTCGATTTCCGCCTCGTCGATGCGCCCAGCGAAGGCATAGACCGACGGCGCCACCGGTTCAAACACGGGCGTCAACGCTTCGGGTTGCACGGCAAACCAGAACGCCGCCGCCGGATCGGGCAGCAACACGCCGCCATCCAACGTCACCGTGTAGGACTGCCCTTGCTGAAGCCCCTTGTATGCCAACAGCGCGTATTGCTCTGCAGAAAGCTCGAACTCAATTTCAGGTAGCGACATAGTCAGATCCAGAGGTGTGATTGGGGACTGGTGAATGGTGAATGGGGATCACCCTAATCACCATCCACCAGTCCCCAATCCCCAACCTATAGTGGGATATTCCCATGCTTCTTCGGCGGCAAGGTATCGCGCTTGTTCTGTAACATCTCCAGCGCGTTGATCAGGCGAGGGCGCGTTTCGCGCGGCTCGATGACGTTGTCGATGAAGCCGTTGGCCGCGGCCACGTAGGGATTGGCGAAGCGATCACGGTATTCTGCCACCAGTTCGTTTTTGCGCGCCTGTGGGTCGTCGGCGGCGGCGATGTCGCGGCGGAAGATGACGTTGACCGCTCCCTCCGGCCCCATGACCGCGATCTCGGCGCTGGGCCAGGCCAGCACCATGTCCGCGCCCAAATGACGCGGGTTCATCACGCAGTAGGCGCCGCCGTACGCCTTGCGCACGATCACGGTGAGTTTGGGGACCGTCGCCTCGGAAAAGGCATAGAGCAACTTCGCCCCGTGCCGGATGATGCCGCCGTGCTCCTGATTGAGGCCAGGCATGAAACCGGGGACGTCTTCCAACACCACCAGCGGCACGTTGAACGCATCGCAGAAGCGCACAAAACGCGCCGCTTTCTGGCTGGCATCCACGTCGAGCACACCGGCCAGGACGGCGGGTTGCTGCGCCACGATTCCCACCGACCGTCCGCCCAAGTGGGCAAAACCGACGATCACATTCTGCGCCCACTGCTCGTGAACCTCAAGGAACTGACCGTCGTCGATGATGCGGTGGATGATCTCCTTCATGTCGTAGGGCCGGTTGGGGTTATCGGGGACGATGGTATCCAGTTCATCATCCTGGCGCAGCGGATCGTCGGTGCCTGTCCCCAACGGCGGATCTTCCATGTTGTTGCTGGGCAGATACGACATCAACTGCTGCACCAGGAACAGCGCATCTTCTTCGTTGTCGGCGGCGAAATGGGCTACGCCCGATTTGCTGGCATGGACGAAGGCGCCGCCCAGTTCTTCGAAGGTGACTTCTTCGTGGGTCACCGTCTTCACCACATCGGGGCCGGTGACAAACATGTGGCTGGTGTTCTTCACCATGATCACGAAATCGGTGATGGCCGGGCTGTAGACGGCGCCACCCGCACGGCCCCATGATCACACTGATCTGCGGCACCACGCCCGACGCCATCACGTTGCGGTAGAAGATGTCGGCGTAGCCCGCCAGGCTCAGGACGCCTTCCTGGATGCGGGCGCCACCGGAATCGTTCAAGCCCAGCACCGGCGCGCCGTTCTTCATCCCCATTTCCATAATCTTGCAGATCTTCTGGGCATGGGTGCGGCTCACGCTGCCGCCGAAGACAGTGAAATCCTGCGAATAGACATAGACAAGCCGACCATCGACGGTGCCGTAGCCGGTCACCACACCATCGCCGGGGTACTTCTGTTTGTCCAGGCCGAAATCATTGGAGTTGTGGGTGACGAAGACGTCCATCTCGCGGAAACTGCCCTTGTCCAGCAGCAGTTCCAGCCGTTCACGGGCCGTCATTTTTCCCTTGGCGTGTTGAGCGTCGATGCGTGCGGCGCCGCCGCCGGCTTCCGCCTCGGCCTTCTTTTCTCGTAACTCGATCACGCGCGGATCAACAGGATGATTGCTCAATAGATTGCTCCTCGGGCGACACAGGATAATTGCAACAGGATAATTGCAGACGCAAACCCCTACAACAAAGAAGAAATACCCATCCACGCGCCGAGCAACAGCAGCAGGATCGGCTGGTGAATGGCGTAGATTAGCAGTGAACGGCTCCCCAGGAAACGCAGCAGGTTGATTGGGAAGAAAGCCGAAAGATCGGGCAGTTGGAATTGCCGCACGCCGCCGGTGTAGAGGCTGTTGCCGATGAAGATGCCGATCAGCACCACCGAAAACCAGTGGACCAGCGGGAAATAGTCGAGATAGTAGTAGTTGGGCGGCTCGAAACCCAGCCACACAAAGGCCAGTGTGGTCACCGGCACGGCTTTGATGGCGTAGCTGGCGGCGTAGAAGACGGCGGCAAAAAGCAGATTGAGCCAGCGAAAACGCAGGAAAGGATAGGCGATGATAATGGCGGTGCCGATGAAATGCAGCACACCGTAGTCGATGCGCCCGCGGAAACCCGGCGCAAAGGCATTGGCCAGGGCAATCACGATGGTGATGATCATGCCGATGCCCAGGATCTTAAGCCCACGGCGCAGGAACTTGGGATACAGCCCCTTGTCCGTGCCGGCGCGGCGCACATCGCGGTTGTAGCTGATCACCAGCGAGATACCCACCAACAGAATGAACGACGTCGCCGTGGTGCGCTGAAAGTAGAACCAGAACCCGCGCGTCAACGACACTTGCAGCCCCAAAAAGGCCACCAAGTCCCACATCAGGTGATAGATCACCATCATGGTGATGGCGATCCCGCGCCAGGCGTCCACTTCCCAGATTCGGCTGCTTTTGGGCGCTGCTGCAACCGCGGCGCCGTCTTTGGCGCGTTTCTTTTTGGCGCCGGCAACTGCTCGTGACATGATTTTCCCTTGGGTCAACCAGTTCAGGTCTCGATCAATCCGTGATATAGTGAGGAATGGTGACGCGCACGGCAAGCCTGGGGGAGCGCGTCTACAGCATCATTACGACTGTGGCCGCCAGAATCCCCACCACCATGCAGAAGCCAACGAAGGCCAGCAGCAGGAACGTCAGTGCGCAGCTAAAGCCGATATTGACGCCAATTGTGCGCGGATCGTGCAACGACGACAGGAACGCGGCTGTTCCACTGACCGCGGCGGTAAGGATCAATGTCGCCGCGGCCACACTCCAAAACGTGCTCCAAGTGAGCACAGCATAGGCCACGTAGTACCCCAACACAGATGATCCGATCCCGGCAAACAGGCTGATAAAAATGATTGGGAGTGTTGGTGTCGGTGCGGACAAAGCTGCGCCAGGGAGACCGTTCGACAGCCGTCGAGATACCTGGACCAGCGCCCGAAGTAGGGGTAGCACAGACCGATTCTGGATCAAAATGGGATACTCATTGCGTTTACAAGAGGCGCTGCCAAAGCAGCCGACTTTCGACGGTGGCGTCGCAGACTCGCTCAGATATTCAGGCTCAAATACACCTGCAAGATGTAAATTTCAGTCAATTCTACACGATAGATGGGTAGATCACAAGCAAAATTGGTTGTACGAGAGCAGCTATGCCCGATCACCAGGGAGACCCCAAGTTCAAGATTGATGCGCGCGTGGGCGCAACGCTGCATGTTGACTGCGTGCGGCTGGCGCTGCGCGGTGAAGCCTTCGGCCATTGGATTGAATACACGCCGTCTTTGCCCAGCACGATGCCCGTTGCCCACCAGTTGGCGCGCAATCCTGAGCACGGGCACACATGCGCCGGCGCCGTAGTGGTGACCGACGAACAGACCGCCGGGCGCGGACGGCTCAGCCGCGTGTGGCAGGCGCCGCCAGGTCGCGCCCTGCTCACCAGCATCCTGGTCGCGCCGCCGCTGTTCCCCGCGGACCCGCAGCAGTTGCCCATGATCACGGGTCTAGCCGTCCTTGAAGCGCTGCGCATGACGGCGCCATCGCTGGCGCGTCACCTGCATCTGAAATGGCCCAACGATGTGGTGATCCTGGGCAACGGCGCGCTGGGCAAGCTGGCCGGCGTCCTCATCGAGAGCACCATGAACGCCACGGGACTGGCCTACGCCGTCCTCGGGATCGGCGTCAACGTAAACCAACGCCCGGACGAACTGCCACCGCCACGCGTCCCTGGCGTGCAGCCGGCCAGCCTCTACCGTCTATTGCACCACGACACCCCGCGCGAGGAAGTGCTGATCGAGATCTGCCGCATGTTGGGGTTGCTGCTCGATCCCAGTCGCCCGCTCAGCCCAGAAGAGATCCACCGGCGTTGGGAAGCTGCGCTGGTCAACATCGGCCAGACGGTGCACGTCCACGAGGCGAGAATGTCTCCACTGACGGGGACGGTCGTTGGAACGACGCGCAGCGGCAGCCTGATCGTAGAAAGCGCCAACGGCGCCCAGCATTTCGTCGATGCCGGCGACGCCGAATTCGATTGGGAATAGCACAGCACGAGTCATAGCATCGGAAATAGAACGCGGATTGAGCGGATTGGGCGAATCTAAACGGAAAAAAGCGCAGAAAATCTGTTCAAATCCGCTCAATCCGCGTTCTATCCTCCACACATTCAGAATCCTGCTGCCGTGCATGCCTGATTGCCTGATCCTTCGGCGCGCATGTATAATCGAGAAGTTTGTGTGCGCCGTCTACCGTCCCTGTTCGCCTGGGCAAAGCCAAATGCATCTATCCATCAACACATCGCCCCACCAACATCGCCTGCTTCTGTTGATCTGTCTGCTTGGGGCCATCGGCCTGTCTACGCTTCTAGCGCTGACCGCCGACGCCCGCCCCAGGCTGCCACAGGAGACCTCGCCACTATCACCATTGCCGCAAGTAGACACGCCGACCTCACCGCTGTTGACCACACCCAGCCGCGATCTGGCGCCTTTGCCGTCGCAGCCGTCAGAGGTGACCGCATTGCCTGCCTCCGCACAAGCACCGTCTCAGGTCGAGGCAGCCGCCCCCGCCGCCCCTGTGACCGAATCAAGCGGCATTGAGCCTCGGCGGGCGCAACTGAGCCTGACGCTGGTGGGGCTGATCCTGGTGGGATTGATCGGCGTGGTCGTGTCTGTGGTCGCCCAGTCGCGGCGGACGTAGCAGGATAGTCACATGGATTCGCCCACCGTTTCGCAACAGGACAAACGTACGCACGTCTATACAACGATTCGAAGGTCGATGTGGCCGCGCCTTTCCATCCTGCTGGGCATCGCCATTTCATTGGCGTTCTGGCTACGGGTCGGCGCCACGCCGATGACGCAGACATCCGTCGTCGATCCGACGCAGCAGAACAGCAATGTACCTACGCCAACCACCGCGCCGCCGGACACGCCCACAACGCCACCTCAAGACACGCCAACCACAGCGCCCCCTGCTGTCACCGACGCCCCCGCGCAGGTGACGCCTACGTCGGCGCCGATTGACACCCAGCCCCCCCGCCCACAAGACACGCCCACAGCCGAAGTCGGCGTTGCGCCCGATGTGGCGGCGACGCCGGATGTGTCACCCACGGCGCTGCTGCTGCTCCCGCCCGTGGATCGCGACATCGCGCCCCCGCCTGCCGAGGAGCCGCTCAACTTCGGGACCGTCGTCGATGATGTGCTGCGCAGCATGGCGGATGTGGCTGTGTGGCTGTGGTTCGTGTGCGGATCGCTGATCTTCTTCGTGGTGGCCGGCATCATCGGCGGGATCTACTTCGGTCAACGTGAGCGGCAACGCTACGATCTCTACACGCTTGAGCCGGACGACCACGATCATTTCCACGATCATTTCGAGGTTGAGCAGCAAGAAACACGCCGCCCAAGCCCCCCCGACGACGATGTGTGGCCCGCGTCGTTGCCGTAACCGGCGGCAGACGACGCAAGAAAGACGAATGGCATGCAGGAAGTTGTACAGCACGAAGAAACTCAGGTAGATGCGCCGACCAATGCAAGGGGACACGGTGAGCGGGCATCCACAATCGGCGCTGCCGTGGGATCACGGGTGTCGATGCTTTTCCTCCTGTTGGCGGCATTCGGCTGGCGCATGATCGGTCTCACACAGCAGAGCTTCTGGCGCGACGAGATCGACGTGATCTTCCTTTCGCTGCGGCCGATCCGCGAAAACCTGAGCATGTTCATTTCGCCCGCCCAAAACGGTCCACTCTACTACCTGCTCCTGCGCCCGTGGATCGATGTGGCCGGCTCCAGTGAGTTCGCGATGCGCTACACGTCGGTCCTCTTTGGGGTGGCGGCAGTGGCGTTGCTTTGGCAGGTGGCGCGCCGTTTGCTGCCCGGCGGCCACAGCAGCGGATTGGCCAACGCGCCGCTGCTGACAGCCATATTCCTGGCGATCAACCCCTACCAGCTTTGGTACAGCCAGGAAGGCAAGATGTACGCGCTGGTGGTGCTACTGACCCTGCTTTCAACGTGGAGCTGGCTGGAAGCGATGCGCAGCGGCGGCGGCTTGCGCTGGCTGCGCTATCTGCTGGTGACCACAATTTGCATCTACACCCACCTTCTCACGGCGCTGATCCTGCCACTGCACTGCGTCTGGTTCCTGCTTGCCTGGCCGGTGAACCGCCGACGCTGGCAAGGCTACGCCGGCGCACTGAGCGGCTTCGTGTTGCCCTACCTGCCCCTCGTCTGGTGGCAGTGGCACTACCTCACCAGCCTCGACTACGAAACAGGCTACGGTTTCACACCATTTGCCGAGGTGCTGCGTGTGCTGCTGCTTGGGCATACGCGCGGCGCATTCGTCGACGTGGACACAGCCTGGCTGGTGCCGATCTTCTTTTTGGGCATGGCCGGGCTGTTGGTGGGCTACCAGGAACTGCGCTCCATCGCCGAGGACAGACGCCCACTGCTGCTGAACGTTGACCCTCGGCTGCGCATGGCGATGATCGCCGCCTGGCTGGTGTTGCCGGTGCTCCTGATCTTCGGCGTCAGTCTGATCAAGCCGCTTTTCGTGGATCGCTACGTGATCTGGATTGCGCCGTCTTTCGCGCTGCTGTTTGCCGTCGGCGTGCAGGTGATCGGTCACAGCGGCGGACGTTGGGCCACGGTCCTGGCGCTGCTGGTGGTTGTCTATGCGGGCGCGTTCTGGCTGTGGACAGGCTGGCAGCAGACCCATTCACCCAACAAGACGCAACTACGCGAAGCCGTCCAATACGTGGCGGCGCAACGCCTGCCCGATGATCTGCTAATCTTACAGATTCCACACGCACTACGCGTATCGTTACTACACCAGCGATTTCGGCCCCGATCCGTTCGCCGACAGCGATCTCCGTCTCATGCCGTGGATGGAGGGCCTGTGGACGCAGAACGGCCTGCCCGACGCAGAGGCCATCGCCCAGGTGGACGAGACGATGCGCCGGCAGACTGCGGGCTACACCGAAGCCTGGGTGATCCTGGTGGAAGCCGCCAGCTGGGATCCACGCGATCTCATGGTGCGCTGGCTCGATCAAAACGGTGAATTGCTGGATCGCACCTTCTTTCACGGCATCGAGGCGAGGAAATATAGATTGGGGACTGGGGACTAGGGATTGGCGACTGGGGTCAGGTTGAGCCGCGGCGACCTGGGGGCGCAGAACGCAGCGCAAAAGGGTTCAACATAGTGAACTCCTAGGGTGGTGCATACATGTCAAGCGTCCGTGGCATCCGCCCCCGATCCCCAGTCCCTAGTCCCCGCTCCCTCAAAAAAACCGAAAGGCACGCACACAACTATGTACCGCAGACCCTCCGGCTATGGCTGGAATGCTTTGACACAGAATCAAAAAATCGGCGTGATCGTGGTGGGGGTGTTGGTGGTGGCCGGGCTGCTCTTTTCGGGCGGCAGTCCGTTGGGGCGGTTGAGCGATCCCAGTTGGATCCCTAGCGGCAGCGGCCATTGTCTTCATCGCCTTTCCGATCCACGAGATGGCTCATGCGGCGGCGGCGGTGGCGCTGGGCGATGAAACCCCACGCCGTCAAGGACGTTTCACCTTCAACCCAATGGCGCACATCGATCCCATCGGCGCGGTGCTGATCCTCTTTGCCGGTTTCGGCTGGGCCAAGCCGGTACAGTGGAACCCGCGCAACGTCAACGTTGACCCGCGGCTGGGTTCGATCATCGTGTCGCTGGCCGGGCCGCTGAGCAACCTGGTGCTGGCCGCGCTGCTGTTGCTGTCGTTGCGCGTACTGCCCACGTTCGACGCGGCCTTGCCAAGTGTGATCGTCGACTTTTATCTTCGCTTTGTGCAATCGTTCATCTTCATCAACGTGGCGCTTTTCGTCTTCAACCTGATCCCAATCCCGCCGCTGGATGGTTCGCACATTCTTTTCGCGCTGATGCCCAGCAGCATGTACGATCTACAGGTGCAGTTGAGTCGCTACGGAATGCTGTTGCTCTTCATCATCATTTTTCTGGCGCCCAGCCTGATCATGGGGCCGGTGAGCGCTATCACCAATGGGCTGGCGAATCTCCTGCTCTAATTCGGGGAAGGATATTTGATTGCACCGTCGTCTTTCGCTATGATCTCGGTCTATGATGAAGACAGACATGCGTAGCGCATACTCAAATATCGAATCTCAAGTCGGCAACGACCGCACAGACCACGACGAGATCGCGGTGGACGTGTCGAAAATCACGCGCAAGCCGTGGATTGGCAAGCGCATCGGCTACCGGCTGCGCCAATTTGCACGCGGTATCGTAGCCCAGGTCCGCGCGGACGAGATGATCGTGGTCAGCCGGTGGCTACCCAAGCAGGCGGTGGCGCACTTCTGCCAGATGCCGGTGGACGCACAGCGACACAGCCTCAATGTACTCTACATGTTGCAGGAGACAGGCGCGCTTGTGCCCGAGCTGGCGGCGGCCGCGCTGCTGCACGATGTAGGTAAAATTGCGGCGGAACAGGCGGGCATTCACCTGTCTCCCTGGCTGCGCGGACCACTGGTGCTGCTGGAGAAGCTGGCGCCATCTTTGCCGGCACGCTTCGCAGTCGACGATCCAGCGCAGGGGTGGCGCTACGCGTTGCACGTACACCTGGCCCACCCCATCATCGGCGCAAAATGGGCCAAAGAAGACGGGTGCAGCGATCTCACCTGCTGGCTCATCGAACATCATCAAGACGCCCTCGGCCCCGCGCCACAGGCGACCAACGAAAAGCTGCTGCTGCTGTTGCAGTGGGCGGATGGACGAAATTAAGGACAACACACATGGCAAAGTCACGCATTGCAATCATTGGTTTGGGCATGACAGGGGCGAGTTTGGGGGCGGCAATTCAGCGCGAGTCGTTGGATTTTGAGGTGGTGGGCCACGACCGGGAGCCGGAAGCAGCCGCCGCTGCAAAGCGCATGGGCGCCGTGCAGCGCACAGAGTGGAATCTGCACAGCGCCTGCAACAACGCCAGCCTCGTCATCGCGGCGACGCCGGTACATGAACTGCCTGAGCTGCTCGAACAGATCCACGAGGACCTGGCCGAAGGCGCCGTCATCTTTGCCGTCTGCGATGTGATGCAACCGGTGCTGGACTTCGCCCGTCGCGCTCTGCCCGCACACATTCATTTCGTGGTGGGGCACCCGATCTACACCGGGCTGGGCAGTGTGCTGGAGCCACGCGCCGATCTCTTCGACGAGATCCAGTTCGCCATCGGCGCCGATGTGTCAACCGATCCCGGCGCGGTGGAATTGATCAACAACCTAGTGACACGGGCCGGGGCCACGCCGCTCTACGTCGACGCGCTGGAACACGACGGCATCATCAGCATGGTGGAACACCTACCGCGGTTGATGGGCGCGGCGCTCATGCATGCGTGCAGCGCCAACCCGAGCTGGCGCGACAGCAAGAAACTGGCCGGCGCCGTCTTCGCCAAGAGCACCGACATCGGCGCCAACGGCAAAGAACTGGCGCGCACCGTCTTTGTCAACCGCGACAACGTGCTGCGCAGCCTGGATGCCCTGGAATCCGTACTCAAAGAGTGGCGCGCCACCCTCGCCGCCGAAGACGAAGACAGGCTCAACACCGTCCTCGACGCTGCCGCAGACGAGCGCATCCGCTGGGAAAGCCAGGCCCGCCTCAAAGATTGGGACAAAGTCATCGACATCCCCAAAGAAGACCAGCGCGGCATGTTCCAGCAGATGTTCTTCGGCGGCCTCATGGGCAACCGCAACAAAAAACGCACGGACGATTGAGCGTCCGTGCGTTTTTGACTTTCTGAATCACTGGGCAAACATATCTGCGAGCAACGATAGGATTTCTTGCTGTGTTGGCTTATCGATCCGGCCAAGCTTCTTCAGCAGTCGTACTTTGTCAACGGTTCGGATCTGGTCCAATACAACTTGCCCGGCTTTACCATCAAATGTACATGCCACACGTGTTGGATAGGACTGTCCATGTGTGGTCATCGGCGCGATGATAACGGTTTTGATCCAGCGGTTCATCTCGTCTGGAGATATAACCAAGCAAGGTCGCGTCTTCTTGATTTCGCTGCCAACCGTTGGATCTAAGTTGACCAGATAGACGTCGAACCGCTTGATCACCATTCCCACTCCTCTTCGTCCCAGGTAGTGGGGATATGTTCGTCGAGTAGTGCATCGTCACCCTGTTCGTGCATTTGAGCAAACGCCTCATCCCAGCCATGCCGCACAGGACGAGCTGATCTAACAATGATTTGATCCTGTTCCAGCGCCACCTCCACTTCTTCGCTCAGTTGGCTCTGCTCAAGCAATAGCCGTGGAATGCGAATTCCCTGCGAATTGCCGATCTTGACGATACGCGTCTTCACCACAGTAGACATGGCCTCACCTCCTTTGAACAACCACAGCGCGTAGCTACATGGTAATTACACCCGGCAAATCTGTCAAGCAGGAAAAAATCATGGGGATGATGAGATGATGGCTCGGACCATCGCCTATCATCCCATCATCTTTACTTCAGTCCCTACTCCCCCATCTCTGGCCCTGCCACCACCAACGTATACGCGTCCGGGCGCAGATACGTCTTCGCCACACGTTGCACATCTTCGATGGTGACGGCGTTGACGCGGTCGGCGTAGGTGTGGATGTAATCGAGGCCGAGGTTGTACCATTCCATGCTGAGCAGGATGCCAGCGACGCCATCGTTGGTCTCCAGCCGCAGCGGCAAAGACCCCGTCATGTTGGCCTGGCTGTCGGTCAGTTCTTCGGGATCGACGGGTTCGTTGCCCAATCGCGCGAACTCGTGGAGGATGCTGTCCACGGCCAGGTTGACGTTGGCTGGGTTGACGCCCGCCATCGCCATCCACGGGCCAACGCCCAGATCGGTGTCGAGCATACTGTAACTGTAGTAGGCCAGCCCCTGCTTCTCACGCACGATTTCCCCAAGCCGCCCCATCAAGCCGAAGCGCCCCAAGATATTGTTCGCCACCTGCACTGCGTAGTAGTCGGGATGGGAGCGCGCAATCGCCAGGCAGCCGATCACAATGTCGGACTGCACCTTGCCGGGCATGGGCGCCATTTCGCGGCGCACGTCTTCGTGGAACTGCACCGGCGGAATCGCCCGATCACCGGGCGCTCCCTGCCAATCGCCCAGGTGTTTGCGCACGAGATCGACGGCGGCGCCCGGTTCGATGTCCCCGCTGACGACGAGTATGGCGCCGTTGGGCGTGTACCGCTGCGCGTGGAAATCGATCAGATCGTCGCTGGTGATGGCCGAGATCGTCTCCGGGTAGCCAGAAGACGGCACGCCGTAGGGGTGATCACCGTAGATCACCTCGCCAAAGCGGCGATGGGCGACGCTGCGCGTGCTCTGCTCACGCTCTTGCAGGCGCACCAGCCACTGGCCGCGCACCCGCTCCACCTGTTCCGTGGGGAAGACGGGACGGCGTAGCGCATCGGCCAGCAGCGTGAGCATCTGCGGGAAGTCTTCGGCCAGGCTTTCGCTGCCAAAGCTGGTGACGTGTGTCCCTCCCCCAACGGTGACGCTGGCGCCTACCGATTCCACGATCTCATTGAAGGTGTCGAAATCGTAGTTTTGGCTGCCGCGGGTGGCCAAAGACGCCGCAAAGCTCGACAGCCCCGCCTTCTCGCGCGTTTCGTGAATGCTGCCGGCTGGCAGGTAGCCATCGACCACCACCACGGGCGCCGAATGGTTGGGGCGCACCAGCACCGTCATGCCGTTGTCCAGCGTTTCGCGGTGTACCGTCTCCGGGCCGGGGATGGCATAGGTTGGGGAAAGCGTCATGTGGGTTCTCCTTATTTTCGATTGACGATTTACGATTTCTCGCCGAGTTACGAATCTTCGATTGGCGACTTGACAAGTAAGCATTGCGATGACCGTTCACATCCTCGACACGACAATCGACAATCGTTAATTTCTTTGCGTGAGTTCTGCCACAAGCACATCAATTTCCGTCTCTGCGTCGGCGCCGGTTTTCATGGCAAAATCGGCGCGGAGCAGACGGTCCATGATGGCTTCGAGTTCTTTCATGCGGTAGGCGCGGGCCTGTTGCATAGCTTTCTTCACCGGGTAGGGGCTTTCGCCCACCTGTTTGGCGATGTCAAATTCGTTGCCGCCGCCAGCGCCGGAGGCGTCTTTGACTTTGATCAGGATGCGATACTGGCGCGCCATCATGGTAAGCAGGTAGAAGGGATTGGCGTCGCCGCGGCGCAGTTCGTAGAGCGCCTGCATGGCTTTGCGCCCGTTGCGTTGGCTGAGCGCGTCGGTGAGATCCCAGATCAGCGCTTCGCTGGCATCACTGACCATCGCCTGCACGTCGGCGGCGGTGATGCGTCGTCCAGAAGCGTAGGCTGCCAGTTTCTGCAATTCGCTTTCCAGGCGGCGCAGGTCCGCGCCGACGAAGTTGGCCAGCATCTGCACGGCCTGCCCCTCGATCTCGATCTTGGCGTCTTTGGCGTAGCGGCTGATCCAGCCGGGCAGTTGCTTGGGATCGGGCGTGGCCAGTTCTTCGTGGACGATCAGCTTGTCCTTGATCAGATCGGCCAGGCCGGCGATCTTGTGTTCATCTTCGCCCTTGCCCTGCGAAAAGCCCTTCCACAGGTGCCGGCGCTTGTCCACGCCAGCATCGACGAAGAGGATGTCGCACGTCTCCGGCGCGCTGTGTAGTTCTGTCATCAGGCGCGCTGCCTCGGCGTAGGCAGCGCCGTCGGTCCCCTTGCTGGCGGCCATGCGCTTGTCCAGTTGCGCCAGGAAACCGTTGACGACGAGCAGCCGCCGCTCGGCCAGAAACGGCATCGTCCCCGCCAGGTAGAGGATCTCGGCCACATCGGTGCGGTTCCCCTCTACCGTGGACATGTTGAGATCGGCCATCTCGGGATCACCCAGCGCGGCCTTCAACACCGCTACACGGCGGCTGAACAGATATTCGTCGGCATCGAGGAAGAGGTAGATCATGGTTGGGGATTGGGAACTGGGGACTGGGGATTGGACGCGCGAGAAAAGACGCGGGTGGCTGGACGCGCCAGATCGGCAACGACGGACTTATCCCCAAGCGCCAACCGCCGATTCCAGATCGCTAGAATCCAGTCCCCAATCCCCTGTCCCCAGTCCCCAATCCCCACCCACGCCATCGCGGCGGCGGTGAGCAGGGTGAAACTCAACGTGTACATGCGCGCTTCCTGGCTTTCGGCCAGCCACAACGGCGCGAGGACGGCGACGATCAGCGCCAACGTCCCCGCGCGGGGGCCGGCGATGCGGCGCGTCAACGCGAAGACGAGAACGACGCCAACGATCCCCGCGGCCACGCTCAAGAAACGCGCC
>JAWKOL010000061.1:0-13307 GCA_041391225.1 Caldilineaceae bacterium
TCGGGCAGGGCGCCTTTGGCCTTGGGGGTCACGATCACCGGCGCATTGGCTACCTCGGCTAGCTCGCGTAGTGCATCGTAGGGCGCTTCCGGTTCCAACCCCACACCGGCCACGATGACAGGGCGGAGCGCGGAAAAGAGGGGATTGGTGATTGTCGACTGGTGATTGGGGGTTGCGGCGTCATCGGTCACCTGCACACCTGCAAACTTGCCACTCGCCACCTCCCGCGCTTCTTCGTTGCTCAGTTGGAGGTGGACCGGGCCGGGCCGTCCTTGTGTGGCCAGCGCGAGGACGTGCGCGATCTCGGCGTCTACGTTGTCGGCGGTGACCTTGATCGTGCGCTTGGTGATCGGCCCGAAAATGGCGTGCAGATCGATCATCTGGTGCGTGTAATCGGGCAGGAGGGCGTCGGGCTTCTGCGCCGTAATAAAGATGACGGGCGCGCGGTCGAGCCAGGCATGGGCGACACCGGGCGCAGCGTTGGCCGCGCCGGGGCCGAGCGTGGTCAATGCAACGGCGGGCGCGCCGGTCATCCGCGTCACAGCGTCGGCCATGAAGACGGCAGACGCTTCGTCATGCACCAGTTCAAAGCGCACACCGCGCCGACGTAGCGCCTCCAACACTTCCACTGTTTCGCCGCCGGGCATACCGAAGGCAAAACGCACCCCGGCGGAAAATAGATGGTCAACGAGTCTTTCGGCGACAGTCGGCATGGAATCTCCTTGATTGACGATTGTTACTCTTCAAACACCAACACACCCCGCGCGACCCGCCCCGCCTCCATGTCCTCAAACGCCTGCGGCAGTCCCGCGAGGGGATAGCGTTTGCTGATCAGTTCGTCGAGTTTGAGTTTGCCGGCCAGGTAGAGCTTTTGCAGTTTGGGCAGATCGACGTGTGGGCGCACCGAGCCGGCGAAGGAGCCGAGCAGCCGCTTGTTCTGTGACACGATCCAGCCAGGGACGATAGGCACTTCTTGTTTGACGTCGAACATGCCCACGAGGACAGCGGCGCCGCCGGGCCGGGCGGCTTGCAATGCCTGGCGCAGCGTGGCCGACGCGCCCACGGCGTCGAAGACGTAGTCGGGGCCGCGGTGGGTGAGGGCTTGCATGGCCTCGATAGCATCGGTCTGCCTGGCATTGACAGTGTGGGTGGCGCCCATCTGGCGGGCGAATTCCAGCTTGGCGTCCACCGTATCCACGGCGATGACAGGGTAGCAGCCCGCCAGCACGCAGCCCTGGATCACGTTGAGGCCCACGCCGCCGCAGCCGATCACCGCGGCCGAACTGCCTGCTTTGGGCTGGGCCGTGTTCATCACCGCGCCCACGCCGGTGATGACGGCGCATCCTATGATCGCGCCTACCTCGAAGGGAACGCCGTCGAGTAGAGGGATGGCGCCGTCTTCGTTAACGATGGCATATTCGGCCATGGTGGCCGAACTGAGCATGTGTTTCAGGGTGACGCCGTCGTGGGTGTGGAGGCGAGATGTGCCTTCCACCGGCAGATCGCGGAAGGTGGTGGTGGTCAGTCGTTCACACAGATTGGGCTGGCCGTCGAGGCAGGTGGGGCAGCCGCCGCAGCCCGGCAGCCAATTGATCATCACGCGGTCGCCGGGTTTGAAGCGGGTGACGCTGCCTCCCACTGCTTCGACGATCCCCGCGCCTTCGTGGCCGAGGACGAGCGGCGGCGTGGCGCGCATCTCGCCCTTTACCGAGCCGAGATCCGAGTGGCAGACGCCGGCAGCCTGCATCCGTACCAGCATCTCGGTTTCTTTTGGCGGATCGAGCATCACATCTTCGATGGCGACAACGCCCACCTGGCGGACGACCGCAGCCTTGATCTTCATGGAGTGTCCTCTCTTGTGGGGATGGAAAAAAGTGGATGGAAGCATTATAAACCATTTTTGCCTTTTGTACTTTGCCTTTTGCCTTCTCCCTGCCTTTTTCCTTCTCTTTGCCTTCTCCCTTCACCTGTTCTAAACTATATCGGTCTTTGGCCCACTAAAACGGTTTACAGATTTGAATTTCGAGAAAGCTTCGCCCATGTCCTGGCGCTTTGCGCGGTTTCTATTTCCTCTGGTTGTCACCATCATTGTTCAAGAATTTGGTGTGCAGTACATCAACGCCGGCATGGCCCGGATGCCGCAGGCCACCGAGACACTGGCCGCATTTGCGCTTGCCTGGGGACTGATCCTCTTTCTGGCTGGGCCGATGGCGCAGGCGAAGCAGTTGGGGCTGGTGCTCGTAGACCGCCGCGCCAATTATCGCCGCAATGGACTTTTTGTGCTTGTGGCTTCGTTGATCTTGATGGCGGTGCAGGTGAGCCTGGTGTTGACGCCGCTGGGCCATTGGGTGATCGACGATCTGCACCGCGTCGACGGCACGTTGAGTGCTTGGGTGCGCCTGATCCTGCTGTGGATGGCGCCGATCCCGCTTTTCCGCAGCGCCACGCTCTTCTACCAGGGCATCTTGATCCGGGCGCGGCGTACAGAGGTGATCAGCTATGCCACCACCGCGGGTATTGCCTGCGGCATTGGCGCTGTGTCGGTACTGCTCACCATCGATGTTGTGCGCGCCAATCCAGTCTGGCTGCCGATTCTGGCGACGTATGCCATGACAGTTGTGGAGCTCGCCGTGGTCTACGTCGGCTTTCGGCGCAGCGTGGATCTGCCGTCACAGCCCGAGGAGACAGGCGACATGGCCGCGCCGTTTTCGGCCAGCTACATTCTTCGTTTTTACTGGCCGTTGGCGCTGATCAACTTCGTGCAGGAATTGAGCCGACCGCTGATCAACCTCTTCATCGCGCGGGGACCCGACGCCACGGTGGCGCTGGCCGTGCTCAGTATTGCCTATGCCCTCGGCCAGTGGCCCTATCGCTGGCTCAACGAGATCCGCAACCTGCCGCCGGCGTTTCATCGTGAAGACCCAGGGCTGCGCGTGATTCGGCGCTTTGCCCTTGTTTGCGGCGTCCTCTCGTTCGCCATGTCTGCCGGCCTATTCTGGACGCCGCTGCGCGATGTCATCCTTGGCCGGTTGATGGGCGTTGAGGCCGAACTGGCGCAGTTGGCGCGCTGGCCGTTGGCCCTCTACGCGTTCTTCGCGTTTGTGGTGACAATCCGAGCCTACTTGCACGGCATCAGCCTGCTCGAACATCGCACACGCGCCTTGGCGCCCAGCGCGCCGGCGCGGGTGTTGGCTATCTTGCTGCTGTTGATCGGGCTGCCTGTGGCAGGCATTCACGGCGCCACGTTGGGGGTAGCAGCCCTTTTTGGTGGTTTCTTCGCTGAGACCGTCGCGGTATGGTGGGGGGTGCGCGGGAAGGCGCTGTTCGGCGCGCGTTTCAGAGGGCAGCCGCTGTCTGCTGCAACACATAGCGATTGATTTGGAAAAGGATACAGCAATCATGAAAGTACGATCCGTTCTGCCGGTGCCGCGTCTGGCGACGTGGCGACGCACCGCACACGAAGCGTCATCTGCGCCGACCAACCAAGTTCCCGAATGCGAACTCCCGGTGCCACGTGCGGTTGCCCAACGCATCCTCCTGAGCTTGCTCTTCCCGGCGATGTTGATGCCGTTGGCTTCGTCTATGGCGAATGTGGCGCTGCCCACGATCCGCGATCAATTCGCCATCCGCGCCGACATGACGGCTTGGGTGGCCACCGCGTTCACGCTGCCGTTCATGGTCTTCATGCCTGTCTACGGCCGGCTGAGCGACGGCGTGGGCAAACGTCGGCTGATCCTGGGCGGGCTGGCGCTGTTCACCTTCGGCACGGCCATCACCTTGGTGGCAACCGATCTGGTTTGGCTCATGGTTGGGCGGGCGATCCAGGGGTTTGGCACGGCGGGGATGGTGCCGCTGGGGCTTGCGTTTCTGTCGTCGGTTTTTCACCCGGCTGAGCGCGGCGAGGCGCTGGGCAAGTGGAGCTCGATGGGGCCGATGATGGGGTTCCTGTCGCCGGTGGTGGCGGGTTTTCTGGTGGATCATTGGGGGTGGCGCACAGCGTTTGCACCGCCGCTGTTGTTGGGCATTTTTACGATTGTCATCGTGGCGAGGCTTGTGCCTGCCGGGCTGAGCACCATCGTTCCTCATTTTTGGCGGCGTTTCGACTGGGTAGGCGTGGGGCTGTTGAGCAGCGCGATCTGTGCGGTTCTGTTCTTTATGTCGAGCCGACCCATCACCGGTGTGGCGCCGCTACAGGATTGGCGTTTGGCCTCGTTTGCTGCTATTCTCTTCGTGTTCTTCCTCTTGTGGGAACGCAGACGCTCGAACCCATTTGTGCTGTTGAAGCTCTTTCGACACCGGAGTTTTACACTGGCATCGTTGGTAGCTTCGCTGCGCATGGTGATCATGGCAGGCAGTAGCTTTTTGCTACCGCTGTATCTGGCCGATGTGCGTGGGCTGGGGCCGACTGCCACCGGCTTTCTGCTGATGATCATCCCCGGCTCCATGTTCTTCGTGGTTCGCCTGGGTGGGCGTTTGGCCGATAACCTGGGAGCGCGCACGCCTGTCTTCATCGGCGGCATTGTGCAGATCATCATCATGGCGGCCTATGCGCTGCTTCCTCAGACAGCGCCGCTTTGGGTGCTATGTGTGATGCTTTCGGTGCAAGGGCTGGGTGTGGGGCTGATGTTGGCTTCGTTGCACAGCGCTGCCATGATCGGTGTGGCCGAGGAAGAGATGGGCGCCGCCGCCGGCCAATACAGTATGGTGCGGTTTGCCGGCTCCACCTTCGGCACTGCTTTGATCGGCGTGCTCCTCCAGTTTAACCTGGACCGTGGCCTTTCCACGTTGAATGCGTATCAGAATGTTTATCTCTGTCTTGCCGGTGTGGCGGTGTTGGGGCTGCTTTGCGCCACCGGCTTGAAAGGACGAAGCACTGCATGACCGCACAGCGGCCAACTTACGTCTACATTTCCCTTTCGGGAGAAGATCGGCTTTGCATTTTCAGATTGAACCCGCTTACCGGCGCATTGGGGCAGAGGCGGATCGTCAATGTGCCGGGCGGACCAGCGCCCTTGGCCGTAGACGCGGAACAGCGCACGCTGTACGTGGGCAGGCGTCAGGATCGGGCCATCAGCAGCTACATGATCAACCGGGCCGACGGCTCACTGACACTGATCAACGAGGCGATCCTCGACGCCGATCCGTGTTACTTGTCGGTGGATCGTAGTGGACGCTTTCTTTTTGCAGCCTACTACCGGGCCGGCAAGGTCACCGTCCATCAGTTGGACGAATACGGCGCCATCGGTGCGCAGGTTTCCAGGGTGAGCACCGCACCCCACGCGCACTGCGTGCAGCCCGACCGCACGAACCGTTTCGTCTTTGTGCCGCATACGATGGACGCCAATGCAATCTACCAGTTTCAGTTCGACGCCGAAAGCGGCGCTTTGACGCCCAATCAACCGGCGCAGATCTCTGTGGCGCCTGGGCAAGGTCCGCGGCACTACGTCTATCATCCACACTTGCCGCGGGTCTACGTCTCCAACGAAAACGGCAATACCGTCACTGTCTTCGATCTCAACCAGACGACGGGTACGTTGGCCGTATTGCAGACGCTATCTACGTTGCCGCCGCACTGGCAGGGAACCAACACCGTCGCTCAGATTCATCTCCACCCATCGGGCGACTTCCTCTACGTCTCCAACCGTGGTCACGACAGCATTGCCGGCTACTTCGTCGATTCGACAACAGGGCTGCTTTCGGAGATTTCGCTCTGCGCCACTGAACGTACGCCCCGCGTCTTTGGCATCAGCCCCGACGGCGCCTATCTGCTCGTGGCCGGGCAGGATTCGGGCCGAGTGGCCGTCTACGCCATCGATGCCGACATCGGGGAACTCGATCTGCTGCATACCTACCCGATTGGGGAACGCCCGCTCTGGGTCTTGGCGTTGACGTTTTAGCCGTTGCCGCGTTTCAGTACAAGGTTTGTTCATACAAACTACTTGAATTCTGCAAAAGGGGTTGTCGTCTGCCCAGAAATAAGGCACAATAGGGCTTACAGAGATTTCAATTTATCTGTAGTGCGGCCCAATCTGATGGCGCAAGAAAGGTCATTATGGAACGAGTGCATTCCTGCCCTGAGTTGAAACGGAACATTCCTCGTCTTTTGCTATTGCTCTGCCTCACCCTCGTGTCGGCCTTGCTCTGGTCAGGTGGCAGCAATGTTTCCGCCTCTACGCTGAAGCAGGAGCCGCCCACCGGTGTCGAGGCGGATGGGGCGCCCACCACCACGGCGCCGCCCTACAACCGCCGGCAGGCATACACCGTGCAGGATCCCGATGCGTACGTACACACCGTGCGCCCCGGTGAATCGTGGATTCGTATCGCACAGCAGTACGGGCTTGAATATCCGGCGCTGCGCGATGCAAACCCCGAACTGTGGTCACTGCGCTACACGGTCATTCGGCCCGGCGATCAGATGGTGATCCCCAACCACGCGGCGAGCGAGATGCCCGGATCGCTCTCGTACACCGTGCAATACCGCGATTCGTGGTACAAGATCGCCGAACATTTCGGCATCAGCTACGGCGATCTGCGCGTGGACAACCTCACACTGTGGCACCGGCGCGGCATCTACATCCGCCCCGGTGACGTGCTGATTGTCAACGGTGCCACGCAGAATGTCGACGCCGGCCAACCACGCACCGCTGAAGACAACGCTGAAGTCCAGGCTGCAAGCGACGAAACCACTGCCGAAGTGACCGAGGCCGAGGCGCCTGCAGCGGTAGAAGAAGCGCCCGCCGCTGCCGACAGCAATGCGCTGCCGTCCACCGGTGGCAGTGGCCCTTATCTGGTTGGTCAACTGCCAAAAGACACGGTGTTGTATACCGTGCGCCCGGGCGACACCTGGTTTGCCGTGGCCGCGGCCAATGGGATCTCCTTTATCGATCTGCGCGTGTTGAACGCAGGATTGTGGACCGCGCGTGGACAGTCCTTGCGCGTGGGCGATCAGATGATCGTACCGGCCAATGCCGAGCCGATCCCCCCCGACATCCGAAGCGGTCCGGCGGAAACGGCGACGCCTGCCGTGGCTGAACCCACTGCCGAGCCATCGGCGCCGCCCGCGTCGGAACCACCTGCCGATGCCGAACGACCCACCCCGGCGCCCGAAGCCGAGGCCCCCAGCGTGGATGCCCCCAGCGAGGAGGCGCCATCTGCTGAAGATGCGGCTGTTGAAGCGCCTGCACCCGAGGGCGAAGGTGAAGCCGCCGAGCCGGCAGCCGACACCGCACCGGCCGCGGGCGATGCAGCGGCAGCGTCACGAGCCGATGCAGCAGTGGAAAGCGGAGCAGAAACCGACGCGAACGCAGAGGTGGACGCCGATTCAGAACGCGGACCCATGCAGCCGGTCGACCAGAACGCCACCCGTCTGCGCATCGACGTGGCGCCGCCCACTATCCTCTACGTGGTGCAGCCGGGCGACGATTGGGCCGCCGTAGCCGCCAAAGCCGGTGTTAGCGTTTCCGCGTTGCAGGCGGCCAATCCGGCGCTCTCCGGTCGTGCGCTCCAACCTGGAGACAACGTCCGCTTCCCGTAGCCCAAACACCGCATTCGTACAGATCCAAAAGCCGCTCGGTAGACTATCTACCGAGCGGCTTTTTTTGATCCGCACTACTTCGCCGCCATAATTCGTCCGTCAGTCGTCGTCCACTCGCCTGTCATCCGTCACCCACACCCCGCACAAGTCGTAGGAAAACAGTCCAGGTACCGTCGCAGAATGTTCCGGTTTGATCGAAAGAATGCGTTATGCTTGGCAGTATGGCCCAAAACCAACTGAGCATGGCGTATGAAGCTATCCTGCATAGCGGCAGAAAGGAGTTGGCTATGATCACCAGCGAACCATTGCGACGCACACAACCGTATGAACGATATGCAAGTGTGTATGCCAACCGGCAGGCGAACAGCCTCCAGGCCACGACGATTGATCTGCCAATGGTCATCGATGCAGCCCGATTGGGCGATGATCTGGCCTTTAGTCGGCTGGTGGAGTTCTACCGCACGTCTACCGAGCGCGTGGCCTATCACATTCTACGCACCGAAGAAGCCGCCGCCGACGCCGTACAAGACGCATGGATCAAGGTACATCAGGCTATCCAACGCTTCGAGGACGGCAACTTCCGCGCCTGGTTGCTGCGCATCGTTACCAACACCTGCTACGATCACCTGCGCCGCCAGAAGCGGCGACCCGCCGTCAGCCTCGATGAAATGATGGAATCCTCCAACGTAGAGTTTGCCGATGACGAGTCTTACATCGATCCCGAACGCGCTGTGTTGCACCGCGAGCAGCGCGATCTGTTGCTCAGCGCCATCGATGACCTGTCCCCGTGGCATCGCGAGGTGGTGATGCTGGTGGACGTGCAAGGCTACGACTACGGCGAAGCCGCCGAGATCCTCGACGTGCCGCTGGGTACGGTGAAATCACGCCTGAGCCGCGCCCGCGCCTGCCTGCGTGATCGATTGTTGGAGTCGAACCTGCTCGCCCTGCCTAAGGAGAAACCAGAAAAACAATGATCCACGATGGCACACGAAGATACACGAAGATACACGAAGGCAGAAAAGAACGAGCAGAAAGCTTTGCTGCTCTGCTGTCCAGATAATCCTGAAATCCGTGTCCCTCTCTTCTCCTCTTCGTGGATCAGCATTCCCGTACAACGGTGTACCCTTCCATTCTTCATTCTTCATTCATTCTTTGTAACCGAACCGCCCGCCAGTTGCCTACCGTCCGAAATCCGAGTTTGCGGTAGATCGCCCCAGCGATGGGGTTCACCCAGTAGAGCACCGGCTGTTTTTCATGGGCAAGGAGTTCGGCGCAGAGCGCACTGACCACAGCCTGACCAAGACCCCGTCCGCGTGCTCGCGGATGGGTGAAGACGCCGCCGATCATGGCCTGATCGGCGGTTTCTGCATTGGTCAACGCCGCGGCCGCGAGGACCCCATCCACTTCGGCGATCCAGATGCGCCCATTTTCCAGTGGACGCCGCACCCTGTCTCCGAGCGGGTCATGTCGCCGGCGTCGGCGTAGAAGACGAGCAGATCGGCCAGGTCGCCTTCTGCGGCGCGGCGCACCACTGCGTCCTGTGACGGCGGCTGGGCGCGGAAGTCCGCTTCGTCCAGCGCCATGAGCGTTTCCGCTTCGATTCGCTGCGCACGGTAGCGACGCAGGTAGGGCAAGATCGAGTCCACGCCGCCTGGGTTGTCCTGTAGGCGTTCGGCCAGGAGCGGGTGATCGTCGATCACCGCGGCCAGGGCCGGCCAATCGGCGTCGGGCAGGCCGTAGATCACCCAACCCGTCATGTAGCGGTTGAGCACGCCGCGCACTCGTCCATCCGCGCCGAAATCCCCCCAGAACTGGCAGATCTCGCTGTCGAAGCCCAGCGATGCCATGTTCCCCAGCGGATAAAGATTGAGGGCGGCGTCCCGTCGCAGCAGTGTCACCGCGCCGGGACGATCCGCTTCTTCGAGTGGACGGATCATGCGGTGCGCAGGCTTTCCAGCCCGTCGCGCAGCTTGAGCACGTCGGACTCGTCGTTGTAGAACGAAGTGGAGACACGCAGCAGATCCGGCTCATGCACCGAGCGGATGATGATCTTCTGTTCGGCCAGCTTGCCCACCGCCTCGTCGGCCACGACGCCGTCGATGGTGAAGCTGAGCAGTCCGGCGTGTCGTTCCGGCGTCACCAGCGACAGTCCGGGAACCTCTTCGAGCATTTCGCGGCATGTCGCCGTGATCTGCTGGATTTGGGCGTAGATGGCGTCGTTGCCGATCTCCTCGCGCAGTGTCAGGCTGGCGTGAATGCCGGCGAGGCCCGGCCAGTAGACGGTCCCCATCTCGAAGCGTTTGGCGCCTGGCGCGGGGATGTACTGTCCTTCGCTGTTGAGGCCCTTTTGGCTGGGGTAGCCGGCGTAGGTGGGCAGCACATCGGCCATGGCCTCGCGGCGCACGTAGAGCGCGCCGGTGCCTTCCGGCCCACACAGCCATTTCTGGCCAGGGATGGCGTAGGCGTCGACACCCAGCGCTTTGACGTCGATGGGGATCGAGCCGCCGGACTGCGCGCCGTCCACCACGATCAGCGCGCCGTGACGGTGGGCGATCTCGGCGATCTCGGTCACAGGCAGGATCGCGCCCGTCTTCCACGAAACGTGCGAGATGGAAACCAGGCGCGTCTTGTCTGTGATGGCGCGTTCCAGAGCGTGCGAGCAGCGCCGCGTCGTTGTCTTCGGGCGGCATCGGCACAGGCGCACCGTCAGCCCGAAGCGCTGCGCCACGGCGTTGATGGGCATCAGCCCGCCGGGGTGCTCGTCGGCGTCTGTTACGATCTCATCGCCGCCTGCCAGCGCAGCCCCCACGTGGCGATGTTCATGCCGTTGGTGGTGTGCAGCGTGGCGCGATCTCGTCGCTGTCGGCGTTGAAGATCCGCCCGAACTGGCCGCGCAGCCTGATCCTGCATGGGGATGTATTCGTCCATGTAGACGGAGAAATTGGAACGTCCTTCGTTCAACTGGCGGCGGTTCCACTGTTCGATGGCCTCGGCGGCGGGCTTGCTCAGCGGACCGGCGGTGCCTGTGTTCAGGTATGCCTGCGTAAAGACGGCGGGAAACTGCTGGCGGATCTCGTTGCTGTCTAGCGTCATGATGGTCTCCTGTGCGTAGGTGAATGGATTGAACTGATCTGGGAGATTTGAACACAGATTGCACAGAGGACACAGATTTACAGGACTTCTGCCGAGTTTTCGTCAGGTGTCTGCATCTCAGTAGTTCACGATTTTGATGCGGAGTAGGCATCCTCAGATGCCGGGTAGGCCGGAACAAGCCGCATCTGAGGATGCTTTCTCCGCGGTTTCAAGGAGAATCGGAATGTACTGCATCTGTGTAATCCGTGAAATCTGTGTTCACATCTCTGTCGGCTGTGTCCTTTGGGATCAATATCGCCTTGAAATGCCGCTATCCTTGGAATGACCAATGATTAGGGCCATGACTGGCCATGTAACGATCCACGGCGGCCTCCAGATCGGCGTGCAGTGCCGCGGGTTGCGACTTCATCCAGTGGCCGAAGTCGCTGATCCACGGCTCGCCGCTGAGGACGGTGCGCAGCATCAACCGGCTGATCGGCCCGCCGGCGTCGAGCATACCCGACTGGTGGAAGGCTTGCTCGATGGCGCTGCGGTCGTAGTCCACCTGCCGAAAAGTTGGCTGCCACCTGGCGGCGTGACCATCGGCCACCAGATCAAGGATCAGGTATTGCGCCCGCGGATCGCCGTTGTAGGGCATGCCGACGCTGCCGCCGTTTAGCACGTGTTTGCCGTCGATCCGGCGCTGCATGGGGCGGTGCGTGTGCGCGGTGACGTAGAGCGGTTCGCGTACGTCGGCCAATGCCCGCGCCGCCCGTGCATCGCCGGTGTCGGGCGTGATCCCCACGAAGCAATTGCCGGGGACGCCGTGGGTGAGCCGCAGCGCGGGGCCGGGCAGATCGTCGAGGTGGATGTCCGCGGGCAGGGCGCAGAGGGCGGCGCGTTGATCCGGCTGTAGCTGATCCCAAGTCCAGTGGATCACCGGGTAGCGGTCGCGCACCGCGAAGGTGGACATGCCTTGGGGCGTGTTGAGCGCGCCGATGACAAGATCGTGATTTCCCTGGATCGAGGGCCAGCCGAGATCGGCAAGCAGATCCATTACGTCGCGGTTCCACGGGCAACGGTTCACCAGATCGCCCAGCAGGTAGATGGCGTCGGGCGATTGTTGGTTCACATCGGCCACGGCTGCCTCCAGCGCAGGCAGGTTGCCGTGAATGTCGGCCAGAAACGCCAGGCGCAAGATGCGGCTCATGGACGTGTGGCTTTCATCGTCGGGTCGCGTTGGGCTACGTAGTGGTTGCGTCCTGTGGCGGCCTGGTACTGGGCCAGGGCGGCGGGCATGTTGCCGTCTGGGTCGACGCCGTTGTCGCGGCACCAGTGGTAGTAGTGGATGATCTCCGCTTCGGCGGTGACCAGTTCCCAGTAGAAGAGTCGCGCCACCACACCGCCCATGTCGAGGAGACCGCTGGTGCGGAAGGCGTCGAGCACCGGCGCGCGGTCGTAATCAACGCGATGATGGGTGCAGCGCCAGCCGCCGGGTTCGTCGTCTTCGTCCACGCTTTCGAGGACGGCAAAAGCGGCGCGCGGATCAGCGCTGAGCGGCAGCCCCACGCTGCCCGGGTTGATCACGTGCCAGTGCAGAATGCTGTCACGCTGGTGGGCGGCGTAGCCATCGAAAAATCGGCTGCTCTCGTCGTGAGGATCGGCGAAGGGATCGATGGCATCGAGGAACGAGAGGTGACGATCCACCTGCACGTGGGTGTGCGCCGAGATGATGGTGCGCTCGGCGATGTCCTTGATCTCGGGGACGATCTTTTCGGCAGGCATCTGCTGGTAGAAGCCGACGCGGTTGCGGCCTGGCACACCGTGCGCCACGCGGATCGGCTGTGTGCCGGGAAAGTAGAGCGTGCGTTCGTCGGGCAGGGCGGCCAGGTAGCGCGCCTGATCCGGTGAGATGTTGTCCACCAGCCAGTGCAGGCAGCCCCAGCGTTCGCTGTCCGCGGAATCGGGGGCGGCGCGTGCCGTGCCAAAG
The DNA here is from genome assembly GCA_041391225.1 of Caldilineaceae bacterium. Taxonomy (GTDB): domain Bacteria; phylum Chloroflexota; class Anaerolineae; order Caldilineales; family Caldilineaceae; genus RI-153. The sequence continues at coordinate 12,597 of JAWKOL010000061.1, forward strand.
TCGAGCAGATAGAACTCATGGTTGCCGCGCACCACAGCCCAATCCGTGGCGCGGACAAAGTCCAGAACTTCGGCGCTGTAGGGGACGGGGTTGATCAAGTCGCCGTCAACGACCACAAAGTCGGGTTCGATGCGATCCAACTCGGCGACAACGGCTTCGAGGGCGGGGAGATTCCCGTGAATATCGGCCAGAACGGCAAGTTTCATGCAGATCGTCCATTTCGGTGAGAAGACAATAGTCATATGCTACCCACCTTGTGGGCAACCGTCAAGGATGCTCGATAGAAATCGGCAGAGATAGAACGCGGATTCGGCGGATTGAGCGAATCGAAGCAGATTGAAATACAGAAAATCTGTCTGAATCTGCCCAATCCGCTCAATCCGCGTTCTATCCCTGCTGAAATACACCCTGTCTCAGCCCGATTGTTGACAGGTCCATGCGCGGGGGATAAGATAACGCTTACTCCGGCTGGGGAAATCTGCTATTGCCTGTGCGCGAGACCATGTCATGCACCGGTGTACTTCGATCCAAAGGAGCCAATCATGTGTGGTCGCTTCGTTTTGCGTGCGTCACCTGAGCAATTAAAAGAACTGTTTGATCTGCCTGAACTGCCGCCGGCTGCGCCGCGCTTCAACATCGCGCCGACACAGCCTGTGTTCGCTGTGCGCGCCAATCCGCACACCGGCGACCGCGAGTTCACCTTCTTCTCGT
>JAWKOL010000062.1:0-13265 GCA_041391225.1 Caldilineaceae bacterium
AACTGGCCGAAGAGCACAACCTGGTCATCATCGAAGATGCCTGTCAGGCCCACGGCGCTCGCTGGAACGGGCAGATGGTGGGTAGTTTCGGCACGGCTTGCTACTCCTTCTACCCCACCAAAAATATGATGTCGGGCGAAGGCGGCATGCTCACCACCGACGACGCCGAATTAGCCGAACAGGCGCGCATCATCCGCCAGCACGGCATGGCCAAACGCTACGTCCACGAGACGCTGGGCTACAACCTGCGCCTCTCGGATCTGCACGCAGCCATCGGCCTGGTGCAGTTGAAGCGGGTAGATGGCTGGAACGCGCAGCGCCAGGCCAACGCCGCTTACCTGAACAAGCACCTGGCCGACGTTCCCGGCATTGTGACGCCGGCGGTGCGCTCCGGCGCCGAGCATGTTTTCCACCAGTACACCATCCGTGTACAGGACCGCGACAACGTGGTCAAGGCGCTCTCGGATCAGGGCATCGGCGTGGGCATCTACTACCCCACCGCCATCCACCAGCAGCCCATCTACGTCAAACTTGGCTACGATGTGTCGCTGCCCGAAACCGAGAAGGCCAGCCAGGAAGTGCTTTCTCTGCCTGTCCACCCCTTTGTGGGCGAGCCGGAACTGGCCCAAGTTGTATCCGCAGTAGCAAATCTGCAACCGGCAGCAGTCGCCGCCGATTGAGAAACATAGAAAGTGAGTTGTAGGAAATGAACCAAGTGAAAGTTGGCGTGATTGGTGTGGGGCGCATGGGGCAGCGGCACTGCCGGGTCTACTCCACGCTGCGCAACGCGCAGTTGGTGGGCGTCAGCGATGCCAACATCGACGGCGGGCGCAAAGTGGCGGCAGAATACGACGTCCCCTTCTTCCGCAATATCGAAGACCTGCTGGACAACGTCGACGCCGTGAGCCTGGCCACGCCCACGCCACTGCACTTTGATCTGGCCATGCGCTGCATCGAACACGGCGTACACGTGCTCATCGAAAAGCCGCTGGCCGATTCGCTGGAACAGGCCACAAAGCTGACCGAAGCCGCTGAGCGCAGTGGACTGGTGGTGCAGGTGGGCCACATCGAACGCTTCAACCCTGTCTTCGTGGAGCTGCAGAACGTCCTCGACGACATCAAGCCCATTGTCGTCAACATGCGCCGCCTCAGCCCCTACCTGGGCAGCAACACCGACGTCGACGTGGTGCTCGATCTCATGATCCACGACATCGATCTGGCGCTTGCCTTGGGTGGCGGGATGCCCACCAAGGTCAACGCCTACGGGTTGACCGCGTTCAGCGGCGTCATCGACCACGCCGTAGTGCAGCTCGAATTTGCCGACGGGCTGTTGATCAGCATGACGGCCTCGCGCATCACCGAGCAGAAGGTGCGTGCGTTGGAGATCACGGCGCTGGATGCCTACTTGGAAGGCGACCTCATGGACAAGAGCATCTCCGTCCATCGGCGCACCACCACCGAGTACCAGGCCTACAACCACCGCGGGGTGAAGTATCACCAGGAGAGCGTGGTGGAGCGCATCTATGTGCCGATGGTGGAACCGCTGGTGCAGGAGTTGCAGCACTTCCTCGACGCCATCAACAAGGGCGAAGCGAGTGTGGTGCCGGCGCGCGATGGCCTGCAAGCGTTGCAACTGGCCGACCAGATCCGCAACCTGATCCACCAGCACATGATCGACGCCTCGCCCAAAGCCGATGCAAAGGCCGCACCCGCGCCGCTTGAGGCTATCTTTGCCGACTAAGGAGAAACCAGAAGAAAAATGATCCACGAAGCCACACGAAGAAACACGAAGGCAGAAAAGAACAGACAGAAGCTTTTCCGCTCTGCTGTCCTGGTAGTCCTGAAATCCGTGTCCTCTCTTCTTCTCTTCGTGGTTCTTCGTGTGCCTTCGTGGATCAAAAAACTCTGAAATCTCCTAAGGAGAACTGAACCGATGGATCTTTCGATTGTGATTCCCTGCTACAACGAAGTCGACAATGTCGACAAGATCGAAGCAGAACTCTTCCCCGTGCTGGCGCAGATGGCCCGCACCCGCTCGATTGAGGTCGTCTTCGTGGACGACGGCAGCAAAGACGGCACCTACGATGCCTTCTCCAAGGCATTCGGCGCTGAACGCGACGGCGTCACCATCCGCTTCGAGCGTCACCAGGTGAACCGCGGACTGGGCGCGGCCATCCGCACCGGCCTCAACGCCGCCCGCGGCGACATCATCGTCACCGCCGACAGCGACGGCACCTACAAGTTCGACACCATCCCGGCGCTGCTGGCCCGCCTCACCGACGGCGTGGACATCGTCACTGCCTCGCCCTACCACCCCGACGGCGAAGTGGTGGGTGTTCCCGCCTATCGGCTGGTGCTCAGCCAGGGTTCGTCTTTCATCTACCGCATTCTGCTCGATTGGCGCATTCACTGCTACACCGCGCTCTTCCGGGCTTACCGGCGGCAGGTGGTGGAGCAGGTCACCTTCGAATCCAACGGCTTCCTGGGTGGCACCGAATTGTTGATCAAGGCCATTATCCAGGGCTTCAAAGTGGCCGAATATCCAACCAAGTTGCATTCACGTGTGTTTGGCGCTTCCAAGGCCAAAATTGCCAGAACCATTGCGGCTCATCTCAAATTCCAGGGCTGGGTGCTGGCGCATCGTCTCAATATCCGCAAGATTGAAAGCATCGGGGAACAGGCAGGAGGCCAACGGTGGGCGTAATTGGAGATCGTGTCGCAAACAACAGGAGGCTTGCGCAAATGTCAATCGCAATCTCATACATCCTAACCGCGGTGATTCTGGGTGCGGTGGGGCAGATCATGCTCAAGAAGGGCATGAACACAATGGGGGCGCTGACCCTCAGCTTCGACGGCCTGCCGATGATGCTTTTCCGCATCGCCACCAACCCGTGGGTTGTGGTCGGCCTCACCATCTACCTGACCAGCACCGTCTTCTGGCTGACGGCGCTCTCTCGTGTGGACCTGAGCTACGCCTATCCGTTCGCCAGCCTGAGCTACGCCGTGATGCTTGTCGCCGCCTGGCGACTGTTCGATGAGGATCTCAACCTGCTGCGCATCGTCGGTACGTTGGTGGTGTGCCTGGGTGTGTTGCTCATCTCTAGAAGTTAGGGGACTTTCGGCATGAAGATTGCAATCGTCGGCGGGGGCATCATGGGCATCAGCCTCGCCTATTTTCTTACAAAACAGGGCGCGCACGTTGAGATCTTCGAGGCGTCGCCCACGCTGGGTGGCCTGGCCGGCCCCATTCACCTCGACGACGGCGTCGACGTGGATCGCTACTACCACGCCATCCTTTCCAGCGATTCCTTCCTACGCGATCTGTGCAACGAACTCAGTATCAGCGATCAGTTGCGCTACAAAGAGACGCGCATGGGCTTCTACTACAAGGGTGACATCCACCCGATGAACAACGTGATGGAATTCTTCCGCTTCCCGCCGCTGGGCTGGATCGACCGCTTCCGCCTGGGATTGACAGTTTTATATGCCCAATTTGTGAAGGATTGGAAGGAGCTTGAAAGCATCAGCGTCGAGGATTGGCTGGTAAGATTGAGTGGACGCAATACCTACACACACATCTGGAAACCGATGTTGCAGGCCAAGTTCGACGGCGACTTCAGCAACACGCCCGCCACCTACATCTGGTCGCGGCTGGTGCGCATGAAGTCTACACGCGGCGGCGCCAGCCAGAAGGAAGAGGCCGGTCATCTCATCGGCGGCTACATCACACTGCTCAACGCCATGGCCGACCATATCCGCAAGGCCGGTGGGCAGATTCACCTGAGCACACCGGTGCAGGAGATCGTCATCGAAGACGGCGTAGCCCGCGGCCTGCGCATCAACGATCAGCTTCGCAGCTTCGACGCCGTGGTCGGTACGACGCAGACGCCCATCTTCCAACGGCTGATCCCGGGCGCCGACAGCAGCTATCACGAGTTCCTGAATCAGAGCGAATATCTGGGCATCGTCTGCCCATTGATGATCATAGACAAGCCGCTCAGCGGTTACTGGACGCTGAACATCACCGATGATCGTGTGCCTTTCACCGGCGTCATCGAGACGACATCGTACATCGATCCCAAGTACGTGGGCGGCCATCACCTGATCTACCTGCCCAAGTACACGGCACCCGGCAGCGCCTGGCAGAAGCACAGCGACGAAGAGATCCGCGAGATCTGGCTCTCGAACTTGGAAAAGATGTTCCCCGATTTCTCGCGGGAATCGGTGCGTTACTTCTTCGTCCACCGTGAGCGTTTTGTGGAGCCGCTGCACAACCTCAACGAGACGGACCAGATCCCCACTGTGGATACGCCGGTGCAGAATCTCTTCCTGGCCACCACGGCGCAGATCTACCCGGCCCTGACCAACGGCGAATCGGTGGCCCGCTTTGCCAAGGACGCCGCCGACACCGTCCTCGCCAAACAGCGGCCGACAACAGGCAGCGTCAGTGCAGCATCCAGACCAGAGAAAATCGCAACGCCGGCATAGGGCGACAAGAAGTTGTTTTGAGGGAGATTGAACTTTGCACATGCAGACGGAGCAGATGAAAGGCATCCAGGGCGATGATGTTCGGGCGGGATGGCGCGCCGGCCAGTTGGGTTGGGCGGCATTGGCGCTGTTTTCCGTGGCCGTGGTTGCCTTTCTGGCCTTCTACAACCTCACCGATTACCCACGCACCTGGTTCGACGAAGGGTCACACCTGCACGTACCCAAGGCGTTGGTGACCATGGGCGTATACGCCGACTACAGCAGCGAAGGGCTGCGTCACTTCGGGCCTACCATCGGCGTCGGCCCCACCGTCATGCTGCCCATCGCCGCCGCCTTCGAGCTGTTCGGCATTGGGCTGATGCAGGCGCCTCGTGATCGTCATCTACATGTTGGCGGCGATTGCCGTGCTCTTTCGACTGAGCCTCACCTTCGGTGACCGCCGCTTCGCCTGGATCGCGACGGCGTTGGTGGTCACTTCGCAAGGCGTTTCGCTGGTCTACTACGGGCGGCAGGTGTTGGGCGAAGTGCCGGGGCTGCTCTTTCTGCTGGGCGGGTTGGTGCTGTGGTTCGCCGCCGGTGAACGCGCCGGCTACGCAAAGCTCAGCCTCATCGGTCTGCTCTTCGGGCTGGCCGTAGTGACCAAGAACCAATACCTGCTGCTCATGGTGCCTACCATCGGCATTGCCTGGGTGGTCAACCTGATCTACTACCGGCTCATGCCGCAGCGCTTCTTCATCGTGCCGGGCATCGTCATGGGCATCTGTTACGCTCTGTGGCAGGTTTACATTGTGCTCTACCTCGGGCCGGACACGGCGATGGAAAACCTAGTTTTGCTGCGCAATGCCACGGCAGGTGCGGCGTTGGTCTTCTCGCCGGAGTTGATGAAGCAGAGCTTCGGCCAGCTTTTCGGCCTGAATTTGTACCTGGGCTGGTTGTTGCCCGCGCTGCTCTACGCCTTCTTCCAGGCGCTACCTCGCAACAGAAAATCGCAGTTTTTGGGGATACTGGTGATCTTCACCGCCTTCAACCTGCTCTGGTTCGTGGTGGCATCGGTGGGTTGGCTGCGCTACGCCTTCGTGGGTCTCGTTTTTGGTGGGCTCTTTGTGGCGCGGCTCTTCTTGGACATGATCGGCGGCGCTGAACGGCGTCTGCCCCGCATCGGCGAGATTCTGCAAGCCCCCGCACGCGGACAGATCGGCCCGGCGTTACAGGCCACAGCCGCGGTGATCCTGGCGGCGATGATCGTCTTGCCCCTGGCCCAATCGGCGCTGGATACGCTGCGCCCCGGCGAAAACACACCGCTGGCAATGGCCCGTTTCATGGACGCAGAGGTGCCGGAAGACGCCCTGGTGGAAACCTGGGAGCCTGAAATGGGCTTCCTGACGGATCACAAATACCACTACCCGCCCGCCGGTCTGCTCAACACCGCCGTCGGCTACATCTGGCTGGATGGGCCGCCGCCGGCAGATTCCTACGATTTTGTGCAGACGGAAATGCCGGAGTACGTGTTGGTGGGTGAATTCGCACGCTGGGTGGATCTCTATCCAGCGGACACGCTGGCAGAATCGTACGTATCGGTGACCCAAATCGGCGCATACGAGCTATACGAGCGAGTGGATCAGTCTCAACAGGGCGATTGACCCTGTTGGGACTTTCCCACGCAAAGTGCCAGATTTGGTTGTACGCACTCTTTTAAGCAGGTCAACGTTAGATACAAGCAACAGGATGTGTAAAATGCGCAGTAGAATGGAAAGCCGGCGAAATCTCCGATATTTGCTGTTCAGCATCGTCTCGATCATCTCGCTGCTCTCTAGCGTCATCGGCAATGTCCGGATCAGTGCGGCAAGTGCGCCAAATGTTGAGGCGCAGGCGCTCGCTCAGGCGGTGACGGTCGGCCCGACGCCGATCCTGTTGGTGGTCAACGACGCCGGTCCTTCGCCGTACGGACGCTACCTGGGCGAAATCCTACGCGCCGAAGGTCTGAGTTACTACGATATCGCCAACCTCGACGACGTCACCGCGCAGCAGATGAACGACTACGGCCTGGTGCTGCTGGCCGAGACACCACTTACATCCGGTCAGGCATCTATGTTCAGTAGCTACGTGGCCGACGGCGGTCGCCTCATCGCCATGCGCCCCGACAGCCAGATCGCCGGCCTCTTTGGGCTGGGCGCCGCCGCGGGGACAATTGACAGCGGCTACATGCAGATCGACGTCAACGCCGCCTTGAACGGCGGTGTCCCCGGCGCAGGGCTGCCCGCGGAAACCATGCAGTTCCACGGCGACGCCACGCTCGCCGCGCCGCAACAGGGCGCCACCGTGCTGGCCGATCTCTACAACAGCGCCACCAACGCCGCCGGCTACCCCGCGGTGACGGCAGGCAGCAACGGCGCCGCGGTTGCCTTCACATACGATCTGGCCCGCACCGTCGTCTACATGCGCCAGGGCAACCCCGACAACGCCAACGTGGACGCCGACAACGACGGCGTTTTGCGCACCATCGATCTCTTCCAGGCCAACCCGGGCGCAGGCCACCCCGACACCTGGGTGGATCTGGACAAGACCCCGATTCCACAGGCCGACGAGCAACAGCGCCTGCTGGCGCGGCTGGTCCATAACCTGCTGGCCGATGCGCTGCCTTTGCCGCAGATGTGGTACTTTCCTGGCACGGCCAAGACGGTGCTGATCCCCACCGGCGACGCACACGCCAATCCCACCAGCTACTACCAGAACGAGATCGACTCGATCTCGCCCTACAACGCCACCATCAGCTTCTACCTGTCACCTGCCGGTGAGCCGAACAATGCCTCGCTGCAAAGCTGGGAGGCGGCCGGCTACAGTTTCGGCATCCATCCCTATGCCAATGCCCAAGGCCAGCTAGGCCCCGGCTACGCGCAAGCGATTCAATGGTTCGAAAACGTCTACGGGCAGCCGCCATCACGCACAGTGCGCAATCACCAGGTAGCGTGGCAGGGCTGGACCGACGCCGCTGTGACCGCCGTGTCTTACGGCATGGCCCTGGACACCAACTTCTATTCCTGGGGATCGTGGCTGCAAAAGCAGAACGGGAGTTGGGCACGCGGGTACATCACCGGCAGCGGCCAGCCCATGAAATTCATCAGCGATCAAGGCGTCATCATCCCCTACTTCCAACAGTTGACCCAGTTGATCGACGAGCAGTTGACAGCCTTCCACGAGCTACTCTCGGAGTCGGAAGCCATCGCCGTCTCTCAACAGATGATCGATGCCAGCCTCGCCGGCGACTACGCCGCGCTGATGACCCAGTTCCACGTAGACTACTACTATCCACCGAGCAGCGGCTGGGCTGAGGGAACGCTGGCCTATGCCAATCAACGCGGCGTGCCGATCCTGAACGCCGACGAGTGGCTCACTTTCGTGGAGACCCGCTACAGCGCTGACTATACAAATTTGGCGTGGAATGGGACTACCCAGACCCTGAGTTTCGGCATCACCGCCGACAATGCACAGGGCATCGACTTGACCACAGTGTTGCCGTTGAGCTACGCCGGCGGCGCGTTGAGCACCGTCACCGTCGATGGCAACAACGCCGGTTTCAGCGTGCAGACAATCAAGGGTGAGGATGTGGCCTTTGTCAGCATGAGCGCAGGCCAGCACCAGGTGACAGCCGTCTACGATGGGCAAACGCCGCCGACGCCAACGGCGACGCCGACCGCCACGCCGGTGCCACCCACGGCAACATCGACAAGCACTGCCACGCCCACCAATACGGCGACGCCGACCAATACGCCCACCCTGGCGCCGGGTGTGACGCCGTCGGCTACGCCCACGCCGTCACAGACACCGACGGCGACGGCCACAACGGCGCCGCCGACCAACACCGCCACCGCTACCCACAACGCCGGCAAATTCCGGTGCTGCACACGACCTTTGCCGATTTCGGCCCGGCCTGTGTGGTGACCAACAACACGGCCACAGGCGGCATCGGTGACGGCGCCGTCACGTTGACAGGTCAACTGGCCGACAATTTCGCCGCCGCCGCCCGGACGGCAACCGCTGGAGTCTGACAGGCGACTGGAACGGCGATCCCTACACCCCTGCCTTGAGCAACGGCATCCTCTCGGTGGCCGGCGTCAACGGTGGCTGGGTGCGTTCACAGTCCACCTTCACCCGCGGCGTCATCGAGGCGACAGCCGAATTCGGCGCTGCGGCCTGGCAGCACATCGGCTTCGGGCGACGGCTTCGAAGGCAATCGCTACCTGCTGATCAGCACGTTCAACAGCACCACCAACCTCTATGCCCGCGTCAACAACAACGGCAGCGAGCAGCGCGTCGACCTGGGCGCCATCCCAACCGGCCAACACCAGTATCGCATCGAGTGGACCGCGCTCGACGCCGCCAATGATCAGGTGCGCTTCTACGTAGACGGTCAGCTCGTGGCTGATATGACCGTTGCCAGCGCCGGCGTCCAACTCGCGTCTATATGACAAGCAGCGGCGCCATCCCGTTGAACGTCGACACCATCCATGCTGCGCCAGCCTATGCGGGCAGCGGTGACTTCACCAGTTGCGCCCTCGATGCCGGAGACGGCAACGCCTGGCAGACCTTGGCCTGGCAGGCAGATCTGCCCGCCAACACCGCCGTCGGCGTCCAGGCCCGCACCTCGCTGGATGCGCTGACGTGGTCGGCGTGGAGCGACGTGCTGAACAGCGGCGACGCGGTGGCCACGCTGGGCCGATTTCTGCAATATCGCCTGCTCCTGTCAACCAGCGACATGGCTGTCTCGCCCCAGGTGAACCAGGTTAGCGCCGTGTTCGGTGGAGCAACGTTGCCCACGGCCACCCCACTTCGACGCCCGGTGCGCCCACTGCGACCAGCACACCCACGGCGACGGCAACTGACACGACTACGCCGGTGGTGGCGACGCCTACCAACACCGCCACGAATACGCCGATCCCGCCGACAGCGACAGCCACGGCCACCAACACGCCCGTACCCTCGGGTGGCCAGGTGACACACACCACCTTCGCCGACTTCAGCCCGGCCTGTGTGGTGGCGGCTAACACCACCGCCGGCGGCACCGGTAACGGCGCGTCACGTTGACAGGTCAACTCGCCGACACATTCGACGGCACAGCCATCGACACCAATCGCTGGGTCACCGGCAATTGGAACGGCGGCGTCTACAATCCCGTCGTGGCCGACGGCCTGCTCTCTGTGGGCCACGTCGACAACGCCTGGGTGCGCTCGCAGTCGACCTTCACCCGCGGTGTGGCCGAGGCCAGACTACTTTCGGCAACGCCGCCTGGCAGCACTTCGGCTTCGGCAGCCAGAACTTCGATGGCAATCGCTACTTCATCTTCAGCACCTTCGTCGGTGACGGCAACCTCTACGCTCGCGTCAACAACAACGTCAGCGAGCAGCAGGTGAACCTGGGACCCATCCCCACCGGTGAGCACACCTTCCGCGTCGAGTGGAACGCCCTCGACGCCGCCAACGAGCAGGTGCGCTTCTTCATCGACGGTCAACTCGTCGCCGATATCGCTGTCACCAACGCGGGCGCCGCAGGTTTCTATCTCTACTTCACCAATTCACCGCCGTCCCCATGCTCGTCAACAGCGCGCATGTGGCCCCGGTCTTTGCGGCAAGCGGCGCCTTCACCAGTTGCGCCCTCGACGCAGGCAGTGGCAACGTCTGGCAGACGCTGGCCTGGCAGGCTGATCTGCCCGCCAACACCGCCGCCACTGTCCAGGCCCGTACCTCCATCGACGGCATCAACTGGAGCGCTTGGAACACCGTTGCCAACAGCGGCGACGCCGTGGCAGCAGTCGGCCAGTTCCTGCAATACCAACTACTGCTGTCTTCGCTCGACGGCACAAACACGCCTCAGGTGAACGAGGTGACCGCGGTTCGGTGGAGCAACGTTGCCCACGGCCACCCCCACTTCGACGCCCGGTGCGCCCACTGCGACCAGCACACCCACGGCGACGGCAACTGACACGACTACGCCGGTGGTGGCGACGCCTACCAACACCGCCACGAATACGCCGATCCCGCCGACAGCGACAGCCACGGCCACCAACACGCCCGTACCCTCGGGTGGCCAGGTGACACACACCACCTTCGCCGACTTCAGCCCGGCCTGTGTGGTGGCGGCTAACACCACCGCCGGCGGCACCGGTAACGGCGCGGTCACGTTGACGGGTCAACTCGCCGACACCTTCGACGGCACGGCCATCGACACCAATCGCTGGGTCACCGGCAATTGGAACGGCGGCGTCTACAATCCCGTCGTGGCCGACGGCCTGCTCTCTGTGGGCCACGTCGACAGCGCCTGGGTGCGCTCGCAGTCGACCTTCACCCGCGGTGTGGCCGAGGCCAGACTCACCTTCGGCAACGCCGCCTGGCAGCACTTCGGCTTCGGCAGCGAAAACTTCGACGGCAATCGCTACTTCATCTTCAGCACCTTCGCCGGTGACGGCAACCTCTACGCTCGCGTCAACAACAACGTCAGCGAGCAGCAGGTGAACCTGGGACCCATCCCCACCGGTGAACACACCTTCCGCGTCGAGTGGAACGCCCTCGACGCCGCCAACGAGCAGGTGCGCTTCTTCATCGACGGTCAACTCGTCGCCGATATCGCTGTCACCAACACGGGCGCCGCAGGTTTCTATCTCTACTTCACCAATTCCACCGCCGTCCCCATGCTCGTCAACAGCGCGCATGTGGCCCCGGTCTTTGCGGCAAGCGGCGCCTTCACCAGTTGCGCCCTCGACGCAGGCAGTGGCAACGCCTGGCAGACGCTGGCCTGGCAGGCTGATCTGCCCGCCAACACCGCCGCCACTGTCCAGGCCCGCACCTCCATCGACGGCATCAACTGGAGCGCTTGGAACACCATCGTCAACAGCGGCGACGCCGTCAACGAAACCGCTCAATTCCTCCAGTATCAGGTCGTGCTGTCTTCGCTTGACGGCGCAGCCACGCCACAGGTGAACGAGGTGACCGTCGCATATGCGGCGATCACCTTGCCGACGGCGACAGCGACGTCGCCGCCGACAGCAACGAGTACAGCCACGAACACGCCCGTAGCAACCAACACCCCGACACACACGCCGACCGCTACAGCGTTTTCCACGAACACAGCAACGCCTACCAACACCTCAACCGCCACACCCATTCCGCCAACGGCAACCAACACGGCAACGGCGACTGCGGTTCCACCAACCGCCACCAGCACATCGACACCGACAGCGACAGCGATTGCGCTCACCGATGGTCTCTTCGGCTATTGGCCGTTTGATGCCAATGCCAACGATGCCAGCGGCAACGGATTCAACGGCACACTGACCAATGGCGCCACGATCAACACCACGGCAAGCACCAACAAGATCGGCGCAGGCAAGGTGTTGCTGGACGGCTCGAACGACTACGTCAATCTCACCAACCGTGTTGCCAGTTTCCAAAGCTTGAACACCGGCACCATTGCTGCCTGGGTGCGGCCGTCGTCCTATCAAACAGGTGTGATCTTCGAGGTGGCGGACCGAGGCGATAGCGACTCGCGGCTGGCGCTGATCTACGATGCAGATGGGTCGGTCGATTTCTACATTCGAGACGGTTTCAGCACCTACCTGCGCCTGAACACCAATGCCGGGCGTCTGCCGCTAAACACGTGGACGCACGTCGCCGTCACCATGGACAGTACGGGCAACAAGATCTATGTGAACGGTGTGCAGGTGACGGGGCCGGATCTCACTTACCTGAACGGCTCCAGCAGCACGGACCGCTTCATCGACGACGTTACTCGCCTGGACTACATGGCATGGGGCGCACATCGCTTCAGCAGCATCTTCTTTGCCAACCGCTTCCCCGGCTTCATCGACGATGCGCGCATCTACAACCGTGCGCTTTCGGATGCCGAAGTCACCGCGCTCTATGCTTTCGATGGCAGCGCAACGCCGCCACGCACCGATCCGCAGACGGCCTGCCTGTTGACGCCGCTCGGCACAGCCGACGGCTTCAACCTGTTCACGTTGGACAGTGCAACTGCGTTTTCAGGGAGCACACTCGGTCGCGCCGTGATCGGTGGATCAGCCAACATATCGAGCTATGGCATCGGCCAGTCGCTCACGAATTCAAACGGACTGCGCGACGACTTGATCGTGCAGAGCGTCTTGACCTATAGCGGTGGGCAGGTCTACAACGGCAATGTGGTCTACGGCCTCTCGGCGATTATGTCGCCCGATGTCTTCGTGCCGAACGGGACAGTACGCCAGGCGCAGATCTACAACATGGCGCAGGTGACAACCGAACTGCGCACACTCTCGGCGCGGCTGAGCCAATTGCCGGCCAACGGCGCGTCGGGCAACCAGAGCGGCAGCCTTGTCCTCACCGGCACAGACAGCGAACGCAACGTCTTCTCGGTGAGTGCAACCGACCTGAGTCTGGCGAATGGCATCTACATCAACGTGCCGGTGGGGTCCACTGCCTTGATCAACGTATCGGGGATCAGCGGGACGCTTGCCAACAAGGCCATCTACATCAACAACGACAACAGCGACGCGCCGGCCGGCCAGGAGCGTGTGCTCTTTAACTTCTACCAGGCATCATCGCTGACGGTCAGCTCGATCAGCGTGAAGGGCAGTATCCTGGCGCCGTATGCGTTGCTCAACCTCACCAATGGGCAGGTCAACGGCAACGTGATTGCCAACCAGATACTCACAAGCAGCGCCGAAATCCGCAATTACCTCTTCGCTGGTTGTTTGCCACCGCAGTAAGATCTAGGACTTACGCACTGTTTGG
>JAWKOL010000063.1:0-10172 GCA_041391225.1 Caldilineaceae bacterium
CGGCCCGCAGGCCGACAGTACCCGCAATCTGGTGGGCGACTACGCCTACATCTGTCACATCGAAAGCCTGATGGAAGCGCGCAAAAAAGGACAGGGCGACCTGAACATGCCTGTCCCCGATGCGATGGAAGTCGATTCGGCTTTCGTGCCGATGCAGAGTATTCTGGAGGTACTGCGCAGTACAGCGTCAGGACAAACAGAGCTTCTTTACGCCAAGGGCTGCGAGGTGCTGGGCGAGGACCGTTCCGGTTTTGCCGCTGCCGTCGACGCCGCCAAACAGGCCGACGTGGCGCTCGTCTTCCTGGGCGGCAAGTCCGGCCTCACCGACGACTGCACCTGCGGCGAGGCCCGTGATCGCGCCGATCTCAACCTCACCGGCGTCCAGCAAGCGTTGCTCGAAGCCATCCACGCCACGGGGACGCCCACGGTGCTGGTGTTGATCAACGGCCGCCCGCTCTCGATTGGCTGGGCCGCCGAGAACGTTCCCGCCATCGTCGAGGCGTGGCTGCCCGGCGAGGAAGGCGCAGGCGCGGTGACCGACGTCCTCTTCGGCGACGTCAACCCCGGCGGCAAGCTGCCCATATCCGTCCCCAGACACGTGGGGCAGATCCCCACGTACTACAACCACAAACCGTCGGGCGGGCGTTCACATTGGAAAGTCGACTATGTCGACTTCAGCCATACCCCACTCTGGCCTTTCGGGCATGGCCTCAGCTACACCCAGTTCAAACTCGACAACCTGCGCCTTGACAAATCCACCGTGCAGGCTGGTGAATCTGTCTCAATTCAGGTGGACCTGAGCAACATTGGTCCTCGTCAGGGAAGTGAAGTCGTTCAGCTTTACGTCTGCGACGAAGTGGCCACAGTGACCCGCCCGATCAAGGAACTCAAGGGCTTCGTCCGCGTGGACCTGCAACCGGGCGAACAGCGCACCGTCACCTTCGAACTGTCCATCGACCAACTGGCCTTCTACGACCGCAACATGCGCTTCGTCCTCGAACCGGGGACCATCAAACTCATGATCGGCACATCCTCCGTCGACCTGCCGCTGCAAGCAGAGGTGGCGATCACCGGCGAGACGGTTGAGGTAGGAGAGAAGGTCTTCTTTTCGCGGGTGAGTGTGGGGTGATTTGTGATTGGTGATTGGTGATTGGGTCTGTCAATTGGCAGCCGAATGGACAATCGATGGTCTTGTCGAGCACATTGACACATACATTCCGCTTACTCATTTCGAAACCTAATCACCAATCACTAATCACAAATCACCCCACACTGACCCGCCCTCGCGATTTGTTCGGATCGCGCATCTCCATTAGCGAAATGCCCACGCCGTAGGTGACGAAGTCCTTTTCGGGGGTGACTTCGATGATCGCCGTGTTGGCGACGCGTTCGGGGTCCTCGGCCATGCCTCGGTAGAGCAACTTGAGGACGTCGGGCGATGTTTCTTTGGGATCAAGCACCCGCGCCGTCCCCGAAAATGTGATCGTGGCCGATGGGATCTTCATCCACGGCATGAACCAGAGGCGCTTGGCAATTGGCACGGTGAGCGACACCTTTGGGTTGGCCGAAATGTGGCGCACCTTCCACGTGTCACGGTTCGAGCCGATGTAGAGCTTGCGCCCGTGGACAACGTAGACGATCCCCACCGTGCGCGCCTCCCCCTTCGCCGTCGCCATACCGAGGACGGCGAAAACTTCCTTCTCCATCGCTTCCCAAACCTGATTGCTCGTGAGTTGTACAGTCATTTTCGTTTCTCTGTCGGTTATCCGTTTGCATAGGGGCGCGCAACTGGTTTGCGTAAACACCGTTCTGCTTTAGCAGCCCGTTCCAGAAGCTGAGCAACGGCGTCGCCGTCAGCACTTTGAACACTGGGATCAGATACGCAGGATAACGCCCCGCCCTGCAAGTTCGCGCACAGCACAGAATCGAGCGTCCCCTGCGCGCCGCCGAAGACGCGCCTGATCTCGTGAAGTTGGGCGAAGAGCTTGCGGTTCATCGGCTCCGGCATTACGTGGACACCGCATCCGCCCTTGACGATTGCGCCCAGGTATGGGCTGCCCAGCCGCCGCCGTAAATTGCGGCAAATACTGCTCGATGTAGCGTGAGTGTGCCGATTCTGGGAAGCCGGACTGCACCAGGAAGCCGATGGACGGGTTGTTGGGCGTCCGGGTACAACGAGGACAGCGCTCCATAAACGCTTTGACCAACCCAGGCATCGCGGCCGGTGTAGAGTGGAAAGCCCAACAGCACACTTTCGGCGGCGGCGAACGCGCCCACGTGTTGCGCCGTCGCCTGCACCCGGTTCAGGTGGAAGACCTCACTCTCGCCGCTGCTTGTGAACTCTGGCGGAACTGCGCCAACAAGATCGGCGCAGTTCCCTTTGCGTCCAGGCCGGTGACCTGTTGAAGACGGCCAATCGGCTCGGTCATAACGCTCACGCCTTCCACCGGCGTCGGGTGCGCGGGCAGATGATCCTTGCCCTTCACTGTGATCATCTGCGCCAACCGTTCGACCGGTTCATATCGGTGAAGCTAGTGAAGGACAGCTACTTCTTCAAGTTGACCGCCGTACGGTTGAAGACAGCGTCGACGATGTCGATTTCGCCTGTGTTGCGTCGTCCTCGCGGCGAGAGCAGCCCAAACGGGGATAACGGTCATAGCGCGATGCGGTGCGCTTCGCCATGTTCCACCACAAAGTACGGATGCACCAGCGGGATCGACTTGTCCATCGCCTGCTTGAGCAGCGCACTAGGGAAGCCCATGATCAGCGGTGACGCCCACAGCACAAAATCTGACTGCATCTCCGCCGCGCAGATCTGCGCTGACGCGCCTTTGTTGGCGCAAGTCCCCGGCGTTTTCACCCAACAACCGAAGTAGCCAATGCAGTAGCGCAGATCCAACTCACGCAAGATCAGGTGATTCACCGCGTTGTCCTCAGCGGACAGCGCCTGCGTCAACTGTGCCAAATATCCATCGAAAGAGCCATCCCCGTACTCGATTTCCATTCAGAATCGTGATCCGCATCGTGTTTCTCCTTTGCCTTCGTATCTTCGCGGCTTCAGGATCATCCTCTGCTCGTATGCTAGGACAGGGTGATTCACCTGGCGTTGTGTTTGGTCGGCGGTGCGGCGGACCGGGGCGAAGTTGAAGCGAATCACGCCTTTCTTGCAGTTATCCACGCAGGTGCCGCAGAGGACGCAGTCGGGATGCTCCATGTTCGACGTCTGCACCATCTTGTGGACGTCGAGGCTCATGGGGCAGTTGGTGGAACAGCGGGTGCAGTCCACGCAGCGGTCGGCGTCCGCCGTCAACTGCAAGGACGCCCAACCGAAGCGATTGCGGATCTGCCGCCCCAGGATCATGAACGGCGCCATCCAGCAGATGACGTGACAGCCGCCGCGCCGTCCCACAGTCAGCGCAAGGACGACGAAGATCGCCACCACGCCGTAGTAGACGATGTACGATGCCGGCTCGGCCACCGACACGCCGCCCACCGTGCGGAAGAACGGATCGACCTGGTGCAGGCCACCGGCAGACAGCGCCGCCGCCGCAATCCCCAGGATCCACGGCGTCCAGATGATCCACTTGACGCGCCCAGCCCAACGACTGCGCACCGGCTGGTTGTTGACACCGGCAAACATCTCCTGCAACCCCGCGCCAGGACACGCCCACCCACACCACAGCCGCCCCACAAACAGCGACGACACAAACATCAGCCCAAACATGATGAAACTGCCTGTGACGATCCCCAGCGCCGCGCCTTCGATGATCAGCGCCGGCGAAAAGTAGTAGAGGATCAGCGGGAAGAGCAAAAACATGGTCAAAATCAGCCCTTTGCGTACACGCTGCCGCAGCGGAAGTTGCTTGCTCACGGTGTTGTTCCTTTGTTATGAACCAAGTGGAGGCACTTCTCCACTTTTGATACGTTGAATCACACTTTCGACCCAGGCCAGTTGCGCCTCGGTTTGGGCGCGCCCCGATTCCAGTGTCAGCCCCCAGAAGAACGCCTCACGCGCCGAACCGACCTCCTGCTTGTAATGTTCGATCACCGTCGGCACATCGTCGAGGGCGGCGAGCATAGCGCGCATGAACCCTGCCGCCTGCTCGAAGATCGCCAGCGCCTCCTCGTCTGGCAGCATCCCGGCGAAGAAGACCATGATCAGCGGCGCGCTGCGGGCGTCGTGCATCGGCATGGGGCCGGTCAAGAAGTTGCGCAACTCCGCCCGCCCCGCTTCGGTGATCGAGTAGACCTTGCGATCCGGTCGGTCTTCCTGGTGGACGATGGTCATCTCGGCCAGGCCGTCACCGGCCAACTGCGTCAGCGTGCGGTAGATCTGGCTCTGGTCCGCCGACCAAAAATGACGCACCGAAGAATCGAACTTCGTCTTTAGATCGTAGCCGGTGTACGGTTGATAGTTGAGAAAGCCCAAAAGCGCGTGTTTGAGAGACATTGTTCGTCGCAATCTATGTGTGAATGGTCTTATATGTGATAAATCTTATATAGGACAAATCCAATATAGATCCAATGCCATACTGTTGTCGCTAGCCACGTGACCAGGACGCCAAATGGGTGGTGCATTACGCGTTTCTTCGGCGCTGATTTCGTGAAATTTCTGCCCTCTTGGTACACTGCATTTCAGTGATGATCGCAGTTCAATGTTCAATTTTTGAGGAAAGATGTACATGTCATACAAAAAGTCTTGGATGCTGTTCTTTGTGCTGGTCGCCATGTTGGTTTTGGCGGCGTGCGGCGGCAGTGCGGCCCCAGTCGCTGACGGTGAAGCGATTTCGCTGGCCGATCTGCCCACTAATATCGATGTGAAGACGGTGAACCAGTTGCGTGAGCGCGACGACGTCCTCGTGCTCGACGTGCGCGAGGACTGGGAATACGCCGCCGGTCACATTCCCGGCACCACGCTGATTCCACTGGGGCAGCTTCAGAGCCGTCTCTCCGAACTCCCCACCGACAAGACCATCGTCGCCGTCTGTCGCAGCGGCAACCGCAGTGGACAGGCTACCGACCTGCTCAAAAAGAGCGGTTTCGCCGTCCACAACATGACGGGCGGCATGAACGCCTGGCAGCAGGCAGGGCTGGCAGTAGAGCAGTAGGGTTGTGGGATCGAAAAGGACCGAGACAAGCGTCTCGGTCCTTTTTTGTTGAGATTGAGGAATCAGGCGATTAAGGCGATTTCAGAATTCAATTGATCCACGAAGGCACACAAAGGCAGAAAAAGAGGAGAATTGATCCACAGATTTTAGGGATTAAACAGATTATCACGCTTCTTCCGCCGGAATCGCAGGCGGCATGAGCAGATAACTCAGCAACAACCCCGCCACACCAGTGAGGAAAACCGCCCCCGTCCACAGGTGGATCGACCAGCCGATGCCTTCCGTCAGTTCGAGGACGCCGAAGTAGGCGCCGAACAGCAGCACCGGCGCGGTGAAGGCGAAGAGACGCAGGTTGTCGGCTCTTTGCAGCGCAGCGCGGAAGCGCCACACCGCCACATCGAGGACGACGACCACGGCCATCATGCCCAGCGCCATCCACAACTGCTGGCTGTCTTCGTAATCAAGGACGGTCATGCCCGCTGTGTGCAGCCCCCAGATCAGCGTCAACGCGCCCGGCGGCAGCGTCCACCGCCGCAGGATCAGGAGGACCGGCCCGATCATCAGCGCCGCCATTGTGATCAGCGCCAGCATCCCCGCCATCACGCCGATGTCGTTCATGAAATGACGGTGCCGCGCCCCACCGATGATGGTGTTGATTGGGTGCGCAAACATGAGGAAGAAGCTAAATGTCGAAATCAACAGCCCCACCGAGAGGATCGCCGGTCCTAGCGCTCGCCACGAATCTGCTTTGCCGCGCCGGTTCCACGCAGCCCGCAGTGGCCCCGTGACGATCAACGAGATGCCGATGCCCAACATGAGGTGGGTGGGGCTGAACAGCGCTTCGATGTCCTCTTCGATGCCGAAGAGCGTGTGCCAGCCCAGGTCGCCCACACCGCCCGCTGCGAAGATCATCAGGCCGGTCAACGTGGTCTTGTAGCCGGTGGGGATGGCGTCGTAGAGGTTGTAGCCGCGCAGCCGGTTGACGATCACCGCGCCGACTACGACCAGCCCTGTCACCAGGAAGCCTGCGTAGAAAAACGCGTGCCACGGCGTGAAGAACGACTGATCCACCTTGCCGTGGTTGTGCGCCCAGCCGTCGAGGAAGAGCCCGCCCACGAAGACGGCGCTCACGATCCCCAAAAGCCAATCGAAGCGAATGCCGCCAATCGCCGCAGGTCGGTCTGTAGACGTGCGGATGGTTTCGCGCGAAACAGCAGTGCTCATACCCTTCTCCTTTGAGCCGGAAGTCTAGTTTTCGTAACGATGAGGTGTTCACCTCTACGAATCCCATCGAATTTTGTTGCAGTCTACAGTATCCGCCCTCATCCGCCCAATCTGCTCGATCCGCGTTCTATCCCGCTTGTAAGTGCGCCTACAGTAATCCTTCCCAAATAACTTATTGTTGGTTTGACACCAAATATATTGTAGAATTGACACGAACAAGTTTGGTGATTGCGGACGATGGTGCTATATTGGACGGCGTTGCCCCGGCCCCACACGATCCTGGCAACCACAAACCCGAGGAGGAAGGCAAGAAATGGCAGATCCTTTCCTGGATCAAGCGCGGCCCATCGTGCGCCGCGCATTGGACGAAGACATCGGCGACGGGGACGTGACCACGCTCTGCACCATCCCCGCCGACACGCAGTACCGTGGACGTTTCCTGGCCAAGGCCGAAGGCGTGGTGGCCGGGCTGGACGTGGCGGCGTTGACCTTTGCGCTGCTCGATGACCGCGTACAACTGACGCCACTGGTGACCGAAGGCACGTTGGTGCAACACGGTACCGTCATCGCCACCGCGCAAGGACCAGGACGCGCCCTGCTCACCGGCGAACGTGTCGCCCTCAACCTGCTCCAGCGCATGTCGGGCGTCGCCAGCCTTACCCGTCGCTTCGTGGATGCGGTGCGGGGGACCAACGCCGTCATCCTCGACACGCGCAAGACCGCGCCGGGGCTGCGTCTTTTCGACAAGCGCGCCGTAGCCCTCGGTGGCGGGCAGAACCACCGCATCGGCCTGTACGACATGGTCCTGATCAAGGACAACCACATCGCCGCCGCCGGCAGCATCACCGCCGCCGTAGAACGTGTGCGGGCGGGGGATGATCGCGGACGGCCTATCGACGTGGAAGTGAAAAACCTGGCCGAACTCGACGAGGCGCTCAATCTCAACGTCGACCGCATCATGCTCGACAACATGAGCGTCGACCAGATGGCCGAAGCTGTGCGCGTCACAGCGGGGCGTACCGGCCTGGAAGCGTCGGGCAACGTCTCGCTCGACACCGTCGCTGTCATCGCCGCCACCGGCGTCGACTTCATCTCCGTCGGCGCACTCACGCACTCGGTGCGGGCCATGGACATTAGTTTCGATCTCGAAGAAGCATAATTCGCAACTCGCAATTCGCCTACCTATCCCACGAGGTAAACACAACAATGACACTCATCAAAGACAACACCGCCGTCCAGGAAATGTACGCTGCTCTGAAGGCGAAGCTACACGATGTCGTCCCCGATTTTGAGCTGCGCTACAAGGCCGAGCTGGCAGTGGACATCAACCGGCTCAAGGTGGAACGCAACGCCGTGATCCTGGGCCACAACTACATGGAACCGGCGCTCTTCCACTCCATCCCCGATTTTGTGGGGACTCGCTGGAACTGAGCCGCAAGGCCGCGCAGACCGAAAAGGACGTGATCGTCTTCTGCGGCGTGGAATTTATGGCCGAAACCGCCAAGATCCTCAACCCGAACAAGACGGTCCTGCTGCCCGCTGAGAAAGCCGGCTGCTCGCTGGCGTCCAGCATCACCGCCGAGGACGTGCGACAGCTCAAGGCGCAATATCCTGGCGCGCCGGTGGTGACCTACGTCAACACCTACGCCGACGTCAAGGCCGAGTGCGACATCTGCTGCACGTCGGGCAACGCCGTGGCCGTGGTCAACTCGCTCGACGCCGACCGCATCATCTTCGTCCCCGATGAATACCTGGCGCGCAACGTCGCCGCGGAGACGGGCAAGATGATCATCGTGCCCTCTGCGAAGTCCAACGGCACAAAATCCGACATTGCGCTGGAAGACAACACCGGCTACGATTTCATCGGCTGGCATGGCCGCTGCGAGGTCCACGAAAAGTTCACGGTGGAAGACATCAACAACGTGCGCGCCCAATTCCCCGACGTCTTCATCCTGGCGCATCCCGAATGCAGCCCCGAAGTGGTGGCCGCGTCCGACTATTCGGGCAGCACCACCGCCATGATGCGCACTGTGGAACAGAGCAACGCGCCGCGCTTCCTGCTGCTCACCGAATGCTCGATGGGCGACAACATCATAGGCGCCAACCCCGACAAAGAGATGCTGCGTCTCTGCTCGGTGCGCTGCCCGCACATGAACCAAATCACCCTCGAAGACACCCTCGCCGCTCTCGAAAAGATGCAATACGAGATCCACGTACCCGAAGAGATCCGCGCTCGTGCGGCGCGGTCGGTGGAGCGGATGATCGCGATTGGGTAAAGAGTTTTGAACGTGTTACGTGTTACGTGTTGCGTGGGTAAAGATTGATCTTTTGTTTGCTTGAAAAATAGCTCGTTCAACAAGAACGGAATAGAGTCTCTACCCACGCAACACGCATCACGAATCACGAATCACGGATCACGGATCACGCAACACGTCACCATGAAAGAGACGCACCCATGACCAACCTGCTTTCCACAGACGTCCTCATCCTCGGCAGCGGTATTGCCGGGGCGACGACGGCGCTGGCGCTGGCCGACGCCGGTATCCCTGTGACGGTGGTCACCCGCGCCACCCGCCCCGAGGACACGAATACGTACTGGGCGCAGGGCGGCATTATCTACAAGGGCGACGACGATTCCCCGGCGCTGCTGGCCGAGGACATCACCCGCGCCGGCGCAGGACACAGCAACCCCGAGGCGGTGCGCATCCTCGCGGAAGAAGGCCCCGCCGCCGTGCGCGAAGTACTGCTGGATCGCGTAGATGTCCCCTTCGACCTGGCCGCGGACGGCGATCTGTCGCTGGCGCTGGAAGGCGGACATTCGCTGCCGCGCATCATCCACGCTACCGACGCCACGGGCAAGGCCATCGAGATCGGGCTGATCCAGGCGATGGACGCGCACCCCAACATCACCCTGCTCACCGGCCACACCGCCGTGGACCTGCTCACGCCGTCCCATCACAGCGAGGACCGGCTTTCGGTCTATCAGCCGCGTTCGTGCGTGGGCGCTTACCTGCTCGATCAGGCCAAGGGCGAGGTGCGTCGCTGCGTTGCCAAGATGACCGTCCTCGCCACCGGGGGGCTGGGGCAGATCTTCCTGCGTAGCACCAACCCGGCGGGCAGTCGCGGCGACGGCATGGCTATGGCCGACCGCGCCGAGGCGCGCATCATCAACGCCGAGTTTGTGCAGTTCCACCCCACGGCATTTTTCCGCCAGGGCGCGGTGCGCTTCCTCGTCTCCGAGGCCGTGCGCGGCGCCGGTGCGCGGCTCGTCCATGCCGACGGGGAACCCTTCATGCAGAACCACGACGCCAAGTGGAAGGATCTGGCCCCGCGTGACGTCGTGGCGCGCAGCATCCACCGCGAAATGCTGGCACGGGACGTCAACAACGTCTACCTCGACCTGCGTTCGTACGTGCCGCGCGACGAGATCTTGCACCACTTCCCCACGATCTACGAGCAGTCGCTGGAATTCGGCGTCGACATCACCGAAGACCTGGTGCCGGTGGTCCCCGCCGCTCATTACTCATGCGGCGGCGTTTGGGTGGACGAATGGGGGCAGACCACGCTGCGCAATCTCTATGCCGTGGGCGAAGTGGCCTGTACCGGCCTGCACGGCGCAAATCGGCTGGCCAGCACGTCCTTGCTGGAGGGGCTGGTGTGGGGACGCCGCGCCGCCGAGCACATCCGCGCAAACCTGTCCGCGCAGACGCTCTACGACGCCGATCTGATCCCGTCCTGGGCCGTCACCGGCGACGCCGTGGCCGATCCGGCGCTGCTCACCCAGGACATGAGCGTGATCAAGCACATCATGTGGAACTACGTGGGGCTGGTGCGCACCGG
>JAWKOL010000064.1:0-9948 GCA_041391225.1 Caldilineaceae bacterium
CGGCCAACTGCCCGGGCCGCGTGAGGAAGACGAGCTTGACCAACTGCTGCGTGATCGTCGACCCGCCGGAGACAATGTCCCGTTCCAGGAAGGCGTAGTAGACCACACGCGCCAGCGCCACCGGATCCACGCCGGGATGACGGCGGAAGTTGGCGTCTTCGGTGGCGATGGTGGCGTTGACCAGATAGGGCGAAATGCGATCCAGCGGCACCGATACGCGCCGCCCCGCGTTCGGATCGAATGCTTCGTTGAGCAGGTTGCCTTCACGGTCGTAGATGCGTGTGCTCTGGAACGTGCTCAACTGGCTGCGCAATTCACTGGGCAGCGGCAGATCGGCGGCGATACGTGCATAGGCGATGATGCCGCCGCTGACCACCAACAGCGCCCCAATCACAAAGGTCAACGCGCCCATGAGCACCCCGCGCCCAATCCCACTGCGCGGACGCGGCGGGGGTGGGGGTGTGATGTCTTGAAGCGTGTATTGGTCGTTCAAATGTGTGTCTCCGGGAAAAAGGGATTGGGGATTGGGGACTGGGGATTGGCGTTAAGATAAGCGCCATACGAGCAAGTGCCGGGGACTTTTCGTCGCAGCGAGACAGGGTGATCACTCCTGGCGACTCGTCCAACGTGAAGTCCCCGGCACTTTCGTTCGACCTTAACTTAACGCCTATGCCATGTAGGGTGGGTTACGACCGCCAAACTTGCTGGAACGGCTGGTATGAGTTTATGCGGTCGTAACCCATCTACTGAGTCTGTTGAGGATAGATGAAGAACCAGTCGCATCGTTCCATGCAAGAGAGCGCGGCGCACCCGCCGCGCGGTGACGCGGACGCCATGCCCGGCGCGCCGTGGCAGATGTTGCTGCGTTGGCGCTGGTTGATCGGCGGCGCGGTGACGCTGGCGTTTGCCCTCGGCCAGATCCTGGAAAGCGCCTGGCTCCCCGATTTCCGTTCGCCGTCGCGCCTTGCCTTTGATGTGGTGGCGTGGGGCCTGCTCGGCGGGCTTGCGGCCTGGATCAGCCTCACCTGGGCCAGCCGTCAGGAGCAGCGTTATCAGTCGGAACTCGAAGCGTCTTTGCAGAAGCAGCAACAACTCAACCGTCAACTTGAGCGGGCCAACGCGCAACTGACGCTACTCGGCGACGTGAACCGCCGCATCGCCGAGGCCGGCAACCTCGATGAAGTCCTCGATCAGGCCATTGCATTTGTGACGCCGCCGACGCCGGCATTGGGCGGCGCACTCGTGTTGCTCGATCTCGAAACCATCGGCGACGTAGTCCCCGTGGTCATGCGCACCGAGGGCTGCAACCGGGAGCAACTGGCCCAGTGGCGACAGACGTTCAACGTCCCCGCGCGGGGGCCGCGGGCGCGCCGCATCGAGCAGCGCATGAGCGATCTCGATCCCACTGGGCAGGCCGGCGCCTGTGTGCTTGTGCCGCTGCACGACAGCGATCAACTGCTGGGCTGGATCGAACTCTATCTGCGTCGCGCCCACCCCCTGCCTGAAGACGAACGCAGTCTGCTTGAAACCATCGGCATCGAAATCGGGCGCGCCGTGCTCAACGCCCGTCGCCGCGCCGCCGATGAACGCGCCCTGCACCAATTAGAGCAGGCCATCGCCGACGAGCGTGCCCGCATCGCCCGCGATATCCACGACGGGCTGGCACAGACCCTGGCCTTCCGTCGTATGCGTGTGGATCTGTGGATGGACTGGTTGGAGAGTGATCCCGGTCAACTGCGCGAGGAATTGCGCACGCTCAAGGACACGCTGCGCGAGCAGATCGCCGAACTTCGCCGCGCCATTTTCTCCCTGCGTCCTGTTCAGTTCGATCAACTGGGCTTTGTGGGGGGGCTGCATCGCTACATCCACGAATTCGCCGAGCAACAGGCGTGGGCTGTCACCGTGGATCTGGGCCACGTGCCGCCCAACCTGCCGCCCGCCGCCGAAGCCATCGCTTTCCGCGTGGTGCAGGAAGCATTGACCAACGCCGCCAAGCACGCCCGCGCCCAGGCCGTTGCCGTGGTCATCGAGCAGGTGGACGGCGGGATGCAGATCCGCGTCACCGATGACGGCGTCGGCTTTGATCCTGGGCAGCAGCCGCAAGCCGGTGGGCGTCTGGGTTTGCGCCAAATGCGGGAACGGCTCAACACAGTGCGCGGCCAGTTGACCGTCCTTTCGCAGCCTGGATCCGGCACAGAACTGCGCGCCTGGCTGCCGTTGACGTAGATTCACTGGTTTTTTGATCCACGAAGGCACACGAAGGAGCACGAAGAAGAGAAGATAATGACACGGATTTCAGGATATCAGGACAGTCGAGCGAAAGGGCCGTCTGTCTGCTTTTTTCTGGCTTCGTGAATCTTCTTGTGCCTTCGTGGATCGTTTTTTCTCTGTATTTGGAAGATGCTTCTGAGGAGAAGATATGACGCGTGTACGACTCTTGTTGGCCGATGATCACCGCATGTTTCGGCAGGGGCTGCGCGAGTTGATCGAGCGCAAAACCGATTACGAAGTGGTGGGCGAAGCGACAACAGGCGCCGAGGTCCTTGATCTGGCGGACAGTCTGCGCCCCGACATCGTGCTGCTCGACATTCAGATGCCCGAACTCGACGGCGTGGCCGCCGCCCAGCAATTGGCGCAGCGCCATCCCCAGATCAAGATCATCATCCTCACCATGTACCGCCAGGACAGTCACCTGCTCGACGCTATCCGCGCCGGCGCCCGCGGCTACCTGCTCAAAGACGCCGACGCCGACGAGCTACTCGATGTGATCGAGCGTGTGCGCCGCGGTGAATCTGCCCTTGATCCTAGCCTCACCGAGCGCGTCTTCGAGGCTGTGCGCCAGACGCCGGTCCCCTCTCCTGTGGACGCACTCACCGAGCGCGAAACCGAGATCCTGCGTTACCTGGCCGCCGGCGACGACAACCGCACCATCGCCGCCAAGCTCTTCCTGAGCGAAAAGACAGTGAGCAACCGCCTCAGCGAAATTTTCGCCAAACTCGGCGTGACGAACCGCACGCAAGCGGCCTTGCTGGCGCGGGATTGGGGATTTGTGAGTGGTGATTTGTGATTGGGAAGAAGCTGTTGGCGGTGTGCAGAGATGATGGGGGGATGATGAGTGCGTTCAGATCCATCATCCCGTCATCGATGACGAACTCACTCACAACGGGATTGAAATCCCGACCTGACAGTGAAAGCGCCCTCAGGCGCTGCAGAATCTTCTCAGTCGCTGAGGCGACTTCTCGGTATCAACGGAAATTCAACCCCACCAGGCGAGTTTCTTCCGCGACTCCCCCAATCCCCAATCACCAAATCTCTAATCACCCGCCCTTCGCCTGCCGCACACACTCCGCAATTTGCCCCAAGTGATCCGAATCATGCAAAACCCGAGGACAAAGCGCCCCTGGCGTTACCGAGCGGTCGGCCATGGCCAGTAGGTGAGATCAGGTACGGTTCTGTAGGCCACAGAGCGAGGCTTGGCCAGGCGCATACGGCGGCTTTCTCAACCGATCTCGACACTGGGCGATGGTGGTCACCGTTTCCCAGGGGATCTCGGAACGGGAGCGCCCGTGATTTTCACGCGCCATCTCCGCCGCCAGGAACGCCGATTCTTCTGCCGAAGCCGTGGTGTGTACGATCACATGCCCCAACGTCCACGAGATGTTGCGCTCTGCGTCGTCCGCTGCGTAGGGATCGTCCCGCGCCAGGATCGCTCGGCGTGAAGATCATCCGCGTCCGAAGCATCGGCGATGCGAGGCCGAGCATCGTATCCACCATCTCGTTGGTCAACGCCCGCGCAGATCGTCCTGCGTTAGATCGCGCGTCAAATCCCCAATCGTCATCTTTCCCTGCGCGTACCGCCTGAAAATCCAGCATCGCAACTTCCTTCTCTTTGGTGTGTGGTTTGATTTGCCAAAGCCGGATTGTAGCGTATCGCAGCCGCCGCCCCAGAATTCGGTGCGAAACGATACAAGACGTTAACGCCTTCCACATTCGATGTTAACGGGCAACTGCTCTGTGGCGCGATGAGTTATTTGCGAATAAAGACTATCTAAAAACTTACTTAACGTAGTACTTATTTCTCATTTGAGTTACGCATAACCGATAATAATTCACGTATTGACAACCATCCACCCACGCTTCAGGAGCGTCTCCATGCAAAGAGCGTACCCACGCTGGATTGTCCTTGTGTTGCTGCTTTCTCTGTTCTTCGTGCATCGACAGCCACGCAGGCACGGCTGCGTCATCACTCTTCTTTTCTGAGTACATCGAAGGTTCGTCCAACAACAAGGCGCTGGAAATTTACAACGGCACCGGCGCGCCTGTGGATTTGGCTGCCGAAGGCTACAACGCGTACAGATGTATTTCAACGGCACCTCAGCTGGGTGACCATCAACCTAACCGGCACTGTGGCCGATGGTGATGTCCTCGTGCTTGCCCAAAGCGCCGCGGTCCCGGCCATTCTCGCACAGGCCGACTTGACGAATATAAGCTGGTTCAACAGTGACGACGCCGTGGTCTTGCGAAAAGGCACGGATATCGTCGATGTCATTGGCCAGATTGGCTTCGATCCCGGCTCCCAATGGGGGCGGATCTGATCAACACCCGGGACAACACACCCTGCGTCGCTTGCCCAACATCTGCGCTGGTGACGTAGACGGCGCCAGCACTTATTCGATCCGGCGGGTGAATGGGAAGGCTTCGCCAACGACACCTTCGACGGACTGGAAGCACACCGCCAATTGCAGCGGACCCGTCAGCCCACGGTGATCAACGAAGTGCTGGCCAGCGCACCACAGGTACTGATGTGGAATACATCGAGCTCTACGGTGCGCCGGGTGCGTCGCTGGCTGGGTTAATCTGATCTACGTGGAAGGCAACGACAGCAGCAAGCCCCGGCAATGTCGATTTCCGCTACGACTTCGTCGCAGGTGACAGACTGGGCGACAACGGTTTCCTCCTGCTCGGTACATCGGCCAGTTTGGTCGGCACCTACGGCGTCACTCCTATTATCCAACATTGGTGACAACTCGCTGGAAAACAGCAGCGCAACCGTTGCCCTGGTGGAAACGGTGAGCCCTGCAAACGGGTTCGCCTATCACCGGCGCCGAAGTCGTGATCGATACGGTGGGCATCGTTGACGCCACGGCCAGCACGATCTTCTTTGGTGCTCCGGTAATCGGGCCGGACGGCACCTTCTTCCCCGCCGGTGTGCGCCGCGTGACTGACGGCGTCGATACCGACACCGCTGCCGACTGGGTGATCGCCGATTTCGGCCTGGGTGCTGCCTGTCGCCCACCATGCGGCACCGGCTTGACCCCTACCGCCGCCACCCACGCCCTGTAGTGATGCCCCCGCCCGTCGCGATCCAGCGTGATCAGGGTACCCGGGCGACGCCACTCACCCTGTAGCGGCCAGGCCGTGACCGTTGAAGGCGTGGTCGTAGGTGATTTCAGAAGCGCGTCGCCCACGCTGCTGCAACTACGTGCAGGAGCGAAGCTGCGGATCAAGACGCCGATCCGCTCACGTCCGAGGCGATCTTCGTCTTCAATGGCAACAACGACAACGTCAACCTGGGCGATGTGGTGCGTGTCACCGGCAGCGCAAGTGGTGCAGGGCCAGACGCAGAGATCTCTGCCGTCAACGCGGTCGGTGATCGGCGCCGCCACCGTCGAACCGGTGGACGTGACCTTGCCCTTCCCCAGCGCCGACTACCTGGAACGCTACGAGGTATGCTCGTGCGCCTGCCTGCAAACGCTCTACGCAACTGAGTTCTTCCAACGGCCGCTTCGGTCAGGTGGTCCTCTTCAGGTGATCGGCTGAGCCAGCCACCAACGTGGCCGAACCCGGCGCGTAAGCATTGGCGTTGCAGGCGGCCAAATGATCTCAACATCATCCTCGATGACAATCTCAACAACCAGAATCCCGATCCCATCATCTTTGTACGATGGGCAACCGCTCAGCCCGTCCAACACGCTGCTTGGCGGCGACGCCACCGGCATCGTGGGCGTGCTTACCTATACCTGGGCGGGCAACAGCGCCAGCGGCGCGCCTGCGTGTATATCAACGGCGCAAGCGACAGCCTCGCCGATGATCCCAACACCCCGCTCGATAGCTTTGTCAACTTCGTGTAACCCGCGGCCTGAAAGCGCGCCCGACGTAGGCAGTGCGCTCAAGGTGGCAAGTTTCAACGTGCTCAACTACTTCGTCACCCTGGACACGGGCGCGGCGATCTGTGGCCCCAACAATGTTCAGGACTGCCGCGAGCTTGGAGACTCCCGAAGAATTCACCCGCCAGCGCGACAAACTGCTCAACCGCTCCTCAAACTCGACGCCGACGTCGTCGGCCTGATCGAGTTGGAGAACACTCTTAACGCCGAACCGCTGGCCGACATCGTAAGCCAAACATCAACGGGCTGCTCGGCGACGCTGTCTACAATTTCATCGACACTGGCACCATCGGCACTGGCGCGATCAAAGTGGGCCTGATCTACAAGATCGGCGCGGTGACACCCTTCGGCGACTACCAGATCCTCGATTCCACCGACGATGCACGTTTCATCGACACGCTCAATCGCCCCGTCCTGGCGCAGACGTTCGGCGCCAATGCCGACGGTGAACGCTTCACCATCGCCGTCAACCACCTGAAATCCAAGGGTTCCGACTGCCTGGACGTCGGTGGCTGCGGATTTGGGCGACAGGCAGGGCAACTGCAACGGTACACGCACCGCCGCTGCCCGGGCGCTTGTCGCTGGCTGGCCCTGATCCCACCGCCAGCGGTGACAGCGACTTCTCATCGTGGGCGATCTCAACTCCTACGCCAAGGAAGATCCCATCACCGCCATCGTCAGCGCCGATTTACGCAACCTGATCGAACGCTTCGGCGGCGCGGACGCACCTGGCTACGTCTTCGACGGACAGTGGGGCTACCTCGATCACGCCCTGGCGTCTCGCCGCTGGATCTCCAGGTGACAGGCACTGCCGAATACCACATCAACGCCGCCGATAGACCCAGCGTGCTCGACTACAACTTCAGAGTGACGCTGGCCAGATCACCGATCTCGCGCCGACGGTCCACACCGCGGATCACGATCCGGTGGTGGTGGGCCTGAACCTCGATTCAAAGGCCAAACTCACCATCGTCCTCGATGCGCAACCTGATTCGCGACAGAACTTCCGCTTCACCGGTGACCTGGGCGACTTCATCCTCGATGACGGCAGCGACCGCGATTCGTGGACCAACACCGCTGTCTTCGAAGGGCTGCTCGTAGGCGAAGCGCAATCGGTGGTCATGGATGTGCCGCCGTTCTGGTACCTCACCGACATCAGTTGCGATGCCGCCGATGCACTCGTGGTGCTCAATCGATCCAGCGTCACGGTGACGCCGGGCTTCCGTGAAGAGATCTGTACCTTCACCACCAAGCTCACCTCCGCCATCTGGGCCATACGTCTACAATGATCCCGCCAGCCAATGGGTCGCCTCGACTGGCTGAAAACGCGACAAGGCGCACGACTGGACCGTGAGCCTCTACGACGGGACCGGCGAGCAGGTAGGCGAGGAAGTCACCAACCGCGGTGGCCAATTGCTCTTCTTCCCCGTCAAGCCGGGGACAGTGACCCTGTGTCAGACCGCTTGAGACGGCTGGACCAACACCCAACCGGGCGTCGTCAGCCCCTACGGCCAACCATGCTACACCGGTGAACTGGGCGGGTTCGATTGCCCTGGCATTCTTCGGCAACACCAGGACGGCAGAAGCGGGCGCGCCATCGAAGTCGGCGACGCCATCTCAACATCAGCGGCATGATCACGGCTGATCCCGACGAGTCTTCGACGTTGACTGCCCGACGACGTCGCTTCGCCGAACGCTGCCCGCACCGCTGGCCACCGATGAGATCTTCCTGCCGCTCATCGCCCGTTAGTACAAAATGGCGTAAGTAGACGAACATTACGCATTACTCAAAGTCGGCCTTTTCGAAAGGCCGGACTTTTTTGGATCAACGATACACATCGATTTGCCATGACCTTCCAGCTACTGGAACGTTTATACTCTGTGTCATGTGGTCCACATCGACGCCAGCCAGGAGCCTGCTTTCGTGCGGGTTAGTTGGTGAAGCCATAAAGCCGTTGGCCTTTCACCAAGACGATTCGCTACTATCATTCCATCGGCCTGATCGCGAAGCCCTGCACGCTCCGACGGCGATTACCGGCTCTACGATGCCGACAATCTGTTACGCCAATGGCGGATTCGGCGTCTGCGTGCGCTGGGGTTATCGCTTGACCAAATCCGCGATCTACTGGCCACGGCAAAGCTGCGTCTCACGCCGACACACTGCGCACTGTCTTGCAAACGTTGGACGAGTCGCTGTCCGCCGAAATCGCCGGGTGGAGCAGCAACGCGCGTGGTAGCGATCTGCTGGTCCGCGACAGGTTGGATCATCTGCTCAATGAGCCTGTCCCTGCCGATGTCGAACCGTTCATGGCGATGGTGGAAGCGCAGTTCAGCGATCTGTTGTAGAATGAGTCGGATCTGCTGGCCCACGAAAACGTCTGTGGGGTGTGATCGGCTCGTTCAATCTACCCGAAGACAATCAACACCGCATTGAGCAGATGATTCAGCAGATGGCAACCCAATCTGAACAACTGCACGATCTACTGCCGCTGAGCGAACGCTTTGTCGAACTCGCCGAGTTGCCGAAGGCGCGCCGGAAGTGGTACCAGTTGGTCGAAGCTATGTCGAAAACTTTGAAACTGGGCCTGACCGAAATGTTCGATGCCGACGAAGCGAGCGAAACCACGATTCTGCACGAGACAATGAACAAGCTGGCAATGGCATCGCTTGCGCCTGCACAGGCGCCTTCTTCAACACCTGAGTGATCTGGTCACCGAAACCCTGCACCCCAAGGAGAAAGAGGGGGAGACGACACATGCAGCCAAATGAGCAACCCTTCACCTACACCGCCGACCGCAGCGTCTACACCAGTGCGGCGCTGGCCTTCGGCTTTCTGATCCTGATCGAGAGCAGCCTGGTGGCGATCCTGATCCTGGTCCTTGCGCCGACGATGTGGCTGAAACTTGTGCTATTGCTTGGCCTGGTTGGGCTGAACGTGTGGGCGATCCGCAATCTACGCAGCCCTCTGGCCACCGCCCATGCACTCACACCGCAGACCCTCCACCTGCGCTATGGCGACAGCCTCAACCTCGAACTGCCGCGTTCGTCTCTGGCGGCGGCGCAGCCGGTGCAGGAATCGGTGGGTGGGCTGGGTACCTTCAGCGCTCGCTACGACGCCGACCGTGACCGTGTGGTGGCCGTCTTCTCGCCTAAGGGTCAAATCCTGCTCACCCTGACCGAGCCGCACACCGTCCGCCTCAACTGGCAACGTGCTGAAACGCGTCAGATCTTGATCAATGTGGACCAGAGCGACGTCCTCCTCGCCGCACTCAACTTGCCGCAGAGCGTCGCCGCCCCCGCCACATCTCAACAGGACAGGGCCGATCTCCCGCTACTGCGCAAGCATTCGCCGTCTTCGGTGCCGTCACCTGTGCCGCTGGATGGCGAGGACGCACTGATCCTCGACGATGTCTCGCGTCACTTCGGCGAGCAGGTCGCCATCGACAGCCTCAACCTGGGCATCCGGCGCGGCGAGATCTACGGCTTCCTCGGCCCCAACGGCGCGGGCAAAACCACCACCATCAAGATGATCGTGGGCCTGCTACGCCCCACTGCTGGGCGTGTCATCGTGGCC
The DNA here is from genome assembly GCA_041391225.1 of Caldilineaceae bacterium. GTDB lineage: Bacteria > Chloroflexota > Anaerolineae > Caldilineales > Caldilineaceae > RI-153. Next base: position 9,742 of record JAWKOL010000064.1, read on the forward strand.
GGCCACGACGTCTGGGCCGATCCGTTGGCGGCCAAAGCGGCCTTCGGTTACGTGCCGGATCGTTCACTGCTCTACGAACGGCTCACCGGCGTGGAATACCTGCAATTCCTGGCCCAAATGCGCAGCCTGCCCCAGGACGAGACCGATCAGGAGATCGAATACCTGCTCGATCTGCTCGACCTTGCACCACACGCCCACAAACTCAGC
>JAWKOL010000065.1:0-9573 GCA_041391225.1 Caldilineaceae bacterium
CCTTACGCAGGGCATTGAAAGGCCCAGGCGCTACCTATGCCACGGCCGGAGTGGCCGCCGAAATGCTGGCTGAGCATGGATGGCGCATATCCGCCGAACCATCGAATTGAGCGCAGCAGACACAAAAACGGCAGATACAAAAGGACATGCAAAGTGAATCTACAAAATGCAGCCAATCTTGGCACCAACATCCTCATCGCACTCGGCGACCGCCCGACATCGCTCGATCTGGTGCGTAGCGTGGCCGGCGCCATCCACGCGCCGAAGCAGACTCGCATCACCTTGATGCATTATCTGATGCCCATCTACTGGGAACACGGCGGCGAAGAGAACGATCCTCAGGCCCTCAAAGAACGGCTACAGGAAGAACTCCAGGTGGAGGAAGACGAAGAAGACGAGGAGCAGCGCGCCCAAAAGCACTTTGCCAAGGCGCAGGCCATTCTGCAAAAAGTCGGCGTCCCTGCCGCCAACGTCCGCACCGAGCTGGCCTGGGAAGAAGTCGACGCCGCGCACGCCGTCCTCGACGAGCTGAAGCGGGGCGAATACACCTCGGTGATCATCGGCGAACACGACACCGACTTCCTCACCCGCCTCATCGATCCACCTATGGCTGAAATCATCCGCCGTCATGCAGGCGACGTGACCGTGTGGACGGTGCCAACGGCGGAAGAGGTGATTGGTGATTAGTGATTCGTGATTGGGGCTTTCGATTGGCTAGGGAATGGACATGCCATGCGCCCGTCGACATCATGAATGCTTGCACTCAAAATGAATGCTTGCGCTCAAACGCTCATGCCAAAACCTAATCACCAATCACGAATCACTTCATCAAGGACGACACCATGTTAATCGACGGCATCACCACCCTACTCACAGACATCGGCGGCGTATTGCTCACCAACGGCTGGGATCGCTATGCGAGACAGCGCGCCGCCCGCCACTTTGGCCTCGACTACAACGACATGGACGAGCGCCATCACCTTACCTTCGACACCTACGAAGAAGGAAAGCTGAGCCTGGACGAATACCTGGAGCGAGTGATCTTCTACACGCCCCGTCACTTCAGCGAGGACGAATTCAAACAGTTCATGATGGCACAATCTCAATCCATCCCCGACATGCTGGCACTCATCGGCGAGTTCAAACGACAGCACAATCTCAAGGTCGTCGCCGTCAGCAACGAAGGGCGCGAACTGACCAACTACCGCGTGCGCACTTTTCATCTGGATGCACTTATCGACGTCTTTGTGGCGTCTGCCTTTGTCCACGTGCGCAAACCGGATCGCGACATCTACCAGATCGCGTTGGACATGGCCCAGGTAGAGCCCAACGAAGCGCTCTACATCGATGACAGGGCCATGTTTGTCGAGGTCGCCCGGGGCCTCGGGCTACGCGCCCTGCACCACGTCGACTACGACGCCACCAGGATGGCGTTGATGCCCGAGGCCGTCGAAGTATAGGCGAATGGTGATTGGTGATTGGGGCAGCGACGAGCTTTCTGCCCCAATCACCTATCACCAATCACTTATCGCTTCACATAAGGAGAACGTGAAATGAAGACACCAACCGCACTCAAAACCAACCAAAAACTCAAAAACATCCCCCACGCCCAAGATCTGATGCAGATCGGCGTGATTGGGCTGGGCACGATGGGCCGCAACTTTCTACTGAACATCGCCGACCACGGCTTCGGCGGCGCCGGCTACGACAAGAGCACCCAAGCCGTGAAGACCACTCCAGGAGCTGGCCGAGGATCGCCGTCTCTACGCCACCGCCGACCCCAAGCGTTTGTGCAGGCGCTGGAACGTCCACGCGATTGTGGTGCTGGTCCCCGCTTCCGTCGTCGATCATGTCCTCTCACCGACGTGATCCCGCTGCTCTCGGCAGGGGACATCATCGTCGATGGCGGCAACCCAACTTTGTCGAAACGGAATGGCGCTTTAACGCACCCTGGCAGCGCAAGGAATCCACTTCGTGGGCATGGGCATCTCCGGCGGTGAAGAAGGCGCACGCCACGGCCCCAGCATGATGCCCGGCGGCTCTGAAGACGCCTACGAACGGCTGCAACCGATCCTCGAAGCGGCATCCGCCCACGTCAACGGCGATCCGTGTGTGGCTTACCTGGGTCCGCGGCGGCATTATGTCAAGATGGTCCACAACGGCATCGAGTACGGCATCATGCAGTTGATCGCCGAAGCGTACAAACCTGCTCAAACAGGGCGCGGGCTGACCGATCCCCAACTGGCCACCCTCTCGACGAGTGGAACCGCAGCGATCTCAACAGCTACCTGCTCGAAATCACCGCCGACATCTTCGCCCAACACGACAGCGAAACCGAGCACTGGCTGGCGGACATGATCCTCGACGAAGCGGATCAACTCGGCACCGGTACAGTGGACGTCGCAGGAAGCCTCAAGCTGGGTGTCCCCATCCCAACCATCGACGCCGGTGTGTGGTCGCGCTTTCCATCAGCGATTACGGAGACGAACGCGATCGGGCGGCGAAGAAGTACCCAAAGCCGACGACGAAGCTTGAGCAGGCGCAGATCCACAGAGCCGCTACGCCGGGCACCGTACACAGCCATGCTGATCACCTACGCCCAGGGATTCAGCCTGCTGCACACAGCATCCATAGAACACGACTACAACCTGGACCTGTCGACAGTGGCGCGCATCTGGCGCGGCGGTTGCACTCATCCGCTCGGCCATGCTCGAATCCTTCCGCCGCGCCTTACCGCCCAGCCGCATCTCGCCCAACCTGCTGCTCGAAGACAACATCGCTCAGCAGATCGAAGACGGCATGTCCTCGCTGCGCACGGTGACGGCGGCAGCAGCGACAGCCGGCATTCCGGCTCCCTGGCTTCATGTCGGCGCTGGCCTATCTCGACAGCTACCGCAGCGTCTGGCTGCCCGCCAACCTGATCCAGGCGCAGCGCGCGCATCTACTTCGGCGCCCACACCTATCGCCGCATCGACGAAGCCGGTGTCTTCCACACCAACTGGGAAAGAGGGACGCCGATCATGACTAACACCACCGTCGCCACACCCAAGAACGAAGAACCCATCGCACCGCCGCCGCCCGCTCTGCTCGTCATCTTTGGCGGGGGCGGCGACCTGACCTGGCGCAAGCTGATGCCGGCGCTCTACAACCTCTACCTCGACGGCTGGATGCCCAAAGAATTCACCATCCTCGGCGTAGATCGGCGTGACTTCACGGCAGATGAATACCGCCAACACCTGCGCGACGGCATCGACCGCTTCTCGCGCCAGGGTACGGCCAAGGACGGTCAATGGCAGTCGTTCGCACAGCGCGTCCAGTACAGCGCCGCCGACGTCACAAAAGACGACGTCTACACCCAGATCGGCGAGCAGATCAAAAACAGCGGCAGCCAGTGGAAGCAAACGCCCAACACGATCTTTTACATGGCGGTGTCGCCGTCGCTGGGGCCGACCATCATCGATCACCTGCACAACGCTGGGCTGGCCGCGGATCGCGAGCACAACCGCATCGTCATGGAAAAGCCCTTCGGCCACGATCTGGCCTCGGCGCGGCAGCTCAACCAGATGCTCACCGGCGTCTTCGACGAGTCGCAGATCTACCGCATCGATCACTTCCTGGGCAAAGAGACGGTACAGAACATCCTGGCCTTCCGCTTTGCCAATGCCCTACTCGAACCGGTGTGGAACCAGCACTACATTGAGCAGGTGCAGATCACCGTGGCCGAGACTGTGGGCGTGGAACACCGCGGCGGCTACTACGACAAGGCCGGCGCGCTGCGCGACATGGTGCAGAATCACCTGTTCCAAATTTTCAGCCTGATTGCGATGGAAGCGCCCGTTCGCTTCGAGGCCGACGAGATCCGCGACAAGAAGCTCGAAGTGCTGCGCGCCGTGCGTCCTATCCCGGTGGACAAACTGGACGAATTCGCCGTGCGCGGTCAATACGACGGCTATCGCGCCGAACCCGACGTGGCCGACGATTCCACCACCGAAACCTTCGCCGCGCTCAAACTCTACGTGGACAACTGGCGCTGGCAGGGCGTGCCGTTCTACCTGCGCACGGGCAAGCACATGGCCGAGAAGGTATCGGTGGTGAATGTGCGCTTCTGCCCTGCGCCACACCAGGCATTTCCGGCGTCGGCGCTCAGCGCATGGCAGCCCAACGAGTTGCGCCTGCACATCCAGCCCGAAGAAGGCGTCGACATGTGCATGGAAGCCAAAGTACCTGGCCCGGCGATGCGTCTACGACCCATCAACATCCATTTCCGCTACGAAGACGCCTTCGCCGAAAGCGCCATCCCCGAGGCGTACGAGACCCTGCTCCTCGATGTGATGCAAGGCGACGCCACACTCTTCATGCGCGCCGATCAGGTGGAAGCAGCCCGGCGTGCTCATGCCCGTCCTCAACGCCTGGGCGCTCGATGACAGCGTTTCCCGAATGCTACGCCGATGCCAAGTCCTGGGGCCGACGCAGCGCAGCGTCTCGTCTCTGGGGAGGATTCCGGGTGGCTCGTGCCGGCGTGACGAATTGAGAAAATCGGGAGAGGCAGAGTAGAAATTTCACCACGGAGAGCACGGAGAGCACGGAAAGCACACAGTTAAGAAGGAGAAGAGATGGACACGGATTTTGCGGGATTATCAGGACAGTAGAACGAAAGAGCCTTCTGTCTGTTCTTTTCTGCCTTCGTGTATCTTCGTGTGGCTTCGTGGATCATTATTTCTCTGGTTTCTCCTTCAAGACATATCCCCCCAAGGAGCCAATCATGAACAGTGACACAAGCAGTGTGATCGCCGTCTACACAACGTGAAGCAGATGGCGGACACCGTCCATCAACTCCAGGAGGCAGGCATCGACCGCAGGCAGATCTCGGTGCTGGCCCACGATCTCAGTGACGAGGACAAGTTGCACGGCTACGTCATCGCCGATCACCCGGCGCGGCGGCGCAGGCCGCGGCGGGGGCGTGGATGGGCGGCATCTTCGGCATGGTGATCGGCGCCGCCTTCGTGTGGGTACCCGGTTTCGGTCCGCTGTTTGCGGCTGGGCCGTTGGCGGCTACGCTTATCGGCGCGCTGGAAGGCGCAGCGGCGGGCGCGGCGGGCATGGGGCTGCTCGGCGCGCTGCTGGGCTGGGGCGTCAGCGAAGAGGAGACCTGCCCGCCGACATGGTGCGTCTGGGGCAAGAAGGCCGTCATCGTCCACGGCAACGAGGACATGGTGCAGCGCGCCTACTCTCGCTGCTCCAGCAGACCGGCGCAAGTCTGTTGGATGTCCACGCGCACAGGATCACCGATGGTACCGTACAATAGCGCCTCGCTGCAGGCCGCCGCCAATGGCGACGTCTTCAACGTGGCGCCTGTCGTCTCGGCGGTGATCCCGCTGATCGTCACCGCCGGGGTGCTGGTGGCGGCGTGGCGATTCCAGTTCGCGCCGCCGATGCGGCAAAGACGACCCCAGCGAACCCGGCACAGGTGACGGCAACCGAATGCTCGAAATCGTGTGGATCGGCGTTCCGCTGGCGCTATTGCCGAGTGCGGCCGGTTTCTGCGGCGGGCAAGCTCAAACTGATCCAGCCGCCCGCTCCCTGACGCGCCTGAACCCGAGATCGTGATCACCGGTCACCAGTGGTGGTGGGATGGGTGATACCCGCAGGCGGCGGGCTTCCGCACCGCCAACGAGATCCACATCCCCGCCGGACGTCGGTGCTGGTGCGCCTGGAAATGACCTCTGCCGATGTGCTGCATAACTTCTGGGTGCCGGAATTCCGTGTGAAACAGGATCTGTTGCCCGGTTTTGAGCCGCGCATCCTACGTTTCACGCCGGTGGAAGAGGGTGAGTACCAGGTACGTTGCGCCGAGCTGTGCGGCCTCAACCACTCCGGCATGCGCGCCCCTGTCCGTGTCGTTCCGCAAGACGAATTCGCCGCCTGGATTAACCAGCAGGTCGCGTCGAAATAGTGATTGGTGATTGGGGATTAAGGATTGGGACCATTGCTACACGAATCGATATCCTAATCACAAATCACCAATCACCAATCCCTTCTTAATGGGGAGAAACTTTTATGTCATTATTCTCGATTGGTTTGGTGCGGGCGATTGTGGGCCAGGTGTTTGGCACACTCGCCGGTATGATCCTGGTCATGGCGATCCGGGTGATGATGGGCCTGGAAGCCTGGTCGGCGGAGCCGGCCTGGGTGGTGGGCGCTGTCTTCGGCATCATCGGCTCGCTGTTGGCCGTAGGCGCGCTGGACGACTGGCTGAAGTGGATGCGCAGCATCGAAACGCCGATGCACCACGGCCCGCCCCACGGCAAACCGGCGTGGACCCGCTACTTTGCGGTAGACTACAACCACAAGGTGATCGGTGTGCAGTACACCGTGTGGGGCATCTTCCTGCTCCTGGTCGGCGGCACGGCGGCGCTTGTCTTCCGTGTTGAACTGGCGCAGTCGGGGATGCAGTTCCTGGGGCTGGATCTCTACAACAACCTGATCGGCATGCACGGCATGATCATGATCTTCGCCATTCTGCTGGGCATCGGCGGTATGGCGAACTACCTGGTGCCGCTGATGCTGGGCGCCGAGGACATGGCCTTCCCTCGCCTCAACGCCCTGGGCTTCTGGTTCAACGTGCCAGGCAGCCTGCTGCTGATCTTCAGCCTCTTCGTGGGCGGCTGGGATTCGGGCTGGACGGGCTACCCGCCTCTCAGCGCACGCGGACCGGTGGGGTATCAGCTCTTCTTCCTGGGCGTATTCGCCATCGGTCTGTCGTCCATCGTAGGTTCGATGAACCTGCTGGTGACGATCCTGCGTATGCGGCCCAAGGGCATGAGCCTCTTTCGTATGCCCATCTTCTGCTGGGCCGTTTTCGCCACCAGCCTGATCCAGTTGACAGCCACCCAGTTGATCGGTCTGTCGTTCCTGATGGTGTCGATGCAACGTGCGCTGGGCATGGGCTTCTTCGACCCCGGCACAAGCATGAACCCCATGATCGGCGGCGGCGACCCGATCCTGTTCCAGCATCTGTTCTGGTTCTACAGCCATCCGGCGGTCTACATCTTCGTGCTGCCCGGCCTGGGCATCATCAGCGAGCTGTTGCCCGTCTTCGCCCGTAAGCCCCTCTTCGGCTACAAGTGGATCGCCCTTTCCAGCCTGGCCATCGCCATCGTCGGCTTCCTGGTGTGGGGACATCACATGTTCGCCGTGGGCCTGGGCCGCACCTTCGACGTGACCTTTGCCGTGGCCAGCATGTTGATCGCCGTGCCTACCGGCGTGAAGATCTTCAACTGGCTGGCCACGATGTGGGGCGGACGCATCCGCTTCACGTCGGCCATGCTCTTTGCCGCTGCCTTCCTGATCACGTTCACCATTGGCGGGCTGAGCGGTGTGAGCTTCGCCGTGCTGCCCATCGATTGGCAGACCACCGACACCTACTACGTGGTGGCGCACATGCACTACGTCCTTTTTGGCGGCACCTTCTTCGCTGTATTGGGGGCGACTTACTACTGGTTCCCCAAGATCACGGGGCGCATGTTGTCTGAGAAGTTGGGCAAGTGGCACTTCTGGCTGACCTTCATCGGCTTCAACACCACCTTCATGGTGCAGCACTTTTTGGGGCTGATGGGCATGCCCCGCCGTGTCTACACCTACCCCGACTTTCCCGATTGGGGGTTGTTCAACCTGATTTCGACCATCGGTGCGGGGATCCTGGCGGTGTCGGTGCTCGTCTTCGCCGCCAATCTGTGGGTGAGTCTGCGCCGCGGCGCTGTGGCCGGTGACAATCCCTGGGACGCGTGGACGTTGGAATGGGCCACGTCATCGCCGCCGCCCGTGTACAACTTCGAGCGCATCCCGCCCATCCGCAGCCGCCGTCCGCTCTACGACGTGAAACACGATCACATCCCCCCCGAAGCGTGGATCGCGGTGACAACGCCTGTCCCCGCTCCGACGTACTGGCCCGCCGCGGCGGCGCTGGGGATCGTCTTCCTGCTGTGGGGGGCGATCAGCACGTGGATCCTGGCCGCGATTGGGCTGCTGTTGGTGATGGTCTCGGCGCGCAGTTGGATTGGAGGCGTGAACCATGTGTGACGAATGCCAACAGCAGATCAACCGCAGCGAAAACGACATGCTGGTCATCTCACGGCGCAGTTTCCTCACACGGCTAAGCCTGGGCGCGGCAGGACTGGCGGCAGTATTGGTTGGTCTGCCCATCGTGGGTTTCCTGTTTCAGCCGCTGTTCAAAACCACGCCGGAAGAGTGGCAACCAGTGGGCGCAGCCGACAGTTTCAAAATCGGCACCACCGTGAAGGTTGTCTTCACCGACGCGTCACCGTTGCCGTGGGCCGGTGTGGTGGCGCGCACCGCCGCCTGGCTACGCCGCGGCCCCGACAACACGTTCACCGCCTTCAGCGTCAATTGCACGCACCTGGGCTGTCCTGTCTCGTGGCTGGCCGACGCCGGGCTGTTCATGTGTCCATGCCACGGTGGCGTCTACAACGACGACGGATCTGTGGCCGCCGGTCCGCCGCCGCAGTCGCTGCCGCAGTATCCCGTCCGCGTGCGCAACGGCCAGGTGGAAGTACGCACCAGTCCACTACCAATCACTTAGGAGATTTCAGAATTTTGATGATCCACGAAGGCACACGAAGCACCACGAAGGGGAGAAGAGAGGTACACGGATTTCAGGGTTCTCTGGACAGCAGAGCGAGATAGGCTTCTGTCTGCTCTTCTCTGCCTTCGTGGATCATTTTTTCTATGATTTCTCCTCAATAACGAGACATCTCTATGATCAAAGCAACCAATATCCTACGCTCGCTGTGGGCGACGGTGGACGACCGCACCGGCATTTCCGAGGCGTTCGGGCCGATCTTGAGCCACCCGGTGCCGCCGAATGCGGGCTGGTGGTATGTCTTCGGCAGCGCCACGCTCACTGCTTTCATCGTGCAGGTGGTGACGGGCATCGCCCTGGCCACGGCTTACGTGCCGTCTACGGCGGAGGCCTACAACAGCCTGCATTTCATCACCACGGGATCGTGGTTCGGCTACCTGCTGCGCGGGATGCACTTCTACGGCGCGTCGGCGATGGTGGTGCTGATCGGTATCCACGCAGCGCGGACATTCCTGATGGCGTCCTACAAATTCCCACGCGAGTTCAACTGGCTCACCGGCGTGGTGCTGCTCTTCCTGACCCTGGCGATGGGCTTCACCGGTCAACTGCTGCGCTGGGATCAGAATGCGATCTGGTCGGTTGTGGTGGGGGCCGAACAGGCCGGGCGCACGCCCCTGCTGGGCCAGACGCTGGCCGACTTTTTGCTGGCGGGGAAGACGTTGGGTGCGCAGACACTGAGCCGCTTTTTCTCGTTTCACGTCTTCTTCATCCCCGCGCTGATCTTCGGGCTGGTGGGATTTCACCTCTTTTTAGTGCTGCGCAACGGTATCTCGGAGCCGCCCCAGGCCGGTCGCCCTGTCGATCCCAAGAGGTACCGGCAGTGGTATCACGGACTGTTGCAGCGGGAGGGCGTACCCTTCTGGCCCGACGCGGCCTGGCGCGACGTCCTCTTCGGCGCGGTGGTGGTGTTGGCG
>JAWKOL010000066.1:0-5890 GCA_041391225.1 Caldilineaceae bacterium
CCATCGGCGCCAATGCTGCTCGCCACGAACCGCGACCACCTGATCGACGATCTCAACGGCGACGGTCTCGCCGGGCCAGGTGACACCATTGCCTACGATATCCAAATCCGCAATCTCGGGCAGAGCAGCGCAACCAACGTTCTGTTCCGCAGCGCACTGGACAGCCACACCGTCCTCGCGCCGGATTCGCTAAGCGTGGGCGGATCTTCCGACGACGCCGCCGATCTTCAGGCAGTTGAAGTGGTGATCGGTGTGATCCCGGCGGGCGGTGTTGCGTCCATGAGCTACGAAGTGACAGTCATCGACTCGCTGGCGCCGTCGATCCGCCAGATCGCGAATCAGGGCATGATCCTCAGCGCCGAGCTGCCCACCGTCGTCACCGATGACCCCGACACCGAACGCAACGGCGACGCCACGATGACGCTGCTCCACATGCAGCCACGCATCGAGGTACACAAGAGCGATCTGCTCGTCCACGACGCAGACAGCAGCGGCGCCCCCAGTTTCGGCGACGAGCTACTATATGTCATCACAATCGCCAACCAAGGCAACCTCACAGCGACCGGCGTGTACCTGCTCGATCACCTGGACATGCGGTTGAGCATCGTGGCCAACTCGCTCTCCAGCACACACGGTTCGATTGCATCTATCGACATCGGCGCCACGCAGCAGATCGGCGTGCAGATCGGCGACCTGGACGCGGGCGAGAGCGCCACCGTCCGCTTCCGCACCACTATCGTCGCCACCTACACCGAAAACACGACGCGCCTCCTCAACCAGGCGTTGGTAGGCGGCGACAACATCCCACTCACGCCATCCGATGATCCAGAGACCGACATCGAAGGTGATCCCACAACCACGATCCTGGTGCAGGAGCCTGTCCTCATTGCTACGCTGCGCGACCAGCTTATCGTGGACAAAGATCGCAACGGCGAACCCAGCGCCGGTGACGTGCTGCTCTACCAGGTGACGATCCGCAACGCGGGCAGCGCATCGGCCCACATCCTCAGCTACGAAGATCGGGTCGCCCCCAACACGACGCTCGATGCCAAATCCATCCAGACCAGTCAGGGAAGAACATCGGCGTACACCGAATCGGGCAACGCCCACGTGCGCGTAGACGCCGACAGCCTGTCGCCCGGCGATCAGATCAACATCAGCTACCGCGTGACGGTGGACGACAACATCCCAGCCGATGTGGCCTGGATCGAGAATCAGGGCCTCGTCAGCTATCTGGAAGGCGTCGCCATTCTCACTGATGATCCCGACACACCAGCGCGCCACGACAGCACAAAGACGGACATTACCGCCACAGCGCGCCTCGACGCCACGAAGACAGATCTGCTGCTCGTGGATGCCAACAACGACAGTCAACCCAGCCCGGGCGACACGCTGCTCTACCAGGTGAAGATCGCCAACCAGGGCAACGGCGCAGCGCAGCACGTCGTCTTTGCCGACACACCGGACGAACACACTTCTCTCCTCAACAGAACGGTGAATACGAGTCATGGCGCAGTCGTCACAGGCGATGCCGATGGAGACACGTCGATTCTGGTCGAGATCGACGAGATCCCTGCGGGCCACGCCGTCTGGATCAGTTACCAGGTCGTGATCGACAGCGACCTACCGGCAGACGTCACCATGATCCGGAACCAGGGCCGTTATTGGAGCGAAGGCATGACGCCAACCCGCACCAACGATCCGGAAACCCTGTTGCTCAACGACGCCACCGGCACCAACGTCGGCGGACAGGCATCCATCGAGGTATACCTGCACGACGCCCGTGTCGATGCAGCCAACAACCTCGTGCTCTACCAGGTGACCATCGAGAACAACAGCCATCTGCCCGCCCGCAGCGTGATCTATCAAGACGCGCTCACCAGCAAAACGCGCCTTGCCGCCAACTCGGTTCATGCATCTCAGGGGACAAAGAGTGGCAACGACGACAGTCGCGTCTACATCAAGGTGGGTGACATTCCAGCCGGCGAGCGCGTCTCCATCTCGTACCTTGTCGAGGTCACCGAGCGCCTGGCCGACGATGTCACCGTGATCTGGGCGCAGGGGCGTGCAAGCAGCGAAAGCCAATCCAACATCCCCTCCGACGATCCAAGCACGATGGAAGAAGACGACCACACGGAGACGGTATTGCCGATGCCGCCGCGGCTCTACATCCCCAACGTGGTCGTGCTTCCGGTAACCCCACGCCAACGCCGATCCCTGGGCTGGAGAGCTGCCCGGCGCAGGGTTGCGACATTGCCGGCATGAACCAGCCGCAGCATCGCCGTCCACGAAGAATCAAACTCGGTCTTCATCACCAACTGGGGCAGCAACCAACTCCTGCGCGTGGACGCCAATACGAACGCACTGCTCGCGGTCGCGCCCACCGGCGCAGAACCCTGGGGCGTCGTGGTCGACGATGATCCGGCGCGTGTCTACGTGGTCAACCACGGCAGTGGCGACGTCTGGGTCTATGATCCGTTTACGCTGGCCCTCCTGGCGCAGATCGAAGTCGGCAGCCAACCCACCGAGGCGACGATCCTGCCAGATCTCGACACCGTGCTCGTCAGCGTCAGCGGCGAAGACCAAGTCGCGATCATCGAAGGTATCGGGCTGTACCAGAAGCTCGGCAGCGGTGGCCGTGAACCCGGCGCGCTTGCCGCCGCGCCCAACCATGCCGCCGCCGTCGTCGTCAATCAAGAAAGCGGCAACGCACGCGTCCTCTACCGCGCCGGCAACACCTGGCGCAGCGACGGGCCGACGCTAAGCTTCGGCGATGCACCTGAGATCGCCAGGCCCACCGCCGCCGCCTTCAACTCGCTCAACGAGAAGCTGTACGTCCTCTACACAGCGGGCGACAGCACATTCGTCGATGTCTTCCGCTTCCCATCCTGGGGCGTCATGCCCATCACGCGGCTCGGCGCACTGGCTGTGGACGGCGTCGGCGCACTGGCAGTCAACACGGCGTCCAATCACCTGGTGGTCACCCACCAGGCCGGCGGCGAAGTGACAGTCGTCGACAGCGCCACAGACAGCGTCATCGACACAGTGGCAGTAGGCCAGGATCCAGCCGCTATTGCAGTCAACACGCGAACCGAAATGGTCTACGTCCTGCTCAGTGGGGTGAATCGGCTACAGAAATTCAGCGATGCCGGTATCGCAGGTGCAGGTGCAGCCGTCGACGTGGATCGCCCACCCAGGCCAGTCTTCTTGCCGATGGTGCGGTAGGGGCAGGTCAAGTGCCGGGGACTTTTCATTGCAGCGAGGCGGGGGTTTCGCTCGTGTCACCACGTCCATCGTGAAGTCCTCAGCACTATCGCCCCAAGAATGAAATACACCCCAGGAGAGGATGAATTTGCCCGTTGGCGTAACTTCTTCTATAATGTGCAGGTTGAGTTACCGACAATCCGTTGCCGCTACGCAGTTGGCAGCACTGTTGTTTTAGGGAGGACATCATCATGGCGAAAAAAGGCCCTCGCGTGCTGATCAAGATGCGCAGCACCGAAAGCAGCCACATGTACCTGACCGAGAAGAATCGCCGCAACGATTCGGGCCGGTTGGAGCTGAAGAAGTACGACCCAGTTGTGCGCCGACACGTGATCTACCGCGAAGCGAAGTAATTTACCGCGAAGCGATGTAAACGCACAACCAATTCAGCAAAACAAAAAAGAGGACACAGGGGAGAATTCCGCCTGTGTCCTCTTTTTTATTGAAATTTGTTTGAAAGGAATGCGAAACATGGGAAACAACGAACTCTGGATGCACTGGGGAGTCGCTATCTTCACAGTGATCGGCGTCGGCATGCTTGGGCTGCTGCTCCACTGGCTGCTATTTCGCGTGCTCGACGCCATCGATCACCACACGTCGATTGTCTTTGACAATGCGTTAATCTCACACGGGCGAAAACCGACGCGGCTCCTCCTCCCGCTTTTGGCGATCCTCTTTGTGCTACCGCTGCTCCCACTGAGTGAGATCGTGGTGAGCAAGCTGCGCCACCTGGTGGGCCTGGGCGTCGTCGCGGCCGTGGCCTGGGCATTGATCGCGGTCAGTGACGTGGTCAGCGATGTTCTCGCGGAACGATACCGTATCGACGTGAGCAACAACTTGCGCGCCCGGCGTGTGCGCACCCAATTCGAGGTGCTGCGGCGCATCTTCGTCGCCCTGGTGATCCTGGTGGCCGGCGCGGTGATGTTGATGACCTTCCCCGCCATTCGCAATTTCGGCGCCAGTATTCTGGCTTCGGCAGGACTTGCAGGTTTGGCGGCAGGGTTGGCAGCACGGCCAATGCTGGCGAACTTCATTGCCGGTATCCAGATCGCACTGACGGAACCGATCCGGCTCGACGATGTGGTGGTGGTGGAAGGGGAATACGGTCGCATCGAAGAGATCGGCACCTCGTTTGTGGTGGTGCGCACATGGGATCTGCGCCGCCTGGTGGTGCCACTGTCTCGCTTCCTCGAACAACCCTTCGAGAATTGGACACGGCGCAACGCCGACATCCTGGGGACGATCTTCCTCTATGTCGACTACACGGTACCGGTCGAGGAACTACGCCAAGAATTTAAGCGTATTGTCTCCGAATCGAAGATGTGGGACGGCATCGTGGCCAATTTGCAGGTCACCAACATGACCGAGCAGACGGTGGAACTGCGCGCTCTGGTCAGCGCCGGTGATTCGTCCACGGCCTGGGATCTGCGTTGTCATGTGCGAGAGCAATTGCTGGCATTCCTGCGTCGGGAGTTCCCGCAGAGCTTGCCAAGGTTGCGGGGGGAGATTACAAGCAATCCAGTGAGAATGTAACGTAGGTATATTTTGAGTTGTACATACAGAACAAATGTGTCACAATCAAATGTGCCTCGTGACGAGGCCGATCTTACTCAATCTATCTACGTCCGCGTCGCCGTTTTCCCTCACACAGCAAAGGACCAGCCATGAACACTTCTGTCTTTGCACGCGCCGAGGAATTCATCTGGAAGAATGCTCGCACACTGGATCGCCGACTCTTCGCATTCCATTTCAAGGGCGGCCCCGCACAGGCCGTGATCGACGCGCTACGCGCCTACCAGAACGTGGACGGCGGCTTCGGCAACGCCCTGGAACCCGACATCCGCTGTCCCGACAGCCAGCCTGTCCCTGTGCAGCACGCATTGGAGATCCTCGACAGCGTCGGCTGGGACGACGCGATGGCGCAGCGAGTCTGCGAGTACCTGGTCACCATCACCACCGACGAAGGCGGCGTGCCGTTCGTGTTGCCGTCTGTGCGCGCCTATCCGCGTGCGCCGTGGTGGAACACCGACGACGACCCACCCGCTTCGCTCAACCCCACCGCGGCGATTGCTGGCATGTTGCACAAGCACAACGTCGACCACCCGTGGCTGGCCCCCGCTACCGACTTCTGCCACAAGCAAATTGGTGAGCTTGGGTCGTTAGAAGTCCACCAAGCGGCGACGGTCTTCACGTTCCTCTTCCACGCGCCGGATCGGGCATGGGCCGAGGCGCAACTAGAGCGGCTGATGGCGATCCTGGTGGCCGAGGGTCACATCGCGCTTGCCGAGGACGTCGGCTACGTGCGCAAACCCCTGGATTGGGCGCCCACGCCGGATCACCCGCTGCGCCGCTACTTCACCGACGCTCAGATCGAAGACAACCTCAACGCCGTCCTTGCCGCACAGCGCGAAGACGGCGGCTGGTCCATCGCCTGGCCACCGGTCAGCCCGTCCTGTGAGTTGGAGTGGCGGGGGTGGATCACGGTGAATACGTTGGTGATATTGAAGGCGAACAAGAGATTGGGCGATTAAGATAAGGACCAGCGAAAGTGCCGGGGACTTCACGTTGGACGTGTCGCCAGGAGTGAATGTCCCGCCTCGCTGCGGCGATAAGTCCCCGGCACTTG
>JAWKOL010000067.1:0-5310 GCA_041391225.1 Caldilineaceae bacterium
GCCTCGATCAGATTGTACCGGGCTGAAAAGCTGCCGCCAACCGTGAGCACGATGTCGGATGCGTAGTTGTTGCGCACGATGTTGTTGGAGAACTCGCCGCCGCCGCGCAGCGTGACCACAGCGTCGGTGTTGCCCACGAACGTGGAATACTGTACGTCAATTATACCGGTGGACGTGATCGCCACACCGTTGCTGATGAAGTTGGAGCCGACAATCACCGCCTGGCGCGCCGTCAGCGCAATCGCTACGCCGTTTGATTCGAAGGTGCTGTAGGTCACCTTGAGCGGGGTGGTGACGGTGATGCCCACATTGTTGTGGTGGAACAGGCTCTCGTCGATGAACAGACCACCTTCGTGCATACCCAATTCGGTCTGAATGCCGGTGTCCGCGTATTCCACGGTCACGTTGCTGAGTGTGCTGGATTGAGCGGACGACACGAGGTGGATTTCGCCCCAGTCGCCTGGCTGTGGATCGGCACTGCCCGATGTGAATACCACCGGGCTACCAATGGCGCCCTTCGCATCAAGCACGCCGCCGATGAGAAGATCATAGGGGCCGTTGAACTTCACGGTCACCCCCGGCTCGATGGTCAGCGAATTGCCTTCGTCCACATTGACGCTGCCTTCTACGGCGATGACACAGCCCGCCGGCCATACAGTGTCGCCGGTCAGCGCGCCGCTGACAGCCGCGCATGGCGTTTGGGTAGGTTGGGCCGTCCCCGTGGGCGTGGGGGTTGGCGTCGGCGATGGCAGCACCGTCTTGATCGGGGTGACGGTCGGCGTGGGTGAGGGGACGATGCACACCGTGGGCGCAGCCGTCGTCGTCGGTACCACAACAATGGGATCGGCGACGAAATTATCCAACCTGACGTGGTCGGCGAGGTGGACGTAGCGTTCCGGCGGCTCAAAGCGATAATCTGGGTGATCCGGGGCAACGGCGTAGTCGGCGGGGGGGAGCACGAAGTAGTAGAAGCCAGAATCGTCCGTTGTCGCGGTGTAGATGGCTGGCCACGGGATGGTCGACCGGCTGCCTCTGGCGCTCGCGTCGGTGGCCAGGGGCGCAGGGGGACGCGCCACAATGGGCAGGAAGATGTCGCCGATATAGAGGGAAAGCACTGTCGGGCGCGCCGACTGTCCATCGGCGCTCTCGGCGTAGACTGCCACGCGAAATGCGTCGTTCTGCGGCAGATCGAACGCCGACGACCGCCAGACGCCGTCGTTGCTTAGGGTGAGCGCGACCGGCGCCACGGCTACAGCGGCGACGCCGGTTTGGCGCTGCACAAGCCCATCGTCGGCGTGGAAGACAACCCACGCCGCCTGCACTGGATTGTCTTCGGCGGCAAGGATGCTCGCTTCGACGATGCTGCGTCCGTCTTCGGCTGCGGTGATTGTCACTGTGGCGATGTGGGGTGGCCAGCGGGATGTGGTCGTGTCATCTGCGTAGACGTAACCGCGTTGCTGTGCAATGCTGCCGTCGTCGTCCAACCAGGGCGTCTGCTCGGGGAACAGCGGACTGATGGCGGCGCGGGCGTTGATAAAGCTGGTGTACAGGCTGCTTCCCAGCGCCAGCGGTGGGAAGCAGATCTCCGAAAATAACGCGCCGTGGAGGCCCCTGTTGGCCGTCCCCGTATCCGATGTGGACGTGACGATCACACGGCCCGTGCCACTGATGCTCTGCGGCGTGGCGATGAAGGTGCCGGCGTAGTCTGCTTCGTAGATCACATTGATCTGCACGCCGGGGTGGGCTGTTTCCAATTCACGAAGCCAGGTATCCAACTGTGATGGGGTGATCCGCTGGCCGTGTGGCTCGTCCAGGTAAAAAAGATCGGGCGCGCCCGGCCCCACGATGTAGAGTGTGAGTAGACCGCTGCCGTCCAATTGTTGTGCCGCCCAGCCGGTGATCGCAGCCCGTAGTTCCGTTACCAGCGCCGGTTTGCTGATGCCGCCCAGGCGCGTTTCGGGCGCGATGTAGTAGATCTCTTCGGCGCCGTAACCGCGGTTTTGGAGGAAGGTGTAGAATGTCTCCGCGCTGTGATAGAAATTGCGTTGTTGGGGATCGTCGCTGTGGCGACGACCGGCTACGACGACAGCCGCCTTCGTCGTGGGCGCGTGCTCCAGGCGACGCACCGAAAGCATGTACGGCTGATCGAACTTGTTGCTGATCGCGTCATTGCGCATGCGTAGATAGAGTGGACGGGATGACGACGTCGAGACGCGCAGGCGCGCATCGGGGCTGAAGCTGTGGTTCTGGTCGGCCAGGGCGCTTGTGTCACACCGACTGTAGACCTGCAGCCAGTTGTCGGCGTCCGACCCGGGGAGCGCAAGGGCTTCGATCAGGTATTCCTCTCCCTGTTCGGCGTTGAAGATGAACCAGTCTTCGTCGTCGGCGGATGCGTAGGTGTGTTGCTGTGAGGCGCCATCCGGTGCGATCCAGCGGGCCGTGGTGCAGGTATCGTTTGGTTCGCCGAAGGGATCGGCGCGTACGGAGACGCCTGCCACGCCGAAGCCGCCTTTGTCTACGATACGGCCCCACAGCGAAAATCGCTCGTCGTCGATGGCGTGGCGGGCAGATGTTGGCAGCACCGCCTGTCTGGTGTTGCGGGCAGAGGTCACTCGATCAGCCAGCGCGCTGAATTGCGGCAGAGACATGATCACCCCAACGATTGCGATGCACAGCCCACGCAGGATACGCCGTCGTCGTCTGGCCATATTTCGTTCTTTCGGGTGGTTGCGGCGGGGTGGCCGCCATGTGAAACGGTTGGCTATGCCTCGGTGAAAGAGACGTCAAAACAGTGCAGAGGGTGCATCATGCCAACACTTCACATCGTAGCACGTGTAGGCGGGCATTTTCCACCGGCATTTGACGGCGTTGTGTAATTCAAATTGGGGGGCAGGCCAATTTTCGCCGTAGCGAGACGGGGGTTTCGCTCTTGTCGCCACGTCCATCGTGAAGTCCCCGGCACTTTCGCCCCCAACTATAGACGTTCAGAAAAAGATTCGTGAAGTGGGTGAGAGCGAGTTGAAAAATAGATAGAGAGATGCGATCCTGTGCGGTGACCAAACCAACACGAAAGGAGGCATCTCTCATGCAGATCAGGATACGTCTGAGCAATCCGCTTCGTCAAGAAGTGATCGAGCGACTGCAGCAGGCGTATCGCCGAGGGCAGACACGAGTGGTGCGGCGGATTCATGCGTTGCTGGCGGTGACGGAAGGCAAGGCGATTCATGAAGTGGCTGCGCTCTTCGAATTGGGCGAACAGACGGTACGGGATTATGTGAACGCCTTTCTGTGCAAGGGGGTGGCGAGTTTGGCCTATCGCAAGCCACCCGGACGACCATCCAAATTGACCAAGACCCAACGAAAGGAGTTGGCTGACTTGATTGAAGCAGGTCCGCAAGCGGCCGGCTATATGAGCGGCTGTTGGAGTGCTGTGCTGATTGGAGACCTGATTCAGCGCCGCTTCGGCGTGACGTATCATCCTCACTACCTCTGTGAGTTGTTGAACCAGATGGGCTTTTCGTTCCAGAAAGCGCGTTTTGCCTCGGACCATCTCAATGAAGCGGCGCGTATCCAGTGGACGGAAGAGACGTGGCCCCAGATTCTGCGGCTCGCCCAAGAGAAGTCGGCGTTGGTCCTGTTTGGTGATGAAGCCAGTTTCGCCCAGTGGGGATCGCTAAGCTACACCTGGGCGCCCAAAGGCCAACAACCCGTTGTCAAAACCTGTGGCAAGCGCAAAGCCTACAAGGTCTTTGGTCTGATCGACTTCTTCTCCGGTCAGCTCTTCTGGCAGAGCCAGACCGGCCGTTTCAACACGGATAGCTATCAAGCCTTTCTCACTGCCGTCTTGCAGCAAACTCAGCAACATCTCATCTTGATCCAGGATGGTGCCCGCTACCATACCAGTCAGCCGATGCAGGCGTTCTTTGCTGCTCATGCCGACCGCATCACCAAGTTCCAACTGCCTTCCTACTCACCAGACTTCAATCCCATCGAATTTCTGTGGAAGAAGGTGAAAAAGCAGGCCACCCATCTCAAGTACTTTCCAGCTTTTGAGGACTTGACCGTGGCTGTAGACAAGGCGCTGCAACGCTTTGCCACTCTTCCTGTTGAGATCCTATCCCTCATGGGACGCTACTGTGAGTCCCTCGGTGCTACACCTTGATTCACGAATCTTTTTCTGAACATCTATAGAAAGCGTCCACTGGGTCTGAGGAAGCACAACCCGATGTTGCGATCTGCGCAGGCCCCCATCAGCGCTGGGCTGACGCCGGGATAGCTGAAGCAGACGATGTTTTCCAAGTTGTGCAGCGGCAACCGCATCGACGTTGTTTCGTCTTTCTTGATCACCACAGTTTCGCCGTCGAGTGAGAGGTAGGCCGAAGGCGTGGTGACGTAGAGGACATTTTCCAGTTTCTTCATTGCCTACGTCCTTTCGATCTGCTGGGCGATGTAGGTGGAAGCCGGGGTGACTTCACGTTGTAGATTCGGCAAACAGACGTCTGCCAGCGAACAAGATCGACAGCCTTTGAACGGCTTTACTTTCGGCGTATAGCCGCGCTGCATGTAGGCGTGCATCTCCTGTGCAGCCTTGCGCACCTGCTCACGCAAGGCCGCGTTCAGATTCACCGCCACACGCCGCCGCGTTTGCCCGTAGTAGAGGTAGCCAGTTGGGATCGAGACGGTTAGCATCTCTTCCAGGCAAAGCGCCTGCGCACACAACTGCGCTTCGTCGCTGGGTTCCTGCTTCTGTTTGCCCCGCTTGTACTCTACCGGCGCAGCCAAGAAGGTACCCGCGTGTCCTGGCAGGCGGACACCTTCCGCCGATTCGGTGAACTCCACCACATCGCAGACGCCAGAAAGGCCTAGTGTCCTCGAAGCCACCGGCACCGCCCGGGCGACGATCACGCCTTTGCGCTTATCGGTGAAGAAAGGATCATCAGCTCGCTCATGCAGGATCTTGCCTTCCACCGTCAACGCGTTCTCCTGCCATTGCCGCTCGACATGGATCAGCGCCCACTGACGGCGACAAAAGAGGAAGTGTTGGATGCCCGACAAGGGCAGCAGGTCTTCGGGGGTGTATTCGGTGATCATAGTATTCAGTTGCGCGACTCGCCGTCGATCTCTTCGCACTTGAGATCTGGTAGTGTCTTCAAGGTGATGGTGTAGTCTTCGATGCTGTTTGGCATATCTGCATTGGAGGTAACGGTAAGTAGACGGTGCACTTTTGCCGAAGAGTACTGCCCATTGGGGCTGTTATGTTCCCACCAGTAGAGCTTGTAGACTTCCATGCTACCTTCGGGGCGGGCGGAA
>JAWKOL010000068.1:0-4349 GCA_041391225.1 Caldilineaceae bacterium
CATGATGAAGGACGCCGCCAGGTACATGTCCTGTGAAAGGAGGGCCTTGAGCAGCAGCGGACCCGTCGTAGGCAGGCTGAGGACGATGGCGACGATGGTTGTCCCCGAGATGAGGCTGGGCAACATCCAGCCAATGGTGCTGACGAAAGGACTCATGGCGATGCGCACCGGGTATTTCAGCACAACGCGGGTCTCGTCCAGGCCGCTGGCGCGGGCAGATTCGACGTAGGGCTGCGGCAGTTCATCGAGCAGGTTGGCGCGCATGGTGCGGATCATGCCCGCCGTCCCCGCGGTGCCGATGATCACCATGGGTACCCAGATGCGTTTGAGCACTTCCATGATCTTGGGCCAGTTCCACGGTTCACCGATGAATTCCGGCCCGTACAGGCCGCCCAAGTTAACGCCGAACGTGCTCCACGCCCACCACAGGATCACCAGCGCCAACAGGAAATCAGGAATGCCCACACCGATAAAGCCCACAAAAGTGAAGAAATAGTCCCCAACCGAATACTGCCGGGTGGCCGAATAGATGCCGATAGGCAACGCCACCACCCAGATGAAAAGCGTGCTCAACAGAGAAATGAGTGCAGTAAGCCCAATCCGCTCGAAGACAAGATCCTTGACAGGGCGATTCCAGTCGAACGACATACCCATGTCGCCCTGCACAAAGCGGCTGATCCACTTCCAGTAGCGAATGTATACCGGCTGATCCAATCCATAGCGCTGCTGCAACGCCGCCAGCTCCGACTGGCTGACGCGCGATCCCTGCTGCTCCAACTGGGCGATGTAACTGGTGAGGTAGTCGCCCGGAGGCAGTTCGATAATGGCGTACGAAACGATGGACACCATGACCAACGTTGGAATGGCAAGTAGGATACGGCGCAGGATGAAGCCCAACATGGTTGACGCCTCCGGCTACAGACTCGTCGAGGTGCAGAACAATCTTGCGAACAGCGATTGGGCGACTAGGAGATTAAGGGATTGGGCGATTGCACCGGTTGTACAATCGCTCAATCCCCTATATCCCAGAATCGCTCAATCTCGTTCAACTGATCAAGCGATACAGACTACACAGACCTAGACACTACTGTGAGATGTAGTACTGTTCGGCCCAGGAATCTGAATCGTGCAGCACACAGTAGTTCACTTCGGCGAAGTTGTGCATGTCGTTGCGCACGATGCGGATGTTCGGGCCAGGCCCAACCGTGAGCACTTCCCACACATTTTCCAGATCCAGGCGTTCGATCTCGGCCAGGATCTCTAACTGACGGGCCGAGTCGACTGTGACCTTGGCTTCGTCGAAGAGTTCCTGTGCGCGTTTGGCCGGGGAATCGGCGGCCGGTTCCACACCATCAGTGCCGCCTGTCTGGTACCATGTCCCCCACGACGGGCCCCAGTAGCTGCTGTTCGACACCGGCGCATACGAACGCAGATAGACGAAGCGGGCCAGGCCGCCGATGCTGTCTTTGACGTAGGCGGTCATCGGGTATTCAAACGAGAAGATGCGCGGCCACCACAGATCGTAGCTGATCTCTTCCAGCGACGTCTGCAAGCCGATCTCTTCCCAGTAGCTGGCGATCAACTGCGAGCCGTCCATGTACTGCTGGCCCGAGAAGACGTCCAGGTTGAGCACGATGGGATCGCCGTCGGGGTTCAGGCGCATACCGTTGGCGTCGGTCTCCAGGCCGATCTCGTCGAGCAGGGCCATGGCGGCTTCGGGATCGTATTGCAGGTGTGCGAAGAGTTCGGGTTCATCGGCCAGCAGCGGGAAGGCGGCATCGGGCATCGCATTTTCGCCCAGGTAGATCAACTCGTTCAGTTCGTCGCGGTCGATGGCCAAGTTGAGCGCCTTGCGGAAGCGGATGTCTTCCAGCAGGCCCTTCAAGAATTCGTTGTCACCGGCGTAGTTCTGGTTCGGGAAGACCGTCAACCCCATTGGGTGTTCGGCCTGCGCCTTGACCACTCGATAGTTGCCCTGCTCGGCATTCTGCAAGTAGAGCGGCAGATCGGTGAAGGAGATGTTGCGTCCCTGCGCGGTCAGCTCACCGGCGATGGCTTTCAGCGTCACCATCTGGCGATCTTCCACTGCTTGCATACGGATCTGATCGATGTAAGGCAGCTGGCGGCCTTCGGTGTCGATCTTGAAGTAGTACGGGTTGCGCTCGAAGATCCAGGGCGGGCCGACAGCCGTGAGCTGCCACGCACGCAGCACAGGAAGTTCGGGATTGGTGGCAACGCTTGTACCCTGGGCAATCGCGCCGCGGTCCGCGAACAATTGTGTCCAATCCTCGAAGCCGGCCTCGCTGACCTTGGCATCCAGCTCTGCGGCGTCCACATAGTCGGCGTGGAACTGTTGCAGGTAGTGCGCAGGCGCTTTGCCGATGTCACCGCCGAAGACGAAGGCCAGGTTGGGCAGGAAGAGGCCGTTCGGCTCAACAAAGGTGACAGAGAAGGTGTAGTCGTCGAGCGCTTCGAAGACAGCCGGCTCGCCGCCCGCCATGATGATGCTCGGCGGCACCGGCGAGATGTCGGTGTTCATGGCGATGTCGTTGTACCAGAACATCACGTCTTCGGTGGTGAACGGCTCGCCGTCCGACCATTTCATGCCAGGACGCAGGTTGAGCGTCCAGGTGCGGAAGTCATCAGAGACTGAGTAGTCCAGCAGGATGTTGGGCGAGAGGGTCACAAGATCCGGCTCGATGAAGAGCAGGCTCTGCATACGCAAGGCTTCGGTATCCAGTTGACCGGTGGTGGGACCGAAGGCTGCCCCGCGCTGTTCGCCGCCGTAGACGCCGATTTCGTTGAGGGGCGTGATGACCTTGGGTTCATCGGGCAGGCGTTCGTCTACCGGAGGCAGTTCGCCGGCCGCGACCTTGGCAGCCAGTTCGGGGGCTTCGTTGTACTGGCCAGGCGCGGCGGCGGGCGCA
Source organism: Caldilineaceae bacterium (assembly GCA_041391225.1). Taxonomy (GTDB): domain Bacteria; phylum Chloroflexota; class Anaerolineae; order Caldilineales; family Caldilineaceae; genus RI-153. The sequence goes on from JAWKOL010000068.1 coordinate 2,928, forward strand.
CTGCTGCTGGGCGCGGCAGGCTGAGCTTGCTCGGCAGCGGGCGCGGGTTCTTCGGCAGGCGTCGACGCGCCGCAGGCTGTCAGCACAAGGGCAAGCATGAGCGAGATCGCTAGAGATAGTACAAACTTCTTCATTGATTCACTCCTCGGGTGGGGTAGGGCTGCGGAAATCGCAAGAAATGGAATCTACGACTGTCCTGTTGCATGGGGTTTGCGCTGTCAATTGGCTCCTTTCTCTGGTCAGGCAAAGCGAACGGCCTTGAATTTGCGCATCTGCTCGGTCATGGCGGTTTCGACGGGTAGCCGTTCCATGCTGGATGCACCGTAGAAGCCGTGGACGCCGTGGGTGCGTTGCAGCACGAATTCGGCGTCGTCGGGCATGGCAATCGGCCCGCCGTGACAGAGGACAATCACATCGGGGTTGATGGCGGCGGCGGTGTCGGCGATCTCCTGCACTCGGGCGACGCTGTCTTCGAGGGTGAGCGCCGTCTCCGCGCCGATGGAACCGGCGGTGGTCAGCCCCATGTGGGCCACGATGATGTCTGCGCCGGCCTTGGTCATCTGTTCGCATTCGTCCACGTTGAAGACGTAGGGCGTGGTGAGCAGGTCCATGCTGCGCGCCAGCCGGATCATCTCAACTTCCTGCTTGTAGCTCATGCCGGTCTCTTCCAAATTCTGGCGGAAGACACCGTCGATCAAGCCCACTGTGGGGAAGTTCTGTACACCCACGAAGCCGATATCCTTCACCTGCTTGAGGAAGTAATCCATCTTGCGAAAAGGATCGGTGCCGCAGACGCCGGCCAGCACCGGTGTACTCTCTTTGACAACCGTGAGCACTTCACTCGCCATCTCCATGACAATGGCATTGGCGTCGCCGTAGGGCATGAGGCCGGCCAGCGACCCACGCCCGGCCATGCGGTAGCGCCCGGAATTGTAGATGACAATCAGATCGACGCCGCCCGCTTCTTCGAACTTGGCGCTGATGCCTGTCCCCGCGCCGCCGCCGATGATGGGGATGCGATCCTCGATGTTCTTGCGCAGACGGGTCAATACGTCCTGACGGGTTAGGCCCATAAAGTCCTCCTGTTTTGTGAATTTTGATGGAAGACGAAGGACGAACGTCGACGCTGTGACGCCTGTCCCCAGTCCCTAATCTTTCATCAGCCCCAACATCATCTCCACCGCTTTCGCTGCGAAGGACGGATCGTTGATGTTCACGTCCATTTCCACCACGGGGATGTCGCTGCGCAGGTTGGCTTTGATGGCGTCGAACATGGCGGCGTCGGCGGCGCGATCCTCGAAGAGTTCACCGTCGCCGTCCAGGATCGAAACGCCGCGCAGTGGGATGAGGAAGGCGACGGGGCCTTTGGCGGCGTTGGCCTTTTGAGCGAAGATCTCGCCCATTTGCCGGTTTTCGTCGACG
>JAWKOL010000069.1:0-3327 GCA_041391225.1 Caldilineaceae bacterium
TTCGTTCGCTGGGGCGACTGCTGAGTTTACATGACCCCACGACGACTGTCAAATCCGAGACGTGCTGTTTGTTTTCATGTTTTGATACATGACGGCGCCTAGAGAAGGCGCCGAGGACGATCCGGTATCACTCAGGGTAAAGTGACTGGGGTTGGAGCGTCCTCGCCACTGGTGAGCGCGAAAATTGGTTCAGGTTTTGCGGCCAATCCAAACGGTGTTAGAATGATCAATCAGTTGGGGCTGTGACCGGCGGCCAACCCTGTTGTGCGAGGAATTCCCGATCTGTCTTCGTAAGTGAATCGACAATCTGCGCCAATAACTCAGGACGGCGTTCTAGCGTCCGCAACAAGGACTGCTCCCGCCGCCACCGCTCGACATGACCATGATGGCCGCTGAGCAACACGTCGGGGACATGGTCACCGCGGAAACTGAGTGGGCGTGTGTAGTGTGGACCTTCCAACAGGCCACTAAGCCCAGGTGAGTGGCTGTCTTCGTGGGCGCTGAGCGCGTAGCCCAACGCCCCAGGCAGTAGACGGGTGACAGCGTCGACAATCACCATTGCCGCCAGTTCCCCACCGCTGATGACAAAATCGCCGATGCTGATCTCATCTGTCACCAGGTGACGGCGCACCCGTTCATCCACGCCTTCGTAGCGCCCACAGATCAGGGCGATCCGGTGGTGGCTGCTCAGTTCGGCGGCAACGTCCTGATTAAAAGGGCGACCCTGCGGCGACATGAGGACGACCGGGACTTCTGCCGGCAACGGCGGGGGATCGTTCTGGTCCCAAACAGGCAGATTGAGGAACGCGTCGGCATCAGGTAACGACCAGCCGGCACGACGGCTAAGGACCGTTTCCACAGCACGGAAGATCGGCTCCGGCTTCATGATCATGCCACCGCCGCCGCCGTAGGGCGTATCGTCGCAAACGTGGTGACGGTCGGTGGTGTAGGCGCGAATGTCGTGCAAGGCAATCGACAGCAGCCCTTTTTCCTGAGCGCGTTTGAGGATGCTTTCCCCGAACGGTCCGGTAAACATGCCTGGGAAGAGCGTAAAAATATCGAAGTGTAGTGTCTGCAATGTTTCTTCGTGATCTTCGGATTCGTGATCTTCGGAAGGCGTAGATTGGTCGATCACTCCAGGTTTTTCCATCAGTTGACAATTTATACGATTGTTTCGCTACAGCGTTCGGTGCTGGCCGCCGACGCGTTCTATCAGGCCACTGCGTTCCACCGGAAAACGCGGCTGCACCAACGCCTGCGTAGCGGACATTGGAGTCGGCGCGTCCCCAGCATTCAGCGAGGCATCGACCGCTTAGGCGGCAGCGTCGATAGGCTGATTGTAGCACAGGGGCTATCGCCGGAGAAGCTGATCGCCCATGCAGATCCGCTGACGCCACCACAGCGCAAAGCGGCGACATTGTTGCAGGTGATGCTGGCCTGCGCCTGCGTCGTCCTGATTTGGTTGAACTGGCCCAATTCGGCGGCAGCGCCGATCACCGTCAATGTAGAGCGGACAAGCACAGCGAGCGCCGCCGTCGATCTAGTGGACGTTTCGACCGCGTCGTCTGTCGCCGAATCGCCTGTATTGGTCGTGGAAAGTGACACCGTTGCCGAAACAGCGGACATCGAAGAATTACAGGCCGCGCCGGTTGTCCTGATCGGCGAACAGCCGGGCGCAAAACCGGATGTCGAATCTGTGTTGGCGCAGGTTAACGCCAATATCGACGATGACGAAGTACTCGAACTGCCCAGCTACACCGCCCCATTGAGCGTAGACGCATTGGCGCCCCAATTGGATCAGGTGACGGAGGCGAATGCAGATGCAGCACTGGTGGCGCCCGTTGACGCACAAGCCGCCGATCCGCAAGCGCAGGCATCCGCTACGATACTGAATCAACTGGAAGCGGCCATTGCCAAAGCCATCGAAGACGCCGCATCGAAGACCGAAAACGCGCCGCTAGACAATTTGGTGGTGGTAGAACCACAAGTGCAGCCCAAGTCACAAGAGCCGGTTGCCGCCGCCGTCGCGCCGTCCACAAACTACCCCTTTTCCACCGTGTTAGGCCCGGAATGGGAAAGCTTTGCACCGCTACCGGCCGCAGAAATTGATCATTATTGGCTCGGGCTTGCCTTCCCTCCCGGATACAATCAATTTTACAGCCCCAGCTATCAGTTCGGCAGCACTGCCGGCGGTCGCTATCGCCCTCACCACGGCGTCGACATCTCCAACCCCACCGGCACGCCGGTGCTCGCCATGGACGGCGGCGAAATCATCCACGCCGGCCCGGACAACCCGACGCTGCTGGGGCCGTACAACAATTTCTATGGCAACAGCGTCGTCGTCCGCCTGGATCGCACGCTGTCGACGCCGGACGGTGACAAGGATGTCTTTCTGCTCTACGGACACCTGAACGAAGTCTTCGTGGAGCGAGGACAGCGCCTCAACCCCGGTGACTCGTTGGGAACGGTGGGCATGACGGGCATCGCCATCGGCCCACATCTGCACGTGGAGATCCGCGTGGGCCAAAACAGCTACATGACCGCCGTGAACCCCGTCTTGTGGATGCAGCCGGCCAGCGGCACAGGGACGGTGGCTGTGCGGCTGGTCAACGCGCAAGGACAGTCCTGGGCGGGCGCACGGGTCAGCCTGCTCCGTTACGAAGGCGAAGGCGCTCGCTGGGTGCGTACCGTAGAAACCTACCGCAGCGAGGAACGCCTGCGCGGCAACCCGCTTTGGGGGGAAAACGGCGCCGCATCAAACCTCACAGCGGGCGCCTACTACATCGCCGCCGAAGTCAACGGCGAAAAAGTGGGCCAAAACATCGTCGTCGAAGACGGCAAAACCACCTTCGTCGAATTGCGGACACAGCAATGATGGCCGAAACTCTGTCCCCGGTGACGATCTACACCGACGGCGCCTGCCTGGGCAACCCTGGGCCGGGTGGATGGGCAGCAATCCTGCGCTACGGCGAACACGAAAAAGAACTTAGCGGCCGCTTTCGCGACACCACCAACAACCGCATGGAACTGCGCGCCGCCGTCGAGGCGCTCAATGCACTCAAACGCCCCTGCCAGGTGGAACTCTTCACCGACAGCAACTACCTGCGTAACGGCATCACCAAATGGGTCCACGGCTGGCAACGCAACGGTTGGCGCACCGCCAGCAAACAGCCGGTGAAGAACCAGGATCTGTGGAAGGCGCTGATCACTGCCGTTGATCGTCACAAAGTCAACTGGCAGTGGACCAAAGGACACGCCGGCGACGAACTCAACGAGCGCGCCGACAGCCTGGCCACGGACGCAGCGCGACAGGTGACGGACAAGGAT
>JAWKOL010000070.1:0-3322 GCA_041391225.1 Caldilineaceae bacterium
CGACGCTTAACTTAACGCCGATGGGGGACTAGGGATTGGGGATCGGTCCCCAATCGCCTAATCTCTCAATCGCCCCTCTACTCGAAAAGCCCCGAAAACCCATCGATGATCCGCGCGATATGCCGCGTCCCCGTGACGAAATCCTCGATGCGGATGTTCTCGTCGGGGGCGTGGCCGCGGCTGTCCCAGTAGCCGATGCCGGCGCTGACCACGGGGATGTTGCCCAGTGGACCGGCGAAGGCGTAGACCGGGGTGCTGCCGCCGCCCAGTGTGGTGACCTGCGCTGGTAGGCCGTAGACGTCCTCGCCGGTGCGGATGGTTAACTGCACGAAGGGATCGTCGGGTTCGGCTTTGGACGGCGACATGGACCCGTAGCGGGCGATCTCCACGTCGGCGAAACCGATCTCGTCGAGGTAGGCGCGTAGCTTGGCGAAGATCTCGTCCGGCTCCTGATCGGGGACGAGGCGGAAGTCGAGTTTCACCGACGCTTTGGCCGGGATCACCGTCTTCATGCCCGCCTGCTGGTAGCCGGTGGTAATGCCCTGAATGTTGCACGTGGGCTGGAAGACGGCTTCTTTGAGCGCCATGCCCGTGCGCCCTAGCACAAACTCCTTGATCCCAAACAGATCGCGCAGCATCTCCTCGTGGGTGGGCTGCTCGGCCAGCAGTTCCATGTCCAGCGCCGACGGTGGGCGCACGTTGTCGTAGAAGCCGGTGATCTTGATGTGCTCGTTTTCGTCTTTGAGCGCTTCGAGTAGACGCACCAGCCGCCAGCCCGCGTTGGGGAAGACGTGCGCACCGCCGGAGTGGGCGTCACGTGTCATGGTTTCCACGAAGAGTTCCACGCCCAACACGCCGCGATAGCCCAGCGCCAATCCTGGCCGTCCTTCGGGCGAGACGCCGCCGCCTTCCCAGATCGACGCGTCCGCGGCCAGCAGATCGGTGTGATCGCGCACGAAGCCGGCGACGTACGGGCTGCCCACTTCCTCTTCGCCTTCGATGGCAAACTTGATCGTGCAGGGCAGCTTGCCGCCGTTGACGGATCGAATCGCGTCCAGCGCGGCCAGGCGGGCGATGATCTCGCCTTTGTCGTCCACCACGCCGCGGGCGTAGAGTTTGCCATCGCGCAAGGACGGCTCAAACGGCGGCGTTGTCCACAGTTCCAGCGGTTCGGGCGGCTGCACATCGTAGTGGTTATAGCACAAGATCGTGCGCGGTGACTCGCCCTCGGCGTAGCCGTAGACCACCGGATGCCCTTCCGACGCCATCACCTCAGCCTCGAAGCCATGACGGCGCAGCAGATCCGCCACCAGCGCGGCGCACTCGTTGATCCCCTCGTGGCGGGCCGAAATGCTGGGCTGGCGGCACAGTTCCACCAGTTCGTCGATGTAGCGATCCAGGTTGTCTTCGATGTATTGGTCGATTTGGGCGTTGCGGGTTGTCATGGGAGATCCTTTGAGGGATGGGAGATGGAATGATGCGATGATGGGCAGATGTGATGAAGCGATGATGAGGGGATCGTACTACAGTTGGGGGGGATTGTCAGGCATAGGCGTTAAGTTAAGCGTCGTAGACACAAGTGCCGGGGACTTATCGCCGCAGCGAGGCGGGACATTCACTCCTGGCGACACGTCCAACGTGAAGTCCCCGGCACTTTCGTTCTATCTTAACTTAACGCCTATGAGGAGAGACTCCCCTCTAACTCCCCCCGCGAAAAACAGCGGGGGGAGGACTCTTGACGCGCACGCATCGTCGGTCGCGTTTGGCGTGACGCCAATACACGTTCACCTCGTCCGCGCTACAACGGCTCCCTCCCTGCTTGCAGGAGAGCTGGGGAGGGGTTCTGCCCGCGGGAGGATTGGAGATAGGTTCCCAACTTGACCAGTCGTGGAGATTCAGCTACATTCCTACCATCCTCGATCTAAACCGATTCATCTACCGCGCCAAGGAGCGAATCCCATGACCCAAAAGCAGTCCGACGCCCTCAAATTCCGCTGCATCGGCCCACCCCGCGGCGGACGTGTCGTCGCCGTGGCCGGCCACCCCACCGACCGCAGCACGTTCTACTTCGGGGCCTGCGCCGGCGGCGTGTGGAAGACCGTCGACGGCGGCACCTACTGGGAGAACATTTCCGACGGTTTCTTCACCAGCAGTGCGGTGGGTGCGATGGCGGTTTCACCCTCCGATCCAAATGTCATCTACGTGGGGACGGGCGAAGCCTCGATCCGCGGTGACGTGTCCTGGGGCGACGGCGTCTACAAGTCCACCGACGGCGGCAAGACGTGGCGCAACGTGGGCCTGCACGACACCCACCACATCGGCAAGATCCAGATTCATCCTCAGAACCCCGACATCGTCTACGTCGCCGCGCTCGGACACGCCTTCGGGCCGAACGACGAGCGCGGCGTCTTCCGCACGCTGGACGGCGGTAAGAGCTGGCAGCGTGTCCTCTTCGTGAGTAACCGCGCCGGCGCCATTGACATCGCGCTGGACGCCACCAATCCGCGCATCTTGTACGCGTCGATCTGGCAGGTGCATCGCCACTTCTGGGAACTGGTCAGCGGCGGCGAGGACAGCGGCCTGTGGCGTTCCACCGACGGCGGCGAAACCTGGATGGAGATCACCCGCAACAGAGGACTGCCGCAGACGGGCATCCTGGGCAAGATCGGCGTCACGGCGTCTCCCGCCAAGGCGGGGCGCGTGTGGGCCATCGTCGAGGCCGAGGGCGACATGTCCGGCGTCTACCGCTCCGACGACGGCGGCGACCGCTGGGAACTGCTCACCACCAACCGCGATCTGATGGCGCGGCCCTGGTACTACATGCACATCTTCGCCGATCCACAGGACAGCGAGACCGTCTACGTCACCAACCTGAAAATGTGGAAATCCACCGACGGCGGCAAGAACTACAACGAAATCACCACCCTGCACGGTGACAACCACGATCTGTGGATCGACCCCAACGATCCGCAGCGCATGATCGAAGGCCACGACGGCGGCGCCAACGTTTCCTTCAACGGTGGCGACACCTGGAGCACCGTCTACAACCAGATGACCGGCCAGTTCTACCACATCGACGTCGACAACCGCCTGCCCTACCACGTCTACGGCACCCAACAGGACAACAGCAGCATCGGCGTGCCCAGCGCGTCGGAGAAAGGGGCCATCACCTGGGGCGACTGCTACCCGGCAGGCACCGGCGAAAGCGGCTATATCGCCGTCCACCCCGAAGACCCCGACATCGTCTTCGTGGGCGCGGTGGGATCGTCGCCGGGCGGCGGCGGCGCGCTGCAACGCTACGACAACCGCACCAAGCAGATCC
>JAWKOL010000071.1:0-3236 GCA_041391225.1 Caldilineaceae bacterium
TTTGGTGAAGGCGCGCACATAATTTGCCATCCCCAGCCAGCGCGTATTGCCGATGATCTCATAGTTGGTAAAGCTGAAAGAGGCCGAAGCCACAATCGGCCCGCCCCAGAAGACGAGCAGACCAATGATCCACGGCAGCGCGAAGACATATCCCCACAGCGCCTGTTTTGCCTGATAGTTTGTGCGTACACCGACGATCCGCGCCAGCAGCGGCGGCTTGGGTGCGGACTGCGTCGATAATTTTTGTTCACTGGCAACCGCCATAGATACCTCCCATCAATGATTGATTCGCCAGTATCGCTCCGGCGCGTCTTTCCACTCTGGCATGCTCAGCCCGCTGGGATCGTAGACAATCTCACCGGCGCGCAGCGTCATCACACATTCCAGTTTCTGGTTTCCTCTCATCTTGGCCTTGCCGCAGTCGACGAAGCTGAATTCGCCTTCCTTCAAATCGAGGACAGCCACATCCGCCTCCGCGCCCACGCTCAGGTGACCTAGCTCAGGGTGGCCGATCTCCTCTGCCGGGGCCACCGTAGACATGCGGATCACCTCTTCCAGCGGCACGCCCATGTTGAGCACCTTGTTCATCGTCGTCAGCATGTCCACAACCACACCGTGGACATTGCGCACATGCAGATCGGTGCTGATCGACGCCGGTACAAAGCCACCCTGGATCGCCGGCTGCGCCAGGCGGAACCAGAAACTGCCCGCGCCATGTCCAAGATCGAAGACAATGCCGCGCTGCTGCGCCTCGAACATGTACTTGGCCGGTTTCCCCTCGTCGTCCAGCACGGGGAACTGCTGCGCGAAGACGTGGGTGTGGATGTCGCCAGGCTGCATCTTCTCCAGGATCAACTCGGGGTAGGTGCGTTCGGGCCGCGGCCAGAAGTCCACCATCAACGGCTTGCCGCAGATCTTGCTGGCTTCCAGCGCCCGATCCACCGCGGCCCACGGCGTGTGCAGATCGTCGTAGGGCAGTTTGGTCCAGTAGTGGGCTGTCTTGATGCCGACGCAGACGTCGGGGTAGGCTTGCACGATGGACGCGGCCAGTTCGGGGTCCATGTTGCGTGGATCCTGCTCAAAATCGCCGATCATGCCCTGATCCACGATGTTGATGAAGGCGAAAATGCGTGTCTTCGAAAGGTCGATCACCGTGCGTTTGAAGTGGAGAAAATGACGTGCGCCCGCCGTCCCCGTGTCCACCATCGTGGTGACGCCGGAACGGAACGAGTGCGAATCGGCCATCACGCTCAGCCCTTCCGGCTCGCGTGTGTGGTAGACGTGTACGTGGATGTCGATGAGGCCGGGGGTGACGAGGTGACCGCTCACGTCCACCACCTGCGCCGCGGACGACGGATCGATGTCCTCGGCGACGGCGGCGATCTTGCCGTCTTTAATGGCGATGTCGCGGCGACCGTTTACGCTGGTTTTTGGACAAACGGTATGACCATTTTTGAGTAGCAGGTCATACTGGGTTTCCTGGGTCATGGTTACACCGATTCTATCTATGGACGCCCTGCTGTGGGCCAATGGTTATCGAATGGAGTGAGGTGATTTCAGAATCTTGATCCACAAAGGCACACGCAGTTGCACGAAGACAGAGGAAAAAAGAGGAGAGTGACACGGATTGCACGGATTTTCAGGACTTTCTGAAAAGCCCTTCAGGCTTTTCTCTCTCGTCCTGTCAATCCTGGAATCCGCATCCCTCTCGATTCCCTGTTTCGTGTACTGTCAATGCCAGTGCTTGGCAATACCTGTCGAGAGGTGAACGACCGTTACCGCTCCGATGAACGGTCGTCGTACGGGGCGTTGCCGTAGCGGCTCTCGTACCCACGATCATCGAAGCTGGAGCGCTCTGTCGGCGCGTCGTCGTCTTCGTCGGGTTCAATGTAGCGTGGATCGGGGTACGCGTAATTCGGGCGGGTGTAGCGTTCCCCCGGCTCTTCGAAGACAGGCGCCGACTGGGCTTCTTCCGGCGTCGCCCGGCTGATGGGCGGCGGCGGCGGTGTCACCGCCGGGGCAGGGGCTGTGGTGGTGGCGCCACGGCTTGCCGCCTCTCGCAACGCACTGACCGTCGGCGAATGGACGGGCATGGGGCGGGGCGCACGTTCGGGTACCGGCACGGCCGTGCTGCGTGCGTCCCAACGCAGCAGGCGCACAGTAGCAAAGCCCAGGGTCGAATAAAGCCCCAACGTGATTATGGTGAATAGCGTATTCAGAAGCCAGATGATAAAGTACTGTCCGCCGGTCCCTTCAAATTGCAGCGGGCTACCGTCCAGATGCGTGTGCGAAACGATGTAGCGGCGCACACGTACGTATCCCCAGAATGCGTAGATGCCCAACGTTAAAATCGAGAAGAAACCAAGCAGGAACTGCTCGAAGAAAAGATCAATGGCGTCGCCGCGGTACTCCAGGCGCTGACCGGTGGGCAGAATCGTGTGGGCGTATTCCCAGCGCAACAGCCGTGTCCACGCAAAACCCAGGATCGCATAAAGCCCCAGGGTGATGATGGTCAAAGCGCCGATAATGAGAAACTCCACAAACGCCTGCCCGCCACTGCCGTCGAACTGGAGCGGACGATCATCGTAGTAAGTGCGTGTGACGATCACTCGTTTGTAGCGTGCATACCCCCAGGGGATGTAGATGCCGAGGGTGATGATTGACAACAGGGTGATCAGGAGCAGGTTGCCGAAAATGTCGATCCACCGGCCACGAAATTCCAGGTTGTGCATCGAGCCGTCCCTTTCACACGGTGGGGGGGCGAATAAAGAGGAATGCAGGATTGCAGAAGCAACGTAAAGAAAGTATAGCTTACACTGTCAAGCATGACAAGCTTCTGTCAGAATACCTATTGTAGACAAGGGCTTCGGCCAACATGGACTCTTCCAGCGACTTGCTGCCGTATACCAACACATCACTGACCAAACTCGTCGATGCCTGCCTGCACGGTGACGCCGAAGCCTGGCATGAACTGATCCGACGTTACGCCAAACTCGTCCACTCCGTCCCTGTACGCTATGGGTTGGCCCCGATGGAAGTCGACGACATTGGCCAGGAAGTCTTTTTCATCCTCACGCAAAATCTCCACCAGATCGAAGACCCCGAACGGTTGCCGTCTTGGTTGCTCACCACAGCTCGCCGCGCCACGTGGCGCATGATCCAGAAGCGGCGCCGAGAACACCCCAGCGACGCCGGCGCCCTCAGCGACGACGCCGGCGACGAACGCACGCCCCATG
>JAWKOL010000072.1:0-3195 GCA_041391225.1 Caldilineaceae bacterium
GCCCAAGGACACGCCGATTTGTCCGACGGCGAGGAACGCTTCTTCGAGACGGAGGAAGAACTCTACGCCTTCCTCGGCCTGGATTGGATTGCGCCCGAAATGCGCGAAGGACAGGGCGAAATCACCGCTGCCCGCGGTCACAAATTGCCCGACCTCATCACCGTCGACGACATCGTGGGCGAGGTCCACGGCCACACCGATTGGAGCGACGGCCACGGCACATTGGTCGAGATGGCCGAAGTCGCCCGCAAGCGCGGCTACCGCTACTGGTGCGTTACCGACCACAGCGTCGGTCTCGGCGTCACCGGCGGGCTGGACGGCGACCGGCTGCGCGAGCAGGCCAAGGAGATCGCCGCGCTCAACCAAAAATACGCCGAAGACGGCATCGACTTCCGTCTGCTGCGCGGCATCGAAGTCGAAATCCTGGCCGACGGTTCGCTGGGCCTGCCCGACGACGTCCTTGCCGATCTCGACATCGTCGTCGCCAGCATCCACAGCGCCCTGCGCCAGGACCGCGACACCATCACCGAACGCTGTCTCAAAGCCGTGTGCAACCCCCACGTCGACATCCTCGGCCATCCCACCGGTCGCCTCATCGGCCGCCGCGAAGGATCCGAACTCGACGTCGACGCCGTGTTGCGCGCCTGCGCCGAAGTGGGGACGGTGGTGGAGATCAACGCCCATCCGTCGCGGCTCGATCTCAGCGGCGTCCACGCGCGGCGGGCCGTAGAATTGGGCTGCAAACTCGTCATCAACTGCGACGCCCACGCCACCGACGGCATGGAGATCCTGCCCTACGGCATCGCCACTGCCCGCCGCGGCTGGCTGCGCGCCGAAGACGTGATCAACACGCGCCCACTGGATCAGATGTTGGCGCTGCTCAAACAATAGATACCCGGAGGGTAAGTCATGCCAGATCCGAATCGACGACCGGAATCCGAAGAGCCGGAGGGTTGGGACGATCCCGTCTTCGGCGCCGATAGCGACGCGTTCGATGACGATGAACCGCACTTCGATGAGGCGCACTTCGATGAACCACACTTCGATGAACCCGTCTTTGGCGAAGCGGCCTATGAAGATGAACCCTCCTTTCCAGCGGCAGCGTCCGGCCCTGTGTCGGGCTACGATGAGGAGGACGAGGAAGATCTCGACTACATCCCCGATCCGCGCGTGGCCGAAAGCCTGTCGGTGGGCGCATCGGCAGGTGGATCGAACATGCTCTCGCGCCAAAGCCGCCGCGCGGCTGCCGAACGCGGCGATCCCAGCGTCGACGCGTCGGCCTCTGGCAGCGGGCGCAGGCTGGGTCGTACTGGCCCGTTCTGGCTGATGGGCGCGGGCGCACTGATCATCATTCTTGTCTTCATCATGCTCTTCTTGCTGCGCGGCAACGGTGAAGACGTCGCCGACGTCGAAGAAGTCACGCCCGCCGCCGCCGGCGAACTGGGCAGCGTCACCTTCCCAGAATCCCAGACCATCACCGTCACCGCCGAGGTCGAGCCGGCCGCCACACCGATGCCGATCTTCGAAGCTGGGCAGCGCGTCATCGTCGCCAACACCGAAGGGCAGGGCATTCGCCTGCGCAACCAGCCCAACCGCGGCGCCCTCACCTTGGAGATCATCGAAGAAGGCGCTGCCTTCACCGTCCTCAACCCCGACGGCGACTACACCGAATACCCCGTCGAGGCCGACGGCTACCGCTGGTATCGCATCCAGATCGCCGACAGCCCCGGCGAGAACCTCACTGGCTGGGCCGCCGCCGACTTTTTGCAGGCGGAGTAGATACAGATCACAGGGTGAATGGTGATTCTGTTGGCAAACTGACAACGGGATTGAAATCCCCCCCTGACACAGAAAAGCGCCTTCAGGCGCTGCAGAAGTTTCTTTAGTCGCTGAGGCGACTTCTCGATGTCAGCAGGGGGTTTCAACTCCACCAGACGGGTTCGCCAACACAATCACCCCATCACCCCCTCACCCCGCCACCCCGTCACCTTGTCATCCCAATCCGACTTGGGTATACTCCAAAATAGCGCATCTGTTCTTTGACGTCTGTTTGTGAGGAAATTTCAATGCAATCTGTTTCAAAGCATCCTGTAGAGCCGGGGCGACTGCCTTCTGTGCCGGTCGCGCTGGTGGTTGGCGATGTGTTGGCGCTGCTGATCTTTGTGATCATTGGGCGGCTGAGTCACGGTTTCACCAGTGATTGGCTGATCAATGTGGCGCGTATCGCCACGCCCTTCTTGATCGGTTGGTTCGTGGTGGCGTTTGTGGTTGGCGCCTATCGCGCCGATCTGCTGACGTCGCCTGCTTCGATGATGGCGCGGGCCGCGGCGGCGTGGATCGTGGGCGATCTCCTCGCCTTCGCCATCCGGTCCTTCGTCTTTCAGAACAACGTTACCCTGCCCTTCGCCCTGACATCGGTCGCTTTTACCGGCCTCTTTCTGCTGGGATGGCGGGCCGTCTACCTGTGGCTGTACAATCGGGCGCGCGCCTGAGTGTTGGTTGGCGCATCTTCTGCGCAGGACAGTAGAACCCTATGTTCAACCGTTGGAACGTTGCTCGTGTTAGCTTTACCTCGTTTTTGCTGGTGATCGCCGTGAAGGTGGCCGTCTTCTATGCGCCGGTGAGCGCGCCCACACTCTCGCCTGTGGAGATCGCTTCGCCCACCACGGCGGAATCTTCGGGCGAGATGGTGGTCTATCCACTGGCGAATTTCGACGTGCAGGGTCACCGCGGCGCGCGCGGACTGAAGCCGGAGAACACGCTGCCGGCATTCGAGACGGCGCTGGATCTCGGCGTGGACACGCTGGAACTCGATCTGCACCTGACCGCGGACGACGTTGTCGTCATCTGGCACGACGACACAGTGTCGGCGGACAAATGTCGCCTCGATCCGGCTTGGGTGAACCCAAACGCGCCCGATCCGGCGCTTGCCCCCGAATCCGAACGCATGATCCGCCGCCTGACCTTTGCTCAACTTCAAGAATACCGCTGCGATCTCAACCCCGATGAAGACACGTTCCCCGAGCAGAACAGCGACCCCACGGCATTAGCCGGCGACGATTTCCGCATTGTCAGCCTGGATCAGCTTTTTGCGTTCGTAGAAGCGTACACCGCAGCCGCGGAGAAAGACGCATCGCTGCGCCAGAATGCGGGCGTGGTGCGTTTCAATCTGGAGACCAAACGCAATCCGCGCAA
>JAWKOL010000073.1:0-2502 GCA_041391225.1 Caldilineaceae bacterium
CTCGCGCTTTGATCCGCTGCCGAAGATTCTGTTCTTCGACGATTTCGATCACGGCTTGCAGGGATGGACGGGGCTGATTGGCAACTACGAAGGATCGCTCAATTCGATGCTGCCGCCGTATCGCGATCTGCGCGTGCCACAACTGAGCAACCTCACCCAATGGGACACGGGCAGCGACGGTTCGCTCAACGGCACCTACGCCATGAAGTTGGCGACGCGGGCCAAGGAAGGGTCCTTTGCGGTGGGGATCAAGCGAGCGACCTTCCGGCATGCCGGTCCTGTGCGGCTGGAGGCGTATTTCACATTCAAGCCCGAAGCGTCGGAATTGAAGTTGTCGGAGACGGATGTGCGCGCCGTGGGCGTCCTCTTTGACTTACAGGACGGCGACAGCAAGCCCAATCCCTACCGTGTCATGCCGCATCTGCGCTACGTCAACGCGCTGAACGGCGAAGCGGTGGGCAAGTGGCAGTTCAAAGCCCGCCGCGAGGAATTGCTCGACATCGGCGGCAGCGGCAAGACCAAGTCGCACTTTCACCTGGCCGCCGAAGGCTGGGAAGATCTGCCCGGCGGCGAACAGAAGCTCTGCTACAACGAAATTGCCACCAAACAGAACTGGTACTATCTGCGCCTCGACTTCGACCTGGCCGAGATGAGCTTCCTGCGCTTCCAATGCAACGACCGCGTCTTCGACCTGGACGGCGTGCAGCCTATGCGCATCCCGGCCATGGCCAACCTCTGGTGCATGCTCAACACCGTCTTCTTCGTAGAGACGGATCGTGACAAGCGTGCGTTCCTGTACCTGGATTCCATCGTGCTGTCACAATCTCAACCGGAATAGAACGCAGATTAAGCGGATTGAGCAGATCTGGGCGGATTATTCAGAAAAATCCGTTCTGATCCGCTCAATCCGCTCAATCCGCGTTCTATCCACGAACTAATCCAACTTTTCAACCGGAAGGAACCCCCCATGAAAGAACGATCAACCGAGATCCTCATCGTCGGCGCGGGGACGGGCGGCGTGGCCGCGGCGCTGGCGGCAGCCCGCCTGGGCAAGCAGGTGATCCTCACCGAGGAGACCGATTGGGTCGGCGGCCAGTTGACGGCCCAAGCCGTGCCGCCAGACGAACACCCGTGGATCGAAACCACCGGCCACACACGCAGTTACCGCCTTTTCCGCGAGAAGGTGCGCAGCTACTACTGGCGCAACTACCCCATGACCGAAGACGCCCGCGCCAACACACTGCTCAACCCCGGCAACGGCAACGTCAGTCGCCTCTGCCATGAACCGCGGGTGGCGCTGGCCGCCATCGAGGAAATGCTGGCCCCCTACCGCTCCAGCCGCCGCGTCGACGTGTTGCTGCGTCATCGTCCCATCGCCGCGGAGACGGACGGGGATCGCGTCACCGCCGTCACCCTGCGAAACGACGAAACCGGCGAGGACATCGTCATCAGCGCGCCCTACATCATCGACGCCACCGAGTTGGGCGATCTGCTGGAACTGGCCGACGTGGAACACGTCATCGGGGCCGAGAGCAAGGCGCAGACCGGCGAACTCCACGCCGTCGACGGTGACCCGCAGCCGCTGGATCAGCAGGCCATCACCTGGTGCTTCGCCATGGATTACCTCCCCGGCGAGGATCACACCATCGACAAGCCCACCGACTACGATTTCTGGAAGGGCTACCAGGCCGACTTCTGGCCCGGTCCCCAACTCGGCTGGAAAGACGTGGATCCAATTACGCTGGAAACGCGCCACCGCGGCGTCTTCCACGGCCCACAGAATGGCCGCCGTGTGGGGACGTTCTGGCTCTACCGCCGCGTCAACTTCGAGGGCTACTACCCCAACGGCTTCATGCCCAGCGGCATCACACTGGTCAACTGGCCGCAGATCGACTACTGGCTGGGTCCGCTGTTGGGTGTGAGCGAAGAAGAAAAAAACGAGCACCTGCGCCAGTGCAAACAGCTCAGCTTCTCGCTGCTCTACTGGATGCAGACCGAAGCGCCCCGTCACGACGGCAGCGGCTACGGCTACCCTGGTCTGCGCCTGCGCCCCGACATCGTCGGCACCAGCGACGGTCTGGCCAAGTACGTCTACGTGCGCGAATCGCGGCGCATTCAGGCCGAGTTCACTGTCCTCGAAGAACATGTGGGCACGGAACAGCGCGAACAGATGGGCCTGCCCGTCGGTTCCACCATCTTCGACGACACGGTAGGCACCGGCTCGTATCGCATCGACCTGCACCCCAGCACTGCACCGCGTACCTACGTCGATATCAGCAACTACCCCTTCCAGATTCCGCTGGGATCGCTGATCCCCGTGCGCGTGGACAACCTGCTGCCGGCCTGCAAGAACCTGGGCGTCACCCACATCACCAACGGCTGCTACCGCCTGCACCCCGTGGAGTGGAACATCGGCGAAGCCGCGGGCGCGCTGGCAGCGTACTGCCTCGACAAGAGCCTGTCACCGCGGCAGGTGCGCAACACCCAAAGCCACCTGAGCGA
>JAWKOL010000074.1:0-2290 GCA_041391225.1 Caldilineaceae bacterium
GACGTGTCGCCCACCAGCGCCTTCATGTCGATGAACTGCGCCGGTGTGAGGTCTTCGTAGCGTTCGCGCAGTTCGGCCGGGCCGTAGACGTCGGTGCTGGGGCTGGGGCCGCCGCGGGTGTAGAGGATCTTGACGCGGTCGTCGATCAATTGGAACATGTCGCGGTCGCCGGTGAGGATGAACACGTCCACGTTTTCGGCGGCGGCTTTGCGCGCCAAGGTCCCCAACACGTCGTCGGCCTCGTAGTTGGCAGCGGTGACGATGGGAATGTTGAAAGCACCCAGCACTTCCTCGATGCGCGTGATCTGGCTGCGCAGGTCATCGGGCATTTGGTCGCGGGTAGCCTTGTATTCGGGGAAGTCGGCGTGCCGCCAGGTGTCGCCTTTGTCGAAGGCCACGGCCACGTATTCGGGCTTGTACTCGCGTAGCAGGCTGAGCAGCTTGCGCGTGAAACCGTAGACGGCGGTGGTCAGTTCGCCGGTGCGCGTCATCAGCGGCGTCTTCACGCCGAAGTACGCCCGATATGCCTGTGAGTGTCCATCCACCAAAAGAAGGGTCGCCATGAGACCTGTCCCCAAAAACAGAAATGGCCGTCAGAATTGACCGCCGGCAGTGTTAAGCGTGAGTTGTTGCAAGGATGGGGCGTCGTTGCCAGGAGAGGGGAGCGAGTGATTGGTGATTGGTGACTGGTGACTGGGATCTTGTAAAGCAAACGGCCCTCCAACTGGAGACCGATGGCTCGACAAGATCCCAATCACCAATCACTTATCACCAATCACCAATTCCCCCGCATCAATCAACTTCTGCACCTGGGCGATTTTCAGGATCGAACGCAGGGTGTGCATACGGCGCCCGGAGTCGAGGCGGTAGAGGCCCGTCGGCAAGTCCAGGATGTAGTTGTTCCTGGAGCGATTTTCCAGGGTGATGATGTCTTCTTTGCTCTCAAGCCAAGATAGATCGTCGTATTCTCTACCAGCCATTCAAAGACTCCTTGCCACGCTGTCCAATGCAGGTGGGTTGGACCATCTGCACCGTGTCGATGAGGGGAAATGGCCACAAGGCCGTTTCTCCATTCTACTAACGCCCGCGGCTTTTGACAAAATCAGCGTCGCCAAACCTGGGATGAGCTGTCACCGCGGGCGACTCGGCGCGCCGCCCCTCATCGCTGCGGTTGCCAGCAGCCCAGGCTTGCCAGAGGCCGGCTGTCACCATGTAGCCAAAGCCGAACGCGTAGATCAGCAGGAACGGCACTGTCCACCACTTACCCTGGGCCACGGCTACAGCCACGGTTGCGCAAGCGTAGAGGCAGAGCAATAGCTCGCCCAGCACCAAAGGATCCAGCGCCAGGACGTAGGTGTTGCGCTGCCAGCGGTCCCCGGCGGCGCGGACCTGAAACTTGGGCGTGCGCAAGAACGGCGACGCGCGGTTGGTGAAAGCCTGCCACACGGCGACGGTGTTGTTCAGGCAAAGCCCTGTCCCCAGAAGCGTGAGCACGGGCAGGTAGGCCCAACGCCGCGCCCAGGTGCGCGGGTGCAGCCGTCTTTGGGCAACGGCGTAGAGCAGCGGCGGCCCCAGTGAAACCAGGCTCAGGTAGGTGAGCGGCCAGAAGGGATCGATGCCGAGCAGCAGCAAGGGCAGCGTCACAAGCAACAGCAGCAACAACAACGGGTGGATCAGGTAGTTGCCCAGATGGATCGTCGCCGCGATCCGCGCCGAGAGCCGCCAATCGCTGCGCCAGACCGTGCCGAAGAGCTTCTTCAACGTCTGCACGCTACCCTTGGCCCAGCGGAATTGCTGCCGCTTGAAGGCGAGCAACTGCGGCGGCACTTCGGCAGGCGCTTCGACTCGAGGGAGGTAGACGGGTTGCCAGCCGGCCAGTTGGGCGCGGTAGCTCAGGTCGAGATCCTCGCAGAGTGTGTCGGCCTGCCAGCCACCCACTAGCCGGTCTTCGATACAACTGCGCCGCCATACGCCGGCGGAGCCGTTGAACCCGAATGGGTATCCTTGCGTCTGCCGGGCCGATTGCTCAACCACAAAGTGACCGTCCAGCGCCAGCGCCTGGCTGCGTGTGAGCGCCGAATAGTCGGCGTTGAGGTGTCCCCAGCGCGCCTGGACGAAGCCGACATCTCGGCGGTGTGGCCCCAGGAAGGATGTCACCGTGCGTTTGAGAAAGTCGGCATACGGCACGAAATCAGCATCGAAGATGGCGATGAAGTCACCATCGGCCAGGGGCAGCGCGTCGGCCAGGGCGCCGGCTTTGTATCCACTGCGCACCGTTCGGTGGGTCACC
>JAWKOL010000075.1:0-1927 GCA_041391225.1 Caldilineaceae bacterium
GGCGTCGTAGGCTGTCATCAGGTCGAGGCTGCTCAGGTAGACGACGCGGCGCACGTCCTCGGCGGCGGCGGCCATGAGCAGGTTGTAGGTTCCACGCGTCAGCCAGTCGATCTGGCCCGGCGCGTCCAGGTCCGCGGGCGCGCTCGCCACGTGGACGATAGCGTCCATGCCGCGGACGAGCAGATTGGTCGAAGCGTCGTGTCCTAGCGGGCTGAGTGCAAACTCGTGCGGACTCTGCACCGGCACACGGTCGGTAAGCCGGATCGTATGCTCGGCGGCAAGCTGATCCGCCAACGTCCGCGTCAACGGATCAGCGGCGGATGTAATGAGTAGGTGCATGGGGTTCTCCAGAATTGGTGATTGGTGAATGGTGATTAGGGACTGGGGATCGGGGACTGGGTTACGCAGTGAGTAAACGAATGGACACAAGATTGCGTTGTCGGACACGATGGCATCCAGATTCATACGGATGCCTCGAACTCTAGTCCCCAATCCCCAGTCCCCATTCTACCTCATCTTGAAAATCTACAAACAGCGAGCAATTTGATTGCGCCCCCCTTTTTCGGTATCATCGACAGGATATTGTTGGGCCAAAGCGCGGCCTATTTGAACGTTTAGTAATTGTTCAGCCTTCGCTCAAGACTAGCGCCGGTCGAGGGCCCTGGCGGTATGCTGAACAGTCGCAATGTTTTGAAGGAATCGGACACGAAATCTATGTCGAAACTCTTGGTGATTGGCCTCGACTGCCTGGAACCGTCGCTGGTGGAGGCGTGGCTGGATGATCTGCCCACCTTCGCGGCGTTGATGGAGAACGGCGCGTGGGGACGACTGCGCTCCAGCCACCCGCCGATTACGGTGCCGGCCTGGGCCAGCATGTTGAGCGGACGCGATCCCGGCGAATTGGGCATCTACGGCTTCCGCAACCGCGCCGGCCACGGTTACCACGATCTCAGCATCGCTACCAGCCACGCCGTCACCGCGCCGCGGGTGTGGGATCACCTGGCCGCGGCGGACAAGCGCTCGATCATCGTGGGCGTGCCGCAGACATGGCCGCTCAAGCCGGTGCCTGGTGTGTTGCAGGTGAGCAGTTTCCTCACACCCCCCGGCGCGGACTACGCCGATCCGCCCGAGCTCCAGGACGAGATCGAGACTTTCCTGGCGCGGCGGGGGTACAAGCCGGTGCAGCAGCAGGCGCTGGGCGCACGCCAACAGGCGAGGACAGGCCCAGCCCGCCCCCTCATCTACGAGACCGACACCCACAACTTCCGCACCGAGGACAAAGCCCAGCTCCTGGCCGATATCTACCGCATGACCGAGAAGCGCTGGCACGTGGTCAACCACCTGATCCAGCACAAACCGTGGGATTTCTTCATGCTGGTGGAGATGGGCACCGACCGCATCCACCACGCCTTCTGGCAGTTCATGGACCCCGAACACGTCCACTACCCGGGGCCGCACAACCAATTTGAGCGCGCCATCCACGATTACTACGTCTACCTCGACGGCCAGATCGCCCGTCTGCTGGAGCAGGTGAACGAGGAGACAATGCTGATGGTGGTCAGCGATCACGGGGCGCGGCGCATGGACGGTGGCCTGGTGATCAACGAGTGGCTGCGCCGCGAAGGACTGCTGACGCTGGCCGAAGAACCGGCGCAGCCGGTGTCGCTGGAGAAGGCCGCCGTGGACTGGTCACAGACCAAGATCTGGAGCAGCGGCGGCTACTACGCCCGTCTTTTCTTCAACGTGGCGGGCCGCGAGCCGCAGGGCGTCGTCCCCGCGGATGAGTACGCGGCGCTGCGCGACGACGTTATCGCCCGCCTCACCGCCATGACCGGCCCCGACGGCGCGCCGCTGGGCAATGTGGTGGTGAAGCCCGAAGACGTCTACCGTACCGTCAACAACTTTGCGCCAGACCTGATCCTCTACC
>JAWKOL010000076.1:0-1878 GCA_041391225.1 Caldilineaceae bacterium
CTAACTCCCCTTCACCGCCTTGATCGACGCGCTGCCGAAGCGGCTCACGAGATCATTCAGCACCGCTTCCGGCAAAGTCGACAGCGATTCGGGCATTTTACCGAAAAAGTCGCTGGACTGGTAGTGGTGATTGAACTCGATGGAGATGTCCTGGAAGCCAGCCTCGGCGAGCAGACGGGTGAACTCGGTCACAGTCAGCGCGCCGGCGATGCAGCCCGCCCAACTCAGCCCGGCGCGGATCTGATCCTCGCTCACGGGCAGCCCCGACAGGTCACCATCGACGACGATGTCGGAGATGGCGATGCGTCCCCCCGGCTTGAGGACACGGTACGCCTCGGCCAGCGTGTTGTCCTTTTCGGGCGAGAGGTTGACCACGCAGTTGGAGATGATGACGTCGGCGCGGTTGTCTTCGATGGGCAGGTCTTCGAGGTGACCCTTGCGGAATTCGACGTTGGTTGCGCCAATCTTGGCTGCGTTGCGCCGCGCCAGATCCAGCATCTCGTCGGTCATATCGACGCCGTAGACGAAGCCGCTCGGCCCCACCTGCCGCGCCGCCAGGAGGACGTCCAATCCGCCGCCGGAGCCGAGATCGACCACGGCTTCGCCAGGCTGCAACGCCGCGATCTCCTGCGGATTGCCACAGCCGCGGCTGCTATTCACCGCCTCGCCCGGCACAAAAGACAGATCCTGATCCACATAAAACGTGCTGCCGCAACTGCCGTCGCTGCAACAGCCGCTACTTTCCACGGCCACCTTGCCGTAGTGTTCCTGCACGAGAGAATGAATGGCTTCACGGGTGGATGACATGCGTGATCTCCTTGAGAAAGTGAATAGAAAATTGGTTGTTGTCGGGTTGGCGAAGAATGATGAATAAAGATTGGGCAAACGAGATGATCTCGAATATCGGAGCGACTTCGTTTACCCAATCTTTATTCATCATTCATCATTCATTTTCTTCTCCATCACCACCGCACTCTGCGGACAGGCGCTGGTGAATTCGACGGATTGTTTGACCGCGGGGTCGACGTCCGCGCGGGGGATGGGGGCGAAACCGAAGCGGGGGAAGTAGTTGGCGGCGGTTTCGGTGAGCAGGTAGACGCGGCGGATCTGGCGATCTTCGGCCAGCGTCAGCGCCGCGGTGACGAGTTGCGCGCCCAGGCCGCGTCCTTGCGCGGTGGGGGCCACAGCCACCGACCGCAACAGCGCCGCGGACCCGTAGATCTCCAGCGCCGCGCAGCCGAGGATCACATCACCATTGCGCACGAGCAGCGCGTTGCCGATGTGATCGGCGAACCCGTCCTGGGGCAGGCCGGCGGCGTCGAGCAAGGCGAGCAAAGCGGGTAGAGCAGCGGCGCTCGCTGTCTCGATGACGTGTGTGGGCGGTGGGCGCATGGTCTGATCCTTTCACAATATCGAAACTCATCAATATAGTCGACAAAAAAGAGAGTAGGCGCGCAAGATCGCATCACCGGCCAAATTGGTTTACACTGAAACAGATCTGCTGCCTCAATCGAGGCAACCAATACAGCGTCAACCAACTCTACCGGTATACGCACTACGCATTACGGCATCGCGTGTCAGCAGCAGAACCCACCAAGAAACGCCCGCATCTGCTCCATCGTCTCGGCGCGCACACGGTAGTAGATCCACGTGCCGCGCTGTTCGGCGTCCACCAGCCCCGCCTGGCGCAAGACGCGCAGATGGTGCGAAATCGTGGGCTGTGATAGATCAAAGTGACCCTCAATGTCGCACACGCACACTTCACCGGCGCGGCGGTTGAGGATGTCGAGCATCTGCAAGCGGACAGGATTCGCCAGCGCTTTGAAGACGGTCGACAGTTCGCCCGCGGCATCGTCGGTCAACTGCAAGGGCAGGATC
>JAWKOL010000077.1:0-1721 GCA_041391225.1 Caldilineaceae bacterium
CGATTTCGTCATTGCGCGGCGTGCTGACCTCGAACCAGTTGACCTCTTTCATGCGGCGGAACCAACTGTACTGGTGACGCACGAAGCGGTGGGTTTCGATCTGGATGCGCTCGATGGCGGCAGGAAGGTCCATGTCCCCACGCAGGTAGGCGCCGATCTCTTTGTAGCCCAGGCTGGTGAGGGCGGGCAGGTTGGGCGGATAGCCCGCGGACAGCAAACGCTGCGTCTCATCGATCAAGCCGTCGGTCACCATCTGCGCCACGCGGGCGTCGATGCGCGAGTAGAGCTGAGGGCGCGGCAGATCCAGCCCAATTTGCAAGATGCGATAGGGCGGCGGATCTTCGCCTTCCAACTCGCTCTTAGGCTTCCCCGTTGCCATGATGATCTCCAGCGCGCGCACCACGCGGCGCACGTTGCGCCCGTCGATCTGCGCCGCCGTGGACGGGTCCAGCGCGACGAGGCGGGCGAACAGGGCTTCGTGTCCTTCGCGATCGGCGAACGCCTCCAACTCTGCGCGCAAAGACGGGTTGGGCGGCACGTCGGGGATCTTCATCCCCCGCACCACGGCGTTGAGGTAGAGCGCCGTGCCGCCCACCAGGAAGGGAATCTTGCCGCGGCGGTGGATGTCCTCGATGGCGGCGTAGGCCAACGTCTGGTACTCGGCCACAGAAAGCACCTCGTCGGGGGCGCGGATGTCGAGCAGGTGGTGAGGGACCTGCGCCTGTTCCGCGGGCGACGGTTTGGCGGTGCCGATGTCCATGCCGCGGTAGATCTGGCGGCTGTCCGCGCCGATGGCCTCGCCGCCAAACCGGCGACAAAGCTCAATGCTCAGCGCCGTCTTGCCCACAGCGGTGGGGCCGAGGATCACGATCAGCGGTGGGTGTGCTTCTGTTCCATTCATGGTGATTCCGAAAATAGATAACCCAAGTTGTGACCTTGAAAATGTTCGTGATAGTAAGTGACAGAACGGTCATGCAGGGAGTAAGCAGTTGATGCTGGACGCAAGGACAAACAGGATGACTTTCAATTCAAAACCATGCGATGTGACCGCATGAATGGACTTGGGCAGCAAGCGCTCAATGAGACTGCCTGCGGTTTCGACCTGGTTACGATAGTGACGGAGGAAGAAATGTAACCAGGGCGGCAAAGGACGCGTTGTGTTTTTCTTGCGGTCTGCAATCAACTCGATATTGGCCTCGGCGAGCAGGTCTTCAACCAGATAGAAGTTGTAGGCTTTGTCGGCAAAAATCTGCGACCCTGCCGGCAAATCGAAATCGAACTGTTCGAGCGCCGAAACATCGCTGAACGAGGCTGGCGAAAGGAAGAACTCAACGGGTTGATGGTTTTGGGTGACCAGCAAATGAATCTTGAGACCGTAGAAGTACCGTCGTTTACTGGCCTGATAGCCTCGATAGGATTCATCTGTGTAGAGCTTGCTGCGTTTGATGCGGATATTGTCACAGACAAGCACCGGGGCCGAGTCGATCACATAAACCGACTCGGCGTTGAGTTCCTTGAACGTCTCGCCCAGCACCCGAAACAGCATCAGAAACTGCGTTTCCAGACGATGCAATCGCCGATTGAACTGGCTTTTGCTTACCATTTTCGGGATGTACCCCTGCTCTTTGAGCATTTGCCTTGCAGACTCGTGCTTACCGCCAAAGTACCTGGCGGCGACAATTGCGGTCGTCATCACCTCGGCGTCGCTCATTTCACATTGG
>JAWKOL010000078.1:0-1690 GCA_041391225.1 Caldilineaceae bacterium
TCTTCTGCTGCTTCGGTCCACTCCAATTCCTCTTCGGGATCGGGTTTTCGGGTCTCGTCTGATTGCATCAGTTCCTCCGTTGCTGCAATGGCGCTTTGTGGTAGATCGATTTCTGCACTGCGCTCCCCAGCACGTGAAGCTTGATGGGCTGTTTGGAAAGGGGATAGCTCGGACTCTGGTTGACATTATAGCCCAAGAAAGGTGAATTGACAGCCCCCACCGATGACGGTACACTCAAACTACTGTCCCGCACCACCTCAGTTTGGACTTGACACCACCCATTCCACACCTTTTCGATGACCAACTTCTACCTCGTCCGCCACGGACACCGTGACCCGCTACCCGGCGATCCAGCGCTCAATGCCGTTGGTCTGGCGCAGGCTGAGCGCACTGCGTCCCATTTGGCGGAGATCAATGTCGATGCGATCTACAGCAGCCCGTTGACCCGCGCTCGCCAAACCATGGAACCACTGGCCGCCCGTCTGGGGCTTCCCGTCATCGAGGACGTGCGCCTGCGCGAGCGCGCCAACTTCGGCGACGTCCCCGGGCAGACGATGGACGAATTTGTGGGGATGTGGGCAGAGTGCGACGCGGACCGGTCGTTTGTCCCCATCACCGGGCTGTCGGCGCAGGCCAACGGCGAACGGGCAGAAGCGTGGATGCGCGAGGTCTACGCGCTGCATCCTGCCGGTACAGTCGTCGCCGGGACACATGGCGGCACCATCACCGACTTCCTTCTCAACCGGTTTACCGAGGACGAATTGCTGTCGCGTTGTCCGCATCTCCGTCACATGCCCAACTGCGCCATCACCCTCGTCACTTTCGATGGGGTTTCTTTTGCAATAGAAATCCTGGCATCCTCTATCCACCTATGAGTTCTGCGTTTTCCTTTGCGTTCTTTGCCGTAAAAACAACCCACAAGAAAGAGAAAATCCTCATGCAATACCGACAGCTTGGCCGTAGCGGCATCCTCGTTTCGCCCCTCTGCCTGGGGACCATGAACTTCGGCGGCCCCACGCCCGAGGACGAGTCCATCGAGCTGATCAACCTCGCCATCGACCGCGGCATCAACTTCATCGACACCGCCAACTCGTACAACGACGGCGAAAGCGAACGCGTGCTGGGCAAGGCGCTCAAGCAGAACGGCAAGCGTGATCAGATTGTCCTCGCCAGCAAGGTCCACAGCACCGTGGGCAAAGGACCCAACGAAGGCGACCTCTCCCGCTATCACATCGTCAAAGCCTGCGAAGACTCGCTGCGCCGCTTGCAGACCGACCACCTCGATCTCTACCAGGCGCATCGTCCTTCGGATCGAGTACCCCAGGAAGAGTGGCTGCGCGCCCTCGAAGATCTGGTGCAGGCCGGCAAGATCCTGCACATCGGGTGCAGCAATTTCGCCGCCTGGCAGGTGATGGAAGGACTCGCCATTAGCGACAAGCGCAACTGGTCGCCCTACGTCAGCGTGCAGCCGCCCTACAATCTGGTGGACCGGCGCATCGAGAACGAACTCGTGCCGCTCTGCCAGAAGTACGACATCGCCATCATCCCCTGGTCACCGCTGGCGATGGGCATTGCCGCGGGCAAGTACCCGCCCGGTGAAGCCGCCGCCGAAGGCACCCGCCTCGCCAAAGGGCAGAACATGATGGAGATACGCGCCAGCCAACGTGGACGCGAAGTCGGCGCCGCTGTC
>JAWKOL010000079.1:0-1584 GCA_041391225.1 Caldilineaceae bacterium
GTGGCCCCGGCCCCCGCCGGCTTCGACGGCTGGCAGAGCTTCGCCGGTGGTCAACTGGCCATGACGCCGGAAGGCAGTTGGATGCTCAACTTCAACAACGACAACGAAGTGAACTGGGGTGTCTGCCCGCTGCCGCAGTGGGGCAGTGAACAGCCCGCGGCGTGGACCAGCTCCCACGTGATCTACACGCCCATCTCCCTGGAAGGCGACAAACTCGACGCCGCCAAACGCCTGGTTGCCTACCTCTCTGATCAGGGGCTGGTCTGGGCCACTTCCGGCCAACCGCCGGCCCGTGTCTCCCAGGTTGAAGCGATGACCAGCGAGGATCTCCCCTCCGCCAAGCTACTGGGCGAGAGCTTCCTGGCCGTCGGTCGCTATGACATCGCCGTAGAGTGCATTTCGGAAATCATCGATCAGGGCTATTCCCCCGAACTCGACGCCATTTTCAACAACGTCAAGTCGGTGGAGCAGGGCTTGAACGATGCGAATGATCGCATTCAGGACATTCTGGGGCGCTGCCAGTAAGATGTAATCCGTAATGCGTAATGTGTAACTCGTTGAGTACGATTCGCCGTCCAAGGCAGCGATCTGCTCTGGCTTACGCATTACGCATTACGAACTAGGGAGGCTGAAATGAACGCTGCGCCCACATTCCCACAGGGGAAGCCCAAAGGCAAGCCCGGCACCTGGCGCACCTGGCGCTGGACACTGGGCAACTACCTCTTTATTTTGCCGTTTTTGATTGCTTTCTGTACCTTCACGCTTGGCCCCATCCTCTATGCCTTTTTCATGAGCCTGCATGATTGGAAGGTTCTGGCGCCGGTGCATCCTTTTGTCGGTCTTCAAAATTTTGAGTCGCTGTTGGCCGATGATCTGTGGTGGATCACGTTGCGCAACACGCTCTACTTCGCCTTCCTCACGGCGATTGCCAACACCGTCTTCGCGCTGATCGTGGCGATCGCGGTGAATGAGCCGATCCGCTTCCGTGATTTCTACCGCTTCATCTTCTACGCGCCGGTGGTGCTTTCGGTGGCGGTGACAGGTGTGATGGGCGCCTGGCTGCTGAACACGCAGTTCGGCATTGTCAACTACTTCCTGGTGTGGATGGGCTTCTCGCCGGTGAAGTGGCTGGCCGACGTCAACATTGTGATCCCGTCACTCAGCCTGGTGACGGTGTGGTGGGGCTTCGGCTTCCCCATGTTGATCTACATTGCCGGTTTGCAGGGCATCCCCGAGCACCTTTACGAAGCGGCGCGCATCGACGGCGCCAGCGGGTGGCGCTTGCGTCGGCACATCACCCTGCCGCTGATGATGCCGTCGATCTTCTTCGTGGCCGTCACCCAGCTGATCTCCCATTTTCAGGTCTTCGGCCAGCCCTACATCATGACCGGCGGCGGCCCTGGGCGTGCGTCTTACACGGTGATCATGTACCTCTACCAGACGGCGTGGCGCTACTTCCGCATGGGCTACGGCACCGCCATCGCCATCGGCCTGGCCGTGGTGATCCTCATGTTCACATTGATCCAATTTCGTGTCTTTGGCAGACAGAGCACGGTCGATTATTAGTGTCTAGGGGCGAATTGA
>JAWKOL010000080.1:0-1584 GCA_041391225.1 Caldilineaceae bacterium
GACGGCCAGATCCACAATAACCCGGATCGCACACCCATCGCCGACCTCGACAGCCTGCCCTGGCCGGCCTACCATCTGTTCAAGATGGAGCACTACACCAATTTGCAGCCCGCCACCGACAGTGTGGACGGCTCGCGCAGCTTCAGCATCCTCACCAGCCGTGGCTGCCCTTACCGCTGCACCTTCTGCTCGCAGAGCATCATGCCCATCAAGTGGCGCAGCCGCAGCGCAGAAAGCGTCCTGGCCGAGTGGAAGCACCTGGTGGAAGACATGGGCGCGCTGGAAATCGGCGTTCTTGATGACAGCGCCAACATTCGCGTCAAGCGCCTCGAAGAACTGGCGCACTTGCTCATCGAAAACAACCTGAACCATGTGCCGTGGATCTTCGTCAACGGCATCCGCGCCAACCTGGCCAGTCGAGAGCTGCTTACTCTGCTCAAGACAGCCGGTCTCAAGCGCGTGGCCTTCGGCGTCGAAACTGGCGACGAGGACATCCTGCTCTCCATCGACAAAAAGGTCGATCACGACACGATCCGTCAGGCCTTCAAAAACGCCAAAGAGATCGATCTGGAGACCATCGCCTTCATGATCATCGGCCTGCCTGGCGAAACCCGTGAGACGATGCAGCGTACCATCGACTTCGCCATCGAACTCGATCCCATCATCGCCAATTTCTCGATGATGACACCCTATCCCGGCACCAAGGTCTACGAGATCGTCAAACGCCAGGGGCGCTTCCTGATCAACGATTGGGAAGATTACGTCTTCTTCGAGCAGAAGGCGCGCTACGAAATGGGCGAAATGACCGCCGAACTGGTGGAAGAGATGTACCGCAAGGCGTACCGACAGTACTACCTGCGCCCTTCACCCATCATCCGCCGCCTCAAGACCAAAGACTTCTGGTTCAACCTGCCGCGCAACATTCGCATCGCCCTGCGCACCTTCCTGCCCAAGAAAGAAAAATCGGGCTTGCGCAAGCAGATGGAAGCCGAAGGAGCAATTTAGTATGCGCATTATCCTGGCCAGTCCAGAAGCGAAAGTTTGGAGCGCCCGCAAGCACATCCCCCTGGGATTGGGCTATTTGGCCGCGGTGCTGCGTGAAGGTGGGCACGATGTGATGATCTTCGACGCCGCCGTGGAAGATGTGGGCGTCGACTATTATCTCGATCTGGCTGAGGAAGAGGGCCGACCCTACGAACTCATCGGCATCACCGCTACCACGCCGCTGATCCAAGAAGCGTGGGAGATGGCGCAACTGTGCAAAGGGCGTGGCCTGCACACCGTCCTCGGTGGCCCGCATCTCACGATTATGCCGTTGGAGTCGCTGGAAGCGCCCCACGATGGCTATGTGGACTACGTCTTCCGCGGGGAGGCGGAGTACAGCTTTTTGGAACTGGTCAACTTGCTCGAAGCGGGCAAAGAACCGGGCGTGATCCCGGGCATCCAGTTCAAGCGCAACGGCGAGATCGTCTCCAGCCCCGAAAGCCCCATGATCCCGGATCTGGATGCGCTGCCCTTCCCGGCGCACGATCTGTTCAAGATCGACCGCTACACCAATTTGCAGCCGCTCACCGACGGACTCGA
>JAWKOL010000081.1:0-1583 GCA_041391225.1 Caldilineaceae bacterium
ACACCCCGAAGTCTCTACGATCTTGGGTTGACGGGGATAGAACGCGGATAAAGCGGATTGAGCGGATCGCGGCGGATTGAACCAGAAAACCTGTGATATACTGACTGGCCATCAATTTCAGTACTTCACGATTCTGACGCGGAGCAGGCATCCTGCACTGAGAAGAGCTTTTGTAAACACCGATGGAAAGGAACACGGATTCATCTGAAGAAATCCGTGTTCTCTACAATCCGTGTTTACAATTTTCATCCGCCGTGGCGTAACCACGAAGAGGTCACTCATGCCGCACTCCTTCCCCTGCCCCGAAGACCGTATCGCCCGCTACACCGCCTACCGCGCGGACACGCCCCCGCGCATCGACGGACGACTCGACGAAGCGTGTTGGCAGTCCGCGCCTCGTTCGCCTCGCTTCGTTGATCTGATCAGCGGCAAGCCCACCGTCCACGCCACCCATGCCGCCGTCCTATGGGACGATGACAACCTCTACGTGGGCTTTTGGGTGGAGGAACCCTTCGTCGGCGCCTTCCTCACCGAACGCGACGCCCCCATCTACACCGACAACGACGTGGAAGTCTTCATCGCCGGCCAGGACGCCTACTACGAGTTCGAGATCAACGCTTTCGGCACGGTCTACGAGGTCTTTTATGTTTGGGAAGAGGCGTATGATCGGGGTAACTTCAGCCGCTTCCCCGGCCTGCAACGCAATGCGCCGGGCATTCACCCGTTCAACGGTGTGGGCTTCACCAATCATCCCCGCGGACCACGCCTGGGCTTTGCGCAGTGGGACTTCCCCGGCCTGCAAAGCGCCGTCTTCGTGGACGGGACGATCAACCAGCACGATGACCGCGACCGCGGTTGGACGGTGGAACTGGCCTTCCCCTGGGCGGGCATGGAAGCGCTGGCGCACAGCGATGGGCGGTCCTTGCCGCCGCGGCCCGGCGACACCTGGCGCATGGACTTTTCGCGCTTCAACCAGTACAAAGAAGCGCCCCCCGCCGACGACTCCGGCGGCTGGGCGTGGACACCCCACGGCGTCTGGGATTCGCATGTGCCGGAGTGCTTCGTCCATGTGACTTTTTCGGAGGAGACGGTGGCGTGAAGTCAGGTCAGCAGGTACGGATTCGACCGTATCAGGTGGGCGACGCCGCTACGGTCTCCGCGATCATTCGCACCACGATGCGCGTTTCCAACAGCGCCGACTATGCACCCGAGCGACTACAACCGCTCATCGACTATTTTTCGCCGGCCAAAGTGGACCAGATCAACGAGACGCGCACCTGTCTTGTGGCCGAAGTGAGCGGCGTGCTCGTGGCGACGGCCGGTTTAGAAGACGATGAACTGGTCACCTTTTTTGTGCTGCCCGAGTGGCAGGGGCGCGGCATCGGCGGCGCGCTGTTGGCCGAGTTAGAACGGGCGGCACAAACACAAGGGATCACCGAACTGAAGGTGGACGCCAGCGTCACTGGCGCGGCGTTCTATGCGCGTCATGGCTACGGGCGCACGGGCGAGATCCTTGACGGTACGGCCGGTCCGCAGGTGTCGATGCGAAAACGGCTCATCTGAATCGAGCACCGAATCGATCA
>JAWKOL010000082.1:0-1557 GCA_041391225.1 Caldilineaceae bacterium
CTTCCCGGCGGACTCGCAACGCATCGTGGTCATGGTGCATGGCGTCACCGGCAGCAGCCAGTTCCTCAACGAGCCGGCGGGGCAGATTCGAGAGGCGACCGGCGCGTCGGTCTA
Organism: Caldilineaceae bacterium; assembly: GCA_041391225.1. Lineage (GTDB taxonomy): Bacteria > Chloroflexota > Anaerolineae > Caldilineales > Caldilineaceae > RI-153. The sequence continues at coordinate 115 of JAWKOL010000082.1, forward strand.
CGCGCTCGATCTGCGCGGACACGGCGACTCCGGCGGCCAGCGCGGCGGCATCGACTACGTCGGCCAGTACGAGGACGATCTCGCCGACGTCCTCGCCGCCATCCGCCAGGACAACCCCGAGCACGAGTTGATCGTCCTCGGCTACTCGATGGGCGGGGCGGTTGTCCTGCGCCACGCGGCCCAGCACAACGAGACCGTGGACGGCTACGTGCTGGTGTCGCCCAATCTGGGTCCCGAAGCGCCCACCGCCCGCACCGACGCCCCTGTTGACGCGGACCCGGATGCAGAACCCTTCCTGGCGCTGCACATCCCGCGCATCATCGGCATCGCCTTCCTCGGCGGCGTGGGTGACTTCGTCTTCGGTGCAATGCCCACCATGTTCTTCAACCTGCCCGAACCGTTCGTCAACACCTACAGCTACCGCGCCATGATGAACTCAACGCCCGACTATGCGGCCGGCTTCGAGGCCATCGACCAGCTGCTACTCGTCATCGTGGGCAGCGAAGACGAAACCATGCAGGCCGACGTCTTCCCCACGTTGGTAGGCGAGTACAGCGACGGCGTCGTCCACATCGTCGACGGCGCCAACCACGACGGCATTTTGTACAGCGGGGAGACGATCAGCGTCATCGATGACTGGATGTTGGGGGCAGAGATTGGGGGATTGGGCGATTAAGAGATTAGGGGATTTCAGATCCTGTACACGATCCGAAATCCCCTAATCGCCCAATCACCTAATCCCTTAATCTCGCAATCGCCTCACAAGAAAATCAACCACTATTCCAAAATTCACCCACCGCGGACCCATCCGCACAAATCCCAAGGAGAACCCACCATGAACGCAACCATTCAGCAGCAGACCACCGGCGCAAACATGACGGCCAAGACCACGAAGACCGATCTACAGAAGATCGGCGGCATTGCCGGCCTGATCGAAGCGGCAAGCTTCCTCTTCGGCATGGTACTGATGTTCACCATGCTGGCCCCGTACGGCATGGGCGAACTGAACCCGGTGGAGACGGTCAACTTCCTGGCCGAGAACCAGGGCATCATGTACGTGTGGAACCAGGTGATCTACGTCGTCTTCGGCATCTTCCTCGTGCCACTGGCGCTGGCCATCCATGAGCGCGTCAAAGACGGCTCCCCCGCCGTCATGCAGACGGCAACAATCTTCGGCATCATCTGGGCCGGGCTGGTGATTGCCAGTGGCATGGTCTTCAACCTGGGCGTCGAGCAGATCGTTGGGTTGCTGCCCGCCGATCCCAACCTGGCAGCAGCGACATGGCTCCCAATCAGCGCCGTCATGAACGGGCTGGGCGGCGGCAACGAAACGGTGGGCGGCATCTGGATCCTGCTCATCAGCGTGGCGGCCCTGCGCGGCGGCACCTTGCCCAAACTGCTCAACTACTTCGGCATCCTGATCAGCGTGGCCGGCCTGCTCAC
>JAWKOL010000083.1:0-1552 GCA_041391225.1 Caldilineaceae bacterium
GAAGCGTTCGATCCTGCTTTCTCTGAAATGTGGATGACGCTCATCGACCGCCCCGGCGACGTAACCCGCACCCTCGACTACGCCGAGGCGCTGACCGCGGCGGGTGGGCTGATGGCCGACCTGATCGACATGACACAGGTGGCTGTGGTGGGGCATTCCTACGGGGGCTATACCGCGCTGGCCGCAGCAGGCGCCCAGTACGACATACAAGCCTACCAGGAACGCTGCGCCGCCCTCGCCATCGACGATCCGCTCTCTTTCTTCTGCGCGCCGCTCCTGCCCTTCATCGCTGACATGGCTGCACGCGCCGACCTGGCCGACGCCCCCGACGGCCTGTGGCCCTCGTTCGGCGATCCGCGGGTGACGGCCATTGTCCCCATGGCGGGCGACTCGTACCTGTTCGGCGAGGCGGGCCTGGCCCAGATCGACGTACCCATGATGGTGATGGGCGGCAGCGCCGACAGCGGCACACCCCCGGCGTGGGGCGCGGATCCCACCTATGCCCACGCAGTCAGCACCCAGAAATCGTTGGTCACTTTCGTAGGGGCCGAACACATGATCTTCAACACCCCTTGCGAGCAACAGCCCTGGATGTACGAACATGTGGCCGCCGCCTACTTCTGCTTTGATCCGGTGTGGGATCGCACACGGGCGCTGGACCTGGCGCGTCACTTCTCCACCGCCTTCCTGCTCTCAACACTCAGCGGCGACGAGAGCGCCCATGCCGCCCTTCTGCCCGATGCTGCGGCGTTCCCCGGCATCGAATACACAACTACCCTGGCGGCCAACTGACGCTGCTCGCACTGTTGGCCGTTTGATCTAGTAAATCCCGGCGGAAATACACCAATCGTCTCTAGCAGTGGTACAGACGCCGTATTTCTGCCGTGGTATTTACGCCAAGATGTCATAGTGATGTTCGGCGACAGTTATGCGTGAGGCCTGCCAGGTTCTGAGAAATCTGGCAGGCCTCATAGCATCGCGCGATTTTTCAGAATGGCAACTTCTACGGTTTCGTGTACAATACGTGCAGTACTTCGTGTACGCATTTCCCAACCCCTGCCTGAAAGGAGTTTGTTGATGGAAAGAATGCGTGTTTTGCGCTGGTCGGTTCGTGCCGGCCTGGCGTTGTTGCTGACGGTTGCCGTGATGGCTACCATGCTCCCGCAGCAAACGCTGGCCGCACCGGCTGAACGGGTCACGGCATCGTATGTCTATCACACAGTACGCCCGGGTGACACGCTTAGCCGTATCGCACAGTCGTACGGCGTGTCGATGAGCAGCATCATGAGCGCCAACGGTATCTACAACCCCGACCACATCTACGTGGGGCAACGGCTCAAGATTCCGTCTGGTCATGTTGGGTGTGCTTTCCACCACACCGTCACCCGCGGACAGACGCTCTCGGGCATCGCCGTCTACTATGGCGTGGGGTTGTATTCATTGGCCGAAGCGAACGGCATCTCGCATACCAGTTTTGTCTACGTGGGGCAGGTGCTGTGCGTTCCCAGTGGTGGTGGCACCGGCGGCCCGTCGCCCTCGCCCGAAGGCTTCT
>JAWKOL010000084.1:0-1541 GCA_041391225.1 Caldilineaceae bacterium
GGCTGCACAGGCAGGTCACCTGCCGCACCGCCGACGCCGTGGCCGCGGCGGAAGCCTACGCCACCGCCCAAAGACAGTTCGGCTTCGTCTTCGTGGACCATTCCCACGCCTACGAACCCGTGTACGGCGTCTGCCGCGTGCTCGATCAGATCATCGCGCCCGGTGGGTTCTGCCTCTTCCACGACTACAACGACATCCGCAACGCCGACCCCGAAGACAAAGAATACGGCGTCTACCAGGCCGTGGTGGACGGGTTGAACCTGGATGCGTTCGAGTTCTACGGCATCTTCGGCTGCTGCGGCCTCTACCGGCGCGCGCCGCGGTGATGGGTTCCGCATTACGCCCAGATAAGCGGGACCAGGCAACTAACGCCGCAAATTCGGGAAAGTGTATGCCATGCCCACCTCAATCCTCTCCACCAAACTCTACATCCCGCCTGCTCGTCCCAACGGAGTAGATCGCCCCCGCCTCACAGAACGCATGGACGAGGCGATGCACGGCAAGCTCACGTTGATCTCCGCGCCTGCCGGTTTCGGCAAGACGACGCTGGCCGTCTCCTGGATCAACGGACAGGAGAGGCCGACGGCGTGGCTGTCTCTCGCTCCTGAGGAGAGCGACCCAGCCCGCTTTCTGGCCTACCTGATAGCCGCGTTGCAGACCGTCGCGCCCGCCGTGGGCGACGGCCTCGCCGACGCGCTTCAGCCGCAACAGCCGCCGCCCGAGGTCGTGCTCACGGCGCTGATCAACGATCTGGCCGACATCCCCCACCCGTTCATCCTCGTGTTGGACGACTATCACGTGGTCGATGCCAAACCTGTCGACGCGATCCTCACCTTCCTGCTTGCGCACCAACCGCCGCAGATGCACCTGATCATCACCACCCGCGAAGATCCACAACTTCCCCTGGCCCGTCTGCGCGCCCGCGGGCAGTTGACCGAGATCCGCGCCGCGGATCTGCGCTTCACCGTGGACGAGGCGACGCAGGTCCTCAGCCAACTGACCGGCCTGACGCTGACCGGCCAGGAAGTCGACGCGCTGGAAGCCCGCACCGAGGGCTGGATCGCCGGGCTGCAACTGGCCGCCCTTTCCATGCAAGGACGCGACGACGTCCACAGCTTCATCGACGCTTTCACCGGTGACCACCGCTACATCGTCGACTATCTGGTAGACGAGGTGCTGGCGCAGCAGCCGGCGCCGGTGCGCGACTTCCTGCTACAAACCTGCATCCTGGAGCGGCTGACCGGCCCCCTGTGTGACGCTGTCACCGAGCAAGCGGACGGCGTTGCCATGTTGGAAGCCCTGGAGCGCGCCAATCTCTTCGTCACCCCGCTGGACGACCGGCGGCGCTGGTTTCGCTATCATCACCTCTTTGCCGAAGTGTTGCGCGCTCACCTACAGGTGGAAAATCCCGAAGTCATCCCGCAGCTTCACCGCCGCGCCGCTGCCTGGTGCGCGCAAAACCAACAGCCGGGCGACGCCATCCGCCACGCCCTCGCCGCCGAAGACTTCGACCACGTGGCGACGTTGCTGGAGCGCGCCTG
>JAWKOL010000085.1:0-1526 GCA_041391225.1 Caldilineaceae bacterium
AGGCGCCGTGTCCGCCTTTCACCGCGCGTTGGATCTGCTGGCACGCGCCGAGGCCCACGTCTACGGTATCCAGGCGTACAGCTATCTCTCCACCACCTACTGGCAGATGGGCGACTACGAAAACGCTTTCCAGTGTGGGCAGGCGGCCCTCGCCATCTGCGAAGCACAGCACATGCCCGAACGCCGCCGGTTCGCCTGGGGCGACATGGGCGCCGCCGCCGCCATGCTGGGCCAAATCACCGCAGCGCGTCAATGGCTACAGGACAGCCTCGACCTGGCCCAAGTTGTCTCCGATGCGCCGCAGGAAGTCTTCTGCCGCGGTCACCTCGGTCACCTGGCGCTGAGCGAAGGCGATTTCGATGAAGCCGAACGTCAACTGCAAGCCGCCTACAGTCTGAGCCGCCGCGCCGACACCGTCAACTACGTAAGCTGGCTACTGCGCGGACTGGCCGAAGTCGCCGCCGTCACCGGGCAGGCGGCGCGGGCGCAGGTCCTCGCCGCCGAGGCGCTGTCCGTGGCCCAGGCCAACCAGCAGGCCGGTGAAGTCCGCGCCGCGCAGGATCTCCTGGCTGGATTTCGATAAAACGCCCTCATCTAACGCCCATCTAACGCCCCGTCTGCTAGGCTTCTGACAGTTCACCAAACCCCTTGTCAGGAGCAATGATCATGCTGAAAAACACCACAGGCAGGAGAAAGCGATGCGCGGGCCGAGCGCTTTCGATCTTGCTGTCCATTGCCATTTTGCTTGCCGGATGCGCCAACCCGAAAATTGCGCCGCCGGTCAACAGCGCCGCGGACAGCACACGCATCGTCGACCCGCCCTTCGCGTCGGCGGATTCGGTGCGCGTCCAGGAAGGCATCCCTCGCGTCGAATGTTACATGCACCAGGAGCAGGCATTCTGCGTCAGCAACGAAAACGTCATGACCCACCGCGATCCGGCGATGGCGGGCTACTTCGCCGACCTCGCCGCCACACAGGACGTGGCGCTGCATTGTGGGGCAGACACGTTCTACTTCCCGTTCAATCGCATTGACTCCGCCGAATTCGCCGCGGCGTTCTTGCCCGGCGGCGGAACGGACACTGGTCTACCCGGGCACACAACAGGCGACAGCGGCGGCGGAGACGCTTTCTTCGCCGATCTCACGATCCCGGCATTTCAGAATGACTGCCCAACCGCCAATCAACTGTTCTACGAAGACAGGAACGGCGAAATGCAGTTCCACATACCGGGGGGCGGTGCAGAGGAGATCGCAAGGATCCGAGGCTTCATCGACGCGTTGGCAAACATCTCCACCGAGACAGAATCAGCCATCGGCGACATGGAGAAACGAATCGCCGTGTCCTGTGAGGAAATGCGAGGGGATTATCATCCTGAGACCAGTGTTGCACTCGCCTTCTACCTGACGTGGCAATTTTGGGTTGCAGTCACTACGATAGGAGTTGGACTTGGTACCACAGCATATGTCGAACACAACAAGCACGATGATTCAGTGATGATTGGCGATGAGCTTACCCCTTATGCCTT
>JAWKOL010000086.1:0-1517 GCA_041391225.1 Caldilineaceae bacterium
ACATGATCTACCGGTTCCGCTACCAGCCTGCGCCTGGCTACGAGTACGTCAGCCCCTCAGCCATCAGACTGACAGGCTACAGCCCCGAAGATTTCTACGATGATCCGATGCTGGGCGTAAGGCTGGTTCACCCCGACGATCACCGCTATCTGGATCCGCCGATCACAGATGCCGTCGGCGGCGCCGGTCCGCTGCTGATCCGCTGGTTGCACAAGGACGGGCGCGTCCTCTGGATCGAGCAGCGCAACGTGATCATCTACGACGACGACGGGCAGATGCTGGCGCTCGAAGGCATCGCCCGTGATGTGACGAAGCGTGTCAAAAACGAGATGCAGATCCGTCAGCAGGCGGCCCGCGAAGAGGCGATCAACCAGATCGTGTTGGCGGCGGCGCAGGCCAACGATCTGCCGTCGTTTTTCGACGGCGCGCTGAGCCAGATCCTGAGCGGCCTCAACCTTGACATCGGCGCCTGCTGGATTGGCGGCGCATTCGCCAGCAGCGGCGTGGAACGAGACAGCGTCAACGAACTGATCGCGTACATGATCGACGAAGGATTCGACGTTGCAGAGCCCATCGTCGTCAACGATGTGACGTCGGAATCGCTGCTGCCGCAAACGGTGAGCGGATGGTTCCTACAGCAAGACATTCACGCCTGTCTGCTCGTTTCGGTGATCAGCGACGGCGAATCCATCGGCGGCATCGGCGTGGCGAACCATAGCGCCCGCGTGTGGACCGAACACGAAATCTCTCTCTTGCAGACGGTGGGCAACCAGTTGGGGACGGTTGCCATGCGTCTACACCTGCTCGAACAATTGCAGACGGTTACACACCGGCTACAGCAGGTGATGGATGCCGTTCCCGACGGCGTGTGCCTGCTCGACGCCACACAGCGCATCGTCCTCGCCAACAGAAGCGCGGCGACCTACCTGGCGCTGCTGTCCGGCGTCGGTGTCGGCGATGTGGTGCAATCGCTGGCACAACAGCCGATTGTCGAATTCCTGCAGCCGCCTGGGCTGGCCCCCTGGCACGAAATCGAAGCCGCCGGGCGCGTCTTCACAGTGCGCAGCCAGCCCATCGCAGCCGAATTCGTAGACGACGGCTGGCTGCTTGTGATCAACGACGTCACCCACGAACGTGAGATCCAGGAACGCGCCCAACAGCAGGAACGCCTGGCCGCGGTGGGTCAACTGGCGGCAGGGATCGCCCACGATTTCAACAACATCATGGGCGCCATTGTGATCTATTCACAGTTGATGAAAAACACACTTGATCTAAGCGGCAAGAACCGCGAACGGCTGGAAGTGATCCACCAACAGGCGCAATACGCCGCCGAGTTGGTGCGTCAACTGCTCGATTTCAGCCGCACTTCTGTGCTGGAACGGCACACCCTCAACGCCATCCCCTTCTGCAAGGATCTGGTAAAACTGCTGGAACGCATTCTCCCCGAAACCATCGAAATCGTATTCACCGCCGCTCGGCCAGACTATCAGGTGACACTCGATCCAGCGCGCTTCCAG
>JAWKOL010000087.1:0-1508 GCA_041391225.1 Caldilineaceae bacterium
CAGTCCCCAGTCTTAATCCCCAGTCCCCTTCCGCCGCACCGTGCGCTCGGCCCAATCCCAGGGCAGGGCTTGGGTACGCAGGCGCAGCAGCGTGTAGAACGCCTTGTAGATCTCGTTTTTGCTGATCTTGCTGGCGCCTTCGGTGCGGTTGACAAAGGTGATGGGGACTTCGCCGATGCGGAAACCGGCCCGCTCGCACAGGAACGCCATCTCGGTGAGGAAGCTGTAACCGCTGCTGAAAATGGCGTCGAGATCAATCGTTTCGAGGACGCGGCGATGGTAACAGCGGAAGCCCGCTGTGCAATCGTGGACGGAGACGCCGAGCAGCACATGCGCCAGCCAATTGGCGCCGTAGCTGATGAACTTGCGAAACGCGGTGCTGCCCACCACTGCGCCGCCGCGGACGTAGCGACTGCCCACCACCAGATCGTAGCCGCTTGCCGCCTTGTCCAGCAGATCGGGGACGCTTTCGGGGCTGTGGCTGAAGTCGGCGTCCATGGTGCAGATGTAGCGATAGTCGCGATCAAGACCGTAGCGGAAACCGGTTCTGTACGCCGTCCCCAACCCCAGTTTGCCGCTGCGGTGGAGGACATGCACGCCTGGATCCGTGGCTGCCATGCCGTCGGCGATGTCGCCTGTACCGTCGGGCGAGTTGTCGTCTACCACCAGCACGTGGACGTCGCCGGGCAGAGCGCGAAGACGACCAACCAGCTTAGCCAGGTTCTCTTTTTCGTTGTACGTCGGCACAATAACCAACGCCTGGCCGGTCCAATCGGATGACATGCGTCGCACCTGAATCGTCGAAATTGAAGGTCAAAAACCAAGTCATTATCGGTGAAATGGGATCTACGGTCAAATCTACCGCCGAAATTGAGAAATCAAGTTTGCCTGCCGACCGGCGCGTGGCGCTGTTGGTGGTGGCTTTTGCATTGGGGTGGTACGCCCGCACCCTGGCGCCCGGCCTGCTGCTGGGTGATCCCGGTGAGTTCCAGTTTGCAGCATGGCGCTTCGGCCTGGCCCACCCCACCGGCTATCCGCTCTACCTGGTTCTGGGCGGCATCTGGCAGCACCTGCTGGCCCTGTTCGGCGTGGACCCGGCATTTGCGCTCAACCTGCTGAGCACGATTCTTGGCGCGCTCACCGCCGGACTGCTCTATCTGCTCATGACGCGGCTCTTGCCCACCGGCAGTTGGGGACGGCTCTCTGCCCTCTTTGCCGCCCTGCTCTTCACGCTCAATCCCACCTTCTGGAGCCAGAACATCATCGCCGAAGTGTACGCGTTGAATGCGCTGCTGGTGGTCGCGGTCTTGTGGGCGGCGCTGGGGACGGCGGGCGATAGACGACGGATGATGGACGATGAGCGCCAAGTATCTGGTGATATCAATCACCCCCTCACCCTGTCACCCCGTCGCCTTGTCACCCTGTCATTCCTATTTGGTCTGGCAATCGGACACCACCGCACCGCGTTCTTCCTCGTGCCGGGGTTGCTGTTGTGGCTGTTTTGGCAA
>JAWKOL010000088.1:0-1503 GCA_041391225.1 Caldilineaceae bacterium
GCCGCACGTCCGAAGCAGCGGTCGCGCCGCAAGGGCGCTCCTACAGGTGAACGAAGCAAATCAACGACTTACGACATGGGTTCATGGAGAGTCCATATCGTAGGTTGTTGATGCGTCATTGCTAGGAGCGCAGCGACGAAGCTATCCAGGTAGCGCCGCACACCCCTCCTCACGGCATCTGCAAGAGATGGATGCTCTTCTTCGCGTTCTCTCTGCTTTTCCTTCGCGTTCTCTGCGTCCAGCTTCTGGCCGCGATCTCCCTCAATGATGGGTCGTCGCGCTGCCGATCGCACCGCAAACCCTGCGCAGGGCATCCGGGCTGGCTTCACGATGCCGGGGTTATGCTCGATCGGTCTTTTCTGCAGGTACTGGCGTGAATACGACTGTTCGCTTGTTGCTCTGTACCCTTCTGCTCTGCGCCGGCGCTGCTCAGGCGGTGGTCGAACAGCGCGGACAGACGGCCAGCGGCGCCTACTTCATCGCCCAGATTCCGGATGGCTGGCTGGCGGGCGGTCGACTGGTGTTGATCAATCACGGCTATGACATCGAACCCATCGATGCCGAGCCCAGCCTGGGCCCCCTGCCCTTGCGCCAGCGCATCCTGGCCAAGGGCTATGCCATCGCTGCGTCCAGCTACAGCCAGCGCGGCTGGGCCTTGTTCCAGACGCCCCGCGATCACCGCGAGCTGGTCGAAGCCTTCACGGCTCGCTTTGGCCGGCCCGGCTCGATCATTGCCAGCGGCGGTTCACTCGGGGGGCTGGTGGCCATGCAGCAGGCCGAGCAGGGCGATCTCGGCGTGCCGGTGGCGGGCGTGTATGCGATCTGCGCCCCTTTGGCGGGCAGCCGAGTCTGGGAGCAGGCGCTGGATCTGCGCCTGACCTACGACGCCGCCTGCAAGAACGTCACGGCCGGCGAATTGCCTCGCGGCGACGACGCCTTCCCGTACATCCTCAAGGCCAGCGATCTGGACGACTACAACACCCTCAGCGGCGGCGGTGAGCTGGCGCTGCGTATCGCCAAGTGCACTGGTTACGGTTTGCCGAACTGGCTGGTGACCAACGGCATGAACGAGCGCTTCGACCGGATCAAGCGCGCCACCGGGGTGGATCCGGAGTTTTTCCTCGAGAACATGTTCTACGCCACCTACGGCCTCGGCGATCTCTACCGTGACCCGGCCAAGATCGGCGAACGCGCGGCGATCTCCACGCGCCGGGTGGTCTATCCCGATCCGATCATCGACCGCGATATCCGCCGGCTCGATGCCGATGTCTTTGCCAGCCTGGACCTGAAGCGCTTCTTTCAGCCCTTGGGTCAGGTTGGTACCGCCAAGGTGCTGACCACCCACACCTCGGGCGATGGCCTGGTGGTGGCGGCACACGCCCATGCACTGGAAGGCAAGCTGCCCGCCAACCAGTGGAGCCGTGCCTTCGTGGTCGAATCCAATCCCAGCCATTGCGACTACAGCGATGCCGAGGTACTGGGCGGATTCGAGGCGCTGACCGA